>CAVQGA010000022.1:0-497626 GCA_963711915.1 uncultured Gemmatimonadales bacterium
AAGGTCCTGCGGTTCCGCTACTCCGGCTCTGCGCCAGATCCGAGCGGCATCCGGGGGGACTTCGAGCTCCATGTCCCCGGCCGGAGCTCCATCAGGGCGCAGCCGAAGCGGCTTCGCAACGGACAGTCCGTTCGCCTCAGCGGGCGGGTGGCCACCCGCCCGCTTCCGCCCGTCGGGAAGCTGGTCGAGGTTCAGGCCTACTTCCGGGGGCGTTTCCGCACCTTCTCGACCACTCGCGCCGGCGAAACGGGTCGGTGGCACTTCGACTATCGCTTCGGGGGGGCACACGCGCGGACGCGTGCCCTACCGCCTGCGCGTACTGCTTCCCGCCGAGGGCGGTAGACCCATTCGACACCGGTCGTTCGCCGGTCACCCGCGTGGTGGTCAGCGGACCGTAGGCTTCAGCCGATGCCGGCGGACTCGGCCGATCTTCTATTACGACCTTGGCTCGCCTTACGCCTACCTGGCGGCGGAGCGGATCAATGGTGCGTCTGCACGAGCCTCCGGGGCGTGGCAGCCGATCCTGCTTGGCGGTCTCTTCAAGCAGCGGTCGCGGTCGTGGGGCGACGCCGACGCGCGCGCGAGGGATGGCCGAGGTCGAGCGCCGTGCCGCCGAGCACGGCCTCCCGCCGATCCGCTGGCCCGACCCGTGGCCGGGCAACACGCTTCTCGCGATGCGGGCGGCGACCTTCGCCCTGCAGGCGGCGCACGGTCTCCTTCTCGCTCGCCGCCTTCCGCCAGGCTTCGCGGCGGCCGCGACCTCGCGAGCCCGACAACGTCCTCCTCGCCGCGGCCGCCTGCGAGCTCCATCCCAACGCCGTGCTCAAGGGGTCGAGACCCAGGTGTGAAGGAGCGCTTGAAGCAGGCGACGGAGGAGGCGACGAGGCTCGGGGTCGTCGGGGTGCCGAGCGTGGTCGTGGGCGACGAGGTCTTCTGGGGAGACGACCGGCTCGAGGAGGCGGCCGCGATGCGGCGGACAGGTCGAGCAGGCTCGAGGAGCCCGGGAAGGTCGGCCGAGCCGCCCCGACTGCCGCGACCCGACGAGCTGCTCGCGCAAGATGAGCTGATCCGCCGCTTCGAGGAGCGCGCGGGGAGATGTACTGAAGGCGAAGATCGGCGGCTTCCTCCACCTCGCATCGGCGAGGAGGCGACGGTCGTCGGCGCCACCCGGCGCTGCGCGACGACGGACTACCTGATGTCGACCTACCGCGAGCACGGCCAGGCGCTCGCGCGCGGCACCGATCCGAAGGCCGTGATGGCCGAGCTGTTCGGCCGCGAGGACGGCTCTCGCGCGGTCGCGGCGGCTCGATGCACCTCTTCGACGCCGACGGCGCTTCCTCGGCGGCTACGGCATCGTCGGCGGCAACCTGCCGCTCGCCGCCGGCGTCGCGCTCGCCTCGGACTACCGGGGACGAGGACCGTGACCCTCTGCATGTTCGGCGACGGCGCCTCCAACCAGGGCACGTTCGGCGAGACGATGAACCTCGCCGCGCTCTGGAAGCTGCCGGTCGTGTTCCTGGTCGATCAACAACCAGTCGGCATGGGCACCGCGCTCCACCGGCACTCGGCGCGTGACCGACCTCTCGCAGAAGGCCGAGTGCTTCGGCGTGCCCGGCGCGCGGCTGCGACGGCATGGACGTGCTCGACGTGCGCACTGCGGTCGCCGAGGCGCTGCCGGCTGCGCGCGCGAGGAGCGGCAGCCGCACGCTGGTGGAGGCGGTGACCTACCGCTTCCGCGGCCACTCGATGGCCGACCCCGAGGAGTACCGCACCAAGGAGGAGGTCGAGGAGTGGCGCGAGCGCGACCCGATCGTGGCCTTCGGCAAGCGCTCTGGACGAGGGCGTGCTCGAGCGAGAGAGGTCGAGGAGCTCGACGAGGAGGCGATCGAGAGCGTCGACGAGGCGGTCGAGTTCGCCGACGACTCCCGTTCCCCGACCTCGACTCGCTCTACGACAACGTCTACGTCTACGCGGCGACGTGCCCGGCTGGTGGACCGTCGACGAGCGCTCGCCGAGCCGCACCGCGGCGAGCGCGAGCGCGAGGCCGGCGAGCTGCCGCACGAGCTGGCCGAGGCGGGCGCCGCCTACGCGAGCGCGGGCGACGACGGCGCGCGGCCCAGCCGCCAGAGGACGGCGACGCCGAGGACGGCGAGGGCGAGGCCGAGGTCGCCGACGAGGCCGAGGACCGACGAGGCGGCAGCCGACTGATGGCGACGATGCGCTACCGCGAGGCGCTCAACCAGGCGCTGCGCGAGGAGATGGAGCGCGACGAGTCGGTCTTCCTCATGGGCGAGGACGTCGGCGTCTTCCAGGGCGCCTTCAAGGTCACCGAGGGCCTGCTCGAGGAGTTCGGCGAGAAGCGGGTGCGCGACACGCCGATCTCGGAGAACACGATCGTCGGCGATGGGCGTGGGCGCCGCGATGGCCGGCCTGCGCCCGGTGGTCGAGATCATGACCGTGAACTTCTGCGCTGCTCGCGATGGACCAGATCGTCAACCACGCGGCCGCGATCCACTACATGTTCGGCGGCCAGGCGAAGGTGCCGCTGGTGATCCGCATGCCGCAGGGCGGCGGGCCACCAGCTCGGGCCGACGCACTCCCACTCGTTCGAGGCGTTCTTCCTCCACGTGCCCGGCCTGCTCGTGGCCGTGCCGTCCACCCCCGCCGACGCCAAGGGCCTCCTGAAGGCGGCGATCCGCGACGACAACCCGGTGGTCTTCATCGAGCACGAGACGCTCTACGGCCAGCGCGGCGAGGTGCCCGAGAACGGCGGGCCGATGCGCGTTCGGCGAGGCGGCGATCCGGCGCGAGGGAGACGATGTGACGATCATCGGCATCTCGCGCATGGCGATCACGCCGAGAAGGCGGCGGGAGACGCTGGCCGAGGAGCACGAGATCGACGCCGAGGTGATCGACCCGCGCACGCTGCGGCCGCTCGACCTCGACACGATCGTCGAGTCGGTGCAAGAAGACCAACCGCGCGGTGATCGTCGAGGAGGGCTGGCCGCACGGCGGCGTCGGCGCCAACCTGGCCGCCGCTGATCCAGGAGCAGGCGTTCGACTACCTCGACGCGCCCGTGCAGCGCGTGACCGGCGCCGACGTGCCATGCCGTACTCGAAGCCACTCGAGCAGGCCGCCCACCGAGAAGTGCGCCGTGTGGGCGGCGTCGCCCAGTAGGACCACGTTGCCCGAGTGCCAACGGACGTTCCGGACGGTAGGGAACCGCCGCCAGATGGAGCGGTTGGCCTGGAGCGGGTGGCCCCGCAGCTCATCGCTGAAGAGCCGCTCTAGGTAGGCGACGGTTGCCCGCTCATCGTCCTCCGCCAGACCGCTGGCCTGCCAGGTCTCCTCCCTTGCCTCGACGATGAAGGTCGAGCGGCCCGCCGCGTACTGATAGGCGTGGGTGCGCCAGAGCCCGGCCGGCGACGACTTGAAGTAGAAGGTGAACGCTGGAAAGGGGCGGGTGGTGCCGAGCCAGACGAAGCGGTTGCGGCGCCAGTCGAGTCGGGGCTCGAACCGGTCGGACATCCGGTCGCGCATCGCGCTCCCGGCCCCGTCGGCCGCGACGATCAGATCCGCCGTGGGGAGGGCGCCGTCGGCCAGGTCCCGGATCTCCCGCTGCCACTGAATCTCGACGCCGAGCGCCTGCGCCCGCGTGGCGAGCAGCTCCAGGAGGGTCTTCCGTTCCACGCCCGAGAACCGGTGTCCCGTGGACCGGATGACGGTGCCACGGTAGTGGATCTCGATGTCCTCCCAGCGGGCCGCGGCGGCGGCCATCGCCTGGTTGGTCTCGGGATCGGCCTCGCCGACGTGCTCGAGGGTCTCATCGGAGAACACCACGCCGAAGCCGAAGGTGTCCTCCACCCGGTTCCGCTCGTAGACCGTGACCTGGTGGCCCGGGTCGTCGCGTTTGAGCAGGATGGCGAGGTAGAGACCGGCGGGCCCGGCGCCCACGATCGCGACCTTCACCTCGCGGCCGGCTCCCACGCCGGGGCGACCAGACGGCGGCGGCCGTCGGCGGTGAGCGGCACATCGGCACCGTCGAGGTCGGCGTGGTCCCAGAGCTTGCAGGTCACCGGCTTGTGCACCTGGTCGAGGCCCTCACAGTAGTTGGTGAAGACGCAGCGCCGCACTTCGTCGCCCACCCCGAGCCTGAGCTTCCGGAACCAGTCGGGGTCGGCCAGGCTCTGCCGGGCGGAGGCGATGATGTCCGCGACGCCGTCCCGGAGCAGCTCCTCCGCCTGCTCGAAGGTCGAGATCCCGCCCGACATCACGACCGGCGTCCGGCACCCCACGGCGCGCACCGCCTCGCGCACGGCGCGAGTGGCCGCCCGGTTCCGGCCGAACGGTCCCCGCTCGTCCGACCGCACGGTCGGCATGCACTCGTATCCGCTCGGCCCCGTGTAGGGATAGCGGGCCCAGCCCACTCGCGGCTGCTTGGCGTCCTCGAACTTGCCCCCGCGGGAGAGGGAGAGGTAGTCCATCCCGGCCCGCGCGAACTCGGCTCCGAACCAGGCCGCGTCCTCGGCGGTGCTGCCGCCCGGCACGCATTCCTCGGCCAGGAACCGGCAGCCCACCACGAATCGCTCGCTCACCGCGTCCCGCACCGCGCGGTAGATCTCGAGCGGCAGCTTCACCCGATTCGCCCGGGATCCGCCGTAGCCGTCGTCCCGCCGGTTGAGCGCGGAGAGAAACGACGCCATGGTATAGGCGTGGGCGTAGTGCAGCTCCACGCCGTCGAACCCCGCCTGCTCCGCCCGCTCCGCCGCGCGAGCGAAGAGCGGTGGCAGGACCCGCGGCAGCTCGGCGATATGCCGGAGCCCGGTGTCGGTCACCCGCTCCCGCTCACCGAATTGCACGCTCTCGAGCTCGCGCTCGTCCAGGAATCGGGGCCACTCCGCCTCCGGCAACCGCGCCAGCACCTCCCGGATGGCGTCGTCGGAGCCCGGCACCAGGGCGCGGTGCCGATCCGTGAGCACCAGGTACTCCCGGAAGTATCGCTCGGGCTCGGGGCGGCGGCGGATCCGGAGAAAGTCGATGATCTGGATGAAGAGCCGGGTGCGGCCGCCGCTCGCCTGACGAACGGTGCGCACCAACTCCGTCAGGCCGGGGATGAACCGGTCGTGCCCGATCCGGAGGAGCGGCCCGCTGGGAACGTCGCGGATTCCGGTCGCCTCGACCACCAGCGCTCCGGGCTGCCCTCGGGCGAAACGCTCGTACCACGCCAGGACTTCCGGGGTGACCATCCCGTCGTCGGTGGCCCGCCACGGCACCATGGCCGGAACCCAGGTACGCTCGCCGAGCTCGAGTCGGCCGAAGTGCAGCGGGCTGAACCAGAGCGACCGGGCCGCCTCCTCCGCGGTGGGCGGATGCGTCGCCGGAATGAGATGTTTGACGAAGGGCTCAGGATGCCACATGGCGATCGCGCATCGGCGGCGGCTCGGCCTGCCACCGGCCGGTGATCACGGCTTCCCCGAGCCCGCATCGACCGCACGGAGGAACGCGCGCTCAGTGCGAACGCTCTCGTCCGGGGCATCCCAGGGAGTGAGATGCGCCGCGCCTGGCAGGACGACCACCCGTCCTCCCGGGGTCATCCGCGCGAAGCGCTTGATCGTGGGCGGGTCCGCCTCATCGAATTCACCCACGGTGTAGAGGGTCGGCACGGTGACCTCCTTCAGCAGCGGGGTCCCGTCATAGCGCTTGAGCGTGCCGGTGATCGTGAACTCGCTCGGCCCCTGCATGTAATTGTAGATCCCCGCGTTGACCGTACTCAACAGGCTGTCCAGGTCCGCCTTCACGGGGTGCCGCCAGACGTACCTGTCATAGAACTCGCTCAGTGCCGCCTGGTAGTCGGGGGCATCGAACCGCCCCTCTCGCTCGCGGGTCCGGATGGCTCGCTTCGCCGAATCCGGCAGCGTGGCGACCAGCCGCCTGGCATTGCGTTCCCAGGCAGGGACGTCGAGGGCCGCGCTTGCCAGCGTGAGGCTCGCCACGTGCTCGGGGTGGACGCGGAAGTATTCCAGGGCGAGGATGGTCCCCCATGAATGGCCGAGGAGGTGGACCTTGGCGTAGCCGAGGTGCGCCCGCAGGGAGTCGAGCTCGCGAACGAAGTGGTCAATGGTGAAGAGCGTGGTGTCGCTGATCCGATCCGACTTGCCGCCGCCGAGCTGGTCGTAGCGCACGACCGGGCGGTCGTCGCCCAGCGACTCGAACGGCTTCAGGTAGAAGCTGGAGTAGCCCGGGCCACCGTGCAGGAGGATCACCGGTGTGTTCGAGCCGGTGCCCGAGACTTTGTACCAGATCCTGCCGCCAGGGACCGCGAGGTACGCCTCGCCAGGCGGGAGTGCGGCCGGCGTCGGGGGCTGACCCGGAGGTGTCGACGAGGCGCTATGCTCCGATGCCGGTCTCTCGCCACAGGCCACCGGGCCCATCGAGGATATCAGGACCAGGCAACACAGCCAGGCGCAGTGACCCGCGGCCGATCGCGCTGGCTGGGGCATGAGCGCCTGAAGGTGCTGTCGGAAGTTCACCAATCGCATTTGACCTCTTGATGCTGGGCAGCGGAAGTGCGATGGACCTCGCTGCAGCCTAAGCAGCGCCCTGTGCTGGACGTTCTACCTTCCGCACGGCGACAAGGTCCTGGTCGTGCACACCTCGCACGTCGCGCTCTCGAAGCGTCACGAGTGCCTGGGTCTTTCCGGACGCGGTCACGAACTCCACTTCCAGACCATCCGGCTCATAGACCTCGACAACGGCTCCGAGATCACCTTTCCGAAGGTGATGCTCCTTGAGAACCCGGTCCAGCACTACCGTATCCAGCACGCGGTACTTCATGGTTGCTCCTTCGGAAATGCCGTTAGAAACCTCGGGAAATCCTCACTTGAACGAACGATCCAGGCTGTCCTCGTAAGCATCACGCGTGGACGGGAGCCTTGGAGATACCCATCCACTGTGAATTTCTGACCGTACTCGGCGCTTCTTGCGGGTCTGCCTCGCCATTTTGAGCGAGCGTCAGTAGATCGGCAGCGAGCAGCTGCCAGTTCTCACGCGAATACCCCATGCCCCGGAATATTTCGGCCGTGAACCGTCCGATCGGATGCTCAGCAGAGAGCAGATACTCCTTGATCTTCGCCGGATCGATCCATAACCCGCAGCAGCTCCCGAACCCTGAGCCCCGCTCCGGACCTCAAACGCGCGCGGACTTACGGCCCCCCGCGATTACTCGCAAACCACCCTTCCACGTGAGGTGTCGCAACGCCCTCTCAGCCCTCTTTGAGCAACTCCCCCGCGATGATCAACTGCTGGATCTCCGTCGTCCCCTCGTAGATCCGGAGCGCCCGGACCGCGCGGTACAGGCGGTCCACCGGATGATCGGCCAGCACGCCGCGTCCGCCGATGAGCTGCACCGCGTCGTCCACCGCCCGCTGGGCCATTTCCGTCGCGAACGACTTGGCCATCGCCGCCTCGCTCGTGATCCGCTCCTGGCCCTGGTCCTTCTCGTACGCCGCCCGATAGGTCAGGAGCCGGGCGGCCGCGAGGTCGGTGGCCATGCGGGCCAGCTTCTGCTGCACCAGCTGGAACTCCGCCAGCGGCTTGCCGAACTGCTGCCGCCGCTTCACGTGGGCAAGCGACTCGGCCAGCGCCCGGGCCGCCATGCCGCAGGCCGCGGCGGCCACGGTCGGCCGGAGGCGGTCGAGCGCTGCGAGGCCGATTCCATATCCGCGCCCCTCGGCGCCGACCAGGGCATCCGCCGGTACCCGGCAATTATCGAGGGCGATTTCCCCCAACGGATGCGGGGCGCTCAGGACCTGGGGACGCGTGAACCTGAGACCGAACGTCTTCGCCGGCACCAGGAAACAGCTGATCCCCTTGGCGCCCTTTGCCCGGTCGGTGGAGGCGAAGACAACGTAGAGATCGGCGATGCCGGCGTTGGAGATCAGGGTCTTGGCTCCAGTGACGACGTATCCCGACCCCTCGTGCCGTGCGGTGGTGCCGATGGCCGCCACGTCCGACCCTGCCTCGGCCTCGGTCATCGCGAAGGCGGTCATGACCTTTCCCTCGGCGATCGGTCCCAGCCACTGATCTTTCTGCGCCTGCGTGCCAGCCAGCAGGATCGGCGTGGTGCCGAGTCCCTGCAATGCGAACACTGCGTCGGCGAGCGGGGACGCCTCCGCCAGCGCCTCCCGCATCAGGCAGCACCCGCGAAGATCGAGGTCGAGCAGCGGTTGGAGCCAGCCGCCCGCACCGAGCAGGCCGAGCAGGGCTTGCGCCTCCCGCCGCCCCGCGGTGTCGTCCGGCGGTGCGGGTCGCCGGGCGATCTCTCCCATCGCAAAGGCGCCGGCCCGCTCGGCGAGCGCCGTGTGGCGCGGCTCGAGAAAGGTGCGGATCAGTCGCGTGTCGGCCATGCGCTACTCGAACTTCGGATCGCGCTTGGCGCGGAAGGCTTCGTACGCTTCGCGGAAGTTGGGATGCTGCATGCAGTCGGCCTGGGCCCGGGCCTCCCACTCGATGGCGGAGACCAGATCCATCGCGGCCTCCTGGTTGAGCGCCTGCTTGGTGACTCCAAGCGCCATGGACGGCCCACGCGCCAGCCGGACGGCGACCTCGGTGGCCTCCGCCATCAGCCGCGCCGCCGGCACCAGCCGATTGTAGAGCCCGATCTGGGCCGCGCGCGCGGCCGAGATGAAATCCCCCAGCATGAGCAGCTCGCTCGCGTGCGCCAGGCCGACGATGCGGGGCAGGAGCCAGGCCGCCCCCATGTCGGCGCCGGCCAAGCCCACGCGCGAGAACAGAAAGGCGATCTTGGCGCTCTCGGCCGCGATCCGGATGTCGCTGGCCGCCGCCAGCACGGCCCCGGCCCCCGCCACCGTCCCGTTGAGCGCCGCCACGACCGGGCGGCGGCATTGCCGGATGGAGAGAATGAGGTCGCCGGTGAGGCGGGTGAACTCGAGCAGTCCCGCGGCATCCCTGGCGAACAGCGCGCCGATGATGTCCTCGACGTCCCCGCCGCTGCAGAAGGCTCTTCCGCTCCCGGTGAGGATCACGGCACGTACGCCGGGCGCGGTGTCGAGGGCGCGAAAGGTGTCGCGGAGGTCGCGGTAGACCTCGAAGGTGAGCGCGTTGAGACGCTCGGGCCGGTCGAGGGTGATGGTCGCGACGGCGGTCGCTGCATCGACGGAGTAGAGGAACGACCGTGAGCTCGTTGGCCTCACAGGTTGGCCTTGTGCTGCGCGCCGTCGACAGCGATGCAATCCCCCGTCACCCAGCTCGCCCGCTCGGACACCAGAAAGGCCACCACGTCAGCGACCTCCCCGGGGGTGCCCATCCGGTCCCACGGAATGGTCGTGAGCACGGCCTTGTAGAACTCGGGGTTGCCGTGCTTCGCCTGCTCCCAGAGCCCGCCGGCGAACTCGATGGAACCCGGCGCCACCGTGTTCACCCGGATCTTCTGCGGGGCGAGGGCGACGGCGAGCGATTTCGAGTGGCTGATCAGGGCCGCCTTGGCCGCGCAGTAGGCGGGCGGGACGCCGGCCCCCTCCTCGGCAAGTTTGACAGCGATCGCGCGGCCGATGCCCCGGCTCGCTCCGGTCACGACCGCGAATTTCCCTCGCAGGCCCAGGTCCATACGATCCTCCTCGCTGGCTCACGCCAGCACTGCCGTCGCCTCGATCTCCACGACCGCCCGCGGGTCCACCAGGGATTTCACCTCCACCAACGCCATCGCCGGGTAGTGCATCCCCATCCGGCGCCGATAGACCTCGCCCAACGGCTTGAGGCTGCCGCGGTACTGCGCCATGTCCGTGACGAAGATCGTGAATCGTCCGATGTCCTCCGGCTCCCCACCGGCTCCGCGCAGGACGGCCAATACGTTGCCCAGCGCCCGGTCGAACTGGGACGGGAAGTCGGCGGCCGGCACCTGGCCTGAGCCGTCGCGCGCGGTCTGGCCCGCGATGAAGAGCGTCCTGCCTCCGGCCGGGGCCAGCATCCCGTTGTTCCAGCCCCGGGGCGCGCCGAGCTCCACCGGATTGACGATCGCGAGGCGGCTGCTCATCGGGTCTCTCCCGTCCAGGACCAGGGCCTCCCCATTGGGAGGATGCGTGCCGTCAGCGACCGAGAGCGCGACGACCGCCGCCGCGACCTCCGACGCCGGAATCAGCCGGGTCTGGCCCGCCGAGGCGAGTGCCGCCGCCAGGGCCTCCTCCGGAGTGCGGCCGGTCCTGGCCACGATCCGGGCCACGGTATCGCCGGTCATCTCGGTATCGACGAAGCCGGGGCAGACCGCGTTCACCGTCACGCCGGTGCCCGCTACCTCCGCCGCCACCGAGCGGGTGAGACCCACCAGCGCGTGCTTGGCCGCCGAGTAGGCCGCGAGATACCTGCCGCCGCTCAGGCCCGCGGTGGATGCGACGTTGACCACTCGGCCCCACCGCCGCTCGAGCATTCCCGGGAGCACGGCCCGGGTGCAGAGGAAGGCCCCGGTGGCGTTGACGGCCATGAGCCGGTTCCACTCCTCGAGCGAGGTCCTGACGACCGGCATCGATCCGGCGGCACCCGCGTTATTGACGAGGACCGCGACGGGTCCGAGCTCGGCGGCTTCGCGCGCGAGCGCCTCTACGCTCGCTTCGCTCGTCACGTCGCAGACCACCGCTTTCGCCGCACGGCCCAGCGCCACAAGCGCGGCGGCCTGCCGCTCGATCTGGTCTCCGGTGCGAGCGGCGACGACCACACGGAAGCCCGCGTCCGCCAGCGCTCGGGCGGTCGCGGCTCCGATCCCGCGACCGGCGCCGGTCACCACCGCCACCCGGCCGGCCGGCGAATTCATGTCCGGCCGGTGCCGTCGAGCTCGGGCTGGACCGCTTCGTCCAGGATCGCGCCGAG
This sequence comes from uncultured Gemmatimonadales bacterium, assembly GCA_963711915.1. Taxonomy (GTDB): domain Bacteria; phylum Gemmatimonadota; class Gemmatimonadetes; order Gemmatimonadales; family GWC2-71-9; genus CAVVWJ01. The sequence continues at coordinate 10,880 of CAVQGA010000022.1, forward strand.
GACCTCGATGGTGGCCCGGCCTTCCTCGGCCGTGGCCTGGGCCGGATAGCCGAAATAGGCGGCGGCGCCCCCCGCCTCCTCGAAGCTCAGCTTGCCGTCCCGGATGGCGCGGGAGAGTGACGCGGGGTTGGCCGGCAGCGCCGCCATGGTGGCCTGACGCACCTGCTCCGGGCGTTCGGCCAGCACGATCGAGGTCTCGAACTGGCCGGCGTGGCAGGCGCCGCTCCGGAACTCGTCACTCAGTCGAAGGGCCCACGGCCGGGCAGCGAGATTGGGAAACGCCACGGCCAGCCCGACGTCGCGCCGGATCGCGCTCGTGGCCGCGTCGAGCGAGCCGAGATGTGCCGGATCGAGATGCGCGTTGGCGATGGCCAGCACCCCGAATCCATGGCGAGCGAGGCTGCCGGCGATATCCAGCATCGTCGCCGTGACGGTCTCCGGCCGGAGCGAGAGGGTTCCGGCGAAACTCTGGGCAAACGCCGCCGCCGTGTACGTGAGGGCCGGAAGCACGACCACGCTCACGCCCCGGGCCGCGAGCCGGGCGGCGCACGAGCGCGTCATCGCCTGGGCGATGATCACGTCGGTCTCCAGCGGCAGGTGCGGGCCGTGGGCCTCGATCGCGCCCACCGGCAGGATGGCGACGGAGCCCGGGCCGGCGGCGTCCCGTGCCTCTTCCCAGGTCATTGCGGCCAGCGGCTGCACGGTTATTGTGTCCTCACGGCTGTCATCCTGAGGGAGCCCGTCGGCAGGGCTCAGGGCAGGCTCCGCGACCGAAGGACCTTCTGTGCGTCGCTCGAACCATTCCGGTAGAAGATCCTTCGCCGCGCTCAGGATGACGGCAGCTGAGCGAGACACCCATGAAATCAGACCAACCCTCGCAGCTCAACATCGCCGACTTCTTTCTCGATGCGCGGGTGCGCGAGGGTCGGGGAGATCGGACCGCGCTGCTCACCGACGCGGGACGGGTGAGCTATCGCGAGGTCCAGGCATTGGCCAACCGGTATGCCAATGTACTCAGCTCGGCGGGGGTGGCTCCGGAACAGCGCGTGATCATCGCCCTGCCCGACGGGCCCGACTACGTGGCGGCGCTGTTCGGCATCCTGAAGATCGGCGCCGTCGTAGTGATGGTCAACCCGGAGCTCAAGCCGGACGCCATCGAGTACTTCTTCGACTACAGCCGCGCCGTCGTGGCGCTGGTGGCCACGGAGCGGGTGGATGCATTTCGCGCCGCGGCCGGCGGGGCCGCCCACGCGCCCGCGCTGCTGGCGGTCGGGACCGAAGAGTGGAAGGCGCGGCTCGATGCGGCGCCGGACACCTGGCGGAATTTCCCCACGCACCGCGACGACCCCGCCATCTGGCTCTTCTCCGGCGGCACGACCGGCCGGCCCAAGGCCGCGGTGCAGCCCCATCGCTCGTACATGAATACGGCGCAGTGCTACGCCCGCGAGATCCTCCGCTACACCGAGGACGACGTGACGCTGTCGGTGCCCAAGCTCTACTTCGGCTACGCGATGGGCTCCAATCTCCTGTTTCCCTTCGCGGCCGGCGCCACCAGCGTGCTGTTCGACGACCGCTGCACCGCGGAGGCGATCTTCAGCCGGATCGCGCGCTACCGGCCGACCATGCTGATCGCCGTGCCCACCATGATCAACCAGATGGTGAGCCATCCGGACGCCGGCCGCCAGGATCTCTCCTCGTTGCGTCTGGCCACGTCCGCGGGAGAGGGCTTGCCGGAAGAGCTGCACGCCAGGTGGGACCGGATTTTCGGGGTCCCGCTCCTCGACGGCCTGGGCACCGCGGAGATGTGGCACATCTTCCTGTCCAATCGAGTGGGACGGGTCCGCCCCGGGACGCTGGGCGAGGTCGTGCCCGGTTTCGAGATCAGGGTGGCGGACGAGGAGGGCCGTGAGCTGCCCGATGGAGCGATCGGGCAGCTCTGGGTGCGGGGCGGGTCGCGGGCTCTGGGCTACTGGCAGCAGCTCGACAAGAGCCAGGCCTGCTTCCGGGGCGAGTGGGTGGTGACCGGAGACCTCGTCCGGCGCGACGCCGACGGCTACTACACCTATGGCGGCCGGGCGGACGAGCTGCTCAAGGTGTCGGGCAAGTGGCTCTCCGCGACCGAGGTGGAGAGCTGCCTGCTGCTCCATCCGGCGGTGTCGCAGGTCGCGGTGGTGGGCGTGGCCGACGCCAGCGGGTTGGTCAAGCCGCACGCCTGGGTCGTCCCGCGCGAGCGGCGCGACGGACTCGCCGAAGAGCTCAAAGCCTTCGTGTGCGACCGGCTGGAGCCGTACAAGCATCCGCGTGAGGTGACCTTCGTCGATTCCCTGCCGACCACGCACCTGGGGAAGGTGGACCGGGGCGCGCTCAGGGCGCTCCCGCGGCGGTGAGGCGGGCGAGCCCGCCGTCACGCCCGATTCGGGCAGGCGGGGTCGTCCCGAGCGAAGCAGTATTGTCGTCCCGCGCGGGAGAGCGCTGTCATCCCGAGCGCAGCGAGGGATCTTGCCGGGCCGAGCTCGACCCATTCCCGGGCAAGATCCCTCGCTGCGCTCGGGATGACAGATGACAGCTGACAGCGTCTGGTGAATGAAGGAGCGCGGATATTGGAGGAAGGGGTCAAAGCGCCATCAGGCGCTTACCAGCGAACCAGTCGTTGGCCGCCGGCCCGGTCAGGCCTGCAGCCGGAACCGCAGCGTCCCGAGTCCACCGGCAGCTCGAGGAACGGGCCGCCGCCCTTCAGGAAGTAGCTGGTCGCCCGGCCGACTTCTTTGGCGAATCGGTCGGACAATGGGGCCGGTCACCGGTCGCCTTCCTCCGGCTCGGCCAGGTGCTCCCCGGGGATGACCTGCGACTCGCCGGCTCCGGGCGGTCTCCACCGGCCAGGAGGTGCAGGGCCAGCGCCGTGCGCGTGTGGAGGCCGAGCCGGTCCAGGACGCGCTCGAGGTAGTGCCGGACCGTGTGTGCGCTCAGCCGTAGCCGCTCGGCGATAGCGGCGTTGGAGAGTCCTTCCGCTGCCAGTAGGGCGACCTGGGGCTCGCGCCCCCGGAGCCCGAAGGCGATTCGCAGCTCCTGCGTCGTCGGAAGCCCCGGGCTCAAGCGGTCCACCAGGACGATCACCGCGGCCTCGTGGAGCAGCGTTCCGGCCGAGGCTCGACTCGCTACCAGCCGGTAGAACCCGCCGGTCAGCTCCAGCTCCAGGCAGTCCTCCCGCACGCCCTCGGCCGACGCGGCCGCGCGTCCTGCCTGGCACCCGATGTGCTCCAGCAGCCGCTCGCGCGCGGGCTCCTCCCCGAGCAGCTCCTCCAGGCAAGCGTTTCGGGTCACCTCGCGGCGCCCGCCATTCCCGAAGATCGCCATGCCGGTCTCCACCCCGTCGAACGCCTGGCCAAGCGCGCTCCTCGACGCGCGAAGCTGATGGAGCGCCGCGAGACCACCGACGAGGGCGCACCGCAGGGACACCACCGGGAACAGGGCCTCGGGGGCCTCCGCGACGGCGGGCAAGGGGCTGCCGCCGCGCTCCACACCCGTGGAGTCGGCGGCCGCACGCAACCAGCCAGGCTCGTCGCCGGGAAGGCGCAGCAACGCCTCGAGCTCGCCGAGCGCATCGGCAGACGCCTCACGGCCCGCGCTGCCGCACACGTCGCGGACCCGGCGCAGGGCTTCCTCCAGCCACGCGTCGCGGCTGCCCCATTCGAGTGGGGACATCAGGACTTCGACTGCTCGAACGAGTGCGGCCAGGTCCACGCGGAAGCCCCTTCGGGTCTAGAACCCACTACGGTACTCACCGCCGGTGAAGTTTCCGTAAATCTCCGTCGGCGGCCTTCCCGGGAGAAAAATCATGGGACGAACGTCCCCTGCGACGGCCGGCCACGGGCAGCACCTTCACCGGTGATCCCAGGAGCATGCGATGAAGGAGATGGCGTTCCGCCGAAGGGGGTGCACGATGAAGTCGACATTCTGCCGCCTGTCCCTGGCCGGAGCCGGCGCGCTGTTCGCGACGCTGGGTCTGGCCACCGCCGCAACGGCGCAGTACCGGCTACCGAGCCTCGTCAGCGCGGTCGAGGCCGACAGCCTGCACGACGCGGCCGTCGCGCTCGCGAGCACGACGCACCGCTGGCGCGACGCGGCCCGCCTGCATCGGCGCTCGGCGGAGCTCCGGAGCGCCGACGATCCCCTCGCGTTTCGGTGCCTGACCGACGCCGCGACCCTCGCGTACGCGGGCAACGACCGCACGGGTGCCCGGGCCGCCATGGCCGACGCCGCGGGCCAGGCCCTCGCGCGGGGAGACCTCCGGGCGGCGGCGCTCGCCTACCTCGACGCGGCATGGATCGCGCAAGAGCAGAAGAATCCGCGCAAGGTCTGGGAGCTGGGCCACCGGGCCGAGATGCTGGCCGACTCCCCATTCCTCGGCGCGTCCGACCGGGCGGCAATCCTGCGGCGGATCAGCCGTGCGCCGGAGGCGATGCAGACGGCGATGCGGGCGGAGCCGTAGGCTGGAGGAAGGTGAAGAGCGCCATCTGAGCGAAGCGAAGGGGGACTCCCACGAGGCGTTCCAGATGCAGAGTGCGGGGCTGGGTCTCGCGGGCCAGGCCCAACCACCCGCACCGCCTCCTGCGTTTCCTCGCTCAGGTGCTCAGGCTGGTGCCGAGCCGGCGGGCGTTCGGGACGGCGGGTTCTGATCCAGGTCATCGGGTGAGAGGGCCGGTCGCGGAGACCGCCCTGATTTTCTGCGTGTGGTCCCGGGCGCCGGCCTGTCATCGAACACTTCCGGGATGAGGACCTCACGCGGTATCTGAAACTCCGCGCAGACGGCCTGCCAGGTGGTGACCCCGAGCAGGGCGCTGGCGATCTGCATGCGCTCGTCGGGCGACCGGTGCGGCAGGCTGGCCTCGAGCACGTCGTTCGAGATCGTCAACCCGACGGCGTCGTGCCAGGCCGATGGCGGCTCGACGGACGAGGTTCCCCGCTCTGCCTCCACGATGAACAGGCCGTAGATTCGCCGGCCCTGCCGATGCTCCCACGCTGCGTCGAGGTGCCGGAGCATCTGATGCCGCACGCTCATCCATGCCGTCGACGTCGTCGGACCGGTCTCCGTCCGCTTTCCCTCGACCACGATCACGACGTCGTCGGAATCCAGGTAGACGTCCGGTTGACTCGGCCCCTCCAGCACGTACCAGGCGCGAGGCGAGGGGCGGCGGTCCTGAAGACTCTGCAGGGCACCGGCCAGCGTATCGGCATCCCGGTCGACGACGCGGCGGCGGTTGGCCATCACCTCCGGCCTGCGACCCCACGCCGCGGCATCACGCGGCTCCTGAGCATTCTCCAGGAGCCACCGCAGGAGCGCCGGAGGCGCCGCCAGTTTCGCCTCTCTCGGCCACCACTTCGCCACCCGCAGGCGGGAGGCGCCGGCCTCGGGCCTCGGCAGCGTTCGCGTGTTCGCCAGCTCGAGCAGGCCCTGAAGCCAGAGCCTGCCGGAGGGGTCCAGGCATTGCAGGCGCCCGAACACCGGCGCGACTCGAGTACGGGACGAATCATGGATGCCCACGAGGAATCTCCTTAGAACTCGATCGACAGCGCGCGAGGCCGGACGACAGGGGTGTTCTCGGATTGGTGGCGGGATCCACCGTCCGGGGCCCCGGAGCAAGCTCCCTCTCGGAAGCATATTCCCCGGGACCGTTCATGGAAAGCCGCGGGTGATCACGGCGCGACCGGAGGGCTGGCCGGTTGAGGGGCGCCCCAGGGGGGCAGACCGCCAGCCGGCGCCGCCTACGCCCGGGACCATTGACATGCATGTTATAACATGTAGCTTCCCGGCATGGGATCCCGACTGCAGGCCGAGATCAAGCAGACCAAACCGTTCCCTCGCCGGAGCAGCGAGGCGCTCCTGAGCGTCATGCGGACGGCGGCGCTGCTGGAGCACCAGATCAACGAAATCCTCCGCCCCTTTGGGCTCACCGAGCTGCAGTACAACGTGCTCCGGATTCTCCGGGGCGCGGGCCCCGAGGGCTTGTGCGGGCGCGAGATCTCGGAGCGGGTGGTCTCGAAGGTGCCCGACGTATCGCGGCTGCTGGATCGCATGGAAGCCATGCAGCTCCTCCGCCGCGAGCGGGACGCCACCGACCGGCGGCACGTCGCGGCCCGGATCACCCCGAAGGGCCTGCGCCTGCTGGATGAGAGCAGTCCGGCGCTCGCCCGCTTCGAGCGGGAGCGCTTCGGCCACGTCGATAGCGAGCGGCTGCAGCAGATCATCGATGGACTGGCGGACATCCGGGCCGCGCTGTGAAACTTTCCGGGCCGATCATATGTTATAACATACATGTTGTCACACTCAGTTCGGTCACCCACGCTCTTTCCGCGAGGCGCACTATGTCACCCTCACCCTACGTCACTGACGCCGCCACCCTGGGCGCGGGCCTGCTGCTCGCGCGCCTGAGCCTCGGAGTGCTCATGGTGGCCCACGGCGGGCAGAAGCTGTTCGGCTGGCTCGGCGGCTATGGGATCGCCGGCACCGCCGGGTTCTTCGAGCAACTGGGCTTCCGTCCGGCCAGGCTCTTCGTCGTGACCGCGTCCCTCTCCGAGATGGTAAGCGGTGTCCTGATCGCCCTGGGACTGCTCGGCCCGGTCGGGCCGGCGCTGCTGCTGTCGGTCATGATCGTGGCCGCGGTCAGCGTGCACTGGAAGGGCGGGCTCTTCGCCACCACGAACGGGATCGAGGTGCCGTTGCTGTACGCGACCGGCGCCCTCGCCCTGGCGTTCACCGGCCCCGGACCGTTCTCGCTCGACACCGTGCTGGGGATCGGCCAGACCTGGACGCCTGCGCTCAAGGTCCGGCCCTCGTCGCGGGTGCGATGGGCGGGGTGGTCAACCTGCTGTCCCGCCGTTCGGCCGCGCTGGCCGCCACGGCGTAGTCGGGCGGGAGGGCTGGCCGGAGTCCTCCGACCAGTCCTCCAGTCGCATGTCGCTCGGGATTCCGGTCGAGGGACACAATGCGACAGGCAGGTGGCGGCCGGCCCGCATGCACGACGCGGAGGGTGACGGCCATCACGGTAGCTGCAAGCGCCGAATTCCTATGGTGTCCCATGTATTCCGTGTCGACGCCAGACCCGCGCGCCGGGGAGCCCGATGCCCGCCATGGCCGGAAGCAGCGCGTGCTCACCCATGGCACGCCGTCGGTCACCCGCACGATCGCCGACGCCCTGGTGCTCAAGGACGGCGACCTGTTCCTCGTCACCGAGCCCAGCGGCAGCGTCCCTCGCGGCGGCGACCACGGGCTCGGCCTCTACTATCATGATTGCCGCTACCTGCGGATGTACGAGCTCCGGATCGGCGGTGCCTTGCCGGTGCCGCTGGGCGCCGGGGTCGGCGCAGGCTACCGGGCCTCCGTCCAGCTCACCAATCCGGAGCTCCGGCCTTCCGGCGGCGGAGCCATCCCGCGCGACACCCTCGGCGTCGAGTGGGCACGGACGCTCGATGGCGCAGCGCTGGTTCTCGCCGATGAGCTTCGGATCCGCAACTGGGGACATTCGCCGGTGGAGCTCGCCGTCGAGCTCCGCTTCGCGGCCGGGTTCGAGGACGTCTTCCAGATCCGCGGCCTCCTCGACGAGCAGCTCGGCAGGCCCGTGCCGCCGAAGTGGCAGGACGGGGTCCTCCGGTTCCTCTACCATGGAGCGGATGGACTCGACCGCGCCCTGACGGTGAGGCTCCCGGGGGAGCTCGCTCCTTCCGGGGCCAGCGCGGCCGCGGGCACGATCCGACTCGACCCTCGGGCGGAGCACCGGCTGTCGCTCCGGCTCGAGCTCGAGGAGGTCGAGACGGCGGCGGGACGCCGGTCTCCTCAGGCGGGCGGACGGTCGCCTCCCCCCGCCGGACCGGCTGCCGAGACCCGGCCGGCCATCCCGTGGCCCGGCGGGCTCGCCCGGGTCACCAGTGACAGCATCGCGCTCGCCGAGATCCTCGCCCGCTCGTTCGCCGACCTCCAGCTGCTCAAGAGCACTCTGCGGGACCGCGCCTTCATCGCCGCGGGGATCCCCTGGTTCGCCACCCTCTTCGGGCGCGACAGCCTGGTGGCCGCGCTCCAGCTCCTGGCCTATGCCCCGCCGATCGCGGCCGACACCCTGCGGCTGCTGGCGAGCTACCAGGGCGACCAGGTAGACGATTGGCGGGACGAGGCGCCGGGGAAGATCCTGCACGAGCTCCGTGTGGGCGAGCTGGCCCGCACCGGGCAGATACCGCACAGCCCCTACTACGGCACCGTGGATGCCACGCCGCTGTTCCTGATCCTGCTCGCCCGCTACGTGGCCTGGACCGGTGATCTGGCGCTGTTCGACGAGCTGTCCCCCAACGTGAGCCGGGCGCTCGAGTGGATCGACCGCTACGGGGACTCCGATGGCGACGGGTACGTCGACTACCGGGGCGTGTCCGAGGACCGGCTCATCAACCAGGGCTGGAAGGACTCGGGCGACGCCATGGTGAACGACCGGGGCCGCATCGCCACGCCGCCGATCGCCCTGGTCGAGGTGCAGGCCTACGTCTACGCCGCCAAGCTCGGCATCGCCGATTTGTGCCGGCGGCGCGGCGACGGCGAGACGGCGGAGCGCCTGCGGCGGGAGGCAGCGGAGCTCAGGACCCGCTTCAACCGCGACTTCTGGGTCGAATCGATGGCCTGCTACGCCATGGCGCTCGAGGCGGGCAAGCAGCCGCTTCGGGTGGTGTCGTCCAACCCGGGCCACGCGCTCTGGTGCGGCATCGCGGACCCGGACAAGGCGCGGCGCGTGGCCGACCGCCTCATGGCCGATGACATGTACAGCGGATGGGGCGTCCGCACCCTGTCGGAGAAGGCCGCGGGGTACACCCCGATCGGCTACCACCTCGGCACGGTATGGCCGCACGACAGCGCGTTCGTGGCGGCCGGGTTCAAGCGGTACGGCTTCGAGGCGGAGGCCCGCCGGATCGCCGAGGGCCTCGCCGACGCGGCGATGGACTTCGAGCACGACCGCCTCCCGGAGCTGTTCACCGGCTTCGCCCGGGAGCCGTACGGGGCGCCGGTCCGCTATCCGGTCGCCTGCCACCCTCAGGCGTGGGCGGCGGGAGCGGTGCCGTTTGTGGTGGAGCGCCTGCTCGGACTCGAGCCCGCGGCGCTCGACCGCCGCCTCCGCATCGTGCGGCCGACACTGCCCGGCTTCGTGCGGTCGCTCGAGCTCGCCGATCTCCGCGTTGGCGACGCGACGGCGCATCTGCGGTTCCGCCGCGACGGCACCGGCGAGGGACCGGCCAGCGTCGAGGTGGTCGCGGTCGAGGGGGATCTGGACGTGAGGGTCGAAGCATGAGCGCCGTCGTGGTGGTGACCGGCGCATCGGCGGGCGTCGGCCGCGCGATCGCGCAGGCGTTCGCACGGCGCGGGGCGCGGCTCGGGCTGGTGGCCCGCGACGCCGCGCGGCTCGAGCAGGCCCGCGCCGAAGTCGAGCGGCTCGGAGGCCAGGCGCTGGTCTGGCCGGCGGACGTCTCGGACGCGGCGGCGGTGGCCGCCGCTGCCGCCGCGGTCGAGGACCGGTTCGGCCCCATCGATGTCTGGGTCAACAACGCCATGGTGTCGGTGTTCTCCCCCGTGAAGCAGATGCGTCCCTCCGAGTACCGCCGGGTCACCGAGGTCACCTATCTCGGCGTCGTGCACGGCACGCTGGCGGCACTCGAGCGTATGCTGCCCCGCGATCGCGGCGTCATCATCCAGATCGGCTCGGCGCTGGCGTACCGGGCCATCCCGCTGCAGTCGGCCTACTGCGCCGCGAAGCACGCCGTGCAGGGCTTCACCGAGTCGCTCCGCTCGGAGCTGTACCACGACGGCAGCCGGGTGCGGGTGACCATGCTGCAGCTCCCCGCGGTCAATACCCCGCAGTTCGACTGGGTGCGGAGCCGCCTGCCCCACCGCGCGCAACCGGTGCCGCCGGTGTTTCAGCCGGAGGTCATCGCCGACGCGGTGGTCTGGGCGTCGGAGCACGAGCGGGAGGAGATGTATCTCGGATTCCCCGCCGTGAAGGCGATCGTCGGCAACCGCCTCTTCCCCCGGCTGCTCGACCACTACCTGGGGCGGACCGGGTACGCCTCCCAGCAGACCGGCGAGCCCGAAGACCCGGACCGCCCCGACAATCTCTGGCACCCCGTCGAGGCCGACGTGGGCGCGCATGGCCGCTTCGACGCCATTGCCCGGACGCGGAGCTGGCAGGTCTGGCTCTCCGAGCACCGCACCATCCTGGCGCTCGCGGGCATCGGCGGCGTCGTGGCGGCGGTGGTGGCGGGCCGGGGGCGGGCGGGCTCGTGAGCCCGTCATCCCGAGCGCAGCGAGGGATCTTGCTCGGGAATGGTTCGAGCTCGGCCCGGCAAGATCCCTCGCTGGCGCTCGGGATGACACCAGCCCGCTCGGGATGACGTGACCGGTTGACCCACACTCGCAACCTGGAGTACGCAGCATGTCAGATACGGTCAGCGATTTCCTGCTCGAGCGCCTGCGGGCGTGGGGCATCCACCGGATTTTCGGCTATCCGGGCGACGGCATCAACGGCATCATGGGCGCGCTCAACCGCGCCGGCGGCGATCCCGACTTCATCCAGGTGCGCCACGAGGAGATGGCGGCCTTCATGGCGTGCGCGCACGCCAAGTTCACCGGTGAGATCGGGGTGTGCCTGGCCACCTCGGGGCCGGGCGCGATTCACCTGCTGAACGGGCTCTACGACGCCAAGATGGATCACCAGCCGGTGCTGGCGATCGTGGGCCAGTCGGCTCGCACGGCGATCGGGGGGGCGTACCAGCAGGAGGTAGACCTCACCACGCTGTTCAAGGACGTGGCCGGCGAATACGTGCAGATGGCCAGCGTGCCGGCCCAGGTCCGCCACCTCGTCGATCGCGCCGTCCGCATCGCCCTCGATGAGCGCACGGTGACCTGCATCATCCTCCCGAACGACCTGCAGACGATGGACGCGGTGCCGGAGCCCGAGCGGGCCCACGGGACGATCCATTCCGGCGTGGGCTACACCCCGCCGATGGTGGTGCCCCACGAGGCCGATCTCCGGCGCGCGGCCGCGGTTCTCAACGCCGGGGAGCGGGTGGCCATGCTGGTCGGCCAGGGCGCGCTCGCTGCCGCCGATGAGGTGCTCGAGACCGCCGAGCGGCTCGGGGCCGGCATCGCCAAGGCGCTGCTCGGCCGGGCGGTGGTGCCCGACGACCTGCCGTTCGTCACCGGCTCGATCGGGCTCATCGGCACCCTGCCGAGCTGGGAGATGATGAGCGACTGCGACACCCTTCTCATGGTGGGCTCGAGCTTTCCGTACTCGGAGTTCCTCCCGAAGGAGGGCCAGGCGCGCGGGGTGCAGATCGACATCGACGGTCGGATGCTCGGGATCCGCTATCCGATGGAGGTCAACCTCGTCGGCGACAGCCGGGAGACCTTGCGCGCGCTGCTGCCGCTGCTCAAGCGGAAGGAGAACCGGAAGTGGCGCACGCAGATCGAGCACAACGTCGCCCGGTGGTGGACGGTGCTCGAGGCCCGCGCCCGGAACGCCGCGGACCCGATCAACCCGCAGTGGGTCTTCTGGGAGCTGTCGCCCCGCCTGCCCGACCGCTGCATCATCACGGCCGACTCGGGCTCGTCGGCGGACTGGTTCGCGCGCGACCTCAAGCTCCGGCGCGGGATGATGGCCTCGCTCTCCGGCAACCTGGCCACCATGGGCCCGGGCGTGCCGTACGCCATCGCCGCCAAGTTCGCGCATCCCGACCGGGTGGTGATCGCCTGCGTGGGCGACGGCGCCATGCAGATGAACGGCATCAACGAGCTGATCACGATCGCGAAATACTGGATGCGCTGGTCCGATCCGCGGCTCGTCATCCTGGTGCTCAACAATCGCGACCTCAACCAGGTGACCTGGGAACAGCGCGTGTTCGAGGGCGACCCGAAGTTCGAGGCGTCGCAGGACGTGCCGGACTTTCCCTACGCCGAGTACGCGCGGTCGCTGGGGCTCGACGGCGTGCGGGTGGACCGGCCGGAGCAGGTGGGCGCCGCGTGGGACCGCGCGCTGGCGGCCGACCGGCCGTTCGTGCTCGAGGCGTACACCGATCCGAATGTGCCGCCGCTTCCGCCCCACATCACCCTCAAGCAGGCCAGGGAGTTTACCGCGTCCATGGTCAAGGGCGACCCGGATGCGGCCGGCGTGATCCGGCAGTCGTTCCGCGACCTGGTCGAGAGCTACCTGCCGCACAAGGACTAGCCGGCGATGCGGATCGAGTTCCCCTACCCGGGCTACGAGGCCATCGCCCCGGTCGACGTGCCCGACGCGAACCTGCTCGGCGTCTACAGCCCGCGTGCGTTTCGGGACGCGGACGAAGCATCGGTGCTGGGGGAGGCGTTCGCCCATCCGATCGGCACGCCCGCGCTGCGCCGGATGGTCGGTCCGGAGGATCGGGTCCTGATCCTGATCGACGATGCCACCCGGCTCACCCCGACCGCCCGGATCCTCCCCTTCGTGCTGGACGAGCTGCGAGCGGCCGGCGTGACCGAGGAGCACATCGAGTTCCTGCAGGCCCCCGGCACCCACCGGCCCATGACCGAGCCCGAGCTGCGCGACAAACTCGGTGCCTGCTTCGGCCGCCACCGGGTGCACGAGCACCACTACCTGGACAAAACCGCCCTGCACGACTTCGGCCCGACCCGGGACGGCACCCGCGTCACCGCCAACCGCCTGCTGGCGGAGCGCGACTTCGTGCTCGGCGTCGGGTCGATCGTCCCCCACAGGGTCAAGGGATTCTCGGGCGGCGCCAAGATCGCCTTTCCGGGAGTGTCGGGCCGCGAGATGATGGAGCGGAACCAGTGGGAAGCGTCGATGCACATGTCCGTCACGGTCATGGGCGTGGCCGAGAACCCCATGCGGCTCCGGATGGAGGAAGCGGCGCGGCTCGCGGGGCTGCGCTGCATCGTCAACGTGGTGTACGACATCGAGCGGCGGATCGTCGGGGCCTTCGTGGGCGACGTCGTCGCGGCGCATCGCCAGGGCTGCGGCTGCTCGCGCGACGTGTACGCCGCGCACCTGCCCAACCGGGCCGACATCGTGATCGTCGATTCGCACTCGGCGGACCGGGACTTCTGGCAATCGGCCAAGGGGCCGTACGCGGCGACGATCGCGGTGAAGACGGGCGGCACGATCATCCTGGTCTCCCCGAACCCCGAGGGCGTTGCCAGCAACCACCGGAACGTGCTCGAGATCGGCTACCGGCCACAGGCGGAACTGGTCCACCTGGTCCAGCAGGGCGGCATGGACGACCTGGTGGGCATCGCCGTCCTGGCCGACATCGCCCAGATCGTGGATCACGCCGACTGCATCATGGTGTCACCGGGGGTGAAGCCGGAGGAGGCGCGCCGTCTGGGCTTCCGCTACGCCGGCAGCGCGGCCGAGGCGCTCGGGCTGGCGCTCGAGCGGCAGGGGCCGGCGGCGTCGGTCGCGGTCCTGCGGTACGGGGGGCACGTGCTGCCGATCGTGGACGACGAGGCGGGGGAGCTGTACGCGGGGAAGGTGGCGTAGCGGACGGCTGCGGGGGGGGCTGGGAGGGCGCCCGTCATCCCGAGCGAAGCGAGGGACCTGCTCGAACATGCCGGACGGTCGCGCGGGTCCGGGCACGCGGCCTAGGTCCCTCACTTCGCTCGGGATGACGGACCGAGGCTCAGGATGACGGAACGACGGACGCTCGATGACGGGACGGGAGAACGACGGTTCACTACACGCCACGGAGCATCACCGAGGACGGCATGACCACTCTGACCCAGCAACGTTCCCACCGGCAGGGCCGGCGGTTCGAGCGCCTAGCAGCCACCGACCAGCCGCTGGACCGAACGATCGACACCACGGGCCTGGCCCGCGCGCTCGACGAGCACGTGCGCGGCGAGGTCCGCTTCGATGCGGGCACGCGTGCCCTCTACGCCACCGACGGCTCCAACTACCGCCAGGTACCGATCGGCGTGGTGCTGCCGCGGGACCTGGACGACGTGGTGCACACGCTCGCGGCCGCGCGTGAGTTCGGTGCCCCGGTGCTGTCCCGCGGCGGCGGCACCAGCCTGGCCGGCCAATGCTGCAACGTCGCGGTGGTGATGGACTTCTCGAAATACATGCACCGGGTGCTCGGCGTGGACCCGGGCCGGCGCCTGGCGCGGGTCGAGCCGGGCTGCGTGCTCGACGATCTCCGGGCGGCCGCCGAGCCGCACGGCCTCACGTTCGGCCCCGACCCCGCGACCCACACCCACTGCACCCTGGGCGGGATGCTCGGCAACAACTCGTGCGGCGTCCACTCGCTGCTCTGTGCCAAGCACGGACTCGGCCTCCGGACCTCGGACAACACCCACGAGCTGGCGATCGCGACCTACGATGGGCTGGGCCTCCGCGTGGGCGAGACGCCGGAGGACGAGCTGGCGGCCATCGTCAGGGCCGGCGGACGGCGCGGCGAGATCTACGGCCGGCTCCGGTCGCTCCGCGACCGCTATGCGGACGAGATCCGCCACCGCATGCCGAAGCTTCCGCGCCGGGTCTCGGGCTACAACCTCGACGAGCTGCTGCCGGAGAACGGCTTCAACGTCGCGCGGGCGCTGGTGGGGACCGAGAGCACCTGCGTCACGATCCTCGAAGCCACGCTGCGCCTGGTCCCGGCACCCCGGGCACGCTCGCTCCTGATCCTCGGGTACCCCAACGTGTACGCCGCGGCCGATCATGTCGGCGACATCCTGCCGCACCAGCCGACCGGACTCGAGGGCATGGACCGCTGCCTGTTCGACTGGGTCCGGGCGAAGGGCGACGAGGATGCCGACATCGCGCTCCTGCCGCCGGGAGGCGGCTGGCTTCTCGTCGAGTTCGGCGGCGAGTCGAAGGAGGACGCCGACGGCCAGGCGCACGACCTGATGGAGCAGCTCGCCCGGGCGAAGCAGCCCCCCGCCATGAAGCTGTTCACCGACCCGGCCGAGGAGCGGAGGATCTGGAAGGTCCGCGAAGGCGGGCTCGGCTCGACGGCGTGGGTGCCGGGGCATCCGGACACGTGGGAGGGGTGGGAAGATTCGGCCGTGCCGACCGCGCAGATCGGCCCGTACTTACGCGATTTCAACAAGCTGCTCGACCGCTACGGCTACGAGACCGCGCTGTACGGCCACTTCGGCCAGGGCTGCGTGCACTGCCGGATTCCGTTCGACCTGTACACCGCGGACGGCATCCGCACGTATCACGCGTTCATCGAAGAGGCGAGCGACCTGGTCGTGAAGTACGGGGGCTCCTTGTCCGGTGAGCACGGCGACGGCCAGTCCCGGGCCGAGCTGCTGCCGAAGATGTTCGGGAACGAGCTGGTGCAGGCGTTCCGGGAGTTCAAGGCGATCTGGGATCCCGAGGGGCGGATGAATCCCGGCAAGGTGGTCGACCCCTATCCCGCCACGTCCAATCTCCGGCTCGGCGCCGACTACAACCCGCCGGCGCCCGAGACCTACTTCAGCTACTCGGGCGACCGCAGCAGCTTCGCGCGCGCGGCGCTCCGCTGCGTCGGCGTGGGCGAGTGCCGGCGCGAGGGCGGCGGCACGATGTGCCCGAGTTACATGGTCACCCGGGAGGAGAAGGACTCCACCCGCGGACGGGCACGCCTGCTCTGGGAGATGCTGAACGGCGAGGTGCTGACGGACGGCTGGCGCAGCGACGCGGTGCACGACGCGCTCGATCTCTGCCTGGCCTGCAAAGGCTGCAAGCACGACTGTCCCGTCAACGTGGACATGGCCACGTACAAGGCCGAGTTCCTGTCGCACTACTACGCCGGCCGCCTGCGGCCGCGGCACGCGTACGCCTTCGGCTGGATTCATCCGCTGGCGCGGCTCGGCGGGGCGGTTCCGGCCCTCACGAACTTCGTGACCCACGCGCCGGTGCTCGCGGCGGCCGCCAAGTGGGCGGCGGGCATGGCGTCACAGCGCCAGGTGCCCGCGTTCGCGCCACAGCGCTTCAAGCGCTGGTTCCGGCAGCGCCCCGCGCGCGGCCTCAGTGGGCCGCCGGTGGTCCTCTGGGCCGACACCTTCAACGACTTCTTCCATCCAGAAACGGCCCAGGCGGCGGTGGGGGTGCTCGAGCGCGCCGGCTTCCGCGTGTCCGTGCCGCGCGCCGAGCTCTGCTGCGGCCGCCCGCTCTACGACTACGGGTTCCTCGGCATGGCCCGCCGCTGGCTGCTCCGCATCCTCGAGACCATGCGCCCGGCGATCCAGGCCGGGGTTCCCTTCGTGGTGCTGGAGCCGAGCTGCGCGGCCGTCTTCCGCGACGAGCTGGCCAACCTGCTGCCCCACGACCAGGATGGCGCGCGCCTGGCGCGCCAGACCTACACGCTGGGCGAGTTCCTCCAGCGCAAGGCGCCGGAGTTCGCCTGGCCTCGGTTGCACGGCCGGGCGCTGGTCCACGGGCACTGCCACCACAAGGCGGTGCTGGACTTCGACAGCGAGGAAGCCGCGCTGCGGCGGCTCGGGCTCGACGTGTGCGTGCCGGATACCGGATGCTGCGGGATGGCCGGCGCCTTCGGCTTCGAGTCGGGCGACCACTACGACGTGTCGGTGGCGTGCGGCGAGCGCGCCCTGCTGCCGGCGGTGCGCCAGGCGGAAGAAAGCGCGCTGATCGTGGCCGATGGATTCAGTTGCCGCGAGCAGATCGCGCAGGGCACGGACCGGGTGGCGCTGCACCTCGCGCAGGTGCTCGAGCTGGCGTTCGCGTCACCATCTTCGGATGCCGCTGGTCCCGGACGGCCCGAGGCGGCGCTCGTCCGCCGGCGCCGCGCCGCCGAGCGCCGGGCGAATCTCAAGGCCGCGGCGCTCCTCGCCGGCGCCGCCGGCGTCGCGGGCGCGGCCTGGTGGTGGTCCGGGACCAAGGCGCCGTCACGTGTCCGGCGCTGAGTGTGGTGGCGGCTCCCGGCGCGGCCGCCATCCACCCGGGCGGGGCCGGTGAATGGCCTCGCTCTTCACGCCCAGGAGTACCCGGGTCGCCCGCGGCGTCCTCGGCGGAGGGTTGCTCCTCCTCGTCCTGCTGCCGGTCGGCCTCATGATCTGGGTCCGGAGCCCGGCCGTAACCGGAGAAGGCGCCAGCGCGGCTCAGCCGATCCAATTCGATCACCGGATCCACGTGACGGGACTCCGCATCGATTGCCGCTATTGCCACTCCACCGCGGACCGGGCCGCCCCGGCCGGTCTTCCGTCCACCGAGACCTGCATTTCGTGCCACACCACGCTCTGGCAGAAGAGCTCGCTGTTCGCTCCGGTGCGCCGCAGTCTCGCCACCAACCGGCCGGTTCCCTGGCGGCGGGTGAACGGCCTGCCCGATTTCGTGTTCTTCAACCACGCGATCCATCTCAATGGGGGTGTGGGCTGCGAAACCTGTCACGGGCGCGTCGATCGCATGGCGGAAGTGCGCCAGGGGGCCCCGCTCACCATGAGCTGGTGCCTCGATTGCCACCGGAATCCCGAGCCTCGCCGGCGGCCGCAGGATGCGCTGGTCACGATGGGGTGGCATTCCACGCCGGGTACGCCCCGGCCGGCGCCGCTCGGTCCGGTCCGGATCAGCGAGATCACCACCTGCTCCGCGTGCCACCGATGAGGACGCCATGAGCGATCCGCGCGAGCGCTACTGGCGCAGTCTCGACGAGCTGCTCGGCCGGCCGGAGCTGCGGGAGTCCCTCGCGCGCGAGTTCCCGGCGGCCGCCGAGCTGCCGCCGGACTGGGTAGGGCGGCGCAGCTTCGTGAAGCTGCTGGGCGCCAGCCTCGCGCTGGCCGGACTCGGCGGCTGCGTCAGCCGGCCGCGGGAGCGGATCCTGCCCTACGTGGCGCGACAGCCCGAGCTGACGCCGGCGGCCGCGGAGCACTATGCCACGACCATGACGCTGGACGGGTATGGCACCGGGCTCCTGGCCGAGAGCCATGCCGGCCGGCCGACCAAGCTCGAGGGCAATCCCGATCACCCCGCGAGCCTCGGCGCGGCGGGCGTGTACGAGCAGGCGTCGGTGCTGGGCCTGTACGATCCCCAGCGGGCACGCTCGGTGCGCGACCGCGGCCGCCCGGGTAGCTGGGCCGCCTTGCTCGGCGCGATCGCCGCGCCGGAGCTGCGGCGCACGGCTGGGGCCCGGGGAGGCGGCCTCCATCTGCTGCTGGAACCCAGCGCATCGCCGCTCGAGGCCGAGCTGCTGGCGCGCGTGCGCGAGCGCTGGCCGGATGTGCACGTCCACCGCTTCGCGCCGCTCGCGGACCCTGCCGCTGAAGAGGCCGGCGCGGTCGCCGCGTTCGGACGCGTGGTGCAGCCGGTCTACGACTTCGCCGCCGCGGAGCTCGTGCTCGCCGTCGAAGCGGATTTTCTGGCGGCGATGCCGTTCCACCTTCGCTATGCCCGCGATTTCGCCACCCGGCGCCGGGTGACCGGGCCCTCGGACGCGATGAGCCGGATGTACGCCATCGAGACGGCGCTCACGGTCACCGGAGGCATGGCCGATCACCGGCTCCGCGCGCCACCGGGCGAGATCCCGGCCATCGTCGCGGCGATCGCCGCGCAGGCGCTGGGCGGCGGTATGTCGACCGCCGGCGAGCCGGCTGCGCCGGCCTCCAGCGCCGATGGCGAGCGCGCGGCGTGGATCGATGCGGCGGCCCGCGATCTGGTCGCCCACCGGGGCCGGTCGCGCCATCGTCGCCGGCCCGCGACAGCCGGCCGCGGTGCACGCGCTGGTGCACGCGCTCAATGCCGCGCTCGGGAATGTGGGACGGACGGTGCGCTACATCGCGTCCCAGCTCCCGGCCGGCCTCGCCGGCAGCGGCATTGTGCCGCTGGCCGACGCCTTGCGCGTGGGCGAGGTGGCCTGGCTGGTCGTGCTGGGCGGCAACCCGGCCTACACCGCGCCCGCCGACCTCGACTTCACGCGCCTGCTTCGCGGGGTACCGCGCTCGGCCTATCTCGGCCTCTACCGCGACGAGACGGCGCGCGGCTGCCGCTGGTTCCTTCCGGCCCGGCACTACCTCGAGACCTGGGGCGACGCCCGCGCGTGGGACGGGACGGCCTCGTTGGTCCAGCCGCTCATCGCGCCGCTCTACGACGGCCGCACCGGGTATGACGTGCTGGCCGCCCTGGCTGGTGCACCCGATGATGGTCATACGCTGCTTCGCGAGACGTGGCGCCAACGGCGGCCCGGGCACGACTTCGACCGGTTCTGGGACGAGGCGCTCCAGCGAGGCGTCGTCCCGGACACCGCCGCACCCGCGGTGCCGGTGAAATCGCCGGGCCGCGGGGTGGACGCGCTGATTCGAGCGGCGGCGGCCTTTCCGGCGCCGGACGCCGGGGGTATCGAGGTGGTCCTGGCGCCGGATGCATCGGTGCACGACGGCCGATTCGCCAACAACCCCTGGCTTCAGGAGCTGCCGGACCCGATCACCAAGCTCACGTGGGGCAACGCGGCCATGCTGGCTCCGCGCACCGCCGCGCGGCTCGGTGTGGCATCCGGCCATTCGGTGGAGATCACGGCGGGCCGGAGTCGGCTCACCATCCCGGTGTTGGTTGTCCCCGGCCACGCCGACGGTGCGCTCACGATTCCGCTCGGCTACGGCCGGACGGCCGGCGACGCGGAGGGAGAGGAACAGGTGGCGGCCGGGGTCGGAGCCAACGGGTTCGCCTTGCGGACCGCCGCCTGCCCGTTCGTCGCGGCCGCCGCATCGGTGCGACCCGTGACCTCGGGGCCGGTGCCGCTCGCGCTCACCCAGACACACTGGCAGATGGAAGGGCGGCCGATCGCGCTCGGCGCCACGCTCGAGGAGTACCGCCGCCGGCCGGAGCGCACGCCGGCCGAGCGGGGCCGGCCGCTCTCGCTCTACCAGCCCGAGCCGTCCGCCGCGCGCGAGCAGTGGGCGATGGTCATCGACCTGTCCACGTGCACCGGGTGCAGCGCGTGTGTCGTCGCCTGCCAGGCGGAGAACAATGTGCCCGTAGTGGGGCGCGAGGGGGTGCTCCAGAGCCGCGAGATGCACTGGCTCCGCCTCGACCGGTACTTCGCGGGCACACCGGACGAGCCCGCCGTCCTGATGCAGCCGATGCTCTGCCAGCACTGCGAGAAGGCGCCCTGCGAGTACGTCTGCCCGGTGAGCGCGACGGTGCACAGCCCCGACGGCATCAACGAGATGGTCTACAACCGCTGCGTGGGTACCCGCTTCTGCTCCAACAACTGCCCGTACAAGGTGCGCCGGTTCAACTGGTTCGACTACAACGGCGAGGTGTCCGAGACCGAACGGCTGGCGAAGAATCCGGACGTCACCGTCCGCGCCCGCGGCGTGATGGAGAAGTGCACCTTCTGCATCCAGCGGATCCGGGAGGGCCAGATCGCCGCGCGGCTGGACGGGCGGGCCCTGGGAGCCGGCGAGGTGCGCACCGCCTGCCAGCAGGCGTGTCCCACCGAGGCGATTGTGTTCGGTTCGGCCACCGACCCCGCCGACCCGGTGACACCCTTGCGCGATCACCCGCGGGCCTACGCCGTGCTGGACGAGCTGGGCACCGTCCCGCGGGTGCGCTACCTCACCCGGATCACCAATCCCAACCCGCGGTTGGGAGCGGGGTGAAGTGAGCGCGAGCGCGCTGCCCGCCTCGGGCGGACCGGAACTCCGCGCCGATCCCCACCCGCTCATGATCGGGCGTCCGGGCGATGCCGCGCTCACCGACCGTCTGCTCGCCCCCTTGCTCCACACGCCGCGCGGCTACCGGGTGCTGCTCGCGGTCTTCGGCCTCGGCAGCCTGCTCCTCTTCGGCGCGATCGGCTACACCTTTGCCCGGGGGATCGGCGTCTGGGGGAACAACATCCCCGTCGCGTGGGCGTTCGCGATCGTCAACTTCGTCTGGTGGATCGGCATCGGCCACGCGGGAACATTCATTTCCGCGTTTCTGCTCCTGTTCCGCCAGCGCTGGCGCGGCTCGGTCAACCGCATCGCCGAGGCGATGACCATCTTCGCGCTGGTGAACGCCGGCCTCTTTCCCATCATCCACCTGGGCCGCCCGTGGTTCTTCTACTGGCTCATTCCGTATCCCACCCGCTTCGGCGTCTGGCCCCAGTTCAAGAGCGCCCTGCCGTGGGATGCCGCCGCGGTCGCGACCTACTTTACCGTCTCGGTCCTGTTCTGGTACCTCGGGCTCCTGCCTGATCTCGCGGCCGCCCGCGATCGCACGCCGGGGCGGCTTCGGCGGCGTCTCTACGGCGTTTTCGCGCTCGGCTGGCGCGGCGCGGCGGCGCAATGGCGGCAGTACCGGGTCGCCTACCTCCTGCTCGCCGGACTGGCCGCCCCGCTGGTGATCTCGGTCCACAGCATCGTAAGCCTCGATTTCGCGATCAGCCAGCTCCCCGGTTGGCATTCGACCATCTTCCCGCCCTACTTCGTCGTCGGCGCCATCTATTCCGGCTTCGCGATGGTGCTCATCCTCGTCATCACGCTCCGCCGGGTCTACGGCCTGGCCGACGTGATCACCGCGCGGCACCTCGACAACATGGCCAAGCTCCTGCTCGCGATGGGCTGGATGATGGCCTACGCGTACATCGTGGAGGCGTTCCTGGCGTGGTACGGCGGCGACGCGTACGAGCATTACACCATGCTGGTGGCGCGCCCTCTCGGGCCCTATGCGTGGCTCTTCTGGATCATGCTGGCCGCCAACGTGCTCACGCCCCAGCTCTTCTGGTCGGCGCGCCTCCGCGCCAGCCCGCCGGTACTCCTGGCCGCCTCGGTGGCCATCCTGCTCGGCATGTGGCTCGAGCGGTTCATCATCATCGTCGCCTCGCTCAACCGTGATTTCCTGCCGTCGAGCTGGCACTTCTACAGCCCGACATGGGTGGACCTCTCCATCCTCGGCGGCAGTATCTGCTTCTTCGGGCTGCTGTTCCTGCTGTTCGTGCGGTTCGTCCCATTCATTCCGATCAGCGAGCTGCGCCAGCTCCGCCACGAGCTGGGCGCGGAGGGGAGCTGAGCGATGCCAAGCCGGCGCGGACTGATCGCGGAGTTTTCCACGGCGGACCGGTTGCTCGCCGGCACGGCAGCGCTGCATGCGCTCGGCTACCGGGCCGTGGAGACCTATACACCGTTCCCCCTGCCCGGCGCCGAGGAGCGGGGACGCGGCCCGAGCCGGCTGCCCCGGGTGGTCTTCGCCGGCGGAGTCGTCGGCGCCCTGCTGGGCTACGCCATCCAGTGGTACGCCAACGTCTGGGTGTACCCGCTTCGGATCGGCGGCCGCCCGGCGCACGCGGTGCCCGCCTTCGTCCCGGCGACGTTCGAGGCCACGGTGCTGGGCGCGGCGCTCGCCGCCTTCTTCGGGCTCCTGGTGGCGCTTCGGCTCCCCGAGTTATGGCATCCGGTTTTCGAGGTCGATGGCTTCGAGCGGGCCTCGGTGGATCGCTACTGGGTCGCCGTGGACGAGCGCGATCCGCTGTTCGAGCCCGAGCGGACCCGTTCGGCGCTGGCCGCGCTGGATCCGCTCCGGATCGTGCCGCTCCCCGAGGTCAGCGCGTGAGGCGGGCGCCGGGGCATGGGTTGGGCGGCGCGACCGCGATCGGGACTGTGCTGCTCGCCGCCTGCGGTGGCGTTCAAGCCGACGTGGACCGCGCACTCCAGCGAATGCGGGAGCAGCCCAGAGCGGACGCCTACGAGGCCAGCGGCGCTTTCCCGGACGGCAAGGTGCTGCAGACGCCGCCCGCCGGAACGATTTCGCGGGAGCGGATACTCGACCCGGCGCTCGCCACCGGCCGCGACTCCGCCGGGCGGTATCTCCAGCGCATTCCCATGACCGTCACATCGGCCTTGCTCCAGCGAGGGCGCTCGCGGTTCGAGATCTACTGCGCCGCGTGTCATGGCGCCGGAGGGTTTGGCGGCAGCGTCGTCGCGTCGAACTTCACCGAGCGCCGGCCGCCCCCGCTCCGGAATGGCCCCGCGGCGGCCCTTTCGCCGGGCAGGGTCTATGAGGTCGTACACGCCGGCCTCGGCCGGATGCCATCGTATGCGGGCGAGCTGTCGGTCGCCGACCGGTGGGCGGTCGTCGCCTACGTCCGCTGGTTGAACGGCCGGCCCGTGGCGGGGGCCGGGGAGCGGGACGACTCCGCTCGGGCGGCCGACCTGCGCCGGCTCGACTCGCTGGGACCGGCGAAACCGCGATGAGCGCACTCGCCTCGTCCGGGACCCGTCGGCGCAGGCCACCGGTCGCGCTCGCGATCGGCATCCTGGGGTTGGCGCTCTCGGGCATCGGGTTTCTGGCCGAGCCGCGCCAGGCCTACGCGTCCTGGCTCGCGGCGTTCGCCGCGGGGATGAGCGTGGTGCTCGGGGCGCTCATTCTGGTCGCGGTGACCCACATTACGGGTGCGCGCTGGTTCGACCCGCTGCGCCGGATCGCACTCGACGTCGCGGCCACGCTGCCGCTGTTCGCGCTGTTCTTCGTGGCATTGGTCCCCGGCATGAACGTGCTGTACCCTTGGACCCGAGTGCGATCCCCGGTCAACGGCGCCTGGCTCAACCGGCCGTTCTTCCTTGTCCGGGCGGCAGTGTACTTCGCCATCTGGATCGCGGTCAGCCTGCTGCTCCGCCGCTGGGCGGTTCGGGAGGGGCGCGACGCCGAGCACCCCCCGGCCGTGCGGGAACGCGCCCTGGCCGCCATCTCGCTCCCGGCCCTGGGCCTATCGCTCACGTTCGCGGCGTTCGACTGGCTCATGTCGCTCCAGCCGGCCTGGGTCTCCACTGTGTTCGGCGTGTACTGGTTCGCGGGGGGATTCCTGGCGGCGCTCGCGCTGGTGGCTCTCGTCGGCTTCGTCCGGGGACTGGCGGGCTCGGCGGCGAAGCCGCTGGGGCCGGGCCAGGCCTACGCGCTCGGCGCGCTCATGCTGACCTTCGCGGTCTTCTGGGGATACATCGCCTATTGCCAGTACTTCATCATCTGGATCGCGGACGTGCCCGCCGAAGTGGCCTGGTACCTGCCCCGGGTGCACGCCAGTTGGGGGTGGCTGGCACTGGTGCTGCTCGCGGGCCAGCTCGTGCTCCCCTTCCTGGTGCTCATCGTCCATGCGGCCAAGGTGAATACGGCAGTGCTCGCCGCGGTCGCGGGATGGCTGCTGGGCATGCACTACCTCGATACCTATTGGCTGGTACTCCCGCAGATCCATCCGGCCGGCGTGCACGTGAGCTGGCTCGATCTGGCGTCGCTGGCCGCGGTGGGAGGCACGGGGAGCGCCTGGGCCGGCTGGATGCACCGGCGATGAGGCCCGGACCGCGCCATGCGTGACGCCGAACGGATCGACCGGATCGGTCGGGCCCTGGACACGGGCGGGCTGGCCGCGCTGGTCTGCGCCCTGCCGTCGAACGTGCTGCTGCTCTCCGGCTATTGGCCGGTGGTCGGCACCAGCGTCGCCGTGGCCACCGCCGAAGGTGCCGTCGGGGTCGCGGCGGCTGAGGACGAGCTCGATCTCGTCGCGGGAGGATGGGCCGACGTGTGCGAGCCGTTCGCGCCCGGCTCGCTCCAGGAACTGCCGTCCCTGATGGACGCGCTCGCCGGTCCGCTCGGCCGGACTCTCCGCCGGCTCGGCGTGACCGCGGGGCGGATCGGATACGAGCGCGGCCCCATGCTCGAGCCCAGCTCGTACGCGGGCACCAATCGCTACGCGACGGCCATCCCCGCCCTGGTCGGCGCGCTCTGTCCCGCCGCCACCCTGGTGGATGCCGATGAGACGCTCGGCGGGCTTCGCGCGGTGCTCACGCGCCGTGAGCTGGCCCGTCTTCGGCTCGCGTGCCGGGTCGCGGCGGGCGCGTTCCGGACCGGCGCGGCCAGCATCGTGCCGGGCGCCCCAGAGCGAGAGGTCGCGGCCACGTTCCGCGCACCGCTCGAGGCCTATGCCGACCGTGAGGGCGACGCGCTGCTGCGAGCCGGCGGGTTCACCTGGTGCATGGCGGGACCGGACGCGGCGCTGGCCTACCGCTCGTACGCGCGCACCCGCAAACGGCGGATCCGCTCCGGCGATGCGGTCATGGTGCACTGCAACTCGTTCGTGGATGGCTTCTGGACCGACATCACCCGGACGTACCACACCGGACCGGCGGACGAGCGCGTGCGGGAGCTGTTCGAGGCGGTGCTCGACGCCCGCCGCGCCGCGCTCGCCGCGATCGCGCCGGGAGTGCCGGCGCGCGCGGTCGACCGGGCGGCGCGCGAGGTGCTGGCCGCCCGCGGCCTGGGCGATGCCTTCCGGCACGGGACCGGCCACGGCGTCGGGTTCGCGGCCATCGACCCGAACGCCCGCCCCCGGATCCATCCTGCGTCCAACGACGTGCTGGAGCCGGGAATGGTCTTCAACGTGGAGCCGGCGGTCTACCTGGAGGGCTGGGGCGGACTCCGCCAGTGCGAGCTGGTCGCGGTCACGGACGAAGGCGTGGAGCTGCTCACGCCGTTTCAATCCCGGATCGCGGAGCTGGCGCCGCGCCTGGTGGCGTCCGGATGACGCCGCCGGGCTGGAGCTACAATCCCTCGAGCTGGGCCGAGCGGCTGCCGCTGGTGGGGGTGGCGTTGGCGGGGTTCAGCGTCGCGCTCTACCTGGCACTGTATCAATGGGGGGCGATCGCGTCGGTGTGGGAGCCGTTCTTCGGCCGCGGCAGCATCGCGGTCCTGCACTCGCCCGTGTCGCGGGTGCTACCTCTCCCCGATGCGGCGGCGGGCGCGCTGGGGTACGTGCTCGACGGGGTGAGCGGCATCGTCGGCGGCACCGGACGGTGGCGCACCAAGCCTTGGATCGTCGTGCTGTTCGGCCTCGCGGTCGGACCGCTCGGGGCGGCGAGCATCCTGCTCGTGATTCTTCAACCGGTGCTCTTCCACGCGTGGTGCACGCTATGCCTCGCCTCCGCCGCGGCGTCCATGGCAATGATCGGCCCCGCGATGGACGAGGTCCTGGCGAGCCTCCAGCACCTGGCGCGGGTGCGGCGCCGGGGTGGGTCGGCATGGCAGGTGTTCTGGGGAGGGGGCGGCGATGTGGCCTCGGCTCGCTAACCTGCTGCTCGGCCTTTGGCTCATGGCGGCTCCGGCCGTGCTCGGCTATGCGGGCGCGGCGCGCACCAGCGACCTCGTGACCGGACCGATCGCCGCGGCGGCCGCCACGATCGCGATGTCGGGCGTGACGCGGGGACTGCGCTGGGTAAACGTCGGTCTGGGCGCCTGGCTGGCGCTGAGCGCGTGGGTCTTGGAGCGTTCGCCCGAGGTCCGCGCCGGGTCCGCGTTGGCGGGCGTGCTCATGGTCGGATTCGGGCTGGTTTGCGGCCGCGAGCGCGAGCGCTACGGGGGCGGGTGGGCCACGCTCTGGCGCCGGGACTGAGCCAAGACCGCGGAGGGATCTTGCCGACGTTCACCTGCGATCTGAGTCGGGCTCCCACCCGCCTCGACCACTTCTGGGAACACACCCTCGGCAGCGGCCATGCCCCGCTCGCGCTGCGCGCCGACTGGCAGGCACAGTTGTCGCGGTGCCGGGCCGAGCTGGGCGCCCGGCACGTGCGCTTCCATGGCCTGTTCTCCGACGATATGGGCACGTTGATCTGCCAGAACGAAGCGCTGCTGTATTCGTTCTTCAATGCCGATCAGATCATGGACTTCCTGTTGTCCATCGGCATGAAGCCGTTCGTGGAGCTGAGCTTCATGCCTGTCACGCTGGCCTCGGGCCCAGAGACCGTGTTTCGCTATCGCGGCAACATCACCCCGCCCAGGGACTTCGACCAATGGGCCACGCTCGTCCGCAAGCTGGTCGAGCACTGGGTCCAGCGCTACGGACTCGAGGAGGTCCGGCGGTGGTTCTTTGAAGTGTGGAACGAGCCGAACCTGCACAACTTCTGGACCGGCGACCAGGCGGCATACTTCAAGCTCTACCGCTATACCGCCGAAGCCATCAAGCAGGTGGACGCCTCGCTCAGAGTCGGCGGCCCCGCCACGGCGCAGAACGCCTGGATCGCCGAGTTCCTGGAATTCTGTGAGCGGCACGGCCTGCCGGCCGACTTCGTGACCACCCACTACTACCCGACCGATGCCTTCGGCGAGATCGGCGCCGATTCCGAGACCCAGCTGGCCAATGCCCCGCGCGACGTGATGCGCCAGCGCGCACTGGCGGCCCGGAACCAGGCGCGCGGGCGGCCCCTCTACTACACGGAGTGGAACACGTCGTCCAACCCCCGCCACGATCTGCACGACCGCCCCGCCTCCGCCGCCTACGCCACCCACATCCTGATGAGCGTGCGCGGCCTGGTGCAAGGCTACAGCCTGTGGACGTTCAGCGACATCTTCGAGGAGAACTATTTCCCGTCCATCCCGTTTCAGGGCGGATTCGGCCTCCTCACGATCAACGGCATCCCCAAGCCCATCTACCGCGCGTACCAGCTGTTGCACCGGCTGGGTTCAGACGAGCTGGAGGTCGAGGGCGGCCACGAGACGGTAGAAGCGTGGGCGGTTCTGAAGCCCGCCGGCACGCTCACCTCACTGACCGTTCTGCTGGTCAACGACGCCCAGCCACGGCACCCGATCCAGACCGAGCTGGTGCGGCTGCGCCTTGTGCACTCGAGCGCGCCGGTCACCGCGCTTGTGGAGCGAATCGACGAAGATCACGCCAACCCTCGGCGGGCGTGGGAGGCGATGGGCCAACCCAAGTACCTCGGCCCGCGGCAGGTGGAGCACCTGCAGGCGATGTCGCAACTGCGGCAGGAGCCGAGTGTCTGGCGACAGGCCGAGGCCGCGCTGGAGTTCGAGCTCGGACTGCCGCCGCACAGCGTGGCCGCCCTCACCGTCGAGTTCGCCCCAAGGGTGGCGGACCACCGGTGAACCGGCCTTCTCCGCCCACGCAGGCCGACTGGGACCTGCTCGACCGCGTGCAGCGGAAGACGTTCTCGTATTTCGAGAAGGAGGTCAACCCCGCGAACGGTCTGGTCGCCGACAAGACGGACCCGCGCTGGCCGGCCAGTATCGCCGCCATCGGGCTCGCGCTCACGGCCTATCCGGTCGGTGTCGAGCGCGGCTACCTGACACGGGAGCAGGCACTCGAACGCACGCTCACGACCCTGCGTTTCTTTCGCGACAGCCCGCACGGGCCCGACCCCGATGCCACCGGCCACAAGGGCTTTTACTATCACTGGCTCGACATGCGGACCGGCCGGCGCGCCTGGCGCTGCGAGCTCTCCACAGTGGATACGGCGATTCTGTTCGCCGGCATGCTTGGCGCGGCCGCGTATTTCGACCGGGACAACGAGGCCGAGCACGCGGTCCGCGCCCTGGCCGATGCGCTGTACCGGCGGGCCGATTGGCAATGGGCGCAGAACGGCCAGGCCACGCTCACGCACGGCTGGAAACCCGAGAGCGGATTCCTGCCGTACCGCTGGCAGGGATACGACGAGGCCATCCTGCTGTACGTGCTCGGCCTCGGGTCGCCCACCTATCCTCTGCCGCCCGAGAGCTATGCGGCCTTCACGTCAACCTATATATGGAAGGAGATCGAAGGGGCGGAGATGGTGTATGCCGGGCCTCTGTTCATTCATCAGTTGTCGCACCTGTGGATCGATTTTCGCGGGATACAGGATGACTACATGCGTCGGAAGGGCCTCGACTATTTCGAGAACAGCCGACGTGCCACGTACGCACAGCAGCGCTACGCCATGCGTAACCCGCACGAGTACCCCCGGTACGGTGAACGGTGCTGGGGCATCACCGCCAGCGACGGCCCCGGCCCCGCGACCCTCGAGGTCGGCGGCGTCGAGCGGCAGTACTTCGACTATCTCGCCCGCGGCACACCCTACGGCCCCGACGACGGCACGCTGGCGCCCTGGGCGGTGGCCGCGTCGTTGCCGTTCGCCCCCGAGATCGTCCTGCCCACCCTGCGGTACTTCTCGGAGGACGTCGAGCTGGAACAGGAGGAATCCTACGGCTTCAAGGCCACGTTCAACCCGAGCTTCCCAGCCGAAACCGGCAACCCCTTCGGCTGGGTGTCGCGGTGGCATTACGGTCTCAATCAAGGGCCGATCGTGCTGATGATCGAAAACCATCGCAACGACCTTGTGTGGCGCCTGCTCCGCGGGAGTACCTCGCTGGTGAAAGGCTTGCGCGCGGCCGGGTTCACCGGAGGTTGGTTGGGCTGAGCCGTTGCCGATCGTCACTCCGGGGCTCGCTTGCGATGAGCCTCGACCGCGCCGCCGACCGGAATGAAGCCGCTGCGAGAGTCACGCCCGGGAACCTCAATACGCCAATGCCGTCGCCAGCGCGTACGCGGACGTGTGCAAGAGGAGGGTACCCCGCTGCACTGGTGGCCACCGTTCGACGGGGGGAGTCGCTCCGACCAGCGGGAAGGTGGTGATTTCCACCAAATAGATCGCGGCGCTCAGCATCGGCGCCGCTGCCAGGCGGCGGCGCGGCAGCCACGGACGGAGCGCGCCGTACGCGGCCCCCCAGAGCGGACCGTAGGTCCACCGCAGCGCCGCTCCGAGCCGCGGGCCTCGCGCCGGGTGGATCAGCCATTGCCGGGCGAGCAGACGCCCGATGCGAGTGTGCGAGTAGATCGGCCGCCCACCCAGGACGAGCCGTTCCACGCGGTCCGACAGTGTGAGCGCCGCCGTGCCAAGCACGCCGGCCAACAGCCCCCGCGCGATACGACCGCGCGGCCGGCTGGGAAGTCCACCCGCGGCAGCAACCACGCGTTTCTTGCTCCTCACCCCGGGTCCTGGCCCACGATGGCCCGCTGCGGATCGATCGCCCACCCCGCGTGCCTCATCCAGGCCGTACGTAGTCAACGTCCCCGGGCCGGGGCATCAGTGACAGGAGCCGCGCGCCCGCGACGCCCCACGCTGGTGGGTCGCTCGCGGGAAAGGACTCTGATGCGATCTCGTCGATGAGCGTCTCCAGGGCCTGCCGGGCCGCATCGGCGGCCTCACGGCGGGCCCGGGCATTGAGCGCCACGGTTTCCGGCTGGTCCATGCTCATCACCCGACCTCCTTACCAAGCGTACCTGTCGTCATCTGCCGCCACGGCCGCGATACGTCCTCACGAAACCTACGCTGACGTCCCTGAAGCACGCCAGGATGTCGTGGCCGGATCGCCATTCGCCGCTGGCGAGGCTGGGGACGACTGAGGCCGGCGCGCGCGGTCACCCGCGGCGCGCGCTCCTCCGCCTTGCCTTCGACCACACGCTAAGGCGTCCACTGCTTGGGGAGACCGAAGACCATGACCGCGTCCCCGAGCGGGTAGCTCAGCTGGAAATTGCCGCCGCACGCCACGGCGATGAACTGCTCGCCGCCGTGGGTGAACGTCATCGGCGCCGCATTGCATCCCGCGCCCGCGTTGAACTGCCAGAGCAGCTTGCCGGTTCTGGACTCGTACGCGTTGAAGTTGCCGTTGCCTTCGCCGGTGAAGGCGAGACCGCCGGCCGTGGCGAGCGAGCCGCCCATCATCGGCTGGGGGACCTTGTTCTGCCAGGCGATCTTGCCGGTGGCGAGGTCGACGGCGGAGTAGAGGCCCCATTGCTCCTCGCCGGGAATGGCCACGAACGCCGAGCCGAGCCAGAGCCGGCCCTTCTCGTACGGTGCGGTGTGGGTGATGTAGTTCATCGGCTGGTGCAGGCCGGCCACGAAGGCGTAGTTGAGGTTGGGATCAACCGCGATAGGCGACCACTCCGAGCCTCCGTTGGCGCCGGGGAGCATCCGGGTGCCCTTCTCGGTCGGCAATGCGAACATGTTCTCCTGCGGCACGAAGTTGTGGCTCTTGCGGACCAGCTTGCCGGTGGCCGCATCCACGACGTAGACCCAGCCTGTCTTGCCGGCATGAACCACTACTTTCTTGCCGGCGAGCGTAGTGACGACCGGGGGAGACACGGCATCGAGGTCCCAGACATCGTGCGGCACCGTCTGGTAATACCACTTGGTCTTGCCGGTCGTGGCGTCGATCGCCACGATCGCGTCGGTATAGAGGTTGTCGCCGGGACGGACGCTGCCATCGAGGTCCGGCGAAGGGTTGCCGACGGCGAGAAAGATCGAGTTGAGATCCTTGTCGTACGCCGGTGTCATCCACACGCCGCCGCCGCCGGTCTTCCAGGCATCGCCGTACTTGGCGCTGTCGGCCTTCTCCTTGGCGATGTCCCGATGCAGGTCGTTGTCCTCGGCCTTCGTCGCCCAGGTGCCCCACCAGCCGTTCGGCGCCTTGTCGTCGAACGTCGGGTCGCCCTTCGGGGCGGGAATCGAGTACCAGCGCCAGGCCTGCTCGCCCGTCTTCACGTTGTAGGCCGTGACGTGTCCCCGGATGCCGTATTCGCCGCCGGACACCCCGACGATCACGTTCTGGCCGACGATCAGCGGGGCATGGGTGATGCTGTACCCCGCGGCGGGGTCCGCCACCTCGACGTCCCACGTGACCTTGCCGGTCTTCGCGTCGAGCGCGATGAGGTGCGCGTCCAACGTACCCTCGAATACCGACCCGTCGCTGACCGCCACCCCGCGGTTATTGGGCCCGCAACAGGTGAGCGTCGTGCCGAGCTTGTGCTCGTAGCGCCAGACCTGCTTCTTGCTGTTCAGATCGTACGCGATCGTGGCTTCGTTGTAGGCCGTGGTCACGTACATCATGTTCCCGACGACGATCGGCGTGGTCTCGAACGACCCCGGCCGGCTGACGCCGGTCTGAAGCACCATCCGGGGAACCAGCCGGCTGACGTTGCGCGTGTCGATCTGCTTCAGGGCCGACCACCGCTGGTTCCAGGCGTTGCCGCCGTAGGTCGGCCAGTCCACCTGCCCCCATGCCGTGGCGGGCCAAATGCTGAGGACCACCAGCGCAACCAGACTGCTGGTCAGACGCAGCGATCTCATCGTGTCACTCCTTCACGTGGGTGAATCGGACCCTGTTCGGAAGCCCGATGGCCAGCCTCGGCTGGGTACTGCGTTGCCGTCTCAGATCTCGGTCTACCCCGGTCTCCCCGGGCCGCCGTCCCGGCGTATCGGTGCCTGGCACGACGAGAACGGGGACCGGGGCCGCGCGCAGCGTCAGGCGTGTGGCCGATCCCATGTCCCCCGCACCCATGGCGTGCGAACCGTTCCGTCCCATGACGATGAGGTCGGCTCGACTCATCCGCGCGCGCTCCAGAATCACGGGCCCCGGTGCTCCGACTGCGACAATCGTGCGGCTCCCGGGCGATCGCCCGATGTCATCGCTTAGCCGCCGTAGCCACGCATGAGTGGGAGCCACCCAGCGAGAGCTCGTGCCCAGGCTCGCGGATCCGCTCTCGCGAGCTTCCTCCTCCCACAGCCATTGGTGCGCCAGAAGCGAGTCGCTGAGCGCGTGCAGCAGCGTAAGCTCGGCGCCGAAGTGTCGGGCGAGGGCTGCGGCCCAACCCACGACGTCGCGGCCGATGGCGGCGTCATCCACCGCGGCGAGAATGCGCCGGGGAGACTCGCGTACGCGGCCATCCACCACGAGGGCCGGGACGGCAAGTCGCCGAATCAGGCGCTCAAGGGTCCGGCCCCTGCTCCCGTCCACCGTTTTGCGGCCGAGCACGACCAGCTCCGCACCAAAGGTGGCGGCCGCTTCGGCAAGGCTATCGACCGGAGAGCCGACCCGCACCTGTACCGACAGATCCTTGGCCCGGAGCGTCCCGGCGAAGCCGCGCAGCGCCGGCAGAGGGCTGGCCGCAGCCGGGCCCAGACGATCGTCGAGCGCGGGCATCGCCGGCCGCAGGAACGCCGGTACTTCGGGGATCGGCAGTACGTGAGCGAGCTCGATGGTGGACTTCCCGAAGTGCGCGGCGGCCCAGCTCGCGGCTGCGAGCGATGGCTGACGGAAGTCCACGCCGACCAGGATGCGCTCCGGTGCCATCTGAGGGGTTGTCCTTTCGGCCGCACTCGGGGTGCCATTGACCGCTGTCATACGCCCTCAGAACCCTGAACCGCAGCGCATGCAGGTCTGTGTTTCGGGAACGACCGCCAGCCGCTCGTACGCAATCGCCGACCGGCAGACCAGGCACGCGCCGTAGATCCCGGCTCGAATTCGCTTCAGTGCGTCACGGATGAGCCGGATCCGCATCTGCGTCCGCACATCGTGGCCGCGAGCGATGAGGGTGGTGCCGGGCGTCAACCGGCGCAGCTCCCCCAACAGTTCGGTGCTCAGTTCCGTCAACTGAGTGTCGGTCAGGCCCGACACTGGGGTCGGCGAGTAGGCAAATGACGACGTCATCCTTTAGCCCCCTTCGTGAACTCGATGCCGCCAGCGCGGCGAGACGTACGCTCGCCGCAGTTCGACACCGGTGGTGAACTAGGCCGCCGCCCGATAACCCGCGCGGAACTGCCGCATGCGCCGGTACACGCCGGTACTCCGCAGGGCCCGCCACATGACACGGGCTCGCGCGATGGCGAATACCTCGACACTCTCCTCCGGAAGCAGCCCGATTTCGAACCCCCAGCCACCGCCTGCCGACCCTCCAGCCGCCGGTGGAACCAGCATGGCCAGAACCCCGGCGGGTGCGATGACAGCCTGGCGGGGCCCAGGGTCCATGACGGCGACGTCGGAGGGCCCATGGGCCGGCTGTCGCTTCTTTTCGCGCCGTCGCGCCAGCGCCAGGTGCGCGACGGAGGCCGCGAGGGCCGCGTCGTCGCGGGTCGCAAACCCCAGGAAGCTCACCCTGGTTCCGTCGACTCGACCGATCTCCTGTTCGTCCTGCAACAGCCGGAAGGCAGGTTCGCCGCCAACACGTCGTGCTCGCATCTCTTCCTCCTCGAACCGGAGCGCGCGCCACGCGTCGGCCGCGCAGGGTCACAACCCGGACGTCAACGATTTCGCGGGTCGGTAACGAGTACTCTATCAGGGTACGAATGAAGTCGTTCAGAAGAGACTCTGAAGCCGCCTTCATCAGGTCACGGACGGCTTCGTGCGGCCATCCCGCGCTCTTGGCTACGGCGTTTTTGTCCAAGACGGCGTCTTCGCCGACGGATCCACCTTCATCCGGATCCACATGCCGGAGATGCCGTGCCCCGGGACGCCGCAAAAGATCCGGAAGGTCCCGGTCTCCGGGGCGGTGAACCGCATGACATCGGTCCCACCCTGAGCTATGCCCTGGGTCACATCCCGGCTGTATGCGCGCGGGATGGCGGGATCGCCACCCATGTTGGGCATCGGCTCCGTGTCGGCGATGACCTCCGCGCTGTGGGGAGTTCCGTCGTGGTTCACGAAGTTCATCACGACGGTGCTCTTCGGCGGCACGACGAGCGTTGCCCCGCCGTTGGTGTAGCCATTGAAGTTGAATGGGCCCGCCGTTCCCGGCGCCCCGGCTTCAAGGGCAAACGTGACGGTGTTCGTCGCTGGGTCATACGAGACCGGCTCACGGGGTGCCGCCTGGGCCCGGACGCCAGGCGCCCACCCGAGCGCGGTAAGCCAGAATAGGATGCAGACGGCTCTGTTCATGAGGCCAACTCGCTCCGTTAACGAAAGGGTTCTCCTGCTCACTTCCGGATGGCGATAGCGGACTCGAGCCTCGCCAGGGCCCTCTGGCCCTGAGGCGGGATTTGGTCTCGGCTCAGGCCCTGTGTGACTCGCTGGAGCTCGCCGAACCAGGCCGCGAGCAGTTCGAGGAAATGGCAGGACGCCACGGCCACCACCTCGGTCATCTGCTGCCGCCCTGCGACCCGGTTCAGATGCCGGCGCATCAGTTCGAGCTCTACGGTCGTGGATCGGAGCCGGAAGGCATCCGCCGCTCGGAGGAGCGGGAGGATGGCCTTCACCAGGCTTCGCTGCCGGCGATACTTCCGCTCGAACTGATCGTTGATGTATCGCACCGCGCTCCAGCCGTCCCAGAAATCCGCGCTGGCAGACAGGGTTGGCGCCAGCCACCGCAACGTGTCGCGCATCCACCGTTGGTGAATGTCGCGCAGCGCGGTGTGTAGGGTCGGTGCTGGGCCGGTCGCGCTCGGGCTTACGCAACGCGCCCTGACGAGGGAGGCAGCGGTCATCAGGATCACGTCCTTTCCTTGAAGGATTCGGGCTACAGGATAGCCAGTGCCGTATTAAGAGAGCGTGAATGGCGGCAGAAGGATCCTTGTTCGTTGGCCGCCGTAAAGAGGACTTAAAGGCCGCTTCACGAAGCCTTCATGCGAGCGGCGTCATGTTGGTCTCCATGCCAGCGAGGCCCCCGGGTTTGGCTCACTTTCCGAGGAGATGCAATGAGAGTGGCGGATATCATGCAGACCGCTGTGAGGACTGTGACCGGCGACACGCCCGTGTCCGAGGTCGTGGTGTCGCTCGCGGACGCGCAGGTCACCGGGCTTCCAGTGGTGGATGCGCGCGCGCGCGTGGTCGGCGTCGTGTCGAGCACGGATCTGATCGCAGCGCAGGCCGAGACGCGAAGCGCCGCGGAACGCGACATCCTGCTGGATCACACACCCGTCCGCGACATCATGACGCCGAAGCCGCTCATGATCGCGTCCACGGCCGAGGTGCGGGAGGCAGCTCGACACATGCTGTACGCGGAGGTGCGTCGCTTGTTTGTCGAGGACGATGGGGCCCTCGTGGGTGTCATCTCACACACCGACATCGTGCGCGCGGTCGCCACCGGGAAGATCGCTTGAGTTATGCCGGTTCATGGGTTGCGTGGGTTACACCGGACCGCCTCGAGGGGGCTTCCGAGCGGAGTTCGGGGGCACGGCGGATACGTGAGGGAAGGCGTCACCTGCAAGCGACGGGGGCATCGATCATGGAGCAGCGCATCAACTACGGCAAGGCAGCGCCCGAGGGAATCCGGGCGCTCGGCGGTCTCGAGACCTATCTGCGGGGCTCCGGGCTGGATCCGGGCCTCCTCAACCTGATCAAGACCAGGGCCTCACAGCTCAACGGCTGCGCCTACTGCCTCGACATGCACACGAAGGACGCCCGCGCCGGCGGCGAGACCGAGCAGCGCCTGTACGCCTTGCCGGCGTGGCGCGCGACTCCGTTCTACACCGATCGGGAGCGAGCCGCGCTCGCCTGGACCGACGCGCTGACGCTGATCAGCCATGGACCCATCCCCGACGCGCTCTACGAGGAGGCCCGTCGACACTTCTCGGAGAAGGAGCTCGTGGACCTGACCCTCGCCCTGGTCGCGATCAACGGGTGGAACCGGCTGAGCGTCGCATTCCGCACCGTCCCGGGGACGTACCAGCCGAAGGTTCCGCCGCCGGCGGCGGGGGAATCGCGGAAGGGAGTGCTGGCATGATCCGGCTGAAGCGCGCCTATGAGCCTGCTGCGAAGGCCGATGGGCGGCGGGTGCTGGTCGAGCGGTTGTGGCCGCGCGGCGTGCCCAAGGCCCGGCTCCGCCTCGACGAGTGGGCGAAGGACGTGGCGCCGAGCCCGGCCCTGCGGCGCTGGTTCGGGCACGACCCGGAGCGGTGGCCTGAGTTCCGGCGACGCTACCTGACCGAGCTGCGCGGACATCCGGCCGCGTGGGAGCCGCTCCTCGCCGCCGCGCGGCGCGGCCGGGTGACCCTCATCTATGCCGCGCACGACATCGCGCACAACGGCGCCATCGCGCTGAAGGCATTCCTCGATCGACGGCTGTAACTCACGCAATGTCACCGGCACATTCGAGCGGCGACCAGCTCATGGAGACGACAATCATGGCGACGGCAAGCATGGAGACCAGTCAATCGGAGCGAACAGTCGTAGGCCTGGTGATCGCGCACGCGCTGCTCATGGCGGCGGCGGCGGCTGGCCTGCCCGCGGTGGCCGGCGCGCAGACCGGCCCGTCGAACGCTGTCTACGTCGCCCATCTATCCGCGCTGAATACGACGGTGACCGGATCGAAGGCGGTGGGCGAGGCGACGTTCACGATCAAGGGTGACAGTCTGACGATCGCGGTGAACGCGAGCGGCCTGCCGAAGGACATCGAGCACTGGCAGCACTTCCACGGCTTCACCGATGGCCGCGCAGCGGTTTGCCCAGCACACTCGGCGGACGCGAACGGCGACGGCATCATCGACGTGGTCGAGACGGGGGCGGCGGCGGGGACGACGATGGTGCCGTTCAGCGGTGATCCGGTCAGCATGGACGTTCCGCACGGCACCTACCCGAAGGCTTCGGCGACCGGCACGCTTCAGTACCGGGAGACGGTGTCGCTGAGCGCCCTGGAGGCGGCCTTCGCGAAGGCATTCGACGGCCAGAAGCTGGATCTCGATCGGCGCGTGGTCTTCATCCACGGCATCCCGGCGGCCAGCAAGCTCAAGACCTCTGTGGCCTCCCTCGGCCCCATTCCGGCGCAGGTCACGTTGCCGATCGCCTGCGGCAAGATCACCCGCGCGAAGTAGCCACACCACTCTCGAGAGAAAGGATGTCACCATGATCAGGCAACAGGGGCAGGCGGTTTGGCGTGGAGGACTCAAGGCCGGCAGCGGAACGTTCCGGTCAGGCACGATCGAAGGCGAGTATTCGTTCGCCAGCCGGTTCGAGGGTGGCCGGGGCGGCACGCCGGAGGGGCTGGTTGGGGCGGCGCACGCCGGGTGCTTCTCCATGGCGCTGTCGCTCTTTCTGGAGGAGCAGGGGCATGCGCCCGAGGCGATCCGGACCACCGCGACCGTTGAGCTGGATCCCAAACAGCTCGCCATCACGCGAATCGAGCTCGAGACGGAGGCGGAAGTGCCCGGGCTGGATGGGTCCACGTTCCGCGAGATCGCCGAGCAGGCCAAGAAGAACTGTCCGGTGTCGAAGGCGCTGGGTGGTGTGCCGATCACCCTCAAGTCGGCCAGGTTGTCTTCGGTGGCCGCGGGCCGGGCGTAAACATGAAGGCGCCAGGACTGGGAGGAGAGCCGGCGGTCGATCCTCGGTCGCCGTTGGAACGCGAGGCCTCGGTCAGGCGCGACGTGCTCCCGGAGTTCTGGCTGCGCGGCCCAGTCGAGGGTATTTCTCCTTTCCTGATGCCGGTCGCCCATGCGCTGCTGCAGTCCCGTGCGGATGTGCGCGAGGCCGCAGGCGAGCTGCCCCCGGATGAGCTATGGGATCGCCCAGGCGGGGCCGCGGCCATCGGATTCCATCTCCTCCACATCAGGGGGAGCCTGGACCGTCTGGTCGCATATTCACGTGGGCAATCCCTCGATACCCAGCAACTCGCCGCAGCGCGCGAAGAAGGGAGCGCCGGCGCTCCGCCGGCTACGGCCCGCGCGCTGCTCGCCCTGGTTGATGCATCCGTTGAGAACGCGCTGCGCCGCCTGGCAGAGGTGTCAGAAGCCGACCTTCTCAGCGCACGAGTGGTTGGCCGCGCCCGACTCCCCAGCAATGTGCTGGGTCTGCTCTTCCACGCGGCGGAGCACACCCAACGCCACACCGGCCAGGTCATCACGACGAGCAAGATCATCCGCGGGCAGCGATCCCAGTCCCGCCGAGCGGGAGTCCCAAGCGATTCCGGCGGCTAGCCGGACGCGCGGTGGCACTCACGGTTGGCACGAGCCGGCTCCGCGCCTCACCCAGCGGGGGTCACCGTCAATGTGCTGTTCCCTGGCGCGACGAACACGGCGATGAAGGTCACAGGCTCCGTCATGCTTGCGTTCGCCGACACGTGATGGACTGCATTGGGTGGCTCATAGAAACTTTCCCCCGCCTGATAGACGCGCTCCGGACCGTCGCCCACCCTGGACCGGAGCGCCCCGGAGACGACGTACGCCACAAGCGGCGCGGTATGGAAGTGCGGCGCCCCGGCTTCTCCAGGTGCGTATCGAACCCTGACGACCGAAAACTGGCGGCCTGGAAGGCCATCGATCGCATGCTCGAGGATCAGGGTGTTGGATCCCGCCATCGTATGCATCATGCCTCCACTAGAGCCTGGGGTTGCCGCCGTCGGTCATCACCTCGCCAACCAGGCGGATGAAGCCGGGGTTAGGCCCGCGGTCGAGGGCGCTTCGAATCGCCCCCACAGAAGCTTCCCGGCCAACCAGACCAGCACGCCGCCGCCGACAGCCAGCATGTACCCACCGAGTCGCTGCTGGTCATTCAGCGCATAGTTGTTGCACAGGCGGATCGGCGCAATGAGGTACAACCATCCCAGCCGGAAGAAGGTCGCCACGACCTCCGCCAGGAATACCCCCCGGACGACGAAGCCCATGCGGGGCCAGCTCACCGCGAACGGCAGGCCGATCAGCATCGGCACGGACAGGTACTTGGCCGCGGCCATCAGCGGCTGACTCGTCGCCGCGTCGAGCGATCGCGGCAGCATCCAGAAGGTGGAGACGACGGCCACCAGGACCAGCCCGGAGATGCCGCCATGGTTCCAGCGTTCCACTCTCGCCAGGACGCGCGCAGGCACCGCGTGGGAGAGCAGCCATCCCGCTGCGACCAGGAGCGGTATCTGGACGAGCATCTGCGCGGACATCGTCGCTTCGAGCCCGTGGCGGACCGGCGGCGCAAGCAATGCCAGAACCAGAAGCACGGCACCGCACATCGACGAGGACCACCGCCGTCCCGTCACCGGCCGAGGTCCCGCAGGACGGCCTCCCGGATCCGATCCACGTCGCCCACGTCGAAGATGTCCACGAGCCGCCCCTCGGGATCCACGAGGTGAATCGCCGCGTTGTGCGTCCAGCCGCCGAGCTGATCCGGAATGACGGTGACGCCGAACGCCGCCGTGATCCGGCGCAGCCCATCGGCGGTGAGTGGCCGTGCGGCCTGCCAGCCCAGCTCGCGGCCCTGGAAGCGCCCCAGATACGCCGTCAGTCGCGCCGGCGTGTCCTGCGTGGGGTCGAAGCTGATGCTCAGCAGTTGCACCTTGCCGCGGGTGATCGGGTCGACCAGTTGTCGTTCCAGCTGCGCGAAATCGCCGCCGAGCGCCGTGCAG
Organism: uncultured Gemmatimonadales bacterium; assembly: GCA_963711915.1. Taxonomy (GTDB): domain Bacteria; phylum Gemmatimonadota; class Gemmatimonadetes; order Gemmatimonadales; family GWC2-71-9; genus CAVVWJ01. The sequence continues at coordinate 50,723 of CAVQGA010000022.1, forward strand.
AACGTCGGGCACCGCGTGTAGATGAAATCCACCAGCAGCCACGTGCCTCGAAGGTCGGCGAGCGTGAAGCGCGCACCGGAATGGCTCTCGAGTGCCACCGCCGGAAGCTCGACCGGCAGGGCGCGCACGGCGACCCGGCGCGCCGTCTCGGTGGTGAACGCCTGAAACCCGTTCGTGGCGGCGGCAAGCGCGAGACCGCCGGCAACCAGCAAGGCCACGCTGGCCAGACTGGTGCGGAGGACCGCGGTCACCCGTTCAACGACGCGCCGGACCTGGCCGGTGCCTTCAGCAGTCCGTGGCAAATGCGGGCCGCGAACAGCAGCATGGCCGCGATCACCAGCATCGCTCCGATGGACGCCACCCGGTCGTACGGCCGCCATTGCACGAAATGCACCGCATAGCGCCTCGGCTCACTGGCGTGGCCGCCGGCGAGGAACATGCCGACGAACGTCAGGCCGCCGAGGAGATACACGGCGAGGCCCCATCTGTCCCAGCGGCGATCGGGGCGCTCAGCGCGCTGGCCGATCAGGTGATACATGAAGGCCAGCAGCATCGGCAGCACCCCGAGCAGGAGGTAGAAGTGGAAGTGGCCGGGGACCCACAGGGTGTTGTGCATCACCCGGTTGACACTGATCGTGCCATCGATGATGGCGGGGACGATCCCCGCGGCCCAGCCGAACATCGCCAGGACCGCCAGCATGGATGGCATGCGCCAGCCCAGGCCGGAGCGGTAGATGTTGGTGAGCGCGCCATAGGCGATGACCGCGAATACCGGCAGGCCTTCGCCATGGGAGGCGACCTGGCCGATGACCATCGCCCAGCGGGGCATCGCAAAGTCCATCAGCAGGTGGTGCGGAAAGACGATGAGCACCAGGACCGTGTTGGCCGCCCATGCCCACAGGAACGGGCGCGACACGTTCCATGGCCGGCCGGAGTAGCGCGGGAGCAGCTCGTACACCCCGATCACGGCCATGTAAATGCTGCTGTTGATGAACACGTGCCCGAAGAAGTAGATGAGGTTCTTGGTGAACAGCGCGCTCAGCATGAAGTCGGACGCGTAGGCATTGACCAGACACATGACCAGCACCACGGCACCGCCGAGGATCCCGAGCGAGTTGACGATGATCACCATGGTGCTCGCGACCACCGTCCCCGGGTGAGCCTTGTCGATCGTTCCGCCGAACAGCCACTGGAGCCCGAGCGCTCGCCCCAGATTGCCGTAGACCCGGATGGTCGCGAACATGGCGTCCAGATAGAACAGCAGAAAGCCCACCCCGATCAGCAGGTACCCGAGCATGAACGCTGCGGCCGCGCCAACGCTCCAGACGCCCATGGCATGCACCGGCAAGGGATAGAGAAACGTCCATGCGCCTGCGTACTGTCCGATGAAGGTGGCGCCCAGGACCAGCCCGGCCCCCAGCATGAAGAACACGTAGTTGGCCACGAAGATCGGCAGGCTCAACCGCACGTACTTGCGGAGGAAGAACCACATCACCGCACTCGAGGCCAGGCCGACCGTGCTGACCATACCCGCGCCGTGTGCGGTCATGATCTGGTAGAAGATGTTGGGCGGGATGGCGATCCAGGCCCCTTGCGCCAGGCGCATCGTCAGCCCGAACGCCATCAGCAGGATGAACAGCATCAGCGTGGACACGAGGTACAGGTTGAGCACCGTACGCTCGCGCGCCGGCAACGCCTCGGCGTCGGGATAGAGCGCGCTCATGACTGTCCCTCCGTGGCGCCGACGACGTTGAATTCGAGCATCATGCCGTGATGGGCGAGGCCGCAGTATTCGAGGCACAGGATCCGGTACTTGCCGGGCCGGGTGAAAGTGTAGACCAGCCGGTTGGTGACGCCCGGCATGGCCTGGGTCTGCGCGAGCAACCGTCCGCTGCGCTCGTAGATGCCGAAGCCGTGGTTGACGTCCGCGCTGGTGACTTGAAACTCCACCGGCACCCCGACTTGGATCGGCTCAGAGCTCAGCTCCCAGAACCACTGGCGGCCGACCGCCTTGACCACCTGCCGACCCTGCGATGCGGCGTGCTGGCTCGGGATGGGAAACGGCGTCAGCGTGGCCGCCGTTGCCCCAACGCCCACGGTGATCAACCCCAGAAAGAACCAACGCCGGATCGCGTCGGCCCGTAGCTCCACCTGGCCGGCGTCGGCTTGCCGGGTCGCCTGGCTGATGACGTACAGGAAGACCAGGGCAACGCCCCCGATTCCTGCAAGCGTGATCAGCCAGACTCTATCCTGTAGGGTCATACGCCCGCCTGCCAGAGGCACTTAGTGAAGATGGCGTGAGATCTCGCTGCGGAACACTCTCCAATGTACCGCCGCCAGCATGAAGAGCTCGTGAAGCAGCCGAGAAGCCATCCCGGGCCGGCATCGGGTGGCCGGGTGGACCGGCCGCTTCATCCTGGCCTCACGATGCCTTCAGAGTCGGCTCCCTAGGATGTCTTCGATCGTCCGACGAACTGCCCTTGAGGGTCCCCGGGCGCTCCCGTTCGAGTTACTTTGGGTGCACAGTCGGCACCCCGACTGGGCTGCCGCGCCGGCCGCCGCGCAGCGGGCGTTCCGGGATCGAGCGGAACCTGCGCGACGGCTCGTCCGCGGCGGCATCATCACCGGATAGCCTATGTCGACCACAGTTCTGCAGGACCAACCTCAGGCAACGGCTCTGCAAGGGGCGAAGACGGGCCTCTGGAGCTGGTTGACGACCGTCGATCACAAGCGCATCGGCATCCTGTATGGCGCCACGGCGTTTCTCTTCTTTCTGCTCGGGGGGGTAGAGGCGCTCATCATCCGGCTTCAGCTCATGAAGCCGAACAACACTCTCGTCTCGCCGGACACGTACAACCAGCTGTTCACGATGCACGGCACGACGATGATCTTCCTGGTGGTCATGCCTCTCGGCGTGACCTTCCTCAACTACCTCATCCCCCTGCAGCTCGGCGCGCGGGACGTCGCCTTCCCCCGGCTGAACGCCTTCAGCTACTGGGTATTCCTGCTAGGCGGCCTGTTCCTCAACAGTAGCTTCCTGTTCGGGGCCGCGCCGGACACAGGCTGGTTCGGCTACGCCAACCTGACCTCGAAGCAGTATTCGCCGGGCATGAACGTGGATTTCTGGGCGATGGGCCTCCTCCAGATCGTCGGCGTCTCGTCGCTGGCGGCGGGAGTGAACTTCTTCGTCACCATCCTCAACATGCGCGCGCCGGGCATGAAGCTGATGCGGATGCCGATGTTCGCCTGGATGAGCTTCTTCACGCAGATTCTCACCTTGCTCGCGTTCCCGGTCTTCGCGGCCGCGCTCATCCTGCTGCTGTTCGACCGGCTCCTCGGGACCAGCTTCTTCGTGCCCGCCGGCGGCGGTGACCCGCTGCTCTGGCAGCACTTGTTCTGGATGTTCGGCCATCCCGAGGTCTACATCCTGGTGCTGCCGGCGTTCGGCATCATCAGCGAGATCCTGCCGGTGTTCTCACGGAAGCCGCTGTTCGGCTACGCGGCCATGGTGTTCTCGGGCGCGTTCATCGCGTTCATCAGCTACGGCGTGTGGGGCCACCACATGTTTGCCACCGGCATGGGCCCGGTCGCGGACACCGCCTTCTCGCTGTCGACGATGGTCATCGCCATCCCGACGGGCGTGAAGATCTTCAACTGGCTGGGCACGATCTGGGGCGGCTCGATCCAGTACCGGGTGCCGATGTATTTCGCGCTGGGCTTCGTCGCGATGTTCATCATCGGGGGCCTGTCCGGGGTCATGCACGCGGTGCCACCGGCCGACCTGCAGCAGACCGACACGTATTTCGTCGTGGCGCACTTCCACTATGTGCTCTTCGGGGGCAGCCTCTTCGCGCTGACCGCCGGGGCGTACTACTGGTGGCCCAAGATGTTCGGCCGGTTGCTCGACGAGACCCTTGGCAAGGTCCACTTCTGGCTGATGCTGATCGGATTCAACCTCACGTTCTTCCCGATGCACATCCTCGGGCTGAACGGGATGCCGCGGCGCGTCTACACCTATCCCGAGGGGCTCGGCTTCGAGGCGCTCAACCGGCTCGAGACGATCGGCTCGCTGATCCTCGGCTTCTCGTTCGTGATCTTCATCCTCAACATCATCAAGACCTGGCGCGGCCCGCGCAACGCGCCGGCCGACCCGTGGAACGGCGCCACGCTCGAGTGGTCCATCCCGTCGCCCCCCCAGGAGTGGAACTTCAACGAGATCCCCGTGGTCACCAGCCGCGATCCGGTGTGGCAACTGAAGCGCGAGCGGGACGGTCCGCTGCCCGAGCCCCCGCTGATAGACGGAAAGGGGATTCACCTGCCCGCGTCGTCGTACTGGCCGCTCGTCACCGCGTTCGGCGTCTCCGGCATCTTCGTCGGGCTGATGCTGTCGTCCAAATTCGGGCCCTGGGGCATCGTGGCGGGCGTGGCGGTCCTGTTCTTCGGGACCTTCAGCTGGGTGTTCGAGCAGGGTTCTCCGGAGCCGCCGTCGCCAGGCTCCGGCGCGCGCTGAGCTCGGCACGGCGCGCGACGCGGACACGGCGTCTGGTACGGCGTGATCCCGTGCGGTCGGTCAACCGTTCGCTCCGACCAGGTGCGTGAGATGCGAGCGCCGTTCTGCCAGGAGTCGGCGGGGGGTGATCTGGACGACGTTTCGAGGCAGGCCCTGACCGTGTGGACCGTGGGACATTCGACCCGGCCGCTTTCCGAGTTTCTGGCCATCCTCGCACCCTATGGAATCGAAGCGGTCGCGGACGTCCGGCGCTTCCCCGGTTCGCGCCGCCAGCCGCAGTACAACAAGCCGGTGCTCGCGGCCGCGCTTCACGCCGCGGGGATCGACTACATCGCGATCCCTGCCCTGGGGGGCCGCCGCCAACCGGTGCCGAAGGCGCCGCGAACTGCCTGGCGCCACCGGGCCTTCCAAGGATACGCAGACCACCTGGCCAGCGAAGAGTTCGCCGGTGGCCTCTTCGAGCTCCTGATGCTGGCCTCGGGTCTCCGGACCGCCGTCATGTGCGCCGAGGTGCTCTGGTGGCGTTGTCATCGGCGAATGATTGCGGACGTGCTGGTGTTCCTGGGGGTCCGGGTCGTTCACATCAGGGATGGCAAGACCGTCCAGACGCATCAGTTGACGGCGCCCGCGCGGGTGGTCCGCGGCGCCCTGACCTACGCTCCCGAGCCTCCTGCCGACCGATGAGCGCCTGCCCCGAAACGACCCAACCCGGCGCCGGCCTCCAACCGCGCAAGCAACAGGTGGTAGTAGAGCATTCCCCGCTCGGGACCGAGCGCCTCGAGCACCGCCGCGACGTCCCCCGGCGCCGTTCCGCCGACCAGGGCCAGGTTGCGTGCCACGCTGGTGTCGTTCGCGGGAAACACGTCCAGCCTCCCGAGCCCGCGCAGCAGGATGACGGTAGCCGTCCACGGGCCGATCCCCTTGATCCCGCGCAGCAGGGCGGCGGCCTCGGGACTCGGGGAGGCCTCCATCCGCACCGCATCGAGCTCGCCCGCCTCGTGGGCGTCGGCCACCCGCCGCAAGGTTGCCAGCTTGGCGGCACTGAGACCGGCCGCGCGCAAGAGCCGGTCCGGGGCGCGCTGGACCTGCTCGATGCCCGGAAAGCGGTACAGCCGTACACCGCCACGCTCCACCGGCTCGCCGAGCTCGATGGTAAGGCGGCCCATGATGGCGCTCGCCGCGGGCAGGCTGACCTGCTGAAAGACGATCGCGTTGACGCACGCCTCCCAAAGCGTGGGATAGCGCGGCGGCCTCACGCCCCGCATGCGGAGCACCAGCGGGTGCAGCCATGGGATGCCCGACGCCGCATGGTAGAATCGTGTGAGGTCGACCTCCAGACCGAGCATCCGCCGCACGAGCGCGAGGAGCCGCGGGTGTTCACCCCGGCCGCCTTCGAGGACGAGACTGATCGTTCCGGGGCTCGGTTGCCTGGCGCGTACGACCGTGGGCTCAGCCGCGTCACCGAGCACCCGGAGGTATTCGCCGCCCGGCGTGAGGACATCCACCCGGTTCGACGACAATCGCCGCAGGGCGTTGACGGTGAGGTCGAGCCGGTAGGGCGTCCGCACTCGGATGGAGTAGCTGTGGTCGGCGTGTTCCTCCCTCGCCCGGGGCGACACCAAACCGCCAGCCCCGCCGGCGCTGCTTCTGCCGCGCCGGCTCATGACCTCCACACCGATCTGTCACGAAGGGCCATGCAATGGTGAAGACCCGATTCAAGCGCGGAGATCACGTGAGCTGGAACTCGGAGGCCGGTCGTGTCCGCGGCCGCATCACGAGAGTCATTACCACCCGAATCACGTTCAAAGGCTACACCGTTCACGCCAGCGAGGCGGATCCGCAGTACGAGATCAAGAGCGACAAGACCGATCATATCGCGATGCACAAGGGGTCGGCGCTCCGTAAGCTCGCGCGCTGAGACGGCGCTCTGGTCAACCGCGGGTGGGCGCAGGCCGAGAACGGTCGTCATGGCCCGAATCATTTGCTGGCGAGTTGGTCGCCGAGCGCCCGCGCCATGTCCAGGTGCGCCTGGAACGCCGGGGTGACCGTCACCACCATCGCCCTGAGCTCCTCGTTCGCGATCGCGGGAAGCAAGGTGTTTCCGATGGCGGCGATTGCCGTCTCGTGGAACACCACCTCATGCCGCAGAAACGCGCGGTCGAACTCCGGCCCGCGCAGGCTGCTGAGCGCCTGTATCGCAGCGGCGTGGTCTCGAGCACCCTGGTCGCCACGGGGTGGCGTGGGAGTGATCCCGAGCCTCTGGGCCAGATCGCGCCCTTGCTGACGAACCATCTGGTGGTCCCGCGCGAGCATGGCGCCGAACTGACGCACTGTGCTCGAATATCCCCGTTGGCCGGCAAGTCGGCCGGTCTCGATATCGGCGGTGTTCGCGTTATCAAGGATCGCTACGATCGTTGCGTCATCCATCGCCGGCTGTCTGATGTGCACCTCCACAATCGCGGAGTGGTCCTGTGGTGCGGGCACCTCGACGATCGGCTGCCTGATGTGCGCCTGGGCCGCCAGGGAGGTGCCTCCGAGACTGAGTGTGGCGAAAGCGAGCACGATCGGGTTGGCTATGTAGGTGAGATAGGCCTTTGACATCCTGCAACTCCAATCTGTGGTGGGAGGGGACGGCGCCGGCGGCAAACGTTCGGGTGGCTCTACGCCCACGGGGCTAGCCGCGTGACGCGAGTCTCCCCGGCCGTCGTGGCCTCTCGGCTGGTGTCCCAGTCTACGCCAGCTCGCGTGAAGCGGTTCTGAAGCGATTGCGAACCATTCGATAGACGGCCACCACCCCTTCGGTCGATTCTCCCTCCATTGAAACAAGCGATTCTGCGAGGCGAGGCTCCCCTACCCCGCTGACGGAACTCTTCACCGCGGCCTCACGATGCCTTCAAGGTGGGCTTCCGAGACTGTCTTCGGTCGTCTGAGGGATGGCCCCGCCGGGACCCTGAGCCTGAGCCACTCCATCGGCATTACCGGATTGCTGACGATGGGCCTGCCCGGGTCCCGGCGGCAACCGCGGTCGTTTCATCGCCTGGGATCCCATGAGCGGCACGGTGAAGTGGGAAATCAAGGAGGCGCGCTCGCGACGGCGGGTGGCCTGGTCTTCTACGGCACCATGGAGGGCTGGCTCAAGGCGCTGGATCAGAAGACCGGCAAGGAGCTCTGGCGGTTCAAGACCCCGTCGGGCATCATCGGCAACCCCATGAGCTACCTCGGGCCGGACAAGAAACAGTACGTGGCCGTGTACTCGGGTATCGGTGGGTGGGTCGGCATCGGCGTGGCCGCCGGCATCGGGTCCCGAAGATCCGACCGGAAGACTCTTCATGATGCGCTCGCCGGCACCTCCAGAACGAAACATCCCCCGTGTCCATCACCCGCCACCGCGTGGAGTTCGCCGCCGAGCAACTGCGCCAGCCGCCGCGACAGCGGCAGGCCCAATCCGAGCCCGCGACCCTCCTCACCCGCCTTGGTCACATAGATGTCGAAAATCCGTTCCACCTCACTCGCGGGCACACCGGGCCCTTCATCCTCGATCTGATAGATGATATGCCGGTCCCGCGCCGTGACGTTGACCCGCACGGTACTGCGCTCGGGAGCATACTTGATGGCGTTGCCCAGCAGATTGACCAGGATCTGCTCGACCCGGCTGGCGTCGGTGTCGGAGTTGGGCAGATCGGGGCTCGGCGCCAGTTGCAGGGCGACTTGTTTGAGGTTGGCGGCGGGGGTCACGCGGCCCATGGCGCGCCTGGCCATGGAGAGAGGCTCGACCGCCCGGATGACGGGCTTGAGACGGTCCTCATCCAGCCGGCTCAGGTCCAGGAGATCGCTGATCAGGGTGACTGCGTACTCGGCCGAGTCGAGCACCTCGAACGCGGCGCGGGGGACCGTCACCGGGTCCTTCTTCCGCACCAGCATCTCCGCCCAGCCGTACACCGCCGCCAGCGCGTTCCGGAGTTCGTGATTGACCATCGCGAAGAACCGTTCCCGGGTCCGATGCAGGCGTTGCACTTCCTCCAGCAACCGGGCGCTCTCCTCGTGATGCCGCACGTTCTCGACGGCGGCCGCCGCCGTGGCCGCGAGCAGGATCGCGATGTCCTCGTCCTCCTCCGTGAACACCTCGCCACCGGTCTTCTCGGTGAGGTATAGGTTCCCGACAGCGCCGGTCCGGCCGACGATCGGGACACCCAGGAACGAGCGCATCGGTGGATGGTTATGGGGGAAGCCGTAGGAGTCAGGGTGCTTGGTGAGGTCCGGCAGCCGGACGGGTTTGGCCTCGCGGATGACGAGGCCGAGGATGCCGTGGCCTCGCGGCGGCCGGCCGATGCTGGCCCGGAGTTCGGCGTCGATCCCGTAGGTGGTGAAGCTCTCGAGGAACCTCCCGTCCGGCGCGATCACTCCGATGGCCGCGTAGCGGGCGCCGATCACCTCGGCAGCCACCTGCACCACGCGTTGGAGGACCCCTTCGAGAGAGACCTCGGTGATGAGCGCCGAAGAGGCCATCACGAGGCGCTCGAGCCGTTTCTGCGTTGACGGTGGGTGAGCCACGGAAGGTGGAGACATGCCGAAACATATCGCCGGGGTAGCGGATACCGTAACCGCCCGGAGGTTTCCCGGCCCTTTCATGCTTTCTTCACCGCGACCGGGATAACCTGCTACCTACCCTGTGGAGGTAGCGATGTATCTGCGTCATATCCTTGCCGCCGCCGATGAATCCGAAGCCGGACACCAGGCTGTCCGATCCGCCATCGATCTGGCCGCCCGTGCGCGTGCCGGCGTGACCGTGATGCGCGCCGTTCCCGTCGGGGCGATTGCGGTCGCGGCGGGAGCGACCGAGGCTTCCGATTTCGCCGGCGCGGCGATGGAAGGCCCGTCGGTCCGGGACCTGCACGAGTGGATCAGGACTGAGCTGCATGCGCAGCCCGAGCCGCCCCAGGTCGAGGTGGGCATCGCGGCGGGCGTGCCGGCGATCGAGATCTGCCGGTTGGCGGAGCGGCGGCAAGCCGACCTGCTGGTGCTCGGGCGGAAGCAGCGCTCACAACTGGGCCGGCTGCTCCTGGGCGACACCGCTGACGCCGTGGCCCGGCGGAGCAGCATCCCGTGTCTCTTCGTGCCGCCCAACAGTGGCCCGCCCCGGCAAGTGCTGGTGGCGCTTGACGGCACCGAGCGCGGCATGGTCGTGCTTCATGGTGCCCTCGGGTTCGCCACGGGCGCCGGGGCGAGTCTCCGGATGATGACGGTGGAAGTGGGCCCGGCAGATGAGCGGCCCGAGCTGACAACCACTCTCCAGGCCGCTCGGAGCGCCAGGCTGGAGAGCGAGCTGCAGGCGCTCCTCACCGGGACGCCGGTGCCCGGAGTCGTGCCGGCCGTGGAGGTGCGGCGAGGAGCGATCGTGGAGGAGATCCTCGCCGCGGTGCACGCGACCGGCGCCGACGTGCTCGTGATCGGCTATCACCGCGGCGGGCTGCCCGGAATCATCGAGGCCGGAAGCACGGCCCGGCGCGTGCTCCACACCGCGCCCTGCGCGGTACTGACCATCCCGCTGTGAGGACGGTGATTGGGTCGCCCGGTCTCCGGAGCCCGGCGTGCGCCATCGACAGGATGCGGGCCCGCAGCCGCCGGGTTCTCGCGACGATCCGACCGGCGCCGGCCGGGAGCGCACCCGCCGGCCTCTTTCCCGTGCACGAGTGGGTGAATGCTGGTTGGAGGAAACCATGACCGCCACCGCAAAGCCACGGGCCAATCTGCCACCCGCAGGGGATATCCCCATCTTCGGGTTCCTGCAGAGCCCATGCAAGCTGGCTCCAGGAGGTCCGCGGGGCTCTTGATCCTGCGCTCGCGACCTGGAGCGCGAGGCAGTCGCCGGCGCTCGGCGGTTCCTCGGGAGAGCCCAGTCCGATAACCTGTGGGGCCTCGGCGAGCTGCTGAACCCGCTCCGCAGGCATCTCGATAGTGCCGTGGGCATCTGTCAACGCGAAGAGGAGTTCTCGACCGTGACGCTCACGCTGCCCAGGGCGCTCGGGCACTGGTTCGATGGCGTCGAGGATGCCCTTGGGCACGTGAGATGGAGCGAGCTGCCGCCGACATCCCGGCGGCCGTTCGAGGCCCTCTTCGGGCGCGTCCCCGGCCGAGCCGCCTAGCCGGCGGCTGGCGCGACGGCCCCGCCTCCCTCGACGCGGCAAGCGCCCGACCTTCCCCATCGATCGACCTCACACTCCGGCACGCTTGAAGTAGTCGCCGTAGTGCTTCGTCCCGCACCCGGGACAGAACGTGTGGGAGAACATCGCTTCGGAGTGATCGCTGATGAAGCCTTCCAGGGACTCCCACGAATTGCCGCTCCGGATCCGCTTGCAGAACCCGCAGATGGGGAGCAGGCCCTCGAGAACGCGAAGGGCCAATGCCTGCCGGCGGAGGTGCAGGATGAGCAGCGCGATCGCAATGGAGAACAGGGTGATGACGGTCGTGTCGAGCACCGCCTCGGACACGGGTGCCCGCCAGCCCCAATAATGGAAAATGAGCATACGCACGGGCGGGAGGACGATGGCAAGCGCGATGCTCCACCGGCGAGACCCGCCCCACGCCGCCAGGGCCGCGGAAACCGGGTAGAGCAGGACCATCGAGTCGAGATATGGCCCCGTCAAGTAATCGAGCGGAAGGACAGCGGCGGCGGCGAGTAGCCAATGAACGGGGCCGAGGCGGTTCGGAGAGCGCATCGAGAATCGGAAGGGTTTCTCCACTGGCACCCACGCCTCCGCGCTCGAGAAACGTTCGGCATCGATAGCGTCACAAAGATCCGCGTGATTCGCGCACTGCGCTGATCGAGCCTCAACGCTTGCTCGCGGGAACGGCGGTCACGGGAAGAGTGGGGGTCGGCGAATGAAGCGGGGATGAAGGCCCGAGGAAGATCGATTTCGGAATTGCGATGTGGTTGGATCGAACGCACTGCCGGCGGACACGCGAGGTCCGCGCTCCCGCGGGACCAGCGCAACCGCAGCCCGGTGGGCGGCCATCGCGATTGCAAGCAAGGGGTTACCGGTTCGATCCCGGTACGCTCCGGGGAGGCTCCGGCGCGTCATCGATACGGAACCCGCACCGCGCGCGGCCGTTGCGCTCGCAGCACTCCGTCACCGGCTGGCCGGTGATCTCCTCGACGAGGGCCCGGGCCAGGGCACAGACCTCCGGGTGCTTCATCGTCACCGCCGACAGCGGACAGCCGTACCCCTGGAGCGTATAGCCTCGCTCGGTGCGCTGGACCTCGACATCGCCTCCCAGGCTCCGCAGCGCGGCGGCGGCGACGGCGACGCGGCCCTCGCGATCGGCCGGAGCGGCCGCCCCTGAAGCGGCCCGCTGGCCCACGGCACGGAGGAGGGCCGTGGCGCGCTCCCAGCCGTCCACCCGCGCGATCTCTTCCACCAGCGCGCCGAGCACGAGCGCGTAGGCCTTGGGGAACAGCTCCTCCCCCTCCCCGGTCAGCGCATAGACCCGGGCCGGCTTGCCGCCAGTGTCCCGCAGAGTCCCGACGTGCTGGACGATACCGTCCCGCTCCAACGCCGCGATATGGGTCCGAACCGCGTTGTCCGTCAGGTGCAACGCATCCGCGAGCGCCGTAATCGTCAAGCGCGACCGGCGAAGCAGGGCAAGCAGCTTCGACGTCGTCTCACCGGTGAGTTTCTCCACCCAGTTGGTCATGCTCCCCCTGTCGAGTATGAAGGATTATATGAAGAAAGCGTCACTTAGTCAATTTATCACATAAATCTATTGACAAACTGTGGTAATTGCTATAACGTGCCGTCACTGATCGTCAGTACACCCTCGCTTCCGGAGCGGTTCTATGTCCCGATCTTCGACTTATCCCTTGTTGTCGCTGTTCCTGGCCCTCGCTCTGCCCGCCGGGCTGCACGCCCAGTCGGCCACCCCCAAGCTCACCGACCCCGAGGTCGCCCACGTGGCGGTGACCGCCAACAGCATCGACGTCGACCTCGCCAAGCTGGCCCAGTCGCGGACCCACAACCCGGACGTGAAGCAGTTCGCGACCACGATGATCACCGACCACAGCGCCGTCAACGCGCAGGCAACCGCGCTCGCCACCAAGCTCGGCGTCACCCCGAAGGACAACGCGGTCAGTCAGTCGCTCCTCAAAGGCGCGTCCGAGGCTCGCGCGACGATCGAGCCGCTCAAGGGCAAGGCCTTCGACAAGGCCTATATCGACCGTGAGGTGGCGTATCACGAGGCCGTAATCGACGCGCTGGACAAGGTCCTCATCCCCAACACTTCGAACGCCGAGCTCAAGAAGCTCCTGGTGGACGTGCGGCCGGCGTTTGAGGCGCATCTGGCGCACGCGAAGAAGCTCCAGGGTGCACTCGGAGCCGGCAAGTGAAACGCGGTAGCCGTCCGTTCGCCAGGCTCCCGATCGCCGCGCTGGCGGCGATCGGAGTCCTGGCCCTCGCCGGCGCCGCCGCGCCGTCCCGTCCCGCCGATCCCGTCCCCCGGCGTCACGTCGTAGAGATCCGGGGCATGGCGTTTCACCCCGACCTACTGGAGGTCCGGCGCGGGGACACCGTGGTCTGGATCAACCGTGACATCGTCCCGCACACCGCGACCGCGACCGGGAAATCCGGCTGGGATACCGGTACTCTCCTTCAGGGAAAGAGCGGCCTGTACGTCGCGTCCCATAGAGGCGAGGACCCGTACTTCTGCAAGCTCCATCCCGTCATGCTGGGCAAGCTGATCGTCCGGTAGGTGAGCGCCACGGCTGGCAGCGCGACGACCGGGCCTTCCCGAATGGAGCACAAAGGTGCCTGAAGAGCACGCCGAGCTGAGCCGGCTCCGCACAACCTGGACAACCATGTCGAATACGATGGACAGTGATGCAATTGGAGCGGCCATCGCGCGGACACCCTGGCGCCGGAGCACGGGTGAGAGCGTGCCGAGGCCGTTGCGGGGCGATGAGCCGTTCGAGCTGCCGCCGGCGGCGTCCGCCGGTGCCGAGTTCGAGATGCTCGTCCGCCGCCAGCTCGAGCTGCTGGGCGAGGATCCCGACCGCGACGGGCTCCAGAAGACGCCCGAGCGTGTCGCCCAGGCGCTCGCGTGGCTGACCCGCGGCCACAATCTGGATGCACGAGCGGTCATCGGCGACGCGCTGTTCGAAGAGACCCACGAGAGCATGGTGATGGTGCGCGATATCGAGCTCTACTCGATGTGCGAGCACCACATGCTTCCGTTCTTCGGCAAGGCGCATATCGCGTACATCCCCAACGGGCGCATCGTCGGGCTCTCCAAGCTGCCGAGGGTCGTCGAGGCGTTCGCCCGGCGGCTGCAGGTGCAGGAGCGGCTGACCGAGCAGGTGGCGGCCGCGATCGAGGAAGTGCTGCGCCCCCTGGGAGTCGGGGTCGTGATCGAGGCGGTGCACCTCTGCATGATGATGCGCGGTGTCGAGAAGCAGAACTCCAAGACCATCACCAGCGCGCTCCGGGGGCAGTTCCGCGACTGCCCCATGACGCGCGACGAGTTTCTCAGGCTGGCGCACCGGACCTGAGTCGGCAACCGGGCGCCGGAGCAGCCGGCCGGCGCCCTATCTCGCTGGGGGACGGCGGATGTTCACTGTCAGGAACCGCATGATGCCACCCGGCAGGAGCGCCGACGCTCTGAACGCGTTCCAGCCTGGGGACCATTCACAGTGCACTGCCCTCTCCCGCCAATGTCGCGGGAAGCTCTGTGACGACCTCGCCGGCCGGCCGGCGCGCCACCTGGCGGCGGGCCAGTTCATCTACCTGATGGGTGAGGCCGCGCGCAGCGTGTACCTCGTCCGGCGGGGTCTGGTCAAGACCGCCGTCGTCTCTCCGGCTGGGCAGGAGCTGACGCTGCGCATGCACCCGCCCGGCGATGTCTTCGGCGAGCTCTGCCTGTGCTCCGGGGAACGGCGTGAGCAGGCGGTCGCGCTCGAGGCCAGCGAGGTGGTCGCGATCACGCTCGAGATGCTCGTGGCGCGGTTGCGGCAGGACCCTCTGGCCGCGCTCGACCTGACCGCCATCGCGTGCGAGCACCTCGCCGAGGCGCACGATCGGCTTCGGAGTCTCTCGATCGACTCCGCGCTGCACCGCCTCGCGCGAACACTGCTGGGCCTCGCGGCGGACTTCGGCGAACCGGCGCCGGACGGGATGCTGGTGCTCCACTACATCACCCAGCAGGAGCTGGCGCGCCTCGTCGGGGCTCGCCGCGAGGTGGCTTCCAGCCTGCTCAACCGGCTTCGAGACCGGGGTCTCATCCGGTACCTGCGCCGTGGTCCCATCGCAGTCGACGGCAAGGCATTGCGCGCCTTCGTGGAATCGGCCGGTCAAGGGTAAAACACCCGATGTTAGCCCGGTAACATACGACCGCTCCGGCCAGGCCTATCTTGGACCGCTGTCACCCGCGACATCGGCACGGCTGGCGGGTCGGCGGAACCCGGCGTCTACACGGGAGACGACATAGATGAAGGCAATCCGGACATTCGGCCAGCTTCGCGGGGCAAGTGCCGCCGTCGTGGTGGGATGCGGCATCGCGGCGTGGATGGTGGGCTGCGGAGACAGCGGACCGAGCAGCCCGGAGCCGCCTGATCCGACGCTGGTAGCCCAGGGCAAGGACATCTTCCGCTTCGACACGTACGGCGACGAGACGTTCTGGACCGACACGCTCCGGATCCACGAGGTCATTCAGGCCGCCGTGGATCCGACGACGGCCCTTGCGGTGGGCCTCAAGGTCGATGCCGACGCGCTCCCCCCGGACGTGGTGCAGGGTATCGAGAGCGGCGCGATCAGCCTGACCGACCCGGCGACGACGGTGGCGCTCCTCAAGCTCAACGCGGTCGTGGGCCTGAAAGGTACCGTCGAGACCATCGACGGGCGGGACACCCTGGTTCGGGTCGGCACCACCTGCGCGCTCTGCCATTCGACGGTGAACAACTCGTTCGCTCCCGGAATCGGGGCGCGCCTCGACGGGTGGCCCAATTCCGATCTCAACCCGGGCGCGATCATCGCGCTCTCGCCCGCCCTCTCCACCGATCGAAAGGCGGTATACAACTCGTGGGGCCCGGGCCGGTACGACCCGCGCTTCAATTTCGACGGCGTGAACGGGCCGGTCGTCATCCCGCCGGCCTACGGCCTGCTCGGCGTGAACAGCATCATCTACACCGGCGACGGCCCGGACATCGAGTACTGGAACCGTTACGTCGGCGTCACCCAGATGCACGGACACGGCAGCTTCACCGATGCGCGCATCGGGGTCGACGTCAACAACCCACCCGACATGATCTCGTCCAAGCTCCCGGCGCTTCAGGCGTACCAGTTGAGCCTGGCGGCCCCGGCGCCGCCGGCGGGAAGCTTCGACGCAACGGCCGCCGAGCGCGGCCGGGTGGTTTTCGACGGCGCCGGACGCTGCGCGACCTGTCACGTGGGGAATCTGCTCACCGACGCGAACCTCCGGCTGCACGACCCCTCCGAGGTGGTGAGCGAGCCGGAGCCGAACGGAGTGCCGAGCTACGCTTCCCGCAGCGCGACGAAGCAATACCGCACGACGCCGCTCCGCGGGCTGCTGCGGCACCCGCCGTACTTCCACAACGGAATCGCGGCGACGCTGGACGCCGTGGTCGAGCTCTACGATGTCAAGAAGGGCCTCGGGCTCACCACGGAGCAAAAGGCCGATCTGGTGGAGTATCTGAAGTCGCGCTGACACGAACCCCGAGTGCAGCGCTCGCTCCTGGAAGCCTCGACCCCGCCGGTTCTGCGCTCACACGGCCAATTCACGGCGCTTTAACGCCGCCGCATGACATTCTTTTCAGTCGCTGAGAGCTCGACTCCCCGTTCCCTCACACGGAGCTTGTCATGACGGCCCACCGCCGCAGGTCCAGCTTCCCGCTCATCACTGCCCTCGCGCTCGCCGCGACATCAGTCGCCACCGCCCAGGGCATCGAGGCGCCCCGGATCCCGCTGCGGACGGCCATCAGGGAGATCAATACCCTCCGCGCGGAGTACGCGAGCCTCTACAACAAGAAGGACGTCCCGGCTCTCACCGCCATGTATCTGCCCGATGCGCTGGTGATCCGCCCCGACGGGAGCACGGTTCTGGGCCGCGCGGCCATCGGCCAGGGACTGGCGGAGGACGCGCCGGGCTGGTCGCAGATTACACTCGCGTCCGATACGCTGCGAGTGTTCGGCAATACCGCGTGGGACGTCGGTTCAATGAGCAGCCAAGGCTCGGGTGGCGACGCGAGCGTCAGCCGCTACCTCGTGGTGCTCCGCCGCGGCCTGCAAGAGTGGAAGATCAGCAGCGTAGCACTCGTGCCCGAGGCTCGCGTCACGGCCACGAAGTAGGCCAGCCCCGACCGGACACGCCGCCGCCGCCGACATCTATCGGCGGCGGTTCGGGCGTTGGTGCTCCGGGTAACGCACGCACGGCCATGCTGGGGAGCCTCGCCATCCGCCGCCGCAGCGCTCGGCCGTGCTCCGGCCCGGTCGTCGGAGCATTTCTACCGTTCTTCGAAGCCGCTCACGTGGCACCTCGCCGCGACTCATTCGCCCGCCGAGCTCCCCTCCGCCACCTTCTCCACCGGAAACTCCCCCGTCACGTCCGCCGCCGACACCTTCCGCACCGCGACCGTGGCCGGGGACTCGGGCCGCAGCGAATCAGCCAGGCCCCAGGCGAACGGCACGGTCGCGAGCACCAGCAGCCCCGCGATCCAGAACGGCACCCCTAGCCCGAAGCGGTCCATCAGGACTCCCGCGGCGACCGGAAACAGCACCCGCGATGCACCTCCGAAGGTGTGCTGGACCCCCATGTAGAGCCCGCGCTCGTCGCCCGGCACCACCCGGGACAGCAGCCCGGTGATGCAGGGAAAGAGAAAGGCGGTGCCGAGGGGCATCAGGGTGAAGCCGAGGAGGAAGAGGCCGCCGTGTGAGGCGAGGCCGGTGCAGCCGAGGCCCGCCGCCAGCAGGACCAGTCCCAGCCGGGAGAGCCGCGCCTCCCCCAAAAGATCCACCATCCGGCCCAACAGCAGTGAGCGGACCACCACGCCCATGCCGCCCAGGTACATGACGAAGTAGCCGATGTTGCTCTCGGTGACACCCAGCCGGTTCATGAGCAGGAGCGGCACGACCTGGATGGTGCCGTAGAAGGCCCCGATGCCGATGGTGTAGATCCAGATCAACCGCGAGGCCGGCTCGTGCCAGTGGGAGAGTACCCGGCCGATCGCCTGGCGCGGGCTCGTCGTGGACCGGATGGGGTGGGACCCGGACATCGGGAGCGCGCGGGACTCGACCAGAGAGCGCGCGGCGAAGCCCGCGACCAGGACCGCGAGCGCCGCCGCGGCGAGCCCCGGCGCCGTCCTTCCACCCACGCTGATCATCACCGACCCGAACGCCGGACCGGCGACGGCCCCCAGGCTGGTCACGGCCGAGAGCCAGCCCAGGCTCTTGGTGCGCTCTTCGGGGGGCGAGGCATCGGCGACGTACGCCTGCACCACCCCGATGGTGCCGCCCCCCAGGCCCTGGACCAGGCGGGACAGGAACAGGGCCAGTACCGAGCCGGCGAAGGCAAAGATCACGTAGCCGGAGCCCGTGAGCAGCAGCCCGGCGAGGATGGCGGGCCGGCGGCCGTAGCGGTCGGAGAAGCGGCCCCACACCGGGGCCACCGCCAGCTGGGCCACGGAGAAGGCGGAGACCAGCAGCCCCACCACGGTAGCGCTGGCACCCAGTTCGGTGGCGTAGAACGGCAGCAGGGGGATGATCATGGTGAGCCCGATCATGTCCACGAACGCCGTCACGAACAGCACCAGCAGTCGCGGCATGGCTCGAGGCTCCCCAGTCCGATAAGAAGCGAGTGGAAGCAATCTCCACTCGTGCAGGACGCGCGGGAAGAGCAGGCCCACCCCGCGCGCCTGATGCCCAGTGCCGGCGCGGGCCATACTGGTCGTTGGTTGCGTCATTCATCGCGGTCCTGTTGCGGACGGTCAGGGCAAGGCCTCCGACCCCAGGGCTCGCTGTGATCCAAGGGACGACTTCAAGACTGGATGAGACTCCGCACGGCGACTGGGTGCACAGCAGAGACCTGCCGCTATCTCACTCCAGCGCGACCACCGGCTCGGGCGTGAGCCGGCTCTGCCACCAGCGGCGGGCATCTTCCCTGGTCCAGGGCGTCGCCAGCTGGCATTCGGCCAGCCGGTCTGCCAGCTCCCAGGCGCCGGCCGGGCGGTCGGCTGGACGCTTGGCCAGACAGGTGAGCACGATCGCATCCAATTGGGCCGGGATTGGTTCGTCACTGAACGCGGACGGCGGCACCGGAGTTGACTGCAGGTGTCGGGCGATCATCTGCATCACGTTTTCGGCCTCGAATACCTGCCGCCCGGTGAGCATCCAATAGGCCACGCAGCCGAGCGAGTAGAGGTCACTCCGCCCGTCCACCGGGTCGCCGGCGGCGGTCTCTGGCGAGAGATACGCGGGGGTGCCGGCGACGATGTCGGGCGCGGTGAGGGCGGACTCTCCTCCGTCGATCGGGGTGAGGCCCTTGACCAAGCCGAAGTCGAGCACCTTCACGTAGTCGCAGTCGCGTCCCCGGCGGCAGATCTGGATGTTCGCGGGCTTGATGTCGCGGTGAACCAGCCCCCGGTCATGGGCCTCGCCCAGCGCCTCGCACACCTGCCTCAGGATGTGGATCGTCCGGGCCGCCGAGAGGGGACCGTACTGCGAAACCAGTCGCTGGAGATCGAGTCCGTCGAGCAACTCCATCACATAGTAGAGGGCGCCGTCGGGCGAGACTCCGAAGTCGTAAAGCTGGATGGTGTGGGGCGAGTGGAGCGCCGCAGCGGCCCGGGCCTCGCGCCGGAATCGCTGCACTACGATCTCGGTCTGCCCCGCCCTGCCGGCGCCGAGGGCGTCGGACTTGATCAGCTTGATGGCGGCGGGGCGCACCAGGAGGCGATGGGTGGCCTGCCAGACCTCGCCCATGCCGCCGCTGGCGATCAGCTCGCCCAGGACGTAGCTCCCCATCTCGCGGGCCTGACGCACTTCCCGGCCTAGGCGGGTGATGATGTGAGAGACGACCGGCGCCATGGCGGCGCAGAGGTAATTGGGAATGGAGAGGAGGAGGATCTGCTCCGGGCCCACGGGCTCCGCACCGAAGGCCCGCCAGACCATGGCGGCCGCCGGTCCCATACTGGCGGCGGACACGGCAGCAAGCAGGGTCTTTCCCGGAGTGCTCGGCACGATCGGCGCGAAGAGCAGGATGATGACCGCGATCCAGGAGACTCCCTCGGTCGGACCCTGCTCGGCGTAGTCCAGGATCCCGACCGACAGCGCGGTGAGGACCTCGTAGACCAGCGCCAGGTCGAGGATGAACTGGGGGCGCCGGGTGCTGTGGCGAGCGAACCAGAACAGACCGAGGGACCCGAGAACATTGATGGTGATCACTGCATCGTAGAGCGTGCGCCACTTCCAGTACAACGCGACCCGCCCAGACTCGAGCGTGCCGGGGACCGCATAGACGAAGTTCAGAAGCAGGAGGTTGGCCGTCCACACCAGGGCGCTGATGAGACACAGCACCCCAAGGCGCCGGGCGGCATCTCGGAGCACGTCTTCGGGGAGGCTGTGCCCGCGGCCCGACGGTCGCGCCGGGGCAGCCCCGATCTCGGTCTCTACGAGCCGGGTGGCGTGAGTGTCGAGGTGACGGTTGGAGCTCATCTCTTAGATTGGGGTCGTGCGGAACGGTACGGCAGGAAACCGAAGGTCGCTAGAGCGCCCGGTTGCCTACAGGCCGGAAGGCCTGCTCGAGGACAGGCGAAACAGCGCATGGCTGCGGGTATCGGGGCGGCCGCCTCCCAGCGCCGCGGAAGCCCGTCCTGGCCGGTATCCTGGCGCCATCTGACTCGCGGCCTGGGTGGCTGACGAGACTAGGCGGAGCTTGCCGGCCGGAGGAGTCCGATCCCCGGCATGCCAGGCCCGGCACCACTGAACGAGCGCCGGGCCTCGTGTGGCCCCAAGCATCGAGCTGCGCCACGCATGCGCGTCGAGGAAGTCGGGCCCCCAATGGGCCTGTCGCCGCCCTACATGGGCCCCCCTATCCGAACCGGCAGCAGGCGCTGGATCTGGGTGCCGTCGCCGATCTGACCAAGCCGGTTCTCCCCCCAACAGTAGCCTCGGCCGTCCGTCGTGACGCCGCAGCTGTGGCTCTCGCCCGCGCTGATCTCGGCCAGTGACAGGGGGACGCCCAGTGCGGTCGGCGTCAGCCGAGACATGGTCGTGCCGTCACCCAGCTCGCCGCGTGGGTTGTTGCCCCAGCAGAAGCCTTGCCCGGCCCGTGACAAGGCGCAGGTATAAAACTCGGTCGCGCTGATATGGCTGAACTGAAGGTTCCCCGCGACCGGCATGGGCGTGTTGCGGCTGTTCAAGGTGCCGTCGCCGAACTCCCCGTCCCCGTTGAACCCCCAGCAGTAGGCCCGGTACGCCGTCGTCACGCCGCAGGTGTGAAAGTAGCCTGATTCAACATGCCGGAACTGGAGCCCGCCCGCGACCGCGCGCGGGTTCGTGCGGTTGCTTCCGTCGCCTCCCCCGAGCGCCCCGGCGTTGCCCTTCCCGAAGCACCATGCGCGGTTGTCGGTGGTAACCCCGCAGGTATGGTAGGCGCCGGGGCTGATCCAACGCCAGGTGAGGCCTCGGTTCACCCGTACTGGCGTCAGGCGATAGGTATGGGTGCCGTCGCCGAGTTGTCCGTAGGTGTTGGCGCCCCAGCAGAAGGCCACTCCGGTCGTAGTGATGGCGCAGGTGTGATTGACGCCCGAGCGCACCTGGGCGAAGAGGTGGCCGCCGGCCACCGCCACGGGCTCAGTCCGAATGTCGGCGTTCTCGCCATTGCCGAGCGCCCCGTACCCCCAGCAGTAGGCGCGATTGTCCGTGGTGACGCCGCAACTGTAATCTAGACCCACGCTCACGTTGCGGAAGCGAAGGCCGCCCAGGACCTCCGCCGGCAAGAAGTGGTCGGTCCTCGTGCCGTCGCCGAGTTGGCCCAGGAAGTTATGACCCCAGCAATACGCCCGGTTCGTCGTCGTCACCCCGCACGTGTGGGTGTCGCCGGGGCTCACGAAACGGAAAATCAATGGGCTGGCCGTCGTGGCGGTGGCAAGCGTTGGTACGGAGGGCGCCTGCGGATCGGTCGGAAGCTGAGCGTCGTCCCGGCACCCGAGTGCCGCCAAGAGAAGCATGGCGCAGAGGGCGAGCCGGCCGGTACAGCACACAGAGGAGGTCATGAACGCGTTCCTGTTCCAGGGGATGTGCCCGGACGCGGTGCTCGAGGGATTGGGCTCTCGTGGGGGCAGCCGCCTCGGACCGGTGCGCCGAGGTGATACCGGCTACTCAATAGCAGCCGGCCATCAAGCAGAGTTCGAGCGCGTCCGGAGACCCCTTCGGACGCCCTACGGCGGGATCCAGGAACTCTTAGAGCACCCCATCTCTGGCGGCCGACGAACGCTGTGCGGGCGCGGCTGGCGGCCCGCGCCAAGTGCAGGTATTCTCCCGTCGTCGATCACTCCCGCCATACCGAGACCCTGCGTGCTCGACCTTCTGAACGAGGTGCTTGCCGATCGGTACACGGTGGAGCGCGAGCTCGGCCGGGGCGGCATGGCGTCCGTGTGGCTGGCCCGGGACCGTCGCCACGATCGATCGGTCGCGATCAAGGTTCTGCGTCCCGAGCTGGCGGGTGCGATCGGCGTGGACCGATTCGTCCGGGAAATCCGGCTCACAGGGAGGCTCCAGCACCCCAACATCGTTCCCGTGCTGGATTCCGGCGTGTTTCCGGGTCCCCAGGGGGTCCCGCTGCCCTGGTATGCCATGGCCTACGTTGCCGGGGAATCGCTGCGCGGCCGCCTCGACCGCGAGCGGCACCTGCCGGTCGAGGAGGCCCTGCACATCGTCGAGGAAGCGGCCGCGGCGCTCGGCGCCGCGCACCGCGAAGGGATCGTTCACCGCGACATCAAGCCCGAGAACTTGCTGCTCGCCGGCGGGCACGTGTACGTCGCCGATTTCGGAATCGCCAAGGCGCTGATCGAGACCGGCGGCGAGCGCCTCACCAGCACCGGCCTCGCGATCGGCACGCCGGTCTACATGAGTCCCGAACAGGCGAGCGCGCAACCGGTGGATGCCCGGAGCGACCAGTACAGCCTGGCGAGCGTCCTCTACGAGATGCTGGTCGGTGAGCCCCCGTTTACCGGTCCCACCGCCCAGGCCATCGTGGCCCGCCGCCTGGCGGAGCCGGCCCGCGCGATTCGTCCGGTGCGCCCCTCGGTGCCGGCAGGCGACCGAAGCCGCGGTGCTGCGAGCGCTCGAGCGACTGCCTGCCGACCGATTCCCCGATGTCTCCGCCTTTACCGGCGCGCTCCGGAGCATGCCGGCCCCGAGCCGGCCATCGCGGCAGCCGCCGACCACGCTGGTCCTCCGCGCGCTGGGTGGAACGATGCTGCTCGCCGCCATCGCGCTCGCCGCGTGGCTGATCGGGGCAGCGACGAGGCGCCGCGCAGGTCATGCGCGACCCGGAGGCGGTCGCGCTATATCGGCGTGGCGTCCACGAATATGACCAGCGCACTCCGGCGGGAATCAGCAACGCGGTCCAGCTCTTCACGGCGGCGGTCCGGCGGGACTCGACCTACACCGAAGCCTGGGCGGGGCTGGCCAAGACGTATGTTCGCGCCTACGAGCGGCGGTTCATCTTCCCCGGCGTGGCCCGCGACAGCGTCCTGCGGCTCGCGGTGACGGCAGTGGACCGCGCCCTGGCTGGCGATCGCCGCAGTGCGGAGGCCCTGGTCACGCAGGCGATCGTGAGCCGGAGCGTCGACCCGACCGACCTCGCGCCGGCCATCCGGTCCCTTCGGCAGGCGCTGGCGCTCGACTCGAGCGACGCATCCGCCTGGAACTGGCTGGCGGTGAGCCTTGCCGAGTCCGGCGACATGGACGGCGCGCTCCAGGACTGGCGCCGCTCCGTCGCGGCGGACCCGTCCTATACCGAGGGGCTCGCATTCCTCGCCCTCGGCCACTATTGGCGCCACCAGTACGACAGCGCGGCGCGGTGGGCGGACAGCGCAATCGCTCTGGAGCCGAACTACCTGCTGGCCCGGACGGCCGCGGGATCCATCGCCATCGAACGAGGCGACTTCGCGCGGGGGCGGGCGGCTTACGATGCGGCGGGACGGCTCAGCACGGACGTCGAGGTGGTGAATGCGCTCGCCGGGAGCGCGCTGGCCGAGGCTCGGGCGGGCGCGGCACGGAACGCTCGGGAACTGCTTCAGCACGCCGAATCGCTGGCCAGCGGGCTATGCGCCGGCCCCGCTTCATACGGCGGTGTGGCTGGCCGAGGCCTACGCCGGTCTCGGAGACGCGGACCACGCCATCGCGTGGCTGCAACGGTACACGCCCACACACGATCTCCACTTCCAGCTCCACCTCCGGTGCGATCCGCCGTTCGCCGCGATCGAGGGCGACCAGCGTTTCCGGTCGCTCCTCGTAGTGCCCAGGCCGAGCCCGTCACGGGGCTGCTAGCGTTCGGCAGGGTGTCCGATTTCTTCGCACAGGCGAGCGTTCCTTGCCCTCGCAACCACCACCCTCATACTGTGTGACCAAGCGCAGCTGCGCCTCAGCAGAAACCAGCACACTCTCCCGAAAAAAGCGATGGCCCTGCACCATTGAAATAGCGCCGGGCCATCGAATTGCCCCTCCTGGGATCGAACCAGGACTCTCCTGATCCAGAGGGGCCGCTGTAACTCCCCAAATTCCGGCAACTTGCAGGCATTTACGCGAGATCGTGTCACCCGATGCCGGGGTTTGACGGCTTTCGTGTCGGACTTTGCCGTCCTTTACTCACTCAAATGTCGGAGTTTGCCGGAATCCCTTCCAAGAGACCCCTTCAGGGCTGCCCGACTGGCGAGGAGGTCCCCGCCAAATCATGTTTGGGCACTCTCCCTCTGGCGACCAACTTGTCCGATCTCCAAGCCCGACTTCAGGACGCCCTGGCCGATTGCTACAGCCTCGACCGCGAGCTTGGCGCAGGCGGCATGGCTACGGTCTATCTCGCGCATGACCTCAAGCATGATCGCAAGGTAGCCATAAAGGTCCTCCGTCCCGAGCTGGTCCACGCCCTCGGGCCCGAGCGCTTTCTGCGCGAGATCGCGACCACCGCCAACCTGCACCATCCTCATGTCCTGCCGTTGTATGACTCCGGGCGTACGGCGGAACCTTCCAGCCCTCTCCTGTATTACGTCATGCCCCTGGTAGAAGGGGAATCGCTGCGCGACCGGCTGAAGCGCGAGAAGCAGCTCCCCCTCGACGACGCGCTACGCATCGCGCGCGAGGTAGCGGACGCCCTGAGCTACGCGCACGCACACGGGGTGATCCATCGCGATATCAAACCGGAGAACATCCTGCTCGAGAGCGGCCACGCGCTGGTGGCGGACTTCGGCATCGCGCGAGCAGTAAGCACCGCCGGAGCCGACAGACTCACCGACACGGGACTCGCGCTCGGGACGCCGGCGTACATGAGCCCGGAGCAGGCTGCGGGAGACAGGGACGTAGACGGGCGAACCGATCTCTATTCCCTCGGCTGCGTCCTCTACGAGATGCTGGCGGGTCAGCCGCCATTCTCCGGCCCCACAGTTCAGAGCATCGCTCATCAGCATCTTACCGCGACCCCGCCTCCGATCACCCAGCTCCGGCCGGCGGTGCCGGGCATGGTCGCGGCAGCCCTCGAGCGGGCGCTGGCCAAGAACCCTGCCGATCGCTTCAACCCGGTCGGCCAGTTCGCCGAGGCGCTCTCGGCGCAACAGCCACTCCCGCCTCCCGCGATTCCGAAGGGTTCGCCGCGGCGGCGGATGATGATCGCCGGCCTCGCAATCCTCGGCGCCATTGCGGCGGCCGTGCTCCTCAGCCTGCGCGTCGGCCACGGCGATTCCGCACTCACCATTGGCCAGACCGTGCAGGTCACGCGCGATCCGGGGCTGGAGGTCGATCCCGCGCTCTCACCCGACGGCAGTCTGGTCGCGTACGCTGCGGGCCCGCCTACACGAATGCAGATTTTCGTCCGCCAGGTCGGTGGCGGACGCACCATCGCGCTCACCTCTGACTCCTCTCAGGGGTACCGCTGGCCTCGGTGGTCACCCGACGGGTCGCGAATCGCGTATCAGGGCGAAGACGGCATCGCGGTGGTGCCGGCGCTCGGGGGGCAACCACGGCTTGTGGTGCGGCTCGAGGCTCAGCCCGCGGAGTCAACCACGAGCGCGTTCACCCGGCTCCGTGGATTCGCGTGGTCGCCGGACGGGCGCCGCATCGCCTACAGCACCGGCATCGGCCGTGACATCACTGTGGTACCGATCGAGGGAGGGGCCGCCACCCACCTCACCGGGGTGCGCGACGTGCACTCGCTGACCTGGTCCCCCGATGGTACCCGGCTCGCGGGCGTAGCGGACAATCCCGACTTCGTCTTTGGCAGTGTCTATTTCGGAAATGAGTTCCCCTCTTCCATCTGGGTGCTGCCCGTGAATGGCAAACCCGCCATCCAGGTGACCGCCGACCAGCATTTGAACGAGAGCCCTCAGTGGGCCCTGGACGGGCGACACCTGTTCTGGGTCTCGGATCGGGGTGGGAGCCGAGACGTCTACCGCATCCGGCTCGATGCAGCCGGTGCGCCGGCCGGCGAGACGGAACGGCTCACCACCGGGGCCGACGCCCACACGATCAGCCTCTCCGTTGACGGGCGACGTCTCGCCTATGCGCGCTTTCGCACCTTTTCCAACATCTGGTCCATACCCGTTCCAACCTCGAGGGCCGTGTCGAGCGCCGGAGCACGGCCGGTGACGACGGGCGACCAGACAATCGAAACCGTCGATGTCTCCCGGGATGGGCGGTGGCTGGTGTTCAACTCGGACCGCAACGGCAGTTGGCAGATCTACAAGATGCCGGCGGCCGGAGGAGAAGCGATTCAGCTGACCACCGATTCAGCCGGCGCTTACAGCCCTGCCTGGTCACCGGACGGGCACCAGATTGCGTTCCACTCCATACGTACCGGGAATCGCGATCTCTACACGATGGCGGCCGACGGATCCGGGGTGATCCAACGTACCAGCAGCCCGGCGCACGAGCTCGACCCGGCGTGGTCGCCAGACGGACACGAGCTGGTCGGAATGGTCATCCCGGCCGACAAGAAGTCCGTAGCTACTTCGACTTACCTTGCCGCCTCGACGTTTATTCTCGTTCCGCTGGATGGGAGCGCGATGCGGACCATCCCGGTCGCAGGGGATTTCGCGCACTGGTCACCGACCGAGGATCTGATCGCCTTCCACAGTTCGGAGGGCCTGCAGGTAATGTCACCCGCCGGCGCCTCGCGCCTGCTCGTGCCTAACACCTCGACGGGCGAAGAGGCCTTCTTCGCTGCGTGGTCGCCCGACGGGAAGACCGTCTACTATGTAGCCAAGGGTTCACTCGGGTCGTCGATCCGGTCGGTACCGGTGACGGGTGGCACTTCCCGACTGCTGGTGAGATTCGACGACCCCACCCGCCAGCATATCCGCTACGGCTTCAGCACCGACGGCCGAACGTTCTACTGCACCATCGGAGCGCAAGAAAGCGACATCTGGGTGGCGCAACTGGAGGCGCGGTAATCCGGAGGGTTACCGTGAGCATTTGTCCCTCCTGGGCTCGAGCTGCCAGGCCGGTTGCCGCTACTGGAAGGACGGAACCCCGACCTTCCTGGCCATAACCGCGAGGGTCCTGTGCCGGTGCTGTCCTGAGTTTCGTCATTGGGGCCACCGCCTGAGCCAGGCGCCGGTCTGGCGAAATCATCACGTCGCACCTTCGCGGAGCAGACGCTCGAACCGGGGGTGCCGGCGCAAGGGCGCGAACGCTGGATCGAGCGCCAGCCATGCCGCCGTAAATCGGCCCGACCCCCGCGCCAGCCGCTCCAGGGCGCCCACCGCTCGGTCGGCATCGCCCAACTCCACTGCTGCTCGGGCATAGCTCCAGAGCTCGAATTCCTGCCACAACACGTCGGGATTGGGTCGCTCGAGGAGCGCCTCGCACTCCCGCCGGGCCGCGTCGGCCTTTCCCGCGAGCGCATTCGCGAGACAAAGCGCGGCACCGAGCAGGGGATCGGCCTGCGCATCGCCCTCCGGGCTCGCCGCCCGGCGCGTCTGCAGCAGACGCCGCGCCGTATCGGCGTAGGCTCGAGCCCGCCGTGTGTCCCCCAATGAGCTTGCTGCCAGGGAAAGGGTCAGTCCCCAGTCGACGGTATCGCCCTCCGTCGCGCTGGGCCGGACCCGCAGCAGGAAGCCTCGCGCACTGTCTGGAAGAACCCACTGGGGATCGTATTGTCGCCCCAGAAACACGACTGCCTCGGAGTAGCCCAGCCGCCGCTCGGCCAGGTCCAGTGCGCGGCGGGCACCGGCGAGGTCGCCCTGGGCGGCCAGGTTCTCGATCTTCAGCCGGTACCACTCGGGACTCAAGGAATCGAGCTCGAGGGTTCGGTTCACCACGGCAAGGGCCTCCGGGAAGCGACGGAGGTATTCCAGCGCAACGGCCTCCGACCACTGTGGCATGGCCCGGGGAGATGACTTGCTGGGTCGAGGGTCCAGGGGCTCGAGGCTGCGGGCCGTCTCGAGAGCGCGCACCCAGTTGCCCCGCCTCAGGTCAATTTCCACCACTCCTCCAAGCAGCCGCACATCATTGGGCGCCACGGCGAGTCCCCGGGCGTACTGCGCCAGCGCGCGGTCGTAATCGGCGCGCCGCCTGAAGTATTGCCCCAGGGCGAAGTAGGCCAGTGGCAGCCTTGGCTGGAGCGCGAGCGCGTGTTCAGCATCACTCCTGGAGCGCTCGATCTGCTCCCACGGAGTGAGCCCCGAGGTGGAGAAGTACTGCCGGGTCAGCGCCAGCTCGGCCCAGGCGAGCGCGAACCCGGAATCCAGCGCGATGGCCCGCTCGAATTCGGCCGCCGCGCTCGGCGCATCGGTGCGGCGTTCTTCCAGGGCGTGCAGGTAGGCATCGTATGCAGCCACGTTCCGGGTGGGCCGCTCGGCCAGGCGCTCGCGCTCGCCCGCGCCGAGCGCGATACCAAGCGCCTCCGCCACGCGAGTCGCCATCTCGGTCTGGACCTGAAACACGTCGGTGAGCTGAGCCTCGAAGGGCTCCTCCCACGTGGTCGACGCGGTGGCCGCCTGGACCAGCTCGGGGCTGACTCGGACTCGCCCCTCGTCTCCCTTGCCTTTCTCCCATCTGACCGTACCGGTGAGCAGATACTGCACCCGCAATTCCCGGCCGATCTCCGCGGGGGGCTTGGGTGACTTCTTGTACTGGGCGGAGCTGCTGCGAGCGGTGACCTGAATGCCCGGCAACGTTGCGAGCTTCCCCCGTACCTCATCCGTGATGCCATCGCTGAAGTACTCGTCCTCGGAACGGCCGAGATTCTCGAATGGCAGCACGGCGAGACGCTTGGGACCGGCGGCCTCCGCATCAGAAGGACTGCGATTCCGAAGCACCAGGATGCCCACCCCAACCAGGCTCCCCACCACCAATGCCGCCGCGCCGTTCCGGAGGCGACCAGCGAAGCGCGGCTTCGCGGCGGGCTCCACGGTTGACGGTGTCGCGATCGTGGACCAGTCCGGCGTGGCCGTTGGCGCCGTCCCCGGCGCGGTGACCGCGCGGGCGAACTCGGCCGCGCTCTGGAACCGCTCGTCCGGTTCGCGGGCGAGTGCATGGAGCACGATCCGCTCCAGCGGTTCGGGAACCGCCTCGCGCACACGGCGTACCGATGGTGGCGCTTCGACAAAGCGCCGGGCGATGACCGCCTGCGGGGTGGGACCTTTCCAGGGCGGTTCGCCTGCCAGCATCTCGTAGAGCACACAGCCCACACTGTAGATATCCGAACGCCCGTCCAGCTCGCGGCCCCCGCCCGCCTGTTCGGGGCTCATGTATCCCGGCGTGCCCAGAGCCAAGCCCGTCGCCGTCACCCGATCATCACCGGCGGCATCCACCGCCCGCGCAATGCCGAAGTCGGCTACCAGAGCGTGGCCTCCGGACAGCAGGATGTTTTCCGGCTTGATGTCCCGGTGGATGATGCCATGGGCGTGGGCATACGACAGCGCATCCAGTACCTCGCGAACGACACCGAGCGCCTCCTCCAGCGGCAGTTGAGCCTCACGGGCGAGCCGTTGGCGCAACGATTCCCCTTCGACGTAGGGCATGCTGTACCACAGCAGTCCGCCAGCCTCGCCCGAGTCGAACAGTGGGAGAATGTGCGGATGGCTGAGATTTGCGGCCGTCTCGATCTCGCGCCGAAAGCGCTCGGGGCCAAGCGTGACGGCGAGCTCGGGATGCAAGATCTTGAGGGCGACCAGGCGGTGATGCCTGAGATCCCGGGCGAGGTACACCGTGGCCATGCCGCCCCGCCCGAGCTCGCGCTCAATCGTGTAGCGGTCACGGAGCGCCTCCGCGAGGAGACCGGGGACTGGGGACACGGGACAAGCCGGTGAGAGAAGACGTGAATCTGCCTCCTTCTGGTGCGCCACGCCAGCGGCAGTTCGACCGTGCTCGGCAGGCGCCGGGGACTCGTACGGTAACCGAGCCCTCACGATCATGGCCGACACTGCAATCCTCGATGGCGCGGCGAACCAGGTCAAAGTGCCCACCCTCATTGCCGGCGGGGCCAAGAGCCCGGGCTCACCCAGGGAGGCCGTGGAGCGAGTTGTGGCTTTCAGCGCGCGGCTGACTGAATCGCAACGCGCTGCAGCGACGTACGCTGCTCGGTCATCGCCGCCCGGATCTCCCCCGAACGCCGGGCGCCATCCTCGAGCCGGACCGAGTTGCTGCCAAGTGACCGAAATAGAGATTGGGCAATCGGAGTGGGCCCGCGCACGGACCTGGCGGCAACACCCTTGATTGGGTTCGCTGTGCGACCCCTCACTTCCCGTCAATAGTCATGTTGCCGTCGATGTCACTTAGCGACTGGTTGGGTCCGAAGTCCAGCAGCCGGCTGCTGGTCTCGACCCGACGCCCCTTGTTGGCGCCTTCGGTGATCTTGCCGACCAGGTGGGTCTGACCTGAGACCGTCTCAGCGGTTCCACTCAATTTTGCTTTGAACGATTCTGAAGCCGGCACCGCGGTGACTACCCAGTACGAATGAACCGGTATTTTGCCGGCTTGCCCGGACGACCCCTCGTCGAAGCCGAACACGAGCGTCGCCTTACCCTGCCGCTCGCCATTCACCGTACCCGACATGGTGTACTGTCCCGAGCTGTCCCGCTTGATCGCCTTCACGTGATACGACAGCTCGATCTTCCCATCCTGACTTGCCGTATCGGCCGAAGTCGCACTCTGACCGTGCAGCGAGTGTCCGATGGATACAAGCGCCAGGCTCAGTACCACAAACACACGACTCTGGACTCCGGTGAACATTGTGACCTCCTCAGACGCAATCGTGAACAGCTTCGGCTCAGCCGAAACCCTCGTCGGTGAAGCGGGCAACCCGCTCCCCGACCCACGGTGTGGGACATCCATCCTCAACGTTCGCCCAACTAACCGGTTCTCCTCAGTCCATTTGACTCATGCCGGCAACCGCATTTGTTTCCGCAGGCTCTTGTCGAACGCCGACGCGGGCACGAAGCGCCGAAGCAAACTGACCTGGCGAGCCATCCGGCCTGCGGCGTAGCGTCGGTTCGGGTTGACCTCGGTAGCAGCCTTCACGACCGCATTCGCGACCAGCTCCGGCGTGTCGGCACTCTTCATCTCGTCCCGCAGAACTCCCTCCGCGTTCGTTCGTGCCGACCGATAGACGTCGAGCTGCCGGTCTGCCTGGTAGACGTTGCCCTCGAAGGAAGTCCGCGTGTAGGCCGGCTCGACCAGCACCACTCTGACCCCCGTGGCCCTGATTTCATGGTCCAGCGACTCCGAATACCCCTCCAGGGCGTGCTTGCTGGCGGCGTACAGGGCCATGAACGGCGCGGGGATCAGGCCCATGACCGAGCTGATATTGACGATCCGTCCCGACCCCTGACGGCGCATGGTGGGAAGCACCGCGTTGGTCAGGCGAAAGACGCCGAACAGGTTGACGTCGAAAAGAGACTTCGCCTGCTCCACTGACGACTCCTCCGCCCCCGCGACCAATCCCACCCCCGCGTTGTTGACCAGCAGATCGATGCGGCCCGCCTTCGCCAGCGCCAGATCTATGGCGGCCTGGACCGACTCGTCGCTGGTCACGTCGCACGCCAGGTACTCGATACCCGGCGACCTCGTCGCGGGAGGCCGGCGATAGGTGCCCAACACCCGATAGCCGGCAGCTTGAAGCGCCCGCGCGCTCGCCTCACCAATCCCTCCCGATGCGCCCGTCACGATTGCCACGGGCCGAGCCTGGTGCTCCTGATGGTCTGTCATACCGTGCTCGCTTTCCGTTGAGGTCAACTGTGTTCCTGGATATGATGTGCATCATATTCTTGAGCAAGGGCAGCCCCGGCATCGGTGCATTGGGTATCAGCCTGCTGGGGTGAGGTGGTTCAGCGCCGCCCGGCGGAGCGCGTCGGAGAGCTTGGGGTCGTCCACGGCGCGGGCCAGGACCAGCGCACCGACCGCAGTAGCGATGGTGACGAGCGCCCGGTCGTGCGCGCCCGGCTGTCCCCACTCGGGCGAATGGCGGGCGACGAGGTCGATCATCTCCTTGATCCGTCGCGTCGCGGCGCGGCGCACCCGGGGCGCCTGGCGCGGCATTTCCGAGCCGAGCGCGGCAACGGCACAGCCGGTCTCCACGCTCTCGACGTGCGCCTTCGAGAGATAGGCCCGAAGCATCGCGGTCAGGGCCTGCTCCTCGGCCGCGGAGGCGGCGACACGCGCCATCGTGGCTACCGTGTCGGCACCGGCACGATCGGCCGCTTCGGCCAGCATTCCTTCGCGCGAGTCGAAGTGGGCGTAGAAGCCGCCGTGCGTGAGGCCGGCCTGCTTCATGATCTCGGCCACGCCGGCACCACCGTAACCGCTGCGCCGGATGGCGCGGGCGGCGGTCTCCACGATGCGTTCGTGGGTGACTTCCTTGCGGCTGGAGACGGGTCGTCTCGAGGTGGCGGCGCTCATATGACGATCATCATACACGCCCCACCGTTCGAGCGCAAGGGGGTACGCGCCGCGGCTACTCTGCTCCCCCGTGAGCCACCGGAGCACCGGCGCCAGGAAAAGCGCCGCGACCGGATGATCCGATGCGGCGCTTTCAGTTGCCCCTCCTGGGCTCGAGCCGAAGGCCGAGCCCCAAGAAAAGGCCACCGTTCTTCACGGTGGCCATTGCCCCTCCTGGGCTCGAACCAGGACTCTCCTGATCCAGAGGCATGAGCCTTCGGCGCTTCGGCACCTAAGTATTTGCCCTCGCACACCAGCATAACCCCATTCTACGACAATTGGTTAACTAAGGCCCTTTCCTCGTCCGGCGCTTCGTGGTCTATGCTTTGCTGCACCCCCGCTTTTGGCACACATACCCGCAGGTTCGCACACGGCTTCGCCCACCTGCACCCGTGCCCCTCTGCGTCCCAACTCATTGACTCCGGGGGAGAAGCAATGCCAACACGGCGGAGAAGGCGCAGCGCGCGACAGCCCCACGCATCCCCGCAGTGACTTCCTCACAGAGACGCAGCGATGCACCGCGTGTAAGAGTGAGGAGGCGCGCGTTGCGAACGAGGAGAGGTCCAAGCAACGGGCACAGGAGCAGGAACGTGAGGTCGCAGAGTTCCGTAAGCTGAGGAGGGAGGAAAACGCCATCTATCGTGCTCAGCGCGCGGAGGAGCGGAAGCTGGAGGCCGCAGCCGCAATCATCACCCGCACCGTAGGCCGCGCAGGCAAGGGCCGTAAACGGACCACAGAGCGAGCCCTGACACTGCTAGCACCCTCACCCTCGCCCAACCCTCCGAGGAAGCCCACCCGTGAAGCTGCCCGCAAACCCCGTTGTCAGAGCACCCGAGGCTCCACCAGTAGGAAGCACTGAGGAGCGCGCGATGATACGCCAAGCGGTGATAGATGCCGAGCGCGGAGTCCTCATTCACCCCTACGTCCTTTTGAGGGCCGAGCATTGACCGCCCGCGCCCCTTTACTCACGACGCGCCGCTGGCAACGTCACACGTGCGAGCACTGCGGCGAGAGGTACGGTAGGTCCCTAGCGCTTGCGTTCCGTCGTTATTGCACCACGAAGTGCGAGAGTGATGCTGCCGCCCCTGAGGAGTTGAGGGCAAACCGGCAGGCCGATGGTAATCCTGAGAGTCACTGAGCACCCGAGTAGCACCCGAGCCCCGTCAGCGAGTAAGCTAGACCTTCCTCTCCTGGCGGGGCTTTTTTGCTGCCGATTGCGAGTGAAAGCTTGGGCGGGACCGCACGTGGATGTATTTTTGTCACGCACCCTTCACTCCTCGATGACCCCCCCGACTGACCGGAAGTGGATTGCCGGACTCAAAAAAGGGAGAGGAATTGTTGCCAACCCCTCACACACTTGGTGTGACCCTTGAAGCCGCCCTCGTCATGGGGGCGACGTATGGTCTAGTACGCTTCACTTACGCCGCTTCTAATCATCTTGGCGCATCACTGCACTGGAAGAAGTGGACCTATGGCGGATGGATGGCATTCTTGATCATCGGAGCAGGCTTATTTCTTGGGGATGGTTGGGCCAGCAGTCACCTACGGAACTGCGACGAAGAATTTCCCGCAGGCAAGGTCATGGCCCGCAACGATCCCAATTATGTGATCGTGCAGAGCTGCCATGACCAAAACAGGTCCGAACGACAAGGGCGCATGCTTGCTGTGATTCTCGTGCTCGGTATCACCAGCGTTTCGGGAGTCTATCGTGGAAGGCAGGAGGCCAAACTTTAGCGGCTCCCTTGGAATATCTGGCGGCGGAGGGCGATGCTGTGGAGATGGAAGGTGGACTAGGCAGCGCGCGTACGACTCTCAGCCGTGCTTCGACTACCCACAAGATAGAAACTCAGCGATAACTCTGGCGCGGTCATGGGAGCGAAACCGCAGATGCTTCGTGAATAGGCAACGCACCGACTGGCCATGAATTTCAATGTCCTGATACTCTACGTGGGGGCGAGCGTCGAAGTGGTCCTCAAAGTACTCTTGAGCCTCCCTGCCGTGAGCGACAATAGCTTGTGGCGTTAGGGCTTCTAAGATCAACTCGATGCACGCCGATACTCGTTGGGCCGTGGGTAGCTCAGCGATGCTCCGAGATGCCGCAGGGAACACGTTTGTCTCAAGTATCCGGCACGTGGGATTGTGGCCAAGTATCCATTCCATCATTTGGCGCGTGCGACTTACAAGTTCGATCTGTTCACCATTCTCGATGCGCTCCTGCCGCTCTCGCTTGTACTGGTCGAACCATCGAGCCCGCTGGAAGCCCTGACCTGGCTGCCAGAAGTCCCAGAAGTCCGCCTTCATTTCAGTGGCAGGGTTCGCGCCCACGATCAGTGCCTCGCAGTCGAGTGGCGACCCATCGCAGACAAAGGGGCGCACCGATGCGGGCTTCCCAATTATTTCCAGCAGTCGAGCTTCGAACGTTCGAAGGTCCAAGCGCTTACTCCTCCGGCGAGGCCCCGCCGCGCTTGGCATGGCGGCGGAGGCTCGTGGACTTGGCTTTGCGTGACTAGGCTGGCTGCAGCTTTCCTAGCTTTGTACCAAGTTCTCGTTTCACCTGATTGTTGACGTGATAACGGGCAACGACTGCTGCGGTGAGGGCTTCCTCAGAGAGCGCATCCTCCACATCCTCAACGGTCCACTCTTTGGAGTCCTTCAAGGCTTGGACTCCAATGACCGTCTCAACTAGGGCCTGTGCAAACCACGCACGTACCGTGTCCCGAATCTGTTCCCGCGCGCCCGGCCTGTCTTTGTATACCTTGACCCAACGCTCGATCATATCGGTGAAAACCCGGAAGTCTCCATTGATTAGCAGGAGGTTCTGATCGACATGAAAGCGGGCAGCCCGGTCCTCTATATCGCCAATCTCGCGGGTGCCGTCCAAGACGCTGACCCAATGGATTCTGGGGAATACATCCGGGCGCACCTCCCTGGCGGGAACGCCATCTTTCTTCTGGAATACGGCGTATGCACCACCGGCGGTTCCACCCCCCGCCGCGCCGGTTCGCGCACTACCGCGCGGGGTGGACGGCTTCTCCCGCTCTTGTGGTTGCCCGCCTCGGCTGCGGCGTGCGTCGTCTACGAGCACTTGGCCACTTGGGGTAAGGCGATAGCGACTCACCTTATAAAGATCGAGGTGCTCCTTGAGCCGCTCCCGGATTGCCTCGTTCTGATCTGATTCGTGAGCGCCAGCCGCAACGCTCTCAATCAGCGCCTCGATCTCTGCCGGCATGTGCTCCCGGAACTCAGCCGCCCACTCGGACCAAGGAAGCGGGAGGTTATTCAGAGAGTAGCTCTGTCCTGGGAGTATTGGTCGTGAGGTGGACGCCGTTTGACGCCGAGGGCTCCACATAGATCACGACCCGCCTGTGTCCAGTCCAGATGCCAAATTGCTGCAGCCGAGCCGAGCCGGATCGGCCTGTGTGCATTTCGTATAGCTCGTCCCGGTACAATGCCGCAATGTGACCGGAGGATTCTAGGAAGCCAGAGTTCTGCGTTAGCGCCGTCTCATCCTTGAGAATCCACCAGTGTGCGACCGCATTCTCCAGTGCTACTTGGCCAGAACTCTCCGAATGTTGACTCAGATATTCAGCTTGCCCTACAACTCGCCGCAGGAGGTTGCGATCCTTGTCGGAGCGTGGGAACTCCCAACCCTCACGCGCGCGGATCGCAATCTCGCTCGGGATCTTGAAGTACCTCGTGTTCAGATACTTGGCTACCCACCGCGATGGCGAGGCCGCGCTTTCAGGCGCTTGCATCGTGTTCGCGGAATCATCGTTGCCATACAGGATGATCTTCGTGCCGTTGCCGCTGATTGTCTCTGGCTTGACAGCATCTTCTACGTCAGTGAAGTGACCGAAGGTGCCGTCAGGGCGCTCAAACTGGCGTAGTCCATACTGGCCGGTCCTTGGGTCACGCCAGAGATGGATCATCGCACCTTCGCCGTTCTTCCAAGAGAGATAGATCAGGCCCGCGTGGTTTCTGGTGGCGGCGGCAATCTTGGCTCCGACACCATAGTTGCCTGCGAGGTCTTGTGGGCTCAGCGAGGAGGAAAGCTGGTTGATGTACTTGACCATCTCGGGGCCGGTCATCCCGTCGCCGTTATCGGCTATGCTGAGCTTGTAGACGCCTTCAAGGTCGTACTCGATCCAATCCACATCCCAGACGATTTCGCCAGAATGCTCAGGGGTACGCTGAATGGCCTCAACAGCGTTTTGAGTGAGTTCACGCAGGAACTGCAGCGGGTGGCAATCCTGACCGAGACGATCAAGCAGGAAGCCGGTGTTCTGTACGGTGAGTGGGAGTGTACTCCCGTCCCGCGAGAACGGCGTAGGCATGCTCACTTACTCCTTGTAGGAGAGACGGGTTTAACGGCCTCTCGGTCAGGGTGTGACCCAACGGGCAATACTGTGGGCGGGAGGCAATCGCCAGCGGTCCACTTCTCGGCTCCGTGGGGCAGGACTGCATCAGCTTGGGGCCTGGGCACCCTCCTGTGGAATTGTGTCGGTCTTAAGCGGGGCACGCTTGCTACCAACAGGGCCTACTCCTTCGGCGCGATTAGTAGCGTGAGAAATGTGCCGCACCTTGGTCGGGCCTGCAAGGGTGGGAATTGGTGCCTATCTGGTTCCCAAACTCCAAAGTCCACCCGAGGGGCGAGCCCCACTGGTACGCGCACCGGCTCTCCTCTGGCGTCGGCGCTAGCCGCGCCTCTGACGGGCCAGTGAGGGGCGTGTGGGGTGAAACTGCGTCCTCAGTGGCTCTCCCGAGTGCGCCCGGGCCTACGGAGCGACCAACCGGAACCAATCTCGCATCACTTGCCGAACCCGCTCCGTTTCTTCCTCCGGGATAGGTGTCATGTGGCAGATCGTATTCCGTAGGTGCCCCACGGCGCGCGCCTGATTGATAAGGGTCTTGTCGCGCACTACCAGATCGAACGTACCCTTCCAGTTGTGATCCATCGCGCGGAGCAACTGTGGATACGTCATCAGCGCCGACTTATCGCGCGACCCCACAGCCATCCAAGCTTTTACTTCCTCGGTCTGCTCCAACTCCGTCACCTGATCTTGCACATCTTTCGGCACCTTATCCCACCACGTAGTTGTGGTGCCCTTCGACAGCACATCGACTACGAGGTCACGCAGATACTGCTCAAACACGAACAGGAGCTTGTATGCTTCCGCCGCGCGCATCGCATCTTTTACAACGTCTGGCAGGAGCGGAGCCAAATCGTACGATGGCGAAAGCAGGAGGGAGTCAGACGGGGCGACACCCTCCAGACCTTCGACAGTCCGCTCCGCT
The DNA here is from genome assembly GCA_963711915.1 of uncultured Gemmatimonadales bacterium. Classification (GTDB taxonomy): domain Bacteria; phylum Gemmatimonadota; class Gemmatimonadetes; order Gemmatimonadales; family GWC2-71-9; genus CAVVWJ01. Next base: position 88,679 of record CAVQGA010000022.1, read on the forward strand.
CCCTGCCCGAGCATCAGGAACAGCGCCAGCTTCGCGTCGTTGCTCACGAGAACGCTCTCCTGAGGGCGTTGAAGATGCTCAGGTACGTTTCCTCCGTCGCGTTGGAAGGCAAGTGGACCTGAATGTTGTAGTGGAACTCAGGTCGTAGCGACGTTTTGCCGACTACCGGGGCCTCAGGGGCTGGCTTGACAGGCTCCACCACGGCAGGCACCACGGCCTCAGATTCGGCCGCAGCCGGAGCCTTACCGTCGAACGTCGCAAGCCGTGTGAGAGCCTTGAACGTCCCGACCACTTTGGTAGTCATGTCTCCGTCAGTACCAGCGACCTGAGCGACCAAGCCACGAAGCTGCTCTTGCCCAAGCTCGTGGGCCTTCTCGTTCGCCTCATACAGCGGAGCGTAGGCAGCGCGAACCGCGTCCGCGATCGCGTGCCCAGAACGTGCAGGGTTCTTCAAAGCCGAGTACGCTGTCGTTGGCTTTCCTGCGGCGTCGATGAAACCCAGTGTGCGAAGGAGCGGAATCAAGGGCCGGTCACCCGTGCTTTTCAACCCTAGCGTCTGGTGCAGAAAGTTGTGTGTGAACGCCTCCGGCACCTTCGCGTCCGCGATCTTCTTAAAGAGCTGGTCAACCTTGTTGTAGGAAGGCAGGTAGGGCAGCGTCGCAGGCATGTGGACTCCGAATCGGCACTCCTGTTCGACTGCTTAAATGTGTGCGAGGGGCAGCAGCCGGGCTTGGGGCAAAACCAAATAAATTTACCTCCGGTTCTCTCGGTTCGCCAGAAAATTATTACCGATTTGCGAGAGGGCCGACGTGGGGAGAGGGCCACGAAAACTCCCCCCGTGCCCCCCTCGCGCGCGCACGCATAGAAGATGATCGCGCCCATGCAAGGGGCTCGCCGCTGGACTAAGTGCCCGTTCCGCGCTGTCACGCTGCGCCCGCGTCCGAGTGCGCGCGGCACATTTCCCTGCCAGCGCCATCACGCGCATCCTCGGGCCTACCACATGCTCGCACTCTCACGCAGGTGCCCACCCTTTGCGCCAGCACGCGCCACCCTGTAACCCTGACCGCGAGCCGTGTGACACACTCCCGACACACCAGCCACGGGGGAGCGTTGTGCTGCATGTGCTTACGGACGCGTACTAGACAGAGGATCATGTACGCCCCTGCCCCGCAGTGTGCTACCCACTCGCACACCACTGGCCGCCATAACCTTGCCTCATGCTGGCTTAGGCCGGCCTACCGCTGATCTGCTGTCAGGCGTGTAGAGGGCGCGTGGAGGCGAGTAGAGGGGCCGCAAGGGACGCCCCGCGTGGTTGGGAGGGGAGGCCCGCCCGTCAACGCACCCCTTCTTGAGCCTGAACGCTTGGACTGCCCTCCTCCTGACCAATTGCCCTCAAGCGGTCTTGCAGTGCGAGCCGTTCGAGTTTCTCGGCAGGTAGAGCAACCATCAAGTCAATCCGTCTGGAAATGAGCTGTAGCGCCTCGCGGAAAGCGCGGCGTTTCCGCTCCTCATCGCCCACCACACTAGCAGGGTCCTCCATCCCCCAATGTGCAAGTGCAGGCTGACCGGGGAAGATCGGGCATGCCTCCTTGGCCTTGTCGCAGACGGTAATCACTATGTCCCAGGATTGGCTCGTAAGGTCGTCAATCCCGCGTGGCTGGTGCCCACGCCAGTCGATCCCCGCCTCGCGTAGCGCCTCAACAGCGTAGGGATTCACGCGCGATGCGGGTTGAGAGCCTGCACTCTCGGCGATGAAGCGCCCCCGTCCTTTCCGGTTCAGGATCGCCTCGGCCATCTGGCTCCGCGCCGAGTTGCCCGTGCAGAGGATCAGCACCCGTAGCGGTCCCTTGGTTGCGGTAGTCATGCGCCTCACCCTTTCGTAAGTACCTGTAGGTAACGACAGCCAAGGACGCGCCTACCAGTGGCCCAACCCAATACAGCCAGTGAGCCGTCCAAATCCCCGTTGCGATGGCTGGCCCAAAGGTGCGCGCCGGGTTCATACTCGCCCCGGTGAGAGGGCCACCCATCAGAGCATCGAATCCCACTGTAAGCCCGACCGCTGGGCCAGCAACGGGACTTGCTACCCGATGGTCGTTGCGACAGCCAGGATCACCAACATCAGAAAGAACGTTAGGACTATCTCAATCCCGAGGGCCGCGCCAACTGGAACATTCGGCACCGTCGCCGCTGCTTTCGCATCGTTCCCAAGCACAGCCCGGAGCAGGAAGGCTCCTGCGGTCGCGCCGATCAATTGGGCAGAGACGTAAGGACCGACTTCCTGACGGGGAAAATTCCCGTTGAACCAAAATCCCAGGGTCACTGCGGGATTGAAGTGGGCACCTGAAATGTGCCCGAGGGAGTAGACACCGGCTAAGATGACGAAAGCGAAACTCAGCGCTACGCCGACGTGAGTGATGGCCCCACCTGAATGCACATTGACTGCTGACGCGCCCGGCCCGATCACGACCAGCATGAACGTGCCGATTGCCTCCGCAGCTATCCTAGGTCCTTTCATGGGAGTAAAGGAAGCACAGGAGGTGGCTAGAGGAAACGCCGTGACGGAACCTTTACAAGCTCCGCCTTGTAAGGCTCTCGGGTTTTCCCCGCCTATTCGTAGTAAATCGAAAATCGAAATTCGGAAAATTCACGGGCAGGGGCTCACCAGACTGAGCCGAGTGTGCTGCGGGCATTCTGCCTCATGCGTTGGCACACTGCTACAGCACACTAAACGAAAATCAGCGGGTTGGCCTACTCGCGTAAGCCCGCCCGCTGACTCCAGTTGCCCCTCCTGGGCTCGAACCAGGACTCTCCTGATCCAGAGTCAGGCGTGTTGCCAGTTACACCAAGGGGCAGTACTGCCTTCAATTTGTCATGGAGCTGAGGGGGATCGAACCCCTGACCTCTGCAGTGCGATTGCAGCGCTCTCCCAGCTGAGCTACAGCCCCAGGGGTACGTCCCGCGAGGCGTAAAACTAGCCGGGGGGAGGGGTTCCGTCAACGCGTTCCCGGCCGCGGGCAACGGCCTGGATGCTGGCCCCTTCGCTTCGCTCAGGGTGACTCCGGAGCTACATTCCCCCGACTCCCTCACCCGGCGGCTCCCACGTCCACCGACCCGCGCGAGCGGCTCCAGCGCGCCCTCGGCGCCACCTACCGGATCGAGCGCGAGCTCGGCCAAGGCGGGATGGCCACCGTCTGGCTCGCCGAGGACCTGAAGCACCAGCGCAAGGTCGCCGTCAAGGTGCTCCGGCCCGAGCTGGCCGCGGCGCTCGGTCCCGACCGCTTCAGCCGGGAGATCCAGATCGCAGCGCGGCTGCAGCACCCCCACATTCTGCCGCTGCTCGATTCGGGCGAATCGGAGGGGTTCCTCTATTACGTCATGCCGTACGTGGACGGCCAGTCGCTCCGCGACCGAATCGCGCGGCAGGGCGAGCTGCCGGTCCACGAGGCCGTCCGCCTGCTGGTCGAGATCACCGACGCGCTCGCGTTCGCCCACGCCCAGGGCGTGGTCCACCGCGACATCAAGCCGGACAACATCCTGCTCTCCGGCCGCCACGCGCTGGTGATGGATTTCGGCGTGGCCAAGGCCGTGAGCGAGGCGACCGGCCGCCAGAGTCTCACCACTGCCGGCGTGGCGCTCGGCACCCCGGCCTACATGGCCCCGGAGCAGGCCACTGCCGACCCGAACCTCGACCACCGGGTGGACATCTACGCGGTCGGTGTGATGGCGTACGAGCTCCTCACCGGCCGCACCCCGTTCGCCGGGCTCTCGCCGCAGCAGATGCTCGCCGCCCACGTGACCGAGGAGCCGGCCCTGATCAGCCGGTACCGGCCGTCCATCTCGGCGGGGCTCCAGTCGGTGGTGATGCGCTGCCTCGCCAAGCACCCCGCCGACCGATGGCAGACCGCGCAGGAGCTGCTGACCCAGCTCGAGCCGCTGATGACGCCGAGCGGCGGGATGACGCCGGCCCAGACGCAGCCGGTGGCGGCGGCCGCGCAGCCCGCCGCACCCGCCCGGCTGGGGCTCAAGGTCGGGATCGGGCTGCTGGTGCTCGCGCTCGCCGCCACCGGTCTGGTGCTCGCCCGCCGGCATCCGGCCGACCTGGTCCTCGGCCGCCGCACGCAGGTGACGCTCGATCCGGGGCTCGAGCTCGACCCCGCGCTCTCGCCCGACGGGAAGCTGATCGCCTACAGCGCCGGGCCCGCGGGCGCCGGGAAGATCGTGGTGCGGCAGCTCGACGGCGGCGGCACCGTCGCGCTCACCGCCGGCATCCAGGGTGACCACCGCCGGCCGCAGTGGTCGCCCGACGGCTCCAGGATCGCGTTCCAATCCCCGCGCGGGATCGAGATCGTGCCCGCCCTCGGCGGCGTGCCCAAGCTGCTGGTCGAGTCGCCCCATCCCGACTCCGCGGACAACCTCGCCTGGGCGCCAGATGGCCGGCGCTTCGTCTACCGCCTGGGCGACAGCCTCTTCGTGCGGGCGGCCGATGGCGGTGCGCCGAGACGGGTCGTCAAGGGCACCGAGCTGTACTCGCCGTCGTGGTCGCCCGACGGCCGCTGGATCGCCTATGTCTCCGGCAACGCGGCGTTCATCTACGGCCTGCGCTCCCAGCTCGGCAACATCGCGCCAAGCACGATCATGGTGGTCCCGGCGGAAGGCGGGACGCCGGTCGCGGTGGCCGGCGGCAACTCGCTCAACATCAGCCCCATCTGGCTGCCTGCGGGACGCGAACTGCTCTTCGTCTCCAACCGCGACGGCGGACGCGACGTGTACCGGCTCTCCCTTGGATCGTCCGGGAAGCCGGAGTCGCCGCCGGAGCGCCTCACGACCGGGCTCAACGCGGCGACCATCAGCCTCACCGCCGACGGCCGGCGGATCGCCTACTCGGCCTTCGTCCAGAGCTCCAACGTCTGGGCGCTGCCGATCCCGAAGGGCGCCCCGGTCTCGGCCTCCACGGCGAAACCGGTGACCACGGGCAACCAGATCATCGAGTCGTTCGACGTCTCCTACGACGGGAAGTGGCTGGCCTTTGACTCGGACCGGAACGGCAACCAGGACATCTTCCGGATGCCGATCGCGGGCGGCGAGCAGGAACAGCTCACCACCGATCCGGCCGACGATTTCCAGCCGCACTGGTCGCACGACGGCCGCGAGCTCGGCTTCCACACTTTCCGGAGCGGCACCCGCGATCTGTACGTGATGTCGGCGACCGGCGCCGACCAGCGCCCGGTCGTCGCCAGCGCGGCCAACGACCGGGACCCGGGGTGGTCGCCCGACGACCGCCGGATGTCCTTCGCGTCCGACATCACCGGACGGTCGGAGATCTACACCGTCGCGCGCGAGGGCTCGGGCTGGGCCAAGCCGAAACAGCTCACCCGGAACGGCGCGATCTTCCCGCAGTGGTCACCCGATGGCCGGACCATCGTGGGCAACTGGAATCAGGGCGTGCTGACGGTCCCCGCCGACGGCGGCGAGGCGACACCGCTCCCGATGACCGGCCTCCTGACCGGCAAGGCGAGCGACGCCTTCGCCTATACCTGGGCGCCGGACAGCCGGCACGTGTTCGCCGTAGTCTCCAGCGACACCGTGCCGTACCAGACGATGTGGTCCGTTCCGCTCGACGGCAGCGCGCCGCGGCCGATCATCCGGTTCGACGACCCCGCGACCGCCTTCGGCCGCGGCGCCTTCACCGCCCGCGACACGACGATCTACTTCTGCCTGCTGCGTTCCGAGAGCGACGTCTGGACGGCCGAGCTGACGGCGCGCTAGTCACTGCCGGCGCCGTCCCGCGACACCTGTGCACAGGCCGGGGGTATGTTGTTCCATGGACCTGACCAGCGGCACCCCGCTCTGGCCGACCTTGATCGGCCTCCCCGCCACCTATCCCCGGCTCGACCACGACGTCGCCTGTGGTGTGGCCGTCATCGGCGGCGGGATCACGGGCGCCCTCGTGGCGCACCGGTTCGCGCTCGCGGGCGTCCACACCGTCCTGCTCGAGGCCGGTGAGATCGCCCACGGGAGCACCGCCGCGACGACCGCCCTCATTCAGTACGAGATCGACACCCACCTGGTGGATCTGATCGAGCGCGTGGGCGCGGATCACGCCGTGCGGAGCTATCGGCTGTGCCTCGACGCCGTGCGCGGCATCGAGGCGCTCGCCGGCGCAGCGGGCGACGGCTGCGGGTGGCGGAGCACCCGGAGCCTCTACCTCGGAAGCCGGCGGCGCGACCGGCGCGTGCTCGAGGGCGAGCACCTGGCGCGCAGGGCCGCCGGCATCGAAGTCGAGCTGCTGGGCGAGCGCGACATTCGTGAACGATTCTCGTTCTCCCGCCCGGCGGCCCTGCTCTCGCCCGTCGCGGGCCAGGTGGATGCCTACCGGCTGAGCCACACGCTGCTGGCGGAGGCGGCGGCGGCGGGACTCGAGGTGTACGACCGGACGCTGGTCGTGAAATACCTGTCAGAGCGGGACGGCGTCGAGCTCCACACCGCCGGCGGTAAACGGGTCCGGGCGCGGAAGGCGGTCTTCGCCACCGGGTATGAGACCCCGGGGTTCCTCGACGACTCGATCGTGCACTTGAAGAGCACCTTCGCCCTGGCCACCGCGCCGCTCCCGAGCGTCAACGGCTGGGGCGAGGACCGCTGCCTCATCTGGGAGACAGCCCGCCCGTACTTCTACGCTCGGACCACCGCCGACGGCCGCGCGGTCCTGGGCGGCGCCGACACGCCGTTCGCCGGCGCCCACAAGCGCGACCGCCTGCTGGCGCGCCAGACCGGCCGTCTGGAGAAGCAGTTCGCCGAGCTGTTCCCCGCGATTCCCTTCGACGTGGACTGGCGCTGGGGCGGCACCTTCGGCGAGACCGAGGACGGCCTTCCGTACATCGGCACCGCCCGCCAGTTCCCGCACGGCTATTTCGCGTTGGGCTACGGCGGCAACGGGATCACGTTCAGCTGGATCGCGGCAGGCATCCTGCTGGATCTCTTCTTCGAGCGAAAGAACGACGACGCGGAGCTCTTCCGGTTCGATCGGTAAAACCTGGCCCTCCGGGAGCTTCCGTCCGTCCCCCCTCCGTCCGAGGTGCCCCCGGACAGATCCGATGAATGGCGAGCGGCGTTCCCATTGCACATCTTTTGATGTACCGGAAGTCTGGCGCCCTGGCCATGATAGGTAGGCGCCACACGGACACAGCCGAGGAGAACTCACGATGCGCGGGACATGGTTGGTGATCGCAGCGGTCGCTGGGCTCGGGTGGTCGGCCGGGAGCCTCGCGGGGCAAGACCATGCACAGCAGGGCCACGAGATGCAGGCGGCCATGCCGGATTCATCCGGAGCGGAGCGGACGCCGCTGTACGACGACCTCGGCAGCTACCACATGGCCGTCACCACGACATCGCCGGTGGCGCAGCGGTACTTCGACCAGGGTCTCCGGCTCACCTACGGCTTCAATCACGACGAGGCGATCAAGTCCTACCGGGAAGGCATCCGCGAGGACGCCGCCTGCGCCATGTGCTACTGGGGAATCGCCTACGCGCTGGGCCCCAACATCAACGTGCCGATGGACACCGGCGCGGTGCGCCCGGCATGGGAAGCGCTCCAGCAGGCCGTCCGCCTCGCTCCGCAGGCGAGCCCCCGCGAGCAGGCGTATATCCGGGCGCTCCAGGCGCGCTACTCTCCCGAGCCGTCGGCCGATCGCGCCGCGCTCGACTCCGCCTGGGCCCGGGCGATCGGCGAGGTGTCGCGGAAGTACCCGAAGGACGACGACGCCGCCACGCTCCACGCCGAGGCGCTGATGGACCTCCGGCCGTGGAACTACTGGAACAACGCCGGCAAGCCCCGCGCGCCCAGCACGCTCGAGACCGTCGCGATCCTCGAGCGGGTCGTAAAGCGCCGGCTGGATCACCCCGGCGCGTGCCACTTCTACATCCACGCGATCGAAGCCTCGAACTTCGCCGCGCGGGCGGTGCCCTGCGCCGAGCGGCTCGGGACGCTCGTGCCGGGTGCCGGTCACCTCGTCCACATGCCCACCCACATCTACATGCGGCTCGGCCGCTGGGACGAAGCGGTCGACCACAACGCGCACGCGGTGCACGTGGACCAGGAATATCTGGCCGCCCGGCATCCCACCGGTGTCTATCCGATCGGCTACGTCCCCCACAACTATCACGTCATGTGGGAGGCGCTCAACATGCTGGGCCGAAGCGAGGAGGCGCTGAGCGCGGCGCGGACCATCGCCGGCAAGGTGCCGCCCGAGGTGGTGCGGATGATTCCGCCGTTCGAGTACTACTCGCCGGTGGTGCTGTTCACGCTCGCGCGGTTTTCCCGCTGGGACGACGTGCTCAAGGAGCCCGCGCCGCCGGCGGACCTGCGCTACACGACGGGCATCTGGCACTACGCGCGCGGGCTCGCGTTCAGCGCCAGGGGCGCGCGCGATTCGGCCACGGCGGAGCGGGACAGCGTCGCCGCCATCGCCGCAGGGATTCCGCCCGAGCTCACCGCCAACCTCAACTCGGAGCGGACGCTGCTGCAGATCGCCGACCGCCATCTCGCGGCCGACATGGCGGCGCGGCAGCAGCGCACCGCGGAGGCGGTCCGCATCTACCGCCAAGGGATCGCCCTGGAGGACGAGCTCACGTACGACGAGCCGAGTGCGTGGGCCCTGCCGCTGCGCCAACAGCTCGGCGCGGTGCTGCTCGCCGCCAGCCGGCCGAAGGAGGCCGAGCGGGCGTATCGTGAGGATCTGATCCGCTACCCGAACAACGGCTGGTCGCTGCATGGTCTGGCCCGGGCGCTCGCGGCGGAGGGGCGAGCTGCGGAGGCTCGTACGGTCGACGGGCAGTTCCGAAAAGCGTGGAGTCGTGCGGACGCCAAGCCGGGGATGGGAACGTTCTAGGACCAGAGCGGGCCTGGGCGCGATGAAGGGGAGGTACCCGAGGGTACCTCCCCTTCGCGCTGCATGCTGCCCGGCCTGCCTTACTTCACGCAGCTCGTCCGCGACCGGTTCTTCGACACGCTCGACACGGCAGTCAATGCGTCCTTCATCCCGCTGCGCCCGATGAACTTGGTATCGTACTCCCAGCTGATGAGGCCGCAGCCGTAGGACGCCGCCGCGAGCACCGAGCCGACGTTCCTGACCTCGCTGGCCGACATCGCATAGCGATAGCAGTTTCCGGCCGACTTGCAGTAGACGTTGTCGGAGAGGTTCGGATCCAGGGCATACGTGCCGTTGACATGGCTCGTGCCGTCGCCGCCGCTCAGATAGTTGAGTCCGAACACCAGGCCGAGGCCGAGCTTCTGCGCGGCGGCGGCCTGGATGTCCCGGTATTGCTGGGGAGTGAGTTTGTAGCTCGGCTGATGCAGCGGCCCTTCCCACTGCGCCCAGGCAAAGTCAAGCGAGGCGTACCTCGTGGAGCCAAGCTTGGTGGCCGCCGCGCGCACGCCCGTCGGCATCGAGGGCCAGATGGATTTCGAGTACTTCGACATCTCCTCGATCTGGCTGAAGGTGATCTGCGTCCCGCCCCAGCACTGCGAGCACAGCGGCTCGTCCACCAGGTAGTGCCCGATCACGGTGCCACTGGTCACGAACTGGCCGAAGTTGAGGCTCTTGAACGCGGCGACCCGGCTCTTCCACAGCGTCATGTTGAACGTGCCGTTGGAATTGGTGTAGTTCCTCCGATTTCCCGCCATGCTGATGACCACGCGGTTGCCCGCCTTCAGCGCGGCATTCAGCACGCTCATCGCCGACGAGGGGGAGAGCGCCTGAAGCGAGCCGGTGTACATGCTACTGGAGAAGAGACTGGTGGGGAGGTGGAAATCGCCGAACGGAACGCCTGGTGCGCTGAGACTGGCGGAGGCCATCTGCGGTGCCGGCGTGGAGGGGCTCGCGAGAGCGGGCGCCGTCTCCGCGGGCGTGTCCTCGGTGACGGGTCCGGCGGTGTCGCCGGCGTTGCATGCCACCGCGGCGATGACGACGCCGGCTGCTGCGAGCGCTCGCAGTCGCACGCTCCCGCGGGACGTGCTGCAGGTGTTGGGCATACCTGGGTGATCCTCTCGACCAATAGTGGGAGTCGGACGCCCGGACACACGACGGGCCTGCCGCGGACACGGTCAACGCGGAAAGTCGTCTGGACACGGACGAAGGGCTGATCGGCGGATGCCGAACCGCCCGGGCACTGTGGGTACGGGGAGAGGCTGCTTGACTAACGGGCTTAGTCGTGCAGGGCGCGATGGAATGGTCGCCGGGTAGCGCCATCTCGTCTTCGCTGAGGCTCGCGCCGGGGTACAGGTTCGCTAGCAACTGGAAGCTTGTCAAGGCCCTAAAAGTCGATTGCTGTGATCCGGGTCACACTGTCCTGCCACATGCTCAAATGTCGGAGAATCTTCGGGGGATTTCGGGTCACTTTGGCTTCGGCTCCGCTCAATTTTTGCACACCCTCAGCGCCGGGAAGCCACCGGTCTGGCTACTGATACTGGATGTAGAGCGGCTGGGGGTAGAGTTTGAGCACCTGCTTCGGCGTCATGAGGCCGTCGTCGCCGCAGCCCACCGTTTCGTACACGGCCTGCGAGCAGCCCGCCGCGGAGTCCGGTCCGCGGCCGCGCACGATGCGGTCGTTCTTGTAGAACAGCTTGAACCCGGTGTACTGGACCGGCTCCGGCACGATGAAAAACTTGTAGCCATCCTCCTTGAGCCACGGTGCGCCGAAGCCATCCATGTCCACCACTACCTGCACCCGCGGATCGAGCTTGATCCGGTCGGTATTGGTCAGCATCCGCTGCGTGAAGCGGTGCACCACGAGGACCTTGGGCGGGAGCTTCTTCCGGTCCACGATGCCCGCCAGCAGGCGCGCGGCGTAGTTCACATCCTCGGCGTCGAGCGTGCCGATCCGCCGGCCGGGAACGCCGCCCAGCTTCATGGCAAACTCGGGATCGAGCGCGAGGTGGACGTAGGGGCGCTCGAGATATTTCACGAGGTGGGGCAGCTCGTCGGCGACGGTGCTGTGGCCGATCTGCACGTCGAGGAACACGACCCAGCCCCGTTCCTCGGCCCAGCCGAGCACCTGCTCGATGAGCTGGTCCGAGTGGCGGAGGCGGTATTTGCCGCCGGCGCCGGGCTTGCCCTGCGCGACCGTGGCGATGAGATGGAGCGCCGGCACGATCTTCCGCCCCGGCTCGGCCCGGGCCCACTCGGTCGCCGTACGCTCGAGCCGCGGCAGCATCTCCGCGGCGGGTAGCTGCCCGAGGACGCCCATGCGATTGGACTTGGGATTGCCGTAGTAGGCGATGATGCGGTGATCCGGCAGGAGCGAGCCGGGCAGCGGAGCCGGGCCCTTGACGGGCCAGCGCGCCGAGTCGGCCGGAGTGAGCGCAAAGCGCCGCTTCTGTCCCAGGGCGAGCTGGGGCGCGATCGGCTCGCGCGCGCCGATCGAGTCGGACCCGAGCGAATCGGCGGCCAGCCGGGCCGCCGGTGTGGGATCCGGCGGCACCACGATCGGCTTGAGCTCCCACGGCCGGGCCGCCGGCGCGGTGTCCGCCGGAGCGCCGCCTGGCTTCGCCGTCGCCGCGGCCGTCGGCTTTGAGTCCGACGACCTGGTGTCGCCGCACCCGGCGGCGGTGAGCGTCGCGACGGCGGAGAGGAGTGCCGCACCGAATGGGAGGAATCTCATGGGCACGGAATCTACCATGCCCGCGAAGCCCGCCGTGTCCGGCGCGTGGTCGGATGATCCGGAGCCGTCGCCGCCGTTCGGCGACGACAACTCCTAGAAGTGAATCACTGCCCCACGAGCGCGAGAATGTTGCCGTCGGGGTCCTTGAACCACGCGGCCTTCGTGCGCCCCGTCAGGTGCACGTCGCCCTTCCGAGTGACGCCCGGCAGCTCGTAGTGCTCGAAGACGACCCCCTTGGCCCTGAGATCGCTCACGAGCCGGTCGAGACCGCTGGGAACCGTCCAGGTCGCGGCCGTCGCCTGGTTGGTGCCCGCGAATTCGGATTCGTAGACCAGTACCCCGGCGCTGCCGCTCCGATACTCGCGCACTCCTGATTCCTGCGTCGGGGACGGCTTCAGCCCCAACGTCCCCTGGTAGAACTTGTCGGCTGTCTCGATGTCCTTGACGGCGATCGTGGCGACGGCATCCGCTGATTCCAGCATACCAGCCTCCTGGCTCGGTCGTTGTAGTCTGCCCATCCCGATCGTTCCATCGCCTCCACTTTGGGGCGGGCAGATGCCTCGCGGCGGCGATCTGGCTCACTGCGCGCCGCCGGACCACCGACCAGTCGACCCATGCAGCTCCGGTCTCGCCGGGTTCGGCGCGGTTCGATACTCGTCGTAACGCCAAGACGCACAAGTGACTTCCGCCGGGTCAGCCGGCGCCCATCGCCGCCAGCTGCCGGTCCTGGACCCTCGACAAGGTGACCAGTCCCACGATCGCGCCGATCAGGGCCATCTGCATGTCCCACTGGGTGTCCCACACGTCGCCCTGGGTGCCCAGGAAGTCGGTCGCGGCGCCGCCCGCCGAGAGCGCGGTCCAGAACTCGATCAGCTCGTACAGGGCGCTGAAGGCAAGACAGAAGCACACCACCAGAAACGGCAGCCAGCGGCTCCCCCGGAGCGGCGAGCGCCGGATGAAGATCTCGCGCGCCAGCATCGCCGGGATGAACCCCTGCGCGAAGTGGCCGATCCGGTCGTAGTGGTTCCGGGTGAACCCGAACAGGCGCTCCATCCAGAAGCCCAGCGGCACCTCGGCGTAGGTGTAGTGTCCGCCCAGCATGAGAATGAGGCAGTGAATCCAGATCAGCGAGTAAGTCAGCGGGGTGAGGCGAAGGGTCGGGTAGAGGTAGATGAGCACCGGTACACCGATGAAGATCGGCGCCACCTCCAGCCACCAGGTGAACCGGTCGTGGGGATGGATGCCGGACCAGAGCAGCAGCAGGACCATGCTCACGAGCAGCGCCAGCTCGTACCTCGAGGGTGCGGTGGACATCCCGGCTCCGGTGGTGAGTGGTGATCCTCGATGAGCGAGGCGCGTCATCCTGAGCGCACACGCCTGCCGGCCCCCGTCCGACCGCCTGACCGTCCGACCGTCCGACCGTCCGTCCGTCCGACCGCCTACTCCGCGAACGGCACGTCCACCACCAGCCCGTCCCGGGCGACCGTGGTATCAGGAAACACCGCCCGCGCCTCCGCCAGCAGCTCGGGCGCGTCGCGGGTGTAGCGCGGGCTGATGTGCGTGAGCACCAGCCGCCGCACACCCGCCTCGAGCGCGATCCGCGCGGCTTCCGCCGCCGTCGAGTGCCCGGTCTCCACCGCGCGCTGGGCCTCCTCCTCGCCGAAGGTGGCCTCGTGGACCAGCAGGTCCGCGCCCTTCGCCGCCTCGAGCACCGCCAGGTGCGGACGGGTATCGCCCGTGTAGACGACCGTGCGGCCGCGGCGGGTCGGGCCGACCAGGTCCGCGGGGCTCACGCTCCGCCCGTCGTCCAGCGTCACCGTCTCGCCCTTGTGCAGCCGGCCCCAGAGCGGCCCTTCGGGCACGCCCAGCTCGCGCGCGCGCTCCGGATGAAACCGGCCGAGGCGGGTGTGCTCGGCCAGCGCGAACCCGACCGTATCGGCCCGGTGCTCGGTCTCGAACACCACGATGTCGTACTCGTCCCGCCGCAGGCGGTCGCCGGCGCGCAGCTCCACGATCTCGACGGGAAAGCGGTTGCGCTCGATGCCGAGGTTCATCGCCGCGGTGAGGATCCGCTGGGCACCACGCGGTCCGTACAGCGTCACCGGTGCCGTCCGGTCCTGCAGTCCCATCGTTCGGAGCAGCCCGATGATCCCCAGCATGTGGTCGGCGTGATAGTGGGTGAAGAATACCTCCGCGAACGAAAACCCTACCCCGTAGCGCATCATCTGCCGCTGGGTGCCCTCGCCGCAGTCGAAGAGGATCGTCTCCCCTTCGCGCTGCACCGCGAGCGCGGCGACATTGCGGTCGACGGTGGGGCAGGCGGCGCCGGTGCCGAGAAACGTGACGGAAAGCATGGGGGGAAGGTAGGTGCGGCTGGGGGTGCTGTCACGTCGCCTGGCGCCTTCGTAACGCAGGACACGTCGGCCGCCCGTCCAATCCGCTAGATTAGAGCCGTGGCCACGCGTTTATCGCATGCCGGCGGTGCGCGCACCAACCCTTGTTCCAGGCAGGATGTCGATCGATGAAGAGCAAGTATCCGCCGCCCATCCGCCCGACCCAGATCGAGCGTCACGGCAAGGCCATCCGTGACATCGACCGCCGCTGTGCCGGCCTCCGGGAACGGCTCGAGCACACGACCGACCCCGAGAGCGCCGCCCATCTCGAGGACCAGCTCCGGACCCTCACCCGGGACCGCACCTCGCCGGTCGAGGAGCTCTCGGGGTGGTATCAGGGGCTGCCGCGGGCCGAGCGGCATCGGCATGAGGACTTCATCCGCCGCTGCACTCTCGAAGGGCTGTCGACCGAGGCCGAGCCCGTCGGCGAGGACGGCCGCTAAGCTTCCCCCCGGCGTCCCCCGCCCGCATCACTCGCGACTCAGAAGATCTTGACCGTGACCGGCACCTTGCCGGGGTGCTTCTGGAGCTCGTCGAGCACCCGCTTCATGGACTGCGACAGCTCCCGGATATCGGTGTAGAAGCCGCTGTCGGTCGCGAACTTTCCGATCGTTCCCCGCCCGCTGTTGATGCCCGCCAGTACGCTGTCGAGCCGCGCCCCGGTGCGGGTGAACTGCGCGCTCATCGCCGCGAGATTCCCCGTGAGGGTGTCGGAGCGGCTGATCGTCCGGGCCAGCGCCGGATTGGCGAGCGTGCTGTCGAGCCGCTCGCTGAGCGAGCGGAACGATGCCATCGTGTGCGTGAGCTCGGCCGTGGGGCCGCTGCGCGAGTCGCTCAACACCTCCATGGTGTGCTGGGTGGCCTTGAGCGTACCCTGCAGCGCCGTGAGCGTGGCCTGGAGCTGATCGGCGGTCTTCTGGTTCACGATCATCTGCGCCCCCAGCAGGACGCTGTCGGCACGGTCGGCGAGCACGCCTGCCCGATCGCTGAGCCCCACTTCCTGGGTCCCGAGGATCACGCGCCCCATCGGCAACGCCTGTGGATTGTTGCCGGGGTCGAGGTCGACCGCATAGTCGCCCACGAGCGTCACCGACACGATTTGCGCCGTCGCGTCGATCCGAGGATGGATCTTGGGCGGCAGGCTCGCCACCACGAGCACCTTGCCCACATCCTGGAACTCGATCGACTCCACCTTGCCCACGTTCACGCCCGATACCCGGACCGGCGACGCCCGTTTGAGCCCGCTCACGTTGGCGTAGAGCATCCGCACCGTGTTGCCCGACGACACCCGCCGCCCGCTCAGCCACATGGTGCCGAAGATGAACACCACGATGGCCACGATGACGATCGAGCCGACGGTCATTTCCCGGACACGCAGATCCATAGAAGCTCAGGCCGCGAAGGAAGGGTTGTCGAAGTCGCGCTCGAGGAACTCCCGCACCTTGGCGTTCTTCGAGTCCAGGAATTCCTGCGGGGTGCCCTGCATGACGATCTTGCCCTCGCTCAGCAGGGCCAGCCGGTCGGCGACCCGAAACGCGCCGCGGACGTCGTGCGTCACCATCACGCTGGTGACGCCGAGCTCGTCGTCGAGCCGCTGCACCAGCCCGTCGATGATGTCGGCGTTGACCGGGTCCAGGCCCGACGTGGGCTCGTCGTAGAGCAGATACTTGGGGTTGCCGGCGATCGCGCGCGCGATGCCCACCCGCTTTCGCATGCCGCCCGACAGCTGCGCCGGGAACTTCTCGATGGTGTCGGCCGGGAGGTTCACCAGCCGGATGCACTCGGCGATCCGGCCGGTGACGTAGGTCAGGTCCGCGTACTTGTCCTGATCCGTGATGCCCAGCCGGACGTTCTCGAACACGTTCATCGAGTCGAACAGCGCGCCGTTCTGAAAGACGTACCCGATGCGCGACCGGAGCTCGCTCAGCTCCTTCCGCTTGAGCCGGTTCACGTCCTTCCCGTCCACGATGATGGTGCCCTGGTCCGGGTGGATCAGCCCGATGATGGTCTTGAGCAGCACGCTCTTGCCGGTGCCCGACGGCCCCAGCAGCGCCACCGTCTCGCCCTCGCGCACCTCGAAGTCCACGCCGGCGAGCACGGTCTGCTTGCCGAACCGCTTGACCACGCCGTGGAGCTCGATCATCGGGAGCTCACTGGTTGAGCAGCAGGCGGGTCAGCACGGTGTCGAGCACCAGGATGAGGACCGAGCTGGTCACCACCGCCGTCGTGGTGCTCTTCCCCACGCCTTCGGCACCCTGCTGGGTATTGAACCCCATATAGCACGAGATGATGGTGATCGAGCCCGCGAAGAAGAACGCCTTGATCACCGAGTACCACGCGTCCCACGGGCGCCAGTAGTACTGCGCGCCGTAGATGAAGTCCGCGTCGGTGACCGGCAGGACCGCCTTGACCGAGATCCAGCCCGAGAGGATGCCCGAGAGGTTGGCCAGGATGGTGAGCGCCGGAATCATGATCAGCCCCGCCAGCACCCTCGGGATCACCAGGTGCGAGGCCGGCGAGCGGCCCAGGCTCTCGAGCGCGTCGATCTGCTCGGTGACGCGCATCGTGCCGAGCTCCGCCGCGTACCGCGCGCCGATGCGCCCGGCGAGGATGAGCGCCGTGAGCACCGGACCCAGCTCGAGAATGATCGAGGAGACGACCAGGGTTCCGACGACGTAGTAGGGGATGCTGCCGGTGAACTGATACCCGGTCTGAAGGGCCGTGACTGCGCCGGCGAAGGCGGAAATGAGCAGCACGATGAACAGGCTGCCCGCGCCGATGTTCCAGGCCTCGATCATCATTCGAGGCCACCAGATCCGCACCTCGCCCAGCCCGCGAATCATGTCGAGGATGAAAAAGGTGAGGCGGCCGACCTGCGACGCCCCCTCGAGGACCCAGCGGCCGGTGATCTGGCGGATGTCGAGCGTGGTGGAGTCGGCCATTTGTCCTTTATCTTGCCCCCCCATGGCCGCTAAGTCTACCCCTCCCCGGCGTCCTGCTCGGGCCTCCGCGACGACGGCGCTCCGGCCGCGTGAGCCGCGTCACGCGCGCGAGTTCCGCCGACGGCTGCTCCGGTGGTTCCGCCGCCACGGCCGCGACCTCCCGTGGCGGCGGACGCGCGATCCCTACCGCGTGCTGGTCTCGGAGTTCATGCTGCAGCAGACCCAGGTCGCGCGGGTCGAGGCCTACTACCACCGCTTTCTCGAGCGCTATCCCACGGTCGAGGCGCTGGCGGGGTCGGAGCCCGCCCGAGTGCGGGAGAGCTGGGCCGGCCTGGGCTACTACCGGCGCGCCGCCAATCTCCATCGCCTGGCGCGCACGGTGATGGACCAGCACGCGGGCGTGATCCCGGCGGATCCCGCGGTCCTCGTCGGCCTGCCGGGCGTGGGCCGCTACACCGCGGGCGCGATCGCGAGCTTCGCCTACGAGCGGGCCACACCCGCCATCGACACCAACGTGGCGCGGGTGATCCGACGAGCGTTCCACGCGAGACGACAGGAGCCGCTGTCGGAGCGGCTGCTGTGGGAGACGGGTGCCGCCATCGTCCGTGGCCGCCCGGGCGATACCGCCTGGGCCTTCAACCAGGGGATCATGGAGCTGGGCGCGCTGATCTGCACGGCCCGGAGGCCGAAGTGCGACGAATGCCCGGTTCGGACGGCGTGCGGAACGGGGAAGCAGTTGGGCGGCGAGCGGACGGGCGGACGGGCGGACGGGCGGACGGATGGTAAGTCGGTAAGAGGACGGGAAGTGGCTTCCGTGACGCGCTTGAGTCACCCTGAGCGCAGCGAAGGGGCCATAGCTCCGGTTGACGAATGTTTGGGGCGGCCGTCGCAACGTCCGGGATGCACCGCCCGTTCTACGTCTACATCCTCGCCAGCGATTCGCGCGAGCTCTACGTCGGCGTCACCAACAATCTGGTCCGGCGCCTCATCGAGCATAGGGAAGGAAGCGATCCCTACCGCTACGTGTTCCGCCACGCGACCACGCGGCTCGTCCATGTCGAGGCCGCCGGCGAAGCCAGGGATGCGATTCGGCGAGAGAGGCAACTGAAAGGCTGGACGCGGCGTAAGAAGCTGGCGCTGATCCAAACCACCAATCCCCACTGGGAGGATCTGGCGGCCCACTGGCAGTAGGGCGACGCTCTGCCCCTTCGCGTGCGCTCAGGGTGACTCGGCAGCGACTCGCCTCCTCGGCGAATGGCCGATTGCTCCGGCCGTCCGCCCGACCTACCTGACCAGCGCCCCCGCGACCAGCGCCACGAGCGCCAGCACGCCGGACACCGAACCGACGATCTTCTGCCGCTGCCGGAGCTCGTCGAAGAACGCGGCCCCCGCGCCCTCCGGGTCCAGGCGCGCAAGCTTGGCCGCGGTCGGGAGGCCGATGAGCAGCACCAGCAGCGCACCCACCAGCCCCGCGCCCTGCATCACCACCAGCCAGAGGTTGAAGCCCACCAGCTCGCCCATCCGGCCCGACACCGAAAAGGTGAGGATGAGACCCGATAGGACGACCAGGATCGCTCCCGGTGCGATCAGGGTCTTGTGGACCGCGGCCTGCGACTGCGCCACGGCCCCCATTCCCGCGCGATCCATCCGTTTGGAGGCGATGCCCGTCACCATCGCCGCCAGACCGCCACCCAGCCACATGGTGAAGCCGAGCAGATGCAGGAACAGCCAGAGGTGGATCACGAGGTGGTTGCGGAAAGGATGGCGCCGTCGATCGGTTGGCGGCCGGCGAAACCGGATTCGATCTCGTGCCAGTGCGAAATACCGTCCTCGCCCAGCCGCCAGCAGAGGAAGATCGGCCGGTCCTCGCGCAGCGAGTAGAAGTCCACCAGCCCGGCCTCGAACCCCTTGAACACGCAGCCCACCGCCTCCAGCTCCTGGAGATAGCGGTTGATCTTCTCCGCATGGGCGGTGACGATCTCGCGCGCGGCCACCAGCTCCTGGGTTTCGCCCCAATCGGCCCGGGCGCCGCCCGTGAGGACCTCGAACCGCCCCACCGCGGCACGCCAGGCGGGATACTCCGCCGTCAGGTCGTGCACGATCCGGCGCACCAGCGGCAGCGTGCGCTCGGCTTCTTGGAGGGTGAAGAGCTTGAAGTCGGGCATGTCTACCCCCAGACGATCTCCACGCCCGGAATCTGCTCCGGGTGGCTGATGAACCCGATGACCAGCCCGTCGCCGTCCAGGACCGTGATGGTCGGCCGGAGGTGCGATTCGGTGGGATCGAGGTCCATCCGGATCTGGTACCCTGCGAGCTCCTGGTCCGGGCCCACCACCGGCGAGTTCGTTCGCATGAGAGCGTCCGCCCGCGTGTGCCAGGGGTGTTTGCCCTCGGCGAGGCAGCGGGTCACGAGGTCGCGGTCGCTGACCGTCCCGAGAAAGCGGCGCGTGCGGTGGTCGTCCACCACCGGGACGACCGAGATGTTGCGCGTCCTGAGCATGATCGCCACTTCGCTGGCCATCGCGCCCGCGACCGCGACGTGAGGATCCGCGACCATCGCTTCCGAGGCTTTCATGTCGCTCAATTTGCTCCGAACGTGAGGCGGGTCAAGTGCGCGCGGCGAAATCCGCGAGCGCGGCCCGTGCGGCGCGGTAGCCGTCGTCGGCGTAGCGCCGCATCCGTTCCACGTGAAAGGTAGCGTTGCGGTCCACCGGCGGCCGCACATAGGTGAGCGGCGGCCGGCCCGGCCCCGCGCGCCACGCGGCGAGTTGGGCGGCCGTATGCGCCGCCATGAGCGCTCCCACCGCCTCGTCGTGCGCCCGGACCATGGGCGGCACGGCGGGCCGGACGCCGGGCGTGAGGTCCGGGCCCGGCCCCACATCGACGGCGACGACCGGCTCCAGGGCGACCCGGCCCGCCGCCTCGAGCGGCAACACCCCGCGAAGCCCGCCATCACCGCAGCGGCGGCCGCCGAGGACCCGGGCCGGAAAGTAGAGCGGCAGCGCGCAGCTCGTGCAGAGCACGTCCACCAGCGGCGCCTCCTCGCCGCCCGCCCCGAACAGCACGAGCTCGCCGCTCTCGAGGTCGGTGACCGCCACCGTGAGCGGCACGCCGAGGTCGGCGAACCGGCGAAAGGGCACCAGCGACTCGATCGCCCGCCGAAACGGCGTCGGCCGGAGCAGCGACCGCGCGAACAGCCCCATGACCGGGGCCAGCGGCGCCCGGACGATGCCGCGGGGGCCCACCTCCACCAGACGCTCGAGCATCGCCGCCGGCGCGATGCCTCCCGCCAGGCCCGCGGCCACCACCGCGCCCATGGACGTGGCCACGTAGCGGGCCGCGGTGAGCCCCGCCTCGCCGAGCGCGCGGACGGCGCCCAGGTGCGCGGCGGTCTTGGCCCCGCCGCCGCTCAGCACCACCGCGACACCGCGATCGCTCATGTCGGCCGCTTGCCGAGCCGATGGGCCTCGGCCCGGGCATAGCGCGCGCGCTCCTCGTCGGTCTCGGGGATGAGCCGGGGCACCCGCTTGGGATTGCCGTGCTCGTCGATCGCCACGAACACCACGTGGGCCGAGTGGGTGTGCCGCCGCTCGCCGGTGCTCACGTTCTCCGAGTGGACCTCGACCGAGATGTCCATGGAGGTGTTGCCCACGAAGTCGACGCTCGCGTCCACCGTCACCAACGATCCGATCGGAATCCGCTCCCGGAAATCCACGCGATCGATGCTGGCCGTCACCGCCCGCCCGCCGGCGTGCCGGATCGCCGCGACCGCCGCCGCCTGGTCCACCAGCGCCATCAGCTGGCCACCGAACAGGTCCCCGAGGAGGTTCTGCATGTGCGGCATGACGATCGTGGTGATGGTGCCGACGGAGTGCGACATGGGTCGGGCGTCGGGCTGCATGGCGGCTCCTGGTGATGACGGAGAGGACGGAGCGACGGAGGGGATGGAGAAGCGGGGCCGTGCAACCATGCTGTTCCGTCCTCTCCGTCTCTGTCCCTAGTAGTCCACCGGCCTCAGATAGTACTCCCCGATCGCCGTGCCGCTGAGCATCGCGACCGTTGGGAGCCGCCGCTTCCAGTGCGTGGAGTCGAGACGCGCGCGCACGAGCTCGATCTCGTCCTCGGTGAAGCCCAGCGCGCCGATCTCGGGATTCTTATAGCCGAGGAGAATCCAGTGGAGAATGGCGTCCGCCCGGGGGTAGCTGATGCCGAAATCGCCCTCGTCGGTCTGGCCCTTGATGAGGTCGGCACTCGCGGGCTTGGACACGATCACGTCCGGCACGCCCAGGTGGCGGGCGAGCGCCCAGACCTGGGTCTTGAACAGGTCCCCGATCGGATTGACCGGCGGCGAGTCGTCCGCGTGCCAGGTGAAATAGCCGAACAGGCGCTCGGTCTTGTTGCCGGTGCCCAGCGGCAGCGCCCGCTCGGCGGCGCTGATGTCGAAGAGGGTGATCATCCGCGCCCGTGCCATCATGTTGCCGAGCCGGCCGGGCCCGGGCGGCTCGGGAATCGCCGCGGCCAGGCCGTCCACGGCGGCACTGATGTCGACGGTGATGTCCCGGAGTCCGAGCGCCTCGACCACCAGCTGCGCGTGCGCCAGGCTCTCGGGGCTCGACGTCCGGTACGGCATCCGGACCGCGATCACGTTGCCGCCGCCCAGCGCCTCGGCCGCGAGGTAGGCCACGAGCGAGCTGTCCACGCCGCCCGAGAGGCCGATCACCACGCGCTCGAACCCGCGGCGGCGCTGGACCTCGTCACGGATGAACTCGACCAGCCAGCGGCGCGTGAGTTCCGCGTCGATCGCGAGCGGGTCCCGCCCGGGATTGGCGCGCATGGACGCGGGGGCGAGCGCCGGCCGGGCGGCTTGTGCAGGGTCGTCCTCGGCCGATTCGAGGCCCCCCCGAGAAATACGCGGGGCGGACGCTCGAGCGCTGGACTCGTTTTCGCGCCTCCCGCCGTCCAGGCGCGTTCCGGCTCCGCCCGCCGGGGCCGGCCCGGGCCGCCCCGCCCTCCGGGCGTCGTGCAGCGACCCCAACAGGTGCGGGAGCCGCATCTCCAGATCCGCCAGCAACGGCATCTCGGCCCGCGCCCGGGTGATCTCCTCGAAGTCGAGCGTCGTCAATAACAGCGCCTCCTCGAACACCGGCCCTTCGACCAGGAGCTCTCCCCGCGGGCTCGCCACCACGCTGCCGCCGGGAAAGGCCTTGCCTCCCTCGAACCCGACGAGCTGGGCGAGTGCGACGTAGACCCCATGCTCGCCCGCCATGTCCTGCGCGATCCGGCTCCAACGCGCGAGGCTCGCTGGACGCCCGGGGGCGTCCTCGGTCGAGATCACCCCGCGCGCGGGGCTCGCGCTGGGGATGATGATGAGCTGGGCCCCGCCGAGGGCCGCGAGCATCGGGGTGAACGAATGCCACGCGTCCTCGCAGATGAGGATCGCCGCCCGGCCCCAGCGAGTGTCGAAGGCCTGGACGGTCCGGCCGGCCTCGACGAACCGCTCCTCGTCGAAGACGCCGTACGTGGGGAGAAAGACTTTTCGGTGGATGTGCCGGATGCCGGCGTCGGGGCCGCCGAGCGTGGCGTACATTCCCGAGTTGAACAGCCGGTTCTGGTGCACCTCGTAGAAGCCCAGAGCGACATCGAGCGCTGGTGCCCCGGCATTGCGGTGCTGGCAGGTGAGATCGTCGTACAGCTGATCGCCGCTGACCGCCAGCTCGCGCACGCCCCCCTCGAGGAAATACCCCGTGAGGGCGGTCTCGGGCGCCACGAGCAGCTCGGGCGGCTCGGCCGACGCCGCCACCTCGCGGAAAACGTCGCCGAGCCGGCCGAGGTTCTCGTCATAGGCGCCCTTGCGAGGGCGCATCTGGGCGATAGCGAGGCGGAGCACGAGGGAAATGTATACCTCCTCACCCCGGTACACAGGGGACTACAAGAGGTGTCGCTGTAGAGGGGAAGTGTTACGCGGAGTGGTCGGGTGTGGTGCCGAACAGTCCACAGTTATAGGACAATTACGGTGCAGCGCAGGCCCCCCTTCGCGCAGGAAAGCCCCAGCCGTGGAATAGGCCGGGTCATGAGGGCGCGAGCTTGTGCCGCTGGAAAATGCGGGTGGCCCCCGAGCCTGTCGGGCAGGTCACCACACTACGTGAAGGGAGTCAAGGAACGAAATCCACGCTGTCCAGCACCTGCCGTTGAGATGGCGAGATCGGATTCTCGAGCCAGACATACAGCGTCAGCCGGTAGGTCGAGCCCGAGATGAGGGCGGGCGCAGGCTCGGTACCGCCGACTCCGGACGGGACCTTGCCGTACTGGATGGGTGGGCGGACGACGTTGCTCGTGCTCGGCGAGCCCAAGCCCCATATCGCTTCGTCCGGATTCTCCACGGCCCGCACCGTCAACGCGTTCACCGCGCACGCGGGTCGCCAGTCAAACCTCGGCTGGGTGCCGATGCCGACCACGAAGCTCATGCCACTCAGGCATGCCGACGGACCCAGTGTGTCGCTGCAGCCGAGGCCGAGCAGCGGAAAGAGGGCACCTGCGGCGGCGGCCCGAGACCGGACGTTGAATCGGCAAAGGACAGGCATAGAACTGCCCTCCTTCCACGAGGCTGGTTGACGGCCCGCCAGCTCCTTGGTCCTGGCGTGAGGATCGCTCAAAGATGCCGAATGCGCCTTGTCGTTTGATAGGCCCCTCGGCCTCGGCGATCCGGGGGAATACGAGCTCAGCGCATGCCCGGGAGTGTGGACCGTAGCACCACGAGTGCGACGGAGTGGTCGTGCCGGACGTCGTGGGCGAGGTAGACCGTGGCCATGCCGCCGGGGCCCAGCTCGCGGTCAAGCAGGTAACGGTGTGTCAAGCCGCTCTGGAGCTGCTCGTGCAGGTTGCCACCAACGCCCTGCTTTGCGGGGAAGTCCCCTAGGATACCGGCAGTGGGCGGCGCAAGAAGGCGGAGGCAGCGAGGACTCGTGTAGCGAAGAGCCGCGTGGGACGATCTCGAGTATCGCCTCATTGCCCCGTCAACACCTCAGCCGTCCAGATGTCGCTCTCGCGTTTCTCGAGGGAGAAATAGAACCGGTTGCCACTCACCGCGAAGGGGCCCCTCCCGAAATCGGTCGCCGGATCGTCGAAGCGAATCAGCAGGCGCGGCGTCCCGCCGGCCAGGGCCACCGCCCACAAACCTGCTTGGCCTGCTGTGTCGGGAGTTACGTAGTACACGAGCCGGCTGTCCGGCGACCAGGCAAGGTTTTCAGGCCCTGACTGCGCGGGGAGATCCTGGGCGTCAATCAGCTTGCGCGGCTCGCCGCCGGCCGGGGAAATGATGCTCAGTGACTGTTCCCCAACGTAGGCGATGAACCGGCCATCCGGCGACCAGTGGAACCGGGCGGTGGAAAGGCCCATATCGCGAGTCAGTTGCCGGGGCATTCCCCACTTCCCGCTCTCAAGCGAGACGATGTAGAGCTCATATTTGCCGGTCCGGTTCGAGGAGAACACCATCTGCTGCCCGTCGGGTGACCAGTCGGCCGATCGCTCCTGGGCCGGCGTCGCGACAACTGCCTCGGCCGGACCCCCAGCCGCAGACATGAGGAAGATGTCACGGTTGCCATTCCGGAACGAGTGGAAGGCGATCCGTTTTCCGTCGGGCGACCAGGCTGGCGCGAAGTCGTCCTGCGGGTCCGTAGTCAGCTGCTCAGGCTCACCGCCGGTCAGCGGCACCTTATAGATGTCTTGATTCCCGCTCCGATCGGAATCGAACGCCAGCCACCGGCCGTCGCGGGAAACGGCAATACCCTCGATGATCTGCTTGCCCGTGGTTACAGCGACCGCCGCGGAGCCTGGGGCGGAATCGCCGTGCGGGACGGGCAGCGACCAGACATTGGCGGTCTCGGTGAAGACGGAGTAGGCGAGCCGCTCCCCATCGGCCGAGAGGCTGATCGTGTGGGCGTTCAGGCCAGTAGTGAGGCGCGTCGGCGGCCCCACTGGCTGGCCCGACCTGCGGAGCGTCACTCGGTAGATGTCCCTTCCTCCGTCCCGATCGGAGACGAACAGCAGCTGCCTCCCTCGAGGAACCCAGACCGGGCTCGTGTTCAAGGATTTATTGTCCGTGACCGCAACCGGCCGCCCCCCGCCGCTGGGTACCAACCAGATCGCGCTCGGCGCGAGATTCCCGAAGTTTGAGGTGGCAAAGACAAATTCTGGGTTGCCGGAGACGTAGGCAATCCAGGTCCCGTCCGGAGACCACGCCGGAGAGTGAATCTCAAAGCCGGTCCCGACTGGACGTGGTGTCCCTCCTTCTATTGCTCTGGAGTAGAGGGTATCCCGACGCCGATACACGATGCTCCGGCCGTCAAGGGACCACGCAAAGTCGGTGGGAGAAGCTCCCGCCTCGGCTCCGACTAAGACCTTAGGAATCCCTCCAAGCGCCGGCACGAGCTCAATCCCGCGCTGGGACTGGAAGGCCAGTCGGGCGCCGTCGGGAGCCCAGAGGGGCCGGCGGAGGTTGCCGGGTAGATCCCTGCTAACGGGAATGACACTCCCGCCCTCAAGCTGCCGGACGAAGAGCTTCATCGCGCTGGTCGGGCCCGCGGCGTAGGCGATGAACTTCCCGTCCGGGGATATCGCCGGATCCACTTCGAGACCAGGATCCAGGGTCACTTGCGTCCGTCGACCGAGAGTGACCTCGGCCGACCGATGACTCGCCAGGAGGATCGCCAGACCTGCTCCTCCCAATCCCACCACCGCAAGGACGATCGCGGCCCTGGTGCGCACGAAGGGCCGGCGGCCGGCCGCGAGCGGACGGGTCTCTGCGGGCGCATGCGGCACCACGAGCGCCGCCGCGAACTCCGCCGCGCCCCCGAACCGATCGGCCGGCACTTTCGCCAGGGCCTTCGCCACCGTGGTGTCGATGCTCTCGGGGACGGTGTCTCGCACCGTCCGAATCCGCGTGGGCCGTTCGGTCAGGAGCTTCGCGATCACCGCCTGCACCGTCGGGCCCGTGTGCGGCGGCTCCCCGGCGAGCATCTCGTAGACCACGGCCGCCAGTGAGTACACGTCCGAGCGGGCATCGAGCTCCCGGCCCCCCGTCGCCTGCTCCGGGCTCATGTACTGCGGCGTGCCGAGCGAGAGGCCGGTGTCGGTCAGGCGCGCGCCCCCTGCCTCGCGCACCGCCAGCGCGATCCCGAAGTCCGCCACCACCGCCTCGCTCTCGTGCAGTAGAATGTTCTCCGGCTTGATGTCCCGGTGAATCACCCCATGGCGGTGGGCGTAGTCCAAGGCGCTCGCGACCTGAGTTGCGACGCGCACCGCTTCTCGATGGAGAGTTGCTTTTCGCGCGTCAGCTTCCCCCGTAGCGATTCTCCGCGCACGTAGGGCAGCACGTACCACACGAACCCGTCGCTCTCACCCGAGTCGATCAGGGTGAGGATGTGGGGGTGGTCGAGTTTGGCGCTGATGCGAATCTCTTGGAGAAATCGCTCGGCGCCGAGCACCGCGGCGAGCTCGGGGCCGCAGGACCTTAAGGGCAACTTCGCGATCGTGCTTCAGGTCCCGGGCGAGGTAGACCGCGGCCATGCCCCCGCGGCCGAGCTCACGCTCAAGCACGTAGCGGTGGCGGAGAGCCTCGGCCAATACGGTGGGTGGTGGGCTAGGGGCGCTCATCGTTGCTTCGTTCCGACCAGCCGCTCGAACCGCGGGTTGCCGCGGAGCGGGGCCCAGGTGGGGTCGACCCGGAGGTACGCGGGAGTGACCCAGAAGGGTGCTGCGACGACCTGCTCCAGCAGCGTGATGGCAGACTCGTGCTCGCCTGCCAGGACATCGGTCCAGGCGGCGAGGTACTTGAAGTATGCGGCACTGAAGCGGCTATAGCGGTCGCTCAACGCCCGCACGGCCGCCGTCGCCTCCGCATGGGCTTCGGTCTGACGGCCCAGCATGCCAAGCAGCATCCCGCGGGACGCGTGCTTGAGAGGAGGACTGATCTGAGAGGAATCGCGCCACTGCCCGCCTTCACTCGCCTGGAGACCGGTGTCGGCGTAGGCCCGCATGCGGCTCGAGTCGCCGCGGAGACGGAGGAGGATAGCGAACGCGCTCGCCTGCCAGGTGCGGTCCCCCCCGAACGGGTCTGCCGGCAGCCGCAGGTACGTCCGCTGCTGCTCTTCCGTCAGCACCCAGGGTTCACGCCAGAGCCCAGCCATCGCTGCGCCTGCCTCGATGCTGGATCCGAGCCTTGCTGCCGCCGCCCGCGCCGACACGGTATCGCCTTCGGCAAGGGAGGCCCTCACCTTGGTCGTCAGCAGCGTCGGGCTCTTCGGGTCTTGCGCCAGCCCGCGCTCGACCTCCCGCTGCGCCTCCGCGGGGTGATGGAAGTCGAGCAGGGCACCCGCGGCGTCTCTGGCCACATTCACCGACTGCGGATCGAGTTCGCGCGCCCGCGCCAAGTGATCCAGAGCTGCTGGCTCGTCGCCCATCCTAGCCTCGACCAAAGCGAGCCGCGACAACACCTCGGCGTCGTTGGGCGCGAGCTCGTGCGCGCGGCGGATCAACTCGAGGGCCTTCGGTGCGTTCGTCGCTCCGACGATCACCGACATCGCGCGATAGCCGTCGGCGGCGTGCGGCGCGAGCCGGATCGCGCGCTCGGCGGCCTCCCGGCCCCGAGCTATGAGACCTCCTGGCATCGCCGAGCGCCATCCCATGGCCCGCGCCTCCGCCAGCCGAGCCCACGCGATCGCGAAGGTCGAGTCGCGCGCGACGGCCTCCTCGTAGGCCGCCATCGCTCGGCGCGCCGCATCGGCATTCGATTCCCGGAGCTCGCGCTCACCGCGGAGGAAAGCGTCGTAAGCCGCAACGTCACGGGTCGGCCGTTCGGTCAGGGCAGTCTGCTCCTTCGCGCCCAGCGCGACGCCCAGCGCTCCGGCCACACGGCCCGCGATGTCGGCTTGCACCTGGAAGACGTCGGTGAGCGGTGCGTCGAAGGGCTCCTGCCACGTGGTCGAGGCCGACGCGGCGCGAACCAGCTCGGGGCTCACCTGCACCCGGCTGGTGCCGTCGGACCGCTTGGCCCAGCGGATGCGCCCGACGAGGAGATAGTCCACCCCCAGCTCGCGGGCGATCTCCTGCGGGGTCTTCGTCGTGCGCCGGTACTGGTTCGAGCTGGTCGAGGCGGTGATCTGGAACTGCGGCAGGCCGGCGAGCTTGCCGCGCACGGCGTCGGTGACGCCGTCGGCGAAGTAGGCATCGGCCGAATCGCCGAGATTGTCGAACGGGAGCACGGCGACGCGGATTGGACCGGCCGCCGCTCCCGGTCTGGCGTGGGCCCGCCTCCAGGCAAAGAGCACGCCCAGGCCAACCAGGAAACTGAGCGCGAGGGTGAGGATCCCAGCGGGCAGGCGGCTGCGCGAGACCCGCATCGCCGTACTCCCCGGACGCGCCACAGTTGACGCCGTCGCCGAACCGTCGAGCGCCTGCGCGAACCCCGCCGCCGTCTGGAACCGATCCGCCGGGACCCGGGCGAGGGCCTTCGTGATCACCCGCTCGAGCGGCTCGGGCACCGCGGGACGCACCCGCCGCACCGAGGGGATCTCGCCGCTTAGGCGCTTCGCGGTGATCGCTTGGGCCGAGGGCCCGGTGTAGGGAGCCTCTCCCGCCAGCATCTCGTAGAGCACGCAGCCGAGGGCATAGAGATCGGAGCGGGCGTCGACGGTGGCGCCGCTCGCCTGCTCGGGACTCATATAGGCCGGCGTCCCCACGACCAGGCCGGTCTCCGTGAGCTGGCCCGCCCCGGCGGCCTCGACCGCCCGCGCCACACCGAAGTCCGCCACCCGCGCGTGGCCCCGCGCGAGCAGGATGTTCTCCGGCTTGATGTCCCGGTGGACCACGCCCCGCCTGGTGGGCGCAGTCAAGGGCCTCCGCCACCTCCCGAGCGAGCCGGACCGCCTCCTCGACCGGAAGCTGACCCTCGCGCCGGAGCCGGTCGCGCAGGCTCTCGCCCTCGACATAGGGCATGGTGTACCAGAGGAGCCCGCCCGCCGCGCCGGAGTCGAAGACCGGGAGGATGTGCGGGTGATCGAGCCGGGCGGTCAGGTGGATCTCACGGAGGAAACGCTCAGGACCCAGGGTAGCGGCGAGCTCCGGGTGGAGCAGCTTCAGGGCGACCCGCCGGTCATGCTTGAGGTCCTGGGCGAGGTAGACCGTGGCCATGCCCCCGCGCCCGAGCTCACGCTCGAGCAGATACCGCCCACGGAGGGCATCCATAAGGCCCGAGGGGAAGTCCATCGTCAGCGCGGCTCCGGATCGAAGTCGGTCGTGATCCAGACATCACTGCTGAACTGCAACACGGAACAGGCCAGCCGCTTGGCGTTTCGAGCCATCGACAGGTCCCACGGCCGGCAGCCCTTTGGAGCCGTTGCCCAAAGTTGAGGGACGCCACCATCCGCCCGCATCCGCCAGATTTGTGCGGGTACGAACGACCACATTGTCGGCGTGTGGACGAAGTAAATCCATCCGTCATCGGCCCAGAGTAGCGGTCTGACGAAGCCGGCCAGGGCCTTTAACTGGGTCCACGTGCCGGTCGCGGGGGTGACACGCCAGAGGCTGTTAAAGAGGTCGGGGGTTGATGCGGCAACCACGAGCTCACGACCGCTCGGCGAGAAGACGGGATTATTGAGCCAACCGAGGGGCCGAGACGGTGCGAGCGAGGATTCGCGGCCGCTCCCCAAGTCGAGCACCACGAGTTGCCGTTGATCCCCTGCCGTGTAGAGCAGCGTGTCCCCACCGGGTGACCACGCGATCGAGCCGAAGTAGATGGCCAGGGGTGCGGATCCAAGCCGCCGTGACCGGCCGCCCGAGAGATCGGCGATCATGACGCCTGACGCCGATGAGTCGATCGGAGCGAAGGCGATCCGGCGGCCGTCGGGCGAAAACCGGGGCAAATTCCTGTCTGAGCGAATCGCCCCCACCAGCCGAGGTTCGCCGCCCAGAAACGGCACCACATAGACGTTCCGTCCAGCCTCGTCGTCTCGCGCATATGCTACCAGTCGGCCGTCAGGAGAGATGTCCGAGGTGCCGACATCATGGGTGCCCGAGGTGAGCGCGCTGGGGCGCAGATGAGGTCGTCCAGTCGAGTCCTCGACGCTGATCGCCATCACCTGATCATCCGAGTTGGCAAGGCGCGTGTAAGCCAGCGTCCGCCCGTCCCGAGCGACACTGACGAGCCAGAACGGCACGCGGTCCGTGACGAGCATTGGTGGTCCTATCCGGCGGCCGGAGACGAGGTCGATCCGCACCTTCATGAAGTCGACCCCTCCCAAGACCCGGCGGAAGAAGTAGATCGCGTCCCCGCGAGCACTCCAGGCTATGGTCCCGCGATCCACCCAGTCCGCAAGTCTGTTTAGCCGACTTCCATCGGCCGACACGACCCCAAGGAAGGGCAGGCCGGCGGAGTCGCCCCCGAATGCGATCCACCGTCCGTCCGGCGAGACGGCCGGTACCCAGGCCACGAAGGACCTGGGCGCGAGCGAGAAGCGTCGCACGACCTCGCCGGTCGCCGGACTCTCGATCGAGATCGTATCGAACATGCTCCGCACGATGCCCGTGCCATCGGGCAAGTACCCATAGTGCCGACTCTGGAAGGACACGTACGACGGGTACTGCTCCTCGCTCACCCGCCGGGGTGTTCCGCCGAACCGTGGCACGGTAAACACCGCGTAGCCCGGGGTGCTATCGATCCGTCCGCCGAAGAGGAGGGCAGTCCCATCGGGGCTCCAAGTGGCCGACCAGATACTCGGTCCGTGAACGACAGCCAGCGGCTGTCCGCCGGTCAGTTCCTGGATCAGGAGCAGCGAGTCCCCTTCGACATATGCCACCCATTTGCCATCCGGCGAGATCGCTGGCAAACGCGCTCTTCCGGTGAAGGTGAGCTGCCGCTGCATGGCGATTGGGGGGGGATGCTGCCGTAGCAGCCTCCCGACTGCTGCGACGGCCAGAACGAGCGCCGCCACACCGGCCACTGCGGCGACCAGCCTCACCAGCCGACCCTGTTCGCCACCCAACCGACGCAGACGGGGCGCCACGAACCCGTCCGTAAGCGCCGCGGCGAACTCCCCGACACTCGGGAACCGATCGGCCGGCGCCTTGGACAACGCTCGCGTGACCGCAACTTCGACCGCGGGCGACACCGCGCGCATCGTGCTCAGGTGCGGCACCGGCTCGCTGAAGCGCTTGGCGATGATCGCGTGCGCTGTGTGGCCGGTGTACGGCGGCTCCCCTGCCAGCATTTCGTAGAGCACACAGGCGAGGCTGTATTGGTCGCTCCGGCCATCCAGCCGGGGCGCGGCGCTCGACTGTTCGGGGCTCATGTAGGCCGGGGTGCCGAGCACCAGGCCGGTCTCGGTCAGCCGCTCGCGTCCGGCGCTCGAGATCGCCAGTGCGATCCCGAAGTCGGCCACGACTGGCTCCCCCTGGGAGAGCAGGATGTTCTCCGGCTTGATGTCCCGGTGGATCACGCCGAGTTGGTGGGCATACTCAAGCGCCGAGGCGACACGCTGGGCGATGCGGAGGGCCTCGTCCACGGCCATCGGACCGTCGCGGGTGAGCCGCTGGCGGAGCGATTCGCCCTCAACGTACGGCATGACGTAGAAGAGCGCGCCTTCGGCTTCGCCGGACTCGAACAAGGGCAAGATGTGCGGGTGCTGCAGCCGCGCGGCAAGCTTGATCTCGCGCTCAAAGCGCTCGGGGCCGAGCGCCTGAGCCAACTCCGGACGGAGCACCTTGAGCGCAACCAGACGATCGTGTCGGAGGTCGCGTGCGAGGTACACCGTGGCCATGCCCCCGCGCCCCAGCTCACGCTCGATGACGTAGCGCTCGGCTAAGTCCGCCTGGAGTTGGTCGCGAGGATCGCTCACCCGGGGACCTGGGTTAGGGAGGACAGCCCCCCTGAACATACCTCGGCAGAGACCGGTCGGTATAAGGCCGGGCTGGCGATCGCACTCGCTCTCTATATCCTGCCCCGCCTCATGACGGAATTCCTATCGAGCAATTGTCTTCTGGAGACACCGTCGTGAACACGCGCCGGCAGTTCCTGATCCATGCTCCTCTCGGCGTGCTTGGAGCCGTTGCCGCGTCCCGCGGCGAGCAGAGAGAGACCGCCGTTCCCCCACCGCCGGCCGGCGGGCCACCCGGCGCGCCACCGACGTTCGCCACCCCGCCTGCCGTCGGCCCCGAAGCGTCACCGTCGACCTTCGCGGAAGCGGAAAAGCTCGCCAGGTGACGCTCAGTGCCGCCGAGCGCGAGATGGCTGTGGCGAGCTGGTGAAAGTCCCTGGCGCCGCTCCTCGAGCGGCGTGTCGGGCCGCGTAAGGTGGCGCTTGAGGCCGAGATCTCACCAGCGACGCGCTGCAATCAAATTCTTACAGCCGACGCTTCTGGAATCAGGAGAGTTTGGGGTCCGCTTTCCTGCTAGCCCGGAGCCACAAGCCCAGGTTAGGCATCAGTCTCAGGACAAGTCATCGACCGAGCAATTCCGCACTCGCCCATCGATGATGCGTTGACCGAACTCACAACAACCCGTGATGGCCGATTCTTCTGTGGGGTAGGTGCTAGGGCCGCTGAAGGCCCGCAATTCCGTATGGCGGCCAATCAAGAGATCAAGGGTCCAGCGTCCGGAGCCATGTACCTGAAACGTGCGCGCCGTGATGGTGAAGCCCTTGTACAAGACCGGATTCAACTGAGGCCTGGGTAGAGGACTCTTGAAGTATACTGAAATGTACCGTGGGCTTATGTGTGGCTGAGTTTTGACGGGGCAGCCGCGCACTCGAAGCCGGTACGGAAGCTGGCCTCCTATCGGTTGCCGATACTGTAGGAGCACTTGCGCACGTTCGGACAGCTCGGGAAGGAGGTCGGAGTGGACAGCGCCGTCGTGCGCGGAGCGAGCGCGCCGCGAGGTATGGGAGGTCTCCGAGCGGGATTTCCCCTCGACCGCCGGCGACAGCGTGCACCTCTATGCCGATCTGGACCGGAGAGCTGTTTAGGCTCGCACGGTCTACCCTCCTGTAATGCATTCTCGATAGTAGCTAGCCGCGCGGACCGGTGATGGAGTGCGCTCCGAGCCCCAGCAGCCCGTCCTCCAGGGCCCAAGCCGCGGCGATCGGGGTGATGACCGCGGCGAGCGCCGCGGCAAAGCTCGCTTTGAACGCCACGAAAGTCCAAAACCCCAGCCCCTCCACGCCGAGCGTGTGGAGAGTCCAGATTGTAAGAGGCGAGACCAGAAGAGCAGAGAGCACCCCGAGGACCACGGCGCGTAGCAGCAGGTTGCCGAGAAGGCGGGCGGCTCGACTCGAGCCGGGACGCAGCCAGCTGGCGGCCGGGAGTCGCGCCTTTCGCACCTCGCTGCGGATCAGCGGAGTGGCGATCAGGCAGACGAGCATCGGCAGGAGAAGGCTGGTCACGACGATGTCACCGGCAATGCTCTGCCGTCCGTAGAGCGGGATGTGCGCAAGGTGCCTGTACAGCATCCATCCGATCGCGCCGTTGAGCAGGAAATTGATCCCTGCCCCTATGACCCCCTGGCCCACGAGATACTTCCGATAGTCGTGTGACACGTCGGCCCTCCTTTCGTATGGCGAGAGCCCAGCAAACTGGGTGCCCTGCCCGGCCTGTCGTCGGAGTGCGCTGTCAACCTGCCGGTTCGGGCCGTGACCGTCAATGTTCTGGCGGCTTCTACCATACGCCGGGGTAGCCAGCCGCCGATCAGCAACGCTTCAGAAGGGCGGTTGAACCGCTGATCCCGACTCGCGGATGAGCAGCAGGCCGATCTCCCGCCACAGCCGCTCTGCCGCTCGGCGTGCGCCCTCGATGGCGACCATCCGGGGCTCCCGGAAGAAGCCCTCGGGCTCTGACTCCGGCGCACTTGCCGTGGCGCAGGACATGGAAGCCTCCTCTCTGGTTCGGAGCCGCTCGGCCCCGGGGAACGGCGGGTGCTGCGATGCCAACCCGCCGCCCACTGTTGTGTCAGTTCTCCTTGCGGGTCCTGGGCCGGGCCGGCTGGCCGAGCAGCGCCTGTTCCGGGGTCGGAAAACCGGAATCTGCCGCCCCAGTTTCCGACACGGCGAACCGAATCGTGCCGGCCGTGCCCAGGAGCGCTCGGGAAGCCTGCGACTGGTCGCCGGTCCCGCGAGTCGCTGCCGGCTGGTGCTCGCCGACCTGGCTTCGGAGCTCGGGGCTGATCCGGTTCATCAGACTCCGCTCCGTAGCGCTGGTCTGCGCGTGCACCATTGCCGGGATCGACATCCACGCCGCGAGGAGCGCGGCGCCTGCGTAGCTTCGTGAATTCATCGACATGGTAGGATCCTCCGTACTTCGCGTGACTTGCCGTGCGGTTCTTGCTCCGCCTTGAACGTGGTCCTACTATATGCCGTTGAGTCAGATGGCCTTCAGGTAGTTGTCAGCGCCTGATCAGGCGGCTCCCGATGCTCCGATTCAGGACCCTGGGTGGTGCCGCCGTCGAGGGCGAGACGGGACCCATCGGCGGGGCGGCCGCACAGCGGAAGTCCCTCGCTCTCCTCGCCCTCCTCGCACTCGCGGGCGACCGCGGTATCAGTCGCGACAAGCTTCTCGCCTACCTCTGGCCCGAGACCGATCCCGACCGGGCGGGGCACCGCCTGACCCAGGCCCTCTACGCCCTTCGCCGGGACCTACAGGTCGGCGCCCTCTTCCTCGGCTCGGCCGAGCTCCGATTGAATGCCGAACTCATCGGGAGCGACGCGGCGGAGTTCGTGGCGGCCCGCCGCGCCGGGGAGCTGGACCGCTCCGTCGCGCTGTATGGGGGGCCCTTCCTCGACGGCTTCTTCCTGAGTGACGCGCCCGAATTCGAGCGCTGGGTGGAGAACGAGCGCGCCGGGCTCGCGCGCGACTATGCCGAGGCGCTCGAGACCCTGGCGGCCGAAGCCGTGGCCCGGGGCGATCTCGGACATGCAGCGGAATGGTGGCGGCGCCTAGCCGACCACGATCCGCTCAGCTCGCGCGTGACCGTCCACCTCATGTCGGCGCTCGCCGCCGCCGGCAGGCGGGCCGACGCGATCGAGCGCGCCAGCGCCTATCAGGAACTGATCCAGCGGGAGCTGGACGCGGCGCCCAACCCGGCGGTCCTCGCCCTGGCCCGGCAGTTGAGACAAGGCGCGCCCCAGGGAACGGAGCTGTCGGTCGCCGTGCTTCCATTCACCAACTTGAGCTCTCTGCCAGCAAATGACTTCTTCGCGGAGGGCCTGGTCGAAGAGCTGATGAGCGGGCTGGCCCGGCTCGACGGGGTGCGGGTCGCGGCTCGGACCTCCGCGAACGCGTTCCGCACCACGGAGCTCGACGCCAGAGAGATCGCCCGGCGGCTCAACGTGAGCGCCCTGATCGAGGGGAGCCTGCGGCAGTCCGACGAGCGCGTCCGGCTCACGGTGCACCTGATCGACGCGACCGACGGCTGTCATCTGTGGTCGGAGCGGTATGAGCGCCAGCTCACGAACCCGTTCGCGGTGCAGGACGAGCTGAGTCGGCTGATCGTAGACGGGGTCGAGGCGCGCCTTGCCTGGTTGCGCACCCGTGGTGCAGCCCGGCCGGGCTGAGGCTCTATGCCTGCCCTTCTCGACCGCATCAAGTCGGCGCTCGGCACCCGATATCCAATCGAGCGGGAGCTCGGCCGCGGCGGGATGGCGACGGTATATCTCGCTCACGACCCGAAGCACGGGCGTCTGGTGGCCGTGAAGGTCCTCCGGCCCGAGCTCGCCGCGTCGATAGGGCCGGAGCGTTTTCTCCGCGAGATCCAGGTGGCCGCCCGCCTCACCCATCCGCACATCCTTCCACTCCACGACTCGGGCGAGGTGGAGGGTCTGTTGTACTATGTCATGCCCTACATCGAAGGGGAGTCGTTACGTGACCGCCTCCAGCGCGAGCACCACCTCGTTCTGGACCAGGCGCTCGGGCTCGGCCGTGAGGTGGCGGACGCCCTCGACTACGCACACCAGCACGGGGTGGTGCACCGGGACATCAAACCGGAGAACATCCTGATCGCGAACGGGCAGGCGATAGTCGCGGACTTCGGCATCGCGCGCGCCGTGAGCAGTGGCGCCGAGTTCCTCACCGAAGCGGGGACGGCCGTTGGCACGCCGATGTACATGAGCCCTGAGCAGGCGGAGGGCGATCCCGACCTCGACGGCCGAAGCGACATCTACAGCCTCGGGTGTGTGCTGTTCGAAGCGCTCACCGGCGTCCCGCCGTTTCAGGGCCGTTCAGCCCAGGCCATCCTCGTACGGCGACTCACCGAGAGCCCGCCGGCGCTGCGCACGCTGAGTCCGGGGATTCCCGCGGTAGTTGAAGCGGTCATCGCCCGCGCGCTCGCCCGCACGCCGGCCGATCGGTTCGCCACGGCCGCCGGGCTGTCGTCGGCACTGGTCGAGGCGGCCGGGCGCGGCTCCGGGTGGGCGGCGGCGTTCATTTCCGGCAGCCAGCCGGTGGCCGACGCGTCCGTCGCGGTGCTTCCCTTCGTCAATCTGAGTTCCGATCCTGAGAACGAATACTTCAGCGATGGGATGACGGACGAGATCATCAACGCGCTCGCCCAGATCCCGAGGCTTCGCGTTCCGGCGCGGTCGTCGTGCTTCATGTTCAAGGGGAAGAACGTGGAGGCCCGGCAGATCGGCGAGCGGCTGAAGGTGCGCACGCTGCTCGAGGGGAGCGTGCGCAAGGCAGGCGATCGGATTCGCATGTCGGTGCAACTCATCAACGCCCCGGATGGCTACCAGCTTTGGTCCCATACCTACGAGCGGACCCTGGCCGATGTCTTCGCCCTCCAGGACGAGCTGACGCGCGCGATCGTGGGCGAGCTGACCAGCCGGGTGGTGGTGAGCACGAGCGAACCCATCGTCCGGGCCGCCACCGACCTCCCGGAGGCCTACGAGTTGTACCTGCAGGGATGGTACTTCCAGAACAAGCGGACGACGGAAGGCTTCAGTGCAGCCATCGACCACTTCCGCCGCGCGACCGAACGGGATCCCGACTATGCCGCCGCCTACGCGCAGATGGCGTACTGCTATGCCCTGGCCGGCCTGGACACCTTCGGCGCCATGGCTCCGCTGGAAGCAATGCCGAAGGCGAAGGCCGCGGTCTCGAAGGCGCTGGAGCTGAATCCACAGCTTCCGGAGGCCCACGGCGCCCAGGCGATCATCGCCGCCCTCTACGACTGGGACTGGCGGGCGGCGGAGCGCGAGTTCGAGCGAGCGCTGGGTCTTGGTGAAAACTCGTCCTTTATCCACCTCTGGTACGCGCTCTTCCTCAGTGCGATGGGTCGACATGACGAGAGTCTGCGGGTCGTCACGAGGGCCTTGGCTATCGATCCCCTATCGCTGGGCCTCCACCTGACTCTCGGACGCTGTCTCTACTTCGCCCGTCGATACGACGAGGCGCTCATGAAGTTTCGCGCCGCCCTGGAGATGGAACCGATCGTGCCGTGCTACTGGGAGATCGGCCGGGTCTATCACCTGCTAAACCGATACTCGGAGTCCGCCGCGATCCTGGAGCAAGGCATGCAGCTGGCCGGCCGGATGCCCATTCTGCTCATGTATGCCGGGTCGGCCTACGCCAAGTTGGGGGAGCGCGCACGCGCGCTCGGCATTGCCGCCGAGCTCCGCCGGATTTCGGAGCAGCGCTACCTCTCCCCCATGTACGAGGCGCACGTCCGGACCGCGCTCGGTGACCTCGAGGAGGGCTTCAGATTGTATGAGGAGGCCTACGAGCGGCGCTCTGGCTGGCTGATTTTCACGCGCGCTGAGCCGGGGTGGGATCCGCTGCGGGAAGATCCAAGGTACCTCGCGCTGCTGAAAAAGCTCAAGCTGGACTTCTGACGATCTTCTGACCCCCGCCTGACTCAATCTCTTAACATGGGCGAACGCTCTATGCGGCATGCCGCCGCGCTCGCTCCAGCGGCGCCTACGCTGAGGATTCGTTCGACTTCGGCGCGGGCAATCCCGTCCTGATCCCCACCAGCGACGCGTGATGGCGGCGAGGGACGCCGGAAATGTATACTTTCGAGCATGCTCTGGTATATCGCAATCGGAAGCGCGATCGGCGGCGTCGGCCGCTATCTTGTCGGCGGCCTCGTCCAGCGGTTGACGGGAGGCACGTTTCCCACCGGCACCCTGCTCATCAATATCACCGGGTCGTTCCTGCTCGGGGCCATCCTCCGCTACGGGGTGGACACCCCCACTCTCAGCCCGGAGTTCCGTGCCCTCCTGACCGTAGGACTGTGCGGCGGTTACACCACCTTTTCCACTTTCAGCTACGAGACCGCCGCGCTGCTCGAGGACGGCGAATGGCCTCGGGCGGCGCTGTACGTCGCTCTGAGCGTCGCCCTCTCGGTGCTGGCGACCTTCGCCGGCTTCCTGGCGGCGCGCGAGCTCATCGTTCTGCGGGAGCGGATGTAGGTGCACGGCTCACCACGAAGACCGGGGGCGCGACGAGTCGAATGCACGGACTGACCGGCGAGCGCACGCTGATGCGGATCCACCTCGGCGAGCGCGACAAGTACCACGGCAAGCCCCTGTACGAGGCGATCGTGCTCCTCCTCCGGGAGCGCGGGTTCGCTGGCGCCACCGTGCTGCGCGGGATCATGGGGTTCGGCGCGAGCGCCGGAATCCACAGCGAGAAAGTCCTCCGGCTGTCGCTCGATCTTCCGCTCGTGGTGGAGTGCGTGGAGACCGAGGACAAGATCCAGGCGATCCTGCCCGAGCTCGATCGCATGATCGGGGGTGGACTCATCACCCTGGAGCGGGCACACGTCATCATGTATCGAGGCGACCAGGCCCCGGAAAGGCCGTCATGAGCAGTCCGGTAGAGGCCCTGGCAGGCGTGCCCAACGCGTGCCGGCTGCTTCCAACGGTGGTGACCGGTGGCCAGCCTTCGGCGGCGCACCTCGCGGCGTTCCACGCCGCCGGTGGTAAGATCGTCCTCGATTTGCGGGACCCGATGGAGCCCCGGCCGCTGGATGAGCCCGCGACCGTCACCTCGCTCGGGATGGAATATGTGAACGTCCCTGTTGGGCCCGGCACGCTGACCGACGCCACCCTCGAACACGTGCGCGGCGTCCTTCGCCAGGCGGGAGAGCAGGTCGTCATGGTCCATTGCGGCAGCGGCAATCGCGTGGGCGGAGCACTCCTGCCCTACCTGATGCTCGACGAGGGGATGGAGGAGGACGACGCGGTGGGCCAGGCGATGCGCGTGGGGCTCAGGAGCGCTGAGCTGCTGGAGTGGGGACTGGACTACGCCCGGAGACACCCGCCGGCCTAAGAGTGCGTTTCGAAACCTCGGCTTGAGTCACCCTGAGCGCAGCGAGGGGGGCATGCCTTCGGGTACGGCTCCTTCGCTACGCTCAGGATGACTCAGGTATTGAAACGCGCAACGCGCTGTAAATTAAGGGCCCAAGAGACGTCCATGCGTCAACGAAAAGGGCCCCCGATCGGATCGGGAGCCCTTTCGTTTATCATCGTCCGCTCAGCGCCTGCGGGCAC
This sequence comes from uncultured Gemmatimonadales bacterium, assembly GCA_963711915.1. Classification (GTDB taxonomy): domain Bacteria; phylum Gemmatimonadota; class Gemmatimonadetes; order Gemmatimonadales; family GWC2-71-9; genus CAVVWJ01. Next base: position 128,197 of record CAVQGA010000022.1, read on the forward strand.
CGCCGCCACCGCCGCCGCCTCGATCGCCGCCGCCGCCGCGGGACCCGCCATCCGACCGGGGCGGCGGGGAGTAACTTCCGCGGTCGTCGCCACGGTTGCTGGGCGGCGGAGAGTAGCTGCCACGGTCACCGCCGCGGTCGCTGGGACGCGGGTCGGGGCGGGCCTCCGGACGTGGCGCCGAGCGCGGCTCGTCCCGAACAACAGGACGGGGGTCGCGGTCGTCACCGCGTCCGACGTCACGGGGACCATCGTCACTGCGGCGAGCGGGCCGCGCGTCATCCTGTGGATCGGCTCGCACCTCCTGCGGGCGGTCGGCCGCCCGGCGAGGCACGTCCTCCGAACGGCTGAGCGGTCTTACCTCGGTGGGGAGATCTCGCCCGCCGCGGGCATCCCGTGCTCCCGGTGTGCTGATCGGCGCCCGGTCCGGCTCGCGGGCGCGGCGCGCATCGATATTGGGCCGTACGAGGCGGCTGTCCGTCCGCCGAACTGCGCCCGCATTCGGCGCCCGCTCCGGCGTCCGCCGGGGCGTGGCACTCCCGCTCGAGACATTTCCGCGACGCTCTGGTGCGGAGCGGACGCCCGTCCCCGCGGCCGGTCGCTCATCCGCGGTCCGCCGAAGCGGACTGGCATTCGGCGCCTGCCGATCGCGAACTATCGGCGGCATGTAAACCGTATTCACCGACCGGCGCAGATCGTAGCGGCGATCGCGATAGCCCGCCAACATGCCGTCGACCGGACGGAAGCGATACGGCGTGTACGGCCGATTCCACCCACGGTAATGGTTGGAGTACCCGCCGTAGTAGGGATAGTTGTAGAACGGCCGGTTGTAGTACGGACGGTAGTAGGCCGGCCGGTAGTAGTAAGGGTCGTAGAAGAATGGATCGTAGAACGGGTCGTACACCGCCGAGTAGAACGGATCGTAGTAGAACCGGCGGTAGCGCGGCCGGCCGAAGAACAGGCTCACCGACAGGCTGTACGGCGATCCATAGTAAGACCGCCCGCAGCTGAGGTACGAGTAGCCGCAGCCATAGTCGGCCCCGTAGTAGCCCGAGCCGTAGTAGCCCGAACCGTAGTTGTCGGCGTAGACCACGCGCTCGAGCACGCTGTAGTTGAGGATATCGTAGTCGAAGCCGCCGTCCACCATTCGCCGGACCAGGTCGTTCAGGTCCTGCTCGGGGTCGACGGGGAGGCGCTGGGGCGAGAGGTTCCGGTAGTCCCAGTGATCGCCAAGCACGAAATCGTCGAAGCGGTAGGGGTCGTGCGACACGGCAGCGTAAACGGTCCCGTTGCCTTTACCATCATCGGCGGTGAATGACTCGCGCCCCCCGCGACCGCGGATCTCGTATTTCCGTCCGCCCCGCACGAAGTCGTCGTCTCGCGGATCGAGCGGGAACAGCACACGCAGGTGCCCGTCAGGGTCGACGTGCAGAACCAGCAGGTAGCCATCTTCGCGGGTGCGGACCTGAACCTTCGCGTGGTCCCCGGGCAGGAAGCGCCGGTCGTTGTTGATCCAGATCTGAACGGCCGGGTCCTCACCAGCCGCACGGGCAGCCGGGGGGGCTGCTCCGGCAGGAGCGCCGAGAACGAGAAGCGGGGCTAGCAAGGCGGTGATCATAGCACCTCCCAACGACTGCGGTTCCAACATGGAAACTTCGACGGGGCACAGGGTTCGGGGTCCGGAGGGACCCGAGTGTCGGTGACTGCGAAGGCTGTGCCACGCGGTACTTGCATACCTATCCAACACTTAGCTCTCAACTGTGGTTCCGGAGCGTCCTCTTTCCAGCACTCTTGGTGGGGGAAGTGTCACCGGACGAGGCACCCCGAGCGAGTGCCGGCCCGGCTCGGGACCGCCGATCCGGGGCCCCATCTCCGCAGAGGATGACGTGCCGGACCCCCTTTCATTAACTGAATGACCCGGCGGTATCGCGAGTCGCCTAGGCCTTGCTGGTCTCCCGGCCGCCGTTCCAGCGGTGCCAGTACATCCGCATTTCGCTGATCAGCCCGCCCTCAGTCTCGCAAAAGATGGCGCCTCGAGCGTCCACCCACTCGCCGGTGCGCTTCCGGCGAAAGACGCACTTGAACTCGGTGGAAAACCAGGGGCCGGCCGCGAAGATCTCGCCCGAAGCGAAAGTGATCTCCGACTGACTGAAGGGGACGTCGAGCCACCAGCGTCGGATCGCGTCGGCGCCTCGGATCGGCTCGGAAAACGGCGTCTCGACGAACGCGGCGTCCGGCGCGAATACTGTCGCCAGCAGGTCGATGTTCGACTTCGCCCAGCCCTTGCCGAAGGTGTCGATCAGGGACCGTCCCAAGGCCCGGGTGTCGAGTGCTTGCTCCGGCGTCCCGGTCAGGGGAAGTTCTTCGGCTGACATGCCTTTCAACATACATCTTTCCCGGGCCCTCCGCGCCGTGATCGCGATCGCGCTCGCGCCGCTGGCGGCGGCGGCCCAGGCCACCTGCGCTTCCCGGGTGGCGGACACGATCGCCAGCGGGTGGACCGCGTACCGGAGCCGATCACTCGACGTCGCGACGGCCCGCTTCCGGGCGGCCGAGCGGCTCTGCCCTGGGTCCCCCGGGGCCCGGGTGGGACTAGGATTCGTGGCCCTTCGGGAGGACCGGGCGAGCGCGGCCGATTCGCTGTTCCGACTGGTGCTCGCAAGCGACACCGCATACGCCGACGCGTGGGAGGGGCAGGCGCGAGCGGCCTGGCGCTTGGGCAAGCCCGAGCTTGCCGTGGCTGCGGGCCAGCGCGCTCTGGTGCTGGACCCGCACAACTCGGACCTGGCCGCCTGGCTCGACGAGGTTGCTCCGGACCGGGACCGTCCCGCCCTCGGCGCGCACCGCAGGCCGGCGCGCCTGCAACTCGTCTCCCGGACCCGTGGCAACCGATTCGAGGTCCGGAAGGGCGCGGACTGGAGTCCGGTCTACGTGAAAGGAGTCAACCTCGGCGTCGCGGTCCCGGGGCGGTTTCCGTCGGAGTTTCCCAGGGACAGCGCCGTCTACGCCGAGTGGCTCGGCGCGATCGCCGGAATGCACGCCAATGCCGTCCGCGTTTACACCATTCTGCCACCCGCGTTTTACCGGGCGCTGCGCGGCTGGAACCGCGCCCACCCGGACCGCGCCCTCTGGCTGATCCAGGGAGCCTGGACCGAGCTCCCTCCCGACAACGACTTCGACGATCACCCGTGGAAGGAGGAATTCCACCAGGAGATGCGCCGAGTGGTCGATTTGCTCCATGGAAGAGTTGAATTCGCGGCCCGGCCCGGCCACGCGGGCGGCCGCTATGACGCGGACGTCTCGCCCTGGACACTGGCGTACATCATCGGGCGGGAGTGGGAACCCTACGCCGTCAAGGCCTACGACGAGCGATCCGCCGCCAAGACGTATCGCGGCCGGTACCTCACGATGCCGATCGGGAGCGCGATGGACGCCTGGTTGGCCGAGCAGTGCGATTATCTGCTCGCGTACGAAGCCGGACGGTTCAACGCCATGCGGCCGATCGCCTACACCAACTGGCCGACGCTCGACCCGCTCAATCACACCACCGAGTCCACCGCCAAGGAGGAACGACGCTGGCGGCATGAGCCCGAAGAGAGCACCGGCACCACCGCCGTCAATCACGAGGAGGATGCCGTCGCGCTCGACCCAACGCTCGTCCGGCCGACCGGGGCCAACCCTGCGGGGTGGTTCGCGAGCTACCATGTCTATCCGTACTACCCGGACTTCATGAACTACGACCCGGGGTATCTGGCCGCGCGTTCGAGCGAAGGGCCGTCCAGCTACTTCGGGTATCTCCGCGACCTCACCCGACATCACGCGGGCATGCCGCTCCTGGTGTCGGAGTACGGGGTGCCCTCGAGCCGGGGCATCGCCCACTTCCAGCCCCAGGGCTGGAACCACGGCGGGCACGACGAGGTGGCGATGGCGGCGATCGACGCCAGGTTGACGCGGGAGATTCGCGAGAGCGGCGCGGCGGGCGGCATCGTCTTCGCCTGGATGGACGAGTGGTTCAAGAGGAACTGGCTCGTTGCCAACTACGAAACTCCGGCCGATCACACGCCGCGGTGGCACAACGCGATGGACGCGGAGCAGCACTACGGCATCCTGGCTCAGCGCGCGGGCGACCCCGGCCGCCGGCCGGCGCTCGGCGGCGACCCCGGTCGGTGGCGCGCTCTTCCAGTGCTACAGCCGGCGAATGCGGAGGAGGGTCCGCTCAGGATCGGGCAGGACGAAGCCTACGTCTACCTGGCCGTGCCGCTCCCCGGCGACTTCGACTGGGATTCGCTCGACGTCCAGATCGCGCTCGACACGTACGCGCCAGCGCTGGGGCAGCGACGATTGGCCGACGGCGCTCTGGAGAGCGAGGTCGGGATGGAGTTCGTGGCCGAGCTCCGAAGCCCTGCCGATGGGGAGCTGCGGGTGACGCCCGACTATAATCCGTATGCGCCGGCGTCGTGGATTCTGCGGGGCGACGATTTCGGCCGATTCTACCGTCATCCGGCCGGCAGCGTGGCGCGGGACGACGGGCGGTTCGACTCCCTGTTCGTCATCACCAATCGTGCGCGCTACGGCCGGGACGGTACCTTCTTCCCGTCCCAGGGCTACAATCGCGGACGCCTCCGCTTCGGGCGGGAGGCCGAGTCCACCTTGGCCGACTGGTACCACGACACCGCCGCCGGGATGCTGGAGCTCCGGCTGCCATGGGGCCTGCTCAACGTGACCGATCCCTCGACCGCGACCGTGCTCGCCGAACACGACGGCGCGCCGTTCGCTACGGAAGCGACGGGCGGGTTTCGGGTAGGTGTGCTGGTGCGGCGCAGCTCGGACGGCGCCGTGCTGGGCGCGCTCCCGGCCCGCGCCGCGGACGGGACGTGGACGGCACCGGGGTTTCGCCTCTGGCGCTGGCCGACGTGGACCGAGCCCACACGCCAAGCTTCACTCAAACCGGTGTACGACAGTCTCGCCGCGACGTGGGCCCATTGAGGGCCGCCCGTCGATCGGGTGCGTGCCTCTTCGTCATCGCCGCCCTCGGCATGCCGCTGGCGGCCCAGCAACACGAAGGGGACGATGCCTGGAACCACGGCCGCTTCGATGTCGCCCGGTCGGCATACCAGCAGGTGCTGGCGTCGGACTCGACGGCGTTTCGCGCCAACCTGCGAATGGGCGTCATGCTCTCCTGGCAAGGGAAGCATGACTCGGCGCTCGTGTACATCGCTCGAGCGCGGCGGGCGGAGCCGGCCGACCTCGAGGCCCGGCTGATCGAGGCCAAGGTGATGGCGTGGAAGGGTCGTCACGCCGATGCCATCGCCCGATACGACAGCGTGCTGGCCGAGCACCCCGGGCTTACCGAAGCGGAGCTGGGGCGCGCCCGCGCCCGCGCGTGGCACGGGGACCTCGCGAGGGCGGAGCGCGGGTACCGGGCGGTGCTCGCCTCCGAGCCGAGGAATGCGGACGCACTCGCGGGGCTGGGGTCCGTCTACCACTGGCAGGGACGTGAGGGGCTCGCCGAGCGGTACGCGCGCGCCGCCCTCGCCGCAGACTCGGCAAACGCGGCCGGCCACGAGCTCCGCGCCGCCGTCCGCGCCGCTACCCGGGCCTCCACCGAGCTCGGCGCCAACTGGAGCAACGATTCCGAGCATAACACCAGCTTCTGGCAGACTCTTGGCGCGGCGGCACCGCTGACCTCGGGCATCCGCCTGTTCGGCAATGTCGGTGTGCTCGAGGCATCCGATCCGGTGCGCGACGCGACCCGTGCCGGCGGCGAGGCCGGACTCACCTGGGCCCTGGGCGACCTGCAGCTGAGCGGCGCGGCGGGCGCCCGGCGGCTCTCACCGGATACGGATCCGGCCTACACGGAGGAGACGTATCGCGCCCGGCTGAGCTGGCGGCCGGTGCCGCGGCTCGGGCTGAGCGCGGCGTACGCGCGTGCCCCGTTCGACGAGATCGCCTCGCTCATCGAGCGCCGGCTGACGCTGGAGTCGCTCGACGCGGGGTTCGACGCCACCCTCGCTCGAGGCCTGAGCGTCTACGGCGGCGGTGGCGGCGTGTGGTTCAGCGACGGCAACCACCGCACGAACGCCAGCGCCGGCATCACGCAGGCCATTCGCAGCGGACTGTTCGTCGGGGCGTACGGCCGGACTCTGGCCTACGAGCGAAAAGGGCTGGGCTATTTCTCGCCCGACCGCTTCCGTCTACTCGAGGGGCTGGCGGGATACAACCTGGACCGCGGGCAGTGGGACGGCCGGCTGAGCGGCGGCCTCGGCGCCCAACAAATCGGAAGGAGCGGTGCCACGCAGAGCGAATGGCACATCGACGCCAGGCTGGGACGCCGGTGGGGCACGGGCAACCGGCTCGACGTGTTCGGCACCGTCACCAACAGCGCGGTGAGCTCGACGAGCGGTGCGTTCCGCTACCGCACCGCGGGGGTGTCGCTCAGGCTGGGGCTGTAATCCATGAGCATGGCGGATGGTGTCATCGGTGTCATCCCGAGCCCTTCGCTGCGCTCAGGACAGGCTCGCGAGGGATTACTCGACCAGCATCGAACTCGGCCCAGCAAGGTCCCTCGCTTCGCTCGGGATGACGGAATGACCGCGACAGGTGCCTGGTGACAGGATGACGACCGCGAACCCGAACGCGTGGCTCTTCCTAACGCAGCTCGCGCGCGGCTCGTGGTGCTACCTGGTCACATAGGTCTCGAAGAATCCCCGGCCGGTATCGCTCAGCTCCTGGCCGGCCACCCTGCCCCGGAGCTCGAACCGGCCGCGCATCTGCAGGAAAGTGCGCCGAAACGAGGAGGCGCGCATCTCCGTGGCGAGGGCGTCCTCGACCTCCACGGCCAAGCGCACGCTGTCGGCGCCGCGCGTGGCGGTCAGCGCGAAGCGCCGGGGCGCCTTGGCCCCAGGGGCGCCCGACGCCGGCCGAGTGCCCTCGTAGAACACACGACCGAACCGAAGCACCTGCCTCACACCGAGCGAGTCGACCAGCGTCAGGAAGAACGGCGAGGAGATGGCGGTGCCGGCGGCCGCGCTCCCACGCTCGGGGCCGTACACCCCACCGTACAGCAAGCTGACCGTTACCCCGCGTGCGGCACCCCACTCCCAGGTCACGTCCCGCCAGACACCCCAGTTGTGGTCGTGATACGCCGGCGCGTCGAGAAGGCGGCTACACCGGCTTGCGGCGCAGATCGTACCCGAGGCCGTGGCGGCAAGGCCGGGAACCACGTAGCCGGAGAGGAATTCCTCGTCGCGCAGCTCGACCGGCGGGAAGTAGCGGTTGGCGAGCGGACGGACTTCCAGCTCGAGCCGTACGGTGCTTCGAGCGCCGGCGGCCTGGGCGGTCAGATGGTAAACCCCGTTCCGCTGGCGCACGGCGCTGTGGCCGATGGTGAGGTCGGCACGCGTGGTGTCGAAGCGGGTCGTGTGCGCCGGCGCGTCAGCCGTGAAGCGCTCGTACTCGCCGTCCGGCCGATGGTGCGTGACCAACATTCGCCCGCCCCACCGGCCCGCGAGCACCTCGCCACCGACGAGATAGGTGACATACCACCATTCGTCGGGCCCGGTGACGACGTTGAAGTATTGCCATTCCCCCCAGGTGCTGTCGGGGCGCGGCGGGACGTGGAACCGATCGAGCTCGTCGAAGAGCTGCTGCGACGTCGGCGCGACGTAGGCCGAATCGGCCGGCGAGTCCCGCCAGACGCCCCGACGCACGTCGAGGCCGGCACCGAGCGCGGCGGCGCGGCTCGGGATCTCGCCGCCGGCGCGGACCGGCGACGGACGGCAGGCGCCGGCCTTGCAGAGGTAGAGAAGCTTGCCCTCGATGGCCGGCGCGACGGTCCGGACGAGGGCGGCGTGGCGCGGCCCGCCGAGCACCTGCCGCGTGAGGAATCGGGCGCGATCGATGGCGAAGAACATGCCGGCCGGGCCGCCGGTGCGCATCGCTTCCACGTCGATGCCCTGCGGCAGCACGGTCACCTCGCCGCCACCCACGAGCGAGACATCGCGACTCTGGTCCACCATGGCCTCGCCCACCGAGAGCAGCACCACCATCACGCCGACGCCCAGCGCGAAGCCCAGCAGGAGGAAGACGGAGCGGAGCTTCCGGACCCAGAGGTGTCGAAAGGCAAGAGTGAGGAGCATCAGTCCCTGATCGTCCCGTCCAGCATGTGGATCACGCGCTTCGCTTCGGCCGCCAGCCGGTCGTCGTGGGTGACGACCACGAGCGTGGTGCCGTCGGCGTTGAGCCGGCGAAAGAGATCGAGAATCTCCTGGCCGGTGGCGGCGTCGAGCTCGCCCGTCGGCTCGTCGGCCAGGAGCACCGCGGGGCGGTTGGCAAGCGCGCGGGCGATCGCCACCCGCTGCATCTCACCGCCGGAGAGCTGAGTGGCGCGGTGAGAGGCACGGTGCTCGAGCCCGACATAAGCGAGCAGCTCTCGAGCCCGGGCCCGGCGCTCGGCGCGAGGCACACCGGCCTCGGCCATCGGCAGCTCGACGTTTTCGCCGGCGGTGAGCACCGGCAGAAGGTGGAATCGCTGGAAGATGAACCCCAGCCGGGTGAGGCGCAGGCGCGTGAGCTCGCGGTCGGAGAGCGCGTTGAGCCGGGTGCCCAACAGCTCCACCGTCCCAGCCGAGGGCGTGTCGATTCCGCCGATGAGTTGCAGCAGGGTCGATTTTCCACTTCCGGAGGGCCCGACGATCGCGACGTAGTCACCTGCGTCCACCCGAAGCGAGACGCCGCGGAGCGCGTGCACCGACTCGCCGTTCATCGGATAGTCCTTGCGCAGGTCGCGGGCGACGAGCGGCGGCGCGCTCACGTGGCCTCGGCCCGCAGCGTCGCCGCGATCGGCGCGCGCGAGGCGAGCCAGGCCGGGTAGAGTCCGGCCAGCGCGCCGGTTACCAGGAGGACGACTGCCGCGAAGGTCAGGGTGTCCGCCCGCGGCACGAAGAAGGAGAACGCCGCCGGGAGCCCGGGAAAGCTGGTGAGGATGGCATCGAGGTACCGCGCTGTGAACAGGCCCAGCAGGATGCCGAGCGCGGCGCCGATGACGGTGAGGGCCGTGCCTTCGGCCAACACCTGGCCGATGACCGTCGACCGGCTCACGCCGATGGCCCGCAGGGTGGCAATCTCTCCGAGCCGCTCGTTGACGGTGATGGTGAGCAGCGTCCCGATGAGCAGTACGGTGACGACCAGGCTCATGCTGCCGAGGATGTAGGAGAGCTGTCGGAAGTAGACCAGTCGTTCGTGGAAGTGCCGGACCAGATCCGCCACGCTATTGACCTCGATCTGGGGAAACTCGGTTCGGAGGCGCGTGGCGAGCGCCGGCACCTCGCCGTCCCGGCGCGCCTTGACCAGAATGATCGAGGCGCGGTCCTCCGCCGCCAGCCGGGACAGCCGCTGCATGACGGGGAGCACGGTGCCCACCGAGGCCTGACCCCGGGCATCGTACAGCCAGCGCACCATGCCGCGCACGGCCAGGCGCCGTCCGACCGCGGCCGTGACGAGCTGGGGGTCGAGCCGGCCGACGAGCGTCACGCTGTCGCCCAGGCCGGCACCGAGCAGGCGGGCGGCGGGCGCACTCAGCAAGATGCCCGCGGTGTCGTCCGGCGCGAGGTCGCGGCCGGCGGTGACCTGATACAGGGACTGCGCCTGGGGCTCGATGCCGTAGCCTACGAGCGTCACCGTCGAATCGGCGGTGCGCCCGTGGAGGGACGTGCCGAGCACCGCGCCGGCCGCCTCCACGGCAGGGTCGCGCCGGAGCGCGGCCACGATGGCGGATGCACCCGCCATCGTGGCCTCGGTGTCGAACGGCAGCGTGCCCTTGGGGGTAAGGCGCATCTGGTAGCCCCGGCCAAGCAGGAGGTCGGCGAAGGACTTGTCGATGCCGCCGCTCAGCATGACCATGTCGAGCAGCATGGCGGCGGCGACGGCAATGCCCGCGAGCGAGAGCGCCGTGCGGAGCCGCTGACGGCGGAGGCTCTTGAGCCCCCAGGCGATGCCTCTCACCCCCGGCCCCAGAGCACCAGCGGCCGGGTATGCACCAGCCGCCAGGCGGCCGCCGCGCCGGCCGCGAGACCCAGCACCAGCGAAAGGCCGACGCTGAACAGCACGATATCGGCGGTGATGAGCGAGAACGTGAGCGTGGTGTCGAAGAAGCGACGGTAGTAGGCGTTCGTGGCGGCACCGGCGGCGAAGGCGAGGACCGTCCCGACCAGCGATCCGGCCACCGCCACCAGTGCGGCCTCGAGCAGCAGCGCGCCGAAGATCGTCCGCCGCCGGACGCCGACGAAGCGCATGACGGCCGCATCCATCCGGCGCTCCTCGACCTTGAGCAGCATGATACAGAGGAGAAAGACCGCGCTCGCGACGATGGTGATCACGGCGATGGCACGGTGAAAGCGGCTGACCACCAGGAAGGTCTGCGACGACCCGGCCGCGATGGCGTGCGTGTCGTAGGCCTCGTAACCGAAGGCGCTCCGGTCGAGCGCCGCGATGGCGCTGTCCGCGGGCACCCCCGGGACTAGCGCGATACCGAACCGGTCGACGCGATCCGGGGCGCCGAGGAGCGCGGCCAGGTCCGGCAGGTGCATCCGAACGTACCGCTCGGGCCGGCTGATCTGGGCGGGATCGGGTCGGGGCTCGAATACGGCCCCCACCACGGCCAGGGTCCGCATCGAGTCGGGCGCGGTGCCGAGCCGGAGGGTGTCGCCGACGTGAAGGTCGAGTTCGTCGGCGACGCGGCGCTCGAGGGCCACGGCAGGGAGCTGGGCCCGCAGCGGACCGGCCGAGGCAACCGAGAGCCCGGCGAGGAGGAGCGAGGCCGCGGAGAGGACGTAGTTCATCACTCCGGAAGAATCACCCCAGAGGCACGAAGGGCACAGAGGGTACGAAGCTCGCGCCCGCCCAGGGGTCCGGAGGTTCTTCGGCTACTCGGTGCGTCTGAAGGGGTGCTCGAAGCTGAGATAGAGGAACAGGCCATCGCCGCCGTCTCCGTCGCCGAGGCCGAACGTGTAGGCCACGCCCGGCACGATCTGGAGGCCACTGGGGAAGTTGAAGGCCCAGCGAGCGCCTGGGTTCAGCAGCACGGTCTCGTCCCGGGTCCGCCGGCCGGGACCGGTCACCTGTTCGGTGCTCAGCCAGAGAAGCTCGACCATGAGGTTGAACCGCGGACGCAGGAGCCAGATGGCGCTCCCGCCGAGGTTGGCGTTGAGGGTGTGGGCGCGCTCCTGCAGCGCATTCCTGGCGCTCGGCAGCCAGGTGAGGCCGGCGTTGGCGTGGAGCGCGAGCCGGGGGATGGGGCGGATACTGAAGGGAAGATTGCCCTGGAAGCCGACCCCGCCAGCTCCGCGCCCCTTCCGTTCGTCGCCGGTCGGGAGTAGCACGGAGGCGCGGGGGGCGAGGTGGACGCCGGCCCCACCCCCGCCGGCGAGCTGGTAGCGGAAGTTGAGAGCCACGTCGCCCAGGCCGGTGCCGCTCCCGTCCGCCTGGAGGACCGGGATCGTATAGCTCAGCTGCCGCTTCACTCCCCCGAGCGGCCACTCCTGGGTGAAGGAATACGCCCACGAACCGCCGCCATCAGGTCGGGTGAAGGTGCTGATGTGCTGTACGACGCCGGCCTCCTGATTGTAGGCCTCTTCGATCAGGAAGCTGTTATCCGCGATGGGAGCGGGTATGACTGGTTCCTGGGCGGCGAGCGCGGTGCAGCAGAGCGCCGCGGCCGCCGCCACCCGGGACCCGAGGCTCAGGCGAGCCACACCCGGAACGTGCCGACGAGCAGCCAGGCGTTGAGGCCAACGATGACGACCGCCACCGCCCACGCGGCGGCGGCGAGGAGCGGCGGGTTCGCGAACTGACCCATCTTTCCCCGCTGGCCGGTGAAGTAGACGAGGGGCACCACGGCGAACGAGAGCTGCAGGCTCAGGACGACCTGGCTCAGGATCAGGAGCGACCCCGCGCCGTGCTCGCCATAGAGCGCCGTGACGATCACCGCCGGGATGATCGCGATGAGGCGGGTGATGAGCCGCCGGAGCCAGGCGGGAAGCCGGATGTCGAGGAACCCCTCCATCACGATCTGGCCCGCCAGCGTGCCCGTAATCGTCGAGTTCTGACCCGAGGCCAGCAGCGCGACGGCGAACAGCGTGCTCGCCAGGGTCGTGCCGAGGAGCGGCGTCAGGAGCCGGTAGGCATCGCCGATCTCCGCCACCTCCTGGTGACCGGTCCGGTGGAACGTGGCGGCGGCAAGAACAAGAATGGCCGCGTTGATGAAGAAGGCGAACAACAGCGCCACGGTCGAATCCAGGGTCGCGAAGCGAATCGCCTCGCGGCGCGACGCGTCGTCGGGCAGCACCTTCCGGGTCTGCACGATGGACGAGTGCAGATAGAGGTTGTGGGGCATCACCGTGGCGCCCAGGATCCCGATGGCGATGTAGAGCATCGCCGGATTGGTCACGATCTCGCCGCGCGGCACCAGCCCGCGGACCATGTCGCCAAGGCCCGGCCGCGCCATCACGAGCTCGACCGCGAAGCAGAGGCCGATCGTGGCGACGAGCGTGATGACGAGGGCCTCGAGATAGCGGAAACCCTTGTGCTGGAGCAGCAGGATGAGGAGGACGTCGAGCGCGGTCAGGCAGACGCCCCACACCAGCGGGATGCCGAACAGCAGGTTGAGCGCGATCGCCGATCCGATCACCTCGGCCAGGTCGCACGCGGCGATGGCGATCTCGCACATGACCCAGAGCACGAAGCTCACGGGACGCGAGTAGTGGTCGCGGCACGCCTGCGCCAGATCGCGGCCGGTGACGATGCCCAGCTTGAGCGCCAGCGCCTGGAGCAGGATGGCCATGAGGTTGGAGACCATGATCACGCTGAGCAGCGTGTACCCGAAGCGCGCGCCGCCGGCCAGGTCGGTGGCCCAGTTTCCGGGATCCATGTAGCCCACGGCCACCATGTAGCCCGGACCCGCGAACGCAAGCGCCTTCCGCCAGAACGAAACGCCCCTCGGCACCAGGACGGTGTGGTGGGATTCGGGCAGGCTTGGCCGGGTGCGCGGATAGCGCCAGCCTTCCGCCTCTTCGACAGGAGCGGTCGAGGCGGCGTTCATCGGCCCTCTGACACGCAGAGTACGACCTGCGCAAGCTCCTCACCGATCACCTGCCGCTCGCCCGCGGCCTCGACGGTGAGCGGCCCGCCGAACGGCTGGTGGTCGACCAGCGTGACCACGACACCGGGAACGAGGCCGACGGAGGCGAGGTAGCGCAACCGCTCCGGCTCGCGCTCGTCCACCCGGCGGATCGCGACGGTCTCGCCGACCGGCACCTGCGCCAGCGGGGTCGACGCGAACTCGTGGATGGAGCCGTCGGCGGCGGGGATGGGGTCGCCATGCGGATCCTCCGTCGGGTGGCCCAGCGCCCCCGCCATCCGCTCTACCAGCGTGTCCGACACCGCGTGCTCCAACCGCTCGGCCTCGACATGCACCGTATCCCACGAGTAGCCCAGGAATTCGACGAGGTACGCCTCGATCAGGCGATGCCGCCGCAGCACCCGCAAGGCCGCGCGGCGCCCCGACTCGGTCAGCTGGACTCCCTTGTAGGGGAGGTGCTCGAGCAGGCCGAGCTCGGAAAGGCGCTTCACCATACCGCTCACCGAGGGAGCGGAGAGCTCCAGCAGGTGCGCGATATCGCTGGTCGACGCGGGGCGGCCCTCCGGGCTAAGCCGGTAGATAGCCTTGAGATAGTCTTCGATGCTCCGGGTGAGGCTCTGGTCCGCCGCAGTTGCGTTCACGCGAAACTCAGGTTTAGGTGTGCCTAATTGTGATATGAGTTTCGGCGAATGTCAAGGCAGCGGACAGGCGGACAGGCGGACAGGCGGACAGGCGGACAGCGCGGACAGGCGGACAGGCGGACAGGCGGACAGGCGGACAGGCGGACAGGCGGACAGGCGGACAGGCGGACAGGCGGACAGGCGGACAGGCGGACAGGCGGACAGGCCAAGGATCGCCGCACCGGCGGAAAGCGCAAGCCGCCGAGCTAACCCCGAAGCTGCTCGAGCAGCGCGGTCAGGATTCGCTCGGTCATCCCCCAGACGATCGCTTCCTCCAGGCGGTATGCCGGGAAATCGCGAGGTTCGCCGCGGATCTCGATCGTGGCAGAGTGAAGGGTTTCCGGGTGCAGCAGATGATCCAACCCGACCCAGCGGGCGGCCGCCACCTCGGGATTGGGCGTGAGCGGCGGGCGCTCGGCGAGCGAAAAGACATACGGGCGAACGGCAATGGGCGGCAGCACCGGGGTCCTGGGAATCACATCGTCGAGGCTCCCGAGCAGGTCGGCTGGGCCGAGGGCCAGTCCGAGTTCCTCGGCGGTCTCGCGAACCGCCGTGGCGACGAGATCGGCGTCGATCTCCTCACGGCGGCCGCCCGGCAGGGCCATGTGCCCGGACCAGGGATCGCCGATCCGGTCGGCGCGACGGATGAGGAGCACGGCATCGGGCGAGGGGACGAGCACCACCGCGACGGCCGCCCACAGCAGCGACTCATCGTCGCCGCCGGTCACGGGCCGGTGCCCCGCCAGCCGCGCTCGCAGCCTGGCGAGGCGGGGGCTCAGTGGTTGTGCGAGTGACATCCGCCGCCGCAGCATCCGCCACCCGGCGGCGGGCCGAGGGGGCTGAAGTCGGCGGGCTTGCCTGCGCCGGCGGGGCGGGCGGTGAGAGACATCAGGCGCTCGAGCTTGCGGCCCTTGCAGTCAGGGCAGGACACCATGGTGTCCGAGCGCACCAGCCGCTCGAACTCGGATCCGCAGGCGGAGCAGCGATAGTCATAGATGGGCATGCCGGAGATTGGCCTTCTGATGGCGGGCGGTCAAGGTGCCGGGAGGCCGGCCAGCGCCGTGAGCCGGGCGCTCTCGTCCCAGAGCCGGCGCTGCAGCACCTCGTCGTACGATTCCGGGGACGACCGGCTCTCGCGTTCGCCAACGAAATAGCGCCCCGTCACCCCTTCGACCTCCGGCGAGGCGGCGAGATAGACGCTGGTCTCCGACCCCTGTTCCGGGCTCTCGCCGAAGGTCCGTGCGATGGCGCCGCCGATCACCGGCAGGTTCATGTAATCGGCCAGCAGCTTGGTGGCCACGACGCCCGGGTGGAGGCAGTTGACCGTGACGCCCGCGGAGCGGAGCCGGCGGGCGAGCTCGTAGGTGAAGAGCACGTTCGCGAGCTTGGTGCGCCCGTAGACTCGGACCGCATCGTAGCGTCGCTCACTCTGGAGATCGCTGAAGTCGAGGACGCCGCCCTGGTGCGCACCTGACGCCACGTTCACGATCCGGGAGGGAACACCCTCGCTGAGCCGGTCGAGCAGAAGGTGAGTCAGGAGGAAGTAGGCGAGATGGTTGACTGCGAACTGCATCTCGAGGCCATCCACGGTGGTCTCGCGCTGCTTGGGAATGACGCCGGCATTATTGACCAGCACATGGATTCGCCGATGACGCTGTCGAATCGTGTCCGCGGCCTCCCGCATCGAGCGCTGGGAGGAGAGGTCGGATGGGATCACCTGGGCGGGCGGCATGCGGTGTCGCTCGCCCAATTCGCGCGCGACCGCGTCACCGTCCTCGAGCCGGCGGCAGACCAAGACGAGGGTCGCGCCGAGCCGGGCCAGTCCCTCGGCCGTGGCGCGGCCGATTCCGCGCGTGGCGCCCGTCACCACGCACACCCGCCCGGTCATGTCGGCGAGGGGAAGCTTGTGGGCCATGACCTACCGGAGCTCGCTCGCGAAGAAGGCGCTGGTCTCGTCCATCACGCGCTCCAGCTCCGGCGTCGCGCCGCCCCAGGGGTGGCTCGCCCCGAAGGTGTGGCCGGCACCCTCCACCGGGACGAAGCGCGTGGTCGCCGGAGGAGCAGCCTGAGCCAACCGCTCGCCCTCCAGCAGCGGCACGGCTTCATCGTCACGCCCGTGCAGGATGAGCCACGGCACGGCGACCCGCCCGGCGGCGGCCTCGATGTCGAGCGCGCCGGCATGGCGTTCGACGTCGTCGAGCAGATCGACGTACTGCGGCAGCACCTGGCCGGTGCGCACGTTCTTGACCTGGTTCACGCCGGCCGCCCGCCACGCCGCGCGTTCGGCAGCCGGCCAGCGCTGGACGGTGCTGATGGCGGCCCACGTCACCAGGGCCCGCACCCGGGGGTCGGCAGCGGTATGCAGCACGGCGATCCCGCCTCCGCGCGAGTGGCCCAGGACACCGACCGTCGAAGGCGGCGCGACGCCCAATTCACCCCCGGCCAGCGCGTCCATCACCCGGCGCAGGTCTTGCAACTCCGCCGAAAAGGTGTTGTGGCCGAAGCGCTCCGGAAACACGAACTCGCCGGTGTCGTCCACGCCGCTCCCGCTCAGGTTGAGGGTGATCGCGGCCAAGCCGGCGCGGGCCAGTCGCTCCGCGAACGGCGGCCATAACCCCCAGTCCTTGAAACCCTTGAAACCATGCACCACGACCACGGCCGGTCGGGGTGACGCCCGAGCTCCGGCGCGTACGTCCACCAGGACATCGCCCAGGGTACCGGGGACGCGGTGGCGGGTGCGGGTGGGTGTGGCCATGCTCTAAGCTAACCTCCGGCCGTGGCGAATTACCGCCACTTTCGGCGGGTAGCTGCGGCGCTCAAGCCACGGCCGGCTCCAGCAGCTCAACCCGGCCCGTATCGCCGTCGAAGCGCGCCCTCACGCCGACCGGCAGCGTCCACTGGGCATCGATGTGACCGATCGGCAGTCCGTAGGCGACCGGGATGCCGAGCGGCCCGAAGTAGTGCATGAGGACCTGATCCACGCCGAGCGCACCGTCATTCATGTGGCGTTTGAGGTTGGTGAACCGCCCCACGAGCACGCCATGTAGCCGCGTGAGCGCTCCCGCCAGACGCAGGTGGGACAGCATGCGATCGATCCGGTAGAGGTCCTCGTTGACGTCCTCCAGAAAGAGGAGCGCGCCGTCGAGGTCCGGGAAATACGAGGTTCCGACAAGGCACTGCAGCAGGGAGAGGTTGCCGCCGGCGAGGGGGCCCTCGGCGACGCCTCCCCGAATCGTGACCACGCGAGGCTCCTGCGGCACGAGCAGGTCGGGCGGGAGGGGCAGCGGCTGGAGCATTCCCGCCGACCCCGGGTCGGTCAACACCTGGGCGAAGTGGCGCCGGCTGAAGAGCGGCATCTCGGCCCGCGCGGTAGGGGCGTGGAACGCCACCATCCCCGCACGCCGTACGACACCCGCGAGCAGGGCGGTGATGTCGGAATAGCCGATGACGGGGCGCGGACGGCGGGCGAGGGCCTCGAAGTCGACAGCATCGAGGATGCGGGTCATGCCGTACCCGCCGCGGATGCACCAGACGGCGTCGATCGACGGGTCGCGCAGGGCGCCGTTGAGATCAGCCAGCCGCTCCTCGTCGGTACCGGAGAAGTAGCCGTGGTGGCCGCCCACGTGGGCGCCGGCCACCGGTTCGTAATCCAGCGCACGGCAGAGTGTTTCGGCGCGGGTTATATCGTCTCGTTCCAGCAGGGGACCCGCCGGCGCCACGAGCGCGATCCGGCTGCCGCGCGCGAGTCTCGGAGGACGAACGAGCGGTTTTGACCCCATCATCGCTCCACGGTTAGATTGTCCCAACCTTTTCAAGGGAGGACGGTAGTGCGCGCTTCGCAGCCCGCGTTGCTCGCCGCCGGCCGTGTCATCGCCGAACTGCGGGATCAGATGGTGGTCCAGTGGTCCGATTGGCTGGGCGACCGCATCAGCGCCGCCCCCACGATACCGCGTCCCCTGGTCGAGCGGGAGTTCCGGATCCTGCTCGACATCATCAGCGAGATGGTCGGTCCGCTGCGCCGCGAGGTGGGCACCGTCTGGCTCCACGCGTGCGAGCACTATGGCCGTATCGCCGCCACCCGCGGCCTCGCGGCGGGCGAGGTCGTGGAAGAGCTGCAGTTCCTTCGCGAGCTGCTCATCCGGAATCTCGCGCCGGTGCTCGCCGCCATGCGGGCCCGCCAGGGCATGGCCATCATGCTCCGACTCAACCGGGTCATCGACAAGGGCATCGCGGTTGCGGTCGTGGGATACACCGACGCGCTCGTCGCCACGCTCTTCGCGCAGAACGGCGTGCCGTCGTTCGCCACCGAGTACGATTCCATGGACGTCGAGCGCCAACTGGACGCCATCGAGCAAGAGCTGCAGAGCCTGATCAAGAGCCAACCGACCTAACCAGTCGCGGCCTCGTGGCCCCCGCCGATCTCCTGCCGGCCCTTCCCTGGCTCGCGCCGTTCGCGAGTCTGTTCCGCCTCGCCGACAACCGGCCCAACCTGAGCGACGTCGCCCCCGCCGCGGGACCGCCCGTGTCGGTCGTGATCCCAGCGCGCAACGAGGCGGCGACCATCGAGACGGTCGTCGCCTCCGTACTCGCCTCCGCGTACGACTCGCTCGAGCTGATCGTGGTGGACGACCGCTCGACCGACGTCACCGCCGCGCTGGTCGAGCGCCTGGCGTCCGGCGAGCCGCGCCTCAGGCTCGTGCGCGGCGCGGCGCTGCCCGAGGGCTGGTACGGAAAGCCGTGGGCCTGCGCCCAGGGCGCCGGCGTCGCCACCGGCCCGCTCCTGCTTTTCACCGATGCCGACACCCGGCACGAGCCCGACTTGCTCGGCCGGGCGGTGGCGGCGCTCGTGCGCGAGCGCGCCGACTTGGTCACGGTCTCGCCGTGGCAGCGCTGCGTGACGATCTGGGAACGTCTGGTCATGCCGCAGATCTGGCTGCTGCTCGGGCTGCGCTACCATCCGCGCCAGGTGAATCGAGCGCGCCGGGCGCGCGACGTGATTGCGAACGGCCAGTTCATCCTCACCACGCGGGAGGCATACGACGCGGTCGGAACTCACGCGGCGGTACGGCACGAGGTGGCGGAGGATCTCGCGCTGGCGCAGGCCTACCTTCGACACGGGCGCCGGCTGCACTTCGCCTTCGCGGAGCGGCTGATGGAGACCCGCATGTACCAGAGCCTGCCGCAGCTCATCGAAGGGTGGTCCAAGAACGTGTATCTCGGAGGGCGGCAATCGTTTCCGGAGGAGCCGGCGCTGCGCGCCCTGGTTCCGGTCATGCTCATGGCCGCCCTGGGATTCTGGCTGGTGCCGCCCGCGGTGCTCCTCGCGAGCGTCGCGGGCCTTGGCTTCGAGCCCATGCGCGGCGCCGCCACCGTCGCGACGGCGCTGTCGGCGCTCTTCTGGGCGCTCATGTGCCATGGGATGAAGATCCCGGTCCAGTATGCCATCGGGTATCCGGCGGGTGCACTGATGGCGCTCTACATCGTGTGCCGGTCCACCTGGCGGGGTGCGGGCCGAGTCGAGTGGAGAGGACGGGTGTACGGCGATCGGGCCGGGCCGCCGTCCCAGGAATCGTGAACCGGCGCGACGGCTCCGGGCGCGAGCCGTCGCTCGAGAACGAGCATGGGGAATGGCAGAGAGTGGCGGTCAGCTCCCGATGCGATCCGCCACGACGTTCTGAGCCGGAATGCGGCCTCCCAGCACTCGGCCGGCCGAGTCGACCCTGAGGTGGAACTCCACGCTGCCGATCGCCAGCGCGAGCGAGTCGCCGCCAAGCGGCGAGATCCTGGCCTCGAGGGTCTGCCCGCCGCCCAGATTGAAGAGCGGCACCCGGCTCTGTGGCGGAGCGGCCGCGCGCGAACGACGCACCGCCTGCTCGAGCAGGCCGAACGACAGGTTGAGATAGGGTACCACTCCCCGCTCGGTGCCGAAGACCCGGGTCTGCATCCCGTTGCCGGTGATGTCGTCGACCGCCGCGCTGTCCTCCTTGAAGATGACGCGGGCCTGCTGCACCACCTTTCCCTTGACCCGTCCGCTGTCCACGTTCTCACGCACCGTCACCGCGATCAGCGGCACCGAAGCGTCGGGTGCCACGACGACATCGTAGGATTGCGAGGTCGCCTTGGCGTTCCGGATGGCGAGGGTGCCCTTGAGCGTGGTGGCCGACCGTGCGAACTGCTCGGTGGCGACGGTATCGCCGGCGCGGCGGATCACGAAGGTGCCGCTGTCGGCGACGGTCTGGGCGTCGAGACCGGCCACCAGCACGGCGCTCACCGCAAGGAAGGCGAACAGCACACGGAGGTGGGTAGTCATAGCGTGCAGGATAACCCGGTCCCCGATGCGGGGGAATGATGCCGACCGGCCGCTGGGTGAGCGCCATGGTACACGGTCCTCCTTCCCGGAGCACCCCTGGAGCTCGGCCCCGTGTTGTCCCGCATTCACTCGCTCGAGGATCTTGCCGCCCTGCTCTCTGCGCTGGGCCACGAGGTCCTGTACCAGCCGGTGCCGGCGCTGGTTTCTCGACTCCGGGGCGTGAACTCCGCCGGAACCATCGCCGTGGGCCTCGCCGGTGGATTCCCCTGGTTCGCGGTCGCCGGCGCCGAGCCTGAGCGGCTCGCGCGCCGCATAGCTCGCCGACTCATCGATCGGGGACGTATCGCCGGCATCCTGGCACTCGACACCCGGTCGCGCCGGCTGGGCCTGGCGGTCGCTTTCGAGGGCACGCCTTCTCTGGTGGTCGAGCTCGACCGCCCAGCCCCCGCCGCGGTCGCCTGCCTCACGAGGCTGGCGGGGCCCGGTTCCGGCGGCGCCGCCGCCTACGCGGCCCGGGCGTCGGACGCGCTGAGCGCCCAAGCCGTGGGGCGCCGGTTCTTCCGGCAGTTCAAGGTGACGCTCGATCAGATGGCGGGCGGCCTTCCCAGCGCGCTTCGGGGCGAAGAGCGGCGCAGTCTCGCCTTGCTTCAGCTCACCCGGGTTCTCTTCCTGTACTTCATCCAGGCCAAGGGATGGCTCGGCGGCCGCGACCGGTTTCTGGCCGATGCCGTGGACGGATGCCTGGCGCGCAAGCGCCGGATCCATCGCGACCTGCTGCGACCGCTCTGGTTCGGCACGCTCAACCGGCCGCTTGCGGAACGAAGCCGGAGCGCGGCCGCTCTCGGCGCGGTTCCGTTTCTCAACGGCGGCCTGTTCGAGCCCCACCCGCTGGAGCGCTCGCTTCGAGCGGACATTCCGAACCTCCATTGGCGGCAGGCCTTCGACGAGCTGTTCGAGCGGTTTCACTTCGTAGTGGCCGAAGGCCACGAGGCCGGCGGGATCGCGCCGGACATGCTTGGCCGGGTGTTCGAAGGCGTCATGGCTCCCGACGCCCGGCGCGCCTCGGGCTCGTACTACACACCTGCCGCGCTGGTTCGCTCGGTAATCGACGCGGCGCTCGTGGCTCTCTTGGCCGGACGCACCGGCTGCCGCCCAGCGTCGGCCGAGCGGCAGATCAGGGATGGCGATCCGGCGGCGGCCGCCGCGCTCGAGGGCATGACCATCCTCGATCCGGCGGCGGGGTCCGGCGCATTTCTGCTCGGCGCGCTCGAGCGCATGAGCGCCCTCGCGAGCCGAACCGGCCTCTCGGCCGCCGCTTGCCGGCGCCGGATCCTGCAGCGCAACCTGTTCGGCGTCGATCGCAATGCGGCCGCCGTGCGGCTCACGGAGCTCCGCCTCTGGCTCGCTGTCATCGCCGACGACCGCGAGGACCGGCCCGAGCGGGTGACACCGCTTCCGAACCTGGACTGCCTCATCCGGCAGGGCGACAGCCTGTTCGAGCCGTTCGCCAGCGGGGTCACGCTCCGCGCCGCCGATCCGAAGACGGCGCAGAAGGTCGCCGCGCTTCGGCAGCGGCTCGTCACCGCCACCGGCACATCCAAGCGGAGCCTCGTCCGTGAACTCCGGGCGGCGGAGTGTGCCGCGACCGAGGCGTCCCTGCGAGCCGCGGAAGCGGAGAGCCGTGGGCGGGCCGACGAGTGTCTTCGACGCGCCCGGACCGTGGACCTCTTCGGCCGGCGGCGCGGGGCCGATCGAGAGACGCGGCGCTGCCTCGCCGCGGCCCGCGCCGACCTGCGCGCGCTGCGCGCCGCGCGGCGGACGCTCCTTCGGGAGCGCGAGGTCCCCTGGTTCCACTACCAGAGCCACTTTGCCGACGTCTTCGCGGGCAATGGTTTCGACCTCATCGCCGGCAACCCGCCCTGGCTGCGCGCGGAGGAGATTCCGGCGGACATGCGCCGCCGGCTCGAGGCGCGCTACCGGTGGTGGCGCGGGTCGAGCGGGGGATTCGGACACCGACCCGATCTGGCCGTCGCGTTCCTCGAACGGGCGCTGGAGCTGGCCGCGCCGGGCGGGGTGGTCGCGCTTCTGATCCCGGCCAAGCTTGCCACGGCGGGATACGCGACCGCGGCGCGACACGCCCTCGCGGCGAGCACCACGCTGATTCACCTGGCCGATCTGACAGGCAGCCCGGATGCCGCCTTCGACGCCACGGTCTATCCGCTCGCGCTCGTGGCGAGGAAGGCCCTTCCGCCGGCCGGACAGCGGGTGCGGCTCTCGCTCGTCCCCGGCGCGCCGGCCTCGATCGCACAGGCAGGACTCCGCGGGGGCGCCCCATGGATCCTGTCGACCGGCCGGGGCCCCGCCATCGCCGCCCGGCTGGCACGGGAGCATGCAGCGATCGGCGAGCGCATCACCTGCCACCTCGGTGTCAAGACCGGCGCCAACCGGATCTTCCTCGATCCGCCGGAATCGATCGAGCCCGACCTGCTGCGTTGGGCGGTGCGGGGCCGCGACCTGCAGCCGTTCCGGTGCCGGCCATGCGCGCGGCTGCTCTGGACCCACGGCCGGGACGGCGCCCCCCTCCACCAACTGCCACCCTACGCCGCAGCGCATCTCCGCCGGCACGAAGACGCGCTCCGCGCCCGCACGGATTACATCTCCGGGCCTGCTTGGGCGCTGTTTCGCACGCAGGCCGCCACCGCGCCACACCGGGTCGTGTGGACCGACCTCGCGCGACGGCTCACCGCCTGTCACCTGACAGGCCAGCGCGATGCGGAGCGGATCCCGCTGAACACCTGCTACGTAGCCCCGGTGCGATCGGCCGAGGAGGCGGAGCGCATCGGCGCGTGGCTCAACTCCACGTGGCTGCGGGCCCTGGCCCAGGCCGGTGCGGTACCCGCGGCGGGAGGCTTTCACCGCTTCGCCGCCGGAGTGGTCGCCCGGCTTCCGCTCCCGGCCGGCGTCACCGCCGACGCCGAGCTGTCGGCGATCGCCGGCCGGGGCGCCGCGGCGAGCACATCCAGGAGGAGCTCGATGACATCGCGGCCCGACATCTCGGTCTCTCCGAAGCCGAACGGCGGGAGCTGGGCCGGCTTCTGGCCCACTGCACCGCGGATCGTCGCTGAATCGCTGATCGGCGTCACCCATCCGCTGCTCACGGGGCTCACGGCGGGTCCGGCCGGCACCGGGACCGGAGTCGCGCGGGCGTTGGCTCGGAGCCTCCTGCCACCAGAGGCCAGCGCCAGCCCGCCACCCTGGCTGCTTCCGGGCCAGAGCCGAAGCTTCCGGCGCGCGCTCGCCGCCATTCAGCGATACCACGGGGCGCTGCTCGCCGATCCGGTCGGGAGCGGAAAGACATACGTGGCACTCGCGGTGGCCGCGGCCGTGCAGCGTGGAAGGACGACCGCCTGCCTGGTGCCGGCACCACTCGCGGCCCAGTGGCGCGCGGTGGCGGCACATCTGGGCGTCGGCGTCGAAATCGGCACACACCAGCAGGCGAGTCGCGGCCGGCTGCCGGTGAACACCGCGGGGCTCGTCATCATCGACGAGAGCCATCACTACCGGAACCCGCTCACTCGACGCTACGCGGCCACCGCCCCCTGGCTGCTCGGCCGTTCGGTCCTGCTGTTGAGCGCCACGCCGGTGGTCAACCGGCTGAGCGACCTCGCGCACCAGCTCCTGCTCGGCGTGCGCGACGACGCGCTGCTGGCCGAAGGCGTGGTGTCGCTTCGCGCGGCCCTGGCGTCGGACACGGCTACGTCCGCGCTGGCCGGCGTGGTGGTAGAAGAGAGTCGAGCCGCCGGACCGCGCCCCACGCGCACCTCCCAGGTGAGCGCGGCAGGCCTCGAGGAGAACGCCGCGGCCGTCCGGGGGCTCGCGAGTCTGGCCCGGCTGGCGCTCTCCCGCCACCCGCCGACCGCAGCCCTGGTGCGGGGCGTGTTGCAGCGCGCCCTCGCGTCGAGTCCGGCGGCCCTGGCCGGGGCGCTTCGCCGCTACCGTGCGCTCTTGCTGCATGCGCGCGACGCGGGCCGCGCGGGCCGGGCGCTGAGCCGCGCCGAGCTCCGAGAGTTCGCCGGCGAGCTGGACGAACAGCTGGTGATGTGGGAGCTCTTTCCGGAGGGCGGCAATACCGTCGAGCTGACGCTCGACGATCTCGACGTCGTGCCCGGTGTTCTGGGCGACGCGTCCGCCGCCGCGGCGAGAGACGATCCGAAAGTCGAGCGCCTGCGGTCAATCCTCGCCGACGGCAGGCCGAGCCTGGTGTTCACCACCCGGCGAGAGACGGTGCGCCATCTGCGCGACCGACTGGCTCCGCCGCCCGTCGCCTGGTGCACGGGTGAGCGCGCCGGTCTTGGGCGCTCGCCCGCCCCTCGATCGGTGGTGCTGGGTTGGTTTCGGGAGTGCGCGCCCGACGCGCACGAGGCCGCGCCCCGGTGCCTGGTGGTGACCGACGTGGCGGCGGAAGGGCTCGACCTCAGACGTGCGGGCCGGGTGGTGCACTACGATCTCCCGTGGACGCCGATGCGGTTGGAGCAGCGCGAAGGGCGGGCGCTGAGGCTGGGCTCGGCACACGAGCACATCGAGGTGGTCCGACTGCTGCCTCCGCCGGCACTCGACGCCGCCGTGGGGATGCGGCGACAGCTCGCCACCAAGGCCTCCCTGCCGGGGCGGGCCGGACTCGGCGCCGACGGTCTCCGCCTGTGGCGATGGCGCACCGTGCTGGCCGATCAACTGGCCGACTCCGATGGCGGCGACCCCGTCGAGACCGGCGCCACCGCGCTGGTGCCCGGGGCCAGGGACCGAGGTGTCCTGGCGGGGTATGAACTGGTCCCGGCCGGGAGCCGGACGATGCCCACTTCCGCCGTGGTCGGTTGGCTCGGCCCCGAAGGGGAGTGGGACGAGGACGAGCCCGCCGTCGCGCCGCGCCTGATCGAGGCCGCCCGGAGCGGGCGGCTGGTCGCGGCCGCTCCCGGGGCAGTGCGTTCCGCTCTCGCGCGGCTGGCCGGGCCCATTCGCGAACGGCTGATGCTGTCCGGCGCCCGACGTTGGACCGCGGCCGATCCCGAACCGCCGGCGCGCCGCCTCGCGGCACGGTTCAGTCAGGCGCTCCGAGAGGCGGCGAGGCAGCGGGACCGGCCGATGCTCGCGCGGCTGGAACGGGCGCTCGCGTTCGTCAGCGGAGGGCACACTGCGGGTGAAGCGCGGCTGGTGGAGCTGCTGGCGGACGCGGATGCGCCGGCGCTGGCGCGATGGACGCTGCAGGTGCCGGCGCCGACGGAACGCTGGGACGTGCTCGAGGTGCGGGTGATCGGCCTGCTACTGTTCGAACCGTAGGTCAGCGTCCCATGGTCACGCGGCCGCCGACGAATCCGCCCTCGCCCTGGAACTCGAAGTGCTCGGGGTCCAGAATCCGCGGGGGCAGCGGGCCCGCAGCCGGATTCTCTCGCAGCTAGCGCGCCAGCAGATGCTCGGCGAGTGTGGCCGCGATGTACCACACCTCGGGATCGACGCCGGGATAGAGCGCGATGAACTCGGGCCGCAGCCTGGCTTGGCGCACCGGTCCGTCGGTCGTCACGGCTCAGGGCTCCAGCGGCGAGGCGCCGCCCATCCGGCGCGCTCCGGGATCGCTCCACTCATCCATGGTCAGGTGCCAGAGATACCACGCCTCCTCGACGGCAAGCTGGCGGGTCTCAGGGCGAGGGCCCTCGCCCTCGCGACCGCCACTGTATATGATCGCGGCCATCAGCGCCACGAGCTCGGTCGGCTGCATTGTTCGACTCCGGAAGCAAGCAGGTTGACAGCTTACGGACTTCGCGGCGGCGGCGCAACGGCGGACCGATGCGGCTACGTTTCCGCGCATGCCCGCACTCCAGACGTTTCTCTTCGACCTCGACGGCACGCTGATCGACTCGGTGCGCCTCATCCTGGACAGCTACCACCATACGCTGGCCGTGCACAACATTCCGCCAAGGACGGACGAGGAGTGGCTCCGCGGGGTCGGGACTCCGCTGTCGGTCCAGTTCGCCGAGTGGGGCGACGACCGGAGCACGCTGGAGGCGCTGATCGCCACCTACCGGGAGTACAACCTGGCCCACCACGACCGGATGGTGACGGTCTACCCGGGCGTGACGGCGGCCATCAAGGCTATCCGCGACGCGGGCCGCCGGACCGGTCTCGTCACCAGCAAGAACCGGCGGGGCGCGCTCCGTGGACTGACGCTGGTCAAGCTCGAGCGCATGATGGACGTGCTGGTCTGCGCCGACGAGGTGACCAACCCCAAGCCGCATCCGGAGCCGGTCGAGAAAGCGATGGCCCTCCTGGGCGCCGACCCGGGCACTGCCGTGTACATCGGGGACAGCATTCATGACATGCTGTCCGGGCGCGCGGCCGGAGTCCGCACGGCAGCGGCACTCTGGGGTCCGTTCGGACGTTCCCACCTCGAAGGCGCGGCGCCGGATTTCTGGCTCGAGACGCCGTCCGATCTGCTCACGCTGCTCGCTTAGCCGTCCAGGATCTCCCGCGTCCGCCGGGCGAGCTGCTCGACGGTGAACGGCTTCTCCACGAAGCCCGTGCCGGGCGGCATGGCGCCCTGCTGCGTGACCGCCCGCTCGCTGTACCCCGACATGTACAGGACCTTCATGGCGGGATGCCGCACGCGGAGACGCTCTACCATCTCGCGTCCGCCCATCTCGGGCATCACGAGGTCGGTCAGCACCAAGTCCACGTGCTGCGCTCCTTCCTCCATGATCCGGAGTGCGTCGGCGCCGTGACGGGCCTCGATGACGGTGTAGCCGTGCCGCTCGAGCAGCCGTCGCGCCGACGACCGGACCGCCGCCTCGTCCTCCACCAGCAGCAAGGTCTCGTGCCCGGCGGGAAGGCTCCGGCGATCGGGCTGGCCGGGCGCGGCGGGCTCGGCCCCCGCGTGGCGGGGCATGTAGATGATGAAGGTGGATCCCTGCCCTGGCGCGCTTTCCACCGCGATGTGACCGCCGCTCTGCTCCACGATCCCGTAGACCGTCGAAAGCCCCAGCCCCGTACCCTGTCCGGGCTCCTTGGTGCTGAAGAACGGCTCGAAGATCCGGGCCTGCGTCACCACGTCCATGCCGACGCCGTTGTCGCGCACCGAGAGCGTCACGTAGTGCCCCGGCCGGACGCCGTTGCCCCGGGCGTCGTCGGCGGCGTTGAGGTGGACGTTGGCCGTGGCGATCGTCACCCGGCCGCCCGAGGCCAGCGCGTCGCGCGCGTTCACGACCAGGTTCACCAGCACGTGCTCGATCTGGCCGGGATCGGCGAGCACGAAGCCCAGGGCGTTGTCGAGGTCGGTCTCGAGCTCGATGTCGGCCCCGAGCAGGCGGCGGAGCATCGGGTCGAGCGCGCCGACGGTGGCGTTGAACGACAGCACCCGGGGCTGGAGCACCTGGCGGCGGCTGAAGGCCAGCAGCTGGCGGGTGAGGGACGCGGCGCGCTCACCCGCGTGGCGGATCTGCTCCAGGTCGCCGCGGAGCGGGTCGCCGGGGTGCAGCTCGTGGAGGATGAGGTCGCTGTAGCTCAGAATGCCGGTGAGCAGGTTGTTGAAGTCGTGCGCGATTCCGCCGGCCAGCTGCCCGACCGCTTCCATCTTCTGCGCGTGGCGGAGCTGCTCCTCGCTCCGGCGCAGGGCCTGCTCCGCGGCGCGCCGGTCGGTGATGTCCTGATCCAGGACGATGGCGCCCTCGATGCTGCCGTCGAGCGACCAGAGGGGGACCGCGGAGTTGGCGATGGTCTTCTGCGCGCCGTCGAAGGTCTCGATCTGCACGACCTCGTTGAGTGCGGTCTCGCCCTTGAGAATGGCGCGCGCGGCCGCCCACTCGTTCGCGGCGATAGCTTCGCCGGTGTCCGCGCGCCAGCCCCGATACGCACCATACTCCTCGAGGCTCACGTAGCGCGCGCCGCCCCAGATCGCCCGGCCGGCCGGGTTGCCGTACATGACCTGGCCCTCGCGGTCGAGGACCCACACGCCGACCGGCAGACTGTCGAGCACCTGTTCCAGCAGGCGCATGCCCCGGGCGAGCGTATCCTGGCTGCGGCCGCGCTCGATCGCGATCTCCGCGAGGTGGCCGGCCGCCGCCGTCAGCTCAAAGTCGTCGGCCGAGGGGGCGCGCGGCTCGCGGCAATAGACGTCGAGCGTGCCGAGCAGCCCGCCGTCGGCGGCGAGGAGGGGTGTGGACCATGCGGCCCGGATGCCGAGCGCGAGCAGCGGTCCGCGCCAGGCCTCGGCCGAGGGATCGTCCGCGAGGTCCGGAAAGCTCACGCGGTCGCGGCGCACGGCCGCACTGGCGCTCACCCCGGCCTCGGACCCGACCGAGGCCGAGGCGACGGCCTCGCGGAGCGCGGCCGGGAAGCTCGGGGCGGCGGCCAGCCGGAGCTCGGCAGCGCCGCCGTCGAGCAGCGTGATACCCGCGAGCAGTCCGCCTCCGTGTGCCTCGGTGAAGCGGAGCACGCGCTCGAGCACCGCGTCCAGATCGAGCCCGGCGGCGATCTGCTCGAGCAGCCGGCTCTGCCCCTCGGCCATCGCCTGGGCCCGGGTGCGGTCGGTCGTGTCGAGCACCGCTCCCACCATCCGAACGGCGTCGCCCGCCTCATCGCGGACGATCGCCGCGCGGTCGCGCACCTGCGTGTAGCCGCCGTCCTGCCGCCGGAAGCGGTACTCGTCGGTCCACTCCGCGGCCCCGCGGGCGATCGCCGCGTGCATGCCGCTCAGGACCCGCTCCCGATCCTCCCCGTGAAGCCGCTCGTACCACCATGCGGCGGAGGTGCTGAACTCGGGACGGGGGTACCCGAACGGTCCAGCGGCGGCTTCGCCCCACAGGATCCGGTCGGTGAGCAGGTCCCAGTCCCACACCGCATCGTGGGCCGCCTCGGCCACCAGCCGGTAGCGCTCCTCGCGCCGGCGCAGGTCGAGCTCGGCCCGCTTGCGGTCGGTGATGTCCTGCAGCGCCACGTGGAAGTGAGCCACGCCTCCCAGCTCGTCCGGGACCGCGCTCACCGTCGAGATCACCCAGACCGATTCTCCGCCCTCGCGGAGAAGCCGCTTCTCGATCGCGTAGCTGGCGCACTCGCCGGCCCACAAGAGCCGCATGGCCTCCTGGTCGGCCGCGCGATCGGCGGGATGGGTGGAGGCCTCGGCGGGGCAGCCGGCCAGCGCGGCGGGCGGGGCATCCAGCAGCTCGGCGAGGGCGCGGTTGGTCCGGAGCCAGCGGCCATCGGGCAACACCAGGCCCATGGGCATGGCCGAGGCGTCGAAGATGCCGGCGGAGGGATCGGGGGGCGTCGGGGGTGGCGGCAGCGTCACCCCCGGCATGAGCTCGAGCCGGGACGGCGGGCTCCGGAGCTCGATCTCGGTCACGACCGAGGCGGCCAGATCCTCGAGCAGCGCTACGTCCCGTGGGGACCAGATCCGGGGGAGTGCGTCCACCACGCAGAGCGCCCCCACCGTCCGGCCATCGGCCAGGGTCAGGGGCACCCCGGCGTACGCGATCCAGCCCAGCTCCCGAACGGCCAGGTTGGTCCGGACCACGGGGTGCCGCCGGGCGTCCTCGACCACCAGCGGGGCTCCGGCCGCCACCACGTGACGGCAGAAGGAGAGCGAGAGCGGCGTGCTTCGCAGGGAGGCCCAGGGCTCCGCCTAAGCCAATGGCGCTCTTGAAGAAGACCCGATCGTCGCCGAGCAGGGACACCAGCGCCACCGGCGCGCCCAGGAGTCTCGCCGCCAGGCGGGTCAGCCGGTCGAAGGCCTCCTCGGGCGGCGTGTCGAGCAGGGGCGGCGAGAGGACCTGGGTCATGGGTGTCCGGCACGTGGGGCGACGGCCCGGGGAGGGCCGCCGGCGACAGCAGGGGACCCGGCAAATCTGGAGGCGAAACGGGGGGCGTCAAGGAAGGCGTTCGACTGTGCCCCGGTGCGGGAACGGATTATCTTCCCGCCGCCCGTTACCAGGACGTGACCGTGCGGCTCCTGCCCCGCGACGAGAAGTTCTTCGACCTCTTCACCGCGGTCGCCACCTTCACGGTGGAGGCCGCGCGTATGCTGCAGGACCTCCTGCGCGCGGATCCCCGGCGGCGCGGCGCGATCGTCGACCAGATCAAGCGGCTCGAGCACCAGGCCGACCAGGTGACCCACGACGTGGTGACCCGGCTCGACCGGGTGTTCATCACGCCGCTCGATCGCGAGGACATCCATCTCCTGGCCTCCCGGCTCGACGACGTCATCGACCTCATCGACGGCACCGCCCGCCGGTTGCAGATCTTTCACGCCGGCGCGGCGCCCGACGGCGCGATCGTCATCGGCGACGTGATCGTCCGGGCCGCCGAGCAGCTTCAGGTGGCGGTCGGGGCGCTGGAGAAGAACAAGGACGGGACGGTGCTCAACGCCTGCGTCCAGATCAAGCGGCTCGAGGAGGAGGGCGACTCGCTCTACCACGAGTGGCTCGGCCGGCTGTTCGAGGGGGAGCCGGACCCGCTGACCGTGATCAAGTGGAAAGAGATCTACGACAACCTCGAGAAGACGCTCGACGACATCGAGAACGCGAGCAACGTGCTGGAATCGATCTCCATCAAGCACGCGTGACCATGTCCCACGACGTCGTCTACGTCCTGGCGATCGTTGCCGTCGCGCTGATCTTCGACTTCATCAACGGATTCCACGACAGCGCCAACTCGATCGCCACGGTGGTCTCGACCCGGGTGCTCACGCCGGGCGTGGCGGTGGTCTGGGCGGCCGTGTTCAACTTCGCGGCGGCGTTCGTGGTGGGAACCGCGGTCGCGAAGACCATCGGCAAGGGGCTCATCATGCCCTCGGTGGTGGACCCGAGCCTCATCCTGAGCGCGCTGGTGGGCGCGATCGTCTGGAATCTCATCACCTGGTACGTGGGCTTGCCGAGCTCGTCGAGCCACGCGCTGATGGGCGGGCTTGGCGGGGCGGCGATCGCCAAGGCGGGGTTCCCCGCCCTTCAGCTCAGCGGCTGGGTCGCCCCGATCCTGGCCATCTTCCTGTCTCCGCTCCTCGGCATGGCGCTGGCACTCGGTTTCACCGTGGGGCTGTCGTGGCTGCTCAAGAGCGCGCGGCCCGGCCCTCTGGATCGCGTGTTCCGCCGGCTCCAGCTCCTCTCCGCCGCGCTCTACTCGCTGAGTCACGGCGCGAACGACGCGCAAAAGACGATGGGCATCATCGTGAGCCTGCTGGTGTCCACCCAAGCGTTGTTCGCGGATCAGCCGGGCTGGCTGCACCATCTGCACGTCCCGACGGCCGACCGGATTCCCCTCTGGGTGGAGATGGCGGCCTATACCGCGATCGGACTCGGGACGGCGCTCGGCGGGTGGCGAATCGTGAAGACGATGGGAAGCCGGATCACCAAGCTTCGCCCGTTCGGCGGGTTCTGCGCGGAGACGGCGGGCGGCCTCTCGATCCTCGTCGCCTCGCTGCTCGGCGTTCCGGTGAGCACCACGCACACCATCACCGGCGCGATCGTGGGCGTCGGGGCGGCGCAGCGGGTCTCGGCGGTGCGGTGGGGGGTGGCGACCCGAATCGTGTGGGCGTGGATTCTCACCATTCCGATGGCCGCGGCGATCGCCGCGGTCTCGTACCTCCTGCTCAGGAAATAGTCAGGCGGCTCGCGGGGCGCCCCGCGCGGCCATGGCGGCCCGGTAGTCCGCCAGCAGCCGGTCGTTGACCGCACCCCAGTCGCGTGCCCGCGCGGTCGCGAGGGCGCCGTCGGCCAGGCGGCGGCGCAGCCCCGCGTCCCGCAACAGCCGCCGAAGGCCCTCTACGATCGACGCGGCGCTGTCCGGCTCGACCAGGAGCGCGTTGCGCTCGTGCTCGGCGAATTCCATCACGCCGCCCGCCCCCGCCACCAACGACGGCAGTCCCGAGCTCATCGCCTCGAGCAGCGAGTTTCCGAAGGTCTCCGTGGACGACGGGAACGCGAACACGTCGGCGGAGGCATAGGCCTCCGAGAGCGCGTGTCCCTGCAGCAGCCCGGAGACGTGGACGCCGGGAATCTCGCGCCGCCGAAGGTCCTCCTCCAGCGGCCCCTGCCCTACCAGCACCAGCCTGGCCCCGCCGCGCACCGGAGCGAGCGTCTCCCAGGCCTCGAGCAGCAGGCCCAGGTTCTTTTCGCGGGCGATTCGCCCGATGTACGTCACCAGCAGGTCGTCGGGGCCGACCCCGTGCCGCGCCCGGTAGGCGTGGCTTCGAAAGCCGGGAGAGAATACCTCCGGGTCCACCCCGCGACTCCAGATACCGGTGTGTCGGACCCCGTGCGCGCGGAGCGCTTCCTCGTAGATCCGGGACGGGCAGAGCACGCGATGCGCCTGCCCGTAGAACCAGCGGAGATAGTGCCACCCCGCCCGCAGCGCCCAGGTGACCCCGTATCGTGCGGCGTACTGGTCGTAGTCGGTGTGGGCCGAGGCGACGATCGGGAGGCGCAGCTGCTTGGCGGCCTTGACCCCGGCGATGCCGAGCGGGAACTCGGTCGCCACGTGGACCACGTCGGGCCGGAAGGCGGCGAGGTCGTCGACCACCTCGCGAAGCCTGGGGAAGGCCCACTGGACGTCCGGGTAGAGGAAGAACGGAACGCTCGGGGAGCGGTGGACTTCCGGGCGGTCCGGGACCCCGGCGGGGAGCGCATAGGTGGCGCTATAGACCCGCACCTGGTGCCCGCGCGCGTGCAGCGCATCGGTGAGACGGAGGAGGGTGACCCCCACCCCGCTCACCATCGGCCAGTACACTTCGGAGAACAGGGCGATCCGCACGCGGTCGAGCTCGCGGGTGTGGGTCAACGCGCCGCCACGGCAGCGGCGCGGTCCAGCGGCTGCATCAACCCTAGATCGGGTCGCTCCGGGCGACAAGCCCGGCGGCGCGACAGCGCGAAGCGCGGGACGGGCCCGGGCATCGAGTTTACATTGTGCTCATGCGCATCCGTGAGCCGGTCAACGCCTGGTCGCACCTCGCGGGCCTGGTGCTGGCGACCGTCGGGACGGTGGCTCTGCTCCACCTGGCCCATGGAACCGCCCGGACGGTCGCGTTCGCCGTCTACGGCGGCTCCCTCATCCTGCTGTACGCGGCGAGCACGATCTACCACGCGCTGCCCCTCCCGAGTCATCGCCTCCGCCCGCTCCGCACGCTGGACCACATCGCGATCTACTTCCTGATCGCGGGCACCTACACACCGGTCGCGATCGTGACGCTGCACGGATGGTCGGGCTGGCTGCTGCTGGGGGCGGCGTGGGCGATCGCCGTCGCCGGGATTCCGTTCAAGATCTGGTGGCTCGACGCGCCGATCTGGCTGTCGACCGGCATCTACCTGGCGATGGGCTACATGGCGCTGCTGGCGGCCGCGCCGCTCGTGGCGGCGGTGCCGGCGAGTGGGCTGGCCTGGCTGGTGGCCGGCGGGCTCGCCTACACGGTCGGCGCGATCATCTTCGCCCGCGAGCGCCCCAACCCGTTTCCGGGGGTGTTCGGGCACCACGAGATCTGGCACATGTTCGTGCTGGTGGGAAGCGGCTGCCATTTCGCGTTCATTCTGCTGCACGTCGCGGCGGCCTGACGCCATCGCCGAGGGTCACCCCTGATCCTCGCCCGTCGACGGAGCCCAACCGATGAGCGGATGGGGAGCAACGTGAACGCCAGGGTCGACGGCGTCGAAGTGAAAGGCCCCGCGGTTCCAGGGGCGGACCGGGTGCTGACACCCGAGGCCCTGATGTTGGTGGGCCGGCTGACGCGGCGGTTCCGCGCCGAGCGCGACCGGCTGCTGGCGCTGCGGCACGAGCGGCAAGCGCGGTTCGATCGGGGTGAGCTGCCCGATTTTCTGCCCGGGACGGCGGCGGTTCGGGAGGGCGATTGGACGGTTGCGCCGGCGCCGGCGGACCTCGACGACCGCCGGGTCGAGATCACCGGGCCCGCCGAGCCCAAGATGATGATCAACGCGCTCAACTCGGGCGCCAATGTGTTCATGGCCGACTGCGAGGACGCGCTCTCGCCGCCCTGGTCCAACGTGGTGGCGGCGCAGACGAGTTGCATGGACGCCGTCCGCCGCACGCTCGAGTACACGAGCCCGGAGGGGAAGCGTTACCGCTTGGGCGAGCGGCTCGCCACGCTCGTTCTCCGCCCCCGCGGGTGGCACCTCGACGAGGTGCACGTCCTGGTGGATGGCCGGCCCATGCCGGCCGGCCTGTTCGACTTCGGCCTCTACTTTCACCACAACGCACGCGAGCTGGTCGACCGCGGAAGCGGACCCTACTTCTACCTGCCGAAGCTCGAGAGTCACGCCGAGGCGCGGCTCTGGAACACCGTGTTCGAGGACGCGCAGGCGGCGCTGGGCCTTCCCCGGGGAACGATCCGCGCCACCGTACTCATCGAGACGATCGTCGCCGCGTTCGAGATGGAGGAGATCCTGTACGAGCTCAGGCCGCACGCAGCGGGGCTCAACGCCGGGCGCTGGGATTACATCTTCAGCGTCATCAAGAAATTCGGGCACCGTCCCGAATTCGTGCTCCCCGATCGCGCTCAAGTCACCATGGCCGTGCCGTTCATGCGCGCCTACGTCGAGCGACTGGTGCGCGCCTGCCACCGGCGCCGGGCGCACGCGATCGGGGGGATGGCCGCGTTCATCCCGTCCCGGCGGGACATGGAGGTCAACCGCCAAGCGCTGGCTCGCGTCCGCGAAGACAAGGCCGCGGAGGCGGCGCTGGGCTTCGACGGGGCGTGGGTGGCGCACCCCGACCTGGTCCCGGTCGTGGCCGAGGTTTTCAGCGAGCGGCTCGGCGGGCGGCCCAACCAGAAGGACCGGATCCCCGATGCGGCACAGGACGGGCGCAGGCTGCTCGACGTGCGCGTCCCCGGCGGCCGTGTCACCGAGGCCGGCGTCCGGGGCAACGTGAGCGTGGCGCTCCAGTATCTCGAGGCGTGGCTCCGCGGCTCGGGAGCGGTGGCGATCAACAATCTCATGGAAGACACGGCCACCGCCGAGATCGCGCGGGCGCAGCTCTGGCAGTGGATCCGCCACGGCACCGCCACCGAGGCGGGGCCGGTGACGCTCGCCGGCGTGCGCGAGCTGCTGCGGCAGGAGCTCGAGCTGCACGGCGGCGCGGGCGGCCGGTGGGCGGAGGCGGCCGGTCTGCTGGACGCGCTGGTGTCGGCCGACCGGTTCCCGGAATTCCTGACGCTGGCGGCGTACCGCCAGCTCGGGTGAGCCCGCCGGGGTTGAACGCAGCGAGGGCCCGCGAAGGTGGCGGGCCCTCACGAAGCTGGGGCGGCTGGGGTCGAACCAGCAACCTCCCGGTTAACAGCCGGGCGCTCTGCCGATTGAGCTACACCCCAAAACAGATGTGACGCGGGGACAGTGACTCTACAGGGGGCGGGGCGGGGCGGTCAAGGCCAAAAGGGAACCTTGACCCCCACTTCGGGGAACACAACCTTAGTGAGGCCGACACCTACCGTGCCGCGCTGCAACGCCCTCTGAAGCCAAGGAGTCCGGGGCTCATGAAACGATCCTTCACCCTCACCATCAACGGCACGCCGCGCACGATCGAGGTCGAGCCTCGAGCGCTGCTGGTGCATGTGCTGCGCGACGAGCTCAACCTCACGGGAACGCACATTGGGTGCGACACCAGCCAGTGCGGCGCGTGCACCGTGCTGCTCGACGGCCGGGCCGTGAAGAGCTGTACCGTGCTCGCCGTGCAGGCCGAGGGGCAGCCGGTCACCACGATCGAAGGCCTCGCCGCGGGTGAGACGCTGCACCCGCTGCAGATGGGCTTCTGGGAAAAGCACGGACTGCAGTGCGGCTTCTGCACGCCCGGGATGATCATGACGGCGGTGGACCTGCTCGCCGGCAACCCCGACCCGAGCGAAGCCGAGATCCGGCATGCCATCGAGGGCAACTACTGCCGCTGCACCGGCTACCAGAACATCGTCTCCGCCATTCAGGCGGCGGCGTCCACCCTTCGCGCCGCCTCCGGCGCGGGCACACCCGCCCGCGCCGGCGCCTGAGGAGCGCGCCCATGCCCACGCTGTTCGGCTCCGCCATCAAGCGTCGTGAGGACCCGCGACTCATCACCGGCGCGGCGACGTACGTCGACGACGTCAAGCTGCCCGGACTCACCTACGCGGCGATCCTTCGGAGCCCCTACGCCCACGCGCGCATCACCGCCATCGACGTGAGCGCGGCGCGACAGGCGCCCGGCGTCGTGGCGGTGTACACCGGCGCCGACATCAAGGACAAGGTCGTGCCGGTGCCGTGCGCCTGGAACGTGCCCAACTGCGACCTCAAGATCCCGCCCCACCCGCTCCTCGCGTACGACAAGGTGCGCCACGTGGGCGACGGCGTCGCGATGGTCGTGGCCGAGACCCGCGCGGCGGCGCGGGACGCGATCGACCTGATCGACGTCGACTACGAGACACTCCAGGGTGGGGTCGACCCCGAGAAGATGGCGCAGCCCGGCGCACCCCAGCTCCACGCCGAGGTGGCCGACAACATCGCCTTCACCTGGGTGGTTGCCGGCGGCGACGCGGAGCAGGCGTTCAAGACCGCCGAGGTGACCGTCAAGCAGCGCATCGTCCAGCAGCGCCTGCTCCCGACGGCCATGGAGTGCCGGGCGGCGGTGGCGAGCTACAACAAGGGCAGCGGGCAGCTCACCCTCTGGGCCACCAGCCAGAACCCGCACATCCACCGGTTCCTCTGCTCGGTGATGCTCAAGCTTCCCGAGCACCGGATCCGGGTCATCGCGCCCGAGGTCGGCGGCGGGTTCGGCAGCAAGATTCCGGCGTACCCCGACGAGGCGCTGGTGAGCTTCGCCTCCATGGCCCTCGGCCGGCCGGTCAAGTGGACCGAGGACCGGTCGGAGAACTACAAGGTCACCATCCACGGCCGGGACCACGTCGAGTACGTCGAGATGGCGGGGATGAAGGACGGCAGGATCACCGGCATCCGGACCAAGGTCTACGCCGGCCTGGGCGCCTACGCGTCGACGGCGGGACCCGGGATCCCGACCATCCTGCACGGGCTGGTCTACTCGGGCGCGTACACGATCCCCAACATCCTCGGCACCGTCCACGGCGTGTACACCAGCGGTGCGCCGGTGGACGCCTACCGCGGCGCTGGCCGGCCCGAGGCCGCCTTCCTGGTCGAGCGGCTGGTGGACATCTTCGCCCGCAAGATCGGGATGGATCCGGTCGAGGTGCGGCGCAAGAACTTCATCCCCAAGGACAAGTTCCCGTACACGGTCGCCACCGGCATCACATACGACTCCGGCGACTACGAGCCCGCGCTGGACAAGGCGCTCAAGATGCTCGACTACCGGGCGTTCCGCCGGCAGCAGGCGGAGGCGCGGAAGCAGGGCCGATACCTGGGCGTCGGCGTCATCAGCTACATCGAGATCTGCGGGCTGGGGCCTTCCCAGGTGGCGGGGGCCGTCGGGTTCGGTGGCGGGCTCTACGACTCGGCCGTGGTCCGGGTGTACCCCACCGGCGTGGTCCGGGTGTATATCGGGGCGAGCCCGCACGGCCAGGGTGAGGAGACGACCTTCGCCCAGATCGTGGCCGAGGAGTTCGGCATCCCGATCGAGCACGTGGAGATCGTGCACGGTGATACCGAGACCACTCCGCAGGGCTGGGGCACCTACGGGAGCCGCTCCACCGCGGTGTGCGGCTCGGCGGTCAAGGTGGCCGCACAGCGGGTCAAGGAGAAGGCCAAGAAGATCGCCGCGCACCTGCTCGAGGCCAACGAGCAGGACATCGAATGGAAGGAGGATGCCTTCCGGGTGCGGGGCTCCGGCGACCAAGCCAAGAACTTCGCCGAGGTGGCGCTGATGGCGAACCTCGCCTGGAACATGCCGGCGGGGGTGGAGCCGGGGCTCGAGGCCTCGGCGTTCTTCGATCCCAGCAACTTCGTGTACCCGTTCGGCAGCCACGTCTGCACCGTCGAAGTGGACGGCGAGACCGGCGAGGTCAAGATCCTGCGCTACATCGCGGTGGATGACTGCGGACCGCACATCAACCCGATGATCGTCGAAGGCCAGATTCACGGCGGCATCATCCAGGGGTTGGGCGAGGCGCTGCAGGAGATCGCGATCTACGACGACGACGGCCAGCTCATCACCGGCACGATGATGGACTACGCGATCCCCAAGGCGAGCCAGATGCCGCACCTGGAGCTCGACCACACGGTCACCCCGTCGCCGGTCAACCCGCTCGGCATCAAGGGCTGCGGTGAAGCGGGCACGATCGCCTCGGCGGCGTGCGTCGTGAACGCGGTCTGTGACGCGCTGGCGCCGTTCGGCATCCTGCACATCGACAAACCGCTCACGCCGGCGCGCGTCTGGGCCGCGATGCGGGGCGCGACCGCCGGGAACGGGACCGCGCACCCGGGCATCGAGCCCGGCGCCACGGCCGCGGACGCCGCGGTCGTTCCCGGGGCCGTGGGCCCGGGGAAAGGAGGCGCCCAGTGATCCCGACCAGCTTCGACTACGTGCGCGCCGCTTCGCTTCGGGACGCGCTGAGCGCGCTCGCCCAGGGCGACGGCACCAAGGTGATCGCCGGCGGGCACAGCCTGTTGCCGATGATGAAGTTCCGCCTGGCGCAGCCGTCCAGGCTGCTGGACATCGGCGGCCTGACGGAGCTCCGGGGCGTCGAGGAGTACCGCAAGGGCGCGCGCATCGGCGCGACGACGACCTACCGCGAGCTGCTCGAGAGTCCGCTCCTCCGCGAGCGGTTCCCGATCATCGGGGAGTGCACCCACAACATCGGCGACGTCCAGGTCCGGAACCGCGGCACGATCGGCGGCAGCCTGGCGCACGCCGATCCGGCCTCGGACATGCCGTCGGTCATGCTCGTGCTCGACGCGACGTTCAACCTGCGCTCCAAGCGGGGCCGGCGGGCGGTCAAGGCGCGTGAGTTCTTCCACGGTCCGTTCGACACCGCGCTCGCGGAGGACGAGCTGCTGCTCGACATCGTGCTCCCGGCGTTGCCCAAGGGCGCGGGCACGGCGTATCTGAGCCAGGAGCAGCCGGCGTCGGGCTATGCCATCGCCGGGGCCGCGGCGGTGGTGGCACGGACCCGAAAGACGGTCAGCCACGCCGTTCTAGCGCTCACCGGCGTCGGCGAGGTGTCGCGTCTCGTGGGCTCGATCGATCAGCTCGTGGGCACCAAGGCGGAGCCGGAGGTGCTGGAAAGGGTCGCGGCCGGGGCCGTCGACGGGCTCGAGGTCCAGGGCGATATCCATGCACCCGCGGAGTACCGCCGCCATCTGACGACGGTCATCGTCCGGCGGGCGCTGGCCCAGGCGCTCGAACGAGCCAAATAGCCGCCCGGGGCGACGTCGCCGCGCTCGTGCTCGGCGCGGGCCGCGGGCGCCGCTTCGGCGGGTCCAAGCTGACGGCCCCGCTCCGTGGCCGCCCGCTCGGGGCACACGTCCTCGACACCGTGACCCGGGCCCGGGCGGCCGGCCTCGTGACCGTGGCCGCGATCGTCGTGGCAGCCGAGGACGCGGAGCTGGTCGCGGTCGCCGCCACGGCGGGGGTGCCGTCGGTCGTGAACGAGGCCCCGGAACGCGGGCTCTCCAGCTCGCTCCGGTGCGGTCTGGCGGCGCTCGGCCCGGCGGCGGGCGCCGCCTTGATTCTGCTGGCGGACCAGCCGTTGGTCCGCCTCGACGTGATCGCGGCGCTCGTCGACGCGTGGCGTGAGGGCCGCGGCACCGCCATCCGACCGCGCTACGCCGAGGCGCCCGGCGAGCCGGGGCATCCGGTCCTTCTCGACCGCTCCGTGTGGGCCATGGCCAGGCGGCTCGAGGGCGACGCCGGACTCGGCTCCCTGCTCCACCCCGGCGACGCCGGGGTCACCCTCATCGACGTGGCCGGGCGGAACCCCGATGTGGACACGCTCGCCGATCTCGACACCCTGCAAGGACCCTCGTCATGAAACTCGAGTTCGCCGGCGCTCCGGTCATCACCGCTTCCCGGCGGCACGTGTGGCAGAAGCTGCTCGACCCCGATTTCGTGGCGGCGTCGGCCCCGGGGGTGGAATCGGTCGAGGCGCTGGACCCGACACATTTCAAGGTGATTTCGGGACTGGGC
Source organism: uncultured Gemmatimonadales bacterium (assembly GCA_963711915.1). Lineage (GTDB taxonomy): Bacteria > Gemmatimonadota > Gemmatimonadetes > Gemmatimonadales > GWC2-71-9 > CAVVWJ01. The sequence goes on from CAVQGA010000022.1 coordinate 168,419, forward strand.
GTCGGGTCCGTCAAGGTCAGGTTCAAGCTCGACGTGGAGCTGTTCGACATCGTCGACGGCGAGCGGCTCAAGATGCGCGCCCGGGGCAAGGCGCCGGGGTCGGCCGTGGATGTGGTGTCATCGCTGCGGGTGGAGGACGCCGGCGACGGGAAGACCCGACTCAACTGGTCCGCCACCAGCGAGGTGAGCGGCACGGTGGCAAGCGTCGGCGCTCGGCTGCTGGAAGGCACCGCCCGCCGGTTGACCGAGGAGTTCTGGACCGACTTCGCCCGGCGGGTCGGGACAAGCTGAAGGCCGGTGCAGGTGAGGCGTCGCCCGCCGTCCAACCTCGCCGCCTCCTCCCCCCCTGAACCCGCTGGTGCGGTGCTCCTGGCCCCGGCGCTCAACTTGCCGGACCCGGCGCACTTGAGCCGTTTGAGTCGGGAGATGCGGTTCCGGTTTCCGGCCTGTGCCCGGGACCTGCAGGCACTCGACGGCCGAGGCCCGGTTTCACGGGGCCGGCGGCCGGGATTCACCATCGATTCACGCTAGGTCATTAGTGTGGCCCCAGTCGTTCGGCACCCACCCAGCCAGGAGCACACCATGTCCGACCAGAAGCACGTCCGCCTGGAGCTGACCGAAGAGCAGAAGGCCCAGGTCAAGGCCGCCACGGGTAAGGATGCCCGGGCGATCGAGCTGAACGCCGAGGAGCTTGAGGAGCGTATCGCGCCGATGCTTCCGACGCATCGCGGCGGCCACTAGCATCGCTTCCGCAGCTCTTGCGCCCCCTCTCGCGGTCGGGCCGCGAGAGGGGGCGCTCGATTTCGGCCCCAGCCTTCGTCCCACTTTCCAGAGAATCGTTCCTCCGCCCGCACAGCGCTTCTCCGCCGGCATCGGCCGCCAGCGACGGCACCGTCTCGGGCGAGCCGCCAAGATCGCGCGAGCGCCTTAGCCTTGATGCCCACCGCAAAGAAGGCGCGTAGCCGTCGCTCACCGCGTCCGCGTCTCGGAATCAGGACCGACCTCACCCCAGCCGGCATTGCTCGCGAACGGGTCAGGGGGTGGCGATATTCCGAGATCCTTCGCGCCAAGGATCCCTCGGTCCGTGACTCAGCTCCCCGATATCGATGCCGTCCAGTCCGCCTTCGCCGCGCGCGGGTACGTCGCCGACCGCGATCTCGCGACCGCGGTCTTCCTGTCGCTCGCGCTGAGTCGTCCGCTCCTGCTCGAGGGCGAGGCGGGCGTGGGCAAGACCGAAGTGGCGCGCACGCTCGCCGGCGCGCTCGGCGCCGAGCTCATCCGGCTGCAGTGCTACGAGGGACTGGACGTCAATACGGCCCTCTACGAGTGGGACTATCCGCGCCAGATGCTCGAGATCCGGCTGCTCGAGGCGCGCGGCGAGGCGAAGTCGGCGGCCACACGAGACATCTTCGCCGAGGAGTTCCTCATCCGGCGCCCCCTGCTTCAGGCCCTCGAGAGCCGCGCCGCCGAGGCGCCGGTGCTCCTCATCGACGAGGTCGACCGCGCGGACGAGGAGTTCGAGGCGTTCCTGCTCGAGATCCTCAGTGATTTCGCGGTGACCATCCCCGAGATCGGCACCATCCGTGCCGACCGCCCGCCGCGCGTGATCCTCACGAGCAACCGGACGCGCGAAGTGCACGACGCGCTCAAGCGGCGGTGCCTCTACCACTGGATCGACTATCCGACCGCCGCGCGTGAGCTCGCGATCCTGCACGCCCGCCTACCCCACGTCCCCGATGCACTCGCCCGCGAGGTCGTGGCCTTCGTGCAGCGCCTCAGGACGGCGGACCTGACCAAGTCGCCCGGCATCGCGGAGACGCTCGACTGGGCGGCCGCGCTGCTCGCGCTCGGCGCGACCCATCTCGAGGGCGAACAGATCGACCAGACCCTCGGCGTGTTGCTCAAGTATCAGGAGGATATCGGCGTGTTGCGCGGCGGCGGGGCGAGAACGATGCTGGAGGAGTCGCGAGTCGGGCGATGAGGCGCGGGGAGTCAGGCCTCCACCACGAGGATCTCGAGCCGGGGCCGGCCCTGGAAGTCCCGGTCGGTTCGGCCCAGATACACGTTCGCGAGCGAGGCCGCGCAGGCGTCGGCGCACAGTTGGTCGACGCGGTGCGTGGTGGCCAGCGCGACCACCGCCATGCCGGCCGCGCGGGCGGCCTGGATCCCCGCCGGGGCGTCCTCGATGACGAGGCAGTCTTCGGGCGCCGCCGCCAGTGCCTCCGCCGCGAGGAGGTAGGCATCCGGGCTCGGCTTTCCCCGCGCCACGTCCTCGGCGCAGACCAGTACCGGCGGCACCGGCAGGCCGGCGCGCCGGAGCCGGCTGGTGGCGGCCAGCCGGGTACCCGAGGTGGCCACCGCCCACGCGCCGGCTGGCAGCGTCGCCAGGAGGCGCGCGGAACCGGCCAGCGGGCCGATGGTCTCGGCGCCCGGCTCGTCGACCGGGTGAAAGGCCCGCACCTCCGCTTCCGCGTCGAGATCGGGCGCCGCCATGCGGATGGTCTCGAGGGCACGACGGCCATGGCAGACGCGCAGGAACGGCTCCGGCCGGAGACCTCGGGCACTGGCCCACCGTCGCCACTGCTGTTCGACGTGGGCGGCAGAGTCGACCAGAACGCCGTCCAGATCGAACAGAACCGCGGAGCATTCGAATCGTTTCATGTCCGCCAATAATGTCGCGCGCGGCTCGATCCCGTTAGATCCGGAACCTCCCGGGCCGCTCGAGGTCGAGACGCCCTTCGGCCCCGCGCCGGTGGATGGGAACGTGCTGCTGGCGAACGTCGCCCGGTTCGGGCGGCTGCTGCGCCAGGCGGGCCTCGACGTGGACAGCGGCCAGACCGCGACGTTCGTCCGGGCGCTCATTCTGCTGGGATTCGACCGCCGGCCCGACATCCGAGCGGCCGGCCGGACCATCTTCGTCCGGAGGCGGGAGGACGGCCGGTTCTACGAGGCCGCGTTCGACCTCTTCTGGCGCCGCCGGGCCGGAACGAGCGAGCTGAGCAGCCAGCTGCCCCGCCTGCGGCAGGACGAGCGCAGGGAGCAGCCCGCCGACCCCGCCCGATCCGGAAGCGATACCGCCGAGGCGGAGCTGGTCGCCGCGGTGCGCCCCGGCGCTGCCAGCCTCCAGGAGGAGCTTCGGACCACCGATTTCGCCCTCCTCACCCCCGACGAGGCGCGCGATGCGGAGGCGATGCTCGAGGCGCTCCGTCCCCGGCTCCCGCTCAGAGGCGCGCGGCGCGGCCGGCCCGCGCGAAGCGGCCACCGGCCGGCGGCGCGGGCGATGCTCCGGCACGCGATGGGGACCGGTGGCGAGGCGCTCCGCTGGCGCTGGCTCCGGCGCAGCCTCCGGCCGCGGCCGATCGTGCTGGTCTGCGACATCAGCGGCAGCATGGAGCGGTACAGCCGGTTCATGCTCCGCTTCGCGCACGCGCTGCAGCGGAGCGGAGCGCCGCTGGAGGTGTTCGTGTTCGGCACCCGGCTCACCCGCATCACGCGCCAGCTCCGGACCCGGAGCCCGGATGCCGCGATCCGCCGAGTGGCCGAAAAAGTGGTCGACTGGAGCGGCGGCACCCGGATCGGAGAGAGCCTGCACGAGCTCAACCGGCGCTGGGTCCGCCGGACCGTTCGGAGCAGCGCCGTGGTGTTGCTGGTCTCCGACGGGTGGGAGCGAGGGGACCCCGCGCTCCTCGCACAAGAGATGGCCACGCTGCGCCGGTCATGCCACCGGCTGGTGTGGATCGACCCGCTCGCCGCCCGGCCCGGTTTCGAGCCGACGACGGTCGGGTTGCGGGCGGCCCTGCCATTCGTGGATGAGCTCGTGCCGGCCGCGAGCGTCGCCTCGCTCGAGGAACTGGCGGGACGATTGGTTAGGATGTGAGACTCGAGTCATGCTTCGCGCAACCAGGAGGACCTGCCGGGGGTCGTGGCTCCTTCGCAGAGTCTACCTTGAGCGCAGCGAACGGGCTCAGGATGACTCGCACACACCGATCCGGAGGCCAGACCAATGCGCGATATCCTCTCCGACTACGACCGTCTCACCGCCGAGGGCCGCCCGTTCGGCCGCGCGGTCGTGACCAGCGTGTGGGGGTCCGCCCCCGACCCGAAGGGTCGTCGATGCTCGCCACCGCCGACGGCGTGATTGCCGGCTCGGTCTCCGGCGGGTGTGTCGAAGCGGCCACCGCCACCGAGATCGGCGAGGCCATCGGGCGCGGCACGCCCAAACTGGTGACGTTCGGCGTCACCGACGAGCGCGCGTGGGAGGTGGGGCTCGCCTGCGGCGGGACGATCAAGGTGCTCGTGGAGCCGCGCGTCCGGCCGGAGGTCCTGCTGGCGGCGCGCGGGCCGGGCGGTGAAGTGGTGGCCACGGTGATCGACGGGCCCGGCGCGGGGGGCGTCGCGCGCGTTTTCGAGGACGGGCGCGTGGACGGCGGGCTCGGACCGGAGCTCGAGTCCGCGACAGTGCGGGAGGCCGCCCTGCAGGCGCTCAGGCGTGAGAGCAGCGCGACCGTGGCGATCGAGTCCGGCGCTGGGCCGGCGAGCGTCTTCCTCGAGGTGTTCCCTCGACAGCCGAGGCTCGTCATCTTCGGCGGCGTCCACATCGCGGTCGCCCTGGTGCCGCTCGCTCGGGCCCTGGGCTACCGGACGATCGTCGCCGACGGTCGTCCGGCCTTTCTGACGCGCGATCGTTTTCCGGACGCCGATGAGCTGATTCTGGGATGGCCCGAGGTGGCCTTCGAGCGGATCGGACTGGATGCGTCCTGCTACGTCTGCATCCTCTCGCACGACCCGAAATTCGACGACCCCGCGCTCCTGCTCGCCCTTCGCTCGCCCGCGCGCTACATCGGCGCGATCGGCTCGCGGAAGACGCAGGCGGCACGCCGTGACCGGCTCGCGTCATCAGGACTTAATGACGCGGAGATCGCCCGCGTGCACGGGCCGATCGGGCTGGACCTGGGCGGGCGCCAACCCGCGGAGACCGCCCTGGCCATCCTCGCCGAGATGACCGCGGTACGCTACGGTGGCGGGGTGGCGCGCCCCTAGTCGTCGCAGACGGGCGTACCCTCTTCCTCGGGCACGCGCTTCTGGCTCAGCGTGGCCGGCTTCTTCGGCACGGGCCCGAACCAGACGACGCAGCTCTTGCCGGGCCGGGACGCGTGGGTGGCCATGGCCGACCAGGAGGCGTCGTCCGCGTCCAGGATGGTGATGCCCACACCGCGACGCCAGAGAAACTGCAGCGCGAACGGCTCCATCCGGCGGGAGTACACTCCCTGGTTGCCTTTGTAGCTCTCCTGGGCGCGCACCAGATTCCGCAGATCCACCCGCATCTGCACATTCGAGGTCACTTCTTCCAACGCGCTGCTGGTATCCGGCGCCGTCGGGGCGGGTGCGGGCTCCTGCGCGACCGGAGCCTGCGCCGCCGGCGCGGGCCGGGGCGCGCGCTTGTCGTCACACACCGGCACCCCCTCCTTGCCCGTGCGCGCGTACCGGGTCGTCGCCGGCGGCTCGTGCTCCCGGCCGACGTAGACGACGCAGTCTTCGCTGGTCAGCCCGGGGCGAGTGCCTCGAACCGCCCAGCCGGCGCGCGAGAGCCACAGGAAGCGGACCTGGGTATCGCCCTGGACATGGAAACCGATCCGGGCGAGGTCCTCGGTGTAGATCCCGTTCTCGGCGTAGTAGTTCTCCTCCGCCACGACGAGCCGGCGGAGCCCCGCGCGAATCGGATCGAAGCGCGCGGCGTCCGCCGACGCGTCGGGCTTCGCCGGCTTCCTGGGTGCCAGAGCCGGCTTGGGAGGGGCCGGGGCCGGCGGCGGCGGTGGCGCCGGCGTGGCGGCCACCGACTCGGAGCGGGCCGCTGGGAGGCGAAGACCCTTGCAGTCGGCCGCCAGCAGCAGGACCAGCGAGCCGAGCAGTGGGATGTGAAATGCGCGATGCATGCGAGCCTCCGGCGCTCCGTCGACCAACTGGAATGAAATCCTATTGCGCGGCGATCGGCCGCGCCACTCAGGCGACATTCGCCCGCTATCGCCGCACTCGCAGATCGAGATCCTCGCCGACGATTTCCCGCGTGATCGGGAGCGAGCGGGAGGGGCGCGGCTGCTCGCTCCATCCGGCGTTCTCCAGCACGTCCGCGGTGAGATGATCCACCGCCTCCGCCTGCTCGGCGGTGCGCGCCGAGGAGGCGGCCAGATCGAGCCAGCCGAGCGCCTCGGTGTAGGCATAGCGCGCCGTCGCGCCCTCGGCAGCCAAGCGGGCGTAGCGGTACGCCAGCTCGCGCTCGCCGCCGCGGTCGGCGTGGCGGGCGAGCTCCCCCGCGACCGTCGGCGACCCGTCCTGCCCGAAGACCAGCTCCAGCGCGAGCGCCAGCGACCGGTGCACCTCGGTCCGGCGCGAGGCCGTCAGCCCATCACGCACCATGTGCGCGATGACCGGGTGGACGCAGCGATAGGCCCCCGCCTCCTCCGCCACCAGATGCCGGTCCACGAGCGCGTCGCCGATGGCCGCGGCGTGCAGGCGGGAGATGCCGTGCACGTGGGAGAGGACCTCCGGGCGGCAGCCCCCGCCGCTCACGGCGATCGTGATCAGCACGTCCCGCAGTTCGCCTGGGAGCCGGTCCACCCGCTCGGCGATCACGTCCTGTACCGTCTGAGACACCAGGACCTCGTGGGATGCCCCCTGCTCAACCGGCGCCACGGTCCATTCCCCGGTCTGGGCCTCCATCGCCAGCAGCCCCTGGGCGAACATCGTCTTGAGCAGCTCGATGACGTAGAACGGGTTCCCGCCCGTGATCCGGAAGAGCCGGGCGGCGAACCGCCGGCCACCCGTCGGGGTGCTCACGTGCCCCATCTCGCGGACCAGTTGCCACACTTCGTCCTCGGACAGCGCGCTGAGTGAGACCACGTCGGCGTGGGCCTTGGCGCGGAGCACCCGGCAGAGCCGGGACGCGGGAGCATCACGCTCGACCTCGCCCAGCGTCAGCAGCCCCAGCCAGAGGACCGGCGAGCGCTCGAGCCGCCGGGTGATGAACCGGATCAGGTTGCAGCTGTCGTCGTCGCACCACTGGAAGTCGTCGATCACGACGGCCACCGGCCGCTCGGCCGAGATCGCCGCGAGCACCTGCGCGCACCCCTCGAACAGCCGCCACCCCTCGCCCGGTCCCGTGTCGGCCGTGCCGGCCAGCGCGGGGAAGCGGTCGCGCAGCTCCGGAACGAGCCGGGCCACTTCCACGAGCCACTCGGCCGAGGTGCCGGCCAGCCCCGGCGCGTCGAGCGCGCTTCGGAGGACTTCGACAACCGGCTCGTACGGAAGCCCCGCCTGCCGGTCGTAGCTCCGGCCCCGGAGCACCGTTCCACCCTCGGCCACGACCCAACGCTGGAACTCGTCCGCCAGACGGGACTTCCCCACCCCCGATTCGCCCTCCACCAGGAGAATTCGGCCCTGCCCCCGGAACACACCCTTCCAGGCCGCGGCCAGCGCCTTCCACTGGGCATCGCGCCCGATGAGGCTGGCCTCGAACGAGGGGGCATGGGCGTACCACTCGTCGGTGACCGGCCGGGACTCGGATGTCGCGTGGTCGGCCTCGACCCGCCGGACCAGCGCCTGCAGCGCCCGGCTCGGCTCGCAGCCGGTCTCGCGGGCCACCAGGCTCCGGAACTCGGCATACCGAGCAAGGGCGGCGGTGCGGTTCCCCGAGAGGTAGCGCGCCTCGACGGCGAGCTGGGCCGCTTCGTCGGACACGGGATCGCTCGCCAGCCAGCGATCCGCCAGCTCGACCGCATCGCGCCAGCGCCACTGCCCCATCGCCTCCCGTGCCAGGCGAGCGAGCGCCTGCTGGTACTGACCCAGCAGGCTCGTTCTGGTGGCCGCGACCCATTCGTCGAACTGCGGCGCCCGGCGGATCGAGAATCCCTCGAGGAACCGGGGCACGTCGAAGGCGACGGCGCGAGTGGGATCGCTCTCGAGCGCCGAACGGAACTCGACGACGTCGGACCCGAGGGGTGGCGCGAGCTCGATCAGCGACCGGTCCGCGTGGATCGTCTCGCCCAGCACCTCTCGGAGGTGCTTGAGCGCCTGCCGGAGCGACGCCCGCGCCTCGGCCTCGGGCGACTCGCCCCAGAGCAGCCCGGCCAGTGCTTCCCGGCTGTGCAGCCGCCGCTCGAGCGTCAGGAAGGCTAAGAGCGCCATGGGCTTGGCCCCAAGGGCGGGCACAACCGGCGCGCCCCCGGGCGTGGTCAGGAGCGGCGTTCCGAACAGGTGCAGCGTGTGTGTGGACACGGACGATCCCGAGGATGTACACCGAAGAACGTACCGGCGATTTACGGAAGGGCAATAGGCAATCACGGTCTTTTCACGGAGACCTCATAGGTTGTCCCCCAGTCGGTGACGGTGATGGACCGCAGGCCACCCCAGGAGAGCCCCATGTCAAACGCCAAAGATCAGATCCGGATCGAGCTGACCCCCGAACAGAAGGCCAGCATTCGCAGCACCACGGGCAAGGACGCCGAGGCGGTGGAGCTCTCGGTGGAGGAGCTCGAGGCCCGCATCGCTCCGACCAAGGTGCTCCACCCGATCCCGAAGAACCTGGGCTAATCCGATTTCCCCATCTCGACCTTCACTGAAACGGGAGCTATCATGAGCAAGCACGACGAGCAGACCCGGACCCCCGAACAGCAGCCGAAGAAGCCCGTTCCGTCCAAGGACGTCGAGCTGGGCGTCGAAGAGCTCGAAGAGAAAATCGCTCCGATGAAGAAGTTCATCTAAGCGACTCCCTCTTCGCGGTGCCCGCAGCGGGGCACCGGTCCGGGCTCCGGCTCTCCGTGTGGGAGGGCCGGAGCCCGTTGTCCACTCAGTCCATCATCCTGACAAATGAGCGCTCCAGCGACGTCCACCGACGAGCTGCGTGAGGAAGTCGAGCGGCTGCGCCTGCTCCAGTCCATCAGCTTGGAGCTGGGCGCGTCGCTCGACTTCGACGAGCTGCTGCCCAAGGTCTTCCATCGGGTGCTCACCGCGCTGGGCGCGGAGGGCGGCTCGATCTGGATCACCGAGGGCGACGTGCTGCGCTGCCGGATCGCCCTGGGCGGACGGGGCGACCGGCTGGTCGGCGCCGAGGTTCCGGTGGGAACCGGGTTCGTGGGCGACGTCGCCCAGCATCAGAAGACCACCATGGTTACGCGCGCGGTCGAAGACCCGCGCTTCGACCCGGAGCTCGACCGCTCCAGCCAGACGATCGCGCTCAACGTGATGGCCACGGCGATGGTGACCGGCGGCGTCACGGTCGGCGCGATCCAGGTGACCAACAAGACCACCGGCAACGGTGTCTTCGACGACCGCGACCGCGACCTGCTCGAGGGCGTGGCCGCCTTCGCCGCCATCGCGCTCCGGAATGCCCAGCTGCACGCCGCCGAGAAGCGCGCCGGCGATCTGGCCCTCCTGCTCGACATCAGCCGCGAGATCACCGCGACGCTCGATCTCGACCGGGTGCTGCAGTCGGTCGTGAACCTGGCCTCGCGCGCGCTCCCATTCGACCGGGCCGCGGTGGCGCTCTACGAGAAAGGGCGCTGCGACATCCGGGCGGTGGCGGGCGAGGAGACGGTGGATCCCAAGGATCCCAAGCTGCAGGACCTGGTGGCGCGGGCCGAGTGGGCGGCGGGCCGGGGCGAGCCGCTCTATCTGGTGGAGCGCGTGGCGCCGGGCTCCGATGCCGAGCGAATGTTCGTGACCATTTTCGGCCAGGACCTCCAGACCGACACGGTCGAAAGCGGTCTCTATCTCCCGCTCAAGGACGAGGAGGGGGTGCTGGGCGTCCTGGTGTTCGAGTCGGCCACCGCGGACTTCGCCACGCCGACCCAGCGCGAGGTGGCCGCGATCCTGGCCAATCAGACCGCCGTGGCGCTCCGGAACGCGCAGCTCTACCACCAGGTGCCGATGGTGGACGCGCTCGGGGCCCTGGCCGCGAAGCAGCAGGCGCTCCGTGCCATCCCCCGGCGGCGGCTCCGGATCTACGCCGCCATCGTCGCGCTGGCGGTCGCCGAGCTGGTCCTGGTGAGGTGGCCGCTCCGGGTCGCCGGGGAGAACGCCGTGTTTCGCGCGGGCGGCTACAGTCCGGTGCGGGCGATCGTCGCCGGCGTGGTCGAGCGGATTCCGGTGCTCGAGGGCGGCGCCGTCGCGCGCGGAGCGCCGGTGGCGTACCTCCGCGCCACGTCGCTCCGGGCCGACCGGGAGGCGACCGCCGCCGAGGCCGCCTCCGCCGACCGCCTGGCGTCGCTGGCCGCGAGCCGGGGGGACCCGTCCGAGGAACGGCTGCACCGGATCCGTGCCGACGCGCTCCGGCGCGAGACCGCGCTGCTCGACGAGGAGCTGGAGCTCACGACCCTCCGGGCGCCGGTGGGCGGCATCGTGCTGACGCCCCACGTCCAGGACCGGGTCGGCAGCTCGCTCGAGGAGGGCGACCTGCTGCTCACGGTCGGACGGATGGATTCGCTGGAGCTCGAGTTCGGCGTGGCGCAACGAGACATCGGCCGCGTGCGCCCGGGCCAGGAGATCCGGCTCCGGGTGGATGCCGCGCCGCAGCGCACGTTCACCGGGCGCGTGCGCAGCGTGGCCCCGCTTCCGGCCGACAGCGGAAGCGATGTGATGTATCCGGTCCGCGCGGTCGTCGCCAACCCCGACGGCCTGCTCAAGCCGAGCATGGCGGCCTATGTCCGCGTGCTCACCGATCCCGCCTCCGCGGCCACCCGGCTCCTCCGCGGGCCGGCCCGCTGGGCCCGTCTCCTCTGGTGGAGGATCTGGTCGTGACCCGCCCCGCCATCGCGCTGGCACTCCTGCTCGCCGCCTGCGGCGGCGACGCGCCGCGCCCGATCGAGACCGCCGCGACGCTGGCCTCCACCCCGGCCGGCGCGATCGCGACGGCCGAGAGCGTCACGGTGGACCGCCCGCTCTCGCTGCCCTCGCAGCTCTACGTGGAGCACGACGCGGCGGTCCTGGCCCGCTCCGGCGGCGTGGTCGAGGCCATCCTCGCCGACATCGGCACGCCGGTGGCGGCGGGCCAGGCGCTCGCGCGACTCGAAAGCACCGACCAGGAGATCGCGCTGGCACAGGCGCGGGAGCAAGCGTCCAACGCCAAGCAGCGGGTCGAGCGCCAGCGCGCGCTCACGACCGCGGGCGTGGTGACGCGCGCCGATTCGGAGCAGGTGGAGTTCGAGAACCGGGCGGCGGAGCTCGCGCTCAGGAAGGCCCAGCGGGACTACGACCTCACCCGTATCGTGGCCCCGTTCGCCGGAGTGGTGACCGCGCGGATGGCGCGGGTGCAGCGGATGGTGCGGGACGGCGATTCGCTGTTCCGCGTCACCGCGCTGGCCCCGGTGCTGGCCACCGTGCGGGTGCCGGAATCGGCCGCGACGGGACTTCGGGTCGGGGCCAAGGCGCGGGTGCTGGGCGCGGGCGGCCGGAGCGCGGAGGGGCGCGTCATCCGCGCGTCGCCCGTGCTCGACGCGGCCAGCGGCACCCGCGAGGTGGTCGTCCAGCTCGCCCCCGGCGCCGGCGTCACCCCCGGCTCGAGCGTGACCGTGCAGCTCGGCGCCGAGCGGCACAGTGTGGTCGCGATCCCGCGGGCGGCGGTCGCCAAGGATGGCTACGCGCTCGTCTGGGACGACAACCGGACTACGCTCCGCCCCGTCACCCTCGGCGCCGACCTCGACGGCGGCCGGGTGGAGGTCGTGGCCGGGATCGCCGCCGGCGAAAAGGTCGTGCGGGCCGCCCCGTGAACGGCGCGCCCCGGCTCCGCGCCGACCTGACGATCGTCGAGCAGACCTACCGCGGCGAACAGAGCTTCATCGTCAAGGACCCCAAGACCCGGAAGTATTTCCGGTTCCGGCCGGTCGAGGTCAGCGTGCTGCGCGCGTTCGACGGCAGCCGCGGCGCGGCCGACGTGGCCGCGGCGCTCGCGGCCGAGGGCTTCCGGCTGACCGCCGGCGCGATCGAGGGGTTCGCCGGAAAGCTCAAGACGATGGGGTTGCTCGAGCGTACCGTGGGCGAGCGCTCGGTGCTCATGATGGAGCGGCTCCGCGCGCAGCGACGCCAGCGCCTCGGCACGGCCTACCAGGGCGACATCTTCCGCATGCGCTGGTCGATGGGCGACCCCGATCGCTTCATGGATCGCACGATCCCGTACATCCGGTGGATGTTCACGCGCGGCTTTCTGGTCGCCTCGGTGTTCCTGTTCGCCATCTACCTGCTGGTCATCGCCCTCAAGTGGCCCGAATTCACCACCGCGTTCGGCAACCTGTATCACTTCCGGTTCTCGGCGTGGGAGATGTTCGTCCTCTGGTCCACGGCCACGGGGATCATCGTCATCCATGAGCTGGGGCACGGATACACGTGCAAGTACTTCGGCGGCCAGGTGCACGAGATCGGCGCGATGCTGCTGTACTTCGAGCCGGCGTTCTTCTGCAACGTCAACGATGCCTGGACCTTTCCCGAGCTCAAGGCGCGGCTCTGGGTCACGGCGGCCGGGTCGTGGATCCAGCTCGTCGCCGCCAGCCTCGCGGCCATCGTCTGGTGGGCTGCCGCGCCCGGCACGCTGCTCTCCCTGATCGCCCTCAGCGCCGTGCTGGTCGGCGGGGCCACGACGATCGCCATGAATGCCAACCCGCTCATCCCGCTTGACGGGTACTTCGCGCTCAGCGACTACCTCGAGGTACCGAACCTGCGGCAGCGCGCCTTCAAGCACCTGACCTGGGTGGTGAAGAGCAAGGTCTTCCGGCTCGACGTTCCGCAGCCTCCGGCGGACGAGCGGGAGCAGCGCATCTTTCTCATCTACGGCCTGCTGTCGGCGTGGTACATCACGTCGATCATGCTCGTCGTGGCCGGCAGCGTCTACGGCTGGCTCGACCGCGCCCTCGGCCTGGCCGGCGGCGTTCTGTTCGCGCTCGGCGTGTGGCTGATGGCACGGGGCGCTGTCCGGACGTGGGTGGGCACCGCCGCCACGGCCTGGCGCGAGCTCCGGGCCCGGGCGGCGACCCGGCGACTCCGCGACCGGCTGCTCCTGGCCGCGGCGCTGGTGATCGTGGCCGGCGCGCTCATCCCGCGGCCGATCACGGTGGTCGGCCGGTTCGCCGTGGCCCCGGCGTTCTCGGTACCGCTCACCGCCCCCGACAGCGGCGTGGTGTCGCAGGTGCTCGTCCGCGGAGGCACACGCGTCGAGGCCGGAATGCCGCTCGTGGTGGTCCGCGACCTCGACCTCGAGCGCGCCGCCCTCGCCACGGGGCGCACGGTGGATTCGCTCGAGGCGCGGGCGGCGCGGGCCCGCGCGGCGGGCCGGAATGACGAGGTCGCCAGCCTCGAGGCCGAGCGCGCCACGGCCCAGGCCCGGCTCGACGGCATGGTGGTGGAGCAGCGCGCGCTGACCGTGCGCGCCCTGGTCCCGGGCATCGTGACCACGCTCCGCCCCGAGGAGATGACCGGCCACTGGGTGAGCCTGGGCGAGCGGCTGCTCGAGCTGGGCCAGCCCGACTCGCTGGAGATCCGCATCGCACTGACCGACGCCGGCGCCACCCAGGTACGGCCGGGCCAGCCCGCCCGGCTGGTGTTTCATTCGGACGGAGGGACCCTCGCGGCCCGCGTGAGCGGAGTGGCGCCGGCGTCGGCGCTGGCGTCGGGCGCGGTCGAGGCGCGGGTGGGCATCCACGCCTCGGGGCGCTGGCGCCCCGGCATGACGGGGGAGGCCAGTGTGACGCTCCGCCGGTCGAATCTGTGGGGTGCCGTGTGGTGGGGCATCCGGCAGCGAGTGCGGACGGACATTCTCTTGTAACGAGGGCGGCCTGGCGGGTCGCTCCGATCGCCGCCGGCGGCCGCCCGTTCCGGAGGATCAGGCAGCCCCACCCTCCAAGTCCACCACGGGCGCCCCCCCGGGGACGGACGAGCGGCCCGCGCGCACGCGGCCCCGAGTCCCGCCGCGGGAGTCATGGCCCCGAGCGGCCAAAACGCGCCAACCCGCTCACCCACCTCGCCGGCGACTCCCCACCCTGGTCCCACCGCACAGACCGATGCCCCTCCACGACTTGCGCGCGGGCCAGGATGTCGCAACCATTGGTGAGGACTCCACAAGGACCTGCGCATCCGGCGCGACATGCTGGCCCTCGTCCGCCAGGCGTTCGAGGGGCGATATGAGGTCGAGCGAGAGATCGGGAAGGGTGGCAACGCCCGGATCTTTCTGGCGCGCGAGCCGGGAGGCCAGCCTGTCGCGCTCAAGATCCTGCACCCCGAACTGCTCGTCAGCGTGGCCGCGGATCGCTTCCTGCGTGAGATCAAGCTCGCCTCACAGCTCGACCATCCCCACATCGCGCATCTGCTGGACTCCGGCGAGCGGGACTGGCTGGTGTACTACGTCATGACCTACGTCGAAGGCGCCACGCTGCGCGAGTTCCTGTCGCAGCGCGGGCGGCTCTCGGTGGCCGATACTCTCCGGGTGGCCGACAACCTGCTCGACGCGCTCGAGCATGCGCACACTCACGGGATCATCCATCGCGACGTCAAGCCCGAAAACGTCGTCGTCTCGCCGCGCGGGGCCGTGCTGCTCGACTTCGGCATCGCCCGCGCGGTGTGGGCGTCGGGCAGCGACCGGCTCACCCGCTCGGGCATCGCGGTGGGCACGTCGACCTACATGAGCCCAGAGCAGATCACCGCGCTGCAGGAGATCGACCTTCGGAGCGACCTGTATTCGCTCGCCTGCGTCCTGTACGAGTGCCTGGCGGGCCAGCCGCCGTTCGTCCACAAGAACGAGGCGGTCGTGCTGCAGCTCCATCTCACCCAGCCGGCGCCCGATGTCCGCACCATCCGGCCGGAGATTCCGGCCGAGCTGGCCGCGGGGATCGGCCGGGCCCTGGCCAAGACGCCGGAGGAGCGCTGGCAGACGGCGGCGGCGATGCGCGACGCGCTGGCCGCGGTGATGGTCGGGTAGCGCCGGCCGCTCGACGGTTCCCTTCGGTCTCACCCGTTTATCTTCTCGCTGGACCCCAACCGCACTGAGGCCTTCGCGTGACCGCTCCATTCGACCGGCTGAAGTCCGCCCTCGGGGACCGGTACGAAGTCGAGCGACAGGTCGGCCAAGGCGGGATGGCCACGGTGTTCCTCGCGCGGGACCTCAAGCACGACCGACAGGTCGCCGTGAAGGTGCTCAAGCCCGAGCTCTCCGCCTCGCTCGGCGCCGATCGCTTTCTCCGCGAGATCCGGGTCGCCGCCAACCTGCAGCACCCCAACGTGCTTGGCCTCTACGACTCGGGCGAGACCGAGGGTTTGCTCTACTACGTCATGCCCTTCGTCGAGGGCGAGTCGCTCCGGGACCGGCTCAACCGGGAGCAGCAGCTCCCGATCCACGACGCGCTGCAAATTGCGCGCGAGGCCGCCGAAGGGCTCGACTACGCGCACAAGCACGGCATCGTCCACCGGGACATCAAGCCCGAGAACATCCTCCTACTCGGCGGGCACGCGCTGGTCGCGGATTTCGGCATCGCCCGGGCGGTGAGCGAGGCCGGCGGCGAGAAGCTGACCCAGACCGGCATGGCCGTCGGGACGCCGTACTATATGAGTCCCGAGCAGTCGCTCGGCAGCGGACACGTGGACGCCCGGAGCGACGTTTACAGCCTGGGCTGTGTGCTGTACGAGCTGTTGATTGGCCAGCCGCCGTTCACCGGGCCCAACGCCATGGCGATCATGGCGCGGCATTCGATGGAGATCGTGCCCAGCCTCCAGGTCGTCCGCGCCTCCGTGCCCGACGACGTCGAGGACGCGGTGATGCGAGCCCTCCAGAAGACGCCGGCCGACCGCTTCCAGACGATGAAGGAGTTCTGCGACTGCCTCACTGAGGCCGAAGCGGAGGCGACCGTGGTTCGGACGTCCGCCCGACGGGCGGCGACGGGGTCCCGGCGCGTACCGACCCGGGAGTTGCCGGCCGTGCCGCCGCCCATACACCGCCGCAGGCGGGGCCTCTGGATCGGTGGGGGTGTCCTGGCCGTGCTCCTCGCGGCCGGCGCCGCGTGGACCGCGCTTCGGCATCGCGACGGCGTGGCGGCCCCGATCCCTGGAAGCAGCGGGCTCGATCCGCACAGGGTCGCGGTCCTCTATTTCCAGGACCTCGGGGGCCGGGATACGATGCGATACCTGGCAGAGGGGTTGACCGAAGGCCTGATCCGCCAGTTGAGCGAGGTTCAGACGCTCGACGTCATCTCGCCGAACGGCGTCGCACCGTACCGCGGCGACAGCATCGCGCGCGACAGCGTGGCCCGGGCCCTCAACGCCGGGACGCTGGTGCAGGGGGGCGTCGAGCGGGACGGCGGCCGGATTCGTGTGACAGTCCGGCTGATCGACGGCGCGAGTGGGGCGGACTATCAGCGTGCCAGCCTGGAGCTCCCGGCGGCGAACGTGCTCGCGATCCAGGACAGCCTGGTCCAGCAGGTCGCTGGACTCATCCGGCAGCGACTCGGCGAGGAGATCAAGCTCCGGGAGCAGCGGGAGAGCACGGCCAGCCCGCAGGCGTGGACGCTGGTGCAGCAAGCGGACCAGGCTCGAAAGCAGGCGGAGGCGCTCGTGGCGGCGAAGGACACCACCGGGGCCGTTGGAAGGAGCTTCGACCGGTCCGACTCGGTCTACGTGCTGGCGCAGGCGGCGGACCCCCGGTGGATCGAGCCGGTCCTCGGACGGGGCTGGGTGGCCTTCCGGCGATCGCGGCTGGTGGGTTTCGATCCCTTGGCGGCCAGACCATGGATCGAGAAGGGCAAGAAACTGGCCGACGAGGCCCTGGTTCTCGGTCCGCGAAACCCGGACGCGCTTCAGCTTCGCGGCGAGCTACGATACTGGAGCTGGTTGCTGACGCTGGAGCCGGATCCCGACAAGGCCAAGCAGCTCCTGAACGACGCGCAGACCGACCTGGAGACAGCGGTGAAGATCCGGCCATCCCAGGCGGGGGCGTGGGCGGCACTGAGCCACCTCTACAACCAGACGACGGGCGAGACCGATGCGAAACTCGCCGCCCGGCGCGCCTACGAGGAGGATGCCTACCTCACGAATGCGGACCTCATCGTGCAGCGGCTGTTCCTGGCCTCGTACGATCTGAGCCAGTTCGTGGACGCCGACCGCTGGTGCACCGAGGGTCAGCGCCGCTTTCCCGCCGATTACAAATTCGTGTCGTGCCAGCTTTGGCTCATGACCACCAAGGCGAGGGAGCCCGACGTGGCAATGGCCTGGAAACTCGCGGACAGCGTCGCGAAAGTCGCTCCCGCTCCGCAGCGCGAGTTCGAGCGGCTCGAGGCCCGGATGCTCGTGGCGATCGTCCTGGCGCGGGCCGGTCTGGCCGACAGTGCCAAGCACCTGGCCCAGCGATCCCGTGGCGGGCCGGACGTGGACGCCACTCGCGACCTGATGCTCGACGACGCGTACGTCCAGCTGCTCGCCGGCGACAAGAACGAGGCCCTCAACTCGCTCAAGGTCTATCTCGCGGCCAACCCGGACCGGCGTGCGAGGATGGCCGAGGATCCCGACTGGTGGTTCCGGAGCCTGCAGGACGACCCGAAGTTCCGGCAGATCGTCCTCGGAAAGCAACGGACGGCACCATAGTCGCCGGGCGACCCTGCGCGGCACCTCACGCACCAGAGTGCATAGGCCTGCATCATCTGGCGCGGCTGTATCCCGGGCGCTACCTTGACGCTGGCAAACCCGGCCCACCGGTAGCGTGACCTGACGTGCTCCCTGCGCGGCTGCATCGCGTTCGTTTCTCCGCCCCACCCACGGTTCCCCCCGGCGCGCAGACCCGTTGACGGCCGGGGATCACGGAGGACCCAGCCATGCGCCATCTCCTACTTGCAGCCCTTTCGGGGGCTCTCATACTGTCGGCATGCAGTGATCAGTCGCCGCAACCCCCCACCGGTCCCCAGGCCGGCGGCCTGCCGACGTTCGACAAGGGCGTGGCCTGCGGCACGCCGGTGTTTCCACTTGGCGATGCCAACACCCTGGTCAAGCTCGTCTACCCGAACGGGAGTCCGGAGAACAACGCCCTCGCCAAGGTCTTCGACATCAGCAAGAGGTGGTCGCAGTGCAAGCTGGCGGATCCGCGTGCCAAGGTCGTGGACTTCGTCAAGACCCTGTATGGGGACTGGAAAGCGGGGCGGCTGACCGCGCAGGCGACGGCCCAGACGGTGGGCGACCTGATCAATCTCATGTACTCGGGGGTCGGTCTCGCGGCCGGCGATTTCGGATTCGGTCTCTTCACCGGACCAGAGCTTCGGGTCCGGGGTGACAACAACAAGGTCAGCACAGTGATCCCGGCGAACGGATTTCCCGAGCCCACCCTGGTGTCGATCACCCGGCTGCCGGACACTCCGCAGCTCGTCACGAACGGACAGGACCAGTTCCCGCCGTTCTACGACATCACCGTCACTAACGCCTCCGGCACCCACAACCTGGCCAGCGGCGTCGGGATCGTGGGCTTCTGCGTCACGGATGCGGTGCTGGCCCAGATTGCCGCCAACGATGGTGATCCGCAGATCGGTCACAATCCCACCGACGGCGGCTTCGAGGTTCTGGATGCCGCCGACGCCACCGAGTACGCAAACCTCGGTTTGTCCTGCACCATTCAGGCGAATGCCGGACCGATCATCACCGACCTGTTCCACGGCGGCACCCTCGGGGACCTTGCGCTCGGCACCTGGAATGCGGCCAGCCAGTCAGTGGCCTCGGCGGCCCAGGCGATCTTCCTGCCCCAGCCGCTCCAGGCCGCGACGCTCGCGGATCTTACCAAGGGGGTGGGCGGCCGGACGACGAAATACAGCCCGTTCGGCGTGGTGGACGCCAATTCAGGCTCCTCCGAGTAAGGCGACGTCAACGCCGGAGCAAAGCAGCAGCATCGGTAATATCCCGAAGTAGGCAAAGCGGGGCGGGCCGTTATGGCCGCTCCGCTTGTGCGTTCGCCCCCATGCCGATGGTCGCGGCTCCGCTTCTGGCCTCGACAAGGCTCGCGTTTGTGATGAGGAAGACACGCATTCCGCCTTCGGTCTGCGCGCGGCTGGCCCCGCTGGGAATCGTGCTCCTGAGCCTCGCCGCCTCGGCGCCGAGCCTCGCAAACGGCTTCGCGGTCGACGATGTCCCGATCGTCGCCTCGGATGTCCGCATCCGGCGCCTGGACGCCCCCTGGCGATTCTTCGCCGAGACCTATTGGCCGCCGGCGACGAAGGCGGCGCTCTATCGGCCCCTGACATCGCTAGCGTTTGCCGTCGAGTGGCGACTCGGCCACGGAAAGCCGTGGCCGTATCACGCTACCAACGTGCTGTTGTACGCCATGGTCTCCCTGAGCGTCTACCGTCTGGCGGTTCTGCTGCTGGGCGGCCTTGCCGGGTGGTGGGCGGCGGCCCTCTTCGCGGTGCATCCCGTGCACGTCGAGGCCGTCGGCAACTCGGTCGGTCAGTCGGAGCTCTGGGCGGCATTCTGCGTGGTGCTGGCGGTGCGATACTACATCGGGGTCAGGCGCGAGCGGGACCTCTCGACTCGAGACCTCGCCCTCGTCGCTACCCTCTACGCGATGGCCTGTCTCTTCAAGGAGCACGCCGTCATGATGCCCGGGTTGCTGGTTGCCGCCGAGGTGACCGTCCTCGGTCAAGGGCTGTCCGACACGCTCGGGCGTCGCGGAGTGCGACGTCTCCTGCTGACGCTGACGATCATCGGGATCGGGTTCTGGAGCGTTCGCGCCCTGGTAGTCGGCGACTTCGTGGGTGATCGGCCGAGTATAACCTTCGCCGGGATGAGCGCGCTCGATCGCCTGCTCACCGTGCTGGGCGTCGTCCCCGAGTGGATGCGTCTGCTCTTCGCCCCGATCCACCTCAAGCTCGACTACCGGCCGCAGGAGATTCCTCGCGCAAGCGACTTCGGCCCGCCACAGCTCCTGGGGACGGTCCTCCTGCTCGCGGCGCTCGCGGCGGCGGCACAGGCAAGGCGCCACGCTCCCGCCCTCGCCTTCGCGATCCTCTGGTGCGCGGTCACCCTCTTCCCGGTCAGCAACCTGGTCGTCGTGACCGGCGTCACCCTCGCCGAGCGAACGCTGTTCCTGCCGAGCGTCGGCGCTGCATTGACACTCGGTGGAGCGGTGTCGTGGTCCGCGACGATGGCGGCCGGCTGGACCACCACCCGACGATGCGCCCTCGCGTTCGCCGGTGTAGTGGTGCTGACGATTGCCGCCGTCCGCAGTGCCGTCCGCCACCCCGTCTGGCGGAATACCCGGACGTTCATTGCCCAAGCGCTCGTTGATTCCCCCCGGAGCTATCGGTCGCACTGGTGGGAGGCGAGACGGGCGTACCTGGCCGGGGACCTGGCCGGTGCCCAGCGGCAGTTCAGTCTCGCGATCGCGCTCTTTCCCGACGATCCGGAGATGCTCGCGGACGCGGGTGACCACTATGCAGCGCTGAATCGGTGCGGTGCGGCGGTAAGGGTTTACCGGCGGAGCCTCCTGCTCGATCCTCAGCGACGCTGGATTCACAGGCGCATCGTCGTGTGCCTTGCGTCATTGGGCCGCCTGCAGGAAGCGCGGCAGGAAGCGGCGGCGGCAGTCGCGCGCGGCGACCCCTTCGCCGGCGAGGCTCTGGGGGTTGTCGACAGCGTGGCGCGTGCCCGAGGGTTGGAAGGCGGCGCCCTCCGCTGAGTAGCGCCGGCGCTGGCCTGGCGCGCATGTCCCCGCTTAACTTCACGATTCGCCCCCCCTCGAGGCTCCTCAGTGACCGACTTGCTCGACCGACTGCGTTCCGCGCTGGGGGATCGGTACGACCTCGAGCGCCAGGTCGGTGAGGGCGGGATGGCCACGGTCTACCGCGCCAAGGACCTCAAGCACGAGCGCACCGTGGCCATCAAGGTGCTGCGGCAGGAGCTGTCCGTCTCCCTGGGCGCGGATCGCTTCCTGCGCGAGATCCGGGTCGCCGCGAACCTCCAGCACCCGAACATCCTCGGGCTCTACGATTCGGGCGAGTCGCACGGCCTGCTGTACTACGTCATGCCGTTCATCGAGGGGGAGTCGCTCCGGGACCGGCTGAACAAGGAGCAGCAGCTGCCGATTCCCGATGCGCTCCAGATCGTCCGCGAGGCGGCGGAGGCGCTGCAGTACGCCCATGAGCGCGGCATCGTCCACCGCGACATCAAGCCCGAGAACATCCTGCTGCTCGGCGGCCACGCGCTGGTCGCCGATTTCGGGATCGCGCGGGCGGTAAGCCAGGCGAGCGAGGAGAAGCTCACCCAGACCGGCATGGCCATCGGGACGCCGGCCTACATGAGCCCGGAGCAGTCGCTCGGCAGCGAGCACGTCGATGCCCGTAGCGACGTCTACAGCCTCGGCTGCGTGCTATACGAAGTGCTGGTCGGCCAGGCGCCCTTCACCGGGCCCAATGCCATGGCCATCATGGCGCGCCACTCGATGGAGGTGGTGCCCAGCCTGCAGGTGGTGCGCTCCTCGATTCCGGACGAGGTCGAGGACGCGGTGATGCAGGCGCTGGAGAAGACGCCGGCCGACCGCTTCCAGACCATGAAGGAGTTCGGCGAGCGGCTCGCGGAGGCGGAGGCCGAGGCGGCCATGATGCGGACCGCCCAGCGACGGGCGTCGACGGCGGCCAGGCGGGCGTCGGGAGGGCGAACAGGCGGCAGCCCCCGGCGAAGAACCGCGGAGATCGAGGCCCCGCCGCGCGCTCGGGGACTCAAGCTCTGGTCGATCGTAGGTGGCGGCCTGCTCGTGCTCGCGGGCGTTGGCTACGGCGCGTGGCGGTTCACCCACCGGGCGGCGGGCGGGGGGGAGGAGTCGGGCGGCCTCGACGCGAGGCACATCGCCGTACTCTATCTCGAGAAGGCGCCCGGCACCTCGGATTCGGTTTCGTACCTTGCGGATGGGTTGACCGAAGCCCTGATCCACGAGCTGAGCCGGGTGAAGGGTCTCCAGGTCATCTCGAGCAACGGCGTACTGCCCTACAAGGGAGCGGAGTCCAACCTCCTCGCCATCGCGAAGGCACTGAACGTCGGCACGGTGGTACGGGGCAGCATCGCCCAGTCCGGTGACAGCCTGCGTGTCGACGTCAGCCTGATCGACGCCAACACCAGCAGCGAGTTCGGGAGCAAGACGCTGGACCGGCCTCGCGGCGAGATTTTCGCCCTGCAGGACGATCTGGCGAAGGACGTGTCCTTCTTCCTGCGCCAGCAGCTCGGTCCGGAGATCACGCTGCGGCAAAGCCGGCAGGGCACCTCCAATCAGAAGGCATGGGAGCTGTTTCAGAAGGCCGAGCAGAGCGCCAAGGACGTGGACCCGCTGCTCGCCGCCGGCGACACCGCCGCTGCGGGGAGACGGCTGTTGAACGCCGACTCGATTCTGGCAGTGGCGGAGACGCTGGACCCGTCGTGGACCGAACCGACCGTCAAACGAGGATGGCTGGCTTACCGCCAAACCGACCTGGTCGAAGGGCTGGACAAGACCTACTACGCCAAATGGCTGGGCGAGGGCCTCAAGCACGCCGACCGCGCCCTCGCGCTCAAGCCCGCCGATCCCGACGCGCTCGAGTTGCGCGGCACGCTCCGGTACTGGCGCTGGCTGCTCAACCTGGAGCCCGACCAGAGCGAAGCCACCAAGCTGTTGGCGAGCGCGGAGCAGGATCTGCGGGCGGCGGTGGACGGCAACCCGACCGCGGCGGTGGCGTGGACCTGGCTGAGTCACATGCTGATGGGACAGTCGCGGACCGCGGAGGCGAAGCTCGCCGCGCTCAAGGCGTACGAGGCGGACCCGTATCTGTCGACCGTGCGCACCACGATCTGGCGGTTGTTTCAAGCCTCCCTGGACCTCGAGGACGTGGCTGAATCCACCCACTGGTGCAAGGCCGGGCGTGACCGCTTTCCCCAGTATTACCGCTTCACCGAGTGCCAGCTCTGGCTGAACGCGCTCAAGGGCGTCAAGCCCGACGTGCCCAAGGCCTGGAAGCTGCTGGACGAATACGTGAAGATCGCTCCGGCAAGCAGCCGGGAGTTCAACCAGCACTTCGGCCAGATCCTGGTGTCGATGGCCATCGCACGCGCGGGGCTGACGGACAGCGCCCGTCGTGTCGCCGAGCGTGCTCGCGCCGACGCGACGGTGGACCCGACGCGGGACCTGGCCCAATACGAGGCGGCGGCCCGGCTGATCATGGGCGACAAGGAGGAGGCGCTGCGCCTGATGACGACGTATATCGCTGCCAATCCACAGGTTAGATCAGCGATGGCGAAGGACCAGACGTGGTGGTTCGAGGCGCTCCGCACCGATCCCCGTTGGCGCTCGCTCATCGGCCTGCCGTCGGCGTCCTCGTGAGCTAGTGCGCGCGCAACTATTTGCATCTCCCGAGTCCCGCCGCAACGCGGTTTGTCCACCCAACCGGGTAATACTGACCCATCGACAATCGGCTCAAATCGTAGTATTAGTTGCTGCTGAGTAAACTGTCACACCGCGCGTATGCTCCCAGAGTTGGACCACATCAGGAGTCGCCTATGACTCGCCGGCCTGTCGTCAGCGTCGCAGCCCTTGCTGTGGCGGTCCTCGCCGCTGCCTGCGATGGCACCCCGCCGTCCGCGCCGCAGACGGACGGGGCGTCGTTCAAGCAAGCCCCGCCGGCTCCGACCGCGCCCAACCCGTGCGTCTTCTCGGGAAACCCCAGCCTCTCCAACGCGTCCAACGCGTACTTCAGCGTCTCGGCCGACCGGAAGGCGGCGAGCGACCTGATCGGGCTGATGCAGACCGCCTTCGGCTCGAACAGGAACTACGCCGGCGCGAGGGACCCCGGATACAGCCTGCTCGCGCTCGCCGGCAGGGTCTCGCGACTGGGCACCGGCAGCTCGGCCGCGGCCGGTGGCGCGCTGGTCCAGCAGGCGATCCAGTGCATGTTCGACGTGAACGCCGAGTCCCAGGGCAACTTCGCGGGGTGGCCGACGGACAAGCAGTTCAACTTCGCGGCGGCCCTGACTCCGGCGAGCGGCGGCGCGTTCTTCGTGCGCGGCGGGGCGAACGATGCCACCGGACCGGCCATCGGCAACGATGCTTCGCTGGGCGCCGGCGCCGACGGCAACGTAGCCGGGCTGGCCCCCGGCGATGCCGTTACCTGGCCGTCTCTGCTGAACAACACGCGAACCCTGGTCTACGGGCAGCCGGTCCCGAGCGGTTTCGACTGGAAGCTCATCCCGCGAGATGTCGGCTTCCGCCCGTTCGCGCTCGTCGCCCTGTGCGCCGCGGCGCGGCCCGGCCTGCCGTTCACCACCGCTGAGATGGTGGCGCAGCAGTCCGTCGGCGTGATCGCCTACAAGGCGGCCGATGCCCTGTGCGCGACCGACCCCGCCACCCTCGCCCTGGGCACCGGCGGTGGCAGCTTCGCCCTGATCCGCCGGCTGGCCCAGTATGCCGACCGCCTGTTCGCCCCGGCGCCCCTCCAGGCCGCCGTGCTCGGGAAGACCATCGGCGGCTCGGCCAGCGGCGCCAAGTCCGATGAGTTTACGGCCCAGAATCTGCCGACGGTCAAGTTGACGATCACCCAAGGCCCGCCTGCGAACCTCAAGGTGAACACCGGCCGCTTCGGCCTGACCATCAACGTGTCGACCCCGCCGGCTCCCGCGGGCGGCGTTTCGGTGAGCCTGTCGGCGACCACCAACAACGGCACCCCGACCGATTTGCTGCAAGGCGGGCCGACCGGCGGCTGCAACGCGGGCTCGGGCGCGACGCCGGTGGCGCCGAAGATCACGCTCGGCACCGTCGGTCCCAACGGCGAGAGCCAACAGACGAATGTGAGCTGGACCAACCTCTGCGTCACCAAGACCGGCGCCCTCACCATCGTGGCCACGTCCGGCGCGGTGGATCGGAGCGGCGGGCTGGGAACAGTCTCGTCGTCGAAGTTCAACGTGAAGCCGTAGCACCGGCCCGATCGTCGCTTCAATAGCGAAGGGCGGCCTGCGAGGGCCGCCCTTCGTTCGTCCGCCACCACCGGCGCGACTCTACTGCTGCGCCTTTGACCCCTTGACCACCGCCCGGATCGCGTCGGCCCACCCCGCGGCGTCGTCCGGCGGCACGAACGACCAGCTCTCGGCCGACTGCCCCCCGCCCGCGCTGATCCGGACCCGGTCGCCGTCGCGCCGGACCTGGACGAACCGCCGGGTGCGCGGATTGATCTCGAGGCCGAGCTTCTCGTTCTTGTGGATGATCACGCTCTGCTTCGTCACGATGATGGAGGCCTTGCGCTCCTCCCACCCCGCGTCCCGCCGGCCGGCGTCGTGGGTATAGCGGAACATCAGGTCGTCGGCCCGGCGGACGACCCCCTCGGCATCAAGCCGCTGCTGCTCCGCGGCGGTGAGGGCACCGGTCTTCTGCTGGCAGCCGGTCGCCAGGGCCGCGGTGGCGAGGAGGAGCGCGCCGGCGATGCGACGGCCTGAGCTGGTCCAGGGCATGCGGTGGTCACCTCGGTGAAGAGTGTGCGTCATCCTGAGCGAAGGATCGGTCTGCTCATGCGAGCGGGCGTGGAGTCTCACTCGCGCCACCGACCCGATCCTTCGCTCGGCTCAGGATGACACGGTCACCCGAGCCGCGCCAGCGGGGGGCCCCGCTCACGTGCTCGTCAGCTTCCGCACCTCGCCGATCACCCGTCGCTGGGCCGAGCCATCCTTGACGGCGAGGAAGATGGTGTCGTCGCCCGCGATCGTCCCCACCACGTCGGACCACGCCAGCCGGTCGAGCGCGACCGCCACCCGGTTCGCTTCGCCCGGCGGAGTGTGGAGGACCACGAGGGCTTCACCCGCGGGCTCGGCCGTGAGCACACCGTCGGCGATCCGCCGCTCGTCGGGGTCCGCCGGCACCACGATTGCCGACGGGCGCCGGTAGGCGCCGTCCACCTTGACGAGCCGCAGCGCCGCGATGTCGCGGCTCACCGACGACTGCGTCACCTCCCAGCCCTCCGCCGCGAGCGCCTCGGCCAGCTCCTCCTGCGTCCGCACGGCCCGCGTGCTGATGAGCTCGAGGATCTTGAGATGGCGCTTCCGGCGGTCGGCGGTCATGACGGCGGTCAGGCGGTCGGACGGCCGGACGGTCGGCGGCTGCCCGCGGCACGGCCGGCCAGCGCCCGCATGGCGCGCTCGAACCGGCGCCGTTCGCGGGCCTGCCACGCCCGTCCCCGCCGGAGCCGCCCGCGCACGAGGTCGAGGCCCAGATTGCCGAGGCCGCCGGTGGAGGTGCGCCGGGCCAGAAGCTTCGCCGAGCTCGGCGCGGCGAAGCGCTCGCCGGCCTGCAGGGCGGCGGCCACCTCGCGATAGGCGGCGCGGAACGGGCGTCCGGCCTCCACCCGCCGCATGACCTCGTCCGTCGCGAGCGTGCCGCCCTCCAGCGCCGCCGCCGCGCGCGCACGATTCACCTCCAGACGCGGGATCGCCAGAGTCAGCACGCCGAGCATCGCGCGGGTGCGCTCGAGCCCGCGCATCAGCGGCTCCTTCAGCAGCTGGAAATCGCGCTGATAGCCGCCGGCGAGCTTGCCCTTGATCTGCAGCAGCGCCACGAGATCGCCCTCCAGCGCGGCGGCGCGGGCGCGGGTGAGCTCGAACAGGTCCGGATTCCGCTTGTGCGGCATGATGCTGGACCCGGTGGCCAGTTCCGGCGGCAGCACCAGATAGCCGAACTCCTCGGCGCTGAACAGGATCACGTCCTGCGACAACCGGGCGAGCTCGTGGCCGAGCTGGGTGCACCAGAAGAGCGCAGCCGCCTCGAGCTTGCCGCGGCCACCCTGCACCGTCGCCACGTTGCGGTCGAGCCCGGCGAACCCGAGCGCGCGCGCCACCAACTCGCGCCGGAGCGGCAGCGGCACGCCGTATCCCGCCGCGCTGCCGAGCGGTGAGCGGTCCACCAGCGGCCAGAGGCCCACCAGGGCCTCGGACGTGTCGAGCACCCCTTCGGCATACGCGCTCGCCCAGAGTCCGACAGACGACGGCATCGCGCGCCGCTGGTGTGTGTAGCCCGGCCAGAGAGCCGTGCGGTGCCGCCGTGCGAAGCCGAGCAGCGCCTCGGCCAGGTCCAGCGCGCCGGCGTGCAGCGTCAGCAGGTAGTCCTTGAGGTACAGGCGGAGGTCGCAGGCCACCTGGTCGTTCCGGGACCGGCCCGTGTGGAGCCGCTCGCCGATGCCGGGAAGCCGCCGGGTGAGCCAATCCTCGACCGCGGTGTGGATGTCCTCGTGCCGGGCGGTGACGGTCAGCTCGCCGTCGTCGATGGCCTCGAGCGCGGCACGGAGACCGCGGCGGAGCCGGGTGTAGTCCGCGGTGGTCAGCAGGCCGGAGGCGCGCAGCCCCTCGACGTGGCCCAGGCTCCCGAGAACATCCCACCGAAGCAGCCGCGCGTCCCAGGGACGGTCGTCGCCCGAGGTGTAGTCGAGCATCGCCTGATCGGTACGCGTGGCCGTGGACCAGAGCGTGGTGGGCTTAGCGGGCATCGGGGCCCCCGGTGGGTCCGGATCGTTCGCCGAAGCGTGCCATCTTGTCATCCCGAGCGGAGCGAGGGATCTTGCTGGGCCAAGTTCGAGTCATTCCAGAGCAAGATCCCTCGCTCCGCTCGGGATGACAGCTGACTGCATGACAGCGTTGCCATCTCGCCACCGCCGTCTCCCTCATGCACCCCCCGCCGCCAGATACGCCCGCGCCACCGCCGCGTAGAACCGCCTCGCGTCCGACACCTCCGGCAGGTCCACGTATTCGTCCGGTGTGTGCGAGCGGCGGCTCGTGCCCGGGCCGCATTTGAGGGCATCGGTGTGACGCAGGAACACCCAGTCCGAGCAGGTCGGGCTCCCGAAGGTCCGGGCCTCGGGCCGCATTCGCCGCGCCAGCGCGAGCAGCCGCGATCCCGCCGGCGTTTCGCACGGCACCAGTCGCCGCGAGGTGACGACGACGTCCGATGCGAGCGCCCGGCGGAGGGTGTCCGCGACCTCGTCGTGGGTCCAGTCGGGCGTGCTTCGGATGTCGAGCACGGCCTTGGCCACGGGCGGCGTGACGTTCCGGCTCACGCCCGCATCGAGCATGGTGGGCGTGGCGGTGGTGTGGCCCAGGACCGGGTGCGACCGGCCATCGAAGAGCCCATCCAGCTTGAGCAGGTCGCCGGCGAGCACCAGGGCGGCGTTCCGGAACTCGCCATCCGCTGCGGCGTATCCGGCGTGCCGCTGGTCACCCTCGGCGAGGAGGTCGACCATCATGAGGCCGCGCTGCGCCACGGCGAAGTCGAGGTTGGTCGGCTCGCCCACGATGGCCGCGTCGATCTCGCCCGCCGTCTCGACGGCGCGCTCCATGGTGGTGTGCCTGGTCTCCTCCCCATAGCCCAGCAGCACGAGCACTCGGCCGGTGTCGGGGCCACCGGCGTCCGCCACGTCCTTGGCCGCCGTGAGCATGGCGGCGACCGACGCCTTCGCGTCGCCCGAGCCGCGGCCGTAGAGCCGCGTGCCCTCGACGGTCGGCGTGAACGGATCACGGGTCCACCCTCTCCCAGGCGGTACCACGTCGAGGTGCGACACGAGCGCCACCGTGCGCCCCGGCTTCCGTCCTCCGACCTCGATCCGGACGGCCAGGTCGTCCCGCGTCGCCTCGAGGTTCCAGTCCCGCGCCGTCGCCTCCACGTACTTCGCCAGCGCCTCCTCCTCGCCGCTCACCGAGGGGATCGCCACCATGCGGGTCAGCAGGTCGATCTCATCCGGCAAGATCCACCCCCAGGTACGTCGCCTTCTCCTTGCGGCCCACGATCATGGTGCCGCAGCCGGCCCCGGTGAACACCTCCAGCAGGAGCGCGTCGGGCGCCCGGCCGTCGATGATGTGAGTGCGCTCCACGCCCCCGGTGGCCGCCCGGATGCAGGCCTCGACCTTGGGGCGCATCCCGCCGGCGAGCACCCCACTCGCCATCAGGCCCGCGAGATCGTCCGGGTCGGCGAAGGTGACGAGCGTCGACGGATCGGTGCGATCGCGCAGCACCCCCGGGGCGCCGGTGAGGAAGATCAGCTTCTGCGCCCGGAGTGCGACCGCGAGCGACTCCGCGACCGTATCGGCATTGACGTTGAACACCTCGCCGTCCTCACCGCCCGCGAGGCTCGCCACGACGGGCACGAAGCGCGCTTCCATGAGCGTCCCCAGCACGCGCGGGTCCACCCGGCCGATGTCGCCCACGTGCCCGTAGTCCACCTTCGAGCTCACGCCGGCGTCGTCCACCACCTGGACCGGCGGACGCCGGTGCGCGGTGATGAGCTCGGCATCGACCCCGCTCAGGCCGACCGCCTGCACCCGGTGCTCGCGCAGCGCGGCGAGCAGGTCGACGTTGAGCTGGCCGGCGTACACCATCTTGGCCACCTCCAGCGCCCCGTCGTCGGTGACGCGGCGGCCGGCCACCAGACGCGGCTCCATGCCGAGCCGGCGGCTCAGCGCCGAGGCCTGCGGGCCGCCGCCGTGCACCACCACCAAGCGGATACTGAGCGAGGACAGCAGCGCGAGCTGGGCGGCGACCTGATCCAGCACTTCCGGCTCGCCGACGACGTCGCCGCCGAGCTTCACGACGAAGACCTGATCCCGGTAGGCCCGGACGTACCGCAGCGCGCCCTTGAGGCCGGCGATGCCCTTGGTGGTATCGATGGTCACGGTGCGACGTTCTCCCCTGTGGTGACGAGTCATCCTGAGCGGTGAGTCATCCTGAGCGGAGCGAAGGAGCCATTCCTCGGGGCATGCCCCCCTCGCTTCGCTCAGGGTGACTCCCGCTTACCCCGCGCCTTACCCCGCGTTCCCGATCAGCTCGAGCAGGAGCGCCCGCTGCACGTGCAGCCGGTTCTCGGCCTGGTCCACGACCACCGAGGCCGGCCCGTCGAGCACCGCGTCGTCGATCTCCACGTTGCGCCGGACCGGCAGGCAGTGCATCACGAGTCCCTTACCGCCACGAGTGGAGCGCAGTCGCGCCGGCGTGAGCCGCCAGTCGCGAAGCCCCGCGCGGAGGTCGCGCTCCTCCTCGGGCTGTCCATAGAGCTTCACCGATCCCCACGACTTGACGTACACGGCATCGGCGCCGACCAGCGCCTCGTCGGGGTCGTCGATGATGTGCACGAACTCCCCGCCCGCCTGCTGCGCGATCCGCCGGATGGTCGCGGTGTCCTCGGGATCGAGCTCGTATCCGGGCGGACGGGCGATGACGATCTCCATGCCG
The DNA here is from genome assembly GCA_963711915.1 of uncultured Gemmatimonadales bacterium. GTDB lineage: Bacteria > Gemmatimonadota > Gemmatimonadetes > Gemmatimonadales > GWC2-71-9 > CAVVWJ01. Next base: position 198,630 of record CAVQGA010000022.1, read on the forward strand.
AGCGCGGCGGCGGCCAGCGCGGCACTCGCGGGGACGGCGGTCGGAAGCGCCTTCGGATGCCATGCCCAGGTGAGGACGAAGCGCTTGCCCTCGGTCTCGCCCAGTTTCTCGCGCATGGTCATGGCGTCGGCCAGCGCCTGGCACGGGTGGCGCCGGGCGCTCTCCAGGTTGATGACCGGCTTCTCGCAGTACCGCGCGAAGTTGCGGAGAATCGCGTCCTGGCGCGCGACGGTCCAGTCGCGCCCCCGCGGGAAGCTCCGCACGCCCACGGCATCGGCGTAGCGGCCGAGCACGCGCGCGGCATCGATGATGTGCTCGACCGTATCGCCGTCCATCACGGCGCCGGGCTCGGTCTCGAGCGACCAGCTTCCCTTGCCCGGCTCGAGCACCACCGCATGGCCCCCGTGGAGGAACATCGCGGTCTCGAAGCTGGTGCGGGTGCGGAGGCTGGGGTCCATGAACACCATCGCCAGGACCTTCCGCTCGAGACCGCCCGATACCTCGCCGCGCTTCACCCGGGCCGCGAGCGCCAGCAGGCCTTCGACCGCGGTCGGGCTCCACTCCTCCAGGGCCAGAAAGTCGCGCTTGGTCACGCCAGTACCTCCCGGAGACCGGCCAGGAGCAGGTCGGCCTCGCGCACGGAGAAGGAGAGCGGCGGCAGCAGCCGCAGGATCTGGGGGTCGGTCGCCGTTCCCGTCAGGATCCGCCGGTCGAACAGCGCGCGCTGCACCTCGACCGCCGGCCGGGCCAGATGAAGCCCCAGGAGCAGGCCGCGGCCGGACACCTTCCGCACACCGAGCGCCCGCGCCCCGTGTGCCAAGTGGGCGCCGACCTCCACCGCATTGGCGATCAGCCCGTCGCGCTCGATCACCATGAGGTTGGCGAGTGCTGCGACGCAGGGCACCGGGCCACCGCCGAACGTGCTGCCGAGATCGCCGGGGACCAGGGAGGCCGTGAGCGTGGGGGCCGCGACCACCGCCCCGATCGGGAGCCCGCCGGCGAGGCCCTTCGCGAACGTCAGCACGTCGGGCGTCACCCCGACCGCCTCCGCGGCGCTGAACGCGCCGCAGCGCCCGACGCCGCACTGCACTTCGTCGAACAGCAGCGCCGCTCCCCGCTCGTCGCATATCCGGCGGGCGGCCTCGAGGAACTCGATCGAGCAGTCGCGCGCGCCGGCGAAACCCTGCACCGGCTCGACCAGTACCGCGGCGACGGTGTCGTCTACCGCCGCGTTGAGCGCGGCTACGTCGTCGAAGGGCACCTTCCGGCTGAGCGGCATTCCGGCCCGGCGCGCGGCCTCCTCGTAGCGAGGACCGTCGGTGCATGCGAGGGTCGCGACCGTGCGGCCGTGCCAGCCGCCGCGGACCGAGACGATCACCTGACGCCCGGTGTGCTTCCGCGCGAGGTGGAGCGCGTTCTCGTTCGCCTCCGCGCCCGAATTGCAGAAGAACACCCGGCCGAGCGGGTCGGGACAGAGCTCGGCCAGCTTGTCGGCCAGCGCCTCGCGCTGCGGGAGCGGCACGGCCGTCGAATAGAACAGCAGCTGCGCCGCCTGCTCGGCGATGGCCCGCACCACGTCGGGATGGCTGTGCCCGGTCGAGGCGACGGCGTGGCCACCGTAGGCGTCGAGCCACTCCTCGCCGCTTTCGTCCACGAGCCACGAGCCGTGGCCGCGCACCGGGCGGATCGGGAACTGGGCGTAGACGGGGAGCAGGGCGGGAGTGGTGGCTGCCCCTCCCGGAGTCATCCTGAGCGAAGCGAAGGGGGCATACATCAGGGCATGGCTCCTTCGCCTCGCTCAGGACGACTCGCCGTCGCGCCCCGACGGTCGCTCAACACGGATAGATCCCCGCGGCCGTGAGGCCGGCGCGCTCATCGATGCCGAGCGCGAGGTTCATCGCCTGGATGGCCTGGCCGCCGGCGCCCTTCACCAGGTTGTCGATGGCCACCGTCACCTGGATCTCCTCGCCACCACCGCTCTCGACGGCGTGGACCAGCGCGTAATTGGTGCCCACGGCATGGGTCAGCTCCGGCGGCGCATCGAGCACGCGGACGAACGGGCGCCCCGCGTAGACCTCGCGGAACCAGCCGGCCGCGGTGTCGCCGGGCGCGCCTCCGCCGATCGTCATCTCCTTCGGGACGAAGGCGTGCAGCGTGAGGTAGATCCCGCGCACGAACGGCCCCGAGTGGGTCATGAGCCGGGCCGTGGCGTCGGGACGGCCGATCCACTCGCGCCAGGCGCCGAGGACCTCCGCCTCGTGCCGGTGGCCGAGCACCGAGTAGGCGAACAGGTTGTGCGCCCGCATGGGGTGATGGGTCGTCGGCCGGGGCTGCACGCCCGCACCGCTCGAGCCGGTGACCGCGAACAGCGACGGCGTCACGTCGAGTCCCGCCCATGCCAGGGGGTAGAGCGCGAGCTGCGCGGCCGTCGCGAAGCAGCCCGGGGCGGCGATCGCCGTCGCGCCGCGGAGCCGGCAGCCGACGATGTCGGCCAGGCCATAGGTGAAGCGCGGGAGCAACTCGGGCGCCGAGTGCACCCCGTAGTAGCGTTCGTACAGTCGCGGATCGCGCACGCGGAAGTCCGCGGCCAGGTCCACGACCAGGCCCGGCCCCGCGTCGAACACCTCGCCCGCCACCCGGGAGGACTCGCCGTGCTCGAGACACAGAAAAACCACGTCCCGGCCGCGCGCCGCCTCGCCCGGCGTGGCACCGGAGAACCGCGCGTCCGACACCGGCGCCAAGGCCGGATGGACGTCGGCGATCGGCTTGCCCGCCTGGCTTCGGCTGGTGGCCACGCACTCCGACACCTCGGGATGCTGCAACAGCAGCCGCAGCAGCTCGCCGCCGGCGTAGCCGGCGGAGCCGATGACGGAGACTCTCACCGGGTGGAGACGGCGGAAAGGGCGGAGGTCTCCGCCGCGGTGCCACTCTCCGCCCTCTCCGCTGGCTCCGCCCTCTCCGCCCAGTCCGCAAGCGCCCCCCGCACCACGCCGAGCAACCCCGCCGCGTCCCGCCGGGCGTTGTGCGCCGCGAGGCCCAGTCCGGCGGTGATGTAGACCTGGCCGACCTCGTTGTCGGTCGCGGGACCGGTGATGGCGGTGATGGGCAGGTCGAACTCGCGCCGCATGAGCTCGGCCGCACCCCAGCAGGCCACGGGATCGGGAGCGGCCATGACGTACGCCGCGCCCACGCGCATGAGCTCCTCGTCGCGCAGGATGTCCTGCACCCCGTACTCGCCCAGGATGCCGTCGCCCAGCTCGGCCACGATGACGTCGGGCTTGGCGCCGGCCAGCCGGTTGAAGATCCCCTTGGCGGTCGTGACCGTGACGCCGGCATGGGTGCTGGCGATGCCGACGTCGTTGAACGTCAGGGCCGCCACCGCGCCGGCGTCGAGCATCGACAGCGCGTCGCGCATGAGCGAGACGCCGGTGAGCTTGGCCGCCACCACGCGGAGGCCCCCGCGCGTGAGCCCGCGCACCAGCTCGGTCGCCGCGACGGTCTTGCCCGCGTTCATGCACGTACCGGCGACGTAGACGACCGGGGTCCGGCATTCGAGCGTGTCCGACGGCGGCACCGCGCGGTCGCGAATGTGAGCCGGACGGCCCACCCGGTCGCCCAACTCGGGAAACGCGAGCACGGCGCCGAGCACGTCGGCCTTGAACGGCGGGCCGATGTCGGGGTTGACCGAGGTGCAGCGGCCCAGGATGCCGCCGAGGTTGAGCACCTCGATCGTGTCGCCGACGGCGATATGGCTCGGCACCACGCCGGCATAGCCGCGAAGCGCGCGGCGGGTGCCAAGGACCCCCGCGAGCACATCGCCGCCCCGAAGCGACAGCATCCGGCCGGTGGTGTCCTCGATCGTGTTGTAGGCCGCCTTGTCCTCGAGGATGCGCACGGCCAGCACGTAGCCCTCGGCGGCGACGATCTCATCGCCCAGGATCACTTCGGGCGGGAGCGCGGCGTTGCGGGTGGAGCTGCTGATCCGGTCGAGCCGGACCCGGCTGGTGACGACCATGGGTGACACTCCTCAGACATCGTTATTCGCGGTGCTCGCGGATTTCAACGGAGTCATCCTGAGCGAAGCGAAAAAATCATGCGCTGGGGCATGCCCCTTCGCTCCGCTCAGGGTGACTCCCTCTCCGCCGCCCGGGCGGCGAGCAGCGACGGCACGGCGGACACCCGCGCAAAGGCGCGGGCCTCGTCGCCGGTCCAGAGGCGGTTCTCTTCGCCATAGGTGGCGACGGCGGTGTCCATCATCGAGAACGGGCTGCGCGTGCCCACGACCTGGAACCGGCCGGGCGCGAGCCGGACCCGGGTCTCGCCCGTCACGCGCGCCTGCGAGCTCGTGATCAGGGCCTCGATGTCGCGAAGCGAGGGGTCGAAGTACTGACCCTCGTGCAGGCGGTCGCCGTAGAAGCGGCCGAGCTGGTCCTTCCAGAAGGTTTGCCACCGGGTGAGCACCAGCTTTTCGAGCTCGCGATGCGCGCCGATCAGGAGCAGCGCCGCGCCCGCCTCGAAGCCGATCCGGCCCTTGATGCCGAGCGCCGTCTCTCCGACGTGGATGTTGCGGCCCACGCCGTACGACTCGCAGAGCTCGCCCAGCCGGGCGACGAGGCCGGGGCCCGCGGCCGGCGCCCCGTCGAGCGCGACCGGCAAACCCGCGTCCCACCCGAGCACGATCTCGCGCGGCGCCGGCGCGTCGGCCGGCGGGTCCACCAGCTCGGCCGGCGGTCCGGCCCAGGTATCGTGGGTCCAGCCGCCGCCCCAGGTGGTGCCCCAGAGACCGCGGTTGATGGAGTAGGCGCCGGCCCTGGCCGGCACCGGCAGCCCCAGGCGCTCGAGGTACGCGATCGCCTGCTCGCGCTTGATGCCGAGGTCACGGATCGGGGTCACGATCTCGAGCTCGGGCGCCAGCACGCGGAGCGCGACGTCGAACCGGATCTGGTCGTTGCCGGCGCCGGTCGACCCATGCGCGACCGCCTTGGCGCCGAGCGCGCGCGCGGCCGCGACCACCGAGAGCGCCTGCTGGGTTCGCTCGGCGGCGACGCTCAGTGGGTAGACCTCACCCCGCAGGACGTTGCCCTGGATCAGGAAGCGGACGAACCGGTCGTAGACCTGGTCGCGCGCGTCCACCTCATGGTGAGAAACGGCGCCGACGGCTTCTGCCTGGCGACGGACGGCGGCGCGCTCGTCCGCGGTCGAGCCGCCGGTATCGACATAGACGGTGTGGACCGCCCAGCCGTCCTCGGCGAGGCGGGGGACGCAGAAGGAGGTGTCCAGCCCGCCGGAGAAGGCGAGGGCGAGGGGGGTGTCCGCTGATTGCATAATGCATAAGTATGCATATTTTCGCGGGGACGCAAGCCCGAGTGGAAGATCGGGCGCGCGCGAGATGCCGAGTGTCGCCGGAACAGCGCACGCCGTCCGGGCGCCGCGACAAAGTCAGGGCTTGAACGCCTGGGCGCCGGACGCCGGGCTCCAGGGGTGGCGGGGCTCGAATCGCCGCCAGAGGAGCGCGGAGATCCTGCGGAGCAGCAGATATCCTTCGTTGTCCGGCGTCCAACTCGTGTCCGCCTGGTTCTTGGTGATGACGGAGAACACGTAGTCGCCCGATGGCGCGTTCACCAGCACGACCTCGGAGCGCGACTGGTCCACCGCGCCCTGCTTGGAGGCCGCCTGGACCGTGGGCGGAAGCTGGGACAGCGCCTCCCCGGTCCAGAAGCTTCGCGTCAGCGTGCGGTACATCTCCTCACTCGCCGCCGGACTCAGCAGCTTCCCCTGCCGGATCAGGGTGACGAGACGGGCCATCTCCCTCGGCGTGGTCTGCCCCCAGCCCCAGGCCTCGTAGTCGGCCTCCCGGCCCGGTGTCCGCGCGTTCACGCGGGTGACGGCAAAGCCGTTCCGCTCGAGCCAGCCGTTGATCACCGGTCCGCCGCCGGCGAGCTGCTGGAGCCAGAGCGAAGCGCTGTTGTCGCTGTAGGTCAGGCTCAGCGTGAGCAGCCGGCTCACCGTGATCCGGGCGGTGTCGCTCAGGCCCGCCAGGATGTCGTCCTCGGGGTACTTGGCGACCGCGCGCGGCTCCGGCGCGGTGTCGGTGAAGGCGAACTTCCCGGCGCCGATGGCATCGAACACCCCGATCATGATCGGGACTTTCACCATGCTCGCCGTCGGAAAGGTGTCGTCGGCCTGAATGGCGGCGGTGGCGCCGGTGCGGAGGTGCTGGACGTAGACGCCGACCTGGCCGTGGAACCCGGCCACGGCGGTCTCGAGCTCTTGCTGGAGGCGCGAGTCGGGGTGCTCGCGCTGGGCGGCCGCGGGCGCGGCGCGGAACGGGAGCGCGACGAGGAGTGCGCCCAGGCATCCGTGGCGGACGGCACGAGTGGTCCTCCTGAGCGGAGCGAAGGATCGGGTGGGTGGTGCGAGTGAGCCCCGAGGGTCACCCTCATGTCCCACCCGATCCTTCGCTCCGCTCAGGGTGACTCCGGGACATCGACGTCCTCCGCTCACTTCGCGCCCAGCTCGATCTTCCCCAGCCGCCCCGTCCCGCTCAGCGCGAGCCAGAGGCGCCCGCGGGTGCTGTCGGTCTCCATGTGGCGCACGATGGCGCCCCGCGTGGGGATCGGCACGCTTTCCATCTTCTCGCTCCTGGGGTCGAATGCCACCATGGTGCCGGTGCGCGACTCGCAGTACCAGATCCGGCCATCGGTCCCGATCGCGATGCCATACGGCCCTGCGTTGTCCGACGGGGAGCGCCACTCCCGCACCTTTCCCGTCGCGGGGTCCAGCGCGCCAAGATAGCCGCGGCCGTAGTCGGTGTACCAGACCGTTCCGTCGCCGCCGACCTGGAGCCGCCGGGGCCGCGCTTCTGCCGCGGGGAGGACGAACTCCTTCATCGCGCCGGTCGCGGGGTCCACGCGGCCCAGCTTGTTGGTGCCCAGCATCGCGATCCAGATCGAGCCGTCCCCGGCCGGGACCATGCCGTACGGGACCGAGTTGGGCGTCGGCGCCGTGTACACCGCAACCTTCCCGGTCGACGGGTCGAGGCTGCCGTAGGTGTTGTTGTTGGCATCGGTGAACCAGACGTGGCCCTGATGGAAGATCGGCGTGTGCGGATTCCGCGCATTACCCGGCAGCGGAAACTCGGTGATGTGCCCGGTCTTCGGCTCGACCCGGCCGAGCACGCCCGCGCCCTGGCCGGTGTACCAGATCCGGCCGTCGGGCGCGACCGTGAGACCGTGCGGCCCCGAGCCCGGCGTGGGCGTCGGGTAGTCCACGATTTTGCCCGTGGATGGATCGAGATGGCCGATGTAGCTGTTGCGCTGATCCGTGTACCACACGCTGCCGTCGGCGGCGACGGCGGGATCGTGCGGGAAGTTGCCCGGACGTGGGATGGCGTACTCGACCACGGCGGGGGCCGGTCGGACCGGCGTCGGGCCGGAGAACGCGGCGAGGCCGGCCACGAAAGCGAAAATCAGGACGCGGAGGTGCATGGCGACGTCCCCTGAGTGAAAGGTTCTGGATCGGCGGGCTGCCCGAGCCGTCATCCCGAGCGCGGCGAGCCGTCCCCCCAGGCGCGGCGAGCCGTCGGCCCGGACGCAGAACGCCGTCATCCCGAGCGCAGCGAGGGATCCTGCCCGGGAATGGTTCAGGAATGGCGAAGCAGGTCCCTCGCTGCGCTCGGGATGACGGTCGCGGCCCTCAGGATGCCTGTCGCGTCACGGCAGCAAGACCTCGCTCCCCGCACCGCCGTAGGCGCCCAAGTCGGCCCGCGCCTTCCCGAGCGCCGGCGCACGCGCCCGGCCGCGGGCTCCGGGATCCAGGCTCGCGCCCGCGTCACCCGCATCTACCGCCGGGGAACCCGGCGCCAGATAATAGTGAACGGTGTCGGCGAAGCGGGGATCGGTGACCAGCGTCGAGCCCGGCTCCGCGCCGTCCTGCACCAGGTTCGCACGCAGCTCGGGCGGGACGCGCTTCGAGTGGTCGATCTGGGTCCCGATGCCCTGGCGATTGCCCCAGACGATGTTGTCGCGGAACATCAGCGGGGCGTAGGCGATGAGCGCGCCGCCCTTGCCGCCGAGCTGCGTGGGGGTGGAATCCGGCAACGCGGCGACGTTGCCCACGATGGTGTTCTGCTCCACCAGGTTTTTCAGGCGGTAGCTCAGCGCGCCGACCACCCACAGGCCCGACCCGCCATGCCCTGCCCCGCCGGTGTTGCCGGCGATGAGGTTGTTCTGCACCGTCCCCGCCGAGTGGTACAGCACGACGCCGGCGCCATACTCTCCGCGATTGTTCCGGATCACGTTGTGGCGGATGATCGGCTCGGCGTAGCCGGACCGGATCCCGCCGCCGCCCGCGCTCAGGATCCCGGGGCCCGCCCGCACCGCCTCGTTCCCCTCGATGATGTTGTGCTCGATGACCGGCGACCCGAGCTCGCACAGCACGCCCCCACCCTCGCGGTAGAGCGCCTTCTGGCGGGCGTCGGTCCAGACCGTGCCGCCCCCGCCGGTGAGCGTGAAGCCGATCAGGACCGCGCTCGTATCCTCCTGGTCGATCATGAGCACGACACTCGCCGTGTCGGGGTGCCGGGGCCGGCTGCCGTCGATGATCGTCCGGGCGATGATCGCCGGGTCGCGGCTCAGGAGGTACTCGCTCCCGACGACGATCCCCTTGCCGCCGAATCGGATGTTCTCGACGTAGCGGCCCGGCGCCACGAGCACCGTGTCGCCCGGCTCGGCGCTGTCGATCGCCGCCTGGATCGTGCGATACTCGGCCGGCACGTGGCGGATCCTGGCGGCCGGCGGTAGGCTCAGGGCGACGAGCGCGCCGAGCAGCAGCCAGGGCGAGCGGAGGGTCACGGGAATCTCCGGGAATGAGCGGGGGTGGTCGGGTGGGTGCAGGTGCGCGTCCGGGGGCCGTCACCCGTCACTGTCATCCCCGAGCGGAGCTGTCATCCCGAGCGCAGCGAGGGATCTTGCCCGGAACTGGCTCGAACTCGGCCCGAGAAGATCCCTCGCTACGCTCGGGATGACAGGTGACAGGCTTTCGTTCGAGACCTCAGGATGACGGGCTGCCGTCGGCATGACGGGCCCGCCCGGGATGACGAGGACCCAAACGTATCGCCCCGGCCTCCCCCGCTCATGTGACGCCGCCGAGCCTTCGCGCCCCACAACAACGACGGAACACCCCTTCCGCAGGTTTCCCGCTCGTCACCACCCCTCGGCCACGGCCTGCACGAGATCCGCGAGCCCCGCCACGTCGCGCAGATCCACCACCTCCGCCGGCGAGTGCGAGTACCGAAGCGGCCAGCCGATCGGCACGTCCGGCACGCCCCAGTCGCTGAAGGCGGAGCCGTCGTTGCCGCCGTTGGTCGTTCCCACCTGGAGCGGGATCCGCCGCGCGCGGGCCAGCACGGCGAGCGAGTCGACGTACGCTGGCGGCGTGACCGAGCTGTTGTCCAGCGCGCGCGCCACCGGACCCCGGCCGAGCGGCGCGTCGGCGAAGTTCCGGCGCTCGAGCGGCGAGTCCGAGGAGACGAACGTATCGATGGCATGCACGCGCGCCGGGCGGAGCCCCAGCGCCGCCGCCGCCGCGTGCGCGCCCTCGAGCCCGATCTCCTCGCGCACGCTCCAGACGAAGATGACCGTGTGCCGGAGCCTGGCCGGATCGAGCCGCCGCGCCGCGAGCACCAGCGCGGTCGAGCCGACCCGGTCGTCGAACGACCGGCCGGTCGCGCGCGTGCCGGCCAGCCGCACGTAGCGCTTGGGACTCGTCACGGTGTGGCCCGCCCGAATGCCGAGCGCTTCGGTCGCCGCCCGGTCGGCGGTGCCGACGTCCACGCGCACGGTCGGATCGGCGCCGGGAGCCGCGGAATCGTGCGGCACGAACACCCCGGGGACGATGCGGTCGCCCGTGTGCACCAGCGCGGGCTGTCCCTCCCACAGCCACGGAAAGAGCCCGCCCGCCGCCTCGGCGTCGAGCGTCCCGTCATCCCGAAGCGCCGTCACCCGGAACCCGATCTCGTCCAGGTGTGCCACGAAGACCACCGTGGGCTCGCCCCGGCCCATGGTGAGCCAGAGATTGCCCGCCGTGTCGGTCTGGGTGTGAGCCCAGGCGGGCAGCAGCCGGCGCACGGTCTCGCGCACCGGCGCTTCCATTCTCGAGACGCCGTAGCTCTCGACCAGAGGGGCGAGTACCTCCTCCACGGCGCGAAGCCGCGCGGTGTCCTGCGCCGAGAGCAGGCGCGGCACCAGCAGCAGCGCGGCGAGCCAGCGACCGGGGCTCATCGCCGTCCTCCGATCCATCCCGCGAGCGCGCTCCGGAGCGAGTCGGCGCCGCCGAGCGACGTGGTCTCGACCGCGGTCGCGGGATAGCGGGCGCCCAGCGTCCAGCGCGTCACCGTGCCGAGCGCCGGCCACCGGGCGCCCAGTGTATCGGCCACCCGGGCGAGCCCGCCGGTCGCGCCGGGGCCGCCGTCGACGAGCACGGTCTCGGTGAACGGCCCCCGGGTATTCGCCACCGTCGCGAGGCCCCGGCCGAGCAGCTCCTGCTCGACGACGAAGGCGATCACGACGCTCTCGTCCCGCGGCACCATGCCCTGCTCCGCGATTGCCCGCCGGGCCGCCAGCACGAGCGCGGCGCACGCCGTCCGGCGTGCCACCACCGGCGCGGCCAGCAGGTCGGTGCCGTACCGCTCCGGCCGCTTGGCCGGTGCCACCGGGCTCAGCACCTGCACCCCGGCAGCCGCGACCTCCGCCGACGAGGCCGCGCCGATGTCGAGCACGGCGCTATCCACCGTGAAGCCGCCGTCGGCGCCGGTGCCCCGGCCGCGGGTGAGATGAATCGAGCGCACGCCGATCACACCGGGCACCGGGCCGCGCCGGCCGAAAACCGTCACCCGCTGGCCCTCGAGCTGGCGCTCGACCACCGGCAGGGTCGGCCCCACTCGCCGAAGCGTGAGCCAGCCGTCGCCCCTGACACCGCCCACGACGAACCCGGGCTCGCTCAGCGGGCAGGCCACGAGTCGCCGGCGCTGCCCCCCGCCGAGCGCCACGACGGCGTTGCCGGCACGGTCGCGCGCGGCCCCCGGGAGCAACGCGATCAGCGAGTCCACCATCGATTGCTCGTACCCGGTCACCGCCGTCATCGAGGCGAACCGCATCGCCAGGTCCGGCAGCGTGGGATCCGACCCCTGGGCGGCCAGCGACCCGCCGGCGAGGGCCAGAAACAACAGGGCGAGCGCGGCCGTGACGGGGCCGCGCTCGCCGGGTCCTGCGGTGAGGCCGGGAGAGGTCAGCGCGGCTCCCGTGTATCCGCGGTGATTCCGGTGTCCAGGTCGTGCACATAGAGCGCGGCGCCGCGGCCGTCGGCCGACTCGCTCACGACGTCGCGCAGCAGATCGAGCGCGTCGACGATCGTGGGCGCGAAGGCGTACTCGAGCGCCTGCGGTACCGGCTCCCCTTCCCGGGCTTCGGGGAGGTAGACGGCGAGAAAGCGATCCATGATGACGGGGTGAAGCTCGCGTTGCAGCGGGTGCGGTAGTCCGTGACGGCGTTCGATTTCGGAGAGGAGGCGCCCGGCGATGAGCAGGCGCTCTTGTTCAATGGTGGCTGAGACCATCACATATGTCCTCAGGGCGACGGGCAGGCCAAGCTGGCGCCGGCCGGCGGAGGAAGGATGGGCGCCGCCAGGCGCCGATGGGAGCCGCGTGCGCGGCGACGTTTACCAATGCGATGCGGCGGTCGCGCGCGAAAGAGAAGAAAGACCGAACGCGAATCGACGTCAGGCGCGGACCGACGCGATCCAGCGCGTCCCGATGTCGAGATCGGCGGCCGTGAGTCCATGGCCGCCGCGAATCCAGTCGAACGACACCTCGGCGCCGGCACGCCGGAGCATATCGCCGAGGGCTTCGCTCTGCGCCGGGCTCACGATCGGATCCGCCGTGCCGGCGTTGATCTGGACCGGCACGCCCCTCAGCGTCGGCAGGGGCTCAGGCGTCAGCGGCACCATCGGCCGGAGCAGGAGACCCCCACCCAGGGTGCCTGGGCGAAGCAGCAGGGTAGAAGCCGCGATGTTGGCCCCGTTGGAAAAGCCGACCGCGATCGGCGGCATGGGCCCGAGATCGTACTCCCGCCGGGCCGCGTCGACGAAATCGGCCAGTTCAGCGGTGCGGCGGCGCAGGTCGTCCAGGTCGAACACGCCCTCCGCCAGCCGGCGGAAGAACCGCGGCATGCCGTTTTCGAGTACCTGCCCACGCGGGCTCAACAGGGCGGCGCCTGGCAGCAGGCGCTCGCCGAGCGGCAGCAGATCGTCTTCGGTCCCGCCGGTGCCGTGCAGCAGCAGCAGCGGCGGCAGACCCGCCACGGTCGCGGGCACGAACCGGTGGACCATTTCCGGCGCGGGCGCGCTCATGAGCCCTCTCCGAATGCCGCCGCCGGCAGATGCGCGGCCGCCGGCAGCCGCACCGGAGGAAGCGTCCGCTCGATCCGCTCCCGCATCGGCTCGAGCCCCGGCGGCAGCTTGAGCTCCGTGCCGAGCGCGGCGGGGGCCTCGTCCAGCGTGAACCCCGGCGGATCGGTGGCAATCTCGAACAGCACGCCGCCGGGCTCGCGGAAGTAGACCGACTGGAAATACTGCCGGTCCATCACCGGGGTGATCCCCACGCCCGCCCGCTCGAGCTCCAGGCGCCGCTCGAGCTGCGCCTCGGCGGTCGGAGCGCGGAACGCCACATGGTGCACCGTCCCCACACCGCCCGCGCCGGACCAGAATCCGGGCGCGCGGCGAAGGTCCAGCACCGTCCCCACTCCTTCCGTGGCCGACTCGAACCGGAATCGCGTGCCCTCCTCCCCGACGGCGCGGAAGCCCATGAAGCGGGTCAGGAACTCCGCGGTCCCGCGGTCGCCGTCTTCCCAGATGGTCGCGCCGTGGATGCCGCGCACGGCATGCTCGGCGGGCACCGGGCCGCCGCCCCAAGGTTCGACCCGCTCGGCCCGCGGCGTCGCGACCAGCTCGAGCAGGAGCCCGTCGGGATCGGTGAACGACATCACGCGCTCGTCGAATCGGCGGGTCGGCCCTTCGTACTTCACGCCGTGCTGCAGCAGGCGCTCGATCCACCAGCCCAGCGCCGCGGGCGGAACGGCCAGCGAGACCGTGCCCGCCTGGCCGGTGCCCTGCCGCCCGCGCTGTCCATCGGGCCACGGGAAGAACGTGAGGATGGAGCCCGGCCGGCCGGTCTCGTCCCCGAAATAGAGATGATAGGTGCCCGGATCGTCGAAGTTCACCGTCAGCTTCACCAGGTGAAGCCCCAGGGTGCCGGCGTAGAAGTCGAGATTCCGCTGCGGATCGCCCGCGATGGCGGTGACGTGGTGGATGCTCATGGTGTGGCTCCCAGCTTCCGGCAGAGGTGTCCGAGCGTGCGCTGCTCCTCCTGCGTGAGGGCGGCGAGCTCGCGGGTGATCGCGGCGGCGTGGCCCGGGAAGACGCGGCGGATGAGCCGCTCGCCTTCGTCGGTCAGGTGGACCAGGATGAATCGCCGGTCGTCGGCGGAGCGCTCGCGGCGCGCGAGCCCACGCTTCTCGAGATTGTCGATCACCAGGGTCATGTTGCCGCTGCTCTTGAGAATCCGCTCGCCGAGGTCGCACTGGTGCATGGGCCCGAGGTGATGGAGCGCCTCGAGCACGCCGAACTGGCTGGTGGTCAGGTCCTCCCGGGCCAGGCCGGGGGCCAGCCGGTTCCAGAGACCCTCGCTGGCGCGGGTGAGCTTGAGATAGGTGCTCAGGGCGAGACGCCCGGCGCGGTCCTCACGATAACGGCTGAGCTTCGGCATTGGTTCCTTGTCAAGTAGCTTGACGTTAAGATATCCGTGCGGTCGGTGAACCACAACCGCCGGTCATCCTGAGCGGAGCCAAGGATCGGCCGAGGCATGCGAGGGACCCTGGAAGCCGCACTCGCACGACCCACCCGATCCTTCGCTCCGCTCAGGATGACGGCTCAGCCACCGATTCACTTCACCGAAATGGCCACCTCTGCCGCCCGGCCCGCCCCGTCCACTGCTCGGATGCGATGCACCCCTCTCGCCAGCGCCCACCGCGAGCCCGCATGGGCCCGGCCGTCGACGAACCAGCGCACCGTCCGGCCGGTCGCGCCGGCGGCCCGGAGGCCGACGGTGGCGTAGCGCCCGTCGACCCCCGCCGGCACGCGATACACGTCGCCCGCCTGAGGCGAGAGGATCCGGAACCCTCCCTCCGGCACCCGGGCCGGCGCGGGGCCCGGTCCGGCCTCCGGGATCCCGGGCGCGTTCTGCTGCGCCCACTCGGCGAACTCCGCCGGCAGCACGACCCCGCCGCCCGCGTGCCAGTCGCAGGATCGCGCCGGCGCGGTGCCCGGCGTGAACCACTCGACGGCCGATGGACACCTGGCCGTCGCCCGAAGCCCCGACAGCCGGCAGATCGAGACCGGCACCGCCCCGGCCGCCGCCGGCGTCGGGAGCGTGAGCGGCGCGTGCCGGCTCGCCGTCGCCAGCACGGCGCGGTGCAGCAGCGGACCGGCGCCGCTCACCCCGCTCACCCCCTCCATCGGCCGCCCGCTGAAGTTGCCGACCCAGACCGCGACCGTGAAGCCGCCGGCCGTGGCGACCGCCCAATTGTCGGTGAAGTGCCGGCTCGTGCCGGTCTTCGCGGCCACTGGGAACGGGAAGTCGAGCGGCGTCTCGATTCCGAATCCGGGGATCCGGGCGACCGGATCATCGAGGATGTCGAGCACCAGCGCGGCCGACGCCGCCGTGGCGATCCGGCGCCCGGGCTCCGGCGGCTCGCCCGGAGCCGATGCGTGCCACTGCCAGGGGCGCCAGATACCGCCGTTCGCGAGCGCTCGGTAGCCGTTCGCCAACTCGAGCAGCGTCACGTCCCCGTTTCCGAGCGAGAGGCCCAGCCCGTAATACTCGGCGCTCCGCCCGAGTGAGACGAAGCCGGCCTCGCGGAGCAGATGGAGCAGGCTGCCGACGCCAAGCCGGCTCGCGAGCTCCACGGCGGGCAGATTGTACGAGCTCCCCAGCGCCTCGCGCGCGCGGACCGGCCCGTGGAATCGGCGGTCGTAGTTGCGGGGATGATACGGGCCGGTGGCCGTCTGGTAGACGCGGGCGATGTCGGGCAGGATGCTCGCCGGCGTGTAGCCCCGGTCGAAGGCGAGCGCGTACAGGAACGGCTTGAGGGCCGAGCCCGGCTGGCGGGGTGAGGTCACCATGTCCACCTGCCCCGCGGTGTCGGCCCAGAAGTCGGGCGAGCCGACCCAGGCCAGCACCCCGCCGGTGGCGTTGTCCAGAACGACGACCGCGGCCTGGCCCGCGCCGCGGTCGGACAGCGTCTCGACGGTGTGGCGGACCTCGGCCTCGAGCATGAGCTGCAGCGGGAGGTCGAGCGAGGTGCGCACCGTGCCGCTCGCGGTGCCGCCCGGGCCGAGCTCCTGCTCGCTCCACCGCGCGGCGCGGGTCGTGAAGTGCGGGGCGAAGATGGCATCATGTCCCCGGCTCAGCACCGGCTCCGCCCCGGCGCGCTCGGCCGACAGCGCCGACGCGTATCCGGTGGCGACGAGCCGCGCGAGCGCCGACGTGCGCCGAGCCCGCGCGCGGCGCGGCGACACCAGCGGGTTGTCCTCCGAGGGCGCGCGCGCGAGGCCCGCGAGCAGCGCGGCCTGCCCCAGGCTGAGCTCGGCGGCGTGGGCGCCGAAGTACAGTCCGGCCGCGGCCTCGACTCCGACGGCCCCCTGGCCCAGCGGTACCCGGTTGAGGTACTGCTCGAGGATCGTCTGCTTCGGCAGCCGGCGCTCGAGCCGGAGCGCCCAGAGGACCTGGCTCGCCTTGCCGGTCCACGTGCGGCCGCCGGGACGGAGCAATCGGGCGAGTTGCATCGTCATGGTCGAGCCGCCGGAGACGATCCGGCGGGCGCGGATGTCGGCCAGCGCCGCGCGGGCGAGCGCGCGGGGATCTACGCCCCGATGCGCATAGAACCGCCGGTCCTCGACCGCGAGGAAGGCCGCGATGACGTCGGGGTCGAGGTCGCCCAGGGGCACCCAGCGGCGGAGGCTGCCGTCGCCGGCCCGGGTGCTTCGAAGCGGGAGACCGGCGCGGTCGAGAAGCACAAGGCCGGGGGCGCCGGCGTCGAGCAGCGCGGGCGGCAGCGGCCGGTCGAGCCAGAGCGCGAGGGTGATCGCCGCCAGGGACAGGATGACCGCGAAGGTGGCGACTGTCATCCCGAGCGCAGCGAGGGATCTTGCTCGGCCGAGCTCGAACCGTTTCCGAGCAGGATCCCTCGCTGCGCTCGGGATGACATTGCGGTCCGACCGAGTCACGTCGTCCGGCCTCACGTCACTTCCCCTTCGCCGTCACCGTGAACATCCCCCCGTCGCTCTCGCCGAACACCGCAGGGTTGTACATCTCCTCCGCATGCGCCGGCGGCCGGACGAACACGCCGGGAGTCGTGGCCCGCGCCAGATAACTCGCGCTGTACGTCCCGGGCCAGAGCTGGGTGGCGACGTAGACCACCTTGTCGTCTCGCATCTCCCTGTGGTCGAACGGCGACCACCATCCCGCATCCCAGCTCCCGTACGCCCACGCGAGCGATCGGTCCTCGCCTTCCGTGCCCTCGGGCTCCTGGGACACGGTGTCCGCCGCGCCGGGACCGGGAATGCCGCCGACGGTCCGAAGGCTCAGGTCAACTGCCTCGAGACCCGCCGGCAGGGCGTCGTCGAGCACCACGAAGTGCCGTTCGCTCGGTACCGTCACGCGGAGCCGGACCCGCACCAGCTCGCCCTCGGCGACGCCGGTGACGGTCTTGCCGTCGCCGTAGCGCTCGTACCAGCGCTCGACGACCACGCCGCGATCGTCGGGCCGCACCGGCGCGGCGCGGGGGACGGCGGTCACGGTGAGATAGTAGAAGACCGGCGCACCCGACGCGCCGGCGTCGAGACGAAGCCTGAGCCGGGAACCGTCCTTCCCCCGCTCCACCAGGTCGCGCAGGCTCACGCTCGAGTCCCGGGCCGCTCCGACCGCCCCGGCGGCGAGCACCACGCGCGACCCGGCACTGACCCGGACGCCCCGGGCGGCACCGGCCTGCTGCCGGCGCTGATAGTCCACCAGCGCCTCGACCGCGGTGCCGTAGTCCTGCGTGTTCCACACCCAGGTCAGCCCGCGCCCCTGCGCCGTCAGGGTCTCGACCAGCGGCCCGATGAGCGGGTGGTCAGGATCCACCGCGAGCGTGGCCCGGAGCAGGTACGCCGTCGGGCGGATGCGGGACGTGAAGTAGAAGTCTCGCTGAGCGGCCGGGGGCAGCACCGCGGTCCGTCCCTCGACCGACACCGAGCGCCAGGCGGGCTCCAGCAGCGAGCGCGCCGCCGTCTGGTCGCCGCCGCGGGCCAGCACCAGCGCGAGCCGCACGCGGTCCTCCCACACGAGCTGCGCCGAGAGCCGGAGCAGCTCGTTCTCGGCGGCGCGATTGCGGAGCCCGGCCCGGCTCAGGTAGTCCGCCGCCATGACCCGGTCGCTGAGTGCGGCCAAGCCGACGGTGTACCAACGCGCGACCGGGGCGATCACCGGTCGCCCGCCGGCGAGCGACTGCTGCAGATATCCGCCGAGGCGCGCGAGCACCGAGTCGTCCACCGCGAGGCCCGCGGCGCGCGCGTCGAGCAGGACGCCGCCGGCATAGGCGCTGAGCCAGGGCGTGGTCCAGTCATCGGCGCCCCAGAGGCCGATCCCGCCGTCGCTCCGCTGCCGCCGGCTCAAGGTCGCGACCGCGCGCTCGAGCTCGTGCCGCGCGGTCCGGGCAAGCGCGGAGTCGCCCAGGAGCGGTCCCGCCTGCATGAGGGCCACGAGCGGCTCGGCCGCGCTCGCGACCTGCTCCGAGCACCAGTAGGGGTAGATCCGGAGCCATTCGCGCGCGCCGCGGATCATCGCGAGCGGCGAGGTGCCGAGGCTGAGTTGCAGGGTCGAGCGCGCGGGATCGATGTCCGCGGGCAGGGCGAGCTCGGCGGAGGCGGTGTCGTGCAGCACGCCGGCCACGGTATAGGCCCGGGGGTGGAACGCGGGCCTGAGCGGGAGCGCCAGGGCCACCGCGTCGGCGTCGGCGCCGCTCGTCGCGTCGAACCGGAAGGCGGCGCTGTCGCCGGGACGCGCCTGAAAGTCGAACCGCACCTCGCGACCGCGCCCGGCCTCGAGCGTGGCCGACTTTGTCCGCTTCCCCTTGAGCTCGGCGCCCGTCGCCTTCGCCGACACCCTGGCCTCGGACGCCCTGCCGTCGCGGCTGTTGACGACGACGCCGGCGGCGAACCGGTCGCCCTCGCGAAGGAAGCGGGGCAGCGCCGGCCGCGCCACCAGCGGCCGGGTGACGAGGAGCGAGGACTGGCCGGCCCCGTAGCGGTCGCCGGGCGTGAGGGCGACGGCCATGAGGCGGAAGGTCGTGAGGTTGTCGGGCAGCTTCGCGGCGGCGCTCGCCTTGCCCGCGCCGTCGGTCACCACCGAGCCGAGGAAGAAGGCGGTCGTCTGGAACCGCGAGCGGAGGATGTCCGCGGCGTCGCGTCCGCCGCCGCCGCCGCCGGGCGAGCGTCGTCCCTTCTCGCCTTCGGCGATCTGCGGGGCGACGGTGGTGAGCGTGCTCGCCAGCCGCATGCCCAGCCCGCGCGGCCGATACAGCAGGTCGATCGGATCCGGCGTCTGGTAGCCGGTGAGCGAGAGCACGCCTTCGTCCACGGCCCAGAGCGTGACCTCGCTCCGCTGCCCCGCGCCGGCGGCGTCCCGCACGTGCAGCGACACCCGTGCGCTGTCGCCCGGCCGGTACTCCACGGCGAGCGGCGCGACCTCGACCGCCAGCCGCTTCCGCTCGGGCGTCACCCGGAGCTCCGCGTACCCCACCCGGATGGTGGGCCGGCCGGGGTCGGCCAGCGGCCCCGGCGGCGCGCTCCGTCCGCGCGCCACCACGATCGAGACGAACGCGTTGGGCGCGAGCGCCTCGGTGACCGGCAGCTTGAGCGTGGTCGTGCCGCTGTGGATGGTGAGCCGGCGCTGCTGGATCAGGCCTTCGCGCTCCACCGTGATCCACGCCTCCGCGCCGGTGAAGGGCGAGGCGAACAGCACCGTCGCGGTGTCGCCGACCGTGTAGCGGGTGCGGTCTGGAATGACGTCCATCTTGAACTGGCTCTCGTCGTTCCACGGCACCCAGTCCTTGCCCGTGGCCCACCGGTAGAAGCTGGTGGCGACCGGCCGCCCGGCCCCGTCGGCCGCGCGGAAGGTGACGATGTATGTGCCGCCGGCGGGCGGCCTGAAGCCGCAGGGCGCCGCGTCGGCCGCGGTGGTGAGCGTGCAGCGCGCCACGGTATCGGCCACCCATTCGCCCACGAGCTCGCCGTACCCGGCGCGGTCGCGCTCGACCGAGTGCCACTCCCGCCGGACGACGGTGCCCGAGACCGCGACGCCGGGTACGCGGCCGCCGTCGGGACGCACGGCGATGACCCCGACCGTGACCGGCGTGCCCTCCGTCCAGAAATAGTCCTTGCCCTCGGGCCGGGCGCCGAGGTAGAAGTCGGCCGGATGGACCAGCAGCGAGGCGGTCGCGGACACCGTCTGCCGGTTGACGTCCACGACGGTGGCCTCGAGCGTGGCGCGCGAGGCCCGGCCGCGGACGGTCTCGCCGAGCCTGAGGCGGAGCGGCAGCCGGCCGGCGGCGTCGAGGGTGTCGATGCCGCTCGCCGCGATCTGGATCGGCGGGCTGGCCTCGCTCAGGTCCTCGTACCACCAGCCGGTCTCGCCCACGAAGAAGCCGTCGGTGTGCGGGATCTCGATCTCGCCCGGCCAGAGGCTCTGCTGGCGGAGGGTCCAGCGCACCGCGGCGCGGCCCATCGGCGCGCCGAACAGGTAGCGGGCCTCGACCGCGGCATTCACCGAATCGCCGGCGAATCGCCCGCCGGTGTCGGCTGTGACGTCCACCAGGAATTCCGGCGGCCGATACTCGGCGACGCGATAGCTGGTCGAGGCGATCTCCGTCCAGCGCCCTTCGCGCCGGAGCTCGGCCACGACGCGGTACGCGCCGAGCGGCGCCCCGGCGGGCACGGTGAAGCGCTGGTCGGCCGTGCCGAACTCGGACAGCGCCACCGTCGTGTCGCGAAGCGCCGGCGGCGGTCCGCGGTCGTCGGCGCGCGCCTCGAACACCCAGCGCAGCGAGTCGCCGGGGGCCGGACGGGTGAGGGCGCCCAGCGGGCCCGTTCGCACGATCGCCTTGGCGAAGAGCGGCTCGCCAGGCCGGTAGATCCCACGCTCGGTGAACACCGCGCCGGCCACCGGCAGCCGCGCGCTGCCCCAGGCCTGCGAGACGTTGAAGCGCCACGGATTCAGGTCGGGGTCGTAGTCGTTGATGCCGAGCAGCGCGCGGTCGGTCCCCAGGACCACGCTGACGTATCCCCGGAAGCTGGACCCCCCTTCGTCTTCACCCTCGTCCGTCGGCGACACGGGAGCGGCCGGCCGCCGATAGCCCGCGAGCCGCGCCAGGCCGCTCGAGTCGGTGACCGCGCTCGCCACGACCCGGCCCTTCGCATCGTGCAGCGCGACGGCAGCGCCCGCCCGTGGCCGGCCGTCGCTCGCGCCGGTGACCCACACGACCCCTTCCTCGCTTCCCACCCGGGCGTGGACGCCGAGGTCGGTGACCTGCAGCAGCGCGATCGGGCGGCGCCGGCGGCTCAGCGTGTCGAGCCGGGAGCTCGTGACCTGGAGTGCGAGCAGCGTCGGCGTGCCGGGGCGCCGGTACACCGGTGCCCCGAGCTTGACGCCGTAGGTCCTTACCCGGTCGCGCGCGCTCGGGACCGGCAGGCGCTCGCGCCGGGCTCGCGGCAGCAGGGCCGGCCAGAGCTCGTTCCAGCTCCACTCGCTCCGGGCGAGAAAGGCGGCTTCGAGCGAGTCGGGCACGGGCGCGGTCACCACGTCCAGGGTGTCGACATTGACGAAGCTCAGCGCGAAGGTCCCCGCGCCCTTGCGCTCCACGACCGCGCGGCCCGAGGCATAGTTGATGGCGGGCGCGTAGCCGGATGTCACCGCTGTGGCCACGGGGTTCCCGGTGAGCGGCTGACCGAACCCGTCGGCGAGGCCACGATCGGCCACCACGGCGTACGCGGTGCGGGGCGCCAGATTGGCCTGCAGCACCCACTCGGCCCGGACGTCCGACGTGTCACCCAGCCCGAACGGGACCGCGGGCCGGAGCGCGACATGCCGCACGACCTCGGCGCCGCGCACCGGCGTGCTGAAGGTGAGCACGATCGGACCGGTCGGACAGACGGACTCGTTCCAGCTGCAGCGCGCGCGGACGACGCGGAAGTCGCCGTAGGTGGCGAACCCCCAGCGTTGGACGGCCGAACCGCCGGCCTGGCCGAAGGCGGCTGGCACCACGAGCTCGCCGGCGCAGCCGTGCGGCAGCGGCCCGCGCGGCGCGAGCCGCACGACCCGGCGGAGCGAGTCGGCGCCGCGGTCGCGATCCCAGCCGCCGGCCTCGCGGAAGTCCCACCGATCGTCGGTGGCGATCGCGCGCTGGCTTTCCACCGCCAGCCGCACGACGCCGGGCCGGCTGCAGAGCCGGTCGAACTCGAGGTACGCCGCCCGGGCCACCGCGCCGGTGTCCACGGGCGAGTCCAGCACCAGATCGAACCGCGCGTCCGGCGGCAGAAAGCGCGAGCCGCCGTTGGGCCCGACGGGAAAGCCCGCGACCGCCCGCGGCCCGCGCACGCGAAACGTGAAGCTGTAGGGCTCCCGGAGCCGGCTGCCGTCCATCGCCTGGAAGCGGTCGGTCACGGTCACGGTGTACGTCGTGCCCGGCGTGAGCGGCGCGGCGGGACGGAACCGGAGCGTCACGGGATCGCGCCAATCGACGGTGCCGGCGGCGGCCGGCGCGATGCCGAAGACGGCGCGCGGCTCCACCGTGCGGTCGAGCGAGCCCGCGACGGGCCGATCGAAGCTGACCGTGACGGCCGCGGTCGGTCCGGCGTCGCCCGAAGGCGTGACCCGAAGCACGCGCAGGTCGGTCCCGGGCTCGGCGAGCACGCCCAACCCGGCGGCGAGAATGAGGCGAACCACGAGCGATTGTGAGGGCATGGGTCCCAAGATAGCCATCGGCTTCGTTTCGGACCCATTGCTGGAGGGCGGGGTACGCTGCCTATATTGGGGCACCTCGTTTCAACGTGCACTCCGCAGCCGGACGCTTCGATTCGTTTGAGGAGGAATCATGCGCAACGTCGCTTTTGCGCTGCTTGCGACCGCCGCGGTCGCCTCGCAGGCCACCGCACAGCAGGCAGGCACTTTCGAAGTCGGACTGTTCCCGCAGGTCAGCTACTTCGATCGTTCCCTCGGCCTGTCGCAGAGTCGGGCGGGGCCGGGCGCCCGGCTGGGTTTCTTCCTCAGTGACCGCCTGGCGATCGAGGGCGAAGGCGCGTACGTGCCCAACGACGGAATCAACGACACCAGGGTGTCCTACATTCCGCTCCGGGCCAAGCTGGCGCTCAACCTCCCGGCGGGCGAGTACGTCGGCTTCGTGTTCGGCGGCGGCTTCGTGCACACGCTCTACCGCCGCGGCTACCACCTGTCCGACAATGGCGTGACCGGCAGCGCCGGCATCCGGCTCGGGCTCGGCGCCGTCGCGTCGATCCGGATCGACACCTACCTCGATTACATCCCGTCTCCCGACAACGGCGCGAGCGACAACATCAACTGGGGCATCCAGCCCGGCCTGAGCTTCCTGCTGGGCGGCCATCGCGAGGGCAAGGTCCGGGACAAGGACGGCGATGGCGTGCCGGACGCGGCCGACGAGTGCAAGAATACCCCGCCGGGCGACAAGGTGGACGCGAAGGGGTGCACGCTCAAGGATGCCGACGGCGACGGCGTGCTCGACGACGTCGACCAGTGCAAGGACACCCCCGCCGGCGACAAGGTCGACGCCAAGGGCTGCTCGCTGCCCAAGGATGCCGACGGCGACGGCGTGCTCGACGACGTCGACCAGTGCAAGGACACCCCCGCCGGCGACAAGGTCGACGCCAAGGGCTGCTCGCTGCCCAAGGATGCCGACGGCGACGGCGTCAATGACGACGTCGACCAGTGCAAGGACACTCCGGCCGGCGACAAGGTCGACGCCAAAGGCTGCTCGCTGCCCAAGGATGCCGACGGCGACGGCGTGAACGACGACAAGGACCGCTGCCCGAACACGCCGGCAGGGGTGAAGGTGGACGCCGAGGGCTGCCAGGTGCTGTTCGAGCCCACCCGGAAGACGCTGATTCTCGAGGGCGTGAACTTCGAGACCGGGAAGTCGGAGCTCACTCCCGAGTCGCAGACCATCCTGGACGGTGTCGCGGCCTCGCTCGTGGCCAACGAGGAGATCAAGGTCCAGGTCGGCGGGCACACCGACAACACCGGCTCGGCGGCCGTGAACAAGCGGCTCTCCGCCGCGCGGGCGGAGGCGGTCCGGACGTACCTCGTCTCGAAGGGCGTGGCCGCGTCCCGGCTGACGTCCGCGGGCTTCGGCCCCAGCAAGCCGATCGCGTCGAACAAGACCGCCGCCGGGCGGGCGCAGAACCGGCGAGTGGAGCTGACGCGGCTCAACTAGTATCGCGCAGGGCGAGTTGGACGGGGGGCGGTCCCGTGAGGGGCCGCCCCCCGTGCCTTTCAATACTGTACTGTGTTCTCGAGTCACTCAGACGGACATGTCGTCCTCGGTCTCGAGGTACTCGTCGCGGTACATCCGGATGAGCTCGAAGAAGTAGGAGATGGCGAGCGGCCCGATGAGCAGGCCGAGCAGGCCGAACCAGGCGATGCCGGCGAAGGCGCCGATCACGGTGATGAAAGGATGGATCTTCGCCCACCGGCGGTAGACGAACGGCCGGATCACGTTGTCCACGTTGCCCACCACCAGAATCCCCCAGATCGTCAGCGCGATCGCCCAGCCGTAGTGCCCCGCCAGCGCGAGCGCCCCGGCCCCCGGCCCCCAGACGAGCCCGCTGCCGACCACGGGGAGGATCGCCACGATAATCGTGACGACGCCCCAGAACAGCGCGTTGGAGAGGCCGGTGGCCCAGAACGCGACCCCGACCAGGAGGCCCTGTACGGCAGCCGTGAGCCCGGTGCCCACGAGGGTCGAGAAGGTCACGTCGCGGAAACGCGTCCGGAGCACTTCGGCGTTCTTGGCCCTGAACGGGATGAAGGGGCGGATGCCGGTCCACGCGCCCTCGGGCGCGACCAGCAGATAGAACAACCCGAAGAAGGCGATGGTGAGCTGGATGCCGAGCCGCGTGGCGGTGCCCACCACGCTGAGTGCGCTGCTGCCGAGCCACGAGATGATCTGGGACCCGAGCGTCTCGATTTGGGCGCCGATGTCGTAGGGGCCGAGCCGCAGCTCGCGGAGCCGGGCGAGCAGCGGGCTCTGGATCACCCCCGATGCCATGGCCTGCGCCTCGTTGGCCACCAGCCCGATGAACGAGATGCCCGGCCCCACCACCGCGACCAGGGCGAAGAGGACGACCAGCCCGGCCGCGACACCCGGCTTGAGGCCCGCGCGCACGAGCCGCCGATACAGCGGCGCGAACACCACGTAGAGGACGAGCCCGCCGATCAGGCCGGTGCTGAACGGCCAGAGCGCGTATGCCAACCCGATGCCCAGCACGAGAATAAGGATCGCCGCGCGCTGGCGCTTGGTATCGAGGAATGGCATGCCCAAGAGTAGGGGTGGTGGGGTCGGGCCGCCAGCGCGCCGGTCTTGCCGCGGCCCCGTGGAAACGCGACATTACTTTACCCCGATTTCCCCTGCTGGCAGCCTGTCGGAGCTCCGCCCTTGGCCCTCGCGAAGGACATTCCCGCCTCGCTCCACGACCCGGAACGAGTGGCGGCCGCCTGCCGTGCCGTCCGCCTGCACCGGCCGCGCTCGCCGCGTCGGGCCGGGGCCGGACCCTCGCACCCATGACCGGCGTGCCGGCCGACGACCGCCTGAGCTACGACGCGCTCCCGGTGAGCGTCTGGACCTCGACGCGCGACGGAGCGTGCGACTACGTGAACGCCCGCTGGCTCGAGTTCACCGGCCGGTCCGCCGCCGCGGAGCTCGGCTTCGGCTGGGCCGATCGCATCCATCCGGAGGACCGCGCCAGCTACCTGGAGGAGTTCCGCCAGGCGGTGGCGCACCGGCGGCCGCTCCGGCTCGAGTGCCGCGTGCAGCGGCACGACGGGGAGTACCGCTGGCTGCTGGACGAGGGCGTGCCGCGCTTCGGCCCCGACGGCACCTTCCTCGGGCACGTTGGATTCGCCATCGACATCACCGACCGCCGCCAGCTGGAGCAGCGGCTGGTGCGGGCCGAGCGGGCCGAGGCCATCGGCCAGCTCGCGGGCGGCGTGGCGCACGACTTCAACAACCTCCTCACCGGCATCATTGGGCACGTCGGCCTGCTCCGGGAAGAGCCCGGCCTGTCGGACCTGGCGCGGGAAGACCTGGCGCAGATTCAGCGCTCGGCCGACCGGGCGGCCAGCCTCACCCGGCAGCTTCTCGCCTTCAGCCGGCGGCAGGTGCTCGCCCCGCGCCTCCTGGACCTCAACGAGGTCGTGGCGGGCTGCCTCTCCACACTTCGGCGGCTGGTGGGCGAGCGCGTCCAGGTCGTCTCGACGCCCGCCGCCAGCCTCGATCCGATCGTGGCCGATCCCAATCAGCTCGAGCACATCCTCTCCCAGCTCAGCGCCTACGCACGCGATTCGATGCCCGATGGGGGCACGCTGGAACTGCGGACCCGGCAGGAGCGGTTGGACCCGGGGGCCACCGGGCGGCGGCAGAGCCTCCGCGCCGGCGCCTACGTGCTGCTGCAGGTGCGGGACACGGGCCGCGGCCTCGACCCCGAGGCGCTCGAGCGGATCTTCGAGCCGTTCTCGGCGCAGCGGTCGCCGGGGGACGGCTCCGGCCTCGGCCTCGCCTCGGTCTATGGGATCGTAAAGCAGAGTGGCGGGCACATCGACGTGACGAGCGAGCCGGGCGCGGGCACGTCGTTCACGATCTATTTCCCGCGCCACGAGGGGAGCGGGCCGATCGGGGCGGCGCTCGAGCCCGCCGCGCGCGCCGGCGGCAGCGAGACGATTCTCCTGGTCGAGGACGAGGAGCAGGTGCGCGAGCTCGCCCGCCGGGTGCTCGAGCGGGTCGGCTACACGGTCCTGGCCGCGGCGGACGCCGAGGCCGCGATCGCGGCGGCCGACCGCCAGGCCGGGCACATTCACCTGCTCCTCACCGACATGCTGCTGCCGCAGTCGAGCGGCCGGGAGCTGGCGGCGCGGCTCAGTATCCACCGGCCCGCCATCAAGGTGCTCTACATCTCGGGCAGCAGCGACGCGTCGATGGGCCGGATGCGGCTGCTCCAGCCGGGGACCCGGTTCCTCGAGAAG
The DNA here is from genome assembly GCA_963711915.1 of uncultured Gemmatimonadales bacterium. Classification (GTDB taxonomy): domain Bacteria; phylum Gemmatimonadota; class Gemmatimonadetes; order Gemmatimonadales; family GWC2-71-9; genus CAVVWJ01. Next base: position 225,046 of record CAVQGA010000022.1, read on the forward strand.
CCGTTCTCCCTCGACCGGCTGCTCCGCACCGTCCGCCAGACCCTCGGCGACCCCGACGAGGCCGTCCGACCGCTCTGAGCGCCATCCGCAGCCGTCGCGGCGCCCGCCGGCCGGTCCGTGACCTCCTCGACCGCGCCTTCTGACGGATATATCTTCGGGGCACGCTCCGACCGGGCGCTCCGGCGTCCCCATCTGCCGTCCGAAGGATCGCACTCGTGGTCCCTGCCCTCCCCAGCCTGCTGGACCGCATCCCCCCCGCCGCGCTCCTGGCCGCCGCCGCCCTGTCGGTGCTCGGGCTGGTGGTCGCCTACGGGCTCGAGCGCCGCCGCCGCCGCCGCGCGGAGGGCGAAACGGCCGTGGCCGCGGGCCAGCTCCGGACCATCACCGCCGGCATGCGCGAAGGCGTCATCGCCTATGACATGGACCTCCGGCTCACGCTCGCGAACCCCGCGTTCGAGCGTCTCACGGGCCAGGTGGTCGAGGACCTGCGCGACCAGGAGTTCCTGCAATACATCCATCCGGACGACCGGCCCGCGTTGCTGGCGGAATGGCCGCGGCTGTCCGGGGGTGGGTCGCTCCGGGACCAGGAATACCGGGTGGTCACGGCCGCGGGGCAGGTCCGCTGGTGCGCCAGCACCTGGGAGCCGTTCCGCGACGAGCGCGGCCGCCAGATCGGCTACCTCGGCACCGAGTTCGATATCACCGAACGCAAGCTCGCCGAGCAGGAGATGCGGCTCGACACCGAGCTGTTCCAGGCTGTGATCGAGGTCCAGCAGGCGGTGGCGGCGGCGGGACTCGACTCCACCACGGTGATGCGGGTGATCGCCGAGCGGAGCGGCGCCCTCACCGGCGCCTCGGGCGTCGTGCTCGAGCGGCTCGAGGGCGAGGAGCTCATCCCCCAGCTCCTGGTCGGCGTGGAGAGCCCCCGGCTCCCGCTGCAGGGCAGCCTGTCGGGACTCTGCGTCCGCACCGGCGAGCTGCAGCGGTCGGACGACATCCTTACCGACACCCGGATCGGCCACGAGGCGTACCACCAGCAGGGCATCCGCTCGGTGCTCGCCCTCCCGCTCCGGCACGACCAGCGGATCCTCGGCGTCCTCAAGCTGCTCTCCCCCCGGCCCGCCGCCTTCAGCGCCCGCGACGCCAAGGCGCTCCGGCTGCTCGGCGGCCTCGTCGGAGCATCGCTCGAGCACGCGGCCGCCTTCGAGGCGCGGCAGGGCCGGCTGGAGGATCGGACCCGGGCCCTGCAGGAGAGCGAGCAGCGCTTCAAGCAGCTGGTGGACGCGGCCCAGGAGGGCATCTGGATCGCCGACGACCGCGGGCTCATCACCTACGTCAACCAGCGCATGGCGGACTTGCTGGGCTATCAGAACGGCGCCCTGCTCGGGCACCCGGTGTACGACTTCGTCGACGCCACCGCGCGCGCCGGCGCCCAGCGGGTCCTGGGCAAGCCCCCCCCGGCGGCGAGAGCCATGATCTGCGCTTCCGCCGGAAGGACGGCACCGAGCTCTGGGGCCTGGTCTCCGCGAGCCCGATCTCCAGCCGGGAAGGCGCGGTGGTGGGCACCGTCGGCATGTTCACCGACATCACCGAGCGCAAGCGCACGGAGGAACGGCTCCGGCGCTCGGCCGAGCGGCTTGCCGTCCTGCACGACCTCGATCAGGCGATTCTCGCGGCCCGCTCGCCCGCGGAGATCGGCCGCGCGGCGCTCGGACGGATGCGCCGGATGGTGCCGTGTCACCGCTGCACGGTCATCCTGTTCGACTTCCCGCGCGGACAGGCGCAGCTGCTCGCCGGCTACGCAGCGGGCTCGGCCCTCCCCGCCGGCTCGATTCCGCTGGATCAGCTCTCTCCCGGCGAGGCGCTCCGCCGGGGCGCGGTGCGGTCGGTGGACGACCTGGCCACGGTCGAGTCCCCGCCCCCAATCATCCGGCAGCTCCGCGACGAGGGCATGCGCAGCATCCTCAGCGTGCCGCTCCTGGTGGATGCGGAGGCGATCGGGGAGGTGAACCTCGCCTCGAGCGCGCTGCACGGCTTCACGGCGGAACACCGGGACATCGCAATGGAGATCGCGGCACCGCTGGCCATCGCCATCCAGCAGGCCCGGCTCCGGGAGGAGCTCGGCCGCCAGACCGGCGAGCTCGAGCGCCGGGTGGCGGAGCGGGGCGCCGCGCTGCGCGCCGCCACGGCCGAGCTGGAAACGATGCTGTACGCCGTCTCGCACGATCTCCGCGACCCCCTGCGCCACATCTGCGGCTTCGCCCAGCTGCTGCTCGACGACGCCGGCGCCTCGCTCGACCCCGGGGCGCAGCACTACGCGCGGCGGATTCGGGACGGCGCCGACCGGATGGCGAGCCTGGTCGACGACCTGGTCCACCTCGCGCGGATCGCCCGGCAGGACGTCCTCCGCCGCGCGGTGGACCTGACGACGCTGGCCGAGGACGTGGTGAGCCACCTCGAGCCGCAGTCGCAGGGCCGCGAGGTGCAGTGGAACATTCACCCGCTCGCGACCGTGGACTGCGATCCGGTGCTGGTCCGTCTGGCGCTCGAGAGCCTGCTGTCCAACGCCCTCAAGTTCAGCCAGCCCAGGGACCACAGCGTGATCACGATCCGCCCGATCGAGCACGAGGGGCAGGCGGGCATCGCGGTCCAGGACAACGGGGTCGGATTCAAGATGGCCTACGCAGGCAAGCTCTTCGGCGTCTTCCAGCGGCTGCACCGCGCAGACGAGTTCGAGGGCAACGGGGCCGGACTGGCGCTGGTTCAGCGGGTGGCGCAGAAGCACGGCGGCCGGGTGTGGGCCGATTCGGGAGCGGACGGCGGCGCCACGTTCTACCTGACGCTGGGCGCGCCCCCCGCATGACGATTCCCGACGAGGTGGACCTGCTCGTCGTCGAGGGCGACCCGGCCGAGGCGGAGCTGCTCCTCCGCCCGCTTCGGAACCTGACGGAGCCGGAGCGCATCGGCCATGCGTGCGACGGCGAGGAGGCGCTCGACTATCTGCTCGGGCGCAACGCCTTTCGGCACCGCCTCGGCGGGCCGCTGCCCCGCCTCGTGCTGCTGGAGCTCAGGCTGCCCAAGCTGGACGGGGTCGAGGTCCTCCGGACCCTGCGCGCCAGCCCGCGCACGGCCACGGTGCCGGTGGTCGTCCTCACCTCGTCGGCCGAGCCGCGCGAGGTGGCGCAGTGCTATCAGGCCGGCGCCAACAGCTGCATCCGGAAGCCGATCGGGTTTCGCGAGTTCGCCGACACGGTCGGAACCCTCGGCCGGTATTGGCTCCAGCTCAATCGGGTGGGGCAGAGCGGCGCGGGAGTGGGGTAGGCGTGACACTTTCGTGGCCGCTCTCGCGTCGGTTGTCAATGTCATGTCGTTGGCATCCTGAGCGCGGCGGTCATCCCGAGCGCAGCGGTCATCCTGAGCGCAGCGAAGGATGACGACCGTCCCACCACTCCCGCTTGCCGAGGCTCCCGTGTCGCGTACCACCCCCAGCGCCCTCGTGGCGCTGTCCCTCCTCGCCAGCCCACTCGCCGCCCAGACCGCGGTGGACATTCCCTACGAGCGCTTCACCCTCCCGAACGGCCTCACCGTGCTGGTGCACGAGGACCACAAGGCCCCGATCGTGGCGGTGAACGTGTGGTACCATGTCGGCTCGAAGAACGAGCGCCCCGGCCGGACCGGCTTCGCGCACCTGTTCGAGCACCTCATGTTCAACGGGAGCGAGCACTACGACAAGGAGTTCCAGGGCCCCCTCGAGCGCGCCGGCGCGACCGATCTCAACGGCACGACCAACGAGGACCGCACCAACTATTTCGCCAACGTGCCGACGTCGGCGCTCGACCTCGCGCTCTGGCTGGAGTCCGACCGCATGGGGCACCTGGTGGGCGCCATCAGCCAGGCCAAGCTCGACGAGCAGCGGGGCGTGGTCCAGAACGAGAAGCGCGAGGGCGAGAACGCGCCGTACGGCAAGGTGTGGGATTTCCTCACGCCCAAGCTCTACCCCGCCAATCATCCGTACTCGTGGACCGTCATCGGGTCGATGGATGATCTCGATGCCGCCAAGCTCGACGACGTGAAGGGCTGGTTCCAGACCTACTACGGACCGGCCAACGCCGTGCTGGTCATCGCCGGCGACGTGGACGTGAAGACCGCGAAGGACAAGGTGACGCGTTTCTTCGGCGACATCCCCTCGGGTCCGCCCGTGGCGCGCCAGGAGGAGTGGATCGCGAAGCGGACCGGGCGGCAGCGCGGCGTGATGCAGGACCGCGTGCCGCAGACCCGGATCTACAAGGTGTGGAACGTCCCCCAGTGGAGCTCCGCCGACGGCGACTACCTGGGCCTCGCGGCGTCGGTCCTCAGCACCGGCAAGTCGTCCCGGCTCTACAAGCGGCTGGTGTTCGACGAACAGAGCGCCACCGACGTGGACGCCTCCGTGGAGCTGCGCGAGATCGCCGGCCTGTTCGTCATCGAGGCCGGCGTGCGTCCGGGCGTCGACCCCGCCAAGGTCGAGCGCGGCCTCGACGAGGAGCTGGCCCGTTTCGTCGCCGGCGGGCCGACGCCGGTCGAGCTCCGGCGGGCCCAGACGCTCGAGCGGGCGGGATTCATCCGGGGCGTGGAGCGGATCGGCGGGTTCGGCGGGAAGTCGGACGTGCTGGCCAAGGGCGCGGTGTTCGCCGGGCGGCCCGATTTCTACAAGGTGCAGCTCGCGCGCGTGGCCGCGGCCACCGCCGCACAGGTGCGGGGCGCCGCCGCGCGCTGGCTCTCGGACGGCGTCTATACGCTCGAGGTGCAGCCGTTCCCCGACTACGCCACCGCCACCTCGGGCGTCGACCGCTCGGCGCTGCCGCAGCCCGGTGCGCCCCCGCGCGCCGAATTCCCCACCCTCCGGCGCGACACGCTGTCGAACGGTCTCAGGATCGTCCTCGCCGAGCGGCGCACGATCCCGCAGGTGCGATTCGACCTCCTCGTGGACGCCGGGTACGCGTCGGACCAGTTCGCCCTCCCGGGCACCGCCAGCCTGGCGATGAGCATGCTCGACGAGGGCACCGACACCCGGACCGCGCTCCAGATCAGCGACCGGCTGGCGGATCTCGGCGCCACGATCGGCGCGTCGTCGCGGCTCGATGTCTCGACCGTCTCGCTCGAGACCCTCCGCGATCGGCTCGATCCCGCGCTCGAGCTCTACGCGGACGTCATCCTCCGCCCCGCCTTCCGGTCAACGGACCTGGAGCGGCTCCGGAAGCAGCGCCTGGCGCAGATCCAGCGCGAGAAGGCCGACCCGGTCGGCATGGCTCTGCGAGTGTTCCCCCGCCTGATCTACGGCGAAGGCCACGCCTACGCGAATCCGTGGACCGGGTCCGGCACCGAGGCCTCCACCGCGAAGATCACCCGGGACGACCTCGTCAAGTTTCACCGGACCTGGTTCAAGCCCAACCACGCGACGCTGGTGGTGGTCGGCGCCACCACGATGGAGGAGATCCGTCCCAAGCTCGAGCGACTGTTCGCGAGCTGGCGGCCGGGCGAGGTGCCGAGGAAGAACATCGCGGACGTCGCGGTGCAGGCGAAGCCGGCGGTCTACCTGCTGGACCGTCCCGGCGCGCTCCAGACCATCCTGATCGCCGGCAACGTGGCGCCGCCCAAGGCCAATCCCGACGAGCCCGCCATCGAAGCGATGGGCGCCGTCCTGGGCAGCGACTTCGGCTCGCGGATCAACATGAACCTGCGCGAGGACAAGCACTGGTCCTACGGCGCGTTCAGCTTCATTCGCGATGCCCGGGGCCCGCGGCCGTTCATCGCCTACGCCCCGGTGCAGACCGACAAGACCGGAGAGGCCATCGTGGAGCTGCAGAAAGAGCTCCGCGGCATCGTCGGCGAGCGCCCGATCCAGCCCGAGGAGCTCGACCGCGCCAAGGCCTCCCTGACGCTGACGCTGCCGGGCTCCTGGGAGACGGCGGATGCGGTGGCGGGCACCATCGGCGAGATCGTCGCCTTCGGCCTCGACGATCGTTTCTTCGACACCTACGCCGACAAGGTGCGCGCCCAGACACCGGCGAGCGTGACCGCGGCGGCAGTGCGCACGGTCCAGCCCGACCACCTCGTGTGGGTCATCGTGGGCGACCGCGCCCGCATCGAGCCCGCGCTCAAGCGCCTCAATCTCGGCGAGCTCCACCTGGTGGATGCCGACGGAAAGCCTCTGCCCGCCTCCTGATCCGGGTAGCCAAGCCGCCCGCGCCCGCACTACTCTTCACCGCCCGGGGCGTGGACGCTCCGGGCCACTCACCCGCCGATCGATCGGGGACCCGATGTCCGCTCGCCGTGGCGCCACCCTCGTGTCGCTGCTGGTCACGCTGCTCGCCCCTCCGTCCGCCGCCGCGCAGTTCGGCCGCGGCGGCCAAGGCCTGTTTCACGGACCGCTCTCGATCGGCGCACGGGTCGGTCGCGACTTCGAGAACCACGCGTGGAGCGCGGGCGGGCAGGTGAGCCTGCCGGTCGGACGCAACCTCGAGCTCCGGCCCAGCGGCGATTTCTTCTTTCCCAAGCGCGGCGAGACCGGCTGGCAGGCCAACGGCGACGCGGCCATCCACCTGGGCCAGGGCGGCGGGCTGTACGCGGGCGGCGGGGTGGCCTTTGCCCACCCCGGCGGCGGCACGACCAAGACCGGCTACAATCTGTTCTTCGGCCTGAGCACCGCCGCGCCGAGCGAGCAGCTCAAGCCCTTCGCTGAGTTCCGGTGGACGTTCGTCAACGATACGAGCCCGTTTCGCCTGGCGCTCGGCTTCAACTACCGGCTGGGCGACTAGGCCGTGTCTGACAAGGGAGTCATCCTGAGCGGAGCGAAGGAGCCATGACCCGACGCATGCCCCTTCGCCGCGCTCAGGGTGACTGCCCCCTTGCCGGACACCGCCTAGGCCGGCCCAAACCTCAAGGAGTACTCCCGTGACTACGAGCACCTCAAGCGCCGTCTGGGAAGGCGGCCTTCGCACCGGGCACGGCCAGTTCAAGGCCGGATCCGGCGCCTTCGGCGGGGACTACACGTTCGCGACCCGGTTCGAGAGCGCCAAAGGCACCAACCCCGAGGAGCTGATGGCCGCGGCCCACGCGGCCTGCTTCAGCATGGCGCTCTCCGCCGGCTTGGAAGCCGCCAAGACCCCCGCGACCCGGATCAGCACCAAGGCCGCCTGCACCGTGGAGAAGGCCGGCGACGGGTTCCGGATCACCAGGATGCGGCTCGAGGTGCGCGGCGAGGTGCCCGGCATCGACCAGGCCGGATTCCTGGCGGCGGCCGAGAAGGCCAAGGACGGGTGCCCGGTCTCGCAGGCGCTCAAGGGGAACGTCCAGCTGGAGCTCGACGCGAGGCTGGCATAGATCCGGTCTGCCACACCCTGGTCGGCGCCGCGCTGGCCCGAAGCGGTCTCGGCAAGCGCACGGCGCTTGCAACCGCGACGCTCCTCATCGGCGCCAACCTTCCGGACGTGGACGCCCTCGCCTACTTCGACGGGCCGGGCGCCGATCTCGCGTTCCGGCGCGGCTGGACCCACGGCATCCCGGCCCTCCTGGTGCTCCCGTTCCTCCTGACCGGCGCCATGGTGCTGTTCGATCGTGCGCTGCGGCGCGCCGGCGGCGCGGTGCTCCCCTCGGCCGTCCGGCCGCGCCGCATCCTCCTGCTCGCGGCCGTTTCCATTCTCACCCATCCGATCCTCGACACGCTCAACACCTACGGCGTGCGGTGGCTCATGCCCGTGCGCGGCGACTGGTTCTACGGCGATACGCTGTACATCGCCGATCCCTGGCTCTGGCTGGTGCTTGGCCTGGGCGTGGTCCTGAGCCGTCCCCGGCGAGGGGTCGGGGGTTACATGGTGGTGGCGACGCGGCCGGCACGGATGGCGCTGACGATCGGCGGCGGGTACGTGGTGGCGATGGCGCTCGGCGGCATCGCCGCGCGCGGGATCGCGCGGCGCGAGCTGGAGGCGCTCGGTGGCGCTCCAGTCGAGCGCCTGATGGTCGCGCCGAGTCCGGTGACGCCGTTCACCCGGCGCGTGGTCGCCCTGCAGGGCGGCGCCTACCGCGTCGGCACGTTTCGCTGGTTCCGGCGGCCGCACGTGGATGGCACGGGGCTTCGCACCTTTCCCGCGGCGCGACCGGGAGACCCGCCGGTCCTCGCGGCTGGAGCGACGGTGGCGGGCCGCCGGTTTCTCGGCTGGACCCGGTTCCTCACCGTCCAGGTCGAGCGCGACCCCGCGGGAGGCTCGCTCGTCCACCTGATCGACCTGCGCTATGCCGATCGGCCGAACGCCGGCTTCGGCAGCCTGACGGTCGCGGGAGCCACGCTCAGCCCGCCGCCAGCTTCCGCGCCACCTCGAGATACCCTCGCACCATCACCGCCAGCCGGCCCTGGCGGTCGGCGTCGGTCAGGCGCCCGCCGGGACCGAAGGCCTTGTCCGCCCAGGGCAGCGCGTACATGTCGGGATACAGCAGGACTCCCAACCCTTCGAGCGGGATGCGAAGCTGCCATAGCCCCCGGACGCCGCCGACCTGGCTGTTCGACGCCGACAGCAGCAGCCCCGACTTGCCGCGGAGCGGCATCGGCTGCATGCGCGAGACCCAGTCGATGGCGTTCTTGAGCGTGCCTGGTAGCGAAAAATTGTACTCGGGCGAGGCGATCATGAGGCCGTCCGCCGCGGCGATCCGGCGCCCCAGCTCGGTGGCGCCAGGAGGAAACCCGGACTCCGCGCGGAGATCGGCATCGTACAGCGGCATGTCGAACGCGCGAAACTCGGCCAGATCCACCTCGGCCCCGGCCTCGCGCGCCAGGTCGGCCGCCAGCTGCACGAGCTTCCGATTCCAGGAGTCGCGCCGGAGCGACGCCGCGAAGACGAGCAGCCTCGGCGCGGTCAATTCGAAGTCATGGTGTAGCGGATGAGGACCCCCTCGACGAACTCGGCGGTCACCTGGCCCTTGTCGGTCGAGTAGACCCGGGTGGTGACCTTGAGCCGACCCTCCATCCGGTCGACGCTCTTGCTCGCCGTTCCCAGCAGCCGGTCCACGTCGGCCAGGAGCATGCCCTTGGACGGGAGCCCGCTCGCGGCGGGGCGCGGCGCCGGGTCGTTCGAGGCGATCGGCATCGGCGAGGGCGGCGCGGCCTCCGCCTCGGGGAACGTGACGTAGGCCGCCAGCGCCTCTTTCACGGCCTCTGGCGTGAGCGCCGACGCGGGCACGCCGTTCTTGTAGCGGATGTTGAACCGGGAGCCGCCCTCGAGCCGCCGCTGGCGGATGTTGGACTTCTTGGACTCCTCCGCTTCGGCGACCGACGCCCGGTTCCGCGAATTCTCCCGCTCCCGCTCGGCCTTGAGGTCGTCGAGCTCTTCCTTCATGTCCCGCCGCCGGGCGGGGTCCTGCTCCCGCTTGAGCTCCGCCTCGAGATTCTGCTCGCGCTTGGTCTTGGGGGCCTGCGTGACGCTGACGCTCGAGGAGGTCTCGTCGCCCATCGTCCCGTAGCCGCCGCCGTCGAGCTGGAACTCGATCAGGTTCGACTTGACCTTGACCTTGGTGACAAGGGCATCGTCCCCGGCCCTGAGCGCGGTCCCGTTGCTCTTGAGCCGGCCGGCGTGCCGGGGGAAGTCGAGCGGCTTCGCGGTGCCCGGATAGATGTCGACGCCGTCCTCGGTGCCGGGCATCGCGAGTTTGACCGTGACGGTTCGGCCCTCGAAGTACTCTCTGAGCGCGGCTTCGGACTGGGCCTGCCCGGAGGCTGGGGCGAGGATGAGCAGCAGCGCGGCCATCGAACGGAAGGGCATGGGCACTCCGGGATACGGTGGTTGCGGAAATAGATATATTGTATACAATATATTGAACTTCGTATTCCGAAAGGCTTCGACCATGATCGCCAGAAGCCCGCTCCGCGACTTGGCCTATCAACAGATCGTCGATCGCGTCCAACTCGGCCAGCTACCTGCCGGCTCGCGCGTGCGCGACATCGAACTCGCCGCCCAACTGGGCGTCAGCCGGACTCCGGTCCGGGAGGCCCTGCTGCGGCTGGCCCGCGAGGGCGTCCTCGAAACCAGCATGGGGCGCGGCTTCACGGTAAGGCGCCTCGACCCGGCGGAGATTCGGGAGGTGGGCGCCATCCTCGGCGCACTCGAGGCGCTCGCCCTCCGCCTTTCGCCGCCGGCTTCGCCCGCCCGCCTCGATCGTTTGCGGGAGATCGATCGGCGCCTCGACCGGACCCGCGGCGATGTCTCGGCTTGTCTGGACCTGGAGGACGAGTGGCACCGCGTGCTGCTCGAGGAATGCCCCAACCGCCGGTTGATCGACCTGATTACGGCGCTCCGGCAGGTGCCGCGCCGGTACCTGGCGGCCTATCTGCGTGACGCGGGCACGATCAGCCTGTCGACCCAGCCCCACGCGAAGATTCTCCACGCCCTCAGCTCGGGCACTGGCGACAGCGTCGCGGCGGTGTTCGACCAGCAATGGCGTCGGGCCGTCGCCGAGCTTGACGCATGGGCCTCCCGGGCCGCCGCTGGCTCCTCCTCGTGACACCGCCGGCGGGTCACCCGGATCTCGGTCGCTGGCGGGACGACACGCCGGGGTGCGAGCGTATCGTGCACCTCAACAACGCCGGGGCGTCGCTCACCCCGCGGCCGGTCCGTCAGGCAATTCGCGCCCACCTCGATCTCGAGGATGAGATCGGCGGCTATGAAGCCGCCGACGCCCGGATGGAAGCCACTGCGCAAGCAGTGGACGACGTGGCCCAACTGGTCGGCGCCCGGCGCCGCAACATCGCCCTCGTACAGAGCTCCACCGCGGGCTTCGCCCTGGCCCTGGCGACTTTCGACTTCGCTCCCGGTGACCTGATCGTCACCAGTCGAGCCGACTACGCCTCCAATCAGATCATGTACCTGTCCCTGGCCCGGCGACTGGGGGCCGAGATCATCCGGGCGCCCGACCTCGCCGAAGGCGGCGTCGACCCGGCCGCCGTTCGCGATCTCATCCGTCGCCGCCGCCCAAAGCTGGTCGCGATCACTTGGGTCCCCACCAACTCCGGATTGGTCCAAGCGGTGGCCGAGGTCGGGGACGCCTGTCGTGCGGCGGAGGTACCGTACCTGGTGGATGCCTGCCAGGCGGTCGGACAGATCCCGATCGACGCGGCGCAGATCGGCTGCGACTACCTGGCGGCCACGTCGCGGAAATTTCTCCGCGGACCCCGTGGCATCGGCTTTCTCTACGTCGCCGACGGCGCCCTGGCGCGTGGTGCTCATCCCCTGCTGCCGGACATGCACGGTGCCACCTGGACCGATCCCGAACGCTACCAGCTCGCGCCGGATGCCCGTCGATTCGAGCAGTTCGAGATCTCGTGCGCGCTCGTGCTGGGACTCGGCGCGGCAGCGCGCTACGCCGCGGACGTGGGACTCGAGTCGGCTCGCGACCGGGCCCGGGCTCTCGCCGCCTACGCCCGTGCCCGGCTCGCGGAACTGCCCGGGGTTCGCGTGTTGGATCGGGGACCCGAGCTCTGCGCCATCGTCACCGCCGAGACCATGGGTCGGCCGGGCGCCGAAATCAAGCTGGCACTTCGCGCGCGGGGGATCAACACCAGCTCACCATCCAGGGAGGATGCGGTCATCGACATGGACGCCAAGGGCGCCTCCTCGGCCATCCGCTTCTCGCCGCACTACTACAACACCGCCGCGGAGATCGATACGGGGGTCGAGGCGGTTCGGGAAGTGCTCGCTCCGCGGGCCGCCCGGTGACTCCCGCGTCATCCTGAGCGGAGCGAAGGATCGGGTCGCTCATGGGAGTGAATCTCGGGGATCACTCACACCACCGACCCGATCCTTCGCTCCGCTCAGGATGACGCGCGCCCCCTACCCTCTCCCCCGCAGCACCTTGTCCAGCACCGGCCAGACCGTCTCCGCCACGCGCCGCTGTCCCGCCGCCGTCGGGTGCATCATGTCGTCCTGATTGAGCGACGCTCGCCCCGCCACACCTTCCAGCAGGAACGGCACGAGGGCGAGCCGGTTGCGCTTGGCCAGCTCGGGATAGACCTGGCTGAATCGCCGGGCGTAGGTCAGCCCGTAGTTGGGGAGGGCCCGCATGCCGACGAGCACGATTCGCGGGGGCGGCGTCTGGCGCCGCGCCCGGTCGATGATCGCCTGGATGTTGGCCTCCATCGAGTCCACGTCGAGCCCGCGGAGCCCGTCGTTCGCGCCGGTCTCGATCACGAGCACGGCGGCCGGCTGGCTCAGGATCCAGTCGATGCGGTGGAGCGCGCCCGACGAGGTCTCGCCGCTGACGCCGGCGTTGACGGCGGTGAAACGGAGCCCGGCCGAGTCCATCTTCTGCTGCAGCAGCGCGGGATAGGCCTCGGACGGGTCGACCCCAAGCCCCGCGGTGAGGCTCGTACCGAGAAAAACGACGCGGCCGCGTTCGCCGTCGGCCGGCACCGGCGGCGGACCGGCATCGGCCGGTGCCGGACCCCGATCGCAGGCGCCGATCGCGAGCAGCACCAAACCGATCCACCCCCACCGGGGTATCATTGACACCATGCTGCGTTGCGCCTCGCTGACCAAGATCTATCTCTCCGGCGGCCGCCGGCTCACGGTGTTGAAGGATATCACGTTCGCCGTGGAGCCGGGCGCGTTCGTCGCCATCGTGGGGCCCTCGGGCAGCGGCAAGACGACGCTGCTCGGCCTGCTCGCCGGACTCGACCGCCCGACGGCGGGGACCGTGCATCTCGACGGCGAGGAGCTCGGCGCCCTGGACGAGGACCGCCGCGCGCGGCTCCGAGTGGAGAAGGTCGGCTTCGTGTTCCAGTCGTTCCAGCTCATTCCCACGCTCACCGCCCGCGAGAACGTGCAGGTCCCGCTCGAGCTCCGCGGCGAGGCCGCCGGCGCCCGTGCCACCGAGCTGCTCGAGCGCGTGGGCCTCGCCGACCGGGGGCACCACTATCCCGCGCAGCTCTCGGGCGGCGAGCAGCAGCGCGTCGCCCTCGCCCGCGCGTTCAGCACCCGGCCGCGGGTGCTCTTCGCCGACGAGCCCACCGGCAACCTCGACGCCGGCACCGGCGCCACCATCATCGATCTGATGACGGAGCTCAACCGCGACCTCGGCACGACGCTGGTCCTGGTAACGCACGACCTCGATCTCGCGGCCCGCGCCCGGCGGACCATCCGCCTGGCCGACGGCGAGATCGTGGCCGATACCGCCGCGTGAGCGGGCGCGCACGCGAACCGGGCGCCTGAGCGTCGGCGCATGAGCGGGCCGGCGTTCGTGTTGCGGATGGCCGCGCGCGAGATCAGGGCGGCCCCACGGCGGCTGCTCCTCCTCACCGCGTCGATCGCGATCGGCGTCGCGGCGCTCGTCGCGATCGACTCCTTCGCCGACAACCTGCGCGACTCGGTCCGGGGCCAGGCCCGGGCCCTGCTCGGCGCCGACCTGGCGCTCTCCAGCCGGCGCCCGCTGCCGGGCGCCGCGGAGCGGGTGCTCGACACGCTCGCCGCGGCGGGCGGTCGCGTCGCCCGGCTCACGAGCTTCTCCGGAATGGCGTACGTGCCGCGCACCAACGGCACCCGGCTGGTGCAGGTGGCGGCCGTCGAGGCGGGCTACCCGTTCTATGGCGAGATCCGGACGGCGCCCGCCGCCGCGTGGTCCGAGCTGCCGCGGGGCGGCCGCGTCGTCGTGGATCCCTCGCTCCTCACGGCACTCCTCGCGCGCGTCGGCGACACGCTGGCCCTGGGCGAGACCCGCTTCGTCATCAGCGGCACGATCGTGAGCGCTCCGGGCAACGTCGGCGTCCGCGCCGCGTTCGGACCGCGGATCTACATCTTCGCCGGCAACCTCCCGGCGACGCGCCTCCTGGGCTTCGGCTCGCGCGCCGAGTACGAGGCATACGTGCGGCTGCCCTCGACCGCGTCGCCTCAGACGCTCGCGGATCGCTTCCGGCCGCAGCTCGTGCCCGAGCGGGTGCGGGTCCGGACCGTAGCCGAAGACCAGGAGAATCTGAACGACGCCCTCGGACGGCTCACCGGATACCTCGGGCTCGTCGCCCTGATCGCGCTGCTCCTGGGCGGGATCGGGGTGAGCAGTGGGGTGGTCGTCTTCATCCGGCAGCGGCTCGAGACCATCGCGGTGCTTCGCTGCCTCGGTGCGACCGCGGGCCGGGTACTCGCGGTGTACGCCACCGAAGCGGCGGCGATGGGGCTCACCGGCAGCGTCGCCGGGGCGGCGCTCGGTGTCGTCATGCAGCGGCTGCTGCCGGGCCTGCTGGCGGGATTGCTGCCGGTCGACGTCCGGACAGTGGTGTCGCCCCGGGCGCTGGCGCTCGGCGTGGGCATGGGGCTCTGGGTCGCGCTCGTCTTCGCGCTGCTGCCGCTGCTCGCGGTGCGGCGGGTGCCGCCGCTCGCGGCGCTGCGCCGCGAGGTCGAGCCCGAGCCGGAGCGCCGGCTGGACCCGTGGCGGCTCGCCGCCGTTGCCGCGCTCGGGGCGAGCACCGTCGCGCTGGCCGCGCTCCAGGTGGGAAGCTGGCGCCAGGGGGCCATCTTTTCGGGCGCCGTCGCCACCGCGCTGCTGGTGCTCTGGGGTGCCTCCTGGGCGATGGTCCGCGCCGTGCGCCGGTGGCTTCCGCGCAGGTGGCCCTATGTCTGGCGGCAGGGCGTCGCCAACCTGCAGCGGCCCTCGAATCAGACGGCCACCGTGGTGCTCGCCATCGGGTTCGGCGCGTTTCTGCTCGGGACCCTGTTCCTGGTGCAGTACAACCTGCTCCGGACGCTCCGGATCAGCGGCGGACCGGCGCGGCCCAACCTGGTGCTGTTCGACATTCAGCCCGACCAGCTCGCCACCGTCGACCGGGAGCTCGCCGCCGCGGGCTACCGCGCGGCCGGACCGGTCCCCATCGTCCCGATGCGCATTCAGTCCATCAACGGCCGGCCGGTGACGCTCGCGCTGGCCGATAGCGCCCGGGACGAGGACGGCGGCCGCGGGCCGCGGAACGGCTGGGCGCTCCGCCGGGAATACCGCTCCACCTACCGCGACACGCTGGTGGCCTCCGAGCGGCTCGTGGGCGGGCGGTGGTGGGCGCGCGGCGGGGCGGCGGGCGCGGTCTCGGTCGAGCGCGACCTTGCGCGCGAGCTCGGCGTCGGCGTGGGCGACCGGATCGTGTGGGACGTGCAGGGCGTGCCGCTCGCCACCCGGGTGGCGAGCCTGCGGGAGGTGGACTGGGCGCGGTTCGAGCCCAACTTCTTCGTCGTGTTCGCGCCGGGGATGCTCGAGCGGGCGCCGCAGACCTACGTCACGCTCACGCGCATCGCCGGGCCGGCGGACCGGGGCACGTTTCAGCGGCGCATCGCCGAGCGGCTGCCCAACGTCACCAGCGTGGACCTGTCGTCGGTGCAGGAGACGCTCGAGCGCCTCATCGACCGGGTGACGCTCGCGATCCGGTTCATGGCGCTCTTCACCCTCGGCACCGGCACGCTGGTGCTGGTCGGAGCGCTCGCCACCAGCCGGTTTCAGCGGATCCGCGAGGGGGCGCTCCTCAGGACCCTCGGAGCCACGCGCGCCCAGCTGCTCCGGATCGTGCTGTCAGAGTACCTCTCGCTGGGAGCGCTGGCCGCGGCCGTGGCGCTGGGCCTGGCGGGCGTGGCCGGCTGGGCGCTCGCCCGTTTCGTGTTCGACGGGACGTTCGACCTGCCACTGCTCCCCTTCACCGGTCTCGGCGCCGCGGTCGTCGCGCTCACGGTGGCGGTGGGCCTCGCCAACAGCCGCGAGGTGCTGCGCCGGCCGCCGCTCGAGGTCCTGCGGTCGGAATGAGCGGCGGCTATACTTCCCCGCACCGTCATCCCGAGCCCGCACCGTCATCCCGGGCCCGCATCGTCATCCCGAGCGGAGCGAGGGACCTTGCCCGTCTGCTCCGGACCCGTAGCGTAGGTCCGATACGGCGAGCAGATCCCTCGCTCCGGTCGGGATGACGGCCGCTCCGCTCGGGAGACGGCATCCTCGGCACGCCTCGGCCGGAGCACACCTCAACCACTTCACGCGAGGGTTTCCACCCCATGCTCGCGATCGATCTGACCGGCAAGCGCGCCCTGGTGGCCGGCGTCTCCGACGACGGCGGCTTCGGCTTCGCCATCGCCAAGTCGCTGGCGGAGGCCGGAGCGACGATCTGCCTCGGGAGCTGGCCGCCCGCCCTGGGCATCTTCACCAAGTTGCTCGAGCGCGGGAAGATGGACGACTCGATGCGGCTGAGCGACGGACGGAAGCTGGAGTTCGAGCGGATCTATCCGCTCGACGCGGCGTTCGACGTGCTCGACGACGCGCCGGCGGAGGTTCGGGAGAACAAGCGCTACAAGGAGCAGGGCGACTTCAGCGTGCAGGGAATGGCCGACCGCATCCGCGGCGATTTCGGCGACGCCGCGCTCGACATCGTCGTGCACAGCCTGGCCAACGGCCCCGAGGTGAAGTCGCCGCTGGTGGACACCAGCCGGCGCGGCTACCTCGCGGCCGTCAGCGTGAGCGCCTACAGCAACATCAGCCTCGTGAGCCGGCTGGCGCCGCTGATGCGGCCCGGGGGCGCGTTTCTCTCGCTCACCTACATGGCCGGCGAGCGCGTGATCCCGGGGTACGGTGGCGGCATGTCGTCGGCCAAGGCCGCGCTGGAGGCCGACACGCGCACCCTGGCGTACGAGGCCGGCCGACGCTGGGGCGTCCGCATCAACGCGATCTCCGCCGGCCCCTGGGCCTCGCGCGCGGCCTCGGCCATCGGGTTCATCGATACGATGATCAAGTACGCCGCTGCGAACTCGCCCGTGCCGCGGGCCATCGACGCCACCGAAGTCGGGAACACCGCCGCCTTTCTCGCCAGCCCGCTCGCGTCGGGCATCACCGGCAGCGTGGTCTACGTGGACAACGGGTTTCACGCGATGGGCATGGCGGTGCCGGCGCCGGGCGCAGGCTGAGCGGTCATGTTTCGCCGTCGCCCGTCACCCGCTTCACCATCGCCGTCAGCGCGCTCAGCTCGAACGGTTTCTCCAGCACCGGTCTCGGCGTGCGCTGGATGAATTCCCGCGCCATCGGGGAGGCCACATCGCCAGTCGCGATGATGAGCCGGGCGAAGAGGGCCGGCCGCCGTTGGGCCAGCCAGTCGTGCACGTCGAACCCGCTGCGACCCGGCATGCGGAGATCGCTCATCACGAGCGCGTAGTCCGGCGCGTCCGGCCGCTCCAGCATCCGCAGCGCGGCGGCACCGTCTTCGGCCTCGTCCACGTCCCACCCCGTGCGCTCGAAATAGCGTCTCAGCGCCACGCGAACCGAGCGCTCGTCGTCGATGATGAGCGCCCGGTGGCGTCCGTTCGAGCCCGCGCCGGCGGTGTCAGCCGGGGCCGGCCGCGCACCGGCCGGGCGGCTCTCGACGGCGACCGCCCCGGGGATGACCACGGTGAACCGCGCGCCGGCGATCTCACTGCCGCCGCTCTCGGCCTGCAGCGTTCCGCCGTGGCGCTGCACGATCCCGAGCGAGACGGCGAGCCCGAGCCCGGTGCCCTGCCCCTCGGCGCGCGTGGTGAAAAACGGCTCGAAGATCCGCGGCAGGACGTCAGGCGGAATACCCGGTCCGGTGTCCTCCACCACGATCCTCCACCCGCCCCCATCCGACTGGCCGCGCACATGCACCCGGCCGCCCGGCCCCGCCGCCTGCGCCCCGTTCACGATCAGATTCGTCAGCACCTGCTCCAGCCCCAGCCGGTCCACCGGCAGCATCGGCGCGGCGGCATCGGCGTCCACCGCCAGCTCCACGCCCATCGTCTTCAGGATGGGATCCACCCCACGCCGGGTGCTCGCCGCCAGCTCGGCCAGGGCCGTGGGCTCGGGACGGCGCTCGCGGCCCCGCGCGAAGGACAGGAGGTCCTGCACGATCGACCGGCACCGGCGGGCCTGATTCCCGATGAGCTCGAGCGCCTCCCGGTCGGCCGCCGGCACCGAGGGCCCTTGCTGCAGGTCATCCGCGAGATGCAGCACCGCGGTGAGCGGATTGTTCAGCTCGTGGGCCACGCCGGACGCGAGCCGGCCGATCGCCGACAGCCGTTCGTGCTGGACCAACTGCGCCTGCGTCCGCTGGAGCTGCCGGTATGCCCGTCGGAGATCGGCCTCGTCGGCCCGGACGCGGGCCGCCATCCGGTCGAAGGCACCGGCCAGCGCGGCCACCTCGTCGCCCCGGACCAGGGCCACCGGCTCGACCGCGAGGTCGCCGTTGGCCATCTGCACGGCGGCCGCCCGGAGCCGCTCGATGGGCGCGACGATGCTCCGCGCGAGCATCGCCGCGAGGCCGAGGGCGATGGCCAGCGCGCCACCGACCACGATCGCCGCCGGCTTGGCCGCGGCCACCAGCTCGCGGCTGTAGTCGCGGAACGGCGAGACCGCCACGAGCACCACGCCGTCCCCGTCGGGCAGCACCGCGGGGCGGTACTGGTACGCGACGACCTTGTGCTCCCCGTCCCGGCTCGCGAACCACCCGCGGTCGTTGCGCTGGATCGGCTGGAAATCCCTCCGCCCGTCGGCGAACAGCACCAGGCCGCGGCCGTGCCCCGCGACGACGAAGCCGTTCGAGCGCCGGACGATGAATCCCTCGGTGTGGGGGCCGAACTGGCTGAGCGGATTCTGGAGCTCGAGCTGGCCGGAGACGCCGTCGAGCGCCTGCAGCATCGCCTCGGCCAGCGTCTGCTCCCGCAGCCGCTGCCACTGGGTCAGGCCGTAGAGGAACACCGGCACCGCGACCCCCACGGCCACGGCGAGCGTGATCGACAGCACCTTGCCGTAGAGCGGCTGAATGAGCGGCGACTCCGGCGCGGCCGGCGGCGTCCGCGGCAGGCCGAGGCGTTGCACCGCCCGCTCGGCCATGAGATAGGCCGCCACGGCGAACAGGCCACCGAGCACCGGTCCCTGCAGCGTGATCTTGGCGAACTCGAGCGTGGGGAGATGGGCGAAGTGATCGATCTGGATCGCGCCCAGGAGATAGCCCACGCTGCTCGTGGTGATGACCAGGAGGGCCACCAGCATCGGGTACGTGGCGAGGGCGCTCCCGATGTCGGGGTCCCCGGCGGCGAGCCGGCGCTGGAGCCGGCGGAAGGCGAGGTGCGGGAGCAGCACCGCGCCGGTCCACCCGACGGCGGGCACCTCCCAGCCATAGCAGATGAAAATCCACCGCAGCTGGCTGGCGTTGACGAGCCACCAGAGGCGCGAGAACGAGATGCCGATGACCCACCAGCACAGGATGGAGGTCAGCCACAGCTGCAGGGCCAGCAGCCGGGCCGCGTCCAGCGGGACGCGCGAGGAGCGAGGCGGAGCGACGTCGTTCGCCGCCCGGTCGGTGCCGGTGAGTGTCACGTGTTCAGTTCGCTCTTCAGAAGGCCCGGCGAATGGGGGGGGTGCCGCGCGGCAGGATCCCGAGCTCCGGCATATAATACACGCCTGTCCGATCCCGCTGGTAGCGCGCAGCCACCCTGAAGAGCCGACCATGCCCGACGAGTTGCTGTCCCACGCCGACCGGGCCGTCCAGTTCCTCACCATCAACCGGCCGGTCCGCCGCAATGCGCTCACGCCCGAGCTGGCGCGCGGGATCGCCGAGGCTCTCGACGGCGTGGCGGAGTCGGGCCAGGCGGAGCTGGTCGTGCTGCGCGGCGCCGCGGGCCACTTCTCGGCCGGGCTCGATCTGCACTGGCTGCGGGGGCTGGGGGACGCGCCCACGGTGGCGGCGCTGCAGCACGGCCTGGCCGACTTCCAGGCCGCGGTGCTCGCGGTCGTGCGCTGCCCGGTGCCCGTGCTGGCGGTCGTCGAAGGCACCGCCGCCGGGTACGGCCTGGACCTCGCGCTGGCGTGCGACCTCCGGCTCGCGTCCACCACCGCCGCCTTCACCTCGGCGTTCGCCCGGATGGGACTGGTTCCGGACGGCGGCTCGACCTTCACCCTGCCGAGGCTGGTGGGCATCGGCCCCGCGCTGCGCCTGCTGCTGGCCGGCGAGACCATCGGCGCCGCCCGCGCCCAGGCGATCGGTCTGGTGGACGAGGTCGTGGACGTCGCCCGGATCGACTCCGAGGTGGCGGCCCTGGCCGGCCGCCTCACGGCCGGGGCCACTTCGAGCGTCCGGGCCATCAAGCGCCTGGTACGGGCGCAGGAGGTCGGAGCCCTGGAGCAGGTGCTCGCCGCCGAAGGGGCGGCCCAGATCCAGGCGCTCCAGAGTCCCGAGTTCCGCCAACGGCTGGAGGCGTTCGCCTCGCGCCTCGCCGGCCGCGCCGAGGGTGGGTGAGCGGGCCGGCCGCGGGCATCTTCCGGCCCGACCTGCTCGCCGGCAAGGTGGCGCTGGTGACGGGCGGCGGGACCGGCATCGGTCTCGGCATCGCCTCCTGTCTCGCGGGCGCGGGGGCCGCCGTGGCCATCGCGAGCCGGAAGCCCGAGCATCTCGAGCCCGCGGCGGCCGGGCTTCGCCAGCGCGGCGCCCGCGTGAGCACGGTGGAGGCCAACGTGCGGGAGCCCGAGTCCGTGGGGCGCATGGTGGAGCGCGTCGTCGCCGAGCATGGCCGGCTCGACATCCTGGTCAACAACGCCGCGGGCAACTTCTACGCGCCGTCGGCCACGCTCTCGCCCAATGCCTGGCGCGCGGTGGTCGAGACCGATCTCTACGGCAGCTTCTACTGCGCCCAAGCGGCCTACCCGGCCATGAAGTCGCGGGGCGGCGGCCGCATCGTCTCGATCTCGATGACGCTGCACTACCGCGGGTGGCCGCTCATGGCGCACGCGACGGCGGCCAAGGCCGGCGTGGATGCGCTGACCCGGACACTGGCGCTCGAGTGGGCGGCCGATCACATCACGGTAAACGCGGTAGCACCCGGCCCGATCCCGACCGAAGGGGTACAGCGGGCGTTCACGCCGCCCGACGCACGCGCTCCCGACCTGTTCCGGATGGATGAGTACGCCACACGCGCCATTCCGCTCGGACGGTGGGGCACGCCGGAGGATGTGGGCCAGCTGGTGACCTTCCTCGCCGGCCCCGCCGGCGAATGGATCACCGGTGCGATCTTCGTGGTGGACGGCGGCTCGTGGCTCGCTGGCGGGAGGCCCTGAATGTTCCTCGGACACTACGGCGTGGCGCTGGCGCTCAAGCGGGCGGAGCCCAAGCTCTCGCTCGGCACCCTGTTCGTGGCCACCCAGGCCGCCGACCTGCTGTGGGGGATCTTCCTGCTGCTGGGCTGGGAGCACGTGCGCATCTTGCCCGACGACAACCCCCTGCTCACGCTGCAGTTCTACGACTACCCGATCTCCCACAGCCTGGTGGCGGCGGTGGCCTGGGGGCTCGCCGCCGCCACGCTGTACTACTCCTGGCCGACGCGGGACACGACCCGCCATTGGCAGGCGGCCGCGCTGGTCGGCGCGGCCGTGGCCTCACACTGGCTGCTGGATCTGGTGGTGCACATCCCCGACCTGCCGCTCGCCGGCAATGATTCGCCCAAGGTCGGTCTCGGGCTGTGGCGGCATTTCGGCGTGAGCGTGGCGCTCGAGCTCGTGGTCCTCGCCGCCGGGACCGCCATCTACGTGGCCCGGCGCTCACGGCGGCACCCGGTCCGCCCGATCCGGCTGGGCGTCGTCCTGCTCGTGCTGCTGGCGACCTACGCCGCCTCGCTGCTCGGGCCACCGCCGGAGCGCGTCGCCCTCATCGGCGTGGGCGACATCGTCTTCATGCTCGGGATGGGTGCGCTCGCCGCGTGGGCCGATAGAGCCGCGTCGCCGGCCGAGCTCGCGCGTGGCGGACCGGCCGCGAGGTGAGCCGCATGGACCGCCTGTTCTTCACGCTGGGGGCCTGGTCCGCGTTCCTCGCGGTGGCAGCGGGAGCGTTCGGCGCGCACGCGCTCCGGGCGCGGCTTTCTCCTGAGCTGCTGGGAGTGTTCGAGACCGGCGCGCGTTACCAGATGTACCACGCTCTCGCCCTGCTGGCGGTCGGCTGGGCCGTGGCACAGTGGCCCGGCGCGCTGCCGCGGGCGGCGGGGTGGCTGTTCGTGCTGGGCACGGTGCTGTTCTCGGGCAGCCTCTACGCCCTCGCACTCAGCGGCGCGCGCTGGCTCGGCGCCATCACGCCGCTCGGCGGGGTCGCGTTGCTGGCGGGGTGGGTCTGTCTCGCGCTCTCGGCGCAGCGGGGATAGGGATGCACGTGGAGTGGAACGCGCTGGGGAACACCGCGCGTCATCCTGACCACGTTCGCTGCGCTCAGGGTAAATTCCCCGAAGGATCGGCTGGGTGGTGCGTGTGACGCTCGTGCCTCACCCTCATGCCCAAGCCGATCCTTCGCGATCATGTGTCATCCCGAGCGCAGCGAGGGATCTTGCCGGGGAATGGTTCGAGCCCGGCCCGGCAAGATCCCTCGCTGCGCTCGGGATGACCGTGCCCTTCTCGGGATGACCGTGCCCTCCTCAGAATGACGTCGCCCTTCTCGGGATGACAAGATGACAGCCGCGGCCTACCGCCATCTCCTGTCCGAGCTCGACGCCTGGTTCGCGCGCGGCGCGGCCGCCGCCGGCGGGCTGGTGCCGTGCCGTGGCGGCTGCAGCGCCTGCTGCCACGGCCCGTTCGACATCTCGGTGGCCGACGCGGAGCTGATCAGGGAGGCGCTCGACGCGCTGCCCACACCGGCGCAAGCGGAGGTTGCGCGACGGGCCCGCGTCCTGCTGGACCAGATGCGCGCCCTCGAGCCCGGGTGGGCCCCGCCCTACGCCGTGGACGCGCTCGGAGAGGACCGCTTCGATCGCCTCACGGACGCCCTCGCCCGCGAGCCCTGTCCCCTGCTGGACGACACCGGCCGCTGCCGCATCTACGCCAGCCGGCCGCTGGTCTGCCGCCTGATCGGCCTCGGAATGCGCACGCCAACCGGCCGCCTCGTCGAAAACGCCTGCCCGATCCAGGATCGCTTCCCAGGCTACGCCGAGCTCGCGCCGGCGCCGTTCGATCTGGAGGCGTTCGAGGAAGCCGAGGCCGGGTGCTTGCAGGCGGCGGCGATGCGCCGGTTCGGAACGGCCGAGCGGCACGGGTTCGAGACCACGATCGCCGCGACGATCGTGGAACGCACACCTGTCATCTCGAGCGGCAGCGGCATCCCGAACGCGGGGACGTCATCCCGAGCGCAGCGAGGGATCTTGCCGGGAAATGGTTCGAGCTCGACCCAGCAAGATCCCTCACTGCGCTCGGGATGACGTTGCCTTCTCGGGAGGATAGGGTGGCAGGATGACAAACCGCCTGCACGCCACCCTCCAGGTCCCTACCGATTCTCCCTCGCCCAGACGAAGAACAGGAGCCCGATCGCTCCGAACATGTAGAGGTTCCCCGGCACCCACATGAGCAGTCCGCCGAGCTGCTGGTCGTCGAGCGGCGAGAGCCCCCAGGTGCGCGGGGCGGCGACGTACCACGGGTAGAGCACGTGGTCGCTCAGCGTGATCAGCGCGGCCACGAGCTGCATCGGGATGCCCACCAGGAAGAGGTAGAGCATCGCCAGGCCGTAGCCGAGGCGCGGGAGCTCGGGCACCGAACTCACCACCGGCCACCAGAGCAGCGTGGCCGTCGCCATGAACATGAGATGGGTCACGATGTGCACATCGTGATCGCGCATCATCAGGTCGTAGAACGGCGCCAGGTGCCAGACGGCGATGGTCAGGCTGTAGAGGATCGCCGCCGTCACCGGATGCGTGAGGAAGCGCGCGATCCGGCGCACGGGCGGCGGGCGCAAGAGCGGCGCCAGCAGCCAGCCCGGCGTCCCGAGCAGGAGCAGCGGCGGGAAGACCAGGGTCAGCAGCAGGTGCTGCACCATGTGCACGGAGAACAGGTAGTAATCGCTGAGGTCGTGCATCGGCCCGTTGAGGGAGCCGAGCAGCACGAGCAGCGCCCCGCAGAACGACGCCACCCGCCACCGCGACACCGGCGGCAGCCCGCGCCGCCGGCGCCAGGGACCGATCCCGTAAAAATAGAGGGCACCGAGAAGCCCGGTGCCCAGGAGAACGCTGGGGTGCAGCGCCCAGCTCCACTCGTACGGCCCCGTGGGCCGCGGCCGCTCGTCGAAGAGCGGCGCGAACGGCAGCAGGCTCACCCCGAGGCCGCGAACGAGAAGTGGTACGCCTCGAGCACGATCAGTGCCAAGATGACCACGATGGCGATGATGAGCGGAAAGACGAAGACGCCGCTGAACAGGCGGCTATCCTGCTTGAGGTGCATGTAGTACATGGCCACGAGCGCGAACTTGGCGGCCGAGAGCGCCAGCAGCAGCGGGACGAAGAAGGGCTGGAGCGCGGCGCCGGTCGCGCCGGCATGCTCGCCGTAGGTGAATTCGTACAGTCCCACCTCCAGGGCGGTGAGCACGAAGAGCACGAGGCCGATCTTGACGTACACGCCGGAGGATGGGTGCGAATGCTCGGGCTCGGCGGCGGTGCCGGTGGCGTGGGCAGCCATGCGTTTCGACCCCTTACTTGATCAGGTAGACGACGGGGAAGATCACGATCCAGACCACGTCCACGAAGTGCCAGTAGAGCGCGGCGATCTCGAGGTTGAGCGACTTCTCCGGCGGCAGCTTCCCCCGCCAGGCCTCGATCCAGACCGTGAACAGCCAGATGACGCCCAGGGTCACGTGGGTGCCGTGGAAGCCGGTGAGGGTGAAGAAGCTGGCCCCGAACAGGTTGGTCTTGAGCGTCAGGCCCTTGTGCACGAAGTGGGTGAACTCGTACACCTGCATCCCGACGAAGAACACTCCGCACAGCAGCGTGGCGCCGAGCCAGACGAGCAGCCCTTTCCGGTTGCCGCGCTGCGCGTTGGCCAGCGCCATCACCACGAACAGGGAGCTGAACAGCAGCAGCGCCGTGCCCAGCGTGACGAGCGGGATCTCGATGACCGGCTCGAACACCTGGCCCGCCGGCGACTTCCACACCTCGTGCGGGAACGGTCCCGGGCCGGTGAGCCAGGTCTGCTTGTGCACCAGGTAGTTCGAGATCAGCGTGGCGAAGAACAGGCACTCGGACCCGATGAAGGTCCAGATGGCCAGCTTGCGGCTGTCGAGCCCGGTCGAGGTCTCGAGGTGCATCGCGTGCGCGTGGTCGGACAAGATCGCTCTCCCTCAGCCCGCGGGCTCGAAGGCCCAGTTGAACACCCCGACGAACAGGATCGCTACGCCCGCGATGATGCCCCACGGTCCGACGTGGTGGGAGGCCATCAGCCCGACCATCATGCTGGCGAGGCCGATCGCGGCCACCAGCGGCCAGAACGAGGGATTCGGCAGGTGGATGCCCTGCCCGCTCACCCGCGGCGGCTCCGGCAGCGGCCCACCGCGCTCACGCTTGGCCTCCCACACCGGATCCCGTCCGTGGACCACCGGGACCTCCGCGAAGTTCCATTCCTGGGGCGGCGAGGGAATCGACCACTCCAGCGTGGCGCCGTTCCACGGATCGGCCGGCGCGTTCCGCGGGCCGCGCCAGGTCTTGAAGATGTTGACCAGGAACACCAGGAACGAGAGCGCCAGGATGAACGCCCCGGCCGTCTCCAGCCGGTTCAGGGTCTCGAACCCGAGCCCCTCGGGGTAGGTGTACACCCGGCGCGGCATCCCGTTGAGCCCGAGAATGTGCATCGGGAAGAACGTCACGTTGAAGCCGATCAGCATCAGCCAGAAGTGCACCTTGCCGAGCGTCTCGTCGAGCATCCGGCCGAACATCTTGGGCCACCAGTAGTACGCGCCGGCCGTGAGCGCGAAGATGCTGCCGCCGAACAGCACGTAGTGGAAGTGCGCCACGATGAAGTAGCTGTCGTTCTGCTGCATGTCGGCCGGGGGCGAGGCGTGCATCACGCCCGACAGCCCGCCGATGATGAACATCGCGATGAAGCCCAGCGCGAAGTACATCGGCGTCCGGTACTGGATCGACCCGCCCCAGATCGTGCCGAGCCAGTTGAAGATCTTCACCCCCGTGGGCACCGCGATCAGCATCGTCGTCAGCGAGAAGAACGTGTCCGCGATCGGGCCCATGCCGGTCGTGAACATGTGGTGGCTCCAGACACCGAAGCCGAGGAACGCGATGAACGCGCCCGAGAACACCATGGCTGCGTAGCCGAACAGCGGCTTCCGCGAGAACACCGGCAGGATCTCGCTGATGATGCCGAACGCCGGCAGCACCAGGATGTAGACCTCGGGGTGGCCGAAGATCCAGAAGAAATGCTGCCACAGCAGCGGGTCGCCCCCGCCGGCGGGGACGAAGAAGCTGGTGCCGAAGAAGCGGTCGAACATGAGCAGGATGAGCGCGACCGTGATGACCGGGAAGGCCAGCAGCAGCAGCACCTGGGTGATGAAGCTCATCCAGACGAACATGGGCATGCGCATGAGCTTCATGCCCGGGGCGCGCATGTTGAGGACGGTGACGAAGAAGTTCACCGCCGCCGCCAGCGAGGCGATGCCGAGGATCTGGAGGCCCAGCATCCAGAAGTCCACGTTGAGCCCGGGCGAGTACTGACGGGACGTGAGGTTGGCGTAGCCGTACCACCCCTGGTTCGGCGCCGCGCCGAACAGGAAGCTCGAGTTGAGGAACAGCCCGCCCGCCAGGAACACCCAGTAGCTGAAGGCGTTGAGCCGGGGAAAGGCCACGTCCCGCGCCCCGATCAGAAGCGGGATCATGAAGTTGAAGAACATGGCACTGAGCGGCATGATCGCGAGGAAGATCATGGTCGTGCCGTGCATCGTGAACAGCTGGTTGTACGTGTCCGGCGCCAGGAAGGTGTTGTTCGGCGACCCCAGCTGCAGCCGGAGCAGTAGGGCCTCGACCCCACCCATCAGGAAGAAGAAGAACGCGGTCCCCCCGTAGAGGATGCCGATGCGCTTGTGGTCGACCGTGGTCAGCCAGCTCCACAGGCCGGTCGGCTCCGCGTGGCCCGCGGCGGCGTGCGCCCGTTGCTGGTCGAATGCGGTGGTTGCCATACGAGCCCTGTCTATTGGTGAGCGCGGAGGAAGGCGACGAGCGACTTGGCCTCGTCGGGCGTGACACCCAGGTTGGGCATGAGCACGCCCTGCTTCATCGCCTGCGGATTCTGGATCCACCGGGCGAGCGTCTCGTCGGTATTCTTGAAGCTGCCCGCCCCGATGTACGAGCGCGCGCCGACGTTGGCGAGGTTGGGGCCGATCATCCCCTTGGGCGCGTCCACGGCCACCAGCGAGTGGCACCCGACGCAGCCCTTGGCCATGAACAGCTTCTCTCCGGCGGCGTAGGCGGGGTCCTGGGGTGGCGCGGCGGCTGCCGCCTTCGCGGCTGCCGCCTTGGCGGAGTCGGCCGCGGCCTTGGGCGCCTTGTCCCCGGCAGCCGGTCCCTGGGCCGTGGGTGCGACCGCACCCGCGCTGGCCGTCCGGACGGAGTCGGCCGGCGCCGCCGACGCGGCGGCCGCGGGCTTGGCGGCGAGCGTCTGCATGTGCGCCACCCAGGCCTGGAACTCCTCGGGCGTCTGCGCCTTCACCCGGAAGGCCATGCGCCCGTGCTGGATGCCGCAGAACTCGGCGCACTGGCCGGGATACTCGCCCGCCGTCTTGGCCTGAAACCAGAGCCGGGTTTCCCGGTTCGGGAACACGTCCCGCTTGCCGGCGAACCGCGGCGGCCAGAAGCTGTGCACCACGTCCGCCGTCCCCATCCGGAGCGAGACCGTCTGGCCCACCGGAATGTGGATCTCGTTGGCGGTGGTGAGGTGGAGGTCCGGATAGCGGAACTCCCACCACCACTGGTGGCCCACCACCTGGACGTTGAGCACGTCGCCGGTGGGAATGGCCGCCGTCTGGAAGATCCCGCGCACCGTGGGCACGGCGATCGCGGCCAGGATCAGCGCCGGGATCACGGTCCACACGATCTCCACCGTGGTGTTGCCGTGTACCTGTCGCGGCTCGGCGTCGTCCGGCTTGCCCCGGAACCGGAAGACGGCGTAGAGCAGCGCCCCCTCGACCAGGATGAAGACACCCAGGGCCCAATAGAACGTCGTCGTCTGGATGTCGTCGCCGATCTTGGCGAAATCCGACAGCGGCCGCAGGGCCGTCTGCGGGTAGTGCTCGGGGCTGCACGCGGCCGCCAGCAGCACGAGCAGCGGGAGCACGAAAGCCCACCGGCGAAGGCTCCGGAGAGCAGCGGTCCGAAGGAGGAGCATTAGCCGGTCATCCTGTGGTCGAGGATCGAATGCTCATACCATGGGGAGTCGAGCCGCCGCAGTTTACGGCTTCGAGGCCCCTAGGTCAAGGAACTCTTTGCTGTCTGCATTCTTAAAGGTCTGCTTCATGTCGCGCGCACCGACCCCCAGCTCGTCCGGGAGCAGCAGTAGTAGTTACAGGTCGTACTACCTGCCGGTGATGACGCGGTCGAAGGGTGCTGCACCCGGCACCGGATAGCTGAAGTGCCACCACTCCTGGTCGTAGTTGGTGAACCCCTCCGACTCCATCGCCCGGACCAGGAGCTGCCGGTAGCGGCGGATCCGGCCGTCGGCGTTCGCGGTGTGGGCCGCCTCGGTGAACGTGTCGAACGGCGTGCCCATCGGCACCTCCGTCCCGGTCACCAGATCCACCAGCGTCAGGTCGACGGCCACCCCCAGGTTGTGGCGGCTCCGCCGGGCGATGTATCCGCTGTCGAGCAGCGCCCGCCGGCCGCGGCGCTCGGCCCAGTCCACCATGGCGAGCGTCGCCCGCACGGGGCGATACCCGTCGAAGACCCGGAGCCCGAGGCCGCCACTCCGGAGCCGGCGCTGCACTCGGGCCAGTGCGGCCGCCACCTCCCGGCGGAGCAGCGCGCGCGGGGCTTCGTAGCCGGGGAGCGGCGCGCCCGTGAAGTTGTTCGCGCCGGCGTAGCGAGCATCCACCTCGATGGTCGAGTCGGCCGAGCGGACGTCGACCAGCAGCGAGTCGGCGGCGGCGTCGGAGGCGATCGGAAGCGGGGGCGCTTCGACCGAGCTCCCCGCGGGGGCCGCCTCCACGGCGCTGTGGGCTGCCGGGGACACGGCGGCCGGTCGGGCCGGGCCGGACCCGCCTCCACACGCGGCCACCAGCAGGGCAGGCAGCAGCACCCGGAGACGCGGACCGCCGGGCGCGGCGGTGCGGGTCCGCTGCCTCGCTACGGCTAACGTTTCACCCGACAACGGCTTGGGGGCCTTCACATTCCCGAGGCGCAAACTTGGTGGTATCTTGGAGGAGCCTTCTTCCTCCCCAGTCGCCCTGAGCAGCCAGCTCGGGGCCGACTTCTCTTTATCATATGGTTGCACCATGATCCGTGAAATGCGGGAAAAGCTGAGTCGGGAGATCGACCAGCTCAGCCATGAGTTGAATATCCTGCTGCCGCAGGCGATCGCCCAGGCCGTCGAGCTGGGCGACCTGCGGGAGAACTCCGAGTACAAGGCGGCCCTCGAGCGGCAGCAGTTCGTGCAGGCGCGGCTGGGGCAGCTCCACCAGCGCCTGAACCAGCTCAGTCAGCTCGCCAACACGGAGGCTCCCACGGATCGCGTCGGACTCGGCTCCCGCGTGACGGTCCTGGACCTAGAGACCAACGATACCGACACCTACATGGTGGTGCTCGCGGAGATGATGGACATCGACGCGGGCCACATCTCGCTCGCCTCGCCGCTGGGCCGGGCGCTCTCGAACGGCCGGGTCGGCGACGAGATCAGCCTTCGCCTCCCGACCACGAAGCGGCGTCTCCGGATCCTCGAGCTGGTGACCGTCCACCAGACCGAGGGGACGGTCACCGGCAACGGCTGATGGAGTTTCCCCGCAGGCAGTTGCTCGTCGTCGGCGACCGGGTGTTGATCACGCCCGAGGAGGGAGATGATCGGACCCGGGTCGGGCTCTATCTGCCGGCCACGGCGCTCGACGCGCAGCAGGTGCAGACCGGCCTGATCGTCGCGACCGGCCCGGGCACCCCCGTCGCCGACCTGAGCTCGATCGACGAAGAGCCCTGGAAGGTCGACACCCGCGAGGGCCGCAGTCGCGGGATGCAGGCGCGCGTCGGCGACCACGCCATCTTCTTCCGGAAGGCGGCGGTCGAGATCTCGTTCGAGGAGAAAAAATACCTGGTGGTGCCGCAGGCCGCGATCCTCGTGCTCATCCGCGACGACCTCCCGATCTGACCTCTGTGCTACGTCCTCTTCGCCGCGAGCCCGCTCACCCTCGGTGAGGTCCGGGCGATGCTGCCGCCGGGGCTGGTGGCTCACGTGGCGGATCGCCCCGAGCTCGAGCTCCTCCGCGGCCTGCATCCCGCCGCTCGCACCGTGCTACGGCTGGCCGTCGGCGACTGCGCCTGCGACCTGGTGCGCGCGCGCCACTCGGACCCGCGCGAGGACGAGCGCGACCACCGGGCTCGCTGGCGCCGCGCCGGCGGGCCGCGCGCCGCGCTCATCGCCGCGATCGAGCGGCACCGGCGCGGCGCCGGCGTTCGGGCCCCGGCCGGCGGCTGGCCCCATGCGCTCGCGGCGTTCGTCGCCGAGCACGCCCGGAACGCGGGCGAGACGCTCTACCTGCTCCGCCACGACGCCGGCCCCGCGGCACCCGACCGCTCCGTCCGCCGGCGTTCGGCCGCCGAGGTCGTCGCCCGCCCCGAGGCGTGGCTGGAGGAGGGCGTGCCGGTGCTGGTCCGGCCCTAGTCCGTGTCCGCCGTCTTCGCGGCCGCTTCCGACTGCTCCATGTGATCGAGCACCCGTTCGGGCTCGACCTGGCGGCCGAGCTCGGCGAGCTCGGGGTCGCGCGCCGACTCGATCCCCATGCGCTCCGCGACCTCGCTCAACAGCGTGATGACCCGGGTGATCTCATGCTCGGCGAGGAGGCTCACCTGGAGGTCGAGGTCCGCCCGCTTGTCGGCGGCGGCGGCCATCCTGTTCTGGGTGATGAGCACGATGGTCGAGAGGAAGATGGCCTCGACCGACGCCACCGTGGCCAGCAGCCCGAACGAGTGATCGAACCGGGGCAGCGGCACCAGCCCCAGATTGATCGCGATCCAGAGCCCGAAGATCGCCACGTGCAGATAGATGAATCGCATGCTCCCGGTGAACCGCGAGATCCCTTCCACCGCCCGTTCGTGGCCGGTGCGGTTCCGTTCGTCGGCGCGGCGGCGCTCGATCAGGGTGGCGATGTTGCGCTCGACCACGCTGGCGAGCTCGGACGGCGGGGGAGTCGGGGACGCTGGCTCGGCGGTCATGGGCATGGGTCTCCTGGATGCGCTCATCCAGGGTAGCGGGATCCCTCGCCCTCCGGTGTGCCCGCGGTCACCGGCCGCCGGTCAGCGCCCGCTCGTAGGCGGCCAGAATGTGTTCGCGGCCGATCATGCCGAGCAATCGGCGCCCGCGGCCCTCGATCACCGGCAAGGCGGAGACGCCCCGCACTCCCATCCGCCTGGTGGCCTCGAGCAGGGAGTCGGACGGCGTCACGGTCTCGGTCGGCTCCGCCACATCCGCAGCGACGAGCGCCGCCTCCGGGTGCAGGTCATCGCGGGCCAGGCGGTCGAGGTCGGCCATCGTCACGACGCCGAGCAGGGCGCCATCACGGCTCACGACGGGGAACGCCGTCTGCACGCCCGGCCGGAAATGGCGCAGGAGTGTGGCCAGCGGTGCATCGGCCCGGAACAAGAGCGGCGCGCGCTCGTAGGCGTCGCGCACGCAGAGGTCGGTGAGCAGCGTCCGGTCGGCGCCGTGCTCGATCTGTTCCCCCCGCCGCCGGAGCCAGCCACTGTAGAGCGAGTCGGGCTCGAGCCGGCGGGCGATCTGGTGACAGATGACCGTCGTGAGCATCAGCGGTAGCACGATCGCGTAGTCGTTCGTCATCTCGAACACGATCAGGATTCCGGTGATCGGCGCGTTCGTCGCCCCGGCTACCAGCGCCCCCATTCCCACCAGCGCGTACGCCCCCGGGTGGATGTGGAGCGTCGGGAAGAGCTCGCGCAGCCCGACGCCGAAAGCGCCGCCCGTAGCCGCGCCGATGTAGAGCGAGGGCGAGAACAGCCCGCCGGAGCCGCCGGTCGTGAGCGTCAGCGAGGTCGCGAGAATCTTGCCGATCGCCAGCAGCAGGAGATAGTACCACGCCATGCGCCCGAAGACGTCCAGATGGACAGAAAGGTGGCCGTAGCCCACCAGGATTCCGCGCGAGAGATAGACCATCGCCCCGACGAGCGCCCCGCCGAGCCACGGCAAGAGGGCGGCCGACACCGGTAGCCGACGGGTCCAGTCGTCCATCCGGGAGTAGGTCCAGATGAAGAGCGCCGAGGCCAGGCCGGTGACTGCTCCGAGCAGGGGATAGAAGAGGAAGACCTCGCGCGCCAGCGTATAGCCGTACTCGACAGGGATCGGAAAGGCGGGGTGGTTGCCGAATACCGCCCGGGAGACCACCGCGGCGAGCACGCTGCTCACGACGACCGCGGAGAACGCGCCGGCCGCGAAGGAGCCGAGGATCTCCTCCAGGGCGAAGAACGCCCCGGCCAGCGGGGCGTTGAACGCGGCCGAGATCGCGGCAGCCGCGCCCGCGCCGACCAGCGTGGAGACTCGGCCGGACTCGAAGCGAAAGATCGCGCCGAGCCAGGAGCCGAAGGCGGACCCCAGCACCGTGACCGGCCCCTCGCTTCCCGCCGAGCCCCCGGCGCCGATCGTGACCGCGCTCGCCGCCGTCCGCGCGAGCGCCGGCCGCGCGGGAATCCGGCCCCGGCGCCGGGCCACGGCGAGCTGCACATCCGGCACGTTGAGCCCGTCGTGTCCCTGTCCGAACCGCCGCATGATGGCCCACGCCGCCGCGAACCCCGCGGCGGTCACCAGCGGCCGATAGGCCAGGAAATCGGAACGGCTAAGGAAGGTCCCCGGCCAGCGGTAGAACACCGTATAGGCCGCGTCGATCAGCTTGTAGAATCCCACCACGCCGAGCGCCGCAGCTACCCCGACGGCCACGGCGAACGCCAGAAGAATGGCATTCTCGCTCAGCCCGAGCCCATTGAACCAGTCCACGAACCGGCCCCACATCCCGCGCGCGGCCACGACCGGCCGGCCCACCACGACGATGGCCCGGCGCCGGGCGGAGCGCGCGTGGCGCCACGTGGTTCCGGCGGTGCCCCAGAGCCGAAGCAGCCGCCGACGGCTGCGGAAGGACAGCGGCATCGGCGAATTCTAGCCGGATCAAGCCGCGCGCAGAGGCCAGCTTTGCGGCCTCCACTGCCGGGGGGTATACTCCAGCGGCTTACCGATGGCGAAGGCCGTTGCCGCCGCGGTTCCACCCCGTTCGTTTCGGCTCGCCCGACCCCGCCGAAGAGCCCGACCCGCCCCTTTGGCCCTGAGAGGAAACCCCCGTGCCAGCCGACCGCCCGAGCCGCCTTCCCGACATCCTGCGCAAGCATGAAAGCCAGCTGCTCACCGACTGGCTGCGGGAACAGCAGACCAACTTGGGACGCCGTCGGGATATGCTCTCCGACCGCGAGCTCGAGGCCCAGTCTCGCGAGCTGCTCGGCCTGCTGCGCACGGCCGTCCAGACGGGCTCACCCGATGGGGTCCGGTCCGCGCCGGAGTGGGCCCCCGTGCGGGACATGCTTGGCGGCGTCTCCCGGAGCCGCGGGCTCCAGGGCTTCACGCCCGCCGAGACGGCCGGCTTCGTGTTCTCGCTCCGGGGGCCGCTCTCGCTCAAGATCCGGGACGAGCTTGGCGCCGATTCGAACCAGCTGTTCGAGGAGCTCCGGCAGACCGGCGACATGATCGACCGGCTCGGGCTCTACACCACGGAGGTGTTCCAGAAGAGCCGCGAAGACGTCATCCAGCGCCAGCAGCAGGACATGCTCGAGCTGTCCACGCCGGTCGTGAAACTGTGGGAAGGCGTGCTCGCCCTACCGATGATCGGCACCCTCGACAGCTCGCGGACCCAGGTCGTGATGGAGTCCCTGCTCCAGCGAATCGTCGAGACCGGCGCCCAGGTCGCCATCCTCGACATCACCGGCGTCCCGACCGTGGATACCCTCACCGCCCAGCACCTCATCAAGACGGTTACCGCCGCCCGGCTCATGGGGGCCGACTGCATCATCAGCGGCATCCGGCCGCAGATCGCGCAGACGATCGTGCATCTGGGCGTCGACCTCGGCGACGTCGTCACCAAGGCCACGCTCGCCGACGCGTTCGCCGTGGCGATGAAGCGGCTCGGCATGGCGGTCGTGCGCTCGACCGCGGGCTGAGGGCCCCACCGTGGACCGAATCCCGATTCTCAAGATGGGCGACCTCCTCCTGGTGACGATTCAGGTGGACATGCACGACCAGCTCGCCCTGACCCTGCAGGACGACCTCACCGACCGGATCTCGCGCACCGGCGCCAAGGGCGTGCTGATCGACATCAGCTCGCTCGAGGTCGTCGACTCGTTCATCGGGCGGATGCTGGCCAACATCGCCGGCATGGCCCGGGTGCTCGATGCGACCACGGTCGTCGTCGGCATGCAGCCGGCGGTGGCGATCACGCTCGTCGAGCTCGGCCTGTCTCTGCCTGGCGTGCGCACGGCGCTCAACGTGGAGCGCGGCATGGCCCTGCTGCGCGGCGCCGTCAACGGCCCACCGGGCGGGACGGGCGATGCACGTTCAGCGGAATGAGTCGGTCGAGATCCGGCTCTCGAACGACATCGTGCGGGTGCGCCAAGTGGTACGGGAGTGGTCGATCGAGGCCGGGTTCACGCTGGTGGACCAGACCAAGATGGTCACTGCCGCGAGCGAGCTGGCCCGCAACACGCTCGAGCACGGCGGAGGCGGCGTGGCGCGGGTCGAGCTTCTACAGGACGGCGTGCGCCGCGGCGTCCGGCTCGTGTGCGAGGACCACGGGCCGGGCATCCCGGACGTGGAGCTCGCGCTCCGCGACGGCTACACCAGCCGGAACGGCCTCGGTCTCGGCCTGGGCGGCGCCCGCCGGCTGGTGAACGAGTTCGCGCTCGACTCCCGCCCGGGTGAGGGCACCAGGGTTACCATCACGCGGTGGAAGTAGCGGGCGCTCGTGGAGCCGACGACCCTGACCCTGCCGGTGCAGGACGCCACCCAGATCGGCGCGGCCCGCCGGCTGGCCGTCACCGCGGCGGGGGCGCTCGGCATTTCAGAGGTCGAGGCCGGCGAGGTCGCCCTGGTGGCGACCGAACTCGCCACCAACCTGGTGCGGCACGGCGGCGGTGGCGAGCTGCTCGTCCGTCCGTTGACCCGCGGCGGCGATGCGGGCCTCGAGATCGTCGCGCTCGATCGCGGTCCCGGCATGGCCGATGTCGGCGAAGCGCTGCGCGACGGGTACTCTACGGCCGGCACCAAAGGCGCAGGCTTGGGGGCGGTGCGTCGCTTGTCGGACAGGTTCGAAGTGTTCTCGACACCGGGCGTGGGCACCGCGGTCGTCGCCCGGCTCGCCTTCGCCGATGGGGCTGGTCCAGGCCGGCTGGTGAACGGCGTTTCCGTGGCCAAGCCGGGCGAGACCGCCTGTGGCGACGCCTGGTGCTGGACGGCGACGACGGACGGCTGGACCGTCGTCGTCGCCGACGGACTCGGCCACGGCCCGGACGCCGCCGTGGCCGCCTCGGAGGCGGTGCGGGTATTCCTTCGGTACCAGGGGGCCGGACTCCCCGACATCGTTTCCGCGATGCATGCCGCCATGCGCCATACCCGGGGCGCGGCGGTTGGACTCGCCAGGCTGAGCCTGGGACGCCGGGAGCTCGCCTTCGCGGGCGTCGGAAACATCAGCGGGACGATCCTCGCGACCGGCAGGAGCCGCAGCCTGGTCTCCCTGCCTGGCATCGTGGGGCACGAATGCCGGAAGATCCAGGAATTTCTCTATCCGTGGACCGAGCAGGCGATTGTGGTATTGTACTCGGACGGGTTGCAGAGCCGCTGGACCCTGGACCGTTACCCGGTGCTCGCCTCGCGGGATCCCGCGCTGGTGGCCGCCCTGCTCTACCGGGATTTCGCTCGCGGACGCGACGACGTGACCGTGGTCGTCGGCCGCGGAGAGGTCGTTTCGTGACTGCCCCGATCCTCACGACCGAGCTTCGCACCGAGCACGACGTCGTGCTCGCACGGCAGCGCGCGCGGCAGGTGGCGCGGCTGCTGGGCTTCGACGCCCAGGAGCAGACCCGGATCGCCACTGCCGTGTCGGAGGTCGCGCGCAACGCCCACCAGTACGCCAAGGGCGGCCGGGTGGTGTTCGAGCTCGCCTCGGCGCCCCCCAGACTCGATATCACTATCAGCGACGCCGGTCCCGGCATCGGCCGCCTGCCCGATGTGCTCGAGGGGCGCTATCGCTCCTCCACCGGCCTCGGGCTCGGACTGCTCGCCGCCCGCCGCCTGTCCGACCTGTTCGACGCCGCCTCGGAGCCGGGCAGCACGGTCATCCGGCTCGGCAAGCTGCTCCCGCGCGGCACCTCCGCCGACTCGGAGACGGTCGCCCGGGTGAGCGCCGCGCTCGCGCAGCTCGCGCCACACGACCCGATCGCCGAGCTCCGGGAGCAGAACCGGGAGCTGGTCCGGGCCCTCGACGAGGTGCGCGAGCGGCAGA
This sequence comes from uncultured Gemmatimonadales bacterium, assembly GCA_963711915.1. Lineage (GTDB taxonomy): Bacteria > Gemmatimonadota > Gemmatimonadetes > Gemmatimonadales > GWC2-71-9 > CAVVWJ01. Next base: position 261,569 of record CAVQGA010000022.1, read on the forward strand.
CCGAAGTGGAGCGCCTGAACCAGGAGCTGGCGGAGACCAACCGCGGCGTGATGGCGCTCTACGCCGAGCTGGACGAGAAGGCGGCCGACCTGGCCCGCGCCTCGGAGCTCAAGTCGCGCTTTCTGTCGAACATCAGCCACGAGCTCCGCACGCCGCTCAACGCGATCCTCAACATCAGCAACCTCCTGCTCGCCCACGTGGACGGTCCGCTCGCCGAGGAGCAGCACCGCCAGGTGGGCTTCATCCGGAGCGCCGCCACCAACTTGTCCGAGATGGTGAACGACCTGCTGGACCTGGCCCGGATCGAGGCCGGCCGGAGCGTGGTCCGCACGAGCGCGTTCACTGCGGTCGACCTCTTCGCAGCGCTCCGCGGCATGTTCCGCGCGCTGGCGGCGTCGGACGCCGTCGCCGTGGTGGTCGAGGAGCCGGACGGCATCCCTGGACTCGTGACCGACGAGGGCAAGCTGTCGCAGATCCTGCGCAACTTCATCGCCAACGCCCTCAAGTTCACCGAGCGCGGCGAGGTCCGGGTGTCCGCGCGGATGGAGCCCGATGGCCGCGTGACGTTTGCAGTCGCGGACACCGGCATCGGCATCGCGCCGCAGGACCAGGAGCGCATCTTCGAGGAGTTCCACCAGCTCGACAGCGCGCTCCAGCGCCGGTCGACCGGCACGGGCCTCGGCCTGCCGCTCTCGCGCAGGCTGGCCGAGCTGCTGGGAGGGGGCGTGTCGGTGCAGAGCACGCCGGGTTCGGGCTCGGTGTTCAGCGTGACGATCCCGCCCTCGTGGTCTCCGCCGCCGCGCCTCTCGAGTCCGGGCCAGCCGGCCATCGAGGTGCAGCATGCCTGAGACCGGCCTGACGATCCTGGTCGTGGACGACAACGAGGCCGAGCGCTACTACGTGGCGCGGGTGCTCCGGAAGGCGGGCTTCGAGGTCGCCGAGGCCGGCACCGGCCAGGAAGCGCTCGCGCGGGCGGGCGACGGCCCCGACCTGGTCACCCTGGACGTCCGGCTGCCCGACCTCAGCGGCTTCGAGGTGTGCCGCCGGCTCAAGAGCGACTCCGCGACGCGCGATATTCCGGTCCTGCACATCTCGGCGAGTTACACCACGCCCGACGCCAAGGCCGAAGGGCTCGACGGAGGGGCCGACGGCTACCTCACCCACCCGGTGAACCCGACCGAGCTCGTCGCCACGGTGCGCTCCCTGCTCCGGGCCCGGGAGGCGGAGGTCCGGGTGCGCGCCGCCGCCCGGGAATGGACCACCACGTTCGACCTCATCAGCGACGCGGTCTGCCTCACCGGCGCCGACGGCGCGGTCATCCGCTGCAACAACGCGTTCGCCAGGCTGCTCCAGCGTCCGTTCGCGGACGTGATCGGGTGCCCGCTGGGCACGCTACTGCCTCAGCTCACGCCCGCCGCCGGCACGGCGGCGGGCGTCCCGTCGCACATCCAGATCGCCGACCGGCACTTTCGCGTGAACGTCGATCCGGGGCCCGCGGTGGGCGCCGGTTCGGCCGTGCGGGCCTGGGTGTTCGGCGACGTGACCGAGCAGGAGCGGCAGCAGGCGGCCGTCCGGCGCAGCGAGGAGGAGGCGCAGGCGCGGCTGGCCGAGATCGAGGCGGTCTACCGCGCGGCGCCGGTGGGGCTCTGCGTCCTCGACACCCAGCTCCGCTATGTGCGCATCAACCAGCGGCTCGCCGAGATCAACGGCCCCTCGGTAGAAGCGCACATAGGACGAACGGTGCGGGAGATCGCCCCCCAGCTGGCCGACTTCATCGAACCCAAGCTCCGGGAGCTGCTGGCCACCGGGCATCCGGTGCTGGACCTCGAGCTGCGGGGCGAGACGCCGGCGCAGCCCGGCGTCGAGCACAGCTGGATTGCGACGTGGTATCCCCTGGCCGCCCCGGACGGACAGATCATCGGCATCAACATCGCGGTGGAGGATGTGACGGAGCGGCGCCAGTTGCAGGATCGGCTGCTCGAGGCGCAGCGGCTCGAGGCGGTGGGGCGCCTGGCGGGAGGTGTGGCGCACGAGACCAACAACCAGATGACGGTGGTCCTCGGCTGCGCGAACTTCGCGCTCCGTCACATCAACACGCCCGAGGCGATGCGCTCCGACCTCGAGCAGATCCGGCGCGCCGCCGAGCGCACGGCCGAGATCACCGCCCAGCTCCTCGCCTTCGGCCGCCGGCAGCACCTCCGGCCCGAGGTGGTGGGGCCGGACGAGGTGCTCGAGCGGCTGCAGCCCGTCCTCGCCCGCACGCTCGGCGACGGCTCCCTGGTGCTCGGCCTGCAGGCGCAGGCCGAGCAGGTGCGGGCGGACGTCGGGCAGCTCGAGCAGGTGCTGCTCAACCTCACGTTCAACGCGCGCGACGCGATGCCGGACGGCGGCACGCTCGCCATCCGGACGGCCCCGGTCGTGCTCGACGCTCCGCTTGCCCCGGGACACCCGGCCGACGAGGTCCCCCCTGGCCGCTACGTTCTCCTCGAGGTGACGGACAGCGGTTACGGCATGGACCCCGCCACGCTCAAGCGCGCCTTCGAGCCGTTCTTCACCACGAAGGGCGTGGGCAAGGGGACGGGCCTCGGCCTCTCGATGGTGTATGGGTTCGTCAAGCAGAGCGGCGGGTACATCCGCGCCTTCAGCACGCCCGGCCGGGGGACGCGGTTCGAGATCTACCTGCCGAGCGTGAGCGCGCTCGAGGTCGCGCTGGAGGACGACGCGCCAGTACGGCAGGTCACGGCTTCGGGCCGTGTCCTGCTGGTGGAGGACGATCCGCTCGTGCGCGCGGTGCTCGCGCGGGAGCTGTCGGATCAGGGCTACGTGGTCACCGAGGCGGCGGACGGCCGGACGGCGCTCGAGCTCGCGCGGAGCGCGGCGAGATCGTTCGACATCGTGGTTACCGACGTCGCCCTCCCCCGCATGGGTGGCCGGGAGCTGGCCGAGCGGCTGGCCGACCTCCCGAAGCCGGTCCCGGTGCTCTTCATCTCGGGGCATCCCCACGAGCAGGCCGCGGGCCAGCTCGTGGAGACCGGACGGGCGGTGCTCCAGAAGCCGTTCAGCGCCGAGGAGCTGCTGATTCGGGTGGAGGGTCTGCTACGAGGCGTCCCGTGAGGAGCGGCGACCGAGCCGCGCCTGCTCGTGCGGGGCCGCGAAGTCCTCCTCGCCGGGTGGCCGCACCAGCAGATCGAAGGCGAGGAACAGCATCTTGGAGAACGGGAAGAAGATGAACGGGAACACCACCATCAGGACGATGGTGCTGATCTGAAACAGGTCCCACGGCGGGTCGGGCCAGGTCGCGAGCAGGAAGCCCGCGACCCAGACGCTGAAGACGGTCTCGACCGCCATCAGGTTCACGAAGTAGGCCCCCAGCCAGTAGCCCTGCTCCCCCCGCTCGAGCCCCAGCCCACACACCGGACACGCCGGCAGCAGGCGCGACCAGCTGGTGAAGATCGGCCCGCCCCCGCAGTGCGGGCACCTCAGGCGCAGGGCGCGCGCGAAGTGGGACAGCATATGCGTGGACGGTAGTGATCCGTCCCGCTTCGCGCGAGGCTCCAGATCACACCCGCCGGCGGAAGTGGCTGCTCGCGGGCAGCTCCCGCGATGCGGACTCAGCTCTTGACCAGCTCGACCCGGCGGTTGCTCTGCCGGCCTTCGAGCGTGTCGTTGGAGGCGGAGGGCTTGGTCTGCCCGAGGCTCTTCGCATGTACTTGCCATCGCCCATGACGCGGGCGCGCCGCACCCGGTCTGGGGAGTGGTCGGCCGTCTCACGCGCCCATTCAGCCCGGCCTGGGGGTTCCGGAACCCCGGTATCGGCTAACGTAGGAGATTGATGATCGAAGGCCGTTTCGCCGGCCACGACGGAGCGCCGCTCTTCCGCCGGACGTGGCCGGCCACCGGCCGGCCGCGGGGCGTGCTCGTCAACGTCCACGGGCTCGGCGATCACTCGGGACTCTATCCCACGGTGGCCGAGCACTTCACGGCGCGGGGCTTCGCGGTGCACGCGCCCGACCTGCGCGGCAACGGGCGCTCGCCTGGCGCGCGGGGACACGTGGACTCGTGGGGCGAGTACCGGGAGGACCTCCGTCGCTTCCTGGACGTGGTGCGCGCCGAGGAGGCCGGCCTTCCACTCTTCCTCCTGGGTCACAGCCTCGGCGGCCTCGTCGTCCTCGACTACGCCATGCGCTACGCCGAGGGACTCCGCGGCGTCATCGCGTCGGCGCCGCCGCTCGGGCGCCTCGGTGTGCCGGCGACGCTGCTGCTCCTCGGCAGGGTCGTCTCTCGCGTGTGGCCCGGCTTCTCGCTCGAGACCGGCATGGACCTCTCCGGCCTGGCCCGCGATCCGGCGATCGCGGCCGAGGTGCTGGCGGACCCGCGCTTCCATCGCCGGGGCTCCGCCCGGCTCTCGACCGAGGTGCAGGCCACGATCGCGCGGGTCCAGGCGGACGCGCATCGGTTTCCGCTGCCGTTGCTCGTGCTGCACGGCTCGGCGGACCGGATGGTCCCGCCGGACGGGAGCCGGGAGTTCGCGGCCCGGGCACGCGGGCGCGACGTGACGTTCATCGAGTATGAGGGGGCCTACCACGCGCTGTTCGCCGATCAAGGACGGGAACGGGTGCTGGCGGATGTCGAGGAGTGGATACGGGCGCGCATGAGCCCGCCCCGCGGCACTGGCCACGGCAGCGGGCCCGCAAGCTAGTGGAGGTGGACGTTTGCCGTGCCGCACCCCACGCCCTGGACCCACAGATTCTGGACGCCGGGGATGTCCGGGGCGATGTCCCTGTCCGCGACGATCATCTGCGCGGTGAACGATTCGTCGTTCCCGTCGCCTGCGCGGTAGAAGTCGGCGAGCAGCACAGCCGTGTGGTCGTCGGTCGTGGCCGGCTTCAGCGCGTCGCTCCCGGTGCACTTGAAGCCGGTAGACGCGAGCAGCTGGGCCGTATCCCACCGCACGCCCTCGCCGGCCGCGCAGCCCGTGAGCGGACCCTGGCCCACCGACGCGATGCAGCTGAAGCTGCCACTCGTGGATGCGACCGCCGCTTCGGTCGGCACCGTGTTCGACGCGGTGGTCGGGTCGAAGGAACCACCGCCCGTGAGCCGGACCGCGCCGGTGGGAAAGCCGCTGGCGTCTCCGTGCAGGCTGAAGCCGCTCCGCCCGCCGGCCTGGAAGGCCGGCCGCAGGGCATCGGTCGGGTTGGCTCCATCACTGCAGGCGAGCGCGAGCGCCAGGCCCAGCAGCGGGAGCAGGGACAGGGAAGCAAATGGTCTCATGGCGTCCTCCTGGTTCATCGTTTGAGTGTGGTTTGACGCGAGCCGCCTCTCGGCGGCCCTCGTCGGCTCGCTTACCGGACGACGAGCGTCCCTGACATGATCGTGCCGTGAACGGCGCAATCGTACCGGTACGTCCCGGGCGCGGAGAACACGACCTGATACGTTTTCCCGTCACCAGTCTGGACGGCGCTGCTGGCAAAGCTCGGCGAGCCCAGCGACTGGACGCTGTGGGGAATGCTGCCCGTTCCCGCCCAGGTCCATGTGACGGTGCCGCCCGCGGCGACGGTGTCGACGGCCGAGTTGGTCGTCCCGTTGTGTCCACTCCTGAAGAAGATGTTGCCGACGGTGATGGCCGCCGTGGTCGGCGCGGCGCCGCCCCCGGTATCGCCCCCCGTCGAGCCGCCGCCCGTCCCGCCACCCGTCCCACCGCCGGCGCCACCTGCTGACGGCGCCATCGGTGAATTGCCGGAGCACCCGGCGAGCACTGCCAGGGCCAGCGCGGTCACAAAACGCCTGCTCATGAGATCCCCCGTTTGGTTTGCGGTTTTCGTATAAGGAGCCAGATCCACTTCATGACATGCCACTCCGGCCCAGCAGGGCGTTCACCAGGGGACTCGCGCCGATCAGGTTGACCCCCCTGGCAATCAGGCCTCGCACCATCGCCGCACCGTTCCGATCGGCGAAGCTCACGCCCGCCAGGTCCAGCTCGACTGAGCTCCGGGCATCGAGGTGGCGGACACATTCCGCCTCGAGCAGCGGCACCCAGTCGCCGACGAGGGTTCCTTCGGCTGTAAGCGTTACCCGAGAGCCGGCCTCGGCCGCGCTGGAGATCCGAAGCACCAAGTCACCCTCCTTCCTTCCCACCACGTCGCGCACGCGAGAACCTTTGCGTCTCACTTAAAAGCAGGTCGCGTGCCGTATGCGAAATCGTGAAGGCCTTCGGTCTATGCGGCTGGCACAGCGGGGGTTGCGACGAGGGGAGAAGAATTGTCCTGGAACGGGCCCACGATCCTCGGTAGCCCCCCGAAGATGTTGTGGGAGGAGACTACGACGGGTGGGGGGTGGAGCGGCTGATTCCCAGCTTGTCCATTCGGTGGCGCAGAGTGTTCGGGTGGAGGTTCAGCATTCTTGCCGCTCCCTTCGGACCCTCGACCACGCCGGCGGTCTGCTTCAAGGCAGCGAGGATGTGGTCACGCTCGACCTCTTTCAGAGTGGCGAACGTGGATGCCGCCGGCTTGGCCGCCTGCCCGGATTCAGCCGCGCCTCGGGACGGCAGGCGGAACTCGCCGGTGGACAGCATGGAGGCCAGATCGGGCTCCGACCCGAGCATGGGGGTCCGGGCCAGGATGACCGCCCGCTCCATGACGTTTTGGAGCTCCCGCACGTTGCCGGGCCACGCGTAGCCGGCGAGCTGGTCCATGGCGTCCTGGGAGATCCCCTCCATGTGCTTGCCGAGCTTCTTGGCGTAGTGGAACAGGAAAAACATCGCCAGCTGTGGGATATCGGAGCGTCGGTCGCGCAGGGGCGGCACCTCGAGCGGGAACACGTTCAATCGGTAGAACAGGTCGGAGCGAAACCCGCCGGTCGCGACCGCCTCCTTCAGTCGGCGGTTCGTCGCCGCGATCACCCGCACGTCCACGCGCAGCGGCCGGCTGGTGCCGACGGGCTCGAACTCGTGTTCCTGAAGTACACGCAGCAGCTTGACCTGCGTCTCCAACGGCAGCTCTCCGACTTCGTCAAGGAAGATGGTGCCCCCGTCGGCGAGCTCGAACCGGCCGATGCGGCGCTCGATCGCGCCCGTGAACGCCCCCTTCACGTGACCGAAGAGCTCGCTCTCCACCAGGCCCGCCGAGATGGCGCTGCAGTTCACCTTCACCAGGGGCCGGTTCTTGCGGGGGCTCCGGGCGTGTATCGCCCGCGCGATCAATTCCTTCCCGGTCCCCGTCTCCCCGGAGATGAGCACCGTGGAGTCGGTCGGGGCGACCTGTTCGAGCTTCCGGAGCACCGCCAACAGCGCTGGGCTGCCGCCGACGACCTCTTCGAAATTGTGCTCGGTGCGGATCTCCTCTTGAAGGTACAGGTTCTCTTTTTCCAGCCTGGCCTTCAACGCCGCGATTTCTTCATACGACTGCATGTTCTCCACGGCCAGCGCGATCTGATTCGCGAGCTCCTGCAACAGCTCCATATCCTCTTCCGCATACTGGCCCCTCGTCCTGCTCGCGACGTTGAGCGTCCCGATGCTTCTCCCTCCGACGATCAACGGCACCAGGCAGTCGGCCTTGAAGCCCTCGGCCACGAGACGACGATCGTTCGGATACTGCTGCTCGTTCTCGAGATCGCGTCGGAGCACAGGGCACTGCTCATCGAAGACCCGGGCCGCGATCGTTTCCGTGCGGTGGAACTCCAGCCCCGCCCGGAAATATTCGGAGGGTAGCGGGCCTTCCATGGCGAGGTAACGGAACGTTTCTCTCGCCGGGTTGTACAGCGTAAAGGCTGCTCGGTCGAAGGGGACGATGCGGCGCAGCGTCTCGGACACGGAGTGAAGTAGGGCGTCCCGGGTGAGGTGGGTGATGATGGCGTTGTTGATCTCGAGCAGCGTGCGATAGCGCTCCGCCGTGCGCTCCACCCTCATGTTGAGCGCGCCGATCTCCTCGTACGACGTCATGTTGGCGACCGCGAGCGCGACCTGGTTCGCGACGTCCCGCAGGAACTCCGCATCCGCTTCGGAGTATTGATTCCGGTTCTCACTCGCGATGTTGAGCGTGCCGAGGCTCTTGCCGCCGAGAATCAAGGGGACCACACAGAACGATCGGACCCCTTCAGCCAGGAGCCGACGCTCGACCGGAGTTTGCCACTCGGTTTCCAGATCGTGACGAAGGAGAGGTCGCTGCTGGTCGAAGACCCGGCCCGAGTGACTGTCGTCGCGGGCCATCTCCGCTCCGACCTGGAAATAGTCCGATGACCACTGCCGTGACACCGCGAGGATGCGGAGGGTGTCTCTCGCAGGGTCATACAGCGTCAAGGCCGCCCGATATATGGGGAGCACCCGCTGCAAGGCCTCGCAGATCGCGTTGAGGAGGCCCTCCTGGGTGAGATTGGTGATGATGGCGTTGTTGATCTCGAGGAGAGTGCGCCACCGCTCCTCGCTTCTGCGCGGCGCCTCCGGCGCGTCACCGCCGTGCCCTTCCCCCGGCTGGTCCACATCACCCGGCATGACGACTCCCCGGCTGCTCACACGCGAAAGCAGATGCCACCGGTGGTTGTGGGAGCCAGGCCGGATTTCTGGCGCAGCGTCCCGACGGTGAACTGCACGCTTCCACGGTGAGTACCGCAAAGTCTGCTGCCTGAGTACCACGACGTCAAGAATTACAAGGGACTTACGGAGGCGAACCTGGTCTCGGGGTCGCTCGGTTTCCGGGCTCGACCGCGCTCTGATCGATGCTGGGAGGGTGCACGGAACATGGCGTGGGGTCACCCCGGAAGGGACGGCGGCTACGCCAGGCGCCAGGTACCGCGCCACCTGGCCGAGGGTGTGGTGAAGCGGTGTGGGGCGTGCCCATCTACCAAGCCCGAAAATGCCGATTGACGCCACTGGGCTTCGGTTTATATTCGGGTACGACGTGCCGAATGGAACCGAACCGCGGAGCCGCCATGCCTTCCTCTCACCCCTGCCGCCCCTCGCTGTCTCCGACACGGTACCTCCCGGCCCAGCGCGGCTCCGCTCCCGAAACCACGCTCCGCGTCTGCCCCGAATGCGCCAACCCGCTCGTCCGCGCGTCCGGCTGCGTGAGCTGCCGCCACTGCGGCTGGGCCCGCTGCGGGTGACGGCCCGGCAGCTCGACCTCCTGCCGTCGTCCGGGACGGCGGAGCCGAGGTGGCAGGTGCTGGACGAGCGCGGTCGCGGCACCCGGTTTCTCGCGCTCTCGGTGCGGTCGGTGCTCAACACCTCCGCCACGACGGGCATGGGCTTCTGGTCCATCAACCCCTACGTCGGCTGCGAGTTCGGCTGCACGTACTGCTACGCGCGGGACACCCATCGCTACGCGATGGAGCGGAGTGGCGTCCCGGCCGAGCCGCTGCCGGCGTGGCAGGCGTTCGAGCAGCGGATTCTGGTCAAGACCGGGGTCGCGGACGTGCTGGCGCGGACGCTCGACCCCTCCCGGCTCGGCGAGCACTCGCTGGTCATCGGCACCGCCACCGATCCCTACCAGCCCGCTGAGCGGCGGTTCCGGCTCACGCGCCGGGTGCTGGAGGTGCTGCTGCAGCATCGCGGGCTGGCGCTCGGCGTCATCACCAAGTCGCCGCTCGTGACGCGCGACATCGACCTGCTCGGCCGGCTCGGCGAGCGGCACGAGGTGACGGTCAACATCTCGCTCGCCACGCTGGACCGGCGTCTCGCCCGCCGGCTCGAGCTCCGCTCGCCGGTGCCGGAGGCGCGGATCCGGGCACTCGGCCGGCTCACCGCCGCGGGCATCCACGCGGGGCTCCTGGTAGCGCCGATCCTCCCCGGCATCACCGACGACCGCGCGGGGCTCGACCGCCTGATGGGCGCGGCGAAGGAGGCGGGTGCCCGCTACGTGGTCGGGTCGGCGCTCCGGCTCGGCCCCGCGGCGCGGCAGCGCTTCCTTCCCATGCTCGCCCGGGAGTTTCCGGGGCTCGCCGAGCGCTACGCCCGGCACTACGCCCGGAGCGAGGGCGTGAGCGCGGCCTACCAGCGCGCGCTGTCGGAACGCCTGCACCAACTGCAACGGCACCATGGCTTCCCGGTGGAGGAAGGCCGCCGCCGGCGGCAGCAGCTCGAAGGGCGGGAGCACCGGCTGCCGGCGTCGGAGCAGCAGCCGCGGCTGCTGTGATGCGCTCCGTCCTCTTCGTCGACCCGCCCGCCTTCTGCACCACCGTCGAAGGCCTCGTGGCGCCGGCCCTCCGGACGCGGCCCGTCGCGGTGGCGCCGCCGGGGGCCGACCGCGCCACCATCCTCGCGCTCTCGGCGGAGGCGCGGCTGGCGGGAATCGAGCGGGGCATGCCGGTGCGGCAGGCGCTCAAGCGCTGTCCCGATCTCGTGCTGCTGCCGCCCAATCCGCAGCTCTACGCCCGGGCCTCGCGCGCGCTCCACGAGGTGCTCCGGATCTACGCGCCGGTCATCGAGCCTCACGGCTACGGCCACGCCTTCCTCGACCTCACCGGCACCGGGCGGCTCTTCGGCCCGGCGGTGGACGTGGCCGCGCGAGTGCAGCGCGAGATCCGCGAGCGGCTCCGGCTGCCGGTCTCGGTGGGTGTGGCCGCCAACAAGCTGGTGAGCCAGGCCGCCACGACGGTGGTCAAGCCCGAGCCGCTGCTCGAGGTGCCGGGTGGCTCGGAGGCGAGCTTCCTCGCGCCCCATCCGCTCGACGTGCTGCCCGAGCTGCATCCCCGGATGCGGCAGCGGCTCGACGACTATCAGCTCGACCTCATCGGGGAGGTCGCCGCCATCACCGAGAGCGCGCTGTGCGCGGTCTTCGGCGGCGCGGGGCGCATGCTCCGGGCGCAGGCGCGCGGCATCGATCCGCGTCCGGTGCTGCCGCCCGAGCGGCAGGCCGAGTTCCACGTCGCCCACGCGCTGGCCACCGACACCAACGACCTCGGCGTGCTGCACCCGCTGCTCCGGGTGCTCGGCGAGCGGCTCGGCCGCCGGCTCCGCCGGCGCGGGCTCGTGGCGCGGCGGCTCCGGGTCGCGCTCACCTACGCCGACCACACCGCCGCCACCCGCGCCGTGGCGCTCCGCGGGGCGGCGCTCGACGCCGAGCTGTGGGACGCGGCGCGCCGCGCGTTCACCCAGGCCAACGCCCGGCGGCTCGCGGTCCGGAGGGTATCGCTCACGCTGGACCGGCTGGAGGAAGCGGAGGGGCAACTGGATCTGTGGGGGATGGTCATGGCGGGAGGGGCGGAGACGGGAACAGGCAACGAGCTGCCCGGCGCGGAGTCCGGCTCCGGCCTTGGCGCGGGATTCCCCGCGCGCTCCCGCCCCCGCGCCCTGCAGCAGGCCCTCGACCGCATCACCACCCGCTACGGCGCGCGCGCGGTCGCCAGCGCGGCCGTGCACGCGCTCACCAGGTGACGATCACTTTGCCGAAGGCCTCGTTCGCCTCGCGCGCCCGCTGGCCTCCGAAATCCATGACGACGGAGTAAGGTGTGAGGCACGTCACCGTGAGAAGCGCTCCAGCCGTACAATGTCCTGTCGCTGCCCCTGGATTCAGTCCTTCACAGCGGGAGGGAACCATGACACGCTGGACCGCCGCGGCCATGATGCTGCTGGTCTGCGCCTGTAACGAGAAGAACCGGGGCACCGTGAGCGGTGCCGTGTCGTCTGCCCGGGAAACGTCCGACTCGGCGCTGGCGGGGGTGCGGGCGAACGCCGACACCGCGCTCACCGGTGCCCGCGCCAATGCTGACTCAGCGCTCGCCGGCGCTCGCGGCACCGCCGAGAAGGCCTTGCGTGGCGATACGTCTGCGACGCCGAACGCGGCGTCCGAGTCAGGCGCCGCCGCTGCGGGCACGCCAGCGAAGCCCAGTGGCGAGGCGGCGATGAGCCCGGCGCGGGGGGCCAATTTCGATTTGTCCGCCCTCTCGAGCGATAACGTGAAGGAGCTGCAGGCCGCCCTCAACGGCGCCGGCTGCAAGGCCGGACCGGAGGACGGGATCGCGGGCCCACGCACCCAGCAAGGGATCGCCTGCGGCATGCAGAAGGAGAACATTTCGGGGCAGGATCTCAACGCCCTCTATAAGGCGCTGCACCTCAATTTCGGCGGCTAGCGGCGCCGAGCTTCGATCCTCACGGCCCGCCGGGGACTTCCCCGGCGCGGCTGAGGGCGGCGGTCGCCAGCGCGGTCGCGCCCGCTCACGGTGTACGCGCTCTCACCAGGTGACCACCACCTTGCCGAAGGTCTCGTTCGCCTCGAGCGCGCGGTGGGCCTCGACCAGCTCCGCCATGGGATAGCTGCGCTCCAGCACCGGCCGGAGCGGCGCCGCGTGCTCGATACGACGGTCGAACAGCGGCAGCATCCGCTCGGCGAAGCCTCGCACCAGCGCCGCGCGCTCCTCCGACCCCCGCGTTCGCATCACCGTGCCGATCACCTCGAGCCGCTTCCGGAGGATTGGTCCCAGGTCCGCGGTCGCCCGGCTCCCGGCCAGGAAGCCCAGCAGGATCAGCCGCCCGCGCGGCGCCAGCACCGCGAGGTTGTCGGCGAAGGCGGGACCGCCGAGCACGTCGAGCACGACATCCACCGGGTCACCCACGACGTCGCGGAACCCCGCCCGGCTGGTGTCGATCCCGACGTCGAGCCCGTAGACGGTGGCCCGCGCGAGCTTGTCGGCGCTCCGGGAGGTGCCGAGGACGGTGGCGCCGAGGTGCTTGGCGATCTGCGCCGCCGCGGTGCCGACGCCGCTCCCCACCGCGTGGATCAGCACCCGCTCGCCCGAGGCCAGCCGCGCGCGGGTGACCAGCGCATCGTACGCGGTGAGAAACACCTCCGGGATCGCCGCCGCTTCGGCGAAGGAGAGGTCCGCCGGCACCGCCAGCACCTCGTCCTCGTGCGCCGTCAGCAGCTCCGCCTGCGCGCCGCCGCCTACCAGGCCCATGACCCGGTCGCCCACCTTCCACTTCGAGACCCCGCGCACCGCCTCGACCTCGCCGGCGTACTCCATGCCGGGGATGTCGGCCGGCCAGCCGGGGGGCGCCGCGTACTGGCCGCGCCGCTGGATCAGGTCGGCCCGGTTGAGCCCGGCGGCGTGAACGCGCACGCGAATGTGCCCCGGCCGCACCTCGGGCTTCGGGACGTCGCCCATCGAGATGACCTCGGGGCCGCCGGCACCGGTATAGATCACCGCGCGCATGGGCCGCTCAATACATGAACTCCTCGTGCACGATCTTTCCGTTCGCGACGGTGTAGACCGCCACTTCCTCCATCGTCGTCCGCTTCCCGCTCTCGGGCCCCATTTTCGGGGTCAGGTCGTAGTGATACACCACAGCGAAGCGATCCCCCAGCACGTACGGGCCGCGGGCATTGGCGGCGTGGACGTCGTTGTGCTGCACCCACCACTCGCCCTTCCGCCGGCTCGCCTCGATGCCCCTGCTCTCCGCCGACATGCCCGGCGGGGCGAAGGCTTCGATGCTCACGATGTCGGGGCTGTAGAGCTCGGTCTTGGCCTCGTCGTTCTTGCCCTCGCGGCAGAGCTCCACCAGCCGCTCGGCGACCTGCTTGGTATCCATTGCCTTGTCCTCCCGTCCTGGGTTTCGCGCCTTCCTGCAGACCCGCAATCTAGCCCGACCGATATCCTTAGTCGTCTTGATACCGCCTTGATACCCCCGCCCCGCTTTCTGACCTCGCCCTGACACCCCGCGCCCTACGTTCCCATCCAGACACCGGAGGAACCATGGGCGACCTGCTCTACCTGCTCGGCACGATCGGCTTCTTCGTCGCGATGCTGCTGTACGTCCGGGCGATCCGCCGGCTGGGCGAACGCTCCTCGCACCAGCAGCCGCGATGAGCCCCGAATCGCTCATCGGTCTGGGCGTGGCGATCGCCGTGCTCGGATACCTGCTGTACACGCTGCTGCGCCCGGAACGGTTCTGACATGACCGCCGACGGCTGGCTCCAGATCGCCTGGTTCACGCTCGCGGTGCTGCTCGTGACCAAGCCGCTCGGAGTGTATCTCGTCGCGGTGTACGAGGGCCGCGTGCGCTGGCTCGCGCCGCTCGAGCGCCTCTGCTACCGCGTCGCCGGCATCGATCCCGACGCCGAGCAGCACTGGACCGCCTATGCCGCCGCCATGCTGCTGTTCAGCGCGGCGAGCATGCTCCTCACCTACGCCGCCCTCCGCCTTCAGGCGCGGCTGCCGCTCAACCCGCAGGGATTCGGCCCGCTTCCCGACCGCCAGGCATTCGAGACCGCCGCCTCGTTCACGAGCAACACCAACTGGCAGTCGTACGCGGGCGAATCGACGATGTCGTATCTCTCGCAGATGAGCCAGCTCGCGTTCCACAACTTCGTGTCGGCGGCCGTCGGAATGGCGCTGGCCGTGGCGCTCGTCCGCGGCATCGCGCGGCGCTCGGCGGGCACGCTGGGCAACTTCTGGGCCGATCTCGTCCGCGGCACGCTGTACGTGCTGCTGCCCCTCTCGCTCGTCCTCGCGCTTCTCATGATCCAGCAGGGCGTGATCCAGAACTTCGACGGCTACCGTCAGGTCATCACGCTCGAAGGGGCCAAGCAGACGATCGCCATGGGGCCGGTGGCGAGCCAGGAGGCCATCAAGCAGATCGGCACCAACGGAGGCGGCTTCTTCAATGCCAACGCGGCCCACCCGTTCGAGAACCCGACCCCGTGGACCAACTTCTGGTCGATGCTCGCGATCTTCGCGATCCCCTCCGCCATGACCTACCTCCTGGGCCGCATGGTCCGGAACCAGCGCCACGGATGGGCGCTCTGGTCCGCCATGTTCATGCTGTTCCTCGCCGGTGTCACGACCGCCTACCGGGCCGAGGCGCTCGGCAACCCCATCCACGCGGCGCGCGGGGTGGACGTGGCCGCCTCGGCCGGCAACCCCGGCGGCAACATGGAAGGCAAGGAGGTGCGGTTCGGGATCGCCAACTCCGCGCTGTACGCCACCGTGACCACCGACGCCTCGTGCGGCGCCGTCAACGCGATGCACGACTCCTTCACCCCGGTCGGCGGCCTGGTGCCGCTGCTCGACATCCAGCTCGGTGAGCTGATCTTCGGCGGCGTGGGCGCCGGGCTCTACGGCATGCTCGTGATGGTGATCCTGACCGTCTTCATCGCCGGCCTCATGGTCGGACGGACGCCCGAGTACCTCGGGAAGAAGCTCCGGGCGCGCGAGATCCAGGCGGCGATGCTGTACGTGCTGGTCTTCCCGGCCGCAATCCTCACGCTCACCGCCGTTTCCGTCCTGCTCCCGTCCGGGCTCGCCGGCCTCAATAACGCCGGCCCCCACGGGCTGTCGGAGATCCTGTACGCGTTCAGCTCCACCACTGGCAACAATGGGAGCGCGTTCGCCGGCCTCACGGGGACCACGTACTACTACAACACGCTGTTCGGTGCGGCCATGCTGATCGGGCGCTTCGCCATGATCGTGCCGATGGTCGCGCTGGGCGGGTTCCTCAGCGAACAGCAGCCGGCGAGCGAGACGGCCAGCACGTTTCCGATCACGACGCCGCTGTTCGTGGCGCTCCTGATCGGCGTGATCGTCATCGTCGGCGCGCTCACGTTCTTTCCGGCGCTCTCGCTCGGGCCGATCGTCGAGCAGCTGATGATGGGCGCGGGGCGGGTGGGGTGATGAGCGTTCGTGCTGGACGCCGCCGTCATCTCGAGCGGGGCCGCGGTCATCTCGAGCGGAGCCGCCGTCATCCCGGCTCCGGCGAGGGAGCCCGCCGCTGTCATCCCGAGCGCAGCGAGGGATCTGCTCCTCGGGGGTTCGAGCTCGGCCCGGCAAGATCCCTCGCTGCGCTCGGGATGACGGCGGCTGCGCCCGGGATGACGGCGGCTGCGCTCGGGATGACAGGGCCTGCCCTCGGGATGACGACGCGTCCGCGCCGGCGCATCAATGCCTCGGAGCCCTCCTGACATGCCCCTCTCCCACCGCCCCCTCTTCGATCCCCCGATCGTCCGGCGCGCCGCGTACGAAGCCGTGTACAAGCTCGATCCGCGGCACATGCTCCGGAACCCGGTGATGTTCGTGGTGCTCGTCGGGAGCGCGCTCACCACGGTCGCCTTGGGGTGGGATGCGGCGACCGGCCGGGGCGACCTGGGCTTTACGCTCCAGCTCGCGCTCTGGCTCTGGTTCACGGTGCTGTTCGCCAACTTCGCCGAAGCGATGGCGGAGGGACGGGGCAAGGCCCAGGCGGACGCGCTCCGCGGCACCCGGCACCAGACCCGCGCCAAGCGGCTCACGACCCCAGGCGACCATCTCGATTTCCTGTCGGTGTTCGCCACCGAGCTTCGGACCGGCGACCACGTCCTGGTCAAGGCCGGCGACCTGATCCCTTCCGACGGCGACGTCGTAGAAGGCGTCGCATCGGTGGACGAGTCGGCCATCACCGGCGAGAGCGCGCCCGTCATCCGCGAGTCCGGCGGCGACCGCTCGGCCGTGACCGGCGGGACCCGCGTGCTCTCCGACTGGCTCGTCGTCAAGGTGACGGCCAATCCGGGCGAGACCTTCATCGACCGAATGATCGCGCTGGTCGAGGGCGCGAGCCGGCAGAAGACCCCGAACGAGATCGCGCTCACGATTCTGCTCTCGGGGCTCACGGTCGTCTTCCTGCTCGCCGTGGTGACGCTCGCGCCGTTCGCGGTCTACAGCGGTGGCTCGGTGGCGGTGCCGGTGCTCATCGCGCTCCTCGTCTGCCTCATCCCGACCACCATCGGCGGGCTGCTGTCGGCCATCGGCATCGCGGGCATGGACCGGCTCATTCAGCAGAACGTGATCGCGATGAGCGGCCGCGCCGTCGAAGCCGCGGGCGATGTGGACACGCTGCTGCTCGACAAAACCGGCACGATCACGCTCGGCAACCGGCAGGCGGTGGCGTTCCTGCCGGTCGGCAACGTCCGCGTCGAGGACCTGGCCGAGCGCTCGCAGCTCGCCTCGCTGCCGGACGAGACGCCCGAGGGCCGGAGCATCGTGGTGCTGGCCAAGGAGCGGTTCGGGCTCCGCGGCCGGAGCACGGCGGGCGAGGATGGCCGGCCGGCCATGACGTTCGTCCCCTTCTCCGCGGCCACGCGGATGAGCGGCGTCAACCTCGGCCCGGCACAGCTCCGGAAGGGCGCCGCCGACGCGATCGCGCGCTGGGTGACCGAGAGCGGCGGCACGATCCCTCCCGAGACCAACGCCGTCGTCGAGTCGATCGCCCGGCAGGGCGGGACCCCGCTGGTCGTGGCCGAGCGCGAGAACGGCGGGACCCGCGTCCTCGGCGCGGTCCACCTCAAGGACGTGGTCAAGGGCGGGATGCGCGAGCGGTTCGTCCGTCTCCGCGCGATGGGCATCCGCACCGTCATGATCACCGGCGACAACCCGCTGACCGCCGCCGCCATCGCCGCCGAGGCCGGGGTGGATGACTTCCTGGCCGAAGCGCGGCCCGAGGACAAGCTCGCGCTCATACGGGGGGAGCAGGCGGGGGGACGGCTCGTCGCCATGGCCGGCGACGGCACCAACGACGCCCCGGCGCTCGCCCAGGCGGACGTGGGCGTGGCAATGAATACCGGCACCCAGGCGGCCCGGGAGGCCGGCAACATGGTGGACCTCGACTCCAACCCCACCAAGCTGATCGAGATCGTGGAGATCGGGAAGCAGCTCCTGATGACCCGCGGCTCGCTCACCACATTCTCGATCTCCAATGACGTGGCCAAGTACTTCGCCATCATTCCCGCGATGTTCGCCGCCACGTATCCCGCCTTGGGCGCGCTCAACCTCATGCGGCTCGCGTCGCCCAAGTCGGCGATCCTGAGCAGCGTGATCTTCAATGCACTGGTCATCGTGGCCCTCATCCCGCTGGCGCTCCGCGGCGTGACCTACCGGCCGGCCGCGGCCGGCCTGATCCTGCGGCGCAACCTCCTGATCTACGGCCTCGGCGGCCTCGTCGTGCCGTTCGCGGGCATCAAGCTGATCGATGTCTTCCTCACCGCCGTCGGACTGGTCTGAGCCATGTCTTCCATGCTGCGTACCCATCTCCGTCCGGCGATCGTGCTCACACTCCTGCTCTGCGCGCTCACCGGCCTGGCCTATCCCGCCCTGGTCACCGGGCTCGCGCAGGCGCTGTTCCCGTGGCAGGCCCACGGCAGCCTGGTCTCGGCGAAGGGCCGGGTGGTCGGCAGCGCGCTCATCGGGCAGCCGTTCACGCGGGCCGAGTACTTCCGCCCGCGCCCTTCCGCCGCCGGCCAGGGGTACGACGCCGCAGCGTCGGGCGGCACCAACAAGGGCCCGACGGACCGGAAGCTGGCCGACACTCTCGTTGCAGGCGCGGTCGCGGCCGCTATGGCGGAGGATGGCGCCGTCCGCGGCCATGTCCCCTCCGACATGGCGACCTCATCCGCCTCCGGCCTCGACCCGCACATCAGCCCCGCCAATGCCGAGCTCCAGGTCGCCCGCGTGGCGCGGGCGCGAGGCGTTTCGGTGGATTCCGTCAGAGCGGTGCTCCGGCGCCACACCGAAGGACGGCAGTTCGGCTTCTTCGGTGAGCCGCGCGTCAACGTGCTGTTGCTCAACCTGGCGCTCGACAGTCTGGTACCCCGGGACTCGCCCTGAGCGAAGCGAAGGGGCATGCCGCCGGTGATGGTCCCCTTCGCGTCGCTCTTGCGCGACTCCCGGCGAGTATGTTTGAGGTCATCATGACGCCCTTCGTCCCATGACCGCCAGGCGCCCCGATCCGGACGCGCTGCTGCGCCGCGTCCAGGCGGCATCGGACCGCGCCCGGCGCGGGCAGCTCAAGGTCTTCCTCGGCGCCTCGCCCGGCGTGGGGAAGACCTTCACCATGCTCGAGGCCGCGCGCGCGCAGCGGACCGAAGGCCTCGACGTGGTGGTGGGCGTCGTCGAGACTCACGGCCGCGCCGAGACCGCCCGGCTGCTCGAAGATCTGGAGGTACTGCCGCGTCAGCCGCTCGACTACCGCGGCACGGTGCTCCAGGAGTTCGATCTCGACGGCGCCCTGGCCCGCGCCCCCGCGCTGCTCCTGGTGGACGAGCTGGCCCACTCCAACGCCCCCGGGTCGCGTCACGCCAAGCGCTGGCAGGACGTCGAGGAGCTGCTCGCCGCCGGCATCAACGTCTACACCGCGATCAACATTCAGCACATCGAGAGCCTGAACGACGTGGTCGCCTCGATCACCGGCGTGAAGGTGCGCGAGACCATTCCCGACGTGGTACTGGAGCGGGCCGACGAGGTGGAGCTGGTGGACGTCTCGCCCGACATCCTCCAGCAGCGGCTCCGCGAGGGCAAGGTCTACATCCCCGAGCAGGCCGGCCGCGCGATCGAACGGTTCTTCCGCAAGGGGAACCTGATCGCGCTCCGCGAGCTCGCGCTCCGCCGCACCGCCGAGCGGGTCGATGCCCAGATGCGCGGCTACATGGCCGAGCAGGGCATCCGCGAGACCTGGGCGGCGGGCGAGCGCCTCCTGGTCTGCATCGGGCCGAGCGCGCGGGCGGGGCGGCTGGTCCGAGCCACGCGGCGGATGGCGGCGCGGGCCCACGCGGAATGGTTCGCGGTGCACGTCGAGTCGCCGCGCGACCAGCGGCTCACGCGCGAGGAGCGGGAGGATATCCTGCGGGCGCTGGAGCTCACCGAGCAGCTCGGCGGCCGGGCGGTGACGCTGAGCGGGCAGAGCGTCGCCGACGAGCTCCTGGCCTGGGCGCGCGAGCACAACATCACCCGCATCGTCACCGGCAAGACCCGCCGTCCCCGCTGGCGCGAGCGGTTCGGGAGCGCGCTGCTCGATACCCTGGTCCGCGGGAGTGGCGGCATCGAGATCCTCGCCATCACCGGCGCCGAGGAAGACGAGGGGCAGCCGCGACCGTCGGCGCCCCCGCCACCGCGCCCTTCGTCGGGCCGCGAGTACCTGGCCGCGGCCGGCATCGCCGTCATTCCCACGGTGATCGGCATGCTGGTCCGGCGCGCCGGCGTGGCCGTGCCGCCGATCGACGCGGCGATGCTCTACCTGCTGGCCGTCGTCGTCGCCGCGTCGCGCTTCAGGCGGGGGCCGGCGCTCGTGGCGTCACTGGTCGGCATCGCCTCGTTCGACTTCTTCTTCGTGCATCCCTTCTTCACCTTCTCGGTGGCGGACGTCCGCTACGTGCTGACCTTCGGCGTCATGCTGGTCGTGGCGCTGGTGATGGGCAACCTCACCGGCCGGATCCGGAATCAGGCCGAGGCCGCGCGCGCGCGGGAGCAGCGGACCTCGGCGCTGTACGGGTTGAGCCGCGAGCTGGCGACGGCCCGGGACCGCGACGCGGTCGCCGCCGCCGCGCTCCGGAGCCTGAGGGACACGTTCGCGCTGGAGGCGGCGGTGCTGCTCCCGGGCGAGGCCGACGCGGTGGCCGCCGTCGGCACGCCGCCCTACCCGCTCGACGAGCGCGAGCGGGCGGTGGCACAGTGGAGCTTCGACCACACTCAGGCGGCGGGGCGCGGCACTCCTACGCTTCCGGCCGCGCGCGCGCTGTACGTGCCGCTTGTGGCGGCGGGTGGAACGGTGGGCATCCTCGGCCTCCCGCTGCCCGACCCGGCCGACTTCCGCGACCCCGCGCGCCGCCGGCTGCTCGACTCGCTCGCGGGTCAGACCGCGGTGGCCATCGAGCGGCTGGCGCTGGCCGAGCGGAATCGTGAGTCCGAGGTGGAGGTGGAGGCCGAGCGGCTGCGCACGGCGCTCCTGAGCTCGCTCTCGCACGACATGCGGACGCCGCTCGCCTCGATCGAGGGCGCGGCGAGCACGCTGCTGCAGGATGCCGAGCCCGATCCGGCCGCGCGGCGCGAGCTCGCGACCACGATCGTCCAGGAATCGCACCGGATGGGGCGGCTGGTGGCCAACCTGCTCGACATGATCCGGGTCGAGGCCGGCTCGCTCCAGGTACAGAAGGAGTGGCAGCTCCTGCCCGACGCGATCGGCGTGGCGCTGCTCCGGACCGAAGAGCAGCTCCGCGACCATCCCGTCACCACGCACTTCCGGGCCGACCTGCCGCTGGTGCCGATGGACGAGATCCTGCTGGAGCAGGTGTTCGTCAACCTGCTCGAGAACGCGGCCAAGCACACGCCGGCCGGCACCGCGATCGAGGTCGGCGCCGAGAGCCGCGCGGGCGAGGTCGTGGCGTACGTGGCCGACCGCGGGCCCGGGCTCGCGCCCGGCGAGGAGGAGACCGTCTTTCACAAGTTCTATCGCGGCGGCACCGGCGCGGGGGGCGTGGGCCTCGGCCTCACCATCTGCCGCGGCATCGTCACCGCGCACGGCGGCCGCATCTGGGCGGAGCGGCGTCCGGGAGGGGGAACGGTCTTTCGGGTGGCGCTCCCCATCACCGGCACCCCGCCGGAGCTCGTCACCGAGGAGGCCGGATGGACGGCGCTGCCCCCCTCGTCCTCCTGATCGAGGACGAGCCGCAGATGCGGCGCTTCCTCCGGACGGCGCTGTCGTCCAACGACTACCGACTGGTCGAGGCGGGGACGGCCAAGGAAGGGCTGGCGCACGCGGCTGCCCGGAATCCCGACGTCATCCTGCTCGACCTGGGCCTGCCCGACCGCGACGGCCTCGAGGTGGCGAAGGAGCTCCGCGAGTGGAGCACCACGCCGATCATCGTGCTGTCGGCGCGCGGCCGCGAGGAGGACAAGGTGGCGGCTCTCGACCTCGGCGCCGACGACTACCTCACCAAGCCGTTCGGCGTGGACGAGCTGCTCGCCCGGATCCGGGTGGCGCTCCGGCACGCGGCGCGCCCGGCGGGCGCCGCGCCCGAGCCGATCTTCCAGGCAGGCGAGCTCAAGGTGGACCTGGCCGCGCGGCGCGTGTGGCGGGCGGGGGAAGAGGTGCGCCTGACGCCCACCGAGTACAAGCTGCTGGGCGTGCTGGTGCGGAACGCCGGCAAGGTCTTGACCCACCGGCACCTGCTCAAGGAGGTGTGGGGCATCAACTACGTGAACCAGTCGCACTACGTGCGGGTGTATCTGGCGCAGCTCCGGCAGAAGCTCGAGGCCGATCCGGCGCGGCCGAGGCTGCTGGTGACGGAGCCGGGGGTGGGGTATCGACTGAAGGACGAGTGACGGTCGGAGGGGGGGATGGAACGGCGCGCGTCATCCCGATCGAAGCGAAGGATGACCGCCGGGGCGAGCCACCATCAGCCTTTGTCATCGTCGGTCTTGCCCGGATCCCTCCACCGCCGGCTGTTGGGAGCTGTCCGCGGCCCCGGAGCCCGCATCGCATTGCCCTTCCTCCGCGCACTCGCCAGCGTGGTCCTGCTCCAGGCGCCGCCGGCCCGGACGGCCGCTACCGTCTCGCCGGCCGCCGGGCCCGCACCAGGTCACCGTCCGCTTTCTCGGCTATGCGTCCCACGATGACCGGCTCCGCCGGAGATGACCAGCCAGCGCCCGAGATGGCCCCAGACCTTCCCGATCCCCCCGTCACCCCCGCATCGCAGCCGCAACCACGCCCGGCACCTTCGCCCAGCGTGCCCGCTCATCCAGGGAAGTCAGACGCCGCATCAGCGTGTCCGCGGTCCGGTGGCTGGGGAAGGTGGCTGGTTTCGGCACGATCGTCAGCGGGTGCCGCAGCACGGCCTTTTCGATCCCCTCGAGCATCGTGGTGTTGTGGACCCACCCCGTTCCGCTCTGGATGTCCTCGGGCACCGAGCCGGGATAAGCTCCCCACGGCGGAGTCGCATAGGCGAACACGAACCCGGCCCAGCTGTTCACCCCGACGGCGCCGTAATTCAACCGCGCAATCGCGCGCTCTGCCGCCTCCGCAATGCGGGGGTCCTTCATGGTCCTGGGGTGAATCACGAGGTCGGCCGACAAGGTTCCCCACAGCCGGTTGTTGGCGAAATCCACAGCCCGCTCCAGGAATTCCACCGGATCGTCGCTTCCCACTTCGGTCTCGGAGAGGATCGAGCAGAAGGGCTCCGTGGAGAACGCCCGCTCACGGGAATCCGTGGCGTCCAGACCGGGAAGGATGGTCCACGGCAACCGGCCGGGACCCGCACGGCCGATGGTTCGCGCTTGCGGCCGCCCGCCCGCGAGCTCGTGCCACCGGGCCTCAGCGCCCGGGTAATACGCTCGGCGCACCGGCGCCTGAGCAAAGGCTCGCTCGAGTGCGGTCATGAAGGCGGCGCGACCGCTCCAGCCCTTCGGCAGGATGAGCATCTTGGGAGAGTTGCACAGGAATGAAGCGTTCATCACCACCGCTCCCACGATGCTCTCCGCCTGGAACGCCAGTTCCCGGGCGCTGTAGCGCCCGGGCACCACCAGCACCGGGGACACGTTGCCGAGCTCGGCGCTCACGGGCTTCGCGATCAGCGGGGCGTGCCCGGCCTTCCGCGCGTCCCGCTCGGGGCCCGGCGGCCCCCAGACCATCTGGTCGTACGTCCGGTCGGAGCCGGTGAGGTGGATCTCGTCGATCCCCGAGTGCTGCGCCAGGTAGGCGCCTTCCTCCGCCCCGCCGTACACCACCGTCAGATAGCCCCGCCGGATCGGCTCCGCGAAGGCCTCTTCCAGGAACGGCCCCAGATAGGCGTTGACCGGATTCATCTTGAGCAGGCACACCTTGCCTTCGTTGAAGAGCTTGGTGATGACATCCATGGCGGGGATGGCCGCGATGTTGCCTGCGCCGAGCACCAGCACGGTCCGGCCCGGGCGGGGCGAGCCCCTGTAGTAGCCGGCGCGAGTGGCGTGCATGCTCGCCTCGTCGATGCCGGCCTGGAAGCGCACCTCGACCACGATGCCCGAGAAGAGCACGCCGTCGATCCGGTTCGCCGGGAAGACGCGCGCGGTGAGCCGCCCGTCAGGGGATTGTCCGACCGGCCCGACCGGCGTGTTTCCGGTGCGCGCGAGCGCATCGAGCGACTCCGCCACCAAACGCAACTGGCGGACGACACTCCAGGGACCCGTGGCCCATTCCTCCCCCTCCATCGGCGTTCCAATCGGGATTCCCTTGGCCTCGCAGGCGGCCCGCACGCTTCGCTCCGCGATCCGCAGATAGCCCGCCTGCATCGCGCGGGCGAGTGCGATGCGATCGGGGAGGGAAAGGCGGGCGAACGCCGCACCACCCTCCTGCAGTCGGGCGACGGCCTGGTCGAGCTCGCGCCGTGCCGTTGGCCTATGCGGCGCGGCCGACGCCGTTCGGGCACCTCCAACAACTGGCTGGGCAGTCATACTCACCCTCCTTCTGCCTGCAATGGGGTGAAGCCCGGGGGAGACGAAAAGCCGGATGACCCGCGACTCCCCCCTGGCGAGTGCCGTCCGGGAGGCCGGCAGCTTACTTGACGTCCACTTCGCCAGCCCACTCGACCGTATACGTGTCCGGCCCCGTGATCCGACCTTCATAGGTGCCGTGGCCCGCGGGGCCCTTCGTCGAGGTCCAGGTTCCCTTGAAGCTGGTGGCCGGCTGATGATCCGGGCCCAGGACGGTCGTGAGCTTTCCGCTCCAGCGTGTTACTCTGACGTTTCCGCTCAATGATGTGACGGCATAGCCCTGGTGAGGTCCGGTCCCCTGCGTCATGTCCGCGGACTCGATGATCGTCACCTGGGCGCCGTCCTCGAAGGGAGAGGGCCCGGTGCTTCGGTTGGCGCCCGTGGCCTCGGTGGCGATGACCACGTGGCCGTCGGCGTCGGGCACTGGAATCGGATGCCGCTGGCTGTAGGTCATCGTGTAGGTGCCCGCCACGCGGGTCATGTGACCCGAGGGGCGCGCGGCGAGAAGCAGGAGGGGGACGAGCGGGGCCGCGGCGAACAGGACCAGGCGGCGATTGGCAAAGGACGACATGGGGCGATCCTCCGTGAGGGTTGCTTGCCATCTTCGGTGTCGCGGCCTACACTAGCGCCGAGGGCTCAGGCGCCCGTCAGACGGGTGTCATACGGGCCTCAAACGGAGATGTGATGCGGCTGTTGATGCTCGGGGGCCTGTCGGTGGACCACGGGAAGACGACCCGCCCGGGAGCCGCCTCGCAGCGGAAGGCGCTCGCCCTGCTCGCCCTGCTCGGCGGGGCCGGCGGGCGCGGGGTGAGCCGCGACAAGCTCATCGCGCTATCTCTGGCCGGACAGTCCCACCGATCACGCCCTCCACAGTTTGACCCAACTGCTCTACAGCCTGCGCCGTGACATCGGCGCCGAGAGCCTGTTCCTCGGCACCACCGAGCTGTCGCTCAATCCGGAGCTCCTGGCGGTCGATCTGGTAGAGTTCACGTCGGCGCTCGAAGCGGGCAACTTCGCGCGCGCGGTCGATGTGTACCGCGGGCCGTTCCTCGACGGGTTCTTCCTGGCCGGTGCGCCGGAGTTCGAGCGTTGGGTCGAGGGAGAGCGGAGCCGGCTCGCTCAGCGTCATCTCGGCGCACTGCAGTCCCTGGCGGAGGCGGCGAGCCGCCACGGTCACCCGGCCGCGGCAGCGGAGTGGTGGTGCCAACTGGCACGGGCGGACCCGCTCAACGCGCGGATCGCGATCGGCTGCATGGAGGCGATGGGGGCCGCCGGCGATCGGGCCGGGGCGCTGAAGATCGCGCTGGCGTACGACAGCCTCGATCCGCGCGGAGCTCGACACCGAGCCGGACCCCGCGGTCGCCGCCGCCGCCGATCGGCTGCGGAACCCACCCGTCCCGGCGGCCGCGGCGCCCGCCACGCCGGCGATCGCCGTCCTCCCCTTCGTCAACTTGACGCCCGATCGGGAGAACGAGTACTTCAGCGACGGGATGACCGAAGAGGTCTCCAACACGCTCGCACGGGTGCCGGGACTGCGGGTCGCCGCGCGGACCTCCGCCTTCGCATTCAAGGGCAAGGACGTCGACGCGCGCGAGATCGCCGCCCGCCTCGGTGTGAGTACGCTGGTGGCAGGCAGCGTGCGCAAGATCGGCAACCGTATCCGCCTGACGGCGCAGCTCATCGACGGCGCGGACGGCTGCCATCTCTGGTCCGAGACCTACGAACGCGCCATGGACGACGTCTTCGCGCTCCAGGAGGAGCTCGCGCGCGCGATCGTGAGCGCGCTTCCGGTGTCGGCGCAAGTGGCGCCGCCGGGCCCGGCCCCGGCGCCCACCCAGGCGCTCGACGCCTACACCCTCTACCTCCGGGGCCGGTACGCCGCCCTGAAGCGCACCGTGGAAGGACTTTCCGTCGGCATCGAGTACTTCGAGCAGGCGATCGAGAAGGACCCGCACTACGTCCTGGCATACGCAAGCCTGGCGGAATGCTGGGCACTGCGGGGGTTCGGGGAGTTCGGCGATCTCGATCCGAACCTGGCGATGCCGAGAGCGCGGGCCGCGGCGCTCGAAGCCCTGCGTCTCGACCCGAATTCGTCACAGGCTCACACCTGGCTCGGCGTCGTCCACTTTCTGTCTGATTGGGACTGGGCCGCGGCCGAAAGCGAGTTGCGGGAGGCACTGCGGCTCCAACGGGATAACGCCTACGCGCACGTCTGGTACGCGATCCTGCTTGCCCAGTTGCGCCGACACGGCGAGAGCCTGCGGGAAATCCACCTCGCCGAGGGGCTCGAACCGCTCTCGCCCGCGGTGCGGCTCTCGATCGGGCGGTGCTACTACTTTGCCCGGCGCTACCAGGAGGCGCTGGAATGCCTTCAGGGCATGCAGCGGGCCCAGCCGCGGGACCGGCTCCTCGCGATGTGGATCGCCCGGGCGCTGACCTGCACCGGGCGCCACGGCGAGGCGCTCGAGGAGTTGGAAAACGTCACCGCCGCGGGCCCGCAGCTCCTTGCCCTGCGGGCGCTCCGGAGTGTCCTGCTCGTCGGCGCGGGGCGCCGGCAGGAAGCGCTGACGCTCGCCCGGGAGGCGGAGCAGGAGACGAAACGGGGACAGGCACCTTACTCCTTCACGTTCTCGGCCGTCACCCTCTTCCGGCTGGGCGAGTCTGCTGCGGCCTTCGAGGTCCTGGAGCACGGCGTACGCACCCGCTCGGCCTACATGCCGTTCCTGGGTGAGCCGCTGTCCGAGCCACTCCGGGCTGATCCACGCTTCGGCAAGCTGCTGGAACGGCTCGGACTTCCGATGTGAGTCCGACCGGATCGCCGGATCCCGGTCCCCGGCTGCGGCCTCAGGGACGAGTGGCCGGCGCCGCTCCCTCCCGCTCTACCACCGCCTCCACCACCAGCTTGACCAGCCGCTCCGCGCCCTCGTAGGCCGCGACCTCCGACCGGTCCCATTCGATCCGCGCCCGTCCGCTGAGCTGGAGGGTGCCGCCGTCCTCGAAATTCACCACGAGCAGGCCGGCACGCGGATCGGCGGCGAGGTTGCCGAGGGTGTTGAACATCATGTTGCCCGAATAGTCCGGGATGACCAGCCGGTCGGGCGCCGTCACACGCACGAACCCGGGCGCGCCGCCGCGATGCGACACGTCGGCGCCGGCGCGCGGGTGGCGGCTCGCCAGGAACAGGGTGTCGGCCTGGGCCAGTCGGCGCATGTGCTCGGCGGTGAGGCGCGTGCCGCTCCGGACCGGCGGCGGAGCGGAGCCGTCCGAACCAGGGAGCGCGACCTCACGCGGCCGGATGTACTTCGGGCAGTTGGCATACACCTCGCGCGTCGTGACCTCCAGGCCAGCCGCGCCGTCGGGCCGAGCGCGGCCGTTCACGCGCATGCGCCGCCGGGTGGCGGGGTCGATCAGCAGCAGGCCGATGTCCGCCTCGCCTGTGAGCGCCTTAGCCAGCGGGTCGTCGTGGTCGAGCCGCGCGGCAATGTGCAGGCGGTCCTCCGCCGGCACCGTCAGGAACCCGGGCGCGCCTCGGAGCAGGCTCGCCCACACGCGCCCTTCGGCGTCGCCCGCGCCGACCACGGCGAACGGGCGCTCCAGCGCGAATTGCCGGGCCAGCGGAGGGATTGCCGCGTGGATGCCCCGCCCGATCCGCGCCGCGTTTGCCTCGACTCCGGCCCGGCGCTGAACCGCCAGCTCACCCTCGTGGTACGGTCCCATCAAAAGAACCCGCACGACGGCGCGCCGGCCACGGGCGCCGCCAGGCCGGCCGCGCCGGTCGGGCTGTAGACCTCGAGCCGGATCCCGTCGGGATCGGTGAAGAAGAGCGCGGCAGACTCGGCGCCTTCGCGATGCGGCACGACCCCGTCGTAGCGGGGCGTCACACCGCGCGCGCGGAGCTTGGCCTCGATCGCCTGCACTGCATCGAGCGTCGGGAGCTGGAGCGCCAGGTGGTGGAGCCCCGAATGCCGCGGCTCGAACCCCGCCCGGCTCTGCTGCCAGAGTGTCAGGAACAACCGGCCGCCGGTGCCGAGGAACGCAAACCGTTGCCCATCGTGGTCGGCGGCCTGGATGAGGTCCAGGTCGAGGACCTCCTGGTAAAACGCGAGCGACCGGTCGAGGTCGGTGACGGAGAGGCCGACATGGCCGGGAGCGATCACGGACGTGGGGGCGGGCACGGGCATGGCGATCTCCTG
The DNA here is from genome assembly GCA_963711915.1 of uncultured Gemmatimonadales bacterium. Classification (GTDB taxonomy): domain Bacteria; phylum Gemmatimonadota; class Gemmatimonadetes; order Gemmatimonadales; family GWC2-71-9; genus CAVVWJ01. The sequence goes on from CAVQGA010000022.1 coordinate 289,951, forward strand.
GTGAACGGGACGGGAACGGCCGGTCCGTGCGCGGGTGCAGCCAACCGGCGACTATCAGTGGTCAAAAGTACTTTTGGTAGTGATAAGTTCCAACCCTTCATTTGTCAATCGAGCTTTTGCCGCTTATACTCCCCGCCCATGCGTATCGCCGACCCGCCCCCGTTCGTCTTCGTGGGCAATCACCGGGCCCTCGACTTCGTCAACACCGAAGTCGCGGTCGAAGGCGTCCCGCGCGATCTGCTCGGCGAGCTCGACGATGTGACCGCCTGGCTCGTCCAGGCGGGCGCGCTCGATCGCGCCTCGGCGCGGACGGCACTGGCCCGGTGGGGCGGCCGGCGCCGGCGAAGGACGGCCGTCGAGACGGCCCGGGAGCTTCGCACCGCGCTCCGCCGGCTGGCCGACGCGTGGGCGGCGGGAAGGCCGGCGCCGCGCGCCACCGTGGGATTGGTGAACGAGCTGCTGGCGCGCGGAGGGAGCACGTCGAAGCTCGTCCCGGCAGGTGACGGCCCGGGCTTCGCGGTCGAGCGGGGTGTGCGCCTGGAAGCGCCGGAGGATCTGCTGGTGCCGATCGCCGAGGCGGCGGCCGACTTGCTGTGCCACGCCGACCCTGCCCGGGTGCGCCGCTGCGCGCACCCGGCGTGCGTGCTTTACTTCCTCGATGGCACCAAGAACGGCACCCGACGTTGGTGCGACATGCGGACCTGCGGCAACCGCACGAACGCCGCCGCCTACTACCGCCGCCGCCGGGCCGAGCCGCCGGCGGCCTGACGCGTCCCCTTCCCTTCCGCTATGGCACTGACCTACTGCGACGTCGCCCCGGGCCACGAGTGGCACGGGCCGTACCACGACCGGGAGTACGGCTTCCCACTGGCCGGTGACGCCGAGTTGTTCGAGCGGCTGGTGCTGGAGATCAACCAGGCGGGCCTCTCGTGGCTGACGGTGCTCAAGAAGCGGGAGGCCTTCCGCCGGGCCTACGGCAACTTCGATCCGGCGGTCGTGGCCGTCTACGGCGCGCGCGACCGGCGGCGGCTCCTGGCCGACGCGGGCATCATCCGGAACCGGCTCAAGGTGGACGCGGCGATCGCCAACGCGGCGACCATCCTCGAGCTGCGCGAGTCGCACGGCTCGTTCGCCGGCTGGCTCGACGCGCACCACCCGCGGAGCAAGCCGGAGTGGGTGCAGCTGTTCAAGCGGACGTTCCGGTTCACGGGCGGGGAGATCGTCGGGGAGTTCCTGATGAGCACCGGCTACCTGCCCGGGGCGCACGCGGCGAGCTGCCCGGTGTATCGGCGGGTGGCTGCGCGGCGGCCGGCGTGGATGCGGAAGGTCAGTGCTCGGTCGCCCTGAAACAGCGTGCGCGGTGGGTCGACGCCCGAATGGCATCGGCCCGCCAGTCGCCAAGGGTCTTGCCCGTTTCGGCCCGCGGCCCCACTCATGGATGCCATGACCGCTGATCATCCGCCGCTCCGGGAGCGGGCCCACGCCTGTCTCGCGCGCTCGGTCTACATCCTGTCCCTCTCGCATCGCCGGCGTTGCCGGTTGCGCGATCCACCACCTCGACTGCGACGGCCCCAAACGGCGGATTGGGGGCCGTAGCGGGTTACATGTGGCCCGTCTTGCCGCCCGCCACCGGATGCCAATCGGCGGAAGCCGCGGCCTGCTTCTCTTTCTTCGACCAGACCAGCAGCTTGGTGAACTTGCTCAGGTCCTTGCCCTTGGGCAGGTCATACGCCTGTGCCCCGCTCGCGCTCTTGAGCTTGCCGAGCCAGAGGGCGCCCTTCGCGGGGGTATCACCATTGGCGAGCACGAGATAGAGGTCGGCGCGCGGGGCCACGGCGAAGTCGTCGGTCAGGGCGAGCTGCTGCTTGCCGCCGGTGTCGGTGATGGCGTAGTCCCCGGCGGCCTTCTGGCCGGCGGCGCCCATGAACATCATGCTCGAGCCCATGTCGCCGCCCATGGCGCCGCCCATGGCGCTGTCGTGATTCATCATCTGATCCTTGGCCATCGAGCCCTTGTCCATCATGGCCGAGTCGTGCGACATCATCATCGAGTCGTGCTGCATCATGGCCGAGTCGTGCGACATCATGGTCGTGTCCTGCTGGGCGGCGAGCGGTCCCGCGACGACGGTAGACGCCAGCAGCACGACGGCGGTGAGGTTGGTGCGGTACGACATGAGCGCTCCTGTGGTGTGCGGAATGGTGAGGCTGAGCTAGCAACGCCCGTGCGGGCGGATCGGATCTCTCGGACCCGGTACTCGCGCGTCGGATGCGCGGCTGAGCCGATCGGTTGCGCGACCGCCGCGCCGGCTCGGGCGGGAATTCACGCTCGACTACTCGCCACCTAGGGCCTACGGGGATTCTTGGTTACGATACAGACGCCCACCCCGGAACCTCGGACGGGTACGCCATCTTCCGCGCCGGAGCAGCCGCGGGTGGCGTTCCTCCGACCACATCCACAGGCACGACGCGTGTTCGACATCGAATTGCTGGGCGAACCCGAAGGCGAAGGCGAACGGCTCTTCAGCTGGGGCCGGCTCACGCTCGGGCACTTCCGAGAGGAGTTCCAGGCCCCGCTCTACGAGTGGGCTCCCGGCGATTACGCCGCGCATTGGCTGGAGTCGGCACAACGCCTGGCCCAGGGGGCGCCGGTGGCCGTCTTCCTGACCCACATGGTTCGGCCGGATGCCCCGTATCACCTCGGCTGGTCTGCATGGCGGGAGGGCGACCGCATCATGGTGCAGGAGCGCCTGTTTCTCTGCGAGCAGCTCAACGGGCCGTTCGATCCCGAGTTTCCCGAGGTGCACGCCGGTTCCCGCCAGGAGCACTCGGTGGAAGGCGTGCGGATCTCGCAGTGGGAGGTCGGCGTGCACGACGTAGCCGCCTTCGTCGAGCGGCGGCGGCAGTCAAGCATCCCCGCCTAGTTCGCAAGACGCCGCCTCACTCCCGATGGTGCCGCTCGGGCCGGATCGGGACCGGAGCCCGTCACTCGACCGTCGACCATGACCGAGCCCAGCGAGGCGGCGCATGAGAGAACACAGGATCATTCGGGCCGGCGGTGTCGCCCTGATCGTCGGCGCGGTGGCGTTTCTCACCGTCTTCTCCTACCTCGCGGCGCGGTTCGACTACCCGGCCATCCTCGACGGCAGCGCGGAGACCGTGCTGCCGAAACTGCTCGCCACGGGGGCCACCGGCCGCGCGGTCTGGGCCGTCTATGGCTTCCTGCCGATCATCTGGATCCCGGCCGGCGTCGCGGCGTTCCACGCCCTCAGGCCCGTGCGCGAGGGGAGCACGCGCAGTGGCATGCTGTTCGCCTTGATCGCCGCGCTGAGCATGATGTTGGGCCTCCTCCGGTGGCCGAGCATCCACTGGACGCTGGCCGAGGCCTACGGCCGAGCCGACCCGTCCGGACGAATGGCGCTCGCCGCGATCTTCAGCGGGCTCAACAGCTACCTCGGCAACTACATCGGCGAATTCCTCGGGGAGCTCAGCGTCAGCCTGTTCTTCCTGCTGTCGGCGCTGGCCATGCTCGACCGAAACGCCGGGTTTCCCCGCTGGATGGGATATCTCGGTATTGCCACGGCCGTGGCGGGGTTGGTCGGCATGTTCCGCAACGTCACGGCTGTGGTCGCGCCTATCGCCTCCCTGAACAATTACCTGCTCCCACTGTGGATGATCGTCTTCGGAGGTGGTCTGCTGCGGTGCAGTGGTCGCATTGCGGGTCGCGACGGACCCGCTTCGCGCACGCCGTCGACCGGCGCGAGTGGGGCCCGGGCCGCGTCCGCCGGCTAGCCCCCCCCCCGAGGCATGGATCTTCCCGAGCCGGAATGCCGTATGGAGTGGCACCGCTGAACCGCGGCGGCACGACGGCGACCTCGAACCCGCAGCGAGACCCGGAGCGCGCGGGCGTGTAGTGCGGACCGGGGAGGGCGGGCTCCGCCCCGCGCGTCGGGCCGCGGAATCTTTTCCGATCGCGAGTCCACCACCCCATCAGCCCGTCTGGTACGTAGGGCGGGTGTGAGCCTCGAGGGAAATCTCCGATGCATCGCCCATCCTGGTACGCGCTGCTGGTGCTCATCTCCGCCTGCTCGTCCTCACCCTCGCACAAGACGGTCAAGCCGCAGTTCGGCGCCTGGGGATTCGACCTGGCGGGGCGAGACACGACGGCTCGGCCGGGCGACGACTTCTTCGGCCACGTGAACGGCGGCTGGCTCCAGCGCACCGCCATTCCGGCGGACAAGCCGAGCATCTCGGTTCGGGCCCTGATGAGCGATACGACCGAGGCCCGGCTGCACGCGATCATGGAAACAGCCGCCGCCAGGGCCGCGCACGAGCCGACCGACCTCGAGGGCAAGATCGGCGCCTACTACAGGGCGTTCATGGACTCGGCCCGCGTCGAGCGGCTCGGCGCCGCCCCGCTCGCGCCGCATCTCGACCGGGTACGCGCGGCCGGCACCCGGGAGGCTCTCGCCCCGCTCATGGGCCGGTGCGGTTTCAACGGCGGCATCTTCAACAACTACGTCGATGTCGATCTGAAGGACCCGAAGATCTACACCGTCTACCTCAACCAGGCAGGACTCGGGCTGCCCGACCGGGACTACTACCTGAAGCCCGAGCTCGCCGCACCGAGGGCCGCCTACCAGCACTACGCCGCGACGCTGCTCCACCTCATCGACTGGCCCGAGGCCGACGACCGGGCCAGGGACATCCTCGCGTTCGAGACCGCTGTCGCCCGGGCGAGCTGGACGCGGGTGCAGCAGCGCGACCTCAACGCGGAATACAACCCGATGACGGTCGCGGAGCTTGCCCGGCTCGCGCCCGGCTTCGACTGGAACGGCTATCTCGCGAGCGCGGGGCTGCCGCATCTCTCGCGGGTCATCGTCGGCGAGAAGAGCGCCTTTCCGAAGCTGGCGGCCGTGTTCGCGAGCACGCCGCTCGCGACGCTGCAGGCGTGGGAGGCGTTCACCATCGCCGACAACGCCGCGCCATTCCTGTCGCGGGCCTTCGGCGATGCCTTCTTCGAGATGAGGGGCAAGACCCTGGCCGGCCAGCAGGCGCAGGCCGCGCGTTGGAAGCGCGCGGTGCACGCGGTGGCCGGCGGAGACTACGGAACCGGCAGCCGGTTCGACCGCTTCGGCAGCGTCGGCTTCGGCGTGGGCGAGCTGTACACGGCGAAATACTTCCCCCCGGCGGCCAAGGCGAAGATCGAGGCGCTGGTCACGAACCTCAAGGCGGCCTCGCGTGCGCGCATCGAGAAGCTGGACTGGATGAGCCCCGCGACCCGCCAGGAGGCGCTGAAGAAGCTGGACACCTATACGATCAAGGTCGGCTATCCCGACCACCCGCGCGACTACGCCAAACTCGTCATCCGCGACGATGATCTGCTGGGAGACGCGGAGCGGGCCGGCGCGCTCGACTGCCGGTTCTATGTCGATCGGTTGAACGGCCCGGTCGACCGCACCGACTGGCTGATGACGCCGCAGACCAACGACGCCTACAACGGCTCGCTGCGGGACATCGTGTTCCCGGCCGGCATCCTGCAGCCGCCAGCGTTCGACCCCAACGCCGACATGGCGATCAACTACGGCGCCGCGGGCGGCGTGATCGGCCACGAGCTGACGCACGGCTTCGACGACCAGGGGCGGAAGATCGACGCCGACGGAAAACTCCGCGACTGGTGGCAGCCGGCCGATGCCAAGACCTTCGAGACCCGGGCCAAGGCGCTCGCGGACCAGTACTCCGCCTTCGAGCCTCTCGCCGGCCTGCACGTGAACGGCGCCCTGACCCTGGGCGAGAACATCGCCGATCTCGGCGGGGTGACCCTGGCGCTCGACGCGTACCGCGCGTCGCTCCAGGGCCGGCCGGCGCCGGTGCTCGACGGGCTCACCGGCGACCAGCGGGTCTTCATCGGCTGGGCGCAGGTGTGGCGCGGCAAGTCGACCGACGACGCCGTGCGGCAGCAGGTCGTGAGCGATCCGCACAGCCCGCGGCGATTCCGCGTGAACGGACCACTCCGGAACATCGACGCCTGGTACACCGCCTTCGACGTCAAGCCTGGCGATCGGCTGTACGTCTCGCCCGAGAACCGGGTGCGGATCTGGTAGCCGCCGCGACGGGCGCCGCCGATCCGCGCGATGTCGCGCCTGAGCAGGTTCAGCGCTCGGTCGCGACCGATTTCCCCGCCGCGCTCATCGATTTCATGAGCTCAACAGCCGCGTGAGCGCGGAAACTCCCCACACGCAGATCGCCGCAGGACCTCCCCCCACGGGCGCATGGGTGACGGCGCGCACGGCACGTGCGGCGCGGCGGCGCGAAACTGATGTTAATGCCCTCGGTGGCAGGCGGTTCCGGCGTGCCCCTCATAGCCCGGGAGGGCCTGTGGCAGCGAAAATCCTGGTAGTGGACGACGAGCCGTCGGTGCTGGCCGTGGTGTCGCGGGCGCTTCGTGATGAAGGGCATGAGGTGATCGCCGTCTCGAACGGGCAGACCGCCTACGACGTGACCCTGGAGGAGACCGTCGACGTGGTCGTCACCAACAACTGCATGCCCGGCCTCAATGGGGCCGAGCTGGTGAAGGCCTTGAGGAAGCGCCTGCCCGACATCCCCATTCTGCACCTCGACGATCACTCCAAGGGCACCACCGCCGCCTTTCAGGTGCCGGCCGATGTGCCCACGCTGTTCAAGCCGTTCGACCTCGTCGCCCTGAAGGCGGCGGTTCGCCGGCTCCTGAAGCCACCTCGACCGTCTCAACCCGGGTTCGCGACGGCGCTCTAGCTTCGGCGGTTCGTACCTGGGACCATGGACGCGCCGGTGGCCAGCACGGGCCGCCGAAGCCCTGTCCGGCCCGGCGGCGGAGCGAGAGGTTCGCACATCGCGACCCGCGAGCCGCCCTGATGTGCCTATCTAATCCGCCGGCTTCAGGGTAGCTTGTAGATGCCTCACCGTTGGATCTCCCGCCGTCACCGGCTGTCTTCGCCGGACCTAAGGACCCACATGTTGGCCCAGCGCCCCGTCCCCTCCAGCGAGGGGCGGCGCATCGTCATTTGCGATTACAACGCTCTGTTGTTGTCGGTCACCGGACTCCTGAGGATGAGCGGCTTCTGCGTGTTTCAGGCCCACGACGGCCTCGCGGCCCAGGAGTTGTGTATCCAACTGCCCGAGATCTCGCTGCTGATCCTGAACACTTACGGCACCGGCATCGACGTCGGGGACCTTGTCCGGGGCCTCCGCACCGCCAAGCCGGGTCTTGCGGTGCTCCATATCGGGACGGACCTCCCGCCGGGCCTTCCCGACGAGGTTCCCACGCTGCCCGAACCGTTCACCCCGGACGGCCTCCTGCTGGCCGTGAACGCACTGATGCCCGCCGTCGCGCCCTCGACGCCCACCCTGGTCGGGGCCGCCTGAGCGACGTGGGCTCACAATGACGTGCCATGTCCGCGTCTTGATCTCGGAGCCGCGCCTGTCGCCGGCGGTCGAAGCGCCGCGGAGCGGATGGTGCCCTGCGCGCGAGCGTAGCTGGGCGCTCCGGGGGCTCTCGGAATATCACAGTAGGGATGTATCGCGTCTGGTGAGACAATCCGACCGGCTGCTCGCACACTCGCGATATCTCCGCCGCAAGCTCGCGCCCTGATAGCGGCCTGGCGGACCGGCTAGAACGCGGGCTCACCCACGCGCGTGCGCGCACACAATCCTCGCGACCAGCCCGGACAACCGCCCCGAAACTGGAAGTGCGCCACTGAAAGAGTCCGCTCTTCGGCGCGCCGTTCCGATCGTGCCGCCCCGGATGAGCCCACGAGCGCTGCCAGGCAGGTCGCGGACGTCCAGATGCGAACTGGAAGCGTCGGATAGCGCTCGGCGCATTCGGGACGAAGCCTGGCTTGGCGTGCGGTTCGCAGGATTTCCAATGGAACCTCCGGGAGGCCGACCCCGGTTCGCAGCTCTCCAACACCGGGAGAGGTAGTATGCCCCTACGCACGGGGGAATGGTGTGCCCAGGGTCACCAATCGGTCGCTCCGATATGAGACCGCGCCATGACTCCTTCGCTCTTGGCTCGAGCACACGCCGCCTGGCCCCGGCACGATTCGCCTCCCACACGCTTAACACCGGCCCGCAACCCGAGTCACTGCGAGAGCATTTCTCCCGCCGCGCCTGCGCCGGGGAGAGTGACGGGCATCACAGGGGGGCCGGATGAGCGAATCGAGGATGCGGTCGCGCCGAGGGGCGGGATGTTGATCAGGCTCAATGCCCTGCGCCGGCTCGCGATCGTCCTGCAGGTGCTCGCTTTCCTGCTGCTGGCGGGCGTGAGCTGGCTGGACGAGGCCGTCGACTTGCCCCACATCCTGTTCGGGGCCACCCGCACGCCGTTCCGGCCGGAAGAGGCTGCGCTCGAGACCTTCGTGCTGGCCGTCGTCGCCGTCGGGAGCGCCGTCGCCACCAACGCCATCCTCCGCCGCCTGGTATATCTGGAGACCTTCGTGGCGTTCTGTCCGGCGTGCCAGCGCGTCCGGCGGCACGGGGAGTGGACCACCATCAGCTCCTACTTCCAGGATCGGGAGGCGGACGCGCTCCAGTATGGGGTCTGTCCCGCCTGCGCCGAGCGGCAAGAGCGTCCCTTGGCGGAGCTCGCGCATCCTCGAATGGGAAGCCTGTAACGTCTTCGGAAAGGGATAATGTCATGCATATGTCACGAGCTTCGATCACCGCCTCGCTGCTGCTCCTGGCGGCGGGGTGCGCGCGGTCGCCCGCCCCGGCCGCGGGCCCGGCCCCGCTGCCCTCGGGGAGCGCCGAGCACGCCGGAAGCGAGCGGTCCATCGACGTCCAGGTCGACAACCAGAACTTCAACGACATGAACGTCTATCTGATGACGGCCGGCACGCGCTGGCTGGTGGGGAGGGTCGGCGGCATGACCAAGGGCACGCTCACCATCCCGGCTAGCCTGGCCCCCGCGGACCTGCGGGTCAGGCTCAGGGCCGAGGCGATCGGCGGGCATGCCGCGATCACGACCCCGACCCTGATCGTGCCGGCGGGACAGCAGGTCTACTGGACCATCGGGTCCGATCCGTCGATGTCCACGGCGTCGGCTGGGTAGCGCGACGACGATGGCGGCCGCCGGGAGCGATTCCCGCGGCCGTTCATCCGCGTTCGCCACGCGCCCGCTCACTCCTCTCCCCTCGCCGCCGCCGAGTCCGCGAGCCGGAGCAGCCCCGCGAACTCCCTCAGCTCCGAAATCCCGACGTCCGAGGCGACCCAGTAGGCGAGATCCGGTGTCGCCCAGTGCAGGATGTGATAGCCCTTCCGCACCACCGGGGCGGCGACACCTTCCGGCCCGTCGGCGGGCCACAGGAACACGCTGATGACGTGCTGCCGTCGGCCGTACACCAACGCGGCCACCGGCCGGCCATTCAGATAGTCGAGTCGTCCCCCCAGCAGCGGATAGCCGCGCCCGGCGAAATCGTGCACCGGCGGCGAGAAGTCGAGCCGGCCGTTGAACCACGGCTTCACGGTGTGCTGGTCGGACGACACGACGTCGCTCAGGTGGCCCGGCATGAGCGAGCGCACGTGACTCGCCAGTACCTCGTCGGCGAGGATAGCCGACGCCGCGTGCGCCGAGCCGAGCCGCCAGCCGCCGACCGCGACGACGGCGAGGCTCGCGGCGAGGGCCAGCCAGCGCCACGCCGCGGCCGGGGCGGAGCGGCGGGCCGCCCCGGAAACCCGCTCGCGCAGCGTGGCCCGCACGCGCTCCCGCAGGGCGTCGGGAGCATCGAGCCGCGGCAGCTCGACGGCGATGGCCCGACGCAGCGCGAGACGGTCGTCACGCAGGCGTCCGCAGGCCTGGCAGCCCGCGAGGTGGGCCTCGAGCTCGCCCGCATCGCTCCCGGCCAGCTCGCCGTCGAGATACATGTCGATCCGCGCTTCCATGTCCGGGTGGGTCATGATCCACGGTCCTTGTCGGAGAGGATGAGCGCCTCCTGAAGGCGCTTCCGTGCGCGTGACAGCCGCGACATGATCGTGCCGACGGGCACGTTCACCACCTCGCTCATCTCCTTATAGGACAACCCCTCGACTTCGCGCAGCACGATCACCTCCCGGAGGTCGTGCGGCAGGCGGTCGAGCGCCTGGGCCAGCGTCTCATGCGCGTCCCGTCGGGCGGCCGGGGACCCGGGGTGGTCGGCCGGCGGGGCCTCGCTGTGCACGGTCTCGTCGAACTCGGTCGTCACCGCGTCCACGCGCTGCCGGCGGCGCCAGGTGTGCGCCACGTTCCGGACGATCGCCAGCACCCAGGCTCGGCTCTGGCTCGCCCCTTCCCCCCGGAAGCCGCCGAAATACTTGAGCGCGCGCAGGAACGCCTCCTGCACGACATCGTCGGCGTCAGCCCCGCCTCGCGTCAGATAGCGCGCCAGCCCGTAGGCGGCGCTCAGGTGGGGCAGCACGACGGCTTCGAATCGTTCGAGCTCGCTTGGCTCCAAGACCGGTCCTCGAGTGTGTCGCTGGGCAGCCCCATCGAGAGCAGACTCCGCACGCGACGACTTTATTCCCGGCGGAATATCCGCGGCGGGCAGGGAGTCTCCCGGTCGAACGATACCGATGCCACCCCAACCGAGGAATGTACAGATGAGACTGGAACCGATGGCCCTGATGCTTGCAGGCGCCTTCGCCGCCGCGATGCCGGCCCGGCGCGGCGACCCCACCCCCGTCGGCGCCACGCTGTCCGAATGGACGATCCGGTTGTCGGAGGCGACCATCCCCGCCGGACCGGTCACCTTCACCGTCACGAACAGCGGGAGCATCCCGCACGCCTTCGAGGTCGAAGGCCATGGGACCGAACAGGAGACGGCCCTGATCCAGCCCGGCGGGAGCGCCACGCTGACGCTCACGCTCGAGCCGGGGACCTACGAGATCTACTGCCCGGTCGGCGAGGACTCGCACAAGAAGCTCGGCATGGACGCCCATCTGAAAGTCGTCCGCGTCGTCTTGCCGGCGCGGTCCTCCGGTTACGGGCGCGGGACGTCCGAGGGATCGGCGACGCCCGGGAACGGAGGCGGCGGACGCGGCGACACCCCTCTGGCGGCCCAACCGATCCGGGTGAGCGGCGGCGGGCCCGTCATCCAGATCCTCCCAGGTCCCTTCCCGTTTCCCGACAGCGCGGGGCCCATCCTCCAGTCCTTCGGCCCGGAGCACGAGGCCCTCGAGGGGCAGATCCAGAACGGTCCCTACTCGAACCACGTGGTGCCGATCTCGGGGACGTTCAGCTTCAGCGCCTGGGATAAGGGCGCCACGAAGGACTCGGTCGACGGCGTCGCGGAATTCACCACGCACGATGGCGCCCGGTGGAAGGTCGTGCTCGACCGCGTGCAGACGACGGATGTGCCGCACCACCCGAAGTTCGGTGGGGTGATCCGCGGGCTCTATTACCACGGGGCCACCGGGGTCCACACGCCGCTCGTTCCCACGATCAACAGCGCCGTGGCGCTGTGGTCCATCGCCCATCTGTACCGGAACGGCGAGCGCGTATCGGACAACGCCTACGTCCACGTGATGCTCCTGTCCCACACCCGCCGGGCCGATGACTTCGCGCTGGCGTGCTGGGATTGCTCGAAGAACCGGATCGACGAGCTGCAGCTGCAGATCACCCCGGGTCCGGGCGAACCGAAGTTCGACGCTCCGGGCGGCTTCCTGTTCGTGAACTGGGAGCGATCGAAGTCCCGTCCGGCCGCGACGTGAGGGCTTGCCGGCGGTGCCTGCGGCTTGAAGAGCCCGGAGCATCGCGCTAGCGTCACCACTACCGGGCGATGTCCCTCGTGCGGCGGGTGCCGGCCGAGGGACGTCGCCACGTTCTCAGGTCTGGATGCACCCATGCCTACAGCCGCAACGCTCGAGCGCTTCATCGCGCGAGTCGAACAGAACGCCCACGCGGAAGTCATCGAGGTGTTCTACACCGCGGATTCGTCGATGCAGGAGAACCAGAGCGCGCCGCGGGTCGGCCGCGACGCGCACGTCGCGAGCGAGCATCGCGTGTTCGCCCGCGCGCGCAGCGTGACGTCCGAGTGCGTCAGGCCGGTCTTCGTGAGCGGCGATCGGGTGGTCATTCGGTGGCGATTCCGGTTCGACTGGCTGGACGGCACCGTGACCGAGATGGAGGAGCTCGCCTACCAGCGCTGGGAGGGGGAGCAGGTCGCGGAGGAAACGTTCTTCTACGACCCGGCGCAGCGGGTGCCCAGGCGGCCGGGGGCGCAGTAGGCGACGGCGGTGGGCGGAGAGGCACCCGCGGGCGGCAGGGCGCTGACCGGGCGAGGCCGCCGTCGATTGACCCGCCTCCGCGCAGCCCGTAAGTTGTCCCGACACCTGCCGCGCCTGGCGCAACGAGGCATCATGGATGCAAGCACGCTCGGGGTCCTGGTTCCCGTCGCCGCCATCGCGGCGTGGGGCGCGGTCAAGGTCGCGACGATCCAGGCACAGAGCCGCGCCGCCGGCGGAAGTCCCGAGACCGCCGCACGGCTGCAGAACCTCGAGCAGGAGGTCGGAGGGCTGCGGCAGGAGCTGGGCGAGGCTCAGGAGCGCCTGGACTTTGCCGAGCGGCTGCTCGCCCAGCACCCGCCCGACCGCATCGAGCCCCAGAGGTAGGACGGCTCGCCCGCAGCACACGCCTGCGCCGCAACCGGGTTCGGGCGAAGCGCCGCTCCCGATCGGCCGCCCGCTCCACCCCGCATGACCGGAGCTGGCCGGAGGGCAATCGGATCCGCGCCGCCCGCCGCCTGAGAGTCGCCCTCACGCCGACGAACCCTCCGGCCACACGGCCGCGGCGAGCCGCTTCCCCAGATACGCGCACAGCGCCGCCGCGAGCAGCGGCAGGCCGAGCTGCATCGCCTTGAACGTCGAGGCGCTCACGACGTGTGTCCCGCCGTGCCCGATGCCGACCGAGCGCAGGATCGAGCGCGCGTGCGAGTCGGTGTACCTGCTCGTGATCCACCAGCCCATCGCCATGCCCGCGAGCGCCGGCGCCCGCGGGGTAAGCTGTGAGCGGAGCTGCTGCCAGAGCGCGCCGCCGAAGTGCTTCCCTTCCGCGCGGGCACGGCCCACCCACGCGGGCGCGGGGTTGGCGCCGAGCGCTGTCAGCCTGCGCTCGCGCTCGCTTGCGGCGCCCGCCAGCTCCGCGCGGATGCGCTGCACCTCGCGCGCGGCCGCGCTGGTGTCGCTGGCCATGGCGAGCCGGCCGGCAGTGAGGAAGAGCTCGCGCATGTCGTGATCGTTCGCGGTGCGCCGCCGCCGGAGCACCGCCCGCGCCGAGGCTCCACGGACGAGCACGACCGGCGCCATCCAGCGCGGCACGGCGGCCAAGTCGGCGTGAGCCTGGGCGATCGCCGCGCGGCGCTCCTCATCCAGGCTCGCGAGCCTCTCCCGCGCCACGGCAGCTTCCGCCGCCAGGACGGCTAGCCGGCCCTCTCGGGCGCGACCGTCGGCGAGCGCCGCCTGGCCCAGGCGGACGAGCGCGGCCTCCTCCCAGCGGCGGAGCCCGCGCTGGCGAATGCCGAGCCGGATGGCTTCGATGTGCGCGCGAAGGCGATGGATCATGGGTGGCAGGTGGTACCGCAAGGACCGTGGTCATCGTCCAGCCGCGCCGGCGGCCGAGCCGAGGTGCTGTTCGTAAGCCGAGCGCCGTGCATGAGTTGCTGGCGCAGGCCCGGGCTTCGTGGCGGTCGGGCCGACCCGCCGATGAGTTCTCGGCGACGCCGCGCCGCTCCGCATTCTGCACGTGCTTGACGACCCCCGCTCCGGGGGTAGATTAGGTTCGTAGTCCGAAGAAACACCGAAACCAATGCCCGCCGAGCCCCGTGCCCCACCTCCACGTCCACACCCACTTCTCCTTCGGCATCGGCGTCTCGAGTCCCGACGTGCTCGCCGCCGCTGCCATCGAGCGGGGACTCGCGGAGCTGGCGTGCACCGACACCAATGGGGTATACGGGGCGGTCGAGTTCCAGCGGGCATGCGAAGCGGTGGGAGTGCGCCCGCTGCTCGGGGCGCACCTGGTGACCGAAGATGAGGAAGCGGTCGCGCTCGCGACCGATGCGCCGGGGTGGGCGGCGCTGTGCCGGGCGATCACGCGGATTCATTGGGGGGACGTCGGGCAGGTGGTCGGACGGTCGGACGGTCGGACAGTCGGAGCGAAGCGATGGGCCTGCTCGAACATACCCGACGGACGCGCCGGTCCGGGCACGCGGTCAAGGTCCCTCGCTTCGCTCGGGATGACGGCACCACCGACCGTCCGACCGTCCGCCCGCCTGTCCGCCTCCCTCGCCGCCGATCGCGAGGGGCTGATCCTGCTCTCCCGCGACCCCGCCTTCCTCGAGCGCGTCCTCCGCCAGAGCGGCCCGCGCGATCTCTACGCCGAGCTCTGCCCCGGGAAGGAGCGCCACGCCGTGCTCGCGGCGGCGCGGCGGCTGGGGCTTCCGGCCGTCGCCACCAATGCCGTCGTCGCGGCGCATCCCGAAGACTGGAGCCGGCACCGCCTGCTCCGCGCCATCCACCTCAACACCACCATCTCCGCCCTCGACCACGCCGACCGTCCGACCGTCCGACCGTCCGACCGTCTCGCCCCCCGCGACGCCTGGCTCCGCCCCATGGCCGACCTCGAGCGCCAGTTCCCCGACTGCCCCGAGGCCATCCACGCCGCCGCCGAGATCGCCGAGCGCTGCGCGTACCGGATCCCGGTCGGCCGGGTGGTGGCGCCGCGCTTCGCCGACGCGGGCGACGCCCTGCAGGAGCTCCGCGCCCACGCCTACGCCGGCGCCGGGCGGCGCTACGGCACCGTGGCGCCGGTGACACGCGACCGGCTGGAGCACGAGCTTCGTATCATCGGGATGAAGGGCTTCGCCGACTACTTCCTCGTCGTCCGCGACATCGTCGCGCACGGCCCGACCCATTGCGGCCGCGGCTCGGTGGCCAACTCGATCGTGAGCTACTGCCTCGGCATCACCCACGTCGAGCCGCTGGGCGCGGGGCTCCTGTTCGAGCGGTTCCTCAACCCCGAGCGAAAGGACCCGCCCGACATCGACCTCGACTTTCCGTGGGACGAGCGCGACAACGTTCTGGCCTACGTCTTCCGCCGCTATCCCCATCCCCAGGCGGCGATGGTGGCCAACCACAACTGCTTCCGCCTGCGCGGCGCGCTGCGTGAGGTGGCCAAGGTGCACGGCCGCCCCAACGGCGAGATCCGGGAGGTGACGCGCCGGATTCCCTGGTACGAGGACGAGCCGCTCGAGCAGCTGCTGGCCACGCACCCCAACTTCAAGGCGCTCGACCTCCCGCCGAGCTGGCAGGAGCTGGCCCGGCTGGCGGCGCCGCTCGTGGGCGTGCCGCGCCATCTCTCGCTCCATCCGGGCGGCGTGGTCATCGTGCCCACCGCGCTCACCGACTACGTGCCGACCGAGCCGGCGGCGAAGACGCTCGAGGGGGTGGGGGGAGCCTGCCCTGAGCGCAGCGAACGGGTGCCCGTCATCCAGTTCGAGAAGGACGGGGCCGAGGACGCGGGGCTGGTCAAGATCGACCTGCTCGGCAACCGCTCGCTCGCCGTCATCCGCGACGCGATCGCCACGGTCGGCGCGCACACCGGACACCACATCGACTACACGTCGTCCGACCCCGAGGACGACGAGCCCACCAAGGCGCTGTTCCGCACCGGCCGGACGATGGGCGTGTTCTACACCGAGTCGCCGGCCTCGCGGATGCTCTGCGCCAAGAGCCGGGCCGACACTTTCGAGCTGCTGGTACTCAACACGAGCATCATCCGGCCCGCCTCCAACCGCTACATCAAGGTCTACCTCGAGCGGCTGCACGGCACGCCCTACGAGCCGCTCGACCCGGTGCTGCGCGACACGCTCGCCGAGACGTTCGGCGTCATGGTGTACCAGGAAGACGTGGTGAACGTCTGCGCCGCCTTCGCCGGGATGCCGCTCGCCACCGCCGACGGGCTCCGGAAGTCGCTCTCCAAGAAGCGTCCGGCCAAGGCGCTCGCGGGCTACGCCGAGGAATTCTTCACCGGCGCCCTCGCGCTCGGCCGCGCTCCGGAGACCGCCAAGCGGGTGTGGGCCATGATCATGTCGTTCGCGGGCTACAGCTTCTGCAAGGGCCACTCGGCGTCGTACATCCAGGTGGCGCAGCACTCGTGCTATCTGCGCGCGCACTACCCGGCCGAGTTCATGGCGGCGGTTCTGGCCAATGGCGGGGGGTTCTACCACCCGTTCGCCTACGTGGCGGAGGCGATGCGGATGGGGCTCACGGTGCTGCCGCCGGACGTGAACGCGAGCGGGTTCCGGTGCACGGGGGAAGGCCATGAGCTCCGGATCGGGCTGCAGTTCGTGAAGGCGCTGTCGGCAGAGGGCGCGGAGCGGGTGCTGGCGGCGAGGGACGGAAGTCTGCTTGTGAGTCATCCTGAGCGAAGCGAAGGAGCCATGACCCGGCATGGATTCCTTCGCTTCGCTCAGGATGACTCCAAGCGCAAGCCCTTCCGGAGCCTCGCCGACCTCCGCGTCCGCACCGGCCTGACCCCGGCCGACCTGCGCGCGCTCATCAAGGTCGGCGCGCTGGATTCGATCGCCGGCGGCTGGACCCGGCCGATGCTGCTCTGGCTGGTGGACTCGACCGCCGAGTGCGTCCGCTCATCCGACGATCGTCCTGGAGACTGGTTCGACCATCTGCCGCCGGCCGTGCCGGTGCTTCGGGAGTACGACGCCGAGCGGCGGCGGCGCGAGGAGCACGCGGCCCTCGGCTTCATCACCGACGCGCATCCCATGCGGCTCTACGCCGACCAGCTCCGGCGGTTCCGGCTCTGCCCCAGCACCGAGCTCTCCCGCCACGTCGGTGCGCACGTCCTGGCCGCGGGCATGCTCACCACCGCCAAGCCGGTCCACACCCTGAAGGACGAGCCGATGGAGTTCGCCACCTTCGACGATGGCCATGGACTCATCGAGACCGTGCTCTTTCCGGACGTCTACCGCGAGCGCGGGCACGTGCTGTTCGATCAGGGGCCGTTCATCTTTCGGGGGAAGGTCGAGGAGGAGTTCGGCGCGGTCACCCTTACGGTAACGCACCTGGATCGGCTGGAGCGGATGGTGGCGAAAGTGGCGGCCCGAAGGCCATCTCGCCGTGCTGGGCGAACCGGACCTTCCGCTTCCCGACCGGAGTCGTGAACGTCGCCCGCCCCTCGATCGCGAACCGGTGCAGGCCGCCCGAATAGAGCGCCTCGAGACGCGCGGGGGTCGCGGCCGCGTCGGTCACGATCGGCACCGCGACCTTGGCCGTCCCCTTGGGCACGGACAGGCTGCCCTCCCGGTCGAGCCGGCCGACCGGCATATCATCCAGCAGCAGGCGGAACTCGAACCGGGTGGCGGAGAGCGGAAAGTCGTTGGGATTCTTGACGGCGAGCGCCACCACGACCGGCTGGCCCCCTTCGGTGCGGGCGTCCACGCGCACCCGATCCACCGTGACCTGCGGATCCTCGTACACCCACACGCCCAGCGGCGTGCAGGCGGCGACCGGCAGCAGGTAGCAGAGGTTACGCAGGCGGCGGCGCGTCATGGCGCATCGACCTCGAAAGGACACCTCATGAGACGCGCGCACACCCTGCGGTTCGCGGCATGGCTGTTCGGCCTGGTCCCCGCCGCGGCCTGCGGCTCCGACGGAACGGCGGGCGTCGAGCCTCCGACCGGCACCGTGCCGGTCGGCCTGCAGGAGGTGGCCTCGGGGTTGAGCTTTCCGCTCTACCTGACCGCGCCGCCCGGCGATCTGGCCCGGCTGTTCATCGTCGAGAAGACCGGCGCCATCAGGATCGTGAGGGACGGAGTCCTGCTGCCGGCCCCGTTCCTGGACCTGGCCGGCCGGGTCTCCACCGGCGCCGAGCAGGGGCTGCTCGGCCTGGCGTTCGATCCGGCCTATGCCGACAACGGCCGGTTCGTGGTGCATTATACCGACGGCGGCGGCACGACGACGGTCTCGGCCTTCCGCGTGGCCGCCGACGACGCCGACCGGGCGGACCCCGCGAGCGAGACGGTTCTGCTGACGGTAGAGCAGCCGTTCGAGAACCACAATGGCGGCCAGATTGTGTTTGGGCCGGACGGGATGCTGTACATCGGCCTGGGCGACGGCGGCGGCGGCGGCGACCCGGGCGGGAGGGGGCAGTCGCTGACTGACCTCCTCGGGGCCATTCTGAGAGTGGACGTCCGGAGCGGCACGGGCTACACAGTTCCAGCCGACAATCCGTTCGCGGGCCGTCCGGACGCCCGGGGCGAGCTCTGGAGCGTGGGCCTCCGCAATCCATGGCGCTTCTCGTTCGATGGGGCCACGGGCGATCTCTACATCGCCGACGTGGGACAGAACGCGTGGGAGGAGATCGATGTCGTGACCGCGGCGCAGGGCGCCGGCCGGGGGGCCAACTTCGGCTGGAGCATCACCGAAGGCCGCCACTGCTACGCCAGCCCCGCCTGCGACCCGGCCCAGTTCACCCTCCCGCTGGTCGAGTACCCGCACGCCCAGGGGTGCTCCGTGACGGGCGGATTCGTCTACCGGGGCGCTGCCATTCCCGCCCTCCAGGGGCATTATTTCTACGCCGATTACTGCCAGGGCTGGGTGCGAAGCTTCCGGCTGCAGGACGGCCAGGCGGTGGAGCCGCAGCAGTGGCCCGCGCTCGCCCCCGGCGGCGCGGTGCCGAGCTTCGGACAGGACGCGGCCGGTGAACTCTACGTCATGAACGCGGAGGGACGGGTATTCCGGATGGTGCCCCGATAGCGGAGGAGGTCGCCGCGCTCGCCGCGCGGGTGCCGCCCCAGGTGCGGTTTGGCGCGTCGTCGTGGAACTATCCCGGCTGGGCGGGCCTGGTGTACCATCGCGCCTACGACGGCCGCGGCGCGTCGGCACGGATGCTCGAGGAATACGCCGCCTTTCCCCTCTTCCGCACCGTGGGGATCGACTCCAGCTTCTACGCGCCGCCCACCGAGGAGACCCTCGCGGCCTACGCGAAGCACCTGCCCCCGGGATTCCCGTGCGTGAGCAAGGTGTGGAACCAGCTGACCGTGCAGACCTTCAGCAAGGCGCTGGACAAGGCCCGCGCCGGCCAGACCAACCCCGACTTCCTTAATCCGGACCTGTTTCTGGAGGCGGTCTACGAGCCCTATCAACGCGACTTCGCCGACCACACGGGGCCGTTCGTGTTCGAGTTCCAGGCCATCGGCCGGGGCCGCGGCGTGACGGCCGAGCGGTTCGCCGAACGCCTGGACGCGTTCTTCTCGGCGCTGCCGCGCGAGGGTCAGTACGCGGTCGAGATCCGGAACGAGGAGTTCCTCACGCCCATGTACTTCGCGGTCCTTAGGGAGCACGGCGTGGCCCACGTCTTCAACTCATGGACCCGCATGCCCGCGATCGGCGACCAGCTCGATCTGCCGGGCGCGGTGTCGGGGCCGTTCATCGTGGCCCGCGCGCTGCTCCAACCGGGCCGCACGTACGACGAGGCGGTCGATGCGTTCGCGCCATACGATCGGATCCGGGAGCCGTCGCCGCCGCTCCGGCGGGACCTGCTCCGCCTGATCGAGACCGCCGTCCACACGCGGATCCCCGCCTACCTTCTGGTCAACAACCGCGCTGAGGGCAGCGCGCCGTTGACCATCGCCGAAGTGCTGCGGGCATTGCCGGCGGCGGCGGCGTAGCATGGGCAATCGCGCCTCGCTCCGCCGGTACGCGGTCATCTCGATCCTGGCCGCCCTGGCCACGATCGTGCTCAAGAGCGGCGCGTACCTCATCACCGACTCCGTGGGGCTGTTGTCGGACGCGCTCGAGTCGCTGGTCAACCTGGCGGCGGCGATCGTCGCCTTCATCGCGCTCGCCGCCGCGGCCCGGCCGGAGGACGAGGACCACCGCTACGGCCACAGCAAGGCCGAGTACTTCTCGAGCGGGTTCGAAGGCGCGCTGATCCTGCTGGCCGCCGCCAGCATCATCTACACCTCGGTGCGCCGCCTGCTCGCGCCGCAGCCGATCGAGCAGGTCGCCACCGGCCTCGCCATCTCGGTCGCGGCGTCGCTCATCAATCTGGTGGTGGCCCGGGTGCTGTTCCGGGCCGGCCGCCGGTACCAGTCCATCACGCTCGAGGCCGACGCCCACCACCTCATGAGCGACGTCTGGACCTCCGCCGGCGTCGTGGTGGGTGTCGGCGCGGCCGTGCTCACGGGCTGGCACCGGCTCGACGCGATCATCGCCATCGCGGTGGCGCTCAACATCGTGCGGACCGGCGTGAAGATCCTCAGGCGGTCGCTGCTCGGGCTGCTCGACACCGCGCTCCCGGAAGAGCTGCAGCGGAAGATTTCCGATATCCTCACCCGGCACACCACCGGCGGCGTGCGCTTCCACGCGCTCCGCACCCGCCAGGCCGGCGCCTGGCGCTTCATCGATTTCCACGTCCTGGTGCCGGGGAACTGGTCGGTCCAGCGCGGGCACGACCTGCTCGAGCGGATGGAGGAGGAAGTCCGGGAGGCGGTGCCCAACAGCACCGTGTTCACCCATCTCGAGCCCATCGAGGACCCGGTGTCCTGGGAGGATACCCACCTCGAGCGGAAGCCCAACGGCGAGCCGGCGCCCGACGTCACGCCTCCGGCAGCCTGACCTCCAGCGACCAACGGCGCTCTTCGGCGACAGCGTCTCGGCGGTGCCCCACGACTCGACCGCGTCCTCGAGCCGGTCCGGCGCGCCGATGCGTGGCCGGAGACCGAGGGTGTAGGCGGGGTGCTGTCCGGCCGGCGCCCATCCGCCGCTCGCGGCGGTCTCGGCGTAGGCCGCGTCCGCGCGTGGAAGGGCAAGCGCAATCTGGTCGCTGCGCCAGAGCCATTCCCGGCCGCGGAGCCGGCGGAGATGCGTGAGCCGTATCCCGATCGCCGGGACGGCGACCACCTCGATCTCGTCGGACCGGAGGGCGATGGCGGGAAAGCTGGAGACGGTGGTCTGGCGGTAGGGCATGGGGGGGGGGCTGGGGCGGGTCGTGATTGGGTGAACAGGCCGCGAGGCGTGCGGCTCTGAGCTGAGCCGTCATCTCGGTTGGCGTTGTCATTCCGGATCGGCGTCGTCATCCCGAATCGGCGTTGTCCATCCCTCGCTTCGCTCGGGATGACAGTCGAGTCGGGATGACGGTCACTCGAGGCGACCATGCCACGGGCACATGGATCCACCACGCTCTCGGGCGCGACTCCGATCCGCCCACCTACAGCGTCGCAAACGCCCGGACCGGCCAGGTGCCGAACCCCGCGACCTTGGCCGGCACGGCCGAGAAGCGGAACTCGCGCTCCGGCAGTGAGCCCAGGCGGCAGAGATGCTCGACGATCGGAATCTCGGCGCCAAGCAGGGCCGAATGCACCGGGCGGGCGAGGTCCTTGAGATCGTCGATGTTGACCGAGTCGATCCCGACGAGGCCCACGCCCTGGCTCACGAGATACTCGGCCGCTTCGCCGGTGAGAAAGGGATTGCCTTCCAGGTAGGTCGGGGTGGCCCAGTGGACATCCCAGCCGGTGCGGACCAGCACGGCCTTTCCACGGAGGTCGCGCCCCGCGAAGGCGTCGCGGTCGATCGCGCGGCCATCGGCCGGGCCGCGGATCACCACCGCCTCGAGCCCAGCCAACGATTCGAGCGGCAGCTCCGAGAGATCCTTCCCGCCGGCGTAGCGATGGAACGGCGCATCGACGTAGGTGCCGGTGTTGGCGACCATCTCGATCTTGCCGATCTGGAACTCGACGCCGGGGGCGTACCGTCCGCGCGAGGCCTCACGGCTCAGGAAATCGCAGATGACCGGCCCCGGTAGCCCGGGGTAGGTCGTCATGCCGTGCTCGATGGTATGGCTGAGATCCAGAAAGGCCATGCGCCTCGGGCTCACCCGGTCTCGGCGTGAAGCTCCCGCGCGAGGCCGGCCTGCGCGCAGATGCGGGCGATCGTTTCGCCGACCTTGTTGTTCGGCGTCGAGGCCCCGGCGGTGATGCCGATGATGCGCCCCTCGCCCAGCCAGCCTGCCGCCACCGCCTCGTCCTTGGTGCCGATCGGCTGGTGGCGGATCGATTCGGTCTCGGGATCCACTCCGTCGGCGTCCTCGATGTGATAGACGCGAATGCCCTTGGACTGGACCAGCGCCGCGAGGTGGCACGTGTTGCTCGAGTTGTACCCCCCAACTACGAGCATCACGTCGAGCGGCTCCTCGACCAGCGCGAGGACGGCGTCCTGGCGCTCCTGCGTCGCGGAACAGATCGTGTCGAACGAGCGGAAGTGCTCGGCGAGCGCCGCCGCGCCGTAGCGCCGCTCCATGCTGGCGCGGAACTCCTCCGCGATCGCGAGCGACTCCCCGGACAGCATCGTCGTCTGGTTGGCGATGCCCACCCGCACCAGGTCTCGCCCGAAGTCGAACCCGGGCGACCCCGCCTTGGCGAACCGCTCGGCCAGCGCGGCCACCTCCCCGCCCTGCTCGATGAAATCACAGACGATCCGCGCCTCGGCCATGTTGAGGACGACGATGTAGCGCCCGGCAGGGTACTTCATCGCCTGGCTGGCGGTGGCCTTGGTCTCCTCGTGGTAGTGCTTGCCGTGAATGACCGCGGTGTAGCCGTCCCGCGCGTAGCCCTCGACCCGCTTCCAGACGTTGAGCACGGAGCCGCACGTAGTGTCCACCAGCACGCAGCCGATCGTCCGGAGGCGCTCGAAGTCGCCGATCGTGACGCCGAACGCCGGCAGGATCACGACGTCGTCGGTGCCGATCGAGCCGAAGTCGAACGCGCCGTCCTCGTCCCGGGCCAGGAACGCGACGCCCATGGCCCGGAGCTTCTGGTTCACGTGCGGATTGTGGATGATCTCGCCCACCAGGAACAGCCGGCGGTCGGGAAACTTGAGCCGGGTCTCGTAAGCGTAGTCCACCGCGCGATCGACCCCGTAGCAGAACCCGAACTCGCGCGCCAGCCGGAAGCTCAGCCGGCCGACGTCCAGCCGATGCTGCCGAGCGCGCAGCACCTCGACCACCGTGCTGTGGTAATCGCTGGTGAGCTGGCCCTCGATCTCGGCCTTGAGCCCGAAGCCGCGGCGGAAATAGGTGCTTTCCATGAGCCTAATTTACACCCGCACTGGTGTCCGGGGGCGGTGGCGTATAGCAGCCGCGTGTGGCCGGGCGCTCGCGGAGACCCTCGAACGACCCCACCACCGTCAGGTCTCCGCGCACGGTGATGGCGGCGGCCTTGGCGGTAAAGCTGCCGGCGAGCGTCCCGTCGGGCGCGCGCCGGAGCGACAGCCGCCCGCCCGTCCCCTGGAATCCCTTCACGGCCGTCTTCGAATACCACCGCAGCGCGACCGCGACCGACGGCGGCGTCCCGGCGGCCGCCTCCGGCCGCCGGACCGGGTAGGTGCCAGGAGCGATCGCATCTGGACTGTAGATCGCGAGCCCCACGCCGGTGTCGCCCGCGATCGCCCGGACGTCGAGCAGATGGAGCGAGTCGCACCACTCGGCCGTGGCCGGCGCCGAGAAGGCGGCCGTGTCGGTGCCGGTCCAGCGGATCTCCAGCCGGCTGGCGGGGGCGCGGCTGACGGCGTCCATGCGGCAGCCCGCCGCCACCACCGCGAGCATGAGCGCCGGCCCGGGCCAGCGCCTCATCGTACGGCCTGCACGACGATGTCGAAGCGCACCTTGCCTCCGTCGTCGGGAGTGAGCGGGTGGCTCAGGTCGAACCGAAGTGCCCCGTGGAACAGCGAGACGCCGACCCCCGCCCCGACCAGCGCGGTGCTCGAGAAGAGATCCGCGGCGCGATCGGCCTGCCCGGCGTCCAGGAACGCGACCGGCCGAAGCCGGCCACCCAGCGGCGCGAGGTCGAGCTGGGCGGCCCAGAACGCCTGGCCCCGGTCCGAGCCGTACTCGAATCCCCGGACGGTGGCGGGCCCGCCCACGCGGAACTCCGACTGCCGGAGCGTCGGGCTCGTGGCGACGCCGGCCTTGAGCCGGAGGGTCGCGCCGGAGGTGCCCCCGCCCGCATCGGCGCGGAGGTCGCCGAACAGCCGCCCGGTCGTCCGGCCGGCGCCGCCCAGCACGTCCGCCGTCAGGTTCCAGTGGATGCGGCCGCTATGCGCGAGGCGGGCCGATGCGCCCGCGAACGTCCCCTCTTCCACAGCCAGGTTCGGGGGAAAGACGCCGTCACCGCCGAGGAAGTCGTTGATCGCCGACTTGGCCTTCCGCACGGCGCTCCTCTCCCGCTCTACGCGTGCCGACAGCATGAGGTCCAGGCCGGTGCGGAGCGAGGTCTCGAAGCTCGCCGAGCCGCCCTCGACCAGCGCGTAGTCGGCGTTGTCGTGCGCCACGAACAGCGCGTCGAGCGTGTTGCCCACCGTGTGTCCGGACGAGACCGCATCCACGTCGCCCACGTCGCGGTAGCCGCTCAACGCCAGCCGGCCGACCGGCGCGTCGCGCACGAGCGACAGGCGCCCGGTCACGCGGTCGTCGCTGACACCGTAGCGCAGCGTGCCGAACAGGTTGGTGGACCGCAGGCCTGGCGCCCGGACCCGGTACCCCAACCCGAACGACAGCCCCTGCACCCGATCGTAGCGTAGCAGGTCGGACAGCCGCTCGTAGGCCACTCCCCGCGCCTGCTGGCCGGTGAGCGAATCCGGCAGTCGGTCGCTCAGGCGCGCCAACGCCTCCTCGGCCTCGCGCGCTCGGCGGACGTCGGCGGGGTCGGCCTCGAGCGAGAGCGAATCCGGCCAGTCGCGATAGCGGTCGAGCGTCGCGTTGGACGGGCGATGAAGCTCGTACCGTCCGCCGGGCCACCGGCCGGCGTAGTCCCACGACCGGAGACTGTCGTCGGTCTCTCCCGCGCCCCCCCGGCGCTCGGCGCGGAGCGAGTCCCGCCGCATCCGCTCGAGCGCCCTGAGCGAGTCGCGGCTCAGTCCCGCCGTGTCGGGGAGCGGCACGGCAAACTCGACCGGCCGGCCGGTGTTGATGTCGTAGTCGTCGAACGTGGTCGTGGCCTGAAACGGGATCACCAGGTCGTTCACCACCGGCAGGCGGACCCGGCCGGCGATCACCTGGCGATACGGCATCCAGAACCGGCCCTGCTGCAGCCCGTACTCGAGGTCGGCGTCGATGCTGACGGTCCGGCTGGCCAGCGAGTTGAGCCGCCGCGCCTTGGCCGAGTCCGGCCCGCGCGGGCCGTCCTCGGGCCGGACCCAGAGCCCCGTGCCGACATACCGGAATGTGAGGCGAACGACCTCAGCGGTGGCCGAATCGATCCAGATCTGCCCTGCGATCAGTGCGGGGCCGACCCGGCGCGGCGCGACCTCGATCCGCACCAGGCGGAGGGTGCCGCCGCGGGCCGGCGTCACGGTGAGATCGCCGGTCGCGGTGTAGTGGTACCACGCGGGCCCCGCGCTCGCCAGCGGGTGGAGCGCGCCGGTTGCGGGAAAGTCGTTGCTGAAGATCCGGACCGAGTCGTCCACCCCGCGCGGGACGAACCACGGGCGGTCCCAGACGCTCGACAGGTCGAAGCCCCCGCTGCGCGCGCGCAACCGGCGCCCCAGAACATCCACCCGGAGGTCGTTCGGCTGGGCCCAGTGCACCCGCGCCACCTGCTCCTCGACGGCGGATGCGGGAATCCTGGACCAGAGCCGGCGGCCGACGGCGACCGAGAGCCGGTAGCGAATCGTCGCCTGATAGTCGGTAACGGCCGCGTCGCCGAGCCGGCGGCGTGCCATCGCGCGCTCGATCAGCTGCTGGACTGCGGGACTGGAGTAGGGTGTGGTGTTGGGGAGGGCGGTTTGGCGGACGGCGACGGACAGCAGCAAGCCTACGAGGATTGCGCCCATTTGCTCCGGCCGTCTCGGTGTAGCCCATACGCCTTGAGACGGCGCCAGAGGGTGGTTCGGCTGATGCCGAGGTGCTTGGCCGTCTCCGCGAGCTTCCAGTTGTTCGCGTCGAGAGTCTTCACGATAGCCTCCTTTTCCCGCGCCGCCAACGTCGTGGGACCCTCGACGCCGGGAATGAACATGGCCTCGCCGAGCTCGAGCCCGCCGACCCGGAGCGGCCGGAGCCGGCCGCCGAGGGCCGCCAGTCGGGGCAGCAGATCGGGCGCGTGCTCGGCGAGGTCCATGCCAACGAGCGCCTCGCGGGCGGGCTCGTTCGCGTAGAGCAGGCGGCCATCCGGGTCGAATACGACCACACCTTCGCTGAACCCGTCGAGCAGGGCCTTGGCCAGCGGAGAGAAGACGGAGGGCAGCGAATTCAGGGAAAGCGCGTCGGGCATGATAGAAGGATACGCCACTCGGGACCCGAGAGTTTCAGAGGTGGACGTCGAAACGCGACTCGCGATTTCGACATAACTGGCTGTCTTGCCTGAGCTTGACACGATCGGTCGAGACGTCTGAGCGCCACCGCGACGCCGACCGCCTGCGCATCGGGTGCTTCATTCATGACGTGCACCGAAGCCCTGGGTGCACAATGGAGCGTCGCTCAGCGGCCGCGCCCGGAGCGGTGGCGGCGGCCCGGGCCCCCGCGTGGACCCCGCGAGCCTCGCCGCGGATGTGGATCCTCGTCGTTGCTTCGGCCCGGCGAGCGCGGCGCGCGCTGGAGGGCAGCCTGGAGCTCGGGCAGGGTGTCCGCCAGCACCGGCGCGTGCCGGCCTCGCTGCACCGCGAAGCGGAGCGGCCGATCCAGCGGCGGCAGGTCCCCGTGTCTGAGGCGCCGGGCCTGGCCCTCGCGCAGGCGCACGCGCGCGATGCCCTGCCCGTCCGCCAGCTCGTAGTCGAGCGGCACGGCATCGCCGCGGAGCCGGACCATGGCCGGCAGCGCGTCCAGCCGAGCGCGTACCGGCTCGTCCACCAGCGCCGCCGGATCGAGCGCGATCCGGGTGCCGAGAAACTCCTCCCAGCCGTCCACCCGCTCGAGCTGCGAGCGGATCGACGCGCGCAGCGCCGTCGGCGCCGCGGAGGCCAGGGCTCCGCCCGAGCGCCGCCAGAGCTCGTCCAGCTGCGCGAGGGCGCGCTTGACGCGACCCTGGTCCGGATGGGTCGTCTCGCCGGCCACGAGCGCTTCGGTCAGCGTGTCGCGCGCCGCGGGGCGGAGCGCCGTGGGAACGAGCTCGCGCAGCGGCTCGACCTCGGTATCGAGGTCGAAGCCGAAATAGGACCGCCGCCGCTCGGCCGCGAGCCCCTGGTGCTTGCGGGGCCCGGACAGCACCACGCGGGGCGGTCCGAGCGCCGCGTGCTCGCGCACGAGATCGTACGACAGCGTGGTCCCCTCGATCGACGCGCGAGGAACCCCGAACCGGTCGGCGAAGAATCGTAGCGCCCCCGCCACCGCGCCCCAGCTTCCCGCCACCGAGGTCTTCGAGACCCGCGCCTCCTGGCCGTCCGCCGTGTGCTCGTCGATCACCAGATCGAACGGCATGAACCGCGCGAGAAGGTCGGCCCAGGCCCGCCGGATCTCCTTCGAGGCGTAGGGCAGCTGCTTCGGCAGCGGCAGCTCGAGCGAGCGATAGACCGAGGCGACGCCCAGGGCCGTGTCCTCGATCGCCTTCACCAGCACGCCCCGGCGCTCGGCCCACTCGGCGAGGCCCTCCTCGAACAGATGGCGGGGCAGCCCATAGACCTGGCCCACGTAGCCGTGCTGATTCACCGCCTCGGCGTAGAGGTTGTACGCGGTCAGGTGATCGCTTCCGTTCACGATCACGCCGTGCAGGTCGCGCTCCTCGCGTGTCATCCGATGGAGCGAGTCGATGTTGGCGCACACCGCCACCATCGGGAGCAGCTCGGTGTCCGCGTGCACCAGAAGCTCGCCCCAGGGGCGCTCGACCGGCATCGCCTCTACCTCGCGGCCGTACGGGGTGAGCCGGCCGTTCTCCACCAGGCCGCGGCTCGTGAGCAGCGCCATCACGCGGCGGTAGGCGGTCCGGTCGAGCGGGACCGGGAGCTCGAGATCGCCCGCGTCCACGCCCAGCGCGGCGCAGGTGATCGCCACCCGCTCGGTATCGCCGGCGAGCTGGAACTCCGGAGGCGTCGGCCGGAGCTGCTCGAAGACGATCTGGCGGTCGCTCAGGATCACGACCTCGCCGTTGGGCACCCGCCCGTGCACGCGCCCGGCCATCTGCAGGATCTCGTTGGCGCCGAGGTAGAGCCGGTGGAGGACGTTCCGACCGCGCTCCACCACGTTGCCGTAGCGCGCGTCATAGATGATGACGGTGTCGAGGCCGCGCACATTGAGCGCCGACTGGCCGGCCGCCGTCATCGCCAGCAGAAACGGGCGCTCGACCTCGCCCTCGAGAAACGGACGGATCACCCGGATGGGCTCGCCGCCGTGATAGAACGCGGTATTGAGCCGCTTCCACTGCTCGCCCAGTCCCTGCGCCAGCCGCTCCACCTCCGCCCGGGTGGGCACGAACACCGCCACCCCACGCTGCTCCTTCATGAGGTGCCGGATGTAGCGCTCGTTGAGGAACTCGTCGGGCGTCTGGGGCAGGACCTGCACCTTGGCCTTCAGCCGAGGGTCGAAGGCCTGGGTGGCGAGCACCTCGGCGCTGTCGAGGTAGCGCGTGTAGAACGCGGGGTCCACGGTCGCGCTGAGCCAGATGAAGCGGCAGCCGGCACGCTTCCCCAGCGCCAGGCAGAGCTCGAGCTCGGCCGAGGTCTGGTGAATCTCGTCCACGACGATCGTGTCGCGGTCGCTGACGAGGCCGTCCTGGAACCAGCGCCGCGCGATGCCGGTGGTCACGACGACGACGTTCCAGTTGGGCGTGTCGGGCGTGGCCTCCCGTTCGCGATTCACCACCCCGACCGCGAGCGGCGTCTTCAGGATGGCCTCCGCGATCGGACGGATGGCCAGCGTCTTGCCCGTGCCGGTGCCGGCCACGATCCCGAAGCCCTTCCCGGAGCCGGCCAGACTCCGGATCTCGTCCCCGTGCTCGCGCTCGAGCAAGGTGTCCAGGTGCAGACCCAGCGCCAGCTCGATGGTCTCGCAGGCCGCGCGGGTGGGCGCGATCACGACGAGACGCCCCGTGGGATGGCGCGCGTAGCGGTAGGCCTCCGGATCCGGAGGGAGATGATGGTCGCGGGACGGATGCATGAGGGGAATGAAGGCCGGCCCGGGGCCCGAATGCAAACGCTAGAAACCCGGCTGGAGATTCAGCTCCCAGACCCATCCCTTGTCCGGCCGCTGGAACGGCTTGACCAGGTCGAGCTCGGCGATCGCGAAGCCGAACAGGTTCATCCGCAGACCGGTGCCGGCGCTGAAGACGGCCGGCCGGGCGCCACCCGTGATCTCGGGTGAGACGCTCGTGTCCCAGGCGACGCCGCCGTCGCCGAACACGAAGAAGTCGATCGGGAGCGCCCCGTAGTAGCCCGACCCGATACCCAGGGCGCCGAACAGCGGGACCCGAAGCTCGGCGTTGCCCACGACCATGCGGCTCCCGAGCAGCTGATCGAACACCGGGCAGCCGTTCGGATCGGAGGCCGCCGGGTGGCACTCGGAGGCATCGAACGAGCCGAGCTTGTAGCCGCGTACCAGCCCCGTGTAGCCGAGGTAGAGCGGCTGGAGCCGCGAGTCCTCGCCGCCGGATCCGTAACGGCCATAGTGCAGCAGCCGCATGGCCAGAGTGACCGGCCGGACCGGCATGAAGTACCGGCGGTAGTCGGCCAGCGCGCCGACGAAATCGAGCGACCCGAACGTCGGGCTCACCTCGAGGCGGTAGCGCTGGCCCAGGATCGGCCCCGTGGCGCCGAACAAGGAGTTGTCGAACACCAGCGCCGCGCTCCCGAGCCCGAGGTTGAGCGCGCGACCGGTGGGAAGGTCGTCCTTCGTGTCGAGCACCTGCTCGCCGGTGATCGCGGAGAACGCGCGCGTCCGGAGCTCGCTGTCGAACGAGATGTTGGAGTAGCCGGCGGAGAGCTCGAGCCGTTGCACCGAGCTGAACGGATACGAGACGAGACCCTGGAAGTCGCGATTGGTCTGGCGGTCCACGAGGTCCTGCTCGACGACCACCGCCTGGCCGTCGATGGTGCTGAGCCCCTGGGTGAAGGACCCGGTGGCGTAGGGCACCTGCTGGGCCACGGCGCCCCAGGTGAGCCGATGGCTCATGTTCTGATATCCGAGCACGGCGGAGAGATCCTTGAGGCTGCCGTTGATCTGGAGGCCGGTGATCAGGTTGTGATTGCCGAGCTCGTCGCTGAAGTAGAGTGACGCGCCGCCGCCCAGGTAGGTCCCGAAGTCGCTCGAGCCCGCCACCAGGGACGGCTGTCCGACATAGGTGAGCTCGAGTTTCGGCCGGTAGGGCGCGATCGCGAACTCGGTGTTGGCCGGCAGGCCGGTGTCCGGATCGCGCAGGAGCTGGACGAGCTCCTGACTGCTGCGCTGCCGGGGCGGCAGCAGGGCCGCCACCCGGGTCGCGACGGGGCGGGCGGGCGCGCCGGCCAGCGTGCTCGCGTCGTCGATGGCGTAGAGTTCGTAGCCGTTGGTCCGGAACACGCTGTAGACCAGCCGGCCGCTCCGCTGGGCCACGCTCAGGGCGGGACTGGTCTCGGTGATGCCGCTCGCGCCGGTGAACAGGTTGGTGACCTTGGCGAGAGCGCCATCCGACAGCCGCACGCGGTAGACGTTCGTGATGCCGTCGGGATCGGAGAGGAAGTACAGGCTGGCGCCGTCGGGCGACCACTGCGGGTTGATGTGCTTCGCATCGGGAAACCCCGGCACCTCGACCACGGCGCCGGTGGTGAGATCGAGAATACCGATCGCATACCGCCCGACCGCGAGGTCCTCGAGCCGGGTGGTGAAGCGATCGGTGGCGAAGGCCAGATGCCGGCCGTCGGGGGACCAGGCCGGTTGCAGATCCGCATAGGCGTCGTGCGTCAGCCGGCGGAGCGAGTCGCCTGCCAGGTCGTACAGGTAGAGGTCGGTCAGGCCACCCACCGCCGCGGAGAAGGCGATGGTCCGACCGTCGGGCGACCAACTCGGATTGAGAATGTCGCCCAGCTGCTTGAACCGGATCTCGCGCTCGATCTTTCCGGCGTCCACATCGTACAGATCGAGCACCGGGCGGCCGCCGCTGACCCCGGCGAACACGAAACGCTTGCCGTCGCCCGACCAGCCCCCGGCGGACTGGATGAACTGCAGGCTCTCGAGGTGGGCGTCGACGGCGGTCCGCGTCACCTGCCGCTCGACCTTGCCGGTGCGCGCATCCGCCAGGTACAGGTCCACGGAGAACAGGTCGCGATCGGAGAAGAACATCATCCGGCTGCCGTCCGGACTCACGGAGGGCGCCACATTGTACTGGCCCGCCTCGCCTTTCACGCCCACCAGTCGGGGGCCGTAGCGGTCTGGCAACTCCGCGGCCGGACGGAGCGGGTCATAGGCGGCATGCGTCGCCGCGTGCCAGCGGGCTACCAGCTGGTCGGGCGTGAGGTTGAGGACGCCCCGGATCGCCTGGTCCAGACCGCGTTGGCGTCCCGCGGCGCGCAGCAGCTCCCCGATGCGATCCTCGCCATAGGTGCCTCCGACGTAGGCCAGCAGCGCCTGCCCGTAGCGATAGGGGAAGTAGCGTGGGTCGTCGAGCTGGCGGTAGGACGGCAGCGAGTCCCGGGCGGTGTCCTGCACCGCGCCGCGCATCCACATCGCGGTGAGCGGTGCATCCGGCCCGAGCGACAGGTATTCGGCCATCCCCTCGATGAACCACAGCGGCAGGGTCGCGGCGCGCGGCATCCCGCCGATCCCGCCGGGCCCGCCGCCCGTCGCATCGTATTGAAAGGCGTGCGTCAGCTCGTGTCCGATCACGTGATCCAGATCCCCGAGCGTCCCGCCGGTGGGCAGCACGATCCGGCGGCGGAGCGCTTCGGTGACACCGCCCGTGCCCTCCCCGATTCCCTCCACGACGTTGGTCTGCTCGAATTGCGCCTGGGTCGCGTAAAGCACCAGCGCCTGCCGGCCGGAGAGCTCGTGATGGAGGACTCGGCCCAGCCGCGCGTACCAGCGCTCGGCCATGCGCGC
Organism: uncultured Gemmatimonadales bacterium; assembly: GCA_963711915.1. Taxonomy (GTDB): domain Bacteria; phylum Gemmatimonadota; class Gemmatimonadetes; order Gemmatimonadales; family GWC2-71-9; genus CAVVWJ01. The sequence goes on from CAVQGA010000022.1 coordinate 321,958, forward strand.
CGCCAGGTCGGCGGATGGCCGCTCGGTCGAATAGAAGTAGATGTCGAAGTGCTGGCTGTGGAGGACGCGCCAGTCGAAGCTTTCGTACTGGACCTTGTTGCGGCCAAAGTACTGGGCGGATGCCGGCGCGGCGATCGCGGCGGTGCCGAGCTGGGCCACGACAAGGGCGGCCACGACCCGGACCGCTGGGGACACGCACAACCGATCGGACACGACTGCCCTGCCTCTCCCGCTTAGGCCGCTACGTACACCTGGCGGACCCGCGCTCGCCGTGACCCAGCGCACACGAATGCCACCCCCTAACAGGAGGTACAGTCCGGGTCGAAGCGGCGTTGGAACTGGTGGGAGACAAACAAAATATCCCCGCTGGGAGCGGGGATATCTGACACCGGAACGGACCTGGATCAGGCGATCAGGCGCCGGGAAGGCGCTGGGACAGGTCAGTCGTCCCGGTCGTGGTCGTGGCGGTCATAGCGGTCGTCACGATCGTGGTCGTCGTCGTAGTCGCGGTAGTACCGGCCACCGCGCTCGTAGACGACGATTTCCCGCATGCTGGGGCGACCCCGGTCATGGGAGCGGTCATAGCGGTCGTAGTACCGCCCATCCCGATAGTACACGACGACCTGCCGATAGCCCCGCCAGTCGGCGCGCCGGTGATGCCGGCGATGGACGCGCTCCACCACGATCACGCCGGCGGGCACAGGCCGGGAGACGACGACCGGTCGACGATACGAGGAGTACTCGTGGCCGATCAGGATCCGTCCCGCAACCGGACCGCTCCGGACGACCACGTCGGCCGCGACCTGCTGCGCGCGCGCCGGCGCGACGAGTGAGAGCGCAGCAAGCAGCGATCCCGCGACGATGCTGGTTTTCATACGATGGCCTCGACTGGAAACGGGTGAACTGCACCGGTCGAAAGCGCGAGGGTCGTGCCAGCACGTAACTCGTTGCGGGGATTGCTGTGATCGGGGGCGCGTGAGATCGGAGCGTCCTCTCCGGCAGACGGGGGCCGTCCAGATTACCGCTCGGTGGACGCCCGCGACTGGGCTTCCGTCGGCTCAGCCTGTTCGTGATCGACCCACTCACACACGATGCGGAACGCCGTGTCCCGGTCGAGTGCAAAGGCGTGCATGAGATATGGAATGGCACCGTACATGTTGCTCCGCCCGCCCGCCCGGAGACGCTTGAGGTAACGGTGAAACCGGTTGGGGCGCGGGCCCTCGGCGCGCCGGGGCCTGGGGGTGCGATGGCGGTGTGTGGGCGCGAGCTTTTTTGCTAAGCGTTTGCTCATGAATGACTTGCCAGATGAGTTCGATCACCGAATATAAGCCGAAGATGAAATTCCAGCAATCGCTCTCCACGCCTCGTAGAGCGCTGATGTGCTCCTTGACAGGTATATGGGTCACGTCCATACTAGGGGCCTCTACGCAGGGACTTGCGTCGCCAAAGTACGAGCTACCCGCTGCATGCGCGGGACCACGTGGCCTCGCGCCAACCACGTCGCTCCACAGCCGGCTCACTCTTCGCCTCGTCGAGCTGCGTATGTTTCGCCAAATCCTCTCGTTTTTCACCAAATCGCAAATGGAGGCTGGTATGGCCGCGGACTTCTCAATCGGTGAATCGCTCGTCGGCGATGGCAACGAGATCGCGCACATCGACCTCATCATCGGGTCGAAGTCGGGCCCGGCCGGCGCCGCCTTCACGCAGGCGCTCTCCCGTAATACCGACGGCTTCACCACGCTGCTCGCCGTGGTGACCCCGAACCTGCCCTGCAAGCCGGACACCGTGCTCTTCAACAAGGTCACCATCAAGGGCGCCAAGCAGGCCGTCCAGATGTTCGGCCCGGCCCAGGCGGCGGTGGCCCGCGCCGTGATGGATTCGGTGAGCGAGGGCGTCATCTCGAAGACGCAAGCGAACGACCTGGTCATCCTCGTGGGCGTGTTCATCCACTGGCAGGCCGAGGACGACAAGAAGATCTATCAGTTCAACTACACGGCGGTGAAGGAGTCCATCGCCCGCGCGCTCAAGGGCACGCCGACGGTCGACGAGGTGCTCGCGAAGTACAAGGCGGCGCGGCATCCGTTCGCCAGCGGCGCCGAGGGCTGATCGTACAGTCCCGCGGCACCGGTGTCTCCAGGAGGGGCGGCCCGCGGTCGGGGCGCCCCTCTTAGCTTTCCACCACCCGCGATCTTCCCAGGGAGATAGATTCGGCGATGCGCAAGCTTCTGCTTCAGCTCGACAGCTCCCGGTTGCCGAGCGTGTTCGACCAGGTGGTGGCGTACGACGCCGGCACCGACGCCATCATGAGCTACGGCGGGGTAACCGAGACCGACGTCCGGGACCTCGTCCACGGCTGCATCTTCACGCGCGGCGCCAAGGATCTGCGCAACACGGCCGTCTGGATCGGCGGCAGCAACATGTCGGCGGGCGAGCAGCTGCTGGCGATGGCGCAGGACGCCATGTTCGATCCACTGCGGGTCTCGATCATGCTGGACTCGAACGGCTCCAACACGACCGCCGTGGCCGCGGTCGTGAAGATCGAGCAGACGCTCGGGGAGATCGACGGCCGCAAGGTCGTGATCCTCGCCGGCACCGGTCCGGTAGGCCAGCGGGCGGCCGGGCTCCTGGCCCGCGACGGCGCCAGGGTCACCATTACCTCGCGCAAGCCGGAACAGGGTGAGAAGGCGCGGCAGTTCATCAGCGCGCGCTTCAACGTGCAGGTTGAAGCCGTGACGATGGACGACCCGCAGAAGCTGCCGGGGATCCTCGACGGGGCCGACGTGCTGCTCAACTCGGGCCCGGCGGGCGTCCAGATGGTTCCGAAGCAGATGCTGACGTCGGTCACGACGCTGAAGGTGGCGGTGGACCTGAACGCCGTGCCGCCGTTGGGGATCGAGGGCATCGAGGTCGAGGACGCAGGGAAGCAACGGGACGGCGTCACCGTTTTCGGCGCGTTCGGCGTGGGCAACTTCAAGACCAAGTTGCACAAGGCCTGCGTCGCCCGGCTGTTCACCCGGAACGACCTGGTGCTCGACGCCGAAGCCATCGCCGACGTGGCCCGCGAGCTGGTCACCACCAAGCGGACGTCCTGAGCGGCCATGCCGCGCGTGGTGGGCATCGATCCGGGCACGATCAGCATCGACGTGTGCGGACTCGACGCGGGCCTGCCCTACCTGGACTTCTCGATCCCCACCGCTGAGGCGCTCGCCGATCCCGCCGCATTCGTGACCCGGCTGCGAGGTGACGCCCCGCCCGAGCTGATCGCCGGCCCGTCCGGGTATGGACTCCCGCTCGTCTCCGCTGCCGCCGCGACAGCCGAGGATCTTCGGCTCGCCTTCCTCGCCCCGCCGGGTGAGGAAGGGGGCATCGGCGGGCTCCGCCGTCTCGCGGCCGTGCTCGCCGCCTCGGGGCTGCCGATGGTCTACACGCCCGGCGTCATCCACCTCGACACCGTCCCCGCCCACCGCAAGGTGAACCGGATCGACCTCGGCACGGCGGACAAGGTGGCGGTCACGGCCCTCGCGATCGCGGACCAATCCCGACGGCTCGCCTGCCCCGCCGCCGAGACCTCGCTCATTCTGCTCGAACTCGGCGGCGCGTTCAGCGCCGGCATCGCGGTGCGCGACGGTCGCATCGTGGACGGCATGGGCGGCACCAGCGGCTCCATCGGGTGGCGCGCATCGGGCGCGCTCGACGGCGAAGTGGCGTACCTCGCCGGGGAGGTGACCAAGACGCTGTTGTTTCGGGGCGGGGTGGAGGACCTGGCCGCGGCCGGTCCGGGGGGCCGCGCGCTCGCGCTCGATGCGTTCGTCGAGGGGGCGCTCAAGATGGTGCGATGGCTGTCGGTGGCCGCGCCCGGCGCGCGCGAGCTGCTGGTGTCGGGCCGGGCGCTCGACCAGCCCGAGGTGTGGGAGCGACTGGAGGAGCCGCTCGGCGCGATGGCGCCGGTCCGCCAACTCCGCGGCTTCGCCCGAACGGCCAAGACGGCAGCGCAGGGCGCAGCCATCATGGCGGACGGACTGGCCGGCGGCCGCTGGCAACCGGTGACCGACGCCATGCGCCTCCGAGCGGCACGCGGCAGCGTGCTCGACAACCTGGTGGTCATTTCACGCGCCGACGCGAGGCGGCGGCTGGGCCTCGCCTAGGCGACTGCGCGCCGGACCAGCCAGGCCACCGCCACGGCGGGCGCGCAGTCGGACACGTGCGACGCCTCCGCGCCGCGCACCGGCAGCAATTCCGCGAACTCGACGTATGGCCGTTCGAGCCTGGAGGCAATGTCAGCCGCCAGGAATCGCCCCACTCCTGCGCCCACGACCGGCGCGGCGGCAGACAGCGCTTCCCGCAGGATCAGCCCTTCGCAGGCGGCCCGGATCAGCCGCGATTGTTCCGCCGCGAGCCACTCAGCCAGCCCGCGCCACGCGGCCGGCGGCATGGTGGCGGCGTCCCGCCCGATCATCCGGGCCAGCCGGCGGGCGCTGCCGCGTTCGGTCTTCTCCCCGCCATCGGCCGACGGGAGCTGATCGGACCCCTCGGGCAGGCGGCCGAGCAGGCGGTAGATATCCGCCGCCGCGGCGAAGTGCTCGGCCATCTGGGGCACCCATGCGCCGGCGAACGGTACCCGCGGCGCCAGCGCCATCACGGGCGTTCTGACGACACCGCTATAGACCAACTCGCCCGCCACCAGCCGGGACGCGTCATCGTCTCCCTGGGCCTCCACGGCGCCGTGGCGGACCACGATCAGATCGGTCGTCGTGCTGCCGATGTCGACGACCAGCCCCTCCGGAATCAGGCCGGCGACCACGGCGCCACTCGCCATCCAGTTGGCCGACGCCACCAGCTCGGGCGCGGCCACCGCATCACTGCCCGAGAGGAAGCCGCCGCGTCCCCCGTAGAATCGCACGGCCCGCCCGGGCAGGCAGTCGCCCATCGCGGCCACCAGCCGGGCGACGCCCTGCGCCCGGCTGTCGAAGAGGTCGACCATCTCGCCGGTCATGGTGACGGCATGCATGCCGGCCACCCCGAGAGTTGTCCCCGCCTCCCCCAACGCACGCTCCAGGTGCGCCAGGCCCTGCCAGAGCGGGCAGGCCACCTGGACGACCCGCTCGACCACCCCGGACGGGTCGAGGCGCGCCCCCTTGAGGTGGGCGCCTCCGACATCCCAGCCGATCACGGGCTCAGCGAGCATGCGCAGGGGTCAGGCCGATGCTCACCGGCGTGTCGCGGTCGGCGTTCCACGCGGGCTCGTGCTCCGGCCGCGCACGCAGGCCAGCGACGAGGGCGCCGACGTTGACGCCGAGCGCGGACCGGAGCCCGCAGTAGGACGTCGTGAGCCGCGGATTGACCTCCAGCACCACCGGACCGTCGCTCGCGTCGATCAGGTCGATGCCTACATATCCCCAGAGGCCCGGGATGGCGGCCGCCACGCGGCGGGCGAGCGCATCGAATCGCCGGTCGGTATCGGGCACGGCGTTGACGACGAGGCCGTCGAGCGAGACCCGTCCCTCGCGCACGCCGATCTCCTGACGGTTGCAGCAGAGCAGGCGCGCGGCGCCCCGGCCGCACACCAGGGAGAGGCTGAGCGGTGTGCCTTGGATCCAGGGCTGGGCCACCAGGCGGGCGGGGTCCCCCAGCACTCGCGCGCGCGCGGAGGGCCAGTCCGGCTGCAGTTCGGTGTCCTCCGAGCCCGCACCGTCGTCGGGTTTCGTGATCCAGGCCCCGCGTGCGCCGGGGGCGGGCTGGTGAGCGGGGCCGAGCGTCGGCACGACGGGCACGCCCGCCTCGCGAAGCGCGTGCGCGGTCGCGCGCTTGCTCGCGGCCACGCGGACGGCATCGGGATGGCACCCGAGGAGCCCCACTCCGGCGGCCAGCGTCGCACGGCCGAGCCGCTCGAGCATTCCGCCGGTCTCGGGCGCGGTGGGCCACGCGGCGTCCACGCCGGCGAGCCCACGGCGGTACAGGGTGACAGCGTCTTCACCCGGCAGCGGCGTGAGGGTCTCGACCCCGGCCAGGGGCGGCAGGCGGGGATCGCGGGCGGCGACGACGGAGATGCCCGGGACCTCCGCGAGATCGTCGAGCAGCGCGTGCAGCATGAGGTCTCCCTCGTGCGCCACGGCCACCGGCAGCGGCTCCCCCGCCAGCCCGCCGCCGCTGAAGAACTCGAACGCGAAAACTCTCACCGCACGAGGGCGCGCCCGCCGGCGAGCCGGCGCGACAGGAAATCGCGGGCGATTCGATCGGCCAGATCGATCGGCGTCACGCCCTGGAGCGCCCGCCAGCCTGGAATGCCGTTCACTTCGAGCACCGTGAAGTTTCCCTCGCGGTCGCGCACCAGGTCCACGCCCGCGTGATCGGCGCCGACGGCGGCGGCCGCGACCAGGGCGAGGCCCGACACGTCGGCAGCGGCGACAACCGGCTCGCACCGGGCGCCCCGGGCCGCGCTCGCGATCCAGTCCGATCCGTGCCGGATCATCGCCGCGACCACCGCGCCCCCGACCACCAGCAGCCGCCAGTCGTTCCAGCCGGCGCCGTTCAGACCGGTCTCGATGTAGCGCTGCAGGTACCAGACGCCGTTCACCGCGGGCGCTTCGGGCAGGGCGTCACCGTCCCGGAGCCGTCGGAGCCCGACGCCCAGGGAGCCGAACAGCGGCTTGATCACGACCTCGTGCCCCTCGGCGTGCTCCCGCCGGCAGAACGCCGCCGCCTGTTCGCGAGCTTCGGTGACGCAGGTGGGCGGTGTGGCGACACCCGCGCGCCGGAGCAGGAGGCTGGTCATCCCCTTGTCGACCGTCCGCTCGATCACCCGGGCGTCGTTGTACACCGCCACACCGGCGTCCCGGAGGGCGTGCAGCAGATCGAGCCGCGCCACCACCTGCTCCAGCGTGCCGCCGGGGACGTCGCGCACCAGCACGCCGTCGGGCAGATCACCGGCGAATCCCGGCAGCACGATCCCCGATCCGTCCCCATCGAGGTCAAGCCGGCAGTCCTGCAGCCGCACCAGTCTCACCTCGGCGCCAAGCGACTCGAGCGCCCGCCGCAGCTCCGCCGCGTGCCACGCCGGCTCGTCGATCACGACCGCAATCCGCAGGCGGTCCTTCACGCCGCAGCCGCCTGCAGCACGGCCACCAGTGCCGCCTGGCGCCGCCGCACCAGCGCCACGGCCCCGGCCGTGTCGGTGGCGGACGCGTGCACCGTGCAGACCGGATCGCCGGCGGCGAACCGCGTGCCCGGTCGAGGCAGATCGCGGCACCATTCCGGGAACTCGAAGGCCCCCGGGACGAACCCGTCGGCGGAGGCGCGAACGATTGCGTGGGCCCGGGTCGCCCCCGCCGGAGCGGGCGCGGGCGGCAGCTCGCCCGCGCAGGCACGGAGATGCCGGTCGAAGAGCCCGGTGGCGTAGTCGGGGTCGTAGAGGTCCATGGTCGCGGTGGGGCGCGGATTCAGCTCGAGCGCGCGCCACCCGTCGCGCCCTCCGAGGATGAAGTCCAGCCCGTTGAGCCCGATCAAGCCGGTGGCGGCGACGAGCGCGTCGAGCCCTGTCCGGACGTTCGACGCGACGGCCGCAGGCAGCGTGACACCCCCGGCGGCGCCGCCGTACAGGAACGGCAGCCCGGGCCGCGCGGCGGTCCACTGCTCGTTGACGCCGAGGACGCGGGCGCGCCGGCCGTCGGCGAGGAAGAGCGCCGACAGCGTGCGGCCGGCCGCGAACCGCTGAAAGTAGATCCCAGTCGAGGCGCGGCTCGAGGCGGCGAACCGGACGCCCGTGCCGCCCGCGCCGCCGGGACGCTTCGCGAGCCACCCTCGCGGGTCGGCCGGCCGGGTGAATTGGACGCGCGGGTACGGGACGCCCAGCCGGCCGAGCAGCCCGAAGAACGTCCGCGGATCGCGCACCGCCCGGACCACGGCGGGCGGGTTGCCGAGCAGAGGACGTCCCTGGGCCAGCCGCTCCAGCAGGCCGACCCTGCCCTCGAAGCCCGACCCGTAGACCAGTCCCGCGCCCCGCGGCGCGAGCGCCCGCGCTGCCGCCAGCAGGGATGCCCGGTCGAAGCGAAGGCCGTGGCTCGACACCACCGCGCGGCAGGTGTCGGCCAGCGCGACCGTATCGACATCGGCGAAGTAGTCGAGCACGACGACCGGATGCCCCCCCCGGCGGGCCGACGCGGCGAGCGCGCGCCCGCTGACGGCGACGACCAGGATCGGAGCTCCATCGACGGTCGGGGTGAGCATGGGGCGGAGACGGTGGAGGAATGACGCATCCCGCGTGCGCCGAAGGGCGCGCGTTCGCCCGAAAGTTATGCCGAATGGGGGGCGTGTCCATGACGTCGCGGGCTCGTCCGACGCCCCTCGATGGCGTGTTATATTGCCGGGTCATGACGGCAATTTCGACTGCCACCGAGCTGCGCGACGTGATCTGTCCGTTCTGCGGCCTCACGTGCGACGACCTGACCGTCGTCGAGTCGGGCGGCCGCCTCGACGTGCGCGAGAACGGCTGCCCGATCGCCTCGCCGGCCTTCGCGCGGGCGGCCGTGCCCGCGGAGCTCGAGCCGCGCCTTCGCGGCGAGACGGCGAGCCTGTCGGCCGCCGTGTCGGAGGCGGCGCGGCTGCTCCGGGGCGCGCGCCAGCCGCTGTTCGCCGGCCTGGGCGCGGATGTGGCCGGCGTACGCGCGGCCGCGCGCCTGGCGGAGCGCTGCGGCGGCGTCGTGGACCACATGAATTCGGCCGCCGTCCAGCGCAATGCGATGGTGCTCCAGGACACCGGCTGGATGACGACGACGCTGTCCGAAGTGCGGAACCGGGCCGACCTCGTCGTCGTGGTCGGAAGCGACGTCGGCCGGCGGTTTCCCCGGTTTTTCGAACGCTGCCTCGAGCCGGACGCGACCCTCTTCGCCGAGCACCGGCGGTGCGATCTCGTGTTCCTGGGCTGCGAGCCGGTGAGCGTGCGGGGACGCCCGGCCGATCACGTTCCCTGTGCGCCGGAGCATCTGGGCGAGGCGTTCGCCATCATGCGCGCATTGCTCGCCGGGCGCTCGGTGCCGGGACCGGGCACGACCGGGAGCCCGCTGTCCGCGTGGACCGGCCTCCTCGACCGGCTGCGGGGCGCGACCTACGGCGTCGTGGTGTGGGCGGCGGCGGACTTCGAGTTCCCGCACGCGGAGCTGACCATCCAGTCGCTGTGCGAGCTGGTCACGGAGCTCAATCGCACCACGCGATGCAGCGGGCTTCCATTGGCCGGCAGCGATGCCGACCTGACGGCGGAAACCGTGCTGCTCTGGCAGAGCGGATTCGGCACGCGGACCTCGTTCGGGCAGGGCCGGCCCGAGTACGACCCCTACCACCTCGCGGCCCGCGAGCTGCTCCGCCGGGGCGAGGCCGACGTCCTGGTCTGGGTCTCGAGCTTCAGCGAAGCGCGCCTGCCGCCGCGCACGGCCACGCCGACGATCGTGCTGGGGCGGCCGGGCATGGGGTTCGAGCGCGCGCCGGAAGTCTTCATCCCCGTAGGCACGCCGGGTCTCGATCATGCGGGCCACGTGTTCCGGACCGATCGCGTCGTCGCCATGCCGCTGCAGCAGCTCCGGGCGTCATCCCTGCCGAGCGTGGCGCAGGCGATCGACGCGATCGACGCAGCGCTCTGATCTTCCGGGACCCCACCCGCCTCATGTCCTCCCTTCGTCACGTACCCGGGCCGGCCCGATGCTGCTGAAACTGACCGGTGGCACGGTCTACGACCCTGCCCACGGCGTGAACGGCGAGGTGCGCGACCTCTACGTCCGGGACGGCGCGCTGGCGGCGCCACCGCCGGCACACGAGCGCCTCGACCAGGACTACGACCTCCGGGGCCGGGTGATCATGGCGGGCGCCATCGACATGCACACCCACATCGGCGGCGGCAAGCTCAACATCGCGCGGGCGATGCTGCCCGAGGACCACCGCGCCGATCCGGTGGCGCGCACCGCCACGACGCGCGCCTCCGCCGGCCGCGCCGCCCCCGGGACGCTGGCCACCGGATACCGCTACGCCGAGATGGGCTACACCACGTGCATCGAGCCGGCCATCCTCCCGGTCAACGCGCGCCAGGCGCACATGGAGATGGGCGACACCCCGATCGTGGACAAGGGCGGCTACGTCATGCTCGGGAGCGACGATTTCCTCCTGCGCCTGATGGCCGCCCGCGAGCCCCAGGCGCTGATCAACGACTACGTGGCCTGGACTCTCCGCGCCGCGCGCTGCATCGGGATCAAGGTGGTCAACCCGGGCGGCATTTCCGCCTTCAAGTTCAACCTGCGCACGCTCGACCTGGACGAGGCGCATCCCTACTACGGCGTCACACCACGCGACATCGTGCGCACGCTCACGCGCGCGGTGCACGAGCTCGGCGTCCCCCATCCGCTCCACGTCCACGCCAGCAACCTCGGCGTCCCCGGCAACGTGGAGAGCACGCTCGGGACGATCGCGGCGGCCGACGGCCTGCCGATCCACCTCACCCACATCCAGTTCCACAGCTACGGCACCGAGGGCGACCGGAAGTTCTCGTCGGCCGCCGCCCGGGTGGCCGAGGCGGTCAACGCGCATCCGAACGTCACCTGCGACGTGGGCCAGATCCTGTTCGGCCAGACCGTTACCGCGTCGGGTGACACCATGGCGCAATACCGCAACTCGCCCTACGGGAGCCCGCGGAAGTTCGTCTCGATGGACATCGAGTGCGACGCGGGATGCGGCGTGGTGCCGTTCCGGTACCGCGACAAGAATTTCGTCAACGCGCTCCAGTGGGCGATCGGACTCGAGATCTTCCTGCTGGTGAACGATCCGTGGCGGGTGTTCCTCACCACCGACCACCCGAACGGCGCGCCGTTCACCTGCTATCCGCACCTCATCCGGCTGCTGATGGACCGGACGTTCCGGAACGACCGGCTGGCGCAGCTGAATCCGGACGCCCAGGCGATGACCACCCTGGCGAGCCTCGACCGGGAATACACGCTGTACGAGATCGCGATCCTGACCCGCGCGGCGCCGGCCCGGCTGCTGGGGATCGCCGAACTGGGCCATCTCGGCCCGGGGGCCACGGCGGACATCACCGTCTATCGCGAGGAGGCGGACCGCGAGCGGATGTTCACCGCGCCAGAGTACGTGTTCAAGCATGGCCGCGTCGTCGTCCGGGACGGCCGGGTGGTCGAGACGCCATGGGGCCGGTACCACGCCGTGGCGCCGGGGTACGACACCGGCATCGAGCGCCGCCTGGACGAGTACTACCGGCGGTTCCTCACCCAGCGGGCGGACCGGCTCCGCATCTCGGAGGACGAGATGGCGGCCTTCGGCCACGGCGGTGAGCTCGTCACCCACCCGTGCCGGGCCTGAACCCCATGATCCTCAACGGCGTCACCATCGACGACACGTTCGCCGAGGCTTTCGGGATGAACGCCACGCGGATCCTGATCACGGCCCAGAACCTCGAGTGGGCCTACCACGCGGCCAGCTCGGCCACCGGGTTTGCCACCTCCGTGATCGCGTGCGGGTGCGAAGCGGGGATCGAGCGCGAACTGGCGCCCGCGGAGACGCCCGACGGGCGGCCCGGGCTGGCGGTGCTGATCTTCGCGATGTCAGGGAAGGAGCTCGCCAAGCAGGTCGAGCGCCGGGTGGGGCAATGCGTTCTGACTTCCCCCACGAGCGCCGCTTTTGCCGGGGTGGGCCAGGGCGAGCCGGTGCCGCTCGGCAAGAATCTTCGATTCTTCGGGGACGGCTACCAGAGCTCGAAGCTGATCGATGGGCGACGCTACTGGCGGATCCCGGTGATGGACGGTGAGTTCCTGGTCGAGGAGACGACGGACGTCGTCGCCGCCGTCGGCGGCGGGAACTTTCTCGTGCTGGGAGCGTCGCGGGAAGAGGTGCTGGCGGCGTGCGAGGCAGCCATCGCGGCCATGCGCAAGGTGCCGGGCGTGATCATGCCGTTCCCCGGCGGCGTGGTGCGCTCGGGCTCCAAGGTCGGCTCCAAGTATGCCGCGCTCATCGCGTCGACCAACGACGCCTTCTGCCCCACGATCAGGGGCGTCGTCGCGAGCGAGCTCACGCCGGACGTCGGGGCCGTGATGGAGATCGTGATCGACGGGCTCACGCCCGAGGCCATCAGCGCGTCGATGCGCGCGGGGATCGGCGCGGTGGTGGCGCGCGGCGCGGGGCAGGGCATCCGGCGCATCAGCGCGGGCAACTACGGCGGCAAGCTGGGCAAGTTCCATTTCCGGCTGCACGAGATCCTGAAGGGCGCGGAGGCTGGCACGGCGTGAGCACCCTGGGAACACCTTCCAACCCGCTCACCGTCGCCATCATCGGCGCGGGTCCGAGCGGGTTCTACGCGGCCGAGGCGCTGCTCAAGTCCGGCCTGACCGTCCGGGTCGACATGATCGAGCGGCTGCCGGTGCCGTTCGGGCTGGTGCGCCACGGCGTGGCGCCGGACCATCCGAAGCTCAAGGAGGCCATTCCGGTGTACGACCGGATCGCGCGCGCCCCGGGCTTTGCCTTTCTGGGCAACGTCACGGTCGGACGGGACGTCTCGGTCGATGAGCTGCGCGCGGCGTACCACGCCCTCGTGTTCACCTGCGGCGCCGAGAGCGACCGCCGGCTGGGCGTGCCGGGCGAGGACCTGGCCGGCAGCTACACCGCGACCGAGTTCGTCGGCTGGTACAACGGGCATCCCGACTTCCGCGACCGGACGTTCGACCTGGACCAGGAGGTGGCGGTCATCATCGGCCAGGGCAACGTCGCGGCCGACGTCTGCCGGATCCTGGCCAAGACCGTGGACGAGCTGCGGCACACCGACATCGCCGAGCATGCGCTGGACGCGCTGGCCTGCAGCCGGGTGCGCGAGATTCACGTCATGGGCCGGCGTGGGCCGGCGCAGGCCAAGTTCACGGCCAAGGAGCTCAAGGAGCTCGGCGAGCTGCAGGACGCCGACGTCGTGGTGGACCCGGCCGAGCTCGAGCTCAACCCCGAGAGCCTGGCCGAGTTCGAGGAGCGCAAGGGCGCCGGCGCCAAGAAGAACGTGGACATCCTGCGCGCGTTCGCCGCGCGGACGCCCGCGGGCCGTCACCGCCGAATCCACTTCCGGTTCCTGCTGAGCCCGGTCGAGCTGCAGGGCGACTGGCACGTCGAGCGCGTGCTGCTCGAGCGCAACCGGCTGTCGGGGCCGCCATTCGAGCAGAGCGCCCGGGGCACGGGCGAGCGCGTGACGCTCGACGCCGGGCTGGTGTTCCGAAGCATCGGTTACAAGGGCACGGCGCTCGAGGGGCTCCCGTTCGACGCCCGCTCGGGCGTGTTCCCAACGAAGGACGGACGCATTCACGACGAGACCGGCGCGATCATCCCGGGGCTCTACGCCTCGGGCTGGATCAAGCGCGGACCGACCGGCATCATCGGCACCAACCGGGCGGACAGCGTGGAGACCGTCGCATCGCTGCTGGCCGACCTTCCGACCCTGGACGCCGGCTTACGGCCGGGCGCCCACGGACTGGAGCGCCTTCGGTCGGCCGTGCGGGTGGTGAGCTACGAGGACTGGCTGGCCATCGACCAGGCGGAGATCGAGCGCGGCCGCCCCAAGGGGAAGCCGCGCGAGAAGTTCACCCGGGTGGAGGACATGCTGGCGCACCTGGCGGAGCCGCGACGCGGATGAGGATCGTCGCATGAGCGCGCTGCGTCTGACCCTGCGGACGGCTCCCGCGCAGCGGGTGGATCTGTCCGCGCTGACCCCCGACGGCCTGGCGGGCAAGACGCTCGCCGACGTGGGGGCCATCGAGCTCGGCACGGGCAACGCGCGCGTGCGGGTGGACGAGTTGTTCAGCGTGTCGGGGACGCCGGGACCGGAGCTGGAGATCGTCGACGGCTGCGACCGGCTGGACCGGGTGGGCGAGGGCATGACGGGCGGGCACATCGCCGTGCACGGCGGGGCCGGTGCCTATCTGGGCGCGCGGATGGCCGGTGGCCGGATCGAGCTCCATGGTGACGCCGGCGCGTACGCAGCCACGGGGATGACGGGGGGCACGCTCCACATCATGGGGAACGCGGGCGACTTTCTCGCCGCACCCCTGCCGGGCGATCACCGCGGCATGCAGGGCGGCGCGGTCGTTGTCAGCGGCAACGCGGGGGACCGCGCCGGCGACCGCATGCGCCGTGGCGTGCTGCTCATCGAGGGCAACGCGGGCGACCTCTGCGCCTCCCGCATGGTGGCCGGCACCATCGCGGTGGCCGGAACGCCGGGCACCGCACCTGGCTTCGCGATGCGGCGCGGCACCGTGCTCCTCAGGCAGGCTCCGGGTGCGCTGGGCCCCACGTTCGCCGACTGCGGCGAGCATTCGCTGAGCTTCCTCACGCTGCTCCTGCGCTCCTGGCGGACGCTGCCGGGCAGGTTCGGGACCTGGCCCGACAGCCGGGTCCGCGTGCGCCGCTACCTGGGCGACCGGGCCAACGGCGGGCTCGGCGAGATCCTCGTGCTGACCTGATCGTCCCCTCCATTCGATCGCGACGGCGGCTCCCGCAGACGAGTTGCACAAGGGAGCCGGTCGCAGCAAGTTCTTGATCCTCTTGGGGGAGAGACAGGCATGGCCACGGCGGTGCGGACCGAGCTGGGACTCAACGATCGCGCGCGGGACATCGTCGAGCGCGCGGGGCGCGACGCCGACGCGCTCGGGATCATCGTCACCACGCTGCCGGGGGGCGCCCGGGTCGTGGATGCGGGGATCAAGGCCGCCGGCGGCCTCGGCGCGGGCCTCGCGGTCAGCGAAATCTGCATGGGCGGGCTCGGCCACATCACCTACGGGCCGGTGCAGATCGGGACCGAGGCGTGGCCGGGGCTGACCGTCTGGACCGACCAGCCGGCCATCGCCTGCATGGCCTCGCAGTACGCCGGCTGGTCGATCTCGGTGGACAAATATTTTGCCATGGGATCGGGCCCGCTCAGGGCGCACGCGAGGGTCGAGCGCGAGCTGTTCGAGAAGCTGGGATACGAGGAAGAGGCGAGCCACGGGGTGCTCGTGCTCGAGACCCGGACCCTGCCGACCGACGAGGTGGCCGCCTGGGTGGCCCAGAAGGCCCGCCTGGCGCCCAGCCAGCTCACCTTCGTAGTCGCGCCCACGGCCAGTCTCGCGGGCGGCGCGCAGATCTCCGCGCGCATCCTCGAGACCGGGCTGCACAAGATGGAGACGCTCGGCTTCGACGTCCGCCGCGTCGTCGGCGGGATCGGCACCGCCCCGCTGCCCCCGGTCGCCAAGAACGACCTGCGGGCCATCGGCCGGACGAACGACTGCATCCTGTACGGGGGCCAGGCGCGCTACACCGTGCGGGCCACGGATGCGGAGCTGGCCGAGCTGGCGCCGCGGGTCCCCGCGTCGGCGTCGCGCGACTACGGCACGCCGTTCTACGACATCTTCCAGCGCTACGAGGGCGACTTCTAC
The DNA here is from genome assembly GCA_963711915.1 of uncultured Gemmatimonadales bacterium. Lineage (GTDB taxonomy): Bacteria > Gemmatimonadota > Gemmatimonadetes > Gemmatimonadales > GWC2-71-9 > CAVVWJ01. The sequence goes on from CAVQGA010000022.1 coordinate 337,389, forward strand.
CAGATCGATCCACTGCTGTTCAGCCCCGCCGAAGTATGGCTCACCAGCATCGAGAGCGGGCGAACGTTTCACGCGGGACGCCTGAATGCCGAGGTGCTCACCGCGTCGTGCTACCCGACCTGATCGTCTCCACCCCCCTGACCCAGGAGCCAGTAATGCGCCGGTTTTCGAGCTGGATGATCCCGACTCTCGCCCTCGCCGCCGCGTGCAGCAAGCCGGCGGACAAGGCCGCGGAGGCCCCGCCGGCCGATACCGCCGCCGCCGCCGCCCCGGCGCCCGCTCCCACCGGCCCCCAGGCGATCGTGACCGTCATCTACAACACGCCCAAGAGCGCCGCGGCGTTCGAGAAGTACTACTCCGAAAGCCACCTGCCGCTGGTGACCTCCAAGCAGCAGGAGATCGGGTTCACCAAGGCGGAGCTCACCAAGTTCACGCGCACGCTCGACGGCAAGAAGCCGACCTTCTACCGGCAGGCCGAGCTGTACTTCAACTCGGTCGATGACGCCAAGAAGGGCATGGCGACGCCGGGCTTCAAGGCGGTGGGCGACGACCTGGCCAAGTTCGCCACCGGCGGACTGCTCGGCATGGTCGCGGTGGAGACCGGCGACAAGAGCACGGCCCCCTGCCCCGCGCTCGTGACGGTCATCTACAACATGCCCAAGGACAGCGGCGCGTTCGAGTCCTACTACTCGGCGTCGCACCTCCCGCTGGTCGGCGCGGGGCAGTCGGAGATCGGGTTCACCCGCGCGGACCTGACCCGGTTCGAGTCGAACCTGGACGGATCGGCGCCGGCCAAGTACCGCCAGGCCGAGCTGTGCTTCAACTCAATGGACGACCTCAAGAAGGGCGTGGCGACGCCGGCGTTCAAGAAGGTCGGCGACGACCTCGGCAAGTTCGCCACCGGCGGCCTCACGGCCCTCATCGGCGAGCAGCAGTAGCCTGCACCTCGTCATCCTCGCCGCCCGCGAGGGCTGGCACACCCGGGAGCTGACCCGCGCGCTCGAAGCGCGCGGGCACACCGGGGCAATCGTTCCCTACGAAGGGCTGGTGGCGTCGATCGGCGCCCGGCCCGGCCTCCGAAGCCGCGCGGCCGACCTCGATCGCGCCGACGCCGTGCTCGCCCGCATCATCCCGTCGGGCTCCCTCGAGCAGATCATGTACCGGGTGGACGCGCTCCACCGCCTGGAGGACCGGGGCGTTCGGGTCGTCAACTCGCCAGGGACCATCGAGCGGACCGTGGACAAGTTCTGGACCTCCGCACTGCTGGAGCAGTGCGGGCTGCCCACGCCGGAGACGATCGTCTGCGAGACGATCGACGAGGCGTTCGCCGCGTTCCGGTCGCTCGGCGATGTCATCGTGAAACCCCTCTTCGGCTCGATGGGCCTGGGCATGGCGCGGGTGAGCGACGAGGACATGGCATTCCGGGTGTTCAAGACGATCGAGCAGATCCGCGGCGTCTACTATCTGCAGCGCACCGTGGACCACGAGGGACGCGACCTCCGCGCCTTCGTCGTCGGCGGACGCGTCCTGGCCGCGGTCGAGCGGCGGTCCGACGGCTGGCGGACCAACCTGTCCCGAGGCGGGCGCGCCCAGCCGGTGGCGCTCTCCGAGGCGTGGAGCACGCTCGCCGTGCGGGCCGCCGCGGCCGTCGGCGCGGAGTACGCGGGCGTGGATCTGCTCCCGGCCCGCGACGGGTCGGTGTACGTCATCGAGGTCAACGGCATTCCCGGCTGGGAAGGCCTGCAGCAGGCGACGGGGGTGGACGTCGCCGGAGCGCTGGTGGAACGCCTCGAGAGCGGCCCGGCGTGATGCGCGCTGAGGAGGTGGCCGCGGCGGGGCAGCTCGCCTGCCTGCTCGAGGTGAGCGCGCCCAAGCCCGGTAACGTCTCGCCGGGGCGCCACTTCCATGACACCCGGTACGAAGATTTCCTGGCGAGCGCCGCGGCGATCGGCCCCGCGCTCGCCGCGGCCGGCAGCCGGCCGCTGGGTGCCACGATCTACGCCGCGATCGACGCGACGGCGCGCTGGACCCGGTCCAACACCAACCTCGGCATCATCCTGCTGCTTGCCCCGCTGGCGCGGGCCGCGCAGCGGGAAGGGGCGAGCCTCAGGGACGAGCTGCGCGGCGTGCTGGCGGAGACCACCGTGGCCGACGCCGCGGAGACGTACGCCGCCATCCGGCGCGCGCGCCCGGGCGGGTTGGGCGCGTCGTCGAGCGAGGACGTGGCGTCGGCCCCGACCGTGACGCTGCGCGAGGCGATGGCGCTGGCCGCCGACCGCGACGGCGTCGCGCGCGAGTACGCGACCGATTTCGGGACCACGTTCGAGATCGGGGCCCCCGCGCTCCGCGCCGCGCGCAGCAGCGGACTCGACTGGAGCGCCGCGACGGTCGAGACCTACCTCCGGCTCCTGGCCACGGTGCCCGACACCCACATCGCCCGAAAGCTCGGCCGGGCCGCCGCGGATGCGGTATCCCACCGCGCCCGCGAGATCGAGCAGCTCGGCGGCGCCCGGACCGCGGAGGGCCGCCGGGCCCTGGAGGCGTTCGACGGCGAGCTCCGGAGCCCGACCAACGCCCACAACCCCGGCACCACCGCCGATCTGACCTGCGCCGCGCTCTTCGTCGTTATACTAGAGGGCAAGCGGACCCGCTGAGGAGATCGTCGTGCAGAGCAACTACCGAGTGCAGGTCAGCAAGGATTACCTGGTGTTCGCCTCGGCGCACTTCATCACCTTCCGCGGACACCAGTGCGAGACCCTGCACGGCCACAACTACCGTGTCGGCCTCGCCGTGGAAGGCGCGATCGAGCCCGAGACCTACTTCGTGCTCGACTTCAGCATCCTCAAGCAGATCGCGCGCCGGTTCGTGGACGAGATCGATCACAGGGTTCTGCTCCCGATGCAGAATCCGAAGCTTGCCTTTCACGAGGACGGGGACCGGCTGCGGGTGGACTACTTCGGCGAGCCGACCTACGTCTTCCCGAAGCGCGACTGCGCGCTCCTTCCGATCCAGAACACGACGGCGGAGATGCTGGCGCAATATCTCGGGACCCGCGTCCGCGATGAGCTCAACCGGACCGGCGTCGGCCATCTCACGCTGCTCGAGCTCGAGGTGGAGGAGAACTACGGCCAGTCCGCCACCTACCGCGAGACGCTCGGCGACTGAGCCCCGACCGGCTCGGCGGCGAGCTCGGCCAGGTCGGCCGCGGTGATGGCCCCGCTGTGAATGGCGCTGGCCACGAGCGCCCCGTCGCACCCCGCGTCCCGCATCCGGTCCAGGTCCCGCCGCGCCAGCACCCCCCCTCCCGCGTACAGGCGCACCGACGGAACGCGCTTCCGCAGGGTCTCGATGAGACCCAGATCGGCTCCGCAGCCGGTGCCGACGCGGGCCAGATCCAGCAGGATCACACGGCTCACCCCGGCGGCGACCGCTTGCGAGGCCAGACTTGCCGCATCAGGCTGGGCGGCGTCCACATCCTGGATCGCGGGATGGAGAATCGGGCTCCCCATGCGGAGATCGAGGCTGAAGACCACCCGGTCCACACCGACCATCCGGACCATCGCCGCCAGATCGGCGAAGGCACGGAGCGTTTCCAGGCCGATCACCACCTGGCTCGCGCCGCACGCGAGCACCTCGAGGCAGCTTTCCGGCGTGTGCGCGCCGGCGTCCACCATGATGGCTCCGGCGAAGCCGGTCTCGAGTTGCGCGAGCTCCAGGAGCAGCTTGCGCTGCACCGCGCCGCCCTGGATGGCGTCCAGGTCGGCGATGTAGCAGGACCTCGCGCCGATGCGGCGCCGGAACGCCCGCAAGAGCGCCACCGCGTCGCCCACGAGCTCGGGCACGAGCGTCGAGGCGACCGGCTCGTAGCGCGCACGATTTCCGGCCTGGGCCCACACCGCCACGCCCTGCGCCAGGTCCAGCACGGGAATGATTTCCATGATCGCAAAGTACCCGTGACGGCGCCGCGGTGACCAGCCGCCTCACGGTCGTCAAGGTGGGCGGTGGCCTGACCCGGTCGCCGCGCGCGCTCGAGACGGTCGGCGCGGCGCTGGCCAATGCCGGACGAAGCCGCCGGTTGCTCGTGGTCCCGGGAGGCGGTCCGTTCGCCGACGCGGTGCGCGCGTTCGATCGTCGCGAATCACTCTCGCCCGATGCCGCCCACTGGATGGCGATCCTCGCGATGGATCAGTACGCCCACGTGCTCGCGGAGCGGATCCCCGGCGCCAGACTGGTAGAGGAGCCGGGAGGACTGACGGCCGCGCTGGGCGAGGCCGGGGTCGCCGTCCTGGCCCCCTACCGCTGGCTCCGCGCGGCGGATGTCCTGCCGCACACCTGGGACGCCACCAGCGACAGCGTCGCCGCGTTCGTCGCCGGCGCGCTCGACGCCGAGCGGCTGGTGCTGGTCAAGCCGGCGAGCTCCGGGCAGGCGTCCGATCTGGTGGATCCATGCTTCGGCGCGGTGCTGCCGGCGGGGCTGCCGGTGGTAGTGCTGGGATGGGATCGAATGGGGGAGCTGGAGCGGGTGCTGAGCGGCGGGGATGGGTAGCGCGAAGCGCCGTCATCCCGAGCGCAGCGAGGGACCTACCTTGGGAGAGGTTCAGGCCATTCCCCGGCAGGATCCCTCGCTCCGCTCGGGATGATGGCATCGCCTCGGACTGACCGCAGGCGCTCGGCGCGGCCCGGAGGCTCAACGCCGTCCCCCGGCCCTCGACACCGTCCCCCTACGCCGTCCGCAGGCGCCGCGCGGCCCTGCCGCCCGCCGATTTCCGCTCGAGTCGCGATACCAGGTCCTCGGGGGCCACGGGGCGGCTGAACAGGTAGCCCTGCATCGCGTCGCAGCCCTGGCGCCGGAGCACCTCTCGCTGGGCCTCGGTCTCGATTCCCTCCCCCACCACCTCGAGACCGAGCGCGTGCGCCATGGCGATGATGGCGGTCGTGATGGCGGCGTCGTCGGACGACGTCGTGATCTCCCGCACGAACGAGCGGTCGATCTTCAAGGCGTCAAGCGGCAAATGCTTGAGGTAGCTGAACGACGAGTACCCGGTGCCGAAGTCGTCCACCGCCAGGTGCAGCCCCATCGCCCGGAGAGCATGCAAGGTGTCGGTGTCCTCCTTGTGGTGATTCACCAAGACGCTCTCGGTCAGCTCGAGCCCGAGGAACCGGGCCTCGAGGCCGGTCTCCTGGAGGATGCGCGCGACCGTCTCGGGCAAGTTCCGGCGGAGCTGACGGCTCGAGAGATTGACCACGACCCGGATGGGCGCGAGCCCAACGGCCTGCCAAGCGCGGTTCTGGGCGCAGGCTTCGTGGAGCACCCATTCGCCCAAGGGAACGATCAGGCCGTTTTCCTCCGCGAGAGGGATGAACTCGGAGGGCAGCAGCAGCCCGAGCTCCGGATGCCGCCACCGCACCAGCGCCTCGGCGGCGATCGGGACCCCGCTCCGGGCGTCCACGATCGGCTGATAGTGCAGCTCGAACTCCGCGCGCTCGACCGCGCGCCGCAGGGCGTTCTCCAGCGTCAGGCGCTGCAGTGCGCTCGCGTTCATCGCGCGGGAGTACGCCTGATAACTGCTGCCTCCGTGCTCCTTCGCCTTGTACATCGCGGTGTCGGCATGCATCAACAGCGTTTCGAGATCCTCCCCGTCGTCGGGGTAGATGGCGATCCCGATGCTCGCGTTGACGAAGATCTCCTGGCCGGCCACCCGGAAGGGATGCGCCAGGCTGCTCAGGATCCGCCGCGCGAGCTTGGCCGCGTCTTCGGGCTGGCTCAGTCCCGGAATGATGACCGTGAACTCGTCGCCGCCGAGCCGGGCGACGTCCGGCGCGAGCGCGCTCTCGGCCGGCCCCACCTCGTCCTCCCGGTCGCGGCAGGATGCCCGGAGCCGGAGCGCGACCTGCTGCAGGAGCTGGTCGCCCGCCTCGTGTCCCAGCGTATCGTTGATGCGGCTGAAGTGGTCGAGGTCGATGAAGAACGCCGCGACCAGCTTCCCGCCGCGCCGTGCCTGCTCAAGCGCCTGCGCCAGGCGCTCCTTGTAGGACAGCCGGTTCGGCAGTCCGGTCAGGCTGTCGTAGTAGGCCAGGGACCTGACCTGCTCCAGCATCTGGGCGTTGGCCAGCGCGACGGCGACCTGATCCGCCAGCCGCCGGAGCTGGAGCCGTTGGTCCTCCCCAACCACCTCGCCGGTGCGGTCACCGACGGCGAGGATGCCGACGAGCTGCCGCCGGAACCGGAGCGGCAACACGATCACGGTCCGCGGGTCGAGCCGCAGCAGCGGCGCCAGGTACGCCGCCGGCGACTCGGCACCGGCGTCGAGCACGAGCACGTCGGGGCCGTCGAGCAGGTCCTGGACGTGCTCGGAGTGAAGCTCGACCCGGGCCGACTGGCGCACTTCGTCGCAGTAGTCGTAGACCACGCCGCTCAGCGACTTGCCCGCTTCGGGCGCGACCAGAAACACCCCCACCATGTGGCAGGGAAAGACGTCGCGGGTGCGGGCGAGCAGGGTGTCGACGATCGCGGCGACGTCGGTGGCCGACAGCACCGCCCGGTCGAGCTCCGCGGCGGTGGACAGCGCCTGGAACTGGCGGTCGAGCTGGATCGCCATGGCGTTGAACGAGGCCGCGAGCTCCTCGAATTCGTCTCGGCTGCTGACAGAGACCCGGCTGGCGAAGTCCCGCTGCGCGATCCGCCGGGTCCCCTCGCGCAGCTCGACCAGGGGTACGAGGCTCCGGCGGATCTGGCTCCCGCTCAGCAGCAGCACGCTGAGGCTGGAGAGCAGCACCACCCACAGAAACATGCGGGAGAACCGCACCATCGGGCCGAACACCTCGTCCTCGCTCTCGCTCAGCACCAGGGTCCAGGTCGGCGCGGCGAAGACCTCGTCCAGCACGATGGGCCACGAATCGGACACGAACGGCCGCTCGAGGGGCACCACCGGCGGCGCCGCGTCCGAGGCCGGGAGCGGCGCCGCCTCATTGATCGGATCGGACTGCGAGACGAGCTCGGCCTGGGTCGAACGAAAGAGCACATGCCCGGAGTCGTCCGCGACCGAGATCATGGTGGACGGTGACGGCATGCTCGACGCGAGCGTGGCCCACAGGAAATCGCGGCTCACCTCACCCACGAGCGTGCCGCGCACGTCGCCCCGACCAGTCACGCGGCGAAGCATCAGGGTGCGCGCGTCGCCCGCAGTACCGTGGAGACTCACGATCAACGGCAGGCCCAGTCGGAGGTTCTCCACGTCTTCCCGGGAGAGGCTCGGGCGGTCGGCGAGGCGTCCGAAGACCGCCGTGCGGGTGCCGTCGTCCCCATCGAACTCCAGGGCGTCAAACCGCTTGCTCGCCAGAAGATCGAGACCCGTGCTGACCATCTCGGTCTCGTCGGCCGGCTGCCTGGTGGCCTGCGGCGCCCGCAGCACACGCGGGGGAATGCTTTTGAGGGTGGCGTCGAGGAGAAGCAGACGCTCGTAGATCGCCAGCCCGAGCGCCTTGTTGGCCTGATGCAGCCGGCGCTCACTCTGACCGCGCAGCTCGCGGGTCACGTGACCGTAGGCGACGGCCGCGACCACGGCAATCGGCAGGACCGCGCACCCCACGAAGAGCAGGAGGAGTCGTCGCCCGAACCTGCTCTGCAGCGGCGCCGGGGCTAGCGTCACCTGTGGGACTCATGGGGAAGAGGAAACCGGCGCGCTCACGCCGCCACGCAATGGGTTGCGCGGGGCTGCTCCGCCCTAAGGCAAAGCCTGTGCCCCTCGAAAGACCCCGGAAATGCTGAGGATGGAAAGAGTTGAGGTCGGTGCCGCCGCGCTCGAAGCCACACACTCCGGCATTTCGCCTCAGGCGGCGAGTGGCCGGCTCCGGAGCAGCACGACCAAGGCGCGAAGGGCCGCGAGCACTCGCTCGTCTCCCTCCCGCAATAACCCGGCGAGAATGTGCTTACAGATCTGATCCTGCCCACGGGTGGTCCCCGCAGTCGCAGCGCGGGAGGCCGGCGGTGTAGAGCTCGACCCAGTGCGTCGAGCTCCCGCCTTCGAGCCGGTACCGGCCGGGCGCCAAGCGGATGGCGTGCAATTGCAGCGCGCGCTCGAGGCGGTCCAGACTCACGCCGCCGAGGGCGTCGACATCGACGGTAGGCGGGGTCATGCTGGGTCCTCCAGGAACCAGCGGCTTCGAGCTCGAAATCTACCCTGAATGAACCGAGATGGAGCTGCCATCCTCCTATGTAAGTTGTTAATTACATTATTCTTATGCGACGGCGCCGGCTCTGCCGGCCGGTCCGATAAGCGCCGCGCGAAGCTGCCGTACCTTCGCCTCGGACAGCCGTCCATCCCGGCCCCCCACGCACGCGGCTCCGCGCACGCCGACCACGTCCGCCGGGAGTTCCGCGACGGCCCGGATGCCGTCCGCGGAGAGCGAGCCGGCGAACCCGACAAGCAGCCCGCGGCGTTCGGCCCCGGCGGCCCAGCGCTCGAGCTCGGGAAGCTTCACGTATTGGAGCAGGTCCCCGCCGTCCTTGAGGCAGGTGTCGAGCAGGATACCACCCGCCCCGGCGCGAGCGGCGAGCTCCAGCACCCGCTCGCGGGAGGAGACGGACCCGGCGGCGACATCGGCATAGGCCACGACGATGACCACCGGCCGCACCGGCGATCGCACCGCGGACCTGACGGCAGCGACGATCACTGCCTCGGCCTCCGCAACCGCAGCCGCCGAAGCGAGCCCGAGCTTTACGTACACCGCTCGCTCGGGCGGCACGAGCCCGTCGAGCGCCCCGATCGCGCAGGCGACGGCCTCCGCATCCGCCGGATCCCCGAGCGCGACGCTGAGCGGCGTGCGCCGCGGGAGTGCTGCCGCAATCGCCCTGAGGTCATCCGGACTCACGGAGGCCAGGGACCCGCGCGACGGCTCCTTGGCATCGATGATCTCTGCTCCACCCGCCAGCGCCGGCCGCACCTCGGCCGCCGAGCGCACACTCACCAACAGCCGCATCCTCGCTCCCTTGTGAGATGCTAAGGCCCTGATATGTTGGAATTTGGGAAGTTAGCGCGGGCGGGCCACGGACGGGAGGCGACGTGAGGCTGGCGGGGAAGATCGTGCTGGTCACCGGCGCATCCAGCGGCATCGGCAACGCGATCGCCGTCGGCTGCGCCCGCGAGGGCGCCGATGTCGGTCTCACCTATCGGAGAAACGCCGCCGGCGCGGAGGAGACCGCCCGTGCCGTTCGCGCCCTGGGACGCCGCGCTGAGGTGTTGCAGGTCGACATCGGCCGGGACGCCGACATCCGGACCCTGAGCGACGCGTTGCGCGAGCGTTTCGGCCGGGTGGACGCATGGATCAACAACGCCGGCGCCGACCTGCTCACGGGCGAGGGCGGGCGCCTCTCGCGGCGTGAGAAACTCGACCTGGTGCTCGCGGTGGATCTCCGGGGCACCATCCTCGCCTCCTGGGCCGCGGTGGACCTGATGCGGGAGCGCGGGGGGGTCATCGTCAACATGTCGTGGGATCACGTCGGCCCCGGTATGGCGGGGCAGAATCCGGGGCTCTACGCGGCCGCGAAGGGTGGGATCGCGAGCTTCAGCCGGTCGCTGGCGCGGAGTGTCGCCCCGGGGATTCGGGTCAATATCCTGGCGCCAGGATTCATCCACACGGCCTTCGGCGACGAGGCGGACGCGGAGTGGCGGCACGAGGTCGAGGCGAGGACGCCGCTCGGCCGCTGGGGCCGGCCCGAGGACCTGGTCGGCGCCGCCATATTCCTCGTGTCCGACGAGTCCCGGTTCGTCACCGGGCAGATGATCATGGTGAATGGTGGAGTGGTGATGTGAGCAGGTCAGACACAAGAGGAGCCTACGATGCCGGCCACGAAAGAGAAGACCTATAACGATGCCGAGATCGCCGAGCGGCTCACGCAGCTGCCCGGTTGGTACTACGAGGACGGGTGGATCCGCCGGATCTACAAAACCGACGGATGGCCCACCACGCTCATGCTGGTGAACTCGATCGGCTATCTCGCCGAGGCGGCCTACCACCACCCCGACCTGACGGTGACTTGGGGCCGGGTGACCGTGAAGCTGCAGAACCACGCCGCCGGCGGCATCTCGGACAAGGATTTCGAGCTCGCCCGGAAGATCGAGGACGTGATCCTCTGGCGGCCGAGCGGCGGCGCGCTCGAAGGCACGCCGAACAAGTGGGTGCGGCCGGGGGATCCACGGTAGCTCCCCCGGCCGTCGCGCCGGGCAAAGTCCTCTTCGTCACCGGGCGGCTCGCGGAGCCGGCGCTTCGGCGCGTCGTGGACGAGCTCGAGGCGCCGTTCGAGAAAGCGGTCGCGGTTCTCAAGATCACGGTGGCGGCCCTGATGACGACGCCGTGGATTGCGCGGTTCCTGGAGGTGCCACCGGGGACCGACCTGGTGCTCCTCCCGGGACTGGTGGAGGGGGACACCGAGCTCCTCCGCGAGCGCTTCGGGGTGCGGGTGGAGAAGGGTCCCAAGGATCTGCGCGAGATCCCCCGGTTTTTCGGTCAGGCGCGGGCCGCCGTGGACTACGGCGCCTACGACATCGAGATCCTGGCCGAGATCAACAACGCCCCAAAGCTGGCCCGCAGGGCGATTCGCGCGGCCGCCGACTACTTCCACGCCAGCGGGGCCGACATCATCGACCTCGGCTGCACGCCGGGCGTCCCGTTCCCCGCACTGGGTGACGTGGTGCGCGAGCTTCGCGCTGCCGGCATGCGGGTGAGCGTGGACAGCTTCGAGGCCGCGGAGATCCGGACGGCCGTCGAGGCCGGCGCCGAGCTGGTGCTGAGCGTCAACGGGTCCAACCTCGAGGTCGCCCGCGACCTCGGCGGGTCGGGCGCCCGCGTCGTGGCGATTCCCGACTTCGGGGAAGGCATCGACACGCTGGAGCCCACCCTCGAGGCGCTGGCGCGCTGGGGTGTCGGGTATCTGATCGACCCCGTGATCGAGCCGATCGGCTTCGGCTTCACCGCCTCGCTCGAGCGCTACGCCGAGATCCACCGCCGCTATCCCGACACCCCCCAGTTGATGGGCATCGGCAACATCACCGAGCTCACGAGCGCCGACACCACCGGGGTGCACGCCCTGCTCCTGGCCATCGCGGAGGAGACCGGCGTGCGCGCCGTGCTCACCACCGAGGTGATCCCGTGGGCCCGGGGCTCGGTGCGGGAGATCGACGTGGCTCGCCGGCTGATGTTCCACGCCGTGCGGCACCGGACCCTGCCGAAGAACGTGGACGACCGGCTGGTGACGGTGAAGGATCCGGTGATCCTGGAATACGACGAGGCCGAGCTTCGGCGGCTGCACGCCGCGGTCAAGGACGCCAATTTCCGGATCTTCACCGACCGCTCGACCATCACGGTGTTCAACAATGAGCTGTTCGTCCGCGGGACCGACATCCAGGAGATCTTCGCGCAGCTGGGCGTCGACGAGGCGACCCACGCGTTTTACCTGGGCCGTGAGCTGGCCAAGGCGAAGCTCGCGATCACCCTGGGCAAGACCTACCGTCAGGAGGGAGCGCTGGCGTGGGGGTATCTCACGCCGCCCGACGACGTGCGCTCGGAGCACGTGAAGCTGACGCAGCGCCGGCGGCGAATCGAAGCCCCGCCCAAGGGACGGGACCGGACCAGGTGACCGACCGCTTCGCGCCGCTGGTGGACAACCTGGGCCCGACCGGCGATCCGATCGACGTCGTCGCCCGGTTCATCGACCTCCCTTACCTGCTCTTTCTCGACAGCGCCACCGGGACGAGCCTCGCGAACGATGGCCACCAGCTCGGCCGCTATTCCTTTCTGACCGCCGATCCGCCGCGCATCGTCCGCAGCAAGGGCCGGACGACGGAGGTCGGAGGCCCCGGAATCCCATGGGACCGGCGGGAGGCGGACCCGCTCGTGGCCGTTCGCGAGTTGCTCGCGCCGTTCGCGGCGGACGCGGTCTCGGGGCTGCCGCCGTTCCAGGGCGGCGCCGCCGGTTACCTGGGCTACGACTACGGCGCCGTGCTCGAGCGCCTGCCAGCGGCCCGGTTCGACGACCTGGCCATTCACGACGTCGTCCTGGGGATCTACGACTGGGTGATCGCCTGGGATCACCGCCTGGAGACCGCCTGGATCGTCTCCACCGGCCTGCCGGAGACCGGCGGCGGCAGGGAGGCGCGCGCCCGGACCCGGCTCGAGATGGTCCGGGAGCGGCTCCGGGGACCGGCGCGGCCCGGGTCCCGGCCGGTGACACCGCGCCCCTCTCCGCCGCCGGGCCCCGAGGCCCCATCCTATCCGGTGGTCGGTGTCGAGGGCGCGGATCCGATCGGGCTCCGCTCCACCTTCACTCACAGGGGCTACCTCGACGCGGTGGCCCGGGTGCGGGAGTACATCGTCGCTGGCGACATCTTCCAGGCGAACCTCTCGCAGCGGCTCCAGGCCCCGCTGGTCGAGCCGGCGTTTGACCTGTACGCCCGTCTCAGGGTGCGGAATCCGGCCGCATTCGCCGCCTTCCTCGACTACGGCGAGCTCCAAGTGATGAGCGCCTCGCCCGAGCGATTTCTCCGGCTCGACGAGAACGGCCGTCACGTCGAGACCCGCCCGATCAAGGGCACCCGCCCGCGCGGACTCGGCCCGATGCACGACGCCGCGCTCGGCCGGGCCCTCTCCGAGAGCGACAAGGATCGGGCCGAGAACGTGATGATCGTGGATCTGCTCCGAAACGACCTCTCGCGGGTCTGCCGCCCGGGGACGGTGCGGGTCCCGGAGCTGTTCGCGCTGGAGCACCACCCTACGGTGCACCACCTGGTTTCGACCGTGGTGGGAGAGCTCGACCCCGCCGCGGACGCCATCGACCTGCTCCGGGCTGCCTTTCCCGGTGGCTCGATCACCGGGGCACCCAAGGTGCGCGCGATGGAGATCATCGCCGAGCTGGAGCCCTCACAGCGAGGCGTGTACTGCGGTGCGATCGGCTACATCTCGACCACCGGCGCGCTGGATACGAGCATCGTGATCCGGACCTATCTGGCTCTCAGGGGCCGGGTATACTTCCAGGCGGGCGGGGGCATCGTCGCGGACTCCGACCCGGAGATGGAATACCGGGAGACCCTGGACAAGGCGAGGGCGCTGATCGGGGCGCTCACGGGCGCATGATTCTCCTGCTCGACAACTACGACTCCTTCGTCTACAACCTGGCCCGCTACGTCCGGGAGCTGGGAGAGTCACCCGTGGTTCGCCGCCACGATGCCCTCACCGTGGACGAGGTGGCCGCCATGGGCCCGTCACACATCATCATCTCGCCCGGGCCCTGTTCTCCCGTGGAGGCCGGGATCTCGACCGAAGTGGTCCGCCGGCTGGGGCCCACCGTACCGATCCTGGGCGTCTGCCTCGGCCATCAGTGCATCGGCGCGGCCTACGGCGGCGAGATCGTCCGGGCGGGCCAGCCGATGCACGGGAAGACCTCGATGATCCATCACGGGGGGACCGGGATCTTCACCGGACTGCCCACACCGTTCCGCGCCACCCGCTACCACTCGCTCGTGATCGCGCCGGCGTCGGTCCCCCCGGATCTCGAGGTCCTGGCGACGTCGGAGGACGGAGAGATCATGGCGGTGCGCCACGTGCGGCACCCGGTGCACGGCGTGCAGTTCCATCCCGAGTCCATCCTCACGGAGCACGGCTACCGGCTGCTCGACCACTTCCTGCACGGGGTCCCGGCCGCGCCCCGCGCCCTGCCGCTCGCGGCGGACGGGGCCCTGGTGCCGATCGGGCCGGAGCCCAGCACGCTGGACTCCGATCCGCCGTCCGTGGACCTGGTCCGGTGATCATCGAATCCATCGTCACGTCGATGAACGCCGAGGGGAGCATCAACTTCGCGCCGATGGGGGTGGAGTGGGGGGAGGAGACGATCGTCCTCAAGCCGTTCCTCGAGACGACCACCTTCAGAAACCTGCGCGAGACCGGGGTGGCGGTGGTGAACCTCACCGACGATGCCATGCTGCTCGCCCAGGGCGCGATCTCCAGCCCGCAGTTCCCGTGGATTCCCGCGAGCGTGGTCCGCGGCGCTGTCCTGGAGGCCGCCTGCTCGTGGCGGGAACTGGAGGTCGTCACGATCGACGACACGCCCCCGCGCTCCCGTATCGAGGCGCGTGTGGTCCACCGGGGGCTCCGCCGGGAATTTCTGGGCTTCAACCGCGCCAAGCACGCCGTACTGGAGGCCGCGATCCTCGCGACCCGCACCCATCTGCTCCCGGCCGAGGAGATTCGGGCGGAGTACGCCCGGCTGCAGGTAATCGTGGACAAGACCGCGGGGGATCGGGAACGGGAGGCGATGGCGATGCTGACCGAGTATGTCCGGTCACGTTAGCGTCTTCGTCGAGGCGCCGGCCCGCCTCCATTTCGGCGTCCTCGATCTCCGCGGCGAGCTGGGCCGCCGATTCGGCGGGCTGGGGGCGGCGGTTCCGGAGCCCTCGCTGCTGCTGGAGGCGTCGCTCGACGGGCGACTGAGCGCCCACGGACCGGACGAGGCGCGGGTGCTGGCGTTCGCGCAGCGGTTCCTGACCCAGCACGGCCTGAGCGGCGGCGGCCGATTCACGGTGCACCGCCACATCCCTCAGCACTGCGGGCTCGGCTCCGGAACCCAGCTCGGCCTGGCGGTCGCGCGGGCGCTGGCGGAGTTGCACGGGCTGCCGGTCGAGCCGACGGCCCTGGCCCGGGCCGTGGGCCGTGGGCGCCGCTCGGCCATCGGCACCTGGACATTCGCCGCGGGCGGCTTCATCGTGGAGGGCGGACGGCTGGCCGGGAGGGACGACATCGCCCCGCTCCTGGCGCGGTATCCGGTGCCCGAGTCGTGGCGGTGCGTGGTGGTCGTGCCGGACGGAGCGCCTGGCCTGAGCGGTGACGCGGAAGCGGCGGCGTTCGAGCGGCTCCCGGCGCCCCCCGAGCGCGAGGTCGAACGGGTCTCGCATCTGGTGCTCATGCAGCTGATGCCGGCGCTGGTCGAGGCCGATCTGGCGAGCTTCGGCGCCGCGCTCACGGAAGTCCAGCGGGTCACCGGGGCTTGGTTCGCGCCCCAGCAGGGCGGGGTGTTCGCCCCAGGGCCATCGGAGACGCTGGTGCGCAGCATGGCCGAGTGGGGCGCAGCGGGGGTGGGCCAGAGCTCGTGGGGGCCGGCGGTGTACGGTCTTGTGGCGAGCGCGGTCGAGGGGCGCGAGATGGCGGCGCGTGCGGCCGGGCTGCTGGGTACGCGCGGCCGGATTTTCGAGGGGGGGTTCGCGGCCTCGGGGGCGAGAGTCTGGCGGCGCGAATCCGACGGCTCGCATGATTGACAGTTCATTTTGCACGATGTATACTGGCCCCTCTAAGCCTCCCGCAGTCGGCGACTTGCCTGACGTTGACGGTTTCGGCGCCCGCGACTGAGCCAGGTCGCACATGCGTCGTCCGCGCCGATTGTCCGGGCGTCGCTCCGCGGCTCCTGGTATGGGAACAGAAGATTCTTCGGGCGGTAGTACGCGAATGACCGCCTCCCCAACTGCAGTTCTTTACTGAGACACAATGCGGTTCAGCGGCGACGCTGAGGGGTGAGATGGGCTTGTTCCCGTTCGCTTCCACTTTGGGCACGATGTCGGAGTCACCAGGCCCGCGCGGATCGTGGCGTACCGGCATGGTGCACCGCTGGTGTGAGCGGCCCCCGTCCTCTCGTTTCCCTGCCGCTCGCCTCAGTTCCTCAGACAGTCTTGCCTCGTGCTTCGGCACGGCCCGGTGCCCTGACGCCGGTGCGCGCTCCGCGGAAATCCACGGTGGCGTCTCGAGGCGTACATCAGGGCGAACCCCTTTCCGCAGCGAGCGCGGGGACAGAGCAGCGGCCGAACGTGGCCCACCTCGCCCCGGCCGTCCTGCTAGCCAGTAGGTCGCGCCGGTCGGTCCTTCCATGAGCGGCACTCGAGCCCGGTCGCCGTCTCAGCCGTCCCGGCACTCGCACCATGCGACAAGCAGCACGTGGCAACCGAATGCAGTAGAGCAGTAGAACCACCCTTCATCCTGAGGTCAGTTATGAACCGCTTTACGCAGAAGGTGCTGTCCGGCGGGATCGCGGCAGGGCTGAGCGTAGCCATGGCCGCGTCCGCCAGCGCCCAGGCAGCGCGGACGGGGGCTTGGACCCTCGCCGCGAAAGAGGGCGATTGGACGATGACCGGCCGTGATTACAGCTTGCAGCGCTTCAGCCCGCTCAAGCAGATCACGACGGCCAACGTCGGCGAGCTGCGGCCGATCTGGTCGTTCTCGACCGGCACACTGCGCGGCCACGAGGGCAACCCGCTCGTCGTGGGCAATGTCATGTACGTCAACACGTCCTTCCCGAACATCGTGTACGCGCTCGACCTCGCCAAGCCCGGCGCGCCGCAGATCTGGAAGTACGTGCCGAACCAGTCGCCCGACGCGATTCCCATCGCCTGTTGCGACCTGGTCAACCGCGGCACCGCCTACAGCCCGAGCGGGAAGATCTACATCCAGGCGCTGCAGGGTGAGCTGATCGCCCTCGACGCCAAGACCGGCAAGGAGCTGTGGAAGGCCAAGCACCCGGATCATTCGAACGCCGGGCCCGAGGCCACCGGTTACAAGCAGGGCGCCACGATGACCAACGCCCCGATCTACATCAAGACCAAGTCGGGCAAGGAAATGGTCATCATGGGGATCTCGGGCGGTGAGTTCGGCGTGCGCGGCCGCGTCACGGCCGTCGATGCCAACACCGGCGAGCATCTCTGGACCGCGTACTCCACCGGCCCGGACAACGAAGTCCTGATCGACGGCGATGCCAACGCGAACTATCCGTCGATGAAGGGCAAGGACCTCGGCGTCTCGACCTGGCAGGGCGATGAGTGGAAGCGGGGCGGCGGCACGACCTGGGGCTGGTACTCCTACGACCCCGAGCTCGACCTCTTCTACTACAGCGTCGGCAACCCGGGCACCTGGAACCCCGACCAGCGGCCGGGCGACAACAAGTGGTCGATGACCATCTTCGCCCGCCATCCCGACAACGGGCATGCGGCCTGGGCGTACCAGATGACCCCCCACGATGAGTGGGACTACGATGGCGTGAACGAGAACGTCCTGTTCGAGAGCGGCGGCAAGAAGCTGCTCGGCCACTTCGACCGGAACGGCATCGGCTACACCATCGACCGCACCAACGGCAAGGTCATCGTCGGCAACGCGTTCGGCCCGATCAACTGGGCCAAGAGCGGCGGCACCGGCACCCCGGTCGAGGGCGTGGTCGAGACCGGCGTGCCCGTCAAGGATCCGAAGTACGGCACGTCTTCGAAGAAGAACGGCGAGGGCATCTGCCCGGCCGCCATCGGCTTCAAGGACCAGCAGCCGTCGTCGTACTCCCCGCAGACCGGGCTGTTCTACGTCCCGACGAACCACATCTGCATGGACTACGAGGGCGTCGAAGTGAAGTACACCGCCGGTCAGCCGTACGTCGGCGCGATCGTGCGGATGTTCCCGGGCCCGGGTGGCCACCGCGGCCGCTTCATCGCCTGGGATCCGATGAAGGGCAAGGTGGTGTGGGAGATCAAGGAAAACCTCGCGGCGTACGGCGGGGCGCTCACCACGGCCGGCGGGCTCGTCTTCTACGGCACCATGGAAGGCTGGCTCAAGGGCGTCGATGCCAAGACCGGTAAGGTCCTCTGGCAGTTCAAGACCCCGTCGGGCATCATCGGCAACCCGATGACGTACACCGCCCCGGATGGGTCGCAGAACATCGCCGTGTACTCTGGTATCGGCGGCTGGGCCGGCATCGGCGTCGCCGCCGGTATCGGGGCCGAGGATCCGACCGCCGGTCTCGGCGCGCTCGGCGCCTTCGGTGACGCGGGCCAGTTCTCCACCCAGGGCGGCGTCCTGACCGTCTTCGGGCTCAAGAACACCGCGATGGCCAAGTAACACCGCCGGGCCCGGGCCGGCCGGAGGGTCTCCCCTCCGGTCGCTTCGGGGGTAGATTACGAAAGAGCACGGCGCCGGGGCGCGGTCAGCTCCGGCGCCGTGGTCTTTATGGTATGGGACCGGTACGACGGGTCCCAGCCGCTACTCCAGCTCGGCAGGGTGATGCAATGTCGCGTATAGCGTTGTCCCGGGTCCGGTACCTTCTGCTGGCGGGCGTCAGCGCCATCTGGCTGACCACCCCGGCCGAAGCCCAGCGACCCGCGCCGCGGGAAGCCGGCCTGATCCGGGTCTGCGCCGACCCCGATAACATGCCCTCCTCGAACGAGAAGGGCGAAGGCTACGAGAACAAGATCGCGGAGCTGATCGCGAAGGAGCTCAACTCCAGGCTCAGCTACGTCTGGTATCCCACGCGCCGGGGCTACTTCCGCATCATCAACGGAATGTACTGCGACATGGCGCTCGAAGCGCCCGCGGGGCTCGACATGACCGGCGTCACCAAGCCCTACTTCCGGTCCGGCTACGTCTTCGTGGCCCGGAAGGGCAGCGGTCTCGAGGATGTCAACTCCCTGGCCGATCCCCGGCTCAAGCGCCTGAAGATCGGGATCAACACCTACACCTCCGACGGCGAGAACTCGCCCCCCGCCATGGCGCTGAGCCGCTACGGGGTGGTGGGCAACCTCACCGGGTACAACACCTTCTTCAGCGACATGCTTCGCCCCGACGACATCATCAAGGGCGTCTCGAGCAAGCAGGTCGATCTGGCCATCGTGTGGGGGCCGCTCGCGGGCTACTACGCCAAGCAGTCGCCCGTCCCGCTGGTGCTGACGCCGCTCCCCGCGCGGGACTCGCTGAGTGACATCCCCTTCCAGTACAACATGGGCATCGCGGTGCGCCGCCGGGACAAGGAATTCCGGGACAGCCTGCAGGCGGTGCTCGAACGCAAGCGTCCCGAGGTCGACGCCATTCTCAAGCAGTACAACGTGCCGGTGCTTCCGGTCGTCCCGGACCAGCCGGAGAATTCCTCCGCCGATTCGGCCAAGAAGGCGGGTCCGGGCTGAGCCAGTGATCCGGCATGGCGGCCGCGTATCTGCCCCTGCCGTGAACTCTGCTGTTCAAATCGTGGTAAAGTCCGCCAACCAGGAGCTGCGACCGCCGGTCGCCGCCCTTGGCGCGGCCGGCTCTGGTGTCCGTGTTCTTCCCTTTGCGTACGAAAGGAACGTCTGCCAGCATGCGCGCGCCCTTAACCGCCGTTCTTCGCCGGACCGTGCTGGGTTTCAGCGTCGTGCTGGCCGCCTCGGCCGTGACGACGCGCGCCGTCGCCCAGGAACTCCGCGACGCCTACCATACGGCGCCGCGGGACACGGTGACTCAGGATGTGTACGACGGCTGGAAGCAGTTCAACCTGAACTGCGCCCGGTGCCATGGGGAAGACGCGCTGGGGACGTCGTTCGCTCCCCACCTGATCGTGTCGCTCAAGCCCGACGGCCCGATCAATACCAAGGAGCTCTTCGTGCAGACCGTCTGCGCCGGCCGTCCCGAGAAGGGCATGCCTTCCTGGTGCGCGCTGGGCATGGAGCTCCCCACGATCGACAAGATCTACTCGTATGTGAAGGCGCGGAGCGACGCCAAGATGGCGCCTGGACGGCCGGCGGTGAAGCCCGCCGGATGACCCGCCGGCCGGGCGCACCGGCAGTCGGAGCATCATCGAGGGCGGGGCCGCCGGATCGCGGTCCCGCCCTCGTTCATATACCTTCACCAAGGATGATTATGCTGCTCACCCCCCTGGTGGCGTTCGCACTCGCCGCGACGGCCGTGGCACCCGCCACCGCCGATACCCCCGCGGTGCGCTTGAGCCTCGAGCAGGTCAAGGCGCGCCTGGCGGCCGGCGGCGGCGACGCGCTACCCGATCTGGCCGGCGTCGACCTGGGCGGGATGGACCTCAGCGGGGTCGATTTCCACCGCGCCAACCTCACGGGTGCCCGACTGACGGACGCCAAGCTCGGGGGCGCCAATCTCTTCGCCTGCGACTTGACCGACGTGGTGGCGACGGGCGCCGACCTGCGCCGCGCCAATCTCGACGGCAGCGTGCTCCGCCGGGCCGATCTCCGGCGCGCCAATCTTCAGGGGGCCAGTCTCTTCGCCACCATCATCGAGGCGGCGGACCTGAGCGGCGCCGATCTCTCCGGGAGCCGCATCATCGGGTATCTGCGCGGGGCCAAGCTGATCGGCACCGTGCTCACCAACGCGAACATCGGCGCCGACCCCGGCAACCAGTCGATGGGGGTGATGCGCGCGGCCTTCGTGAGCGCCGACCTGTCCAAGGCCGACTTCACCGGCGCCAACCTGTTCAAGGCCGACTTTTCCCACGCCACCCTCGCCGGCGCGAAGCTGGTGCGCGCCGACCTTCGCAACGCCGAGCTGGTCCAGACCGATCTGACCGGGGCCGATCTGACGGGGGCCAAGCTCGCGCAGGCCAACCTCGACGAAGCGATCTTTACCGGCGCCATCGGGGTAGACCAGATCCAGGGCCTGGACCAGGCCCGCAACCGTGACAAGGCGATTTTCGATGCGAAATGACCTGGCCGTGCGCGCCGCGATGGGAGCCCTGGCGCTGCTCGCCGCCTGCAAGCCGGGAGGGCCGGCCGCCCGGACGGGCGGGGACACGGCCTCCACCAGCGCGGGTCCGGCCGGCCCCGTCCTGCTCGCCTACGTGACCAACGAGGATTCGCAGGAGCTCACCGTGATCGACCTCCGCGCCGACAGCGCGGTGGCCACGTTCCCGGTCGGGACCCGCCCCCGGGGCGTGCGGGTGAGCCCGGACGGCAAGACGGTGTTCGTGGCCCTCAGCGGGTCGCCGAAGTGCCCGCCGTCCATGCCGGACGAGGAGTGCGAGAAGCTCAAGGCTGACAAGTCCAAGGACGGCATCGCGGTGGTGGACGCGGCCAGCCGGAGGGTGACCCGGGTCCTCCCGGGCGGCTCCGACCCGGAGACGTTCGACGTGAGCCACGACGGGGGCACGCTCTACGTGTCAAACGAGGATGCCGGCACCGCCTCGATCGTGGACGTCGCGAGCGGCAAGATCCGCTCGACGGTCAAGGTCGGCCGCGAGCCGGAGGGAGTCACGGTGGACCCCAGCGGCGGGACCGTGTGGGTCACCGGTGAGACCGACCACAACCTGACGATCATCGACACCAGGACGGGCAAGGTCCTCGGGCAGGTCGAGGTCGGAAAGCGCCCGCGTTCGATCGCGTTCACACCCGACGGGTCCCGGGCGTTCGTCCCCTCCGAGGTGGACGGCACGGTGTGGGTGATCGACGTGCCCGGACGGAAGAAGCTCAAGGTGATCACGATGCCCGCAGGGTCCAAGCCGATGGGCTCGGTGACCTCACCCGACGGGAAGCGGGTCTACATCTCCAACGGCCGAGGCGGGACCGTGTCGGTCCTGGATGTGGCCACGGACTCGGTGATCGCGTCGGTGCCGGTGGGGCCGCGTCCGTGGGGGATCGCGCTGACGCCCGACGGCCGGAAGCTCTACAGCGCGAACGGGTCATCCAACGACGTGAGCGTGCTCAACACGGAGAGCCTGACGGTCGAGAAGAAGATCCCGGTCGGAAAGATTCCCTGGGGCGTGGCGATCGGCGGCGCCCCGTGACCCGCTGGCTGCCGGTCGCCTTGCTCGGCGTCACGGTCGCCTTCGGGGGTGTGCCGCAGGTGGTCTCGGTGGCACCGGGCGCGCAGCCGGAATTCCGGGCGCTGTGGGCGGCCAGCGTCGCGGCCAGGGCGGAACGGGTCGCCTGCCTGGCGAGCGTGGAGGACGGCGACACCCTGCGCATCCTCCGCGTGCTTCCGCTGCAGGACAGCGCCGATTCCACGGCCGTGTCGGCCGGGGCATCGCTCGAGCGCTGCGGCCCCCCGGAGTGGCAGGGCACGGTGCACACCCACATCCCGCTGGCCGAGGGCCAGCCTCCCAATCAGCGCTTCTCGGGTGCCGACCGCGGCGTGATGCTGATGTGGTGGCAGCGCTGGAAGACCGACGGCACCTTCTGCCTGCTCTACGGCGAGGGCCAGGCCCACTGTGAGATCGACGGATCGCGCCTCGTCATCCTTCCGAGCGCGAGGTACTGACGTCCGTGCGCGGGGTGGCGATCGCCGGCGCCGTGGCGGCCGCCCTCGCGGCACGGTCCGCCACCGCCCAGCAGCCGGACAGCCTCGAGACCCGTCCCGAGCCCGCCTTCCGCTTCAGCCGCGAAGCGGGCCTGGGACTTCGGTCATTGTGGGAGCAGAGCGTGGCGGCCAAGCAGGAGCGGGTCGCCTGCCTCGGCGCCGAGGTCCGGAACGACACGGTCACCGTGGGGCGGATCCTGGCGCTGGTGCCCCAGGAGGCCGACTCCATGAGCATCTCCTCCACCGCCTCGATCGAGCGCTGCGGACCGCCCGAGTGGGCGGGGACCGTGCACACGCACGTCGCGACCTACAGCGAGGACCTGCCCTCGAAACGGTTCTCGGCCCAGGACCGCGGCGTGATGCGTCAATGGTACGAGCGCTGGCACAGCGACGGCGTCTTCTGCGTGGTCTACAGCCCGCGCGACGCCCACTGCGAGGCCGACGGTGTGGTGGGTGGGATGGGCTCCCGACCGGCGATCATCCGCTGAGCCGGGATGACGCCGCGTTGCCGTGGCGGCCGGCAGCGCGGCGAGTCACGAAAATGGCCGCCGGGCCAACACCGACTTAGGCCGCGCGCTCCAGAGCGTGGCGTCGAGACCCCACGTCCGCCCGGCGCGGGCCAGAAAGAACGCGACCATCAGGGAGAACAGAACGATGTGGAATCCCTGCTGCCCGGCCGACATCCACTGCGTCGCCAGCCCGTAGTTGCTCACCAGCACCAACCCGACGAGCGACCCCACGCCGGTGAGCAGTCCCAGCGTGAGCGCGATGCCCGTGATCGCCTCGCCCAGCGCTGTCAGGTGGGCGAACGCCTCGGCATGGGTCAGGACCGTGTTCTCGAGGAAGTGCTTGTAGAAGAGGACCGGGTTGCCCGAGGCCTGCTTGCTCACGATGCTGGGCATCGTGTGGATCCATCGCTGTGACGCCCCCGGAAGGGGGAGCACGCCGCCCACCATCACGAGACCCAGCTTGGTGACCACGGCCTTGGCGAAATACAGCCCTACGACGATGCGCAGGAACGCCAGCCAGCGGTCGGGGTGGGACATGGCGACGGCGGTACGGGAGGAATAGGCCATCAGCGGCAGCTCCTCGGTTCGGTGTCCGTTCTAAACCTCCACCCCCACCTCCGAAAACACAAACGCCCAGGTATCCGCCAACTCGTCGAGCACCTTGACCAGCGGCTTCCCGGCTCCGTGCCCGGCGCGGGCTTCGAGCCGGAGCAGCACCGGTCGTCCCGAGCAGGTCGCGGCCTGGAGCCGCGCCGTCATCTTCCTGGCGTGCATCGGATCGACTCGGGTGTCGCTCTCGGCGGTCGCGAGGAGCACGGCGGGATAGGCCGTGCCCGGCCGGACGTGGTGGTAGGGGGAGTACGCCCGGAGCCAGGCGAACGCCTCCGGATCGTCGGGGGAGCCGTATTCCGGAATCCAGAGCCGCGCGATGAGAAACCGATGGTACCGCAGCATGTCGAGCAGCGGAACCTGCACCACGACCGCCCGAAAGAGCTCCGGCCGCTGGGTCAGCACCGCGCCCATGAGTAGTCCGCCGTTGGAGCCGCCCGCCACCGCCAGCCGCTCCGGCCGGGTATATCCCTCCCGCACGAGCCACTCGGCCGCCGCCACGAAGTCGTCGAAGCTGTTCTGCTTCCGGCCGAGCATCCCGGCCTGGTGCCACGCCTCGCCGTACTCGCCGCCGCCGCGGATATTGGGGATGGCCACGAGGCCACCGTGCTCGAGCCAGAGGAGCAGCGAGCGCGAGAACGCCGGCGTCATGCTGATGTTGAACCCGCCGTAGGCGGTGAGGTAGGTCGGCGTGTCACCGGAGCGCGGGCGATCGCGCCGGTGGACGAGGAACATCGTCACCGCCGTCCCGTCGCGCGACGGGACGCTCACCTGCCGGACCTCGAAGCGCTCGGGATCCACGTCGGCTTCCACCCGGCGCCACAGCGTCTGCTCGCCCGTGACGAGGTCGATCCGGTACACGCTCGGCGGCACGGTGTACGACGAGAAACCGTAGAACAGCTCGTGGCCGTCCCATTCAGCGCCCAGCCCGAACACGCTGCCCAGCGTCGGCAGCGCTACCTCGTGCCGGAGCCCGCCATCGAGGTCGGCCAGGCGGAGACGGGAGCACGCCCGCTCGAGGTAGCTCAGCGCCAGCCGGTCGCCCAGCACCCGGATGCCCTCGAGCACCGCCTCGGCCCGCGCCGGAACGATCTCCCGCCAGTGCCCACGCGCCGGGTGTGCCGGGTTCACTTCGAACAGGCGGTAGGTCGGCGCGTCGAGATTGGTCCGGAGAAACAGCCGCCCGTGCGCCACCTCGCCGTCGAACGAGGCCGCCAGGTTCTCCGCCACCGGCACGAGCGGGGGCGCCATCGGCTCGCCGGCGTTCCGGTCGCCCAGGTACAGATCGGTCTGGTCGAACGTGCGGGCGACGCTCACCAGCAGCCAGCGCCCGTCCGGCGACAGGCTCACGCCCGGCCAGTATTCCTTCTGGGCCGGTCGAAAGACCAGCTCGTCGTCGGCGGGGTCGGCGCCGAGCGCGTGGAAGTAGACGGCACGGTGGTAGTGCTCCTCGCCGTCGGGCACCTCGCCGGGGCCGGGATAGCGGGTGTAGTAGAAGCCCGAGGCGTCCGGCAGCCAGGCGTGGTCGGCGGCGCGAGTGCGGGGAATGCGGTCGGGAAGGTTCGTGCCCGCGTCCACGTCGAGCACGTGGAGCACGCTCTGCTCGCTGCCGTTCTGCGAGAGCCCGTACGCGAGGAGCCGGCCGTCAGCGCTCGGGTAGTACCAGTCGAGCGCCGTCGTGCCGGCGGGGTCCAGGGCGTTGGGGTCGAGGGCGACGCGGTCCGGCCCGTCCACCTCGTCCCGCACGTAGACCACGGGCTGGTTCTGCCGGCCGTCCCGCCGCTGATAGAAGTACCGGCCGTGGGCCGGCGCGGGCACCGTGAGCGCGCCGATGGAGAGCAGCTCGTCCAGGCGGCGCCGGATCGACGCCCGCGCCGGCAGGGCGGCGAGGTAGCGCTCGGTCAGCGCGTTCTGGCGATCGGTCCAATCGCGGGTATCGGGATCGTCCCCGTTTTCCAGCCAGCGATACGGGTCGGGAATCGGCTCGCCGTGGAGCACATCGACCGTGTCGTCCGTGCGCGTGGCGGGATACGCCGGCTCAGTCACCCAGGCTGATCCCCAGGTCGCGCGCGGTGCGGACGGTGTCGCAGTCGAGCGGCACGTTGTTGGTCCGGCCCACGACGTTCTCGAGCGGCACCCGGGTAATGTCCTGTCCGTTGAGGCCCACCATCGTGCCGAATGCGCGGTCCGCGATGGCCCGGACCGCCGCGGAGCCGAAGCGGAGCGCCAGCAGCCGGTCGTATGTGGTGGGCGAGCCGCCGCGCTGGAGATGCCCCAGCACCAGCGTGCGCGTCTCCTTGCCGGTATGATGCTCGATCGCGCGGGCCACCTTGCTGGCGATGCCGCCCAGGCGGTCCGACGTGCCCACGCCGCGGCGCTCGAGCAGCTCGATCGACCCGTCCTTCGGCCGTGCGCCTTCGGCGACGACTACGATGCTGAAGTGCCGTCCCGCGGCCTCCCGGCTGCGGATCTTCCCGCACACCTTCTCGATGTCGAACGGGATCTCGGGAATGAGGATCACGTCCGCACTGCCGGAGAGCCCGCTGTAGAGTGTGATCCATCCCGCGTACCGGCCCATCAGCTCCACCACGATGACCCGATCGTGGCTTTCGGCCGTCGAATGGAGCTTGTCGATCGCGTCGGTCGCGGTGCTGACGGCGGTATCGAAGCCGAAGGTGCGCTGGGTGCCGCTCACGTCGTTGTCGATAGTCTTGGGCACGCAGACCACCGGCAGCCCCCTGCGCCAGAGATCGTGCGAGATCTGCAGGCTGCCGTCGCCGCCGATCGCGACCAGCGCATCGAATCCGCTGGCCTGGAACGCGGCCACGAGGTCATCCGAGCGATCCCCCTCGGTCTCTTCGCCCTGCTCGTTGTGGGTCACGTAGCGGAACGGGTTGCCCCGGTTGGTGGTGCCGAGGATGGTGCCGCCCAGGTGGGTGATCCCGCGCACCTCGGGGAGGCCGAGCGGCACCACCCCGTTGAAGGAGAGCAGGCCTTCGTAGCCGCGCTGGATGCCGTACGACTTCCATCCCCGGTAGTGCGCCGAGAGGACCACGGCCCGGATGACCGCGTTCAGCCCCGGGGCGTCGCCGCCGCCGGTGGAGATGGCGATGCGCATGTCAGCCGGGACGTCGGAGCAGCTGCATGATTTCCCCCGGCCCGGCGTGCCGCCGGAGCGCCTTCTTCGAAAACACGAGATTCCCGTCCACGGTCACTTCGAACACCCCGCCCGAGGAAGGCACCAGCCGGACGTCCGCGTCGGGCACCTCCTGTTTCAGCTCAGCCGCCAGACCGGTGGCTCGAGGCTGGTAGTTTCAGACGACACAGTACTCGATGGTCACGCGCATTTGCGGGTCTCCGCTGGAGGGGGCGAGGGCCGTCGCGAATCGTAGCGGCCCCACGGGGCGAAGCCAAGGGTGCCGCTCCGGACGTGACGCGGCTCCTTGTCAGGTCTCCCTGGAAACCGTATCTATTTGATCCATGCGAACCTACCAACTCCCTTTCGAGGGCTGGGCCTGGGGGCTGCGGCTCCTGGCCAGCCTCGCGCTGCTGGTGACGAGCACCCGGCCGGGCGCGGCGCAGCAGGAGCGGAAGTATCTGGTCGAGGTTGGTGCCGCTGGGGCCTACCAGTCGTTCGACAGTGCCACGCTCCTCGGGTCCTCTGCCGGCGGGATCGGCCGCGTCGGGGTCTGGCTGCCGCTCAACTTCTCGCTCGAGTTGGAGGGAGGAGTCTCCTCTCCCACCGCCAAGACGGGGAGCAAAAGCGTGAGCGTCAAGACGTTCGGGCTCTCCGCGCTGTACAATATTCTGGTGGGGTCCAGGAACTCGTTCTACCTCAAGGCAGGCGCCGGCTCGACCAAGTACGGCGGCAGCTGTCCCAGCGCGGCCAGTGCCACCGACCCGATCTGCGGCGGCAGCGGCGCCCTGCTGGCCGGGGCGGGCTTCCGGGTCGGGGTGACGCCGACGGTGATGGTTCGCATCGAGGGGCTGTACGACCGGAACAAGAGCAAGCGGCCGGACAAGACCTTGTCCAACTTCGGCGGCAGCCTGGGGGTGAGTCTCATGCTGGGAAGCAAGCCGATTCAGGACGCCGACGGCGACGGCGTCCTCGATAACCGCGATCGCTGCGAGGACACGCCGGCCGGCGCCAGCGTCGACGCCCGCGGCTGTCCGAGCGACGGGGACGGCGACGGCGTGCCCGACGGCATCGACCGGTGCACGGCGACCGTCGCCGGCGCCGCCGTCGATGCCCGGGGCTGCTCCAAGGACAGCGATGGCGACAACATTCCCGACGGCCTCGACAAGTGCCCGGACACGCCCACGGGCGTGCTGGTGGACCCGCGCGGCTGTCCCAAGGACTCCGACGGCGACAACATTCCCGACGGGCTCGACCGCTGCTCGGATACGCCCCGGGGCGCCACGGTGGACGCGCTCGGCTGCCCGGGCGATGAGGACGCCGACGGCGTGCTCGACGGTCTCGACAAGTGCCCGCGCACCGCCGCCGGGGTCGCCGTGAACGCCAGCGGCTGCGCGCAGAGCCAGGCCCCCGCGCAGACCGCACCAGGCGCCCAGCCGCCGGTTCAGCCGAACGCAGCCCAACCCGGGGCGCCCAAACCGGTCGTCCCGCGCCAGAGCGCCGGCCAGCCCCCACCCAAGACCCAGCCGGATACCCTCGGCCGGCCGCTGCAGCGCCCGAACATCACGGTGCCGAGGGCCACGGCTCCGGGAACCATCGCCCAGGGCGTCATTCCCGGAGTGGCGTTCGCGGCCGGAACGGCCCGGCTGCAGACCTCGTCCTACGTGGCCCTCGACTCGGTGGCCGAAATCCTCCGAGCGGCACCGACCACCCGCGTCGAGATCGGCGCCCATACCGACAACAGCGGTTCGTCGGCCGATGATGCCCGGATCACGCAGCTCCAGGCCGAGGCGGTGAGGGACTACCTGGTGGTGCAGGGAGTCAACTATCAGCAGGTCCTGGCGCGCGGGTACGGCTCCACGGTACCGCTGACGACCGACACCACGCCGCGAGGGCGGGCGGCCAACCGTCGCATCGAAATCCACAAGGTAGCGGCAGGCCCCTGATTTGCTGGGGATGGAGGAGGAGCACGCAGGGTGCTCCTCCATCACCCGTCCCCACAATCATCTGGGCCCGATGCGCCGCTACTTCCTTTCCGGTATTCTGGCGGTCTTCCTGCACGTTGCCACCCTCGCGGCCCAGCAGGTCCCCGGCTGGGGGGACGAGCTCCCTCCCGCCCCGCCCGCTCCCGATTCGCTGTTCGCGATCCCGACCGTCGTACTGCCGATGCGATGGCCGGCGCCGCCGCTGACGACCGCACCGACTCCGGTCCGGGCCATCTACCTGAACGCCTGGGCCTTCGGCGGCCGGCGATTCTATGATCTCGTCCGGCTGGCCGACCGGACCGAAATCAACGCCTTCGTGGTGGATGTGAAGGACGACACCGGCTACCTGACCTACCGCTCGGAAGTGCCGACCGCGCTCGAGATCGGTGCCAACAGCCAGCTCCGCGCCCGCGACGTGCGCGAACGGCTGCGGGTGATGCGCGAGCACGGGATTCACCCGATCGCCCGCATAGTGGTGGCCAAGGATCCGCTGCTCGCGTCCCGCAAGCCCGACTGGTCCGTCCAGCAGGTGGGGGGTGGCCTGTGGCGGGACCGGCTCGACTTCGCCTGGGTGGACGCGTTCAACGACTCGGTCTGGGTGTATGCCGCACAGCTCGCGGCCGAGGCCGTGCGGGCCGGGTTCGCGGAAGTGCAGTACGATTACGTCCGCTTTCCCGATGAGCCGGAGAGCCGCCTGGCCTCCGCGGTCTTTCGCGGCCGGCGCGAGGGCGAGACCAAGCGGATGGGAGTCGCACGGAATCTGCGGCTCCTGGGCGAGCGCACCCGGAAGCTCGGTGTCCCGTTTACCATCGACGTGTTCGGATTGACCACGAGCGCGCCGACCGACATGGGGATCGGGCAGCTGTGGGAGGATCTCGTCACCACGGCCGACGTCGTGCTGCCGATGGTGTACCCCAGCCACTACTTCCGGGGCTACTACAGCCTCAAGCACCCCAACAGCGAGCCGTACAAGGTCATCCGGCGCGCCATGCAGGACGCGCTGAAGCGTTCGGCGCCGCTCGGCAAGACCGCGGAGATCCGGCCTTACCTCCAGGCATTCACGCTGGGCCCGCCCCGCTACACGCCGGTCCAGGTCCGCGATCAGATCCGTGCCGCGGAGGAGCTGGGCATCCGGTCCTGGGTCCTCTGGAACCCTCGCGCGGCCTACGATCCGGCCATCTTCCGGCCACGGGATGCGTCCATGAGTGTCGCCGAGCCCTCGGCCTCCCGTCCCTCCGAGGGGACGAACTGAGGCGCGGCCGGATGCCCGGCCGTCCTGATCACCCCCTCAACACCTTACTCCGCAACCCATTGGGCCGGACCGAGCGACTCGGTCCGGCCTTTGCCTTGACCCCGCTTGACCGACCCGCCCGGAGCAGTATTCTCCATAGCCCGCTTGCTTGGAAACTGACGTCACCCGACAGGAGCCACGATGGACACTCGGACTCGCCTCAGTGTGCTGCTCGCACTCACCGCTGTCCTGGGAGCCCGCCCCGCCGTGGCTCAGGCGCCGGCCGGCGTCACGGCCGCGCTGATCACCCAGGGGGACTCGATCTTCCACAGCAAGGGCAACTGTTACGCGTGCCATGGGGCGAATGCCCAGGGCGCCGTCGGCCCCAACTTGACCGACGCCGAATGGATTCACAGCGACGGCTCCTACGACGCGATCGTGAAGCAGGTGACGACCGGCGTCGCCAAGGAGGAATCGAAGAGCGGTATCCCGATGCCCCCGAAAGGCGGCTCGACCATCACCGACGACGAGGTCAAGGCCGTGGCGGCCTACGTGTACTCGCTGAGCCACAAGAGCTAGGGCGCTCGATCGACCGTCCGCCGGGCGAAAGAGGCGCACGCACGTGCGCCTCTTTCGCTACCTTCCACCGATGACCAGCAATCGCCTCGCCGCCGCCACGTCGGCCTACCTCAAGTCCGCCGCTCACCAACCCATTCACTGGTACCCTTGGAGCGACGAGGCCTTCGCGTCCGCGCGGGCCCAGGACCGGCCGGTGTTGCTCGACATCGGCGCGGTCTGGTGCCACTGGTGTCACGTGATGGACGGCGAGTCGTACGAGAATGCCGAGCTCGCGGGCTTTCTCAACCAGCACTTCGTCTGCATCAAGGTGGACCGGGACGAGCGGCCCGACGTCGATGCCCGCTACCAGCGCGCGGTGCAGGCGCTGACCCGTCAGGGTGGCTGGCCGCTGACCGCGTTCCTCACGCCCGCCGGCGAGGTGTTCTACGGGGGCACCTACTTCCCGCCTGACGGTGCGCACGGACGGCCCGGATTCCGGACCGTGCTCGAGAGCGTGCTCGACGCCTACCGCTCCCGCCGGGGGCAGGTACAGAGTCAGGCGGAGGCGGTCCGGCAGGTGGTGCGCGACGACCTGGACGAGGCCGCGCCGGGCGAGCCGGCGCTCCAGGCGCTCGACGACGCGGTGACCCAGATGGCGCGGGTGTTCGATCGGGTAAACGGCGGGTTCGGGCGGGCGCCCAAGTTCCCCCATCCGGGCGCGATGACGCTACTGCTGCACCGCTGGTTCGACCGGCCGGAAGACCAGCCCCGCGCCATGCTCGACCGCACCCTGCATGGGATGGCGCGGGGCGGCGTCTACGACCAACTCGGCGGTGGCTTCCACCGCTACAGCGTGGATGCCGAGTGGATCGTGCCCCACTTCGAGAAGATGTCCTACGACAACTCCGAGCTGCTCAAGGCCTATCTCGACGCCTATTCGCTGTTCGGCACCGAGGAGTACGCGGCGACCGCCCGGGGCATCGTGCGCTGGGTACGCGAGGTGATGGCCGACCCCGAAGGCGGCTACGCGGCCAGCCAGGACGCCGACGTGGGTCTCGACGACGACGGCGACTATTTCACCTGGACCCGCGAGGAGGCGGCCGCCGTGCTGTCGCCGGCGGAGCTCGAGGTGGCCGCGGCCTACTTCGACATCGGCACCGCGGGCGAGATGCACCACAATCCGTCGAAGAACGTGCTGTTCGTGGCCTCGACCACCACGGCGATCGCGGCGCAATCCGGCCGGCCGGAGGACGAGGTCCGTGTCGCGCTCGAGCGCGCGAAGGTGAAGCTTCGGGACGCGCGCGCCGCTCGGCCGGCGCCGTTCGTGGATCGCACCCGATACGCCAACTGGAACGCCATGATGGCCTCCGCGATGCTCCGGGCCGGCATGGTGCTGGGCGAGGAGGAGGCCGCCCGGCACGCCCTGCTCACGCTGGCGCGGCTCCGGCGCGAGCGCATCGGCGAGGACGCGGTGGCCCATACCCCCGGCGGCGTGGCCGGCCTGCTCGAGGACCAGGTCCAGGTGGCCGCCGCGGCGCTCGACGCCCATGAGGCCACCGGTGAGGCCGACTGGCTCGTCTGGGCCGAGCGCCTGATGGACCGGGTCTGGACCGACTACTGGGATGCGGAAGGCGGAGGCTTCTTCGACACCGCCCGGGGCCGCACGACCGAGCCCGGGCTCCTGCCGGCCCGCGCCAAGCCGGTGCAGGATGCGCCGACGCCCTCGCCCAACGGCGTGGCGGGGATCGTGCTGGCCCGCCTGGCGGAGCTCACCGGCGACGCGCGCTGGCGGGAGCGCGGCCTCGCGCTGGTCCGCGCGTTCGCCGGGCGCGCCGGCGAGCTCGGTCTCCACGCCGCGGCGTATCTGCTGGCCGTGGACTGGCACCTGTCGCCCGCCACGCACCTGGTGGTCGTGGGCGAGCCGGGGGACGCGGTCGCCGACCGGATGCACCGCGATGCGCTGGCCACGTTCGCTCCCCGGCGTGTGGTACGGCGCCTCGCCCCCGGGGATGCGGCGCGATCGCCGCTGCCGCCGGCCATGGCCGGCATGGTCGCCACGGGCCGGGCGCCGCGCGCCTACGCCTGCACCGGGACGAGCTGCCGCGCGCCCGCGGAGACGGTCGAGGCCTGGCGGGCGACACTGGCGGAGCTCGGCCCGGTCGCCGTGACCGACTGACCCCCGACCTCGAGGACATGCGCCTGACCCTGATCCCGTCCGACGCTCAGCGCCGGGCCATCGAGGCCCCGCTCGGTCCCGTGCTCGTCGTCGCGGGTCCGGGAGCCGGCAAGACGTTCTGCCTCATCGCGCGGATCGGGCATCTCATCGCCCGCGAGGGCATCGCGCCGGGACGGATCTGCGCCGTCACGTTCACCAACAAGGCGGCCGACGAGATCGCGGGGCGGCTCCGGCGGGAGATCGGCCCCGATGCCGAGGACATCACCCGCGGGACGCTCCACGCGCTCTGTCTCGGGCTGCTCCGGGACTACGCCACTGCCGCCGGCCTCCGGCGGGGCTTCGGCATCGCCGACGACGACTACCAGCGGCGGGTCCTGCGCCGCCTCCGGGTGCGCGCGGAGCGCCAGGGCCAGCTCCTGCTGCTGTTCGGCCGCCACCGGCTTCAGCACACGCCGCTGACCGCGGGCGACCGCGAGCTGTTCGAGGCCTACACCGAGGCGCTCAGATCCCGGAACCTGCTCGACTACGACGACCTGATCGCGCGGACCGGCGCGCTCCTCCGGGCGCGGCCGGAGGCGCTGGCGGACGTGCGCGGCCGCTGGGACTACGTGCTGGTGGACGAATTCCAGGACCTGAGCCTGGCGCAGTACGAGGTCGTCACCGCACTCGCCTCCCGGCACCGGAACTGCTTCGCCGTGGGCGACGACGAGCAGTCGATCTTCTCCTGGACGGGCGCCGACCCCGCGATCCTGGAGCGGTTTCGCACCGACTATGAGCTCGCTGCCCCGATCGTGCTCGATCTGAACCGGAGATGCTCCCGGCAGATCTTCGAGACCGCCCGCCGTCTTGTCACCCACAACCCCGGCCTGTTCGAGAAGCGGCTGGAAGCGAACCGCGAGTCGGAGCACTGCGTCGCGGTGCAGGTGTTCGACGACGAGGCCGGCGAGGCCGAATGGCTCGTGGCCGATCTGCTGCAGGATCGGGCCGGCTCGGGACTCGACTGGGGCGACTACGGCGTGCTCTATCGCTCTCACCGCATCGGCCAGGCACTCGAGACCCGCTTCATCGAGGCCGGCATCCCGTGCCTGATGGCGCGTGGACAGGCGCTGCTGGACGACGAGCTCATCGGCTTCATCGTGGCGAGCCTTCGGATCATCCGGACGCCCGACGATCCGCTGACGGTCGACGCATTCGCGGAGCAGGTGCTGCCGCGCCCGCTGCTCGATCGGGTCCGGGCCTGTCACCGGGGGCTGGATCCGCTCACGGCGCTCAGGGCGTTCGCGCGCACCGCCCGCGGCGACCCGGACGCGCGGCAGGCCTGGCGCTTCATCTTCCACGTCGAAAACCTAGTGGGCCTCGGCCGGACGCACGACTCGCTCGGCGGCCTGGTCGACGCGCTGCTCGCGCAGCGCCTGGGCCGCTATCGGAACCCGCTGGACGAGCGCGCGACCGAGCTGAGCGATCCCGCGGAGTCGAGTGGGGCGTCCCACCTGGCCGGCCGGCTCGCCGAGACCAGGGACCACGGCCGCACGGTCTGGATCGGGCCGGATCGCGGGGTCGATCTGGCCCTGCTTCCGATGCTGCGCGCGGTGCTCGGCGACCGGGTCCGGCGGCTGGGCCCGGCGGACCGCCCCGCGGCGGGCGACTTCCTCCTGCCCGCCGGCGCCGCCCGGCCGCTGCTGATCTTCAAGGCGCTTCAGTTGCTCCAATGCCGGGGTCTGGCCGATCCTCTGCAGGATTACGTCGCGTTCGACCTCGAGACCACCGAGATGGACGTGGCCGAGTGCGAGATCGTCGAGCTTGCGGCGGTGCGGGTGCGCGGCGGCGTGATCGTGGACCAGTTCCAGCGGCTGGTCCGGACCGACCGGCCGATCAGCCCCAAGGCCAGCGCCGTGCACGGGTACCGGGACACCGACGTCTGCGACCAGCCGGCGTTCGCCGCGGTCTGGCCCGAGTTCCGCGATTTCGTGGGAACCGATCTTCTCGTGGCGCACAACGGCCACACCTTCGACGTGCCCGTCCTCCGCCGGGCCGCGAGCGGCCTGCCGGGAATCGACGACCTGGTCTTCTTCGACACGCTTCCCCTCGCCCGCTCGCTCATGGACGACAGCGCCCGGCTGGAGGATCTCGCCCACCGCTTCGGCGTGCTCACGGGCCGCTCCCATCACGCGCTCGACGATGCCGCCACGCTCGTGGGCGTGGCGCGTCACCTGGGGGCGCTGAGCCTGGCGCGCGCGCGGAAGACCGCGCTAGTCCAGCTGCTCGGCTGGCTGGGCCTCGCGCTCGCGCTCGACGCGCCCGCCGAGCCGTCGCCGGAGGAGCGCGTGTTCCGTGACGTCGCGCTGCCGGCGGCCCTCGGCCGCTACGGCGGCTGCCTCGAGGCCTACGCCGAGCAAGCGGCCGGGGCGGACGCGCCGTCGGTGGACGAGCTGATCGAGCGGCTGGGCGGACGCCGGCTGCTGGACCGGATCCGGACCGAGCGGCCGGTCGCCGAGCGCTACCCCGCGTCCGCGGCCCGGCTGGCGGCGCTGGTCGAGGCGAGCGAAGCGCCCTCCCTCGGGGACGGCATCGAGCTGCTCCTGAGCCGCGTGGCGCTGTCCCGGAGCGACGGCTGCCCCACCGACGACCGCCGCGTGAGCCTGCTCACCCTGCACGCGACCAAGGGCCTCGAGTTCTCGCGGGTCTACGTCGTCGGGGCGGAGGACAACCTGCTGCCAGGCTACCATGCGCTCGAGAGCGAGGACCAGCAGGAGATCCAGGAAGCGCGACGCCTGCTGTATGT
This sequence comes from uncultured Gemmatimonadales bacterium, assembly GCA_963711915.1. Lineage (GTDB taxonomy): Bacteria > Gemmatimonadota > Gemmatimonadetes > Gemmatimonadales > GWC2-71-9 > CAVVWJ01. The sequence goes on from CAVQGA010000022.1 coordinate 372,449, forward strand.
CGGCATGACGCGGGCGAAGGACCGGCTGGTGCTCACCCGCGCGGCGCGCCGGGACGGCCGGACCACGGGGGGCGACCTGTTTTTGCGCGAGGCGGGCCTCGCGGCGACGGTGTTAGATTAGCCCTCGGACCCTCTACGGGAGTACCGCACCGTGGCCAAGACCGCGACCATCGAGACCAGCAAGGGCACCATCGTCGCCGACCTGTTCGACAGCGAGACGCCGAACACGGTGGCGAATTTCGAGAAGCTCGCCAACAGCGAGTTCTACGACGGCACCCGGTTTCACCGGGTCATCAACAACTTCATGATCCAAGGGGGCGACCCGCTCTCCAAAGACGCCAGCAACCCGCGCGTCGGCACCGGCGGGCCGGGCTACAAGATCAAGTGCGAGACCCATCTCAACACCCACAAACACGTGGCCGGCACCCTCTCGATGGCGCACGCCGGCAAGGACACCGGCGGGAGCCAGTTCTTCATCTGCCACGGCCCGCAGCCTCATCTCGACCGCGTTCACACCGTCTTCGGGCAGGTGCGCGAGGGAATGGACATCGTGAACAGCATCAAGCAGAACGACGTCGTCACCTCGATCCGGGTGGCGTGACCTGCACCTCGACTTCGCCATCGTCGCGGACTACGCCCTGATCGACCAGCAGGGGAAGCTCAGCGTGCTGGGCATCTTTCAGCACGTCTGGCTCACCAACTTCCCCTCGGTCTGCCCACGGACCCATCTCGTGCTCCGGGTACGCGGGCGCCGGACCGAGATCGGCATGCACACCATCCGCATCCGCTTCGTGGACGAGGGCGGCACCGAGCTGCTCGGCGGCGAGGGCACCGTTCAGTTCGGCGAGCCGCCCGCCGGCGTGGTCGACGTCGAGGCGGGTTGCGTGCTGGTGTTCGACGTGCCGCTCCCCCGGCCCGGGGTGTACGCCTTCGAGATCTCGCTCGACGGCGAGGCGTCGGCCCGCGTGCCGCTCACGGCCGGGTACGCCCAGGCGTCGTAGGAAATCCACGGAGCCTCCATGCCGCTCGACCGCGATCGCGCCCTGGCCATCATGCACGAGTACACCGCCTCCGACGCCCTCCGGAAGCACATGTACGCGGTCGAGATCGCGATGCGCGCCCTGGCGGCGCGGGACGGCGAGGACGTGGAGGCCTGGGGCCTGGTAGGCCTGCTGCACGACTTCGACTACGAGCGCTTTCCCAACGCGGCCCATTCGCCCACCGAGGAGCACCCGGCGGAAGGGGTGCGGATTCTCACCGGGCTGGGGCTGCCCGAGGCCGGCGGCCGCGCCATCCTGGGACACGCGAACTACACCGGCGTGCCGCGCGACAGCGCCATGGCGCGGGCCCTGTTCGCGGTGGACGAGCTAGCGGGGTTCCTGGTGGCCTGCGCGCTGGTGCGGCCGTCCCGCAGCCTGCAGGACCTCGAGGTCGGCAGCGTGAAGAAGAAGCTCAAGGACAAGGCGTTCGCCCGGGGCGTCAACCGCGATGACGTGGTCCAGGGCGCGGCCGAGCTGGGCGTGCCGCTCGAGGAGCATATCGCGTTCATGCTCGCGGCCCTCAGGCCGCACGAGCGCAGCTTGGGCCTCGGCGGGCCGTGACCGCGGCCGGCGCCGCTCCCATGGACGCCGGGCAGTCGGTCACCAGCGCGATCAACCGCGCGGCCGGCGGCCGGCCCATTCCCGGCAATCAGGTCCGCCTCCTGATCGACGGCCCGGAGGCGTACGAGGCGATGCTCGACGTCATCGCCGGCGCCACCCGCTGGATCCACTTCGAGAACTACATCATCCGGGCGGACGCGGCGGGCCGCCGCTTCGCCGAGGCGCTGGCCCGGCGTGCGCGCGAGGGCGTGCACGTCCGCGTGCTGTACGACGGCCTGGGCTGCCTCGGCACGCCGCGCTCCTACTGGCGGTACCTCCGCGCGGCCGGAATCGAGGTCCGCCCGTTCCGCCCGCTTTCGCCCGTGGACCTGGTGTCCAATCTGTCACGCAATCACCGGAAGCTGGTCGTGGCCGACGGAGCGCGCGCCGTGATGGGCGGGCTCTGCATCGGCTGCGAGTGGACGGGTGAGGACGTGCGCGGCGGTCATCCCTGGCGCGACACCGCGGTCGAGGTCGCGGGGCCGGCGGCGGCGGTGCTGGACCAGGCGTTCGCCCGCACGTGGGAGGTCGCGGGTGGGCGGGTGCCGGACGACGACGTGGCCGGCCGGGTTGCCCCGCAGGGCACCGCGGAGGTGCGCGTGATCAGCGGCGAGCCCGGCCGCGAGCGGACGTACCGCGTGGTGGAGCTGCTCGCCGCGGGCAGCATCAACCGGCTGTGGATCACCGATGCCTACCTGGTGGCGCCGCCGCGCCTGTTCCAGGCGCTGCGCGACGCCGCGCGCGACGGCGTGGACGTCCGGCTACTGGTGCCGGGCACCAGCGACCTGCCGCTGGTCCGGAACCTGTCGCGGATCGGATACCGCGACCTGCTCCGGAGCGGCGCGCGCATCTTCGAGTGGGACGGCCCGATGCTGCACGCCAAGACGATCGTGGCGGACAGCCGTTGGACCCGGGTGGGTTCGAGCAACCTCAACCCGTCCAGCCTGGTGGGCAACTGGGAGCTCGACGTGCTGATCGAGGACCCCGAGCTGGCCGATGCGATGGAGCGCCAGTTCCGGCTCGACATCGCCCGGAGCCGCGAGGTGACGCGCCGGCCCGCCCGCGGCCCCCAGCGCATCAGCGCGGCCCTCCCGACCGTCCTCCGCCGCGCCGATCCGGAGATCGTGCCCCAGGTGTACCATCGGTCGGGGCGCGAGCGCCGGCGGCGGGCGGCGCTCGCTGTGCGTGCGCTGATCGCCAATGCGCGCCGCTCGGTCTTCCTGCCGCTCAGCATGACTCTGATCTCGCTGGGGGTGCTGTTCTTCGTGCTGCCCACGTTCACGGCGTACGCGTTCGGGGTGCTGTGCGGCTGGCTCGCCATCAGCACCTGGCGCGAGGCGTTCCGGCGGCGGGGGGATCGGTAGGGGTTGGTCAGGCGGACGGTCGGACGGTCGGACGGTCGGACGGTCGGACGGTCGGACGGTCGGACGGTCGGACGGTCGGACGGTCGGACGGTCGGAGCGCGAACGTAGCACGGTGTCATCCCGAGCGCAGCGGGGGATCCAGCCCGGGAATGGCTCGAACTCGGCCCGAGCAGATCCCTCGCTGCGCTCGGGATGACACGTCGGCGGACAGGCGGACAGGCGGACAGAGGCGATGCACGGGCGGAGGCGGGCGCCGGGCTCGCAGAGGGAGCGTCAGGCCGGGCGATCCGCTCCTGCGACGGAACCGTCGGGGCGGCCTGCAGCGACCGGCGCGAGCCTGACGCCCGCCGTAGCCGCGGACCTTGGAGCTGGCTCATGCGAAGCCCCATCTGACCCCTATCGCCGCAGTCGCTGCGCCCGCCGTGCGTCGAGCTGCCGCGTGATCTCGGAGAACTGCTGCTGCTGCGTCGGCGTGAGCACCGCCTGGATCTCGGTGCGGGTCCGGACGGCGATCGCCTCGAATCGCGGGCGTGTCTCGCCCATGAGCGCCCGGATATCCGACTCGCTCCGGGTGAGCACGGTGTCGATCCGGGCGTGCTGCTCGGGGTTGAGCTTGAGCTCGCGGTCCAGCCGCCCGAGCATCCACCCCTTGAGCTCGCGCGGCGGGCCCGGTGGCGGGCCGCCGATGGCCAGCCCGGGGAAGCCGTGGTGCGGCATCGACTGGTGGACGAAGAAACCGACCGCGATACCGGCCGCGAACACCAGCACGATGACCACGCCGGCCACGAGACGGGACTTCCGAAGCTCGTTCATTGGGGGCCCCAGGTGGTCAGCTCGTCGGTGCGCGCGGTCTCGATCAGCGAGATAAGCACCGCTTCGTCGGGGTAGGCCGCCACCACCCGGGCGAGCGCGACGGATTCCGGCGGGTCGTCCTCGGACAGCGTGAGCTCGGCCTGACCACCGCCGGCCTGCCAGAGCAGCGCTCCCGCCGCCAGCATGGCCGCGACGCTCGCCGCGGCGGCGACCCGGCGCCATTGGACCACCACATCCCACCACTCCCGGCCGCCCTCGCGCGGCGGCCCGGCTCCCCGGCCCAGATCACGCGTCACGGCGGCATGCAGCCGCCGCCAGTCCACGCCCGCGCCCGGCGCCGCGCCGTCGGCCGCGCGCAGCAGGCGGGCGAGGGCTTCGTCGCGAGGCGGGTCCCGGTCCAGCGACCAGCGCGAGGGATCGTTCATCCTGCCGACTCCTGCAAGTTGGCGAGCAGGTCCCGGAGGGCGTGCCGCGCCTCGTGGAGGTACCAGCGCACGGTGCCGGGCGAGATGCCGAGCATCGTGGCGATCTCGGCGCCGGAGAAGCCGTCGAGCTCGAACAGCTGGACGATCATCCGGTGCCGCTCGGGCAGCCGGCCAAGGGCGGCGGCCACCGTGGCCTTGAGCCCGGCCCGCTCCGCGTCCACCGCCGGGCTCGGCACCGTGCTCGGCACGCCCGCGTCCTCGAGCGCCTCGGTGGCGCGCCGGCTGCGCGACTTCCGGAAGTTGAGCCCGCGCGTCACCACGATGCGGTAGAGCCAGGGCCCGAAGCGCCGCGACGTGTCGAACGACCCGATGCCGGCGAGTGCGGCCAGAAATGCCTCCTGCACCACGTCCTCCGCGTCCTCCCGGTGGCCCAGCACGCGGTACGCGACGGCGAACGCCGGGCGCATGTATCGCCGGACGATCACGTCGAAGGCCGCCGTGTCGCCCTCCTGGACCCGCGCGATCGCGGCGGCCTCCCCCGCATCGGGGGGCTCGGGCCGCGCGGCCGGCGGCGGAGGCGCGTGGCCGTTGGTCACGGACAGCGGACGGGGCGCGGGCACCATCCGGGCGAGCGCTGGATCGGTCGTATGTCTTCCTCGGTCGGCCTGATTGCGGGCACGCATCGACGTTCCAGTATACAGTTGCGCTCGGCACGGTGTTGGGCCGGGGCCAACGTCGCCGGCCGCCCGGCTGTACCACTCTGCAGACGAAGGATTCCACGGTGGCCGGGGCGGCACCCCAAGGCAGTGGTCGGACGCACCTCGCGGCCGGTCGGGGTCCCGGCACCGTTCCTCGTGCGCCCGGTTGCGACGGCCACTGCCGCCGGCGAATCTGTCGTTGGAACCTCCACGACTGCCCACGGTTATCTTCCGGACTCGACCCTGACCCCGGGATCGCATGAACCGCGTGTCTCTGCTCGTGCTGGTGTCCACGTTGGCCGGCGCCCCGCTGGCGGCCCAGGACCACGTTGTTACGCTGCCGGATGCAATCCGACTCGCCGAGCGGACTCAGCCGGGCGTGATCCAGGCGGCGGGCCAGGTACGGACGGCCGCCGCCGAGCGGCGGAGTGCCTGGGGCAACTTCCTGCCCTCCCTCACCGCCAGCAGCTCCGGCAGCGAATTCTTCTCCGAAGGCGCCTCCCGGGTCGACCCGGTGACCGGCCAGCTCACCTCGGGCAACTCCAGCAACCGGAGCTTCAACAGCTCCCTCAGCGCCAGCGTGGATCTGTTCACCGGCTTTCGCCGGGGAGCCGAGCTCCAGGCGGCCAAGGCGGGCCAGGCCCAGGCCGACGCCTCCCTCGTGGACGCCCGGTTTCAACAGGCCCTGACCACCACGAACCAGTTCTTCGATGCCCTGAGCGCGGCCCAGCTCGTCGGGGTCCGGGAGGCCAGCGTCCGGCGGGCCGAGGAGCAGCTCAAGGTGTCGGTCGCGAAGCTCCACGCCGGCTCAGCGACCCGGTCCGACTCGCTGCGGTCGCTGGTAACGCTGGGAAACACCCGCCTGGACCTGATCCAGGCCCAGACGGACCTGGCCACCGCCGAGGCGAATCTGGCCCGGCTGGTCGGCGAGATCGGCCGGGTGCGGGCGTTGGACGACTCGAGCTTCCACCAGATCGTGCCAGCGGTCGACACCCAGGCCCTGCGCTCGGAGGCGGAGTCGCGCTCGCCCCGGATCCAGAACGCGCTGGCCGCCACGAACGTCGCGCGCGCCAACGCCCGGGCCGCCCACTCGGCCTACTGGCCCAGCCTCACCCTCGGCGCCAACACCGGATGGAACGCGAGCCGGGTCAACGACTACGCGCTGTTCAACCAGCGGCAGGTCAGCCTGCAGCTGAGCTGGAGCATCTTCAACCGGTTCGACCGCGAGCTCACCATCGCCCAACGCGAGGCGACCTTTGACGTCGCCGAGGCGAGCGCCGCGGACGAACGGCGAGCGGTGCAGGCGGAGCTCACCGCCCGGCTGGCCCAGCTCGACGCCGCGCGCGCCAAGATCGACATCACGGGGACCAGCGTCGCGGCCGCCACCGAGGACCTGCGCGTGCAGCAGGAGCGCTACCGCCTCGGCGTCGCGACCATCGTGGACGTGCTGACCTCGCAGGAAGCCCTCAACCAGGCGGAGGTGGATGTGGTGAATGCCCGGTTCGACTATCTCCGCGCCAAGGCGCAGCTCGAGGCGCTGATCGGACGGACCCTGTGACGACGAGCCTGGATGCCACCGCCGAGCGGATGGCGATGCTGCCAGGCGACGTGCCGAACGACGCCGTGATCGTCACCCGGAACCTCCAGCGGGACTACGACATGGGCGGCGAGGTGGTGCACGCGCTCCGGGGCGTGGATCTGGTCATCCGGAAGAACGAGTTCGTCGCGATCATGGGACCATCGGGGTCGGGCAAATCCACCCTGATGAACCTGATCGGCTGCCTCGACAGCCCCACGGACGGCGAGTACTGGCTCAACGGCTACCGGGTCTCGGAGCTGGGCGACGACGAGCTCGCGCGAATCCGGAACAAGGAGATCGGCTTCGTCTTCCAGACGTTCAATCTGCTGCCGCGCGCCACCGCCTTGCACAACGTCGAGTTGCCGCTGGTGTACGCGGGCATCGGCGCCCGCGAGCGGCGGACCCTCGCCACCGAAGCCCTGAGCCGCGTGGGCCTCGGCGATCGGATCCAGCACCGCCCGAACGAGCTCTCGGGCGGACAGCGGCAGCGGGTGGCGATCGCCCGGGCGCTGGTCAACCGCCCGAGCATCCTGCTGGCCGACGAGCCGACCGGCAACCTCGACAGCGCGACCAGCGAGGAGATCATGGGACTGTTCGAGGGCCTCTACCGCGACGGTCAGACCATCCTGCTGGTGACGCACGAGCCCGACATCGCCACGCACGCGCGGCGGCAGGTGCATCTCAAGGATGGGCACGTGGAGCGCGACTTCGCGGCCGAGCGCCGGAAGTGAGCGCCGCCTCGCAGTTCCGAGCCATCCTGAGCGCACCGGAGGATCGGCTGGCTCATGCGAGTGACGCTGCGGCTTCACTCGCACCACCGATCCGATCCTTCGCTGCGCTCAGGATGACGGTGACGCTGACCATCCTCGCGCTCGCCGCCTGCAAGAAGGACGTCCCCCAGGTCGTCTATCGCGCCGTCCCGGTCGAGCAGCGCGACATCATCGTTTCCGCTCAGGCCGCCGGGGCGATCCAGCCCGACACCACGGTCGAGGTGAAGTCGAAGGCGTCGGGCGAGATCCTCCAGCTCAACGCCGAGACCGGCCAGGTGGTGCAGCGCGGCGCGCCGCTGGTCCGCATCGACCCCCGGAACGCCCGCAATCTGCTGGCGCAGGCGCAGGCCGACCTCGACGTGGCCCAGGCGCAGCTCACCAACGCCACCAGCCAGAAGCGCCGCTCCGACGAGCTGTTCAAGACCCAGTCGATCACCGAGCAGGAGCACGAGCAGGGCCTGCTCGACTACGCCAACGCGAGCGCCGCCGTGGTGCGCGCCCGGGTCGCCGTGGACAACGCCAAGATTCAGCTCGAGGACACCGACGTTCGCGCGCCCGTGACCGGCACGATCATCGAGAAGGACGTGGAGCGCGGCGCCGTGATCGCGTCGGCGACCTCCAATGTGAGCGGCGGCACCACGCTGCTCAAGATGGCCAACCTCGCGCTGGTGCAGGTCCGCGCACTGGTGGACGAGACCGACGTGGGCAAGGTGCAGCCCGCACAGCTCGCCACCGTGACAGTGGATGCCTATCCCAACCGCACCTTCGACGGCACCGTGCTCAAGATCGAGCCGCAGGCGCAGACCGAGCAGAACGTCACCGTGTTCCCGGTCCTCATCCGGATCGAGAACAAGGACGGCCTGCTTCGCCCGGGCATGAACACCGAGGTCGAGATCCACGTGGGGCAGCGCCGGGGCGTGCCCGCGGTTCCCAACGCGGCGCTCCGGACCCAGCGTGACGTGGGGTCGGCGGCCCAGGTGCTCGGGCTCTCGTCCGAGGACGTGCAGCGCGAGCTCGCCGCGACCGGCGGACGCTCGGCCAGCTCGGCCGGGGCGTCGTCCCCGGCCGGAATGGGCACCGGCGGCCGGAGGGATTCGCTCGGACGCGACTCGCTGGCGCGCGCTGCCGGCCGCCGGGACTCGACCCGCCGATTCCGGCCCGATTCCGCGGGCCGTGCCCGGGGCCAGTTTCGCGGCACGGGCGGCGGCGGGGCGGCCCGGCGCGGCACCGACGTGGGCGGCGGGCGCTACATCGTGTTCGTGAAGCGGAACGGCGTTCCCACGCCGGTGTGGATCCGCACCGGCCTCACCGATCTCGACTACAGCGAGGTGGTGGAGGGTGTCCGGACGGGCGACTCGGTCTACGTGCTGCCCAGCGCGAGCCTGATCCAGTCGCAGCAGGACATGAAGAACCGGGTAAACCAGATCACCGGCGGCGGCGTGCCGGGCATGCGGCAGCAACAGCCGGGCGGGAGCCCGGGCGGGGCCGGCGCGGCCCCGGGGCGGTAACGATGCTGATCGGCGAGACGTTTGCCGTCGCCATCTCGTCGATCCGCTCGAACGCCCTCCGGGCGGTGCTGACGATGCTTGGCATCATCATCGGGGTGGCCGCCGTGATAACCATGGTCGCGCTGGGCTCCGGAGCGCAGAAGGCGGTGGAGGACCGGATCGCGGCGCTGGGCGCCAACGTCTTCACCGTCTTCGCCGGCCAGGGCCGGAGCGGCGCGATCATGATCACCGACCGCACCGTCCTCAGCACCGACGACTACGAGGCACTGGAACGGGATGCCCCGCTGCTCAAGGCCGTCGTGCCCGAGGCCCAGCAGGCGCAGCAGGTGGTCTTCGGCAACCAGAACCGGAACCTCCAGGTCATCGGCACCACGGCCAACTACGTGGACGTCCGGAACTACACGGTGCCCTACGGCCGGATGTTCAGCAACGGCGACGACGCCGCGCGCCAGCGGTACGCGGTCCTCGGCTCGGCGGTGCCCGAGCTGCTCGGCGCCAACCCGGCCGCCATGATCCACCAGACGATTTTCATCCGCGGGATTCCGTTCGAGATCACCGGCATCCTGAGCCCCAAGGGCGCGGCCGGCGGGTTCCAGAATCCGGACGAGCAGATCCTCATTCCACTCGAGACCGCGCAGTACCGCGTGTTCGGCACCAAGCGGCTCCGGTCGATGTCGGTCCAGGTGCAGGACACCGTGCCCATCGAGCAGGGGATGGTCGATCTCGAGCGCGTGCTGCGCCGCGAGCACCATATTCGTCCGGGCGGTGACAATGACTTCACCATCAGGAACCAGCAGGACGTGCTCCAGACGCAGCAGCAGGCGACCCAGGTGTTCACCACGCTGCTGGCCAGCATCGCCGCGGTGAGCCTCGTGGTCGGCGGCATCGGCATCATGAACATCATGCTCGTCTCCGTGACCGAGCGCACCCGCGAGATCGGCGTGCGCAAGGCGCTGGGCGCCACCCGCGGCAACATTCTGCTCCAGTTCCTGATCGAGGCGCTGACCCTGTGCATCCTGGGCGGCGCGATTGGCATCCTGCTGGGCGTCGGCGCCACGATCGTGCTCGCCCGGGTCATGCAGTGGAATACCCTGATCTCACCCGCCGCCGTGGTGGTGGCGTTCGGGTTCAGCGCGCTGGTCGGGCTCTTCTTCGGCATCTGGCCCGCGCGCCGGGCCGCGCGGCTCGACCCGATCGTGGCCCTGCGCTACGAGTAGCCGGTGCCGCCCACGGGAGCGGCCGATGTCCTGGTGCTCGGCGCGGGGATCGCCGGCCTGGCCGCCGCCGAACGGCTGGCGGCGGCGGGGCGCCGGGTACTGGTACTTGAGGCGCGCGAGCGCGTCGGCGGCCGGATCCACACCGTCCACGACCCCCTGCTCCACCATCCCATCGAGCTCGGCGCCGAGTTCGTCCACGGCCACCCTCCCGAGCTGGTCGAGCTGATCCGCGACTACGGACTCGGCCTCGAGGTCATCCCCGAGCGTCAGGGCGGCGCGTCCGCCGGCGCGGCCCGCGCCAGGGACCTCCACCCCCCGACCGGGCGGTTGCTCGCTGCCGGCAGCGGCCCCCTCGCCGATCGACCGATCACCGACCTGCTCCGCCTCGGCCGAACCGCGTTGGCTCCCGGCACCGCCGAATCCGTCGCCGGGTACCTTGAAAGCTTTCACGCCGCCGATCTCGCGCTGCTCGGCAGCCGCACGCTGGCCGAGAACGAGGCGGCCGAGGCCGAAGACGGCGGCGAGCCGCATCGGCTGACTGAGGGGTACGGCGCGCTGGTGGACCGCCTTGCCGGAGGCCTCGACCCGGCGCTCACGGAGATCAGGCTGGGCACGCCGGTCACGGGCCTTCGCTGGCGTCAGGGCGAGGTCAGGGCCGCCCTGCAGCCGAGCCGGGGCGCGGTCGCCGAAGCCGTCGCGCCCCGGGCCCTGGTGACGCTGCCGCTTCCCGCGCTCAAGCGCGCGGCCCGCGAGGCCGGGGCCGTGCCGATCGACCCGCCACCTCCGGGCTGGGCCGAGGCATTGGCCACACTCCACATGGGCGCGGCGCACCGCGTCGTGCTCGGCTTCGACGAGCGTTGGTGGGCGCGCGGCACCGAGGCCGGACCCAGCTTCGTGCGCGGGCCAGCCGAGTCGTTCCCGGTATGGTGGAGCGCGTTGCCGTCGCGGGTCCCGCTGCTCACCGGTTGGACGGGGGGGCCGCACGCGCAGGCGCTGGCTGGCCGGGGGGAGGACGCGATCCTCCGCGCCGCGCTCGATTCCCTCGCCGCCGTGTTCGGGCGCGATCCGGCCGAGCTCCACTCGCGGCTCCGCCTCGCGTACTTTCACGACTGGGTGGCCGATCCGTTTGCGGGCGGGGCGTACAGCTATGGCGGCGTCGGCTCGATCGAGGCCCGGGCCGCGCTGGTGCAGCCGGTGGCGGACACGCTCTTTTTGGCCGGTGAAGCGGTGGCGCAGCGGGGCCGCAACGCCACCGTGCACGGCGCCCTGGCCAGCGGCCGGGAGGCCGCGGCGGCCCTGCTGCGCCGGCCGTAACGGGCCTTACCTACCGCGGCGTCCACGGCCGGCATGGAACCGATCGCCGGGAGAGGGCGTTTCCCCCAGGTTACATTGACCATCTCCCCACCACGGAGCGCCGGATGGATGCCGCGCGATCGGACGTCAAGCGCCACCATGGCCTGGTGCGCGTCGCGCACTGGCTCAACGCCATCGTGCTGCTCGGCATGATCGCGAGCGGACTCCAGATCTACGCGGCATTCACCCACTTCGGCCCGCGCGGTGCGCCGTACCCGAACCCGCTGGACGGGCGGGGGCTGCCGGAGTGGTCCAGACTCGGCGGCTGGCTCGCGGGCGGCCTCAACTGGCACTTCGCGCTCGCCTGGCCGTTCGTGATCACCGGCCTGGTCTACCTCGCCTTCCTGGCCGTCTCGGGCGAGTGGCGCTCGCTGCTGTTCCGCCCGAGCGACATCGGTCCCGCCATCCAGATGCAGCTCTACTACCTCCGGCTCCGGAAGACCCATCCGCCGCAGGGCAAGCACAACGCGCTCCAGAAGGGGGCCTACACGTTCATCGTCGCGCTCGGCGCGCTGTCGGCACTCACGGGATTCGCGATCTACAAGCCGGTCCAACTCGCGTGGCTCATCCGCCTGTTCGGGGGCTACGAGCTCGCCCGCTACTGGCACTTCTGGGCCGTCTGGCTCTTCGTCGGCTTCACCCTGCTGCACGTGGCCCTCGTGTTCCTGGTCGACCCGGCCTCGCTGCGGGCGATGGTCACCGGCCGGTATCGTGGCAGGTTCCCGAGCCATGGCTGATCGAGCGCCCGGCCTCGGCCGCCGCGATTTCATGCGGCTCGGCCTCGTGGCGCCGGCGGCGCTCATGGCCGCGTGCGGCTGGGACGGGGGGCCACTGGTCGAGCCGCGGCTCCGATCCTTCAGCCGTCTCAACGACTGGGTGGGCGAGAAGATCCTGCTGTCCCCGACGCGGCTGGCGCCGGTGTATCCGGTGGCCGCGCGCACGGCGGCGGCGCAGTTTCCGGCGTACTCCATCACGCGCAACCGGACCGGCAGCTTCCCGGCCCCGCCTGGCGAGGATTGGGCGCTCGAGGTCGGCGGGCTGGTGCGGGCCCCCACCCGGCTCACCCGCGCGATGATCGAGGCGCTCCCCCGCGTGACCTACACGGTCAAGCACCACTGTGTGGAGGGATGGACCGCGATCGGGACCTGGACCGGCGTGCCGGTCTCGGCCGTGGCGGACATGGTGCGGCCGACGCCGGAGGCGCGGTACCTGCGGTTCGACTCGTTCGACAGCCGGTACTCCAACGGCTGGGACCTGGCGAGCGCCATGCACCCGCAGACGATCCTGGCCTACGGCTTCAACGACCGGCCCCTCATGGCGGACCACGGGGCCCCGCTCCGACTGTACTCGCCGATCAAGCTCGGGTACAAGCTGACGAAGTATCTGACCGCCATGACCTTCACCCGGGAGCGGCCGGGGGGGTACTGGGAAGATCAGGGTTATCCCTGGCTCGGGGGAATTTAGTCCAGCGATTCGGCCTCGATGGAGACCTCCGCCGTTCCGTCCGCCAGATACGCCACCAGCACCCGCCAGGGCCGGCAGCAGACCTGACAATCCTCCATGTACTCCTGCCGCCGGCCGCCGGCCGGGTCGAGGGCGATCTCGTTGAGCTCGCCGCAGTAGGGACACAGGACGGTGGCCTCGGTCTCCGCGGTCCCTTCCGTCTCCTGCCCCTCGTCTTCATCCTCATGCTCGTTCATCGCGCGCGCCCTTCGGGTGGCCCCCGGAGGCCCGGGGTATATTCTTGAACATTCACTCGCCGCCTCGGTTGTTCCAGCGTCCGGCCCGGGCCGGACTCCTCCTGCCGCTCGGCCTGAGCGCGGCGGTGCTCGTGGCACGGGCCGCTGCGGCGCCGCCGCTGGCCGATCCGCTGGGCCAGGCACTCCCGCCCTCGCTGCACGTGGCGTACCCCGCCCTGTACGTTCTGTTCGCGCCCCTGTTCAGCCTGTGGGATGGGGTCTCGATGCTGAGCATGACCCGCCTGCGCGGCTTCCTCACGGGCGTGGGCGTGCTGTACGTCCTCTGGCGCGTGGGCCGGACACTCTGGCAACGGATCCTCTGGAGCGACGCCCCGCCGCGCCGGACGTCGGGCCGGCGCGAGCTGGCGCTGTTCGCGCTCTCGCTGGCCGGGCTGGCGGTGTTCATCCTGGGCGGCCTGCTCTGGCACCGGCCGATGGCTGCCCTCGCCGGCGCGGGGCCTGGTGACGTCGTTTTCGATGTCCACAGCCACACCAACGTGTCCCACGACGTCCGGGGCACGCTCATGCGCGGCTTCGACACCGAGGCCGACCTCCGGTGGCATCGGCGCGCCGGGTTCGACGCCGTGTTCGTCACCGACCACAACACCGTCGAGGGACTTGGGCCGCACACCGGACCTCCGGCGCTCTGTCCCGGAATCGAGGTGAGCGCCTGGAGGGCACACGTCCTTCTGCTGGGCGACTCCGTCGCGGTGGACCGGAGCCGGTACGACGGCTCGCTCGAGGGGCTCCTGGCCCTGCTCCGCGACAGCGACTCGACCTTCGGCGCGCTCAGCGTGCTGTCGCTGCCCGAATACGACGAGAACCACTGGAGTCGCCTCGATACGCTGCTGGACGCGGGGGCGGACGGGCTCGAGATCGTCAACGCTTCGCCCAAGGCGAACGAGTTCTCGCGGAGCCATCGGGATTCCGTGGTCGCGCTCGCCCGCCGGACGAACCGTTTCGTCGTCGGCGCGAGCGACAGCCACGGCTGGGGCGCGACCAGCATGGTCTGGAACCTCATGCGCGTGCCCGGAGGAGCGGGGGGCTCGGCGGTTTGCACCGCGCTAATCCAGGGGCTTCGACGGGGGTTTGGATCGTCCCGGATCGTCGAGCGGTATCATCTGCGGGCGGACGCGGACTGGCCGGAGTGGCTCACGCCCATCGGCGTGCTGTGGGCGACCTGGCGGGGCATGAACGGGGCACTGGCGACCGCCTGGCTCGTGTGGATCTGGCTTCTGTGGGGTATCTGCCGGCGGTATGGTTAGCCGGCGCGAAGCAGCGGATTGTCGTCCCGCGGGGCCGGAATTGTCATCCCGCCGGCCAGAATTGTCATCCCGAGCGAAGCGAGGATCTTGCCTGGGTGAGTCGGACCGCCGCCGCGCGATCCGGGAAAGAAGATCCGTCGTTTCGCTCGGGATGGCTCGGTCAATCGCTCGGATGACGGCTTCGACCCCGCGGGGCGATAACACTGACCGTTCGGATGACCGCTCTGACCGCGCGGGACCCCGGCCTGGAGCCCGGGATGACGGCTGATCGCTCGAACTGGACCCACACCACCACGACGCTCGCCCCTCACTCTTTTCGGGACTTCCAATGCCCCGTGCGCGCTTTCTCGGGACCGGCTTCGCGGTGCCCGACCGCGTGGTCACCAACGACGACCTCTCGCAGCTCATGGACACGAGCGACGAGTGGATCCGGACCCGCACCGGTATCCGGGAGCGCCGCTGGGTGCGCGAAGGCGAGACCGGCGCCGGCCTCGCCCACGCGGCCAGTCTCCGCGCGCTCGACGCGGCCGGACTCGGCCCGGACGAGGTCGACGCCATCATCTACGCCACGTCGACGCCCGATCACTTCGCGCCGGGCAACGGCGTCTATTTGCAGCGGCTCCTTGGCCTCGGCACGATCCCCTCGATCGACATCCGGAATCAGTGCAGTGGGTTCATCTACGCGCTGTCGGTCGCCGACGCGTTCATCCGGTGCGGCCAGTTCCGGCACGTGCTCGTCGTGGGCGCCGAGATCCAGTCCACGGCGATGGACATCACCACGCGAGGCCGGAACACGGCCGTCCTCTTCGCCGATGGCGCGGGTGCTGCCGTGCTCGGCCCGAGCGACGACGAGCGCGGGATCCTGGCGTTCGACCTCCACGGCGAGGGCGTGCACGCGGAGAAGCTCTGGGTGGATGCGCCGGGATCGATGTACCACCCGCGGATCTCGCACGGGCAGATCGACGGGGGGCGGCATTTTCTGGAGATGGACGGCAAGGAGGTGTTCCGGCACGCGGTGGCCCGGATGCCCGAGTCGGTGCGCGCCGTGCTCGCGGCCGCGGGCCATACGACGGACGAGCTGCGGCTCCTGGTGGCGCACCAGGCCAACCTGCGCATCGCCGAGATGATGCAGAAGACGCTCGGCCTCCGCGACGAGCAGGTCTACAACAACATCATGTCGTACGGCAACACTACCGCGGCGACGATCCCGATCGCGTTGGACGAGTGCGTGCGCGCCGGGCGGATCAACCCGGGCGATCTGGTGGCACTGACGGCGTTCGGCTCGGGATTCTTGTGGGGGAGCGCCGCGGTGCGGTGGTAGATACAGGCGGACAGGCGGACAGGCGGACAGGCGGACAGGCGGACAGGCGGACAGGCGGCGCGGGAAGCTAGCGCGCTACCATGTCATCCCGAGCGGAGCCAGGGATCTCGCCCGCGTAACCGGACCAGCGCGACGAAGGTCCGATCCGGGTGAGTAGATCCCTCGCTTCGCTCGGGATGACAACGCAGGCGGCGACATCCGATCCACCACCCGTCCGCCCGACCTGACCGTCCGACCCTCCGACCTACGGCGCCTCCAGCGACAGCCGACGGTGGCAGCTCGCGCAGTCCACGCGACGGGGCAGCCGGAACCGGCCGAAGAGCGAGAACTGCTGTTCGGTACCGCAGAACGGGCAGCGCCCTTCGACACCGCGGAAGATCCGGCTCTGCCCCAGCCGTACCGCACCCAGCACTACCGCCAGGACCAGGCCGCCGGGCACCAGGACGAAATGGACAATCGGGATGGGAAGGGCGATGAGCGCCACGGCCACGAACGTCCCGAACACCACCGCCGCCCGCTTGAGTCGATCACGAGGCGTGAGCTCGGCGACCTCCGCCCGGGCTGCGCCGGGCGGAGCGCCGAATCCTTTCAGTCGGAGCTCGATGGTAGCGGTGGTCACTCGGAATCGAGCGGGTACTTCTGCAGGTAGTACTCCTGCGTCCGTACTGCGCGTGCCCGGTAGAGCTGTTCCTCGTCGTCGTCCGCATCGCTGACGAACAGATGCAGCGAGCCTGGCCACATGGTCGCCTGAAGCGACCAGTTGGTGGACGGCGCATGCAGCACCCACTGGAGCGCGCCGCCGCCGGCATCAGTCAGATGGATCTCGCTCGCCCGCTCCAGCGGCACCTGGGATGGAATCCCGGCGATCGCCGCCTCGATCGGATCGAGCATCAACTCCGCGTCGGTCCACGACCGGAAGGTCACTTTTCCATGGACCGGCGATTCAGTTTCCGGCAACTCGAATTCCGCCTGCCACTCGCCCAGCAGATCCCACGCATGATCCATCGGGCCGATATTGGGCACCTGCACCGTCGGATGTCTCTGCATCGGTGGCCTCCCTCCCGAATGGTGAACGGGCAAGGACACGATCACTTCCACCCGCGATACGTACTTTCGCAGCAGCAATTGCCACGCCCGGCTGCATCTGCCGGCGAATCTTTTTCCCAGACGTTGCGTACTGTAACGCGGAACACTCCATGTCCTGAACCGAGGCTATCGCTATGCTACAGATATTGTTGACCCTGGCTGCCGGACTCTCGGGGTACCTGATCGCCAGGAATTTCGTCCGTCACCGGCTCCGCTTCGTGGATGCGATTCACAAACCCTGGGTTCCGCTCATGGCGGGAGCGCTGGCCTTCCTCTTCGCCTGGCCTGTGGCGCTCCTGCCCCTGGTGAGCGCCGCGCCCGCCGTGCTGTTCGGCATCGGGATCGGCCTCGGGACGGCCAAGGGAGCCAGAATGGCCCGCCGAGCCGATGGCACCCGGCGACAGATCACATCCTGAATGCAAGCTAACGACGCTTGCGGCGTCCGCCCGTACACTGGATCACATTCCGGGAGCGGTCTATCTTGCCAGCATGACCACCGTGCACTGCGTACGATGCGGGCAGGACCGGGATGGAATGGCATTCCAGCCGTTCCAGAACGATCTCGGAAAGCGGGCGTACGAGGAGATCTGCGGCAGCTGCTGGGGCGAATGGACCAAGATGCAGCAGCAGCTCATCAACCACTACGGCCTCAACCCCCGCGAGCCCAAGTCCAAGGAGTTCCTGTTCCGCAACATGGAGCAGTTCCTGTTCAAGGAGGGACAGGTCGGCACCTGAGGCTCAGCGCGTCACGCCCAGCCTGAACATCAGATCCACCCCGGGCCCGCTGGGCTCAGGGTCCTCGGTCAGGCCGAGCCGCCATTCCCTTCCGCTCCTCGTCGCCAGAATCCACCCGAAATCCAACGCCAGGTCCCGCCGGTCGAGCGCGGGCACCGTCGTGTCGTGGTAGTACGGACTGTGGTAGAAGAGGTTCGCGTACAGCGACTGTCGCCCCCAGAAGCGCCACCGGAGACCCGAGCTGGCCGAGACGAAGACCGTCCGCTGGTAGGCCGAGAGATCGCCGTGCGTCGGGGTCGCGCCCAGGCCGAGACTGGCCTCGTAGAGCAACGGCGCCGCGAGCGGCGCCCGAACCGTCGTCACCAGGCCGGCGGCCGGCACGCCCCGGCCGTAGCCCACGGGCGCGGTGGATGTGGGCAGCGTGATCGAGGCGACGGTCTGCGCCCGCCGCCCGTGGCGCAGCCCGACCGCGAGCCGCACATCGCCAAGGAAGAGGTTGCCGGGCTGGCGGGTGCGGGTCGCGCCATCCGGCAGCTCGAGCTGATACAGAAAGGCGTCGCGTGGCCGACGGTCGCGCTCCTCGAGCCGGATGCCGAGCAGATTGTGATACCAGTCGAGAAAGCCATCGAGAAATCCTGGATACGCGCCGCCGAGCGGGAGGTCCAGCTCCGCGAATGTGCCGGGCCCGAGGTTGCGCGCTACGCGAAGGCGAAGCCGGAGGATCTCGGAGTCGAGGTCGTAGCGCGCCCGCGAACCCTCCACGTGCTCGATCGTGCTCGCGTAATCGAGCGCGAGGTCGCCGGACCAGGGACGGGAGGCGGGCTCGTGGAACGGCTCGAATCCGAGCGGCGTCCTGGACTCCGCCACCGGGTTGACCGGGGCGTAGGCCGGCAGCCCCTGCGCAGAGGCCGGGCCCGGCGAGAGTGGTAGGCCGATCACCAGGCCGGCGATCGCAGCGCGAAGGCGAGTCACGGAGCAGAAAAGATAGCTCGCTTGACAAACCCGCGGACCGGTCCGTACGTTGTGGTCATGACCCGGTCCAACAGCGCGTGGTTCTTCTACTTTACCAACGCCGGCGCGGCTCGATGCGCGTCCGGAGTCGGTAGCGTGGTGTAGCGCGCTCCCCGACCGGACCCCTTCGATGCCCTGCCGGACCATCCGGCGGGGCGTTTTCTTTTTCACCTCTGGAGCAACCTATGCGCGTAGCGATTCAGGGCACCCATGGCTCCTTCAGCGAGGCGGCCGCCCGGCGGCGCTGGCCGGATATGGAGCCGCTGCCCTGCCGCGAAGCCAAGGACGTCGTGGCGGCTGTGCGTGCCGGCCAGGCGGAGGCCGGCTGCCTTCCGATCGAGAACTCGCTGATCGGGTCGGTCACCACGACCTACGACCTGCTCGAGGAGGCGTTTGGGGACGGCACGCTCCGGCTGACGCACGAGATCCTGTACCCGGTGCACCATACCATCATGGCCCTGCCCGGAGCCCGCCTCGATGGCATCAAACGGGTGTTGTCCCATCCGGTCGCTCTGGGCCAGTGCCGCATCTGGCTCGCGGAGCACCTGCCGGAGGTCGAGCTCGTCAGCGCCTGGGACACCGCGGGCAGCGCCGAGCTGGTGGCCCAGGAGGCCAACCCGACACTCGCCGCGATCGCCGCGCGACACGCGGCCGATGCGCACGGCCTGGTGCCGCTGGCCGACCGGATCGAGGACGACCCCACCAATCAGACGCGCTTTCTCACCTTCACCCGCGCCGACGCGCCGGCACTCCCGGCGGGGACCGCCGGCACCAGCCGGTACAAGACGTCGCTCATCGTGCTCATCGACCACAAGCCGGGGATGCTCGCGCTGACCCTGCAGGCCTTCGGCGTCCGGGGCGTCAACCTGATGGCCCTCCAGTCGCGGCCGGAGCGCTCGGCCCCCTGGACCTACCGGTTTTACGTGGACATCGACGGCTCGACCGCCGATCCGCGGGTGGCGGAGGCACTGGAGGAGGTCGAGGCGCTGGCGGCACGGGTCGTGGTGCTCGGAAGCTACGAGGCCTGGGTGGAGGGCTCGAAGCTCTCGGCGCCGCCGCCTACCCCGGCGCATCACACCAGGAAGCCGGAGATCCCCCTGGTGGACCGCCGTCGCGTGCCGGACGGGACCCGGGTACGGGTCGGGGGGCTGACGTTCGGTGGGGACGAGCGGGTGCTGATCGCGGGCCCGTGCTCGATCGAGAGCGAGGGCATGATCCTCGAGACCGCCGACGCGGTGGCCGCGGCGGGCGGCGACATGCTCCGCGGGGGCGCCTACAAGCCTCGCACTTCGCCGTACGACTTCCAGGGGCTCGGCGTCAAGGGTCTCCGCTACCTGGCGGACGCGCGGGAGCGCACGGGGCTTCCGGTCGTCACCGAGGTGCTGAGCTGGGAGGAGGTCGCGGTCGTGGGCCACTTCGCGGACATGCTCCAGATCGGCGCCCGGAACATGCAGAACTTCACGCTGCTCCGGGCCGCCAGCCGGAGCGGAAAGCCGATCCTGCTCAAACGGGGCGCGGGCGCCACGATCGAGGAGTGGCTGATGGCGGCCGAGTACATCCTGGCCGAGGGGAATCCGAACGTGGTGCTGTGCGAGCGGGGCATTCGTACCTTCGAGCGCGCCACCCGGCACACTCTGGACCTCAACGCCGTTGCCATGGTGCTGGAACGGACCCACCTGCCGGTCATTGTGGATCCGAGCCACGCGGCGGGCGTCCGATCGCTGGTCACGCCGCTCAGCCTGGGGTCGCTCGCCGTCGGGGCGTGCGGGCTCATCGTCGAGGTCCACCCCGATCCGGACAAAGCGATGAGCGACGGCGCCCAGAGCCTCGACATCCCGATGTTCGCCGCGCTGGCCCGGCACGTCCATCCGGAGCGCGGGGGGCGGGTGAGGGTGGCGTTGGCCTAAAGGCGGAGAGGGCGGAGAGGTAAGAGACGCAAAAGAAGAGGGCGGAGCGTCGTCTCGCGACAACCGCTCCGCCCTCTCCGTCCTCTCGGTCCTTCCGTCCCTACGGAACCGTCGTCCCCCGCCGGCCCGTAAACAGCCGGTAGAGGAGCAGCAGGATCATCGCGCCGATGATGGAGGCGATGATCCCGGGACCCGCCGCGGGGTCACTGTACCAGCCCAATGCCCGACCCAGGAAGCCCGCCAGCAGGGCTCCTGCCACACCGATCAACATCGTCACGATGATGCCGCCCGGATCTTTCCCGGGCATCAACAGCTTGGCGATGGCCCCGACGACCAACCCGATGATCAAGGTCCACAGGAAACCCATAGTCCCTCCAAAGGTGGGCCGAACATATAGCGGCGTTCGGTCGGGACATCTGTGAGGCGCAGCACATCAGCGCTCGTGCTCGCCGAGACGCGCGGTGACCGTTTCGCGCTTCCGGTTTCGCAGAATGTCCAGCTTGAAGGTTTCCCCCCGATCGTAGCTCCGCAAGATGCGCATCAGGTGGGACGGCCCGGAGGGCTTCCGGCCGTCCACCGCCTGCACCACGTCCCCGCCCTTGAGGCCGAGGGTGCCGTCCTTGGGGGCGCTGATCACCAGCACCCCGTCGGCCGTGCCGAAGTAGGCCCCCAGATCGGAGTTAAGGGGCGCCAGCTCGAGGTCGCCGAGCGGGGATCCGGCCATGAAATCGAACCGGTCGCCCGGGCCCATGTCCATGAAGTCGCCGACCCGCATCCGCATGTCGCCGTCCCGCGCGCCGCCGGGGGGCGGCAGGCGCATGGTGAACATGTCCGGCTCGTCCTCGGTCACGACCGAGACCGTCCGCCGGTCCTTGCCCCGGAGGAACTCGACGGGCACCGTGTCGGCGGGCTGGAGCCGGGCGGCGAGCTCGATCAGCCGGAGCCCCGGCAGCGACTGCCGCGGCTCGTTTTCCTGCTGGGCATGGCCGCCGGCGAGGACGGACTTGCCGTCGAGCTTGGTGATGACGTCGCCGGACCGAAGCCCGGCCTTGGCGGCGGGCCCGTTGGGAGACACCGACTCGACGTAGGCGCCGAGGGAGTCGGTGTCGCGCGCCTGCAGGTTGACCTTGATGCCCAGGCGGGCCCGCCGGTTCATCACGAGGCTCATGATCCGGTCGGGTCCAACCATCTGGCGATCGAAATGGCCGGCACGGTCGGTGTCGCCGTTGCCGCGGTCCTGCGCCACGAGCGGCCGGACCGCACCAGACACCAAGCCGGCGGCAGCGGCGAGGACGACCAGGACGAATGGAAAGCGCATGTCGAACTCCTCGGGGTTCAGAGCCCCACGTTGCTGGCACGGGTGACGTGGACGTCCACCAGGGCGTCGAGCAATCCGACCCGCTCGCGCCAGAGCTGGAGCAGTTGCGTGTCGCGCGCCTGGCGGCCAAGCAGGTCGGCCATCTCCAGCTCCCGGTCCACCCGCGCGATCCGGTCCTCGAGCTCCTGGGCGATCCCCGCCGTGCGCCCGTCGAGCACCCGTCCGTCGGGGTCGTACTGGCTGAGGGCGCTCTCCAGGGCCTGGGAACGGGCCATGACCTGGCGGATCTCCTGATCCCCGGCCACGAGCCGGGCCGTCGGACGGCCCACCAGCACGCCGAGGGCGATCGAAGCCGCGGCGGCCAGGCCGACCAGCCCACTGATGCGGCCCCGGTGGGCCCGCCGCTCCTGGCGCACCCTCCCGGCCACCACGGGCCAGCGATCCCGGGTCGGCCGGAGCGCCGGCAGGGCCTTGAGCCGGGCCACCCGCTGGTGCAGCCGTTCGAGCTCGGCCTGGCAGCCGGGGCAGCTCTCGAGATGTTCCCGGGCGGCCCCATCGCCTGGCTCCAGTCCGGCCTCGCGGAGGCTCAACAGTGCTTCCATGGTCAGATGGGTCATACGCCCACCTCCTCTCCCAGCCATCGCCGGAGCCGCTGGTGCGCCCGCGCCAGCTGTGACTTCGAAAAGCTCGGCGTCTTGCCCATCATGGTCGCGATCTCATCGTGGGTGTAGCCCTCGACGTCATGCAACCAGACCACCGCACGGGAGGTCTCGGAGAGCCGCTCCAGCGCGGCCTCGAGATCCATCCGCAGGGCCGTGTCCTCGCGCCGGTGCCCCATGAGCTCATCCTGCAGCTCATCGGTCTCGCGGTACTTGTTCCGGCGAAGGCGCATGAGCGCCTTGCTGGCGGCGATGGTCCGCACCCAGCCCCACAGACTTCCCTCCTCGCGGTAGCGCCCGATGCTGCGGCAGACCTCGAAAAAGGTCTCCTGCAGCACGTCTTCGGCGTCTTCGGTGGTCCGGCAGATCCGGCGGGCGAGGTTGTAGACCGGGGCCTCGAAGGCGCGGTAGAGCTCTTCGAGGGCGGTCTCATCCCCCGCCCGGGCCCGGGCGACGACGGACTCCGCATTGGCGAGGAGGTACGAATCCATTACGTGGGTCCCATTCATGGCTCCTGGAAGATGCGGCAACGGCAGGGATCGTTGCAGGGCAGGCCGGGTTATACTGCAGCCATGACCACGACCACGCCCGCTCCCGCCCCGGACATCTGGCTGCACCACCTGGAGGATGAGGCCGACGCGGCCTTCCTGTACCGCGAGCTGGCCGAAGCCGAGCGTGACGCCTCGAAGGCCGAGCTGTACCGCCGGTTGGCCCTGGTGGAGGACCGCCACGTGGAGATGTGGCGCAAGTTGTTGGCCGAGAACGGCCACCAGGTCGAGCCGCCGCTGCCGTCCCGGGGGGCCCGGTTCCGTGCCTGGGTGGCGCGTCGGGTCGGGACCGGAGTTCTTCTGCCGATGCTCCTCGAGGAGGAGGGGCGCGAGGTGAAGGGATACCTGAGCCTGTACCGGGAGTCGCCGGACGGCGTGGTGGGGCCGACCGCCCTCACGCTGGCCAAGGAGTCGAAGGAGCACGCCGAGACCCTGGCGTCGATCAGCGGGGCGGACGGGGAGCCGTGGCACAAGACCGGAGCCGGCGGCTTCCTTCGGAACGTGGTCTACGGGTTCAACGACGGCCTCACGGCCAACTTCGGCCTTGTGGCGGGCATGATCGGCGCGCAGGGCGACCTCACCATCGCGAGCCATGCGGTCGTGGTGGCCGGCCTCGCGGGAATGGCGGCCGACGCCCTGTCGATGGGCTCCTCGGGATACCTCGCCGCCAAGAGCGAGCGGGAGGTGTTCGAGCACGAGATCGCGATGGAGAAGGAAGAGATCCGGCTCATGCCGGAGCTGGAGCAGGAGGAGCTGAGCCTGCAGTACCAGGCCAAGGGGGTCCCGGCAGAACAGGCCGAGGCGCTCGCCGCGCAGATCATGCAGGATCCCGCCCGTGCGCTCGAGGAGCAGGTGCGCGACGAGCTCAACATCGGCGTGGCGACGAGCACGCCGATGCGCGAGGCCTGGGTGACGGGCGTCGCCACGGCGCTCGGCGCCTTCATTCCGGTGGCACCGCTCCTGGTGAGCCGGGGTCCGGCGGCGATCTGGACCTCGTTCGGGCTCGCCATGGCCTCCCACTTCGCCGTCGGCGGCGCGCGCAGCTTCTTCACCGGGCGCGGCGTCTTCCGGAGCGGGCTGGACATGTTTCTCGTTGGCCTCGGCGTCGCCGGCATCGGCTACGTCATCGGCGATTGGATCGTGCGGCTCCTGTGATCCGGTGGGGCCTCTGCTGCCAGTTCCTCGACGCGCCGATCAAGTTCCGCACCGCCACCCACCGCTACGTCGCGACGCTCGCACCGGCCGCACGGCACCGGTATCTCGCCGCCATCGCGGCCGATAACGCGGCGGCGCTGGCCGCGGCGGTGCGGCACTGTCAAACCCTCGGTATCGGCGCGTTCCGCATCAACAGCCAGATCCTTCCCCTCGCCACCCATCCCATCAGCGGCTACAGCCTGGACCGGATCGACCGCGCCGGCGAGATCCGCGACGCGTTTCTCGCGGCCGGCCGGCTCGCGCGGGAGATCGACATCCGGCTGAGCTTCCACCCGGATCAGTTCGTGGTGCTCAACTCGGAGCGGGACGCGGTGGTGGAGAACTCGATCCGGGAACTGGAGTTCCAGGCGGAGATCGCCGAGCTGGTGGGAGCAGATGTGCTGGTGCTGCATGGGGGCGGCGGCGCGGGCGGCGTGGCCGCGGCGCTCGCGCGCCTCGAGCGGGCGGTGGAGCGGCTGAGCGATCGGGCGCGAAGCCGCCTGGCGCTCGAGAATGACGACCGGCTGTTCGCGCCGGCGGATCTGCTGCCGTTCTGCCGGCGGCTGGGGCTGCCGCTGGTGTACGACGCGCACCACCACCGCTGCAAGCCGGATGCACTCTCGGTGGCCGGGGCGACCGCCGAGGCCGCGGCGACGTGGGGTCGCCGGGAGCCGTACTTCCACGCCTCGTCCCCGCGCGAGGGGTGGGCCGGCGGCGATCCCCGGCCGCACGCGGACTACATCGACCGGCGGGACGTGCCCCGGGAGTGGACGGCGCTCGATGTGACGGTGGATGTCGAGGCGAAGGCGAAGGAGCGGGCAGTGGTGAGGGTGATGGCGGAGCTGGCGCGGCCGGCGGCAAGCCTCAGGGGCAAGGCTCGAGCGTCTGGCCGCGGCTGAAGGTAGTCCAGCCTCGGCGGTGGCCCCACGCCCGTCACGGTGGACGAACGGGCACGAGCCGGTGCAGCAGCAGCCAAGCCAGGTAACCGGCCGCCGCCCCGTCGTAGGCCAGGCAGAATGCCGGCCACCACGCCGGAACTCCGGGGTTGGCGATCAAGTGTCCATGAAAGGCGTCGAGGAAGCCGTGCCCCGCCAGGGCAACGACGGCGACCCAGAGCGAAAACCTGAACCCGACAATGGCCGCCGCAACGAACACCGTGCCGACCGCCACCTCGACGACCAGCGCGTGGACCGATCCCCCCATCACCGCGAAGAGGGCATAATACGAGGCGACGACGACCGTGATGGTGGGATAGAACGCCCGGTCGCGGTCGAGACGAACGCCGGTGGCCAGGCCACCCACGGCGAGAGCGAGAATCGCACCGACCAAATACGCCATGGCGAGAACTTACCCCGGGCGGCACCGAAGGGAACAGGCCGGCCGGGATCCACCGGCAATCCTCTCTTCACAACCCCAGCCCGTAACTCGGCTTCACCGCGATGAGGTTGTCCGCGGGCGGCGCAAAATCAAGACCTAGACTAACAGCGCCGACCCTTCTTACCTCCAGCACGCTCCGGCAACGACATCCACGAGAGCACGGCGGGCAGGAGGTGGGCATGGGCATGGAACAGATCCAGCACTTCGTGCTGGTCATGATGGAAAACCGTTCGTTCGACCACTACCTGGGCGCGCTGAACCTGCCGCCCGAGAATCGCGAGGACGTGGAAGGCCTGCGGGGGCGGGGGACGCTCCCGGTCAACCGCCACCTGAACGATCCGTCCGACGAGCTGGGCGTCCCGCCGTGGCCGCTCGACGACGTGCGGCTCGAATTCTTCGATCCGCCGCACGAGTCCCCGGAGGTCCGCCTGCAGTGCCACGACGGGGCGATGGACGGTTTCGTCTCCGCCTACGAGACCTTTCACGCACGGACCATCGCCTCGCGTCCGACACCCGTGAACGTGAGCCCGCTGCTGGGCACCTCGGCGCCGGCCCCGCCCGATCTCCGGCAAATGGCTCGGATCGTGATGGGCTACTACACCCGGAAGACGCTGCCGGTGCTCTACCGGCTCGCGGATCAGTTCGCGGTCTTCGATCACTGGCACAGCTCGTTTCTGGGCTCGACGCATCCGAACCGCGTCTTCGCCATGGCGGGCTACTCCGGCGACGTGGTGACGACGACGTGGAAGACCGCCCTGCGCCACAAGCCGCCGCCGATCTGGGGAGCCTGGGAGAAGAAGCGCGGCGCCGCCGCCGGCATCACCTGGAAGGCGTACAAACTTCCGACCGAGCTCTCGATGTTCGCGCTGTGGCCGGGCTTCGCCAACAATCGCGACGCCAACGCGGGGACCCTCAAGGATTTCGTGGACGACTGCAAAGGCGACCGGCTGCCGCAGGTGGCCATTGTCGAGCCGCCATACAGCTCCGCCGACGACCATCCGACCCACGATCCGCGCCGCGGCCAGCAGTTCCTGGGCTACATCATGGACGCGCTCCGGAGCAGTCCGAGCTGGAAGAGCACGGCTCTGATCCTCACGTACGACGAGCACGGGGGATTCTTCGACCACGTCCGGCCCCCGGCCACGCCGGAGGGCGCCGCCGAGCCGTGGGACCTGCTCGGTGTTCGCGTGCCGACGATCGTCGCAAGCCCGTTCACGCCGAGGTCGGTCGTAGGCGACCCGTTCGAGCATACGTCCATCCTCAAAACCATCGCCGAGCGATGGGACCTGAAGCTGCCCGACGAAGCCGGGCCTCGGCTGCCGAAGGTGAAGTCGCTCTGGGACAGCTGCTTCGAGTTCGGGCGGGCGCGGGGACGCGCGGGCAGCTCCATCGCGGTCCCGGCGGTGTCGGCCGACTGGCGGGCGCAGATCACGCCGGCGGGCGATGGGCCGGTGCGCTCCGACATGGCGGACTCGCTGGCCCAGGCGACGCAGGTGGCGTCGCTGGCCTCGCTCCAGGCGATGATGGACAAGGACCCGGGAGCGGACGGGTAGCGGAAGGAACTGCCGTCGATCGAATCGCGAGTCGGATACCTACTCGCAGCTCAGCTCCGGATCGATCAGGCAGGGCTCGGGCGGCGGGTCGGTCGGCGCGGGATATTGCCCGTTGCGGGTATGCCACTGCCCTTCGGGGTCCAGCATGTAACCCACGCCATCGGAGAACAGGAAGAGCTGGAACGGGGTTTCGCCGGCACCGCGGAACACGGGGAGGTATGTGACCCGGAGGGGGAAGCTTTCGCGGTACCTGACTGCCAGGATCCACGGGAGGCCCGCCCGGTCCGCAGGCTCCTCTATCCGAATGCCGGGGCAGCCGGCGGTATCGGGCGCGGCGACCGGCAGAAGCAGCGGGAGCGAGTCGGCGGACCCGGACCAGGCGCCGGCACCCCGGAGCTCGACGGCCCAGTCGCGGAGGCATTCGCGGAAGCGCGCCAGCCGCGGAAGGGTGGAATCGCGACTCGTCGCCGGCCTGGGGTCGTGCCGCACCGTCCGGCCGCGCCGCACCTCGAACGTGGGCCCGCCCTGGGTCAGGAGCGGATCGGGAAAGACCGTCACCCTGCGCGGCCCGGCGCTGTCGGTGACATCCCACCGCCAGCCGTCGTCCGTGTTGGTATAGGCGCCGAGCTTGCCGAGTTTGTCGGCGCCCAGCCCGAGCCAGCGGCGGCGCTCGGCCTCGCACCCGTTGGCGAGCACGGCCTCGCCCGAGGACGGCACGCCGTCCTCACCCAGACAGCCCTGGAGCTGGTCGGCGAGCCGCTCGCCGAGCACCGCGGGCGCCTGGCGGATCCAGCGCGCCCACTCGGTTCGCTTCTCGGCAGGGGTCAGCGGCCGCGACGGCAGCAGGCCAAGCAAGTAGGGGTAGACGACGATCCCGACCGGGATGAGGACGACCAGCAGCGCCCCGCTCCCGGCGAGCCAGCGCGCCTCGCGGTCCTTCTCCGATTGCAGCAGGTCCATCGCCACGAACCCCACCACGGCGCCGAGCAGGGCGGCGGGCAGCAGGGCCGCCATGGTGATCATGGGCGTCGCGAAGTCCCAGTTCTCGCTCGAGCGCGGCGAGTGCAGGACTGCGACCCCGACCACGACGATCAGCGGGGCGGCGAGCGCGCCGGCCACGGCAGCCAGAACTTTCTTGGTGCCCCGGTCCATCACCCGGACCCCTCCAACCCCACCCGCCGGAGGAGCGGTCCATACCGCGGATCGGCCCGGATCGGATCCAGCCGCGGGTGGACTCGCAGCAGGATCAGCCCAGCGGCGCGCTCGTCGACGGCGATGTCGAGCCACCGGAACGCCTCGTCCACCTCGCCCAGGCAGGCGTGCAGCGCGGCGATGCCCCACGCCGAGACGACGCGGCGAGCGCGCGCGCCGGTGAGCTCGGCGAGGATCCGCCGCGCCTCCTGCACGTTTCCGATGGCCGTCTCGAGGTGCGCCAGGCCGAACGACGGGCCGGCGACGCCGCCCGAGAGCGACCGTCCGATCTCGTACTCCGACCGCGCCTCGTCGAACCGGCCGAGCGCCTCGAGCGCGCGCGCGAGGTCGGTGTGCGCGCCGTCGAAACGGGGATCGAGCTCGAGGGCCATGCGGTAGTGGACGACCGCCTTCTCGTACTCGCGCGCGAAATAGTGGGCGTCCCCTACCCCGGTCCGGATGTACATCGAGAGCGGATCGAGACTCACCGCCTTGTGCATCGCGGTGATGGCTTCGGCGTGCCGCCCGTACGCGTACAGCACGCGTCCGAGTCGGTCGTGCGCGGGAGCAAGGCCGGGGTTGAGCTCGATCGCGCGCTGCAGGGCGCGGAGGCCGCCGGCCAGGTCGCCCGAGTGCGAGCGGATGGCGCCGAGTGCCGCGTGCGCATCGGCGAGCGTCGGGTCGAGCTCGAGCGCCTTCATCGCCGCCGCCGTGCCTTCGGCGAAGGCCTCGGCCGGCGGCGCCATCCCGCGAAGCGCCCGGAAGGCGTGGCAGTCCGCGAGCGCGGACCAGGCAGGCGCGAGGGTCGGGTCGAGCTCCAGCGCGCGCCGGGCGTGGCGCAGGCCCACCTCGACCGCCTGGGGCGAAGCGGCGAAGTAGGAGTGGCGGCTCTTGAGGAACTCGAGGTGCGCCTCGGGGTTGACGGCGTGCCGCTTGGCGAGCTGGGTCGCTTCCGTCGGGGTCAGGTGAATCGCGATCTCGCGCGCGACGGTCTCCGCGAGGTCGCTCTGGAGGCCGAGCACGTCCTGGAGCTCACGGTCGTAGCGCGCGGCCCAGAGGGTCTCATCGGCGCGCGCCGAGATGAGCTGGACGCTCAGGCGGACCCGGTTGCCAAGCAGCAGCACCGAGCCTTCCAGCACCGCGTCGACGCTCAGCTCGCGCGCGATCTCAGGAAGCGAGAGCGTCGTTCCCTTGTACTGCATCGCCGAGGTCCGGGAGATCACCCGAAGCGCCCGGATGCCCGCCAGGTCGGAGATGATCGCCTCGGTCATGCCGTCGGCGAAATATTCCTGGGCGGGGTCCCGCGAAACATTCCGGAACGGGAGCACCGCGATCGCGCGGATCGCGGCGCTCGCGGGGAGGAATGGCGCAAGGCCCGCTTCGCCGTCGCGGATCCGGCGCAGCATCTCGCCGACGGCGGCGGCGGACGCGGGGCGCCGCGCGGGGTCCTTGTCGAGGCACCCGCCGAGCAGCCGATCGAGCGGGGCCGGCGCATCCGCCCGGAGCGACCGCACCGTCGGCGCGGCGGTGTTGATGATGGCGAACATCAGCGCCTCGGGGCGCTCCTTGACGAACGGGAGTCGGCCCGTGACCATCTCGAACAGCATGGCGCCGAGCGCGTAGACGTCGGTGCGCACGTCGTCGGCCTCGCCGAAGAGCTGCTCCGGCGCCATGTACGGCAGCGATCCCACGATGGTCCCCGCCGCCGTGATCCGGCCGGTTGCCTTCCCCGCCGAGAGCAGCACGGCGAGGCCGAAGTCAAGGATCTTCGGCTGACCGTCGGCCGTCAGCATCACGTTGCCCGGCTTCAGGTCGCGATGGAGGACGCCGTGCCGGTGCGCGTTCTCGAGCGCATCGGCGATGGCCGCGCCCAGGTGGAGCATCCGATCGATGGGCAGTGGCCCGGTCGCGAGGCGCGAGTCGAGCGTGCCGCCGGGCACGTACTCCATGACCAGGAAGTCGTACCCGTCCTGGGTATCGAAGTCGAAGACCGTGGCGACGCCGGCGTGCGAGAGACGGGAGAGGACCAGCGCCTCGCGGCGAAATCGCTGCCGGGAGGTCGCATCGACCAGGGCGCCGCGCAGGAGCATCTTGACGGCCACGACGCGGTCCAGGTTGGCGTCGTGCGCCTTCCACACCTCGCCCATGCCGCCCGCACCGACGCGCTCGACGAGCCGGTAACGTCCGAGCACGGTGCCGGGACCGATGGAGACTTCACTCGAGGGCGGTCGGACTCTCGCTGGCACGTCTGCCTTCAGGGGGAAAGGTTCCCCGATCACGATAGCTGTCGAGAAGGTGGGGCGCTGCATGCAAGCCCGAAGGGAAGCTACCGCCCGCGACGGACGGCTCGCAACGGGGAGGGATCGGCCGTGCTCAGGGCGTGGAGCTGAAGAAACGGGCGCGTGCGTCGGGGGTCTCGGCGGGCTGCTCTTCGAGGAAGAAATGGCCGCCATCGACCGCACGGCCTCGACCGCGTCCGCCCAGGCTCGCCACAGCGTGAGCGGTTCGCCCGCCTCGGCGTCCCCTGACCAGGGGCACCTGCTCCGGCCGTAGCCCCGGCACAGACCACCGTAAAGTGGCGAGCCAGCAGCGGCGCGAGGTCGCGCGACATCCTTGTGGATACGGCGATGGCAGGACCCGCACCGTCGCCGCGTCACTGAGCTTACCGAGGAGAGCACGGCGGGCCGAGCGCTTTTGCAGCGGCTGAGTCCCCCGGGTTCAGGCGTCTCCGGCTAGACTTCCGGATTCCGGATCACGTATCGCACGAACCCGCTGTGCGGAGTGTACTGGTCGTACAGCCCGCGCGCCCGATAATTGGTCTCCAGCGTGTGCCAGTACAGGGTCGACCAGCCCCGTGCCTTCATCTCGCTCACCAGCCAGTCGATCATCGCCTTGCCCGCACCGCCCCCCCCCCCCGCACCACGGGGTCCACGAACAGGTCCTGCAGATAGCACGAGGGAGTCAGCGCCGCAGCATTCTCGTGCAGGACGTAGTTCGCGATCCCGATGACGCCGCCGTCGCGCTCGGCGACGATGGCGTTGACGGGCGACGCTGGATCCATGATCCGCGCCCAGGTATGCCGCGTGATCGGCTCCGAAGGCTCCGCTCGTAGAACCGGGTGTACCCGTCGAACAGCACGCGCCAGCGCGCGCGATCGCGGGCCTCGATTCGGCGGATCGCGGTGGTCATCCGCCCGGCTTGGGCCGCGCCCGGGGTGCGCGAGCCGCGAGCGGCAGGTAGCGCCGGCCGTCGCGGAAGACGTAGACGATGTCGCGCGTGTGCCGGATGTCGGCGGTCGGGTCGGCCGAGAGGACGACGAGGTCGGCGGCCTTGCCCGCGGCGATCGTCCCGTGCGTCGTCTCGATGCCGATCGCCCGCGCCCCGTTGCGGGTCGCGGCCGTGAGGGCGGCCATCGGCGTCAGGCCGGCCTGCTCGACCAGCAGCCGCAGCTCTTCGTGGATGTTCGGCAGCGTCCCTTCGGCATCCACGCCGACGCTGTCGGTCCCGGCCGTGATCGGGACGCCCGCGGCCCACGCCTCGTGGGTCACGGCCGCCGCCCACGCGGCGCGCCGCGGGTTGTCGCCCATCACGAACAGGGTGGCGTCGAGCATCGTCCCTTGCCGCGCCATGAGGCGCAGCAGTGCGGCCACGTCGGTGTCGGTGGGCCGGACGGTGGAATCCGGGGCGCGGGCCTGGCCGAAGTCCGGTACCACCGGCATGCTCTCCCACTGGAGCAGCGAGGCGTGCGATACCACGTCCACTCCCGCCTCCACGACCTCGCTCGGCCGCGCGGGAAAGAGGGTCGCGTGCGCCCAGACCTTCATCCCCTGCCGGTGCGCCTCGGCCACGAGCGGGCGCAGCACGGCCGCCGACACCGCCGCGTAGACCTTGATGGCGGTCGCGCCGGTCCCCTTGGCCTCGGCGACCGCCGCCGGCCAGTTCGTGGCGGCGGTGACGCTCCGGAGCCACGGGCCGGAGCCCGCGGTCACGCCCCGCGATGCGAGCAGCACGCGCTCGTCGGTGAAGAACTCGGGGCCGGCCATCACTGCGGCGTAGTAGATGGCCGGCGACTCGATATCGCCGACGCGCGCCGCGCGGGCCAGGTCGGCGAGCGCGCGACCGTCACCCGCCATGTCCCGGACCGCGGTGACGCCTCCGTGAAGCGCGTTTCGGAGCCGCTGCTCGACGGCGGGGCGGCGGTCCACCCCGCTGGGATCGGTGGCCAGATGGACGTGGGTGTCGATGAGGCCTGGAATGAGATAGCGGCCGGCGAGATCGAGCACCTCGGCGCCGGGCGGAGGGGGCTTGGTGGCCGTGGGGAAAACCGCGCTGATGCGGCCGCTCGCGAGCACGACCGTCTGATCCGGCCGGGGAGCGGCGCCGGTGCCATCGATGACGGTGACATGGGTGAGGGCAATGGCCGCCCCGGCCCGCGCGGTATCGGACTGCGCGGCAAGGGTCGACGGAAGGGACATCGTCGCGAGGGCGGCGAGCGCGGTGAAGCGGATGCGGCGGCCGGTCGGAAGGGTCACCGGAGCTCCCATGGGTGGCCTCGTGGGGCGGAGCCGGGCGAGGACAGAAACGGATGGACCCGAATCTGGTCGTCCTGTTGCTCGGCCGGAAGGGCAGCCGCCAGGCTTCCGGCTGCCCGGGGCCCGCCTAGATTCCCTCGTCCGCGACTCACCTCCTCCGACGAGCGCCTGATGCACGCCCTCATGATGCTGCTGTCCATCCCGGTCGCCCGGCTCCCGGCCGCCCCCGCGGGCCAGGACGAGCTCGCGCGCTGGGAGCACGAGGCGCGCGCGGTCACGATCACCCGGGACGACTGGGGCATCCCGCACATCCGTGGCAAGACCGACGCCGACGCCGTCTTCGGGATGATCTACGCCCAGGCGGAAGACGACTTCAACCGGATCGAGACCAACTACATCAACGCGATGGGCCGGCTGGCCGAGGCGGAAGGGGAAGGCGCGGTCTGGCAGGACTTGCGAATGAAGCTTTTCGTCGACCCGGACAGCATGCGAGCGAAGTACGCCACGAGCCCGGTGTGGCTCAAGCGCCTGATGAACGCCTGGGCCGACGGGCTCAACTACTACCTCCACACCCACCCGCAGGTGAAGCCCCGGGTCATCACCCGGTTCGAGCCGTGGATGGCGCTCACGTTCAGCGAGGGCAGCATCGGCGGAGACATCGAGAGCGTCGCGCTCGACGGCCTGCAGGCATTCTACGGAGACAGCGCCGGCCGGCCCCAGCCGGCAGAGATGAGCGGCCGGCTCGATGAGCCGTCGGGTTCGAACGGGTTTGCGATCGCCCCGTCGAACACCGTCAATCGACGCGCGCTCCTGCTCATCAACCCCCACACGTCGTTCTTCTTCCGCGCCGAGCTCCAGATGGCGAGCGACGAGGGGCTCGACGCCTATGGCGCCGCGACCTGGGGCCAGTTCTTCATCTATCAAGGCTTCAACGACCGCGCCGGGTGGATGCACAGCTCGACCGGCGCGG
Source organism: uncultured Gemmatimonadales bacterium (assembly GCA_963711915.1). Lineage (GTDB taxonomy): Bacteria > Gemmatimonadota > Gemmatimonadetes > Gemmatimonadales > GWC2-71-9 > CAVVWJ01. The sequence continues at coordinate 406,222 of CAVQGA010000022.1, forward strand.
ACGTGGTGGACGAATACGCCGAGACCGTCGTCCGGACAGGCGGCCGACTGGTCTACCGATATGGCCGCGACGCACGCCCGCTCGTGACGGGCCGGATCACCGTCCCCTACCGGACCGCGGCCGGGCAGGCGACGAGGACGTTCACGGTCTACCGGACCCACCACGGCCCGATCGTCCGCTCAGCCGAGGGCAAGTGGATCAGCGTCCGGCTCATGGAAAAGCCGGTCGAGGCACTGAGCCAGTCGTTTCTCCGGACGAAGGCGCGGACGCTCGCGCGGTATCGCAGGGTGCTGGAGCTCCACGCCAACTCCTCCAACAACACGGTCTACGCCGACGCCGACGGCCACATCGCCTATTTCCATCCGCAGTTCGTGCCGAGGCGGGACGACCGGTTCGACTGGAACCGCCCGGTCGACGGCAGCGATCCCGCCACCGAATGGCACGGCGTGCACGGAGTCGAGGACAGCCCGCACGTCGTGGATCCGCCGAACGGCTGGATCCAGAACACCAACGACTGGCCGTACTCCGCGGCGGGGCCGTACAGTCCCAAGCGGGAGAGTTTCCCGGCGTACATGGACGTGGCAGGCGAGAGCCCGCGGGGGCTGCACGCGATCCGGGTGCTGGAAGGCCGGAAGGACTTCACCCCTGAGCGGCTCAGGGACGCGGCATTCGACAGCTATCTCACGGCGTTCGCGCGGCTGATGCCGCCGCTCGTGGCGGCCTATGACGCCGCGGGCGGCGACGACTCCCTCAAAGCGCGGCTCGCCGAGCCGATCGCCGCGCTCCGCGGCTGGGACCACCGCTGGTCGGCAAGCTCGGTGGCGACATCGCTCGCCGTCTACTGGGGGGATACGCTGGCGGCCGTCACGCGCGCCGCCGCCGACGCGGCGGGCATGACGGCGTACGACTACATGGCGGCGCGCGCCACGCCGGAGCAACGGCTTGGCGCACTGGCGGCCGCCGTCGGGCGGCTGACGCGCGACTTCGGGACGTGGAAGACGCCGTGGGGAGAGATCAACCGGTTTCAGCGGCTCACCGGCGACATCGTCCAGCCGTTCAGCGACGCGGGGCCGAGCATCCCGGTGCCGTTCACCTCGGCGCGGTGGGGGTCGCTGGCGTCGTTCGGGGCACGGACGTACCCGGGAACCAGACGGATGTACGGAACGTACGGCAACAGCTTCGTGGCGGTGGTCGAATTCGGGAAGGACAGCGTGCGGGCGAAGGCGGTGACGGCCGGCGGAGAGAGCGGGGATCCGCGGTCGAAGCACTTCGACGACCAGGCCGAGCGGTATGCGGGCGGGCGGCTGCGCGACGTCTACTTCTATCCAGGGCAGCTCGAGGGACACACCGAGCGAGCCTACCATCCGGGCCGGTGAGCGGCAGCATGGGATGACGAAATGCTAACCGGTACCGGTCGTCCGGCAACGTGCAACGGGGTTCCTCGGGCGGCACGGCCGTGAACGGCAAGGCCGCATTTGCCATTCCGCACATCGGGTTCAGACGGTGGATGGCTCGACGCACAGACCGCCAGGACCAACAACGAGGTCCTGGCGGCGTAGCAGAAGTCGGGCGTGAACAGGACGGAGGGCGTCGCGCTACGGATGGGCCGCGGTCTGGGGCTCGTCCGCCGGGTTGACGTACGTCATCGCGAACGGCCCCATCGCCGTGACCGAGACGACCGTCGCACCCTTCGCGATCCCGTAGTGATGCATCTGGGCCGGGACCTGCCCCTTGTCGCCGACCTTCATGGCGTTGGTCTTCGACACATCCAGCGTGTCCCCCATCCCCACGAGGAAAGTTCCCTTCTTCACTTCTACGGCCTCGTCGGTGGGATGGAAGTGGGGCGGAATCTTGTATCCGTTCGGGAAGGCGAGCTCGACCGTGAACGGGGCCGCTTTGCCGGGGTCGCCGCTGACCACGGCCATTTTGGCCCCCTTGGGGAACACCGTGGGCGCGGGCCCCCACGACAGCTTGGGTGCGTTGGCGGTTGCCGAGTCCTGCCCGTGCAGCATGACGGCCCACATCAGCAGGCCGGCCGAAAGCGGAAGTGCGCGCATGACATATCTCCAATGGAAGGGCTGTTTGAGCTGCCGGCCGCCTCGCGGCGACGGAACATGGTACGGGCGCCGGCGACGGGCGACAAGTACGATCTTCGTACCAGCCGGGCGATTGGCACCGCCGGGGCAGCGAGAAAGTGGGGCTGGCGACGTGCCATCGCCGCATGATGGCGGGCGTGGTCCGGGCGTCGAATGCGGCTTCCGGCGAGACGTGAATCGGCGAGCGATGTGGAGGCCGGGCAGGTTGTCGGTGGCCAGGCAGGAACGTATCGGTGCCGACCGCGGAGAGTCGAGATACGCGGTTGCGGCGGCCTGCCGGCGCCACGTGCGGGAAGCCGCATCGTGCGGTCAGGGACGGGGTCGTGGCTCGGTCCGAACTCGGAGCAGGCTCACGACCGCCGCAGCCAGGCCCAGCAGCAGCGCCGGAGAGATGACCAGGAGGTCGATCCGGATGTCGCACTCCCCGCTGCAGAGCCAGCGCAGTCGCATGCCGGTCTCGTAGACGGCATAGAGCAGCCAGGCGGTCCCGACTCCGACCGCCATCCGGCGGCGGGCCCGGCGTCCCAGCACGAGCAGGCACGCCCCGACGACCGCGGCCAGGACCGGGTATTCGACGAAGATAGCCATCGCGGCCAGGACGGAGCCGGAGCGGAGCATCGTCAGGGCCCGGCCTCGGGCATGACCTGAAGCAGCAGCGTCGGCCGCACCGCGATGGCGGCCGAGAACGGACGGCTGTGGGCCGCGATCAGCACCATCGCCGCCGCCACGCCGGTGGCGAAGATGCCCAAAAAAACGATGGGGTCGGCGTCGTAGCGCTGAAGCCGCGTGATGATCGCGTCACAGCGCGGGCCGCCGCCGGCCAAGACGTTCCACGACAGCAGACGCATATTCACACCACTCGCTTCCGTTCTCATGCCCACGCGCGCGCGACCGCGGCCGATGTCGGAGTTCTCCGAACGCCTGGCATGCCGCACAGCCATGCGAGCGCGAACACGCCAGGCACGATGCCCGCGCAGCCAAGCCTACCGGAGCGCGCGCGCCAGTGCCGCCGGCCCGACGGCGCGGAAGATCGTCGCATGCGTGAGATCCGGGCGGGGCTCGTACACCCAGGCGAGTCCCCTGGGCCGGCCGGCGCGCAGCAGCGCCGCGAGCCTTGCCGTCCCGGAAGTGATGTCCGGCACGTTCGAGCTGGCCAGGTACAGCGTGCGCGGCGCGGAGTCGAGGGCAGCCAGGCGCGCCGCGAACGAGTCCACGAGCGCGCCGCCGTTCCACCACAGGCTCGGATCGAGCGCGACGTAGTGGTCGAACATCGCCGGCTCGGCGAGGAACGCCTCCACGATAAATAGCCCCGCGAGGGACTCGCCGACGATCGTTCGCTCTCCGGTGGTCCGGTAGCGAGCTCGAACCGCCGGAATGAGCTCGTCGCTGAGAAAGCGCCGGAAGGCGGCCGAGCCGCCCACCCGCGGCGCGATGGCGCTGTCGGAGGCGATGCGGGTCGGGCCCGTGAGATCGCGGCGGCGCTGAGTGTTGGGGACCCCGACGACGATCACCGGCCGGATCGCTCCCAGGGCGATCAGTGAGTCGACCGTGTGCACTACGTGCGGAAAGTCCTCGTCGAGTCCGCCGTCCGGCATGTAAAGCGTCGGGAAGCGCGCCCGGGATGACGCGGCGTAGCCCGGCGGCGTGTACACGTTGATCGCCCTGGCCTCGCCGAGCGCCCGGGAAGCGACCGTGAACGTGTCGTGTGCGGGCACCGGGTCGCTTGGGGGCGGCACGGCCTGGGCGCCGAGCGGACCACCCAGGCACGCGAGGGCGAGCAGGCGTCCGAGAAACCGCCAGAGACTCGGCGTGCTCCCAGGCATCGTCATGTCCGAAATGTAGTCGGCGAGGGGTGAGGGGCGGCGGCGCGTCCTGGTGCGGTCAGCCCGGACTATCCGCGATGCGCACCGACCCCGCGCGAGCCTCTAGCCGGGGTTCGGCCCCGCGATCTCTCAGGCGTGATCGGCAGGGGCCTGTCCGTCACCCATCAGGTTTCAGCTACCGCTTCAGCGCGCCACGCTCCTTGAGGATCCGCACCACCTCCGCGACCGGAATGGCCTCAACCGTCCCGCCTCGCGCGCTGACGGTGGTGGCCCCGAAGAGGGAGTTGTAGATCGCTTCTTCGGTCGCCTCGGCGACGCCCTGGAATAACCCGGTCATCTCGTCGTTCGCGAGCTCGGCCGTTGCAAGCCGCGCCGCACCGAAGCGGCGGCGGACGCCGGGGTGGGTGGAGAAGGCGATCACGTAGTCGCCCGAGCCGTTGCCCATCACCGAGCCCGTCCGACTCAGGCCGACCAGGGCCCGCGCGGCGAGCCGGCGGAGGTTGCGGTCGGACAGCGGCGCGTCCGTCGCCACGACGATCATGATCGAGCCCTTCGCTCCCTGCGCATCGGCCGCGCGCCTGACGCCCTCCCGGCCAAGCGTCCGGCCGACGGGGACGCCGAGCACGAGGAGGTCGCCGCCGAAGTTCGACTGCACCAGCACGCCGACCGTCCACGTGCTGTCGTCCGCCGTCGCGCGGCGCGACGAGGTGCCGATGCCGCCCTTCCAGCCGAACGCGACGGTGCCGGTGCCCGCCCCCACGCTCCCCTCGGCGACCGGCCCGCTCCGCGCGCCGTCCAGCGCGGTGCGCACGTCGCGCTCGCCGATCGGCCGGCTCCGGATCGCGTTCAGGACGTAGCCGTCGTTGGTCTCGCCCACCACCGGGTTGATCGAACGCACCGCCTCCATACCCGGCTGCGCCAGCAGCCAGCCGACCATCGCATCGGCCGCCCGCCAGACGCACAGCGTGCAGGTGAGCAAGATCGGTGTCTCGAGCTCGCCCAGCTCGGCCACCTGCGTCGCGCCGAGCAGCTTGCCGAAGCCATTGCCAACGTGGATGGCGGCGGGCACGCGATCGAGAAAGGCGTTGCCGGCGTGAGGCAGGATGGCCGTGACCCCGGTACGGACGGAGTCGCCGACGCGCACGGTAGTCTGGCCGACGCGGACGCCGGGCACGTCGGTGATCGCGTTCAGGGGACCGGGCGGGAGGGTGCCGGGTACGATGCCGAGGTCGCGCGCACGGGCTGGCCGTTGTGCGCCGAGAGCACCGGGCAAGAGGATGCAGAGGAGGAGCGCAGCGAGAGGGCGCGTGGCCCAAGGCACTTCGATGGAGATGCGTTCTCCGGCCATTTCACGCCTTTGCGACCATCCGCTCTCAGGAATCACGCCCGTCACCCGTTACCGGTAGCTTTGGGGGAGAAAATGGCCCCTTCCTTCACACCGCGCCGCTTGGGCGGAGGCGGGCCGGCTGCGACCCAGATGACCCGGAGAGGATCGATGCCCTGTCGTACGACGCTCGTGGCCCTCGTGGCCCTCGGCGCGTGCGGTCCGACCCGAGCGGGGGACCGACCCTCCGCTGCTTCCCGGGCAGACGCGGGAGCTCCCTCCCATCACGAGCCCGACACGGCGGCGCTGACACGGGACATCCCGCGCCTCATGCGCGTGGCCGACGTGCCCGGCCTCTCCATGGCCGTCGTCCAGCACGGCCGCGTCATCTGGACGCGCGCGTTCGGGACCGTGAACGACAGCGCCGGGACCCCGCTCGACACCGGCACCATCTTCGAGGCCGCGTCGCTCAGCAAACCGGTCTTCGCCTACATCGTCCTCCGGCTGGCCGACCGCGGCGTGCTCGATCTCGACCGGCCACTGTTCGAGATGCTCGAGTACCCTCGCCTTGCGCACGACGAGCGCTACAAGCGGATCACCGCGCGCATCGTCCTCTCGCACGGCACGGGGCTTCCCAACTGGGGCGGTGAACGGCTGACGCTGCAGTTCGCCCCGGGAACAGCGTACGGGTACTCCGGCGAGGGGTTCGTCTTCCTGCAGAAGGCGATCGAACGTGTCACGGGCCGTTCCCTCGAGGAGCTCGCCCGGCGCGAGGTGTTCCAGCCGCTCGGCATGACGCACTCGAGCTTCGTCTGGCAGGAACGCTTCGCCGGCCACGAGGCGTATGCCAAGGACTGGCTCTGGCACGTCGCTCCGGTGCATCGCTACGTCGAGGCCAACGCCGCGGCGTCGCTGCTCACGACCGCGACCGACTACGCGCGCTTCGTCGCGGCGGTGCTGACGGGGCGCGGGCTCTCGCCCAGGATGTGGCGAGAGTATCTGGCGCCGGTGCGGGAGACGGGTCCGGGACTGTACGTCGGGCTCGGCATCAGGGTCGAAGACGGGCCGGCCGGCCGCACGTTCTATCACAGCGGCAACAACGGCCGTCGATTCACCTCGTACATGACTGGCGACGTCGCGCGGGGCCTCGGGCTGGTCTATTTCGCCAACGCGTACAATGGCACGTCGCTCGTCGCCGCGCTGTCCGCACCCGTCCTCGGCGGGGAGCACCCGGCGCGCCACCTGGCGGACTACGACCGGTACGACGATCCGCGCCTGCTCGCCCTGAGGTCGGTCCAGCGCGCGGCGGTGGATAGGGGCGCCGATGCGGCGCGAGCGCGGCTCCACGCGATCAGCAATGCCCCGGCGTACCGCCTGTCGCTGGACGACACGCTCGCGCTCGGCGCATTCCTGGCCGGTCGAGGCCTGGCGCCACTCTCGATCGAGGTGCTCCGGCACGCCGCGGCCGCGGCCCCGGGCTCCGCCAGCGCGCAGCTCGCACTCGGACGGGCGTTGGAGTCGGCCGGCGAGCTCCAACCGGCCATCGAGTCGTATCGACGCGCGCTGGCGCTGGACGCGGGTTCCGGCGACGCGCGGCAACAGATTCAGTGGACGGCGGACCGCATAGCGGCCCGCGCCCACCCGGTAACGGTTTCTCGGCGGGCGTTGGAGAGCTATGCCGGTGACTACCAGGAACGAACCATCACACGGCGCGACGGCCGTCTGTACTACCGGCGCGGCGCGAGCCCAGAGTCCCGGCTCATCCCCATGGCCCGGAACCTGTTCGAGGTCGAGGCGGATCCGACGCTTCGCATCCATTTCGTCAGGGACGGCGAGGGGCCGGCACCGAAGCTCATCGAAGTCTCCAGCGACGGCATTGTGGATGAGTCCGTGAGGTCGAAGTGAGGTGCCGAATCGTGGGGCGGACCGCCGTCCACCCATTCCTTCAGAAGCCGGTGGCGGATGAACTTCCGGCCAACGCCGGAGGATGTGGCGGAGGCTCGCCGCTTCGACCAGCGTCTCGCTGCCGCGACATCATTCCGCCCGGACGGACAGGGCGTGCCGAAACACATTGCGCGGGTCCCACCGCGCCTTGACCCGCTGCAGGCGCGGATAGTTCGCCCGATAGTACAGCGTGTGCCAGGGCACGCCCGAGGTGTTCAGGGCCGGGTCCGCGAGGTCGGTGTCTGGGTGATTGATGAATGCCCCGGCGTACGCCTCGCTCGGGACCGGCACGCCGCCGCTCTCCGCAAACAGGTCCCGATAGAATGGCCGGACCCAGGCCAGGTTCTTCGCCTCGTCCCGCGGATCCAGCCAACCGGTGTTGCAGGCGATGTCGAGAATCGCATCGCGTTGGGCGGAGGCGGTTGCATCGGGGGCGACGGTGTTGCTCCGCCCGCCATAGGTCGCGAGTCCCAGCATCCCGCCCATGACATCGTGATCGGTGCGGGTCAGGTAGTCGTACGCCACGCCGATCTGGCGATCGGTGAACCGCTGCTTGAGCAGCGCGTCCTTCACCTTGGCACTCACCCCGCCCGGTGGCGCGGCGAACAGGTCGGGCAGCGGGTTCAGTGCGAACTCGAGCCAGGACATCCGTGCCAGCTCAGGAGTCTTCGGTGCAACGAGCCCTTCGCCCAACGCCGCCAGGTGGTCGTTCATCTGCCGCTCGGCGGCGGCGCCGGCGGTGCTCACGCCGCGGACGAGGATCGTTCCGAGCTGCTTCCGATGAATTTCCAGCAGGGTCCAGAGAGAGGCATTCGGCGAGCCGGCCTCGCTGTTGTGCTCGCACCAGACGCCGTGGTTCCGGAGGAGCCGCAGAAAGGCCGGCTGGTCGATGTCGCTCCAGCTCCATTCCGCCTTGAAGGTCGTGATCGACTCCGGTGCCTGGGGCAACAGCCCGGCGGGATCCTCGCCGGACGCGCCGGGAGACCGGAACCAGTACCGGCTGACGACGCCGAAGTTGCCCCCGCCCCCGCCGGTATGGGCCCACCAGAGGTCGCGATGCGGGTCGGACGGTTCCCAGGTGGCCACCACGGCCCCCGCCCGGCCCGCCTGGTCCACGGTGACCACCTCGACGGCATACAGGTAGTCTGCCGCGAGCCCGAGCTGCCGGCAGAGGAAGCCGAAGGCACCGCCGACCACATGGCCGCCCATGCCGATCGCAGGATATTCACCCAGCGGTATCACCGTTCCCCACGTCTCGAACAGAGCCTGGAACGTCTCCCCCACGGTCGCGCCGGCCTCGACGGCCACGGCGCCTCGCTTTGCGTCGAAGTACACCCGCTTCATCGGCGAAATGTCGATGATCACCCGCACGTCGGGATCCGAGACGAACCCCTCGAGGCAATGCCCGCCGCTCGTCACGACGAGGCGCCGGCCTTCCGTCACCGCCTCCTCGACCGCCGAGATGATCTGATCGGTCGAGCCGACCACCCGGACGTAGTCCGGCCTGGCGCTGAACCGCTTGTTGAAGCGTTTCTCGACGACCGCGCGATATCGCGAATCGTCAGGGCCGATTCTGCCGGAGTTGCTCCGCGCGTCGCCGGGCGCTGGTCGTGTCGACATCGTCTCCTCTGGAAACGAGGACTGCCTGCTCGAGCTCACGTCCGGAAATCATCTCGCCCGAACGGGGTCCGGCTCGGCTCCGCGCACAGACGGAAACCGCGCCGACACCTTTCCGACCCATGCTTCGTCAGGATAGCCGATCCCGCACGCCTCGGCGCACCGCACTTCCATCCCGAACGAAGGTCACCGATGAACGTAATGGCAGCCCTCCTGCTCGCCAGCCTGGCTCCGGCCGTGGCCGCCGCGCAGAGCGGGAACGTCCCGCTCTCACCCGAAGCCTGGACCGCGACCGACAGCATCCGGTCGGTGACGTATCTGGGCCGCCCCGCGCTCTACATCAACCGAGGGATCGCCCTCGTGAACGGCGCAGCGATGGAGAACGGGAGCCTGGACCTCGATGTGGCCGCCAGCGACACCACGAATTTTCTGGGGGTGGTGTTCCGGGCGGCCACGCCGCGATTCTCCAACGTCCTGTTTCTGCGCCCGGGCGCCAGCGGCACGGAGGAGGCCGTCCAGTACGGGCCGGCGTTCAACAGCCTCGGCGTCGCCTGGCAGGTCTACCACGGCGACGGCGCCAACGCGGTCGCGGATATCCCGCGCAATCGATGGCTGCATGTCCGGATCGAGCTGGATGGTCCGGTCGCCCGGCTGTACGTCGATACCGCGACGGTGCCGACGCTCGTCGTTCCGCGGGTCGTGGCGTCGGGCGGAGCGGGGATCGGTGTCTGGAGCGGCGCCTTCGGCCGGGGCGCGTACTTCTCCAACATCCGCTACGCTGCCGCGCCTGGGAGCTCAGGCGGGACGCCCGCAACCGCCCCGCCGCCGGGCACCATGCTCGACTGGGAAATCTCCAATGCCCTCGAGGTCCCCGACTTCAGGCCGACCACCCTGCCCGACCTCGGCCGGCTGACATGGCAGCGCGTCCAGGCGGAGCCCGAAGGCTTCGTCCTGATCAACCGCTACCGCGAGGCGCCGGTGGGCGGCGTGCCGAGGGACAGCACGGGCGCCGTCCTGACGGACAGCGTGATGACCGGGAAGATCGCCGGCTCGCGGATCGTGTACGCGCGGACCACCATCACTGCGGCGCACGACGAGACCCGACGGTTGCAGTATGCCTACAGCAACGGCGTCGTCATCTACCTGAACGGCAGACCGCTCGCGTTCGCGATGAACCCCGGCGGGCTCAGGGGCATCGGCGCGATGGCCCGAGTCGGCGACGCCGTCTACCTCCCGCTCAGACGGGGAAAGAATCAGATCGTCTTCGCCGTGATCGAGTGCACCGGCGGATGGGCCTTCTCCGGGAGGCTCGACTCGTGACCGCCCGGGCAATCGCGGCGGCCGCGCTGATCGCGGCGACCGGCCTCGCCTCCCGGGCACGGAGACAGACGGCGCTCCCCGCGGTCTCGGAAGTCCTGAACGGGCGAACGGAGCTGGTCAGCTATCGGGGCGTCCGAGCGATGAAGCTCACCCCTGCACCGGAGACCGCGGGCAAGGACGAAGCGATGCTGGCCCTGCTGGACGGGCCCGAGTTCAAGGACGGAAGCATCCGGCTCGATGTCGCGGGCGCGCCGCGACCCGGCACGCCCCCGGATTCACGGGGGTTCATCGGCGTCAGCTTTCGCACCGGACCGCACGGCGCGTGGTCCGAAGTGTTCTACCTGAGGCCGACCAACGGGCGGGCCGACGACCAAGTCCGGCGGAACCATGCCGTGCAGTACGCCTCCGACCCGGAATTCCCCTGGTACCGACTTCGGCAGGAGAACCCGGGGCGTACGAGTCGTACGCCGACATGGAGGCGGGTGCGTGGACGACGATGCGGATCGAGGTGGCTGGAACGAAGGCGCGGCTGTACGTGAACGGGGCCTCGCAACCATGCCTCGTCGTCAATGACCTGAAGCATGGGGACCGGCCCGGCCGCATCGCGCTGTGGGCGCATGTGGAGACGGACGCCTATTTCGGTCCGATCAGCGTCTCGGGGCGGTGACGGCGTATCATGCCGGCAGCCGGGCCGCGCCTTAGGTTTTCTCAGCGCCTTCAGGCGCCGAACAACTGGCCGGTCAGCTGCCGTTCATCGCCACCGCCTTTCGTCGAGGCAGGTGCTCGTCGTTCGGTCTTCACGTGAGCTCCGGGTCAAGCTGCCACTGCCTATTTTCCCTCGCTCCGGCTCCACACCAGGTCCCACGTCTCCCGCCGCTCCGCGAAGTCCACCACGTGCCCGCCCGCGTCGCGCCGAAACACCTTCCGATACCGTGGGCGCCCTGGTACGAACAGGACGTCTCGCGCTTCGACTCTGAGGGTATCGGGCTTGCGCCCCGTCTCCTGCCCCAGCAGCAGGTTTCGGTCCCGCCGGATTTCGTAGGCCAGCTCGGGCGCCAAGACGTACCGGCCGACGTACTCGTCCAGCGCCGCCGGCGCGAGCGTGATTGCCGGCGGATCGGTGCGAAGCGCCAGCACCTGGGACCCGATCAGGCGCCACCCCGCGGCGGTCCTGAGCCAGGTATCGGTGCTCCGGTACTGGCAGTGCAGCCGGTGGCCGTGAAAGGTCTCGTGCTCGTCGTCCACGTGGGTGGTGACGGCCACATCGCCGTGAACGGCGGCGGTGAACTCGACGATCCGGATGTCGCCCGAGATCTCGTTGGGCAGCGGCTTGGTGTAGCCACCATCTCGCGCTTGGTCTTGACCTCTCCGTCCTCGGTAGTGAAGCTGACGGTGGGATCCAGGTACCGCTCCCAGACGTCGGCCGAGCCGGTGGTGATGGCGTCGAGGAGCTCCTGGGTCTGACGCCGGAGCGTTCCGGTCACGCCACTGTCGGGCGGAACCGACGCCGGGACGGCCGACAACAACACGGTGATCGCGGACAGTTGAATCCACATGGTCAGTCCCGGATGAAGCGGCGCCCACGTGACGGGGGATCAAGGGGAATGGTGACTGTGCCTACCGCTCTCATCAAGCCTCAGCCCGGGCGGCGGCGAAGGCGCCGAGCGAATGGCAGGACGGCCTCGAAGACCCGCTGAGAAACTCGATCAGAGGTAGCTCAGCCACCAGTCCCGCCGTTCGGCCTTGATCCGCGCAAACCAGCGGCAGACGGGGTAGAGGGCCACGAGGACGGCGACCCACACGGCGTAGGCCACCCATAGGTCGTAACCGAATCGCGGCGGGTAGAGCGCCGAGGGTCCACCCATCGACGGCACCGGGTGGAAGACGAAGGTCCGAGCGGCGCCACCATACCTGATGAAGGCCAGCAACGCCGCGGCCGCGTGCGCCAGGCAGAAATGAAGGATGAAGTAGAAGAGCGGAACCCGCCCGAAGACCACCAGCGGGCTCGACGCTTTCAATCCCGGCCGGTCGAACCAGGCCAGGGCGAGCAGGGTCGGGCCCAGGGTCATGAGCAGAAATTGGAGCGACGGGGGGTATTTCGTCGTGTTGAGAAAGGAGAGCACGGTGTAGACGGGCGACGGCTGCGTCGTCCACGGCGCCGGATCGCCGTACACATCGATCGCGCGGACCACGACGAAACCCACCACCGCGGCCGCCCCGATCGCAGTGAGGCGCCGGCGTCGCACCGCCCGCTCCAGCAGAAACAGCCGGCCCGCGCAGAACCCGAGCGCCATCACCGCGATCCAGGGGATCAGCGGATAGCCGACGATGACCGTCATGCCCACGAGTGGGAAGGCGCCCGGCTGGTGGAGCAGGTTCCATAGCGGCGCCGCATCCCCGAACCACGCCGGATCCACTCCATCCAGCGAGTTGTGCAGCGCGATCACCGCGAGGCTCAGCCCCGCGAGTACCGGCACCGGCAGCCAGATCAGCGCGGCGAGGCCGATCATGCAGAGGCCGAGCACCCAGAGGACCAGCAGAAGCAGCGGATAGCTCCCCGAGAAGTCGAAGTCGTACGCCAGCCGCATGACCGTGATCTCCAGGACCATCAGCCACGCGCCCCGCGTCAGCAGGAAGATCGACAGCTGCCGCCTCGTCCGGCCACGCCGCCACCAGAGAAAGGCGCCGAGTCCGGCGGTGAACATGAAGGCCGGCGCGCAGAGATGGGTGATCCAGCGGGTGAGGAAGAGCACCGGGGTGGTGGTGGCGAGATCGGTCGGCGAGCCCGTCATGGCGCCGCGGTGAATGAAGTCGCGCACGTGGTCGAGCGCCATGATCACCATGACGGTCCCACGAACGGCGTCGATCGCCTCGACGCGCCGCGCGGGGGCTGGAGCGGCCGGATCGCCTTGCATCATGTCCGGGAACTTCCCGTTGGCGGGCGAGCGAGGCAATGGGAATCGGATGAACGGCTTGACAGAGTCTGGTCAGAACCGGAGCCGGACCACCACCGGCGGATCGCCCATGACGGTGAATGCAGCCCATTCTGCATCTCCACTTCTCAGTCCCCAAGCACGAAGTCAAAAGCCGATGAGCTGCCTTCCATCCCTCGCGCTCCTCCCTCGACTACGTGCGTCGTGGCGATTCCTTCCATCGCCGAACGTCCAGCCCCTTCACCAGAAGCCACAGGGTCAGCGATACCTCGCCGACTACCCCGGGAACGACGTTATAGGGGAAGAGATAGCCGCCCAGCGACGGTGACAGAAAGGTGAGCCACCCCGCACCGCCCACCGCCATCAACACACCCAGAATGCGGGGCAGGAAGGTCGACCTCAAGATGAGGGGGCCGATGAGTACGCAATAAAGCCCGAAGAACACCAGGGGGCTGAGACCCAGGGGGGCGAGATGAAAGGGGCTCAGCGCCCCCAAAGCGCATCCCACGAGGCTGAAAACCGTCGCGAGCAGAGCGCGGTCGGGGTCTACCGGTTTGAAGATGCCATAGAGGAGCAGCGTTACGGCGACATAGCACGCGGTCGCGATCAGGCTGGCGACAAGCCCGCCGCCCCCCGGGGCGAGGGCGGAAGCGCCCGCGAGGATGGTGGCCAGGTACAAGGCGCCGGCGAGTCGGGCGTAGAGCTTTGGCGACGTCGCCATGGAACGAACGGGCATTGCATATCCGCTCGAGCGAGACCGACAGTATCCTGGAGGATGATGCGCATTCGCGCGAGCTCCTCTTGCACTGTGCGCCATCGGCAAGCCGCCTCGAGATGAGAAGCAGAGGCGGCGCGGCGATCTGGCCTGACCTCAAGCCCACCGACTGCCCGAACGACACAAATGCCTTCGGAGCATGCCGGCGCATCCGCAGTCACGTCGCCTGGCTGAGGCGGGCCCGCCCTTCAACTGCAGGCGATCATGCCTGCCGCTGCAGCAATCAATGATTCCGCTGCTTCCTCACGTCCCAGGGTCCTTGAGAATCGTCTGTCCCTTTACGAGCCATGCAGCCGCGAAGGCGACCACGGCGAGCGTCTCGGGCCAGAAGATAGAGCCGCCGCTATTGAGTGCCGCGAGCAGGCCGATGGCCACAAAGGCCACGAACATCGCCGCTCCACAGATCTTGTACACCTTGTTACGCTTGACCTTCTGGGTGGTCGGCTGCGCCGGGGTCAGGGCGTCGAACCTGAAGTAGACCAGGTAAAACGACAGGCTGAAAAACAGCGTCACGAAGATGAAGTGATAGCCGCGAATGCCGGTATTCAGGTAACAGGATGTCGCGATGTCGGGGTACTTGTGCACGATCTCTGGGGCGAAGGTCGGCTCCATGGGGAACAGCCCGATGCCGATGGCCGCAAGACCGGCAACGATCGCCACGATGGTGTCTCGTACGGCCTGGGTGCGATAGCACGTCAGCAGGATGCCAACCAACACCAAGGTGGACACGAACACATCACGCATGCCGGTGTAGTAGTACGCACTGATCGAATCCGTCGTGCGAATGCCCTCGAACAGCCAGGCTCCCACGCGGACCGAGAACGGCATTACCAGCCCGATCCAGCCAATCATCTGTCTCAGCGTCAGATAGGAGACGACGAGCTCGCTGTCCTGGTCGGCCATGGGACTCCTCCGGTGGGGCCGCAAAGGGATTCCTCCAATTTCCACCGCCCGGTCGCCCACGACAGGCCTCAGGTGCGACAAATAGGGCCTGAAATGCGACAGCACCGGACTGGCGGTGTGCTGCCACCATCGCGCGCGGGCCCTCGGCCTCCCCTCAGAGGGCCACGGCCTCACGATCGAGGGCTTCGTCATGCGATCGGGGTGGGCGGGCCTTGGCTCGGGCTCGTACGCCGTGTTTGCCGTACGCGTCCGGCGACTGGTCATTCGCGGCAACCGGTTCGAGGAGGGCTTCGATGTGCCCCTGGACCTGCGGGAGACCAGCGCGA
The DNA here is from genome assembly GCA_963711915.1 of uncultured Gemmatimonadales bacterium. GTDB lineage: Bacteria > Gemmatimonadota > Gemmatimonadetes > Gemmatimonadales > GWC2-71-9 > CAVVWJ01. Next base: position 421,283 of record CAVQGA010000022.1, read on the forward strand.
GCATCGTACGGAATCACATCAGCGGCACCGGCCTGTGCGACATCTGCCTGGCGGGACCCGGCATCTTCAAGGTCACCGGCAACCGGTTGCTCGCCGGCGCGCTCGAGGGCATCCTGACCACGCCCGCCATCGACGCCCCCGAGACGGCGGTGCCGGGGGTCGAACCGTCCAGATTACGGGCCACGACGGTGCTCTCGGCCGAGATCACGAACAACGAAGTGCGCGACCACCGGCGCCTGCCGGTGGGCACGGGCATTCGCATCGGGGCGGTCGGCCTGGGCACGCCGGCTGTCTACGGCACGAGCCACGTCACCATCCGCGACAATCTGCTGGTGAACGACAACTTCGCCATGATGATCGAGGGGTCGTTTCCGGGGCCGGACTCGAGGGGGGACATCGACGCGACGTTCGGTGGAAACGTGCTTCGGCAGAGCTGCCAGGCGGATCTCCTGGTGGCGTTCGCGCGGCACACCACGGGGCTCGGGCTGTTCAACGATCCTTACATGGTGAACTCGACCTACCGGCTGACGCTGGGCGGCGACCTGCCGTTCAGCGCGGCGTGGTTCAGCAATCCGTTCGGGCTCGGGAATCAGCTGATCGTGGACGGGCGGCCAATTGCGCACGGCACGCGACGGTTCTTCGATCCGGAGTCGTGCCCGGCGCGGACCGGAGCCCGGTCGAGCATCGTCTTGAGCGCTACGAGGGTGCCATAGACGCAGGAAGCATCGCCGGCGGGGTCGCCACCGGGGACAGCGGCTGTCATCTCCAGATCGATCCCGCCGCCGCGCCGGCCTGCTCTCTCCAGCGCTGTTCGTTCACGCCGAAGACGAGCAGCCACAGGATGTGCGATACCGCGCCCAGGAAGCCGAGCGCCAGAACGTACGGAAGCAGTCGGTGGGCCAGCGGCGGTGCCAGGAACGTCAGCAAACCGATGCCTGCCACGATCGACAACACGCCGAGGATCCGAGGCAGGAAGGTGCACCTGACAATGAGCCAGCCTTTCATGACCGCATAGAATCCGAAGAATGCCAGGCCGATCGCGGCACCCTGGTCATTCACCTCGAGAGAGAGCAGCGCCAGCGCCTGCAACTGCGGGGCGCTGAATACGCTCAGGTAGTGCGCGTCTCCCAGGACGAACAACGGGGCGATATAGAACAGGCGGCTGAACGTCTTGACGGCGCAACCGGTGAGGCTGAAGATCGCCGCAAGCAATGAGAGGCTCCTGCTCACTGGCTTGAGCAGGTCATACAGGAGTGCGGTCATGGTGACCTGGCACGCCATCTCGATGAGGTAGACGGTGAAACCCAACTGAAACAAGGACCTGTGCGTGAGGATCTGGGCTGTCGTCGCGGCGGCGTCGCCGGAGACGACCAGCCTGCCGCTGACGAAGCTCTGGGCGAACACTCCCCCCAGCAGCGTCAGGAGGTAGAACACACCGGTGACTCTGGCCTTGAACGCCGGCGACCATTCCCTGACCCCTGGCGCCACGACTGCTTCCTTCACGCTGTGCCTCCCTGGGAGTCGCATCGATACCGGGTGGGCACTGGTACGCCGAATGAGGTCGAAAACGTTTCATTCCTCGACGTCAGAGGCGGCGACAGCCGAAGCCGAAGGCCGGTCCGGTCACCGCCGGCTGGCGGCCGGCCGACGGAGCGCGCTAATGCGTCAACACGGGCGCGAAGTGGGCGCCGAGATAATACGGCCACACCACGAGTGCGAGCACGCCCCGCCAGAACGTCAGGTGCAGGAACCCGATCGTGAAGAGCCACGCCGCCACCCAGAGCATCCCCGCGACGCCGTGCTGCTCGATCCTGACAGTTTCCATGTCCACTCTCCATTCGCGGAACAGCGTGCCGATCATCCGGCCGCCAGGCTGAAGGGCGGATAGCGATCGGTCGTGAGCAGGAACGCGTACGCCGCCACCCGGAACCACCAGCGGAGCACCCCGACGACGAAGTCGAACAGCCCCCGCGGATAGCGGCCGGTGACCAGGATGGCGAACCAAGCCCCGCGACGGCGAAGACCGCCGCGATGCCGAGCACGGCCAGAACGAGGTAGTGCGGAATCGCCAGGAACCACTTGACGAGCGGCAGCCAGCGGTCGAGCCCGTGCGCCACGTCGGGATACTCGAGGTCCAGCGCCACGTTCTGCGCCTCGTCGGTCGAGGGGTACTCGTCGGTGAGGAGCGCCATGTACGACGCGACCCGGACGCTGAACCCCGTGAGCTCCAGGTTCCAGTCGAACCACCAGCGGGGGTACTTCCGGCGGCATGCGATCATCAGCGCCACGGGCAGAAACAGAATGCCGCCCGCGCCGAGCACGGTGTGGCCACTGGTGCCGCCGACCGTCGGGCCGGTGACGAGCCCCAGGATCAGGGCGATGGGAATGACGGTGAACGGCCGGAAGAAAGTCGTCAGCCGGTCCAGCTCGCGGTCCGGGTACTCGATCTGGAGCGTGGCAGGGAAGTCGGCCGGGGAAGTGGCCATGGCAGGTGCTCCTGTGGTGATGGCGAGGTGAAGAGCGCGCGGACCGTGCCGGGGAATGGCTCGGGCTTCACGGGGCAGATCCCTCGCTTGCGGAGCCTGCCCTGAGCGCAGCGAAGGGCTCGGGGATGACGTGCGAGCCCGGCGCTGCTGATCCGTTCAGGCCCGGCGATCCACGTCCGCGATCCGCCGCGCCGCCTCGGCCCAGTCCACGACCGGGGCCACCTCCCGGTCGGACAGGGCCAGTGAGGCTCGCGCACGCTCGACCACCACCGCGCCGTCCGGGAGCGCGAGCCCGAATTCAAGCTCCGCCATCCGGCAGAGCCGCTCTTCGCGCGGTCGCATGGTCAGGGGAAGCATGCCGCACCGGCGCGCCACCCTGGCGTGCGTGGCCTCGTGCACGATGGACGCGGCGATCTCCGGCAGGCCGTGCGCAGGATTCACGGCGAAGGTGAGCTCGACCAGACACTCGCGGCGGTCGGGAAAGAAGGCGCCCCGGCAGGCGAACCGCTCCACGACGAACCCCGCGATATCCTGGCGGAGCCGGCGGTAGCGCCGCGGCGCATACCGGGCGATGAGGTCGAGCGCCGCGGTCAGCCGCTCGATCACCAGCTCTGTCCGGATGTCGGGGCGAGTGTTCTCGACCCGGACGGGCAGGCCGTGGACCACGATCCGCGTGCTGTTGGTCATGGGACGCCTCCAGACGATCGATGCACGGCCGGATCCACGTGCAGCACCGCCATCATCCCGGCGCCGAGGTGCTCGGCGATGTGGCAATGCAGCATCCAGGCGCCGGGATTGGACGCGTCGATCAGCAGGTCCACCGTGGACCCGACCGGGACGAGCGCCGTGTCCTTCCAGACGAGGTTGTCCGCTGGAATGCCGTCGCGCGCGACCACCAGCATGCGCTGGCCGTGGAGGTGGATCGGGTGCTGCATCGGATGGAACGACCGCGGGTCGTTGACGATCCGGAGCTTCACCACCGACCCCTGCGTTACGTGCCAGTCGATGTCGCCGTTCTCCTTGCCCGTGGCGTCGTCGCGGAGGATCCAGCGCACCTGCTTCGAGGTCGAGAGCCAGTTCATGTCCGGCATCCCGTCCACCCACTCGACCGGCGCATAGTACGCGGTGTCGATCGTCATGAACTGCACGGTGGCGAGCGGCAGGCCCGAGGTTCGCACCGTGAGCGTGAGGCGCTTGTCGGGCGGCCTCCCGAAGTACGGCCGGAACCGTTCGACGTCCTTCGAGACGGCGGCGTTGGCGCGGAGCCGGTCGAACGCGGCGCCGTGATCGGGCGCCGCGGCCGCGGAGTCCACCGTCACCATCCCCAGCGTATCCACCTCGGCCGCGAATTCGCCGCGGTAGTGGTTGATGGCCTGCACCGCGTTGAGCAACGGGTAACGGCCCGGCCGATCGAACCGCACCTCGACGATATAGCGCTCCGCCGGCGCCAGCACCACGCTCGGCACCCGCGCCTCGCGCTCGAACCGGCTCACGTCGGAGGCGAGCACCTTGATCGGCGCGCCGCCGAACGAGAGATTGAAGGTGCGCGAGCTCGCGGCGTTGGTGAGATAGAACCGTACCACCTCTCCGCGGTGGGCGTGGAGCGTATAGCCGGGCTCACCATTCACCAGCAGCACATTCCCGACCCGTCCCATGAGCGCGAAGTCCGGCGCTTCCCGCCCGTACGGAATCAGCGTGTCCGCCTGCATCAGCAGATCCCCCAGCACCAGCGCCTGCTCCCGGTTGGCCGGCGAGTAGTAGTCCGGGTCCGGCGCGTCCACCAGCATGTTCCCGGCGAGGCCCAGGCTCTGCTCGACGTCCTCCCGCACGTGCGGGTGGTACCAATACACGCCCGCGTCCGGGAACCGGACGGTGTAGACGAAGTCGGCGCCCGGGGCGACCGGCTCCTGCGTCACGCCGACCGCGCCGTCGAACCGGTTGTCGAGCCGGACCCCGTGCCAGTGGACGCTGCTCGGGAGCTCGATCCGGTTGTGGAAGCGGACGGTGATCGTAGCGCCCTGGCGCACCCGGATCAGCGGCCCGGGCACCTGGCCGTTGAAGCCGTACATCGCGAACGCCCGGCCGCGGATCGTCCGCCGGACGAGCATCGCGGTGAGGTCGAGCGTGTCGCCGTCGGCGACCGGCGTAAGCGTGCTGGCCTTGGCCGCGGGGAAGCTCATCGGGTCCGCGCCGCGGCCGGGCAGGAACGGCGATACGTCCGGAGCGAGGCCGACGAGCCCCGGCATCATGACCATGCCCGCCGGCATCGGGATCGGCATCGCCATCGCCTTGCCAGAGTCGGCCATGCCCGACATGCCCGCCATGTCGTGCGCCGGCGTCTGCGCCGAGAGGCCGGCGCCGGCCAAGAGCAACGCGGCGGCCGCGAGGACCATCCAGCGCGCTCGGGTCATTGGGCGATGCCGCGGAACAGCGGATGGGTGAGGAACGACTGCAGCCAGCCGCTGGGCGAGGTGCCGTGCAGCACGGTGGGCCCGGCGTGCGCCGCCACCGCCGACTCCGGCTCGGCGGTGACGACCAGCAGAAACTTGTTGAGCTCGACCGGGCCCACCGTCGAGGTGCCGTTGTGCACGGCGCCGAGCCGGACCCACTGGGCCAGGTCGGGCGTCGCGGCCCAGGCGATGTAAGCGTGGAAACGGCCCAGGCTGTCGGGCCGGGGGAGATGCGCGGCCGAGATCCGGATGTCGTAGCGGGCGCGGCCGTCGGCGGTGACGCCGATCCCGAAGGGCGAGGCGGCGGCGTACAGGCGCGCGCGACCCTGGGCTCCGGGCGCGGCCGGCGTCGGGTGCAGCGCGATGTCGTACGGGCCGCCGGGAGCGAGCAAGAGGAGACCCGTCGCGAACGCCCAGAGGCGCACCCGCCCGGTGATCACTGGCCCGCGTGGCCTCCGGCGGCGGCGGAGGCGACCACGGGACCGCGGTCGTAGTCCTGCACGCTCGAGATGTTCGGCATGCCGTAGTCGCGCCCGTTCCAGCCCTTGAAGCCATCCAGCCGGAAGATCCAGAGTCCGCTTCGCATGTCGGTCATCACGATGAGGCCATCGCGGTTCCGAACGTCGATGCCGAAGGCGCCCTGCTCGACGCTGTTGCTGCCCTGCCAGCCGTTGTCGAAGTTCCCGCCGAAGCCCTTGCCGTGCTCGCACTCGCAGGTGTAGAACCAGCCGTCGGTCTTCGGTGCCTTGGGATCCTTGAGGTCGAAGACCTGGAAGCCGTCCTCGTACGCGGCGACGAAGACGTAGGGCCAGCGGACCTCGTGGTTGTGGGCCAGGTCGCGCCAGTCGGCGGTCCAGGCGCTGATGGCGAGGTCGAGGTTCTTGGTCGAATCGCGCTGGCCGGGGCCCAGGTCCCAGATCCGGAGCGGCGTGTACTCGTACTCGGTCATGGTCACGGCCCAGCGGCCGTCGGGCGACGGCGTGAAGGTGTGGGCGATGTCGAAGCCGAGGCCGGTCAGGGTGAACATCTGGGCGGGCGTCTCGGGATGGGTCACGTCCCACACCGAGTAGCCGCCAAGGCCCGCGCCGTAGAACTTGTCCTTGTGAGTGGCGGGGTCGTAGCCGACGTAGAAGTCGTGGTAGCCGCCGGCGCCGATCTGGGGGAACGGCGTCGGGTTGGGCACGCCGCCGATGAGCCACGTCGTCGAATCCGGGGAGGCTCACGACCTTGCCGAGATCGTAGACCAGCGCCTTGGTCTCGTTGACGGTGGCAAACAGCAGCACCCGGCCGTCGGAGTGCTTGTAGGCGAAGATGTTGTGGAAACCGCCGGGCGCGGCGGGGTAGCGGATCCGGGCCACCAGCTTGACCTTGCTCGCGTCGGGGAGGCCGGTCACGTCGAAGACGACGGCGCCGAGGTCGGCGTCGGGGCTTCCCTGCATGAACTGAAGCGACTGCACGTAGTAGTACTTCTGGCCGATCTTGAAGTACTTGCCGTCCATGGCGCCGATGCCGCGGTGAAGCTCGGGGTTCTCGATGTGCCAGTCGAAGACCTTGCGCGGATGCGCGGGGTCCTTCACGTCGTAGATCTGGGTGTCGAAGTTGACGAACCCGCAGACGTAGACGTAGGGCCGGCCGGGGTCCTGCTCCATCTCTATGTCCGCCGCTTTCCACGGGCCGGGATTTGTGACGACGTGGCCGAGCATGTGCACCGACTTGCTCCCGCCGTGCTTCTGGTCGAAGGGACGCACGGCCACGCCGGGATCCTGGGACCAGGCGGCGGCGGGCAGAGTGCAAAGGGCGAGCAGGGCGAGCAGGCGGGACATCGAGCCTCCACGAGGGGTGACGGTTCAAGATAGGCGGAGACCGGGGACTTCGCAGCCGGGGCCGGGGATGGCTCACGACCCGCCGAACCGCTCGATGTGGCCCCGGCCCCACGTGCGGACGGACTCGGCGATCGGGAGCAGCGAGCGGCCGTAGTGCGTGAGCGAGTAGATCACCGGCGCCGGCACGCGTCCGGTCCGCCGGCGGTGGACGATGTCATCCGCGGTCAGCTCGCGGAGTTGCTCGGTCAGCACCTTCTGTGAGATGCCGGGCATGAGCTGGCGGAGCGCCAGGAATTGCCTCGGCGACTCGGCCAGCCAGTAGAGGATGATGAGCTTCCACTTGCCGCCCATGGCGGCGAGGGCGGCCGTGAGCGGACAGTCGCTGACCGGATTCGGCCGGCGCGGGTGCGCCATGGTGACCCCCAGGTTACTTCTGGTGACGAAAACGGCGGTCGGTTACGATCACTCGGACCTGCCATTTTTCCCTGACGACTCGCGAGGCCACCAGGTGACGAACATATCCCGGCGTCTGCTGACGCACTTCCTCGTCCCCGGCTTACTCTGGGCCCTTCATCCGGCTCCAGCGCCCGCCCAATCGACCCCCAGCGCGCCGGCGACGCCGGCCGCCCCTGAACGCGACGGACAGCACGATTTCGACTTCGAGTTCGGCTCCTGGAAGGCCCACCTGTCGCGGCTCCTGCATCCGCTCACGGGCTCGACAACCTGGGTGGACTACGAGGGCACGTCCGTCGTCCGCAAGGTCTGGAACGGGCGCGCCAACCTGGGTGAGCTCGAGGTGGAGGGCACATCGGGCCACATCGAGGGCCTGACACTCCGGCTCTACGACCCCCAGTCCCGCCAATGGCACATCAGCTGGGCCAGCAGCGGTGACGGCACGCTGGGCCAGGCGATGACCGGCGGGTTCAAGGACGGGCGCGGGGAGTTCTACGACCGGGAGACGTTCAACGGCGAGGCCGTCTTCGTCCGGTTCGTCTTTTCCGACATCACCCCGGCCTCGTTCCGGTTCGAGCAGTCGTTCTCGGCGGATGGAGGCCGGACGTGGGAGGTGAACTGGAAGGCCACGTCTACGCGGTGAGGGGCCCTCGTCCCAGATGGCCAAGGCTGCGCGCGTCACAGCGCTTCCGGCCCGCCGGGTCTATGCTGGAGCAGGGCGGAGATCAACCGCACCGCCGGCCGGAGGTTGCGATGGGAGAGATTCGCGAGTGCCGACTGCGACCGGAATACGGTCACCTCTACGAAGGCATGCCGTCAGGGGCGTGGCGGCCAGCCGGGGAAGTCGCGGAGCAGCTCGTGCTCCGGGCCCGGAAGGCCAGGATGTCGGGAGTTCATCAGCGCACCTTCGATCAGCGGCACTTCGAGTTCCGCGGCGGCGCACGGGCGCAGGACCGTCCGCCGAGCGCGCGCACCCGCCGCGGTGACCAGGGTCCGGGCAAGGCATGAGTGAACCGCCCCGACGGCTCGCGACCGTCGGCGGCGGTTCGGTTGTTCCGACCTTCAAAACGAAGGGGCGGGGCGCCTCCGGCAACGCCCGGCGGGCCCCGCCCCTTCCGAACGTCTGCGGCTTCAGCGGCCGAAGTTCATCGCCCCCATCAGCCCGAACGCGGTGCTCCCGCCGTCGAGCCCCACCGGGATGCTGATGCTCGGGTTGAGGCTGAACCGCGAGTTGAACACGAACCCGGTACCCAGCGTGAGCAGCGCGTAGCTCTCCGACCCGGCGGCCGAGGTTGTGCCGTCATCCATCGAGATCCTGGTGTTGGCGAACTGGAAGCTCGCGTTGGGCACGATGTTCATCTGCGAGCTGTGACCCACCAGCGCGCCGACCGCGGCGCCGAAGGCGAACGTGCGGCTCGACATGTCCACGCCGGCCCCGAGGATATCGTTGGGGCCCGAGCCGACGCTCAGGTTGGCGACGGGGCAGAGCTGCGCCACCCGGCTCGCCTGGAGCGGGACCTGGTAGCCGCCGCCCAGATCGAGGTCGAACGACGACCCGTTGAACCGAGACTCCAGGCTTTGCGTCCCCGTCTCGCGACGGGTTTACCTTGGTCGGGGCGCCCTCTGGGGGCGGCAACTGCAATGGGTTGTGATGGTTGGTGGCTCGGGTGCGCTCCACCGGGATGTGACGCGGCAACCCTCATGCCGGGGAGCGTTGGAGATGCAATGGGGTGCACGGCCGGCGCCGGCACTGACGGTACCAGCCGGGGCCGGGACACTTGTACTCGATCTCCCCCAGGCTGCGTCCGACGTCGACATGGGTCACTGCCACCTGCTGGCGGGCTCCGTTCCGCTCCTCCACATTGCTGCAGTTCCCTTCGGGCTGTGGGGGCCATGTGTCTCCCGTCGAACCGTTCGTAGACGAGCCGTTCCGCGAGCGCTACCAGATCGAGCGCGAACTGGGGCGCGGGGGCATGGCCACTGTCTACCTCGCCCGCGACCTCCGGCACGAGCGCGCGGTTGCCATCAAGGTGCTCCGTCCGGACGTTGCCGCTGAGATAGGAACCGAGCGTTTCCTGCGGGAGATCAGACTCGCCGCCCAACTGCATCACCCCCACATTCTGCCGCTGTACGATTCGGGGACCCTCGATCCCGGGCCGATGTCGGGCCCGGCTCGCCGCTCGTACTACGTGATGCCGTACATCGAGGGCGAGTCGCTGCGTACCCGACTCGAGCGTGAGCGACGGCTGGTGCTGACGGATGCTCTCCGGATCGGCCGGGAAGTGGCTGACGCTCTAGAGTACGCCCACCGGCACGACATCGTACATCGCGACATCAAGCCCGAGAACATTCTGCTGGAGGGATACCTGCCGGACTTCGACCCGGGGAGCGGCTGGCACGCCCTGGTTGCCGACTTCGGCATCGCGCGAGCCATTGCGGCGCGCGACGTGCCGCTGACGGCGACCGGACTCGCGATCGGTACCCCGACGTACATGAGCCCCGAGCAGGTCTTCGGCGAGGCCGAGCTCGACGGCCGAAGCGACTTGTACAGCCTCGGGTGCGTGCTGTTCGAGATGCTGACGGGCGAGCCGCCCTTCACCGGGCCGACCAGCCAGGCGATCATGACGATGCGCTGTGTCGAGGTGGCGCCGCGATTGAGAAGCCTTCGGCCGGATGTCCCCGCAGCGGTAGACGAGGCCGTGCATCGGGCACTGGCTCGGATGGCGGCCGATCGGTTCCCGACTGCGGCGCAGTTCGGCGACGCGCTGGCGATGGAGCGCGGGCAGAGTGGCGGGTATGCCCATACGGTCGAGTCGAGGTCCCCTCCCCTCGATTCCCACGCCATCGCGGTGCTGCCGTTCGTGAACATGAGCCCCGAAAAGGAGAACGAATACTTCAGCGACGGCATGGCGGAGGAGCTCACCGCCGCGCTCGCCCGGGTGCGGGGGCTTCGGGTCGCGGCCCGGTCATCGGCCTTTTCGTTCAAGGGCAAAGACGTCGACGCCCGCACGATCGGCCAACGGCTCAAGGTCGACAGCCTCGTGGAAGGGAGCGTGCGGAAGCTGGGCAACCGGATCCGGCTCACGGCGCAACTGGTGGACGCGTTGACCGGGTACCAACGCTGGTCGGAGACCTACGAGCGGACCATGGAAGACGTGTTCGCGCTGCAGGAGGAGCTGTCCCGGGCGATCGTCGGCGCGCTGCCGCTCGCGCCGCCGAGCCAAGCGGACACCACGCTCGTGAGACCAGCGACGGACAACCTCGAGGCGTACACCCTGTACCTCCGGGGCCGTTACTTCACCAACAGGCGTACGCTCGAAAGTCTCAAGATCGCCACCGAGTACTTCGAGCAGGCGACCGAGCGGGATTCGTCATACGCCCCAGCCTATGCCGGCCTGGGGGAGTGCTGGACCCTCCGGGGCTTGGTGGAATGGGACGACCCCGAGCTGCCCCTAGCCCTGCCGCGAGCCAAGCAGGCCGCGCTCCAGTCGATCGCTCTGAGCCCGGGACTGCACGAGGCCCGTGGGTGGTTGGCCGCGGTCCACATGCTCTACGACTGGGATTGGCCGCTGGCGGAAGCCGAGTTCCGGCGCGCCACGGAGTCGCAGCCTGAGAATTCTCGGGCGCATCTCTGGTACGCCATCTACCTGGGAGCGATGGGCCGGCACCAGGAGAGCCTCGCCCGTATCCTGCGGGCCCAGGTCCTGGATCCGGTCTCCCTGCCGATCCATCAGATCGTGGCACGATGCTATGTGTGGTCGGGCGACTACGACACGGCGCTCGAACACCTCAGGACGGCGCGAGAGATGGAGCCCGGCCACCCGCTCACCTCCGCATGGACGGCTCGAGCGCTCTCCGGAAAGGGCCTCTTTCATGAGGCGCTCGAGGAGTTACGAAAGGCCATGGCTGTGGCCGGCCGCCTGCCCCTGCTCCTGGCCCTGGCCGGGCGTGCCTACGGCGAACTCGGCATGCGCGCCGAAGCGCTTGGAGTCCTCGAGCACCTGCGTCAGGAATCGGGTCGCCGCCATATCTCCCCGATTCTTGCAGCGCTCGTCGCGGGGAGCGTCGGTGACCGGGACGAAGCCTTTCGGCTGTACGATCTCGCCTACGAGCAGCGCAGCAGCGATCTCGCCTTCCTGCGCGTTCCAAATGTTTCGCTCCCGGACAAGTCGAGCACGATCCGGTCGGACCCCCGTTTCCAGGAGTTGCTCCGGAAGATGCAGCTGGATTGCTAGCGCACGGATCATCACGCCGGATGAGTGAACGCGCCGATTCCGGATCGTGCTCCACTGGACGGTGCGCCCTTCGCCGACATCACCCGGGTCGATCTCGCGGTGGAGCAGGCGCCGGGCCCGGGGCGGACTAGATCTGGCGGACGACATCCCGGTCTGGCTGCTGCCGCTGCGCAAGATGGCGGCGGATACTGCGGCCAACGCGCCCCGCACGTGCTCATCCTCGAGTATTCCGCGGGCACGACGATCGGCTGGCATCGGGACAAGGCCGTGTGCGGCGACGTGATCTGGCTCTCGCTGCCGTCGCCCAGCCGCTTCCGCCTGCGGCGGAAGGCCAGCTCCTGAGCGCGCCGAACGGAGACGGGACCACCGGCGAGGTGCGGCGAGACGACCTGCAGTGCAATCCCTTGCAGTCCAACGTCTTGCTGCCAACGATCCAGGTGAGAAGAGACACATCAATCACGCCGCCCGGGCGAATAGATTCGTGGTCCCTCGCGCGCCCGGAGCGGTCTCTCATGCGCAGCTACCGTCGGTATTGGACAGGTCCAGCGCTCGTGCTGACTCTGGGCGCGTGCTCGGCGGATGACCTCACCCTCCCCGGTGGGAACCAGCCTCCTTCCCCTGTGCCGGCCGTACTGAAGGTCGTCTCCGGCGACGGGCAGCGGGGCGAGCCCGGGGCGACTCTCGGCGAGCCGCTCACGGTCCGAGTGGTGGACGACAGCGCTCGACCAGTACCCGGCACGCCGATCCACTTCGGCTTCCTAGGCGACATCCCCGGCGCGACACTCGATCCCGCGTCCGTTCTGACCGACTCGGCGGGCCGCGCGGCCGCCGTCGTCCGCCTCGGGACCGTGGTGGGCGAACAGATGGTCGTCGCCGAGGTCGCGAGTACCGCGGGGCCGAATTTGCGCGCCACCTTTACGGCGACCGCGGTGGCCCCCAAGGGTGGGGGGGGCGGCAGGAAAGGCCAAGGCTCGGGCAACCGCGGCGGCTCGGACGACTCAGGGGACGACTAAGAGTGCCTAACAAAACCGCGGCGCACGCAGGCGAGAAAGAAGGATGGTTGCCAAACAGGGTATCGAGTAGAAGGAGCGCCCAGGGCGCCACCGGTGTCCCGGACGGCGGTGAACGCGTCAGAAGAGTTCCTCGGCCAGCGCGACGACAGCGCTGACGTGGTCCAATCTCTTGATCGTCATGTCCCAGGATAGCAGAGGGCATGCGCGGCGGTCCAAGGCCGACCGTTCTCGCGAGTTGGACCTGGGTAGCCGAGGAAACCCAGGGAGATGAGGGCGCAGCCAAGCTGCAAGAAGGCCAGATGGATGTCAGCCCGGTGCTCGTAGCGGAGCTTCAGGCGCCGGAAGCGGTTGAGCCAGGAGAGGGTGCGTTCAACCACCCGGGGGGGGCATGTGTCGAGGCAAGGCTCCTTCGCGGAGTTTACCCTGAGCGTAGCGAACGGGCTCAGGATGACTTGGTATTGAAGCGCACTCTAATCCCACGGCCACAGCCACGCCGCGCCCCGCACGCCGCTCGAATCCCCGTGAGTGTTCAGCACGACCCTGGTCAGGACCGTGTCGGAGAAGACGTGACGGGGCAGCAGGGCGGACACCGCCGCGGGGAGATCAGGCAGGTTGGACATGCCGCCACCCAGAACGATGACATCGGGGTCGAGCAGGTTGATGACGCCGGCGAGGCCGCGGGTCAGTCGATCCGCGTACCGCTCCAGCGTCCCAATGGCCTGGGCGTCGCCGGCCGCCGCGGCGCGCACGATGTCCTGGCTCGAGCGCCGCGCCCCCGACACGAGCGCATGGTCGCGCTCGAAGGCGGGGCCGGACAGGAAGGTCTCGACACACCCGACCTTCCCGCAGTAGCACGCCGGCACCGACGCGCGCTCCTCGTCCGTCATCCACGGGAGCGGGTTGTGGCCCCACTCGCCGGCGATCTGGTTCGGTCCCTCGTGGATCCGCTGCCCGATCGCGATGCCCCCGCCGACGCCGGTGCCGAGGATCACGCCGAAGACCGTGTCGAAGCCCTGGCCGGCGCCGTCGATCGCCTCGGACAGGGTGAAGCAATTGGCGTCGTTGGCGGCGCGCACGGGCCGGGAGAGGCGGGCCTCGAGATCGGCCAGCAGCGGCCGGCCGATGAGCCAGGTGGAGTTGGCGTTCTTGACCAGACCGGTGGCGTGGCTGACGACGCCGGGGATGCCCAGCCCGACCGAGCCGGTGCGGCCCACCTCGGCCTCGATCCCGGTGACGAGGCGCGTGATGGCGTCGAGCGTGCCGGCGTAGTCGCGCGGGGTCGCGACGCGGCGCCGGACAGCGGGGGTATCGGCGTCGAGGGCGATGCCCTCGATCTTGGTGCCGCCCAGGTCGATGCCGATTCGCATCTACGCGGCGGGCGGCGGCCCGAGCCGCTTCTCGTAGCGCCAGACCTCGAACACGTTGCCGCCCGAGTCCTCGGGCTCGTGCATCACCGTGCCCGCGCGGCGCCAGCCGCATTTCTCGTAGAACCTCGCCGCGCGCTCGTTGCCGACGGCGCACGCCAGCCAGGCGATCTCGACCCCCGCGTCCGCCATCCGCGACTCGGCGTCGGCCACCAGCGCCCCCGCGGCGCCCGATCCGCGCGCCGCGGCCGAGACGTAGAGCTGACAGAGCTCGTCCCCGCGGACGAGGCAGAAGCCGACGGGCGCCCCCGCCGGTCCGAGGACGCGCAGGGTCGGGAGGGCGGCCCGGAGCCGCTCGCGGAAGCTCGCGCGCGTGCGGCGCCGGGCCAGGTCGGGAGGCAGGATACCCGAATGCGCGTCCTGCCAGCCGTCGTACCAGATGCCGGCGAGGCGGTCGAGGTCGGCGGGGTCGGCGGGTCGGAGGCGCATCGAGGGCCTACCCGGTGGGCCGATTCACGTCGCCCGACCGGGGTCGGACTCGAACACGCCGATGGTATAGCCGTCGCGCAGCGTTCGAAGCAGCGTCGAGAGCAGCCAGCCCGGGATGCGCAGCATGCCCAGCTCCGCCGCCCGCCCGATGGCCGACTGCCGCAGCGTCAGCCGGAAGCCGGCTGCCTCGATCAGCGCCACCTCGTCGCCCTCCAGGCGCCCAAACGGCGCGCCCAGGTCCTGCAGCAGCTTACCGATCTTGCCGCTGTAGCGCCGGTTGAACGCCGGCGTTCTGAGGTCGCAGATCACCGTCGGACTGGTGAAGCTGGTCCGGATCGCCTGGAGCGACGCGCGCGCCTCCGCCGCCGAGAGGTAGGTCAAGACTCCTTCGAGTACCACGGCCGGGCTCGACAGATGGCGAAACGGGGCGAGCGCCGTCTCGAGCGGCTCGCGTTCGAACTCGATCGCGACCCGGGTGAGCGGGTTGGGCGCCGACGCCGCGGGAAGCTCGGCCTCCTTGAGCGCGATCACCGCGGGCTCGTCCAGCTCGACCCAGCGGCCCCCGGGCAGGCGGAAAGCGCGGGTATCGAAGCCGGCGCCGATGATCACGACGCCGGCGTCGGGGCAGGACTGCAGCGTTGTGCGTAGCAGGTCGTCAATGATGCGGGCGCGGACGACGTTGGAGGCGTTCGGGGCGTCGAGGCTGCGGAAGGGCTCGAACACCGCCCAGGCCTCCGGGGTCATGAAGCGGGCGGCGTACTGGTCGCCGCAGATCGGCTCGGGAGAGGCGGCGTCGAGGGCGCGGACACCGCAGCAGTAGTAGGCGGTGCGAGAGACGGGGTTCATGAACCGACTAGCGCCCGCGCCCGACCTTCAGAGCGCGGTCTACCTGGCCGACATGCTGCAGTGCCGGGTGTCCCGGTAGATCTTCCCAATCCCCGTCTATCTGCTTGTACAGCGTTCTCAACGGCCTGTGGTCCAGACGGTGTCATGGGGATGTCAGCTCATTTCCGAGGAGCGAACCTGCGAGACGGTCTAAACTAACGCGCGGGAAGCCAACCGCCACCGAGTCCGGATGCGGCAGCGCCACTTGCCCTGGGCGCCGGCCGGTGAGCAGTCTTTCTCAACGGTGATGCCGTCCCCAGATCGAGATCGCGATGCACATCGTCAAAGGCGGCCTGGAGGACCCCCGGGTCGTCGAACTGCTGCAGACGCACCTGACCCGCGCCCGGGCGGAGACCGCGCGGGGGAGCGCGCACGCGCTCGACCTCTCCGGCCTCCGCGAGCCCGAGGTGACCTTCTGGTCGGCGTGGGAGGGTGACGCGGTCGTCGGCGTCGGCGCGCTCAAGCGGCTGAGCGCCGATCATGGGGAGGTCAAGTCCATGCACACGGCGGAGGCGGCGCGCGGGCGGGGCGTGGCATCGGCGGTGCTCGGGCACATCATGGCAGCCGCCCGGGCCCGGGGGATGTCGCGGCTGAGCCTCGAGACGGGGTCGTGGCCGTACTTCGCGCCGGCGCGAACGCTGTACGCGCGGCACGGGTTCGTGGAGTGCGGGCCGTTCGCGGAATATCGGGAGGATCCGAACAGCGTGTTCATGACGCTGGTGCTGGCTGCGGTGTGAGCAGGCTGGAGTGAGCGTTGCTGCGGGTCCATGCGTTGTGGACGAAGCACCGCGCGACGATTCTCTGGGGGAGGCCTCCGTCCCTGGCGAGAACCCGGGCGGTGTGGCCACGTTTCACGGGCCCGAAGCACGGAACCCCGCACCCGCAGAGGAGACTCGATGAGCACGACGTGGGAACAGGAAATCCGGGCGGCCGAGGAGGAGAACCGGGCCGCCTTTCTCGCCGCGGACCTCGCGGCGCTCGACCGGCTCTGGACCGACGACTTTGCCGTCAACTCGCCGCTCAACTTCGTGAACGACAAGGCGCGGACGCTGGCCCTGGTCAAGGCCGGCCGCATCCGGCACACGTCGCTGACGTCGGAGATCGAGCACATGAGCCGGCACGACGCCATCGTGACCGTGATGGGGAGCGACCGCGTCACGGATCCACCCGACGGCACCGTCACCCATCGGCGGTTCACCAATCTGTGGCGGCTCGAGGGCGGTTCGTGGCGCTGCTTCGCGCGGCACGCGAACGCCATAGCGCGAGAGCCCGCCGCCTGAGGACGCCTGCCCCTGGCGGCTGCCCGGCGCGGTGATGCCTCCTCGGGCAACACCGGCGGCGCGGCTACCGATCCCGCACGCGTTCCCCTTCCCGCTCCAGCATCATCGAGCAGCGGCGGCCGGGATCCCGGCCGCCAGCTCGTACGAGCGGAGCCGCGCCGCGAAATCGTAGATCTGCGAGGCCAGCATGAGCTCGTCCGCGCCGGTACGGTCGACGAACGCCTCCAGGCCGAGCCGCACGGTCTCCGGAGATCCCACCACCGAGCACGACAGCATGTCGTCGAGCAGGCGCCGGTCACCCGGCGGCAGCCGCTCCACGAACTCTTCGACGGGCGGCGGCAGCGGACCCGGATGCCCGCGCCGCAGGTTCACGAACGCCTGCTGCAGCGACGTGAAGAGCCGCCGGGCCTCGTCGTCCGTCGCGGCCGCGAACACGTTGACACCGAGCATGACGTGTGGGCGCTCGAGCCGCGCCGAAGGCCGGAAGCGGGCGCGGTACAGCTCGAGCGCCTCGTCGAGCGCGGCCGGCGCGAAGTGCGAGGCGAAGGCGTACGGCAGGCCGAGCTCGGCCGCGAGCGCCGCGCCGAACAGGCTCGAGCCCAGGATCCAGACGGGGACGTCGAGCCCGGCCCCGGGCACCGCCCGCACGAGCTGGCGCGGATGGGGCGGCCGGAAATACTCCATCAGCTCGACGACGTCATCGGGAAAAGTGTCGGCGGCCAGCGGGCTCCGCCGGAGGGCACGGGTGGTGAGCTGGTCCGACCCGGGGGCGCGGCCGAGTCCGAGGTCGATCCGCCCCGGGAAGAGCGAGGCGAGGGTGCCAAATTGCTCCGCGATCACGAGCGGCGCGTGATTCGGCAGCATGATCCCGCCGGCGCCGACGCGAATGGTGGACGTCCCGGCGGCCACGTGGCCGATGACGACCGCGGTGGCCGCGCTGGCGATGCCCGGCATGCCGTGGTGCTCGGCGAGCCAGAAGCGGCGGTAGCCCATGCGCTCCGCGTGCCGCGCGAGCTCGAGCGAGCGCCGGAACGCCTGGGCGGCGTCGCCGCCGTCGACGATCGGCGCGAGATCGAGCACGGACAGCGGGACCACGGCTACGCCTCGGCCAGGACGGCGGGCGCGTCGGCCAGCAGCCGCCGCACGCGCGGGATCACCTCGCGTCCGTAGAGCTCGACGCTCCGGAGCAGCCGCTCGTGCGCGAGCGTGCCCGCGCTGTACTTGAGATCGAACCGCGACGCGCCGAGCGCGCGCACCGTGGCGGCGATCTTCCGCGCGACCGTCTCCGGCGCGCCGACGTAGAGCGAGCCCGCCTCGATCTCGCGCTCGAATTCGGCCCGGCTGGTCGGGCCCCACCCGCGCTCGGCCCCGATCCGGTTGCGCATGACCTCGTACGCCGGCCACAGCGCCTCGCGGGCCTCGGCGTCGGTGTCCGCGATGTGCCCGGGCGAGTGGACGCCGACCGGCAGCGGCCCCGCGCCGAGCCGGGCGAGCGTCTGGTGATAGAGCTCGGCGTAGGGCACGAAGCGGCGCGGGTCGCCGCCGATGATGGCGAGCGTCAGCGGAAAGCGGTAGCGCGCCGCGCGGACTACCGACTCCGGGCTGCCGCCGACTCCCACCCAGGTGCTGAGCGGCGGCCGCTCGACCCGCGGGAAGACGCGCGCGCCGTCGAGCGGCGGGCGCACCGTCCCCTTCCACCGGACCGGCTCGCCGGTGCGGTCGGCGTCCCGGATCGCGGCGAAGAGCGCGAGCTTCTCCTCGAACAGGACGTCGTAGTCGTCGAGCGAGTAGCCGAAGAGCGGAAAGGATTCGGTAAACGAGCCGCGGCCGAGGATCACCTCGGCGCGGCCGTTGGAGACGGCATCGAGGGTGGAGAAGCGCTCGTAGACGCGGACGGGGTCGTCGGTGCTGAGCACCGTGACCGCGGTGCCAAGGCGGATCCGCTGGGTGCGAGTGGCGATGGCGGCAAGGATGACTTCGGGCGCGCTGATGGCGAAGTCCGGGCGGTGGTGCTCGCCCACGCCGAAGAAATCCACCCCTACCCTGTCGGCCAGCTCCGCCTCGGCGACGACGTCGCGCAGGACGCGGGCCTGGGAGAGCAGCCGACCGTCCGCGTCCACGGTGACATCGCCGAAGGTGTCGAGGCCCAACTCGATATTTGGCATGGCGTAGTAACCGGCGGGCGGGAGGAAGGGTTCCCCGCGGCGCGAGCCGTGCGGGCCAGGTCGGTCGAGTCCGAGCGTTCCGCCGCTGGTGGCCATTCGGTTCCACCGACAGATTAGTGAGCTTTGCAAGAGTCGGTTAACGACACTGTCATCCCGGGCGGAGCGAGGGATCTTGCTCGGTCGAGTTCGACCCCCGGGCGAGGAGATCCCTCGCTCCGCTCGGGATGACAGTGTCGTTAACCCGATCAGGTGATTCTCATAGCAAGCCTCCTCCGGTCGCCCGCGACGACCGGGCGCCCGCTCCTCCTCGACGCTCCGGAGCCCCTCGTGTCCCAACACCCCCTGCAGAAGCCCGCCGGCCTTCGTGAGTTCTCGCCGCGATCCGTCCTGGTCGGGCTCCTCGTCGCCCTGGTGATCGGCGCCTCCTACCCCTACATGGTGCTCAAGTTCGGGTTCGGCCCCAACATCTCGGTGGTGTCGGCGTTCTTCGGGTTCCTGGCGCTGGGGCTGTTCTCGCGGAGCTACAACCGCTGGGAGAACAACATCGTCCAGACGGCGGGAACGACGGCCGGACAGATCGCCTTCCTCTGCTGGCTGCTGGCCGCGTTCGACATCCTCGGCGCCGAGCCGGGGAGCAGATTCCAGGTGCGGCTCACCTGGGCGCAAACCTGGATCTGGCTGTCGGCGTCGGGGCTGCTCGGGGTCTTCCTGGCGGTGCCACTCCGGCGGCACTTCATCGAGGACGAGCAGCTCCGCTTCGCCGACGGTGTGGCGGCAGGTGAGACGCTCATCATGCTCGACTCCCACGGCCCGCAGGCGCGGCGGTCGGCATTCGCGATGGTGGGTTCGCTGGCGGCCTCGGGACTCACCTTCCTCGCCACCCAGCTTCGCTGGATCGCCGACGCGCTGCCGGTTACCCTCAACGCCTTCTCGGCCCGCGCCGGCATCGGCATCGCGGTCTCGCTGCTCAACATCGGCTCCGGCGTGATCATCGGCCCGCGGGTGAGCGCGAGCATGATGCTCGGCGCGGTGATCGGCTGGGTGCTGTTCCCGCCGTGGCTCCTGGCGCACGGCCTCATCACGGCGGACGCGAAACGGGTGGATATCCTCCTCACGGTCATGTGGCCGGCGGTCGGGATGATGGTCGCGGCCGGAATGGCCGGGCTGCTGCTCCGCTGGCGCGTCCTGCTCAAGAGCTTCCAGGGACTCGCTGCGACCCGGGGCGAGGCCCACGACCTGCCGCTCCGCTGGGTCGTGGCCGGGAGCGCGGCCTCGGCGGCGCTGCTGGTTGTGGTGCAGCGGCTCTTCTTCGAGACGCCGGTGTGGCAGTCGCTAGTCGCCATCCTGCTCGCGGTACCGCTCGGGCTGGTGGCGCTCCGCGTGCTGGGCGAGACCAACTGGGGCCCGATCAGCACGATGGTGAACCTGGTGCAGGCGATCTTCGGCGCCCTGGCGCCGGGCGACCTCCGGGCCAGCATGGTGTCGAGCGGGATCACCGGCGCCGTGGCGGCGGAATCGGAGGGCCTCATGCAGGACTACAAGGTCGGCTGGATGATCGGGTCCACGCCGAGGATCCTGACGTACATGCAGCTCCTGGCGGTGCCGGTCGGCGCGCTGGCGCTGGCGCTGATGTACCCGCTCATCCGGGACACGTACGGCATCGTGGGCGAGCATGCGCAGCTGCTGAGCCCGACGTCGCAACGGTGGGTGGGATTTGCCAAGGTGGTGACGCACGAGCTGGGCGGGGGCGCCCTCTCCCCCGCCGCCGCGGCTCGTCTGGCGTGGATGAAGGCCAGCTTCGGCTGGGGCGCGGCGGTCGGAGTGCTGATTACGGTGCTCGAGCTGCGCCCGGCGTGGCGGCGACTCGTCCCGTCGCCGACGGGGATGGGTATCGCGATGCTGATCCCGTTCAACGCGGTGAGCGGTATCTTCGCGGGCGCGATGCTGGACCAGGCCTGGAAGCGGGTGGCGCCAGAGAGCCACGAGCAGTACTCGGTGCCCGCGGCATCGGGACTCATCGCCGGCGAGGCCCTGGTGGCGGTCGCGATTCCGATCCTGGTGACCCTGGGCCTGATGCGCCTCTGAGTCCGCACCCTTCCCTATCCCTATTTCGGCGCGCGCGGCGTCCGGGGAAGCGGCTGGAGCAGGCTGACCCGGTTCCCCTCCGGGTCCACGAACGAGACGTACTGTCCCACGCCCGGAATCTCCATCGGCTCACCCAACACCTTGCCTCCCGCGGCGATGACCTTCTGAGACGAGCGCGTGACGTCGTCTACCGCGATCACGACCGACGGATACTGCATCGGCCAGTCGGGTTTCCTGGCGTAGAACCCGCCGTTGATCGCCCCGGGGCTGGTGGGACCGGCCTCGGTGGACTCGGTGGTGGTGGCGACGACGTAGTTGCCCATCTCCTCACCCAGCTTCTGAGTCTGCCAGCCGAAGGCCGACTGATAGAATGTGGCCATCCGGTCGCGATTCTCGTACGGCATCTCGAAGTGTACGACGCTGTCCATCGGTCTGTCCCCTCTCGTGTGGTATGTCCGCGATCCATGGTCGCGAGGAACCCGCCGGCCTGAACGGCGCGCAATCAGACACTCGCCTCAGGAGGAAAGGTATCACCTACCTCCCCGCCTCCACCTCCGCCGCCCAGACGTCGCTCTGCCGGTCCCCGACCGTGAAGTAGAACCACCCGCCCCGCGCCACGAACCCGAAGCGGTGCCACTCGCGGGACGGGTCGTCGAAGCGCACCATCAGGCGGGGCGGGCCTCCGGTCACGGCCACCGACCAGATGCTCGTCTCCCCGGTGGGGGCCACGGCCAGGTAATAGAGGGCGCGGGAGTCGTCCGACCAGCTCACGTACGCCGCACGGGGATCCCCCGCGCGATCGCCGCTCGGCACCAGCATCCGGGCGGAATCGCCGGCCGCCCCGACGACCCAGACCGCGCCGGCCGACGTGAACGCCACCAGCCGTCCGTCGGGCGAGGGGGCGGGCGGGTAGGTGATGCCGCGGAAGAGGGTGCGGGCGGCGGACCAGCGGCCGTCGGGCGCTCTCGTGATGGCCCGGATCTCGTTGCCCGGCCCGTTGAAGTTGTGAATGTAGTACAGCGTCCGGCCGTCGGGACTCCAGGCCACCGTGCGCTCGTCATCCGGCCCGTCGGTGATCTGGCGCCGGTCCCTCCCATCGGCGGACATCAGGAACAGATGCCGCCGGCCCTCCTTGAAGCCGTGAAACGCGATCTCGGCGCCGCTCGGCGACCAGGCCGGCCAGAACTCGTCGGCGTCGCTGTCGGTGAGCCGCTCCGGTTCCCCGCCCGAAAGCGGCTGGCGATAGATGTCCTGGTTCCCGCTCCGGTCGGAGTCGAACGCCAGCCACCGGCCGTCCCGCGAGAGATCGAGGCTTTCGGTGACCTGGTTCCCGCTGGTGACCGGCTCGGCCTGGCGCACCGACGCCGGCGGGTGCGGCGGAATGGGAAGCGTCCAGATGTTCGACGTCTCGGTGAAATCGGAGTAGGCGATCCAACGCCCGTTCGCCGCGAGGCTCACCCCCTGCGCCCTGAGACCGTTGGTGAGCTGAGCGGGCGGCCCGCCGGTCGTTCCGTTCGCGCGCAGGCGCGCCTGGTAGAGGTCCACGCCGCCGCCGCGGTTGGAGACGAAGAGCAGCGACCGGCCGTCGGGCGCCCAGGTCGGGCTGGCATTGAACCACCGGTCGTCGGTGACCGCGACCGGCGCGCCTCCGGCCGCCGGGACCAGCCAGATCGACGCCGAGCCGATGTTGGCGAACAGGAAGCTGGGCTGCTGGGATTGACGGTTGCCTCGCACGCAGGCGATCCAGCGGCCGTCCGGCGACCAGGCGAACGAGTGCATCTCGCCGCCGTGCGCCAGCAGCCGGGGATTGCCGCCCGCGAGGTCCTGCGCGTAGAGCGTGTCCGACCGCACGAACGCGATGGACTTCCCGTCCGGCGACCACCCGGCCGGAATCAGGGGGCCGACGCTGCCCCAGGGGTCAACGTCGGGGCTGTGCTCGTCGGGAACGACCAGCTTGGCAGGCCCGCCCAGGGCGGAGACGATCTCGACCCCGCGCGGAGAGCCGAACATGACGCGGCCACCGTCGGGCGACCAGGACGGGAACCGCTGGGGACGCTCGCTCTCGGCGGCCAGGGTGAGCTCGGCCCCGCCGTCCAGCCGGCGCACCTTGATCTCGAGCGAGGGCATGGCTCCGGCGGCATAGGCGACGAGGCGCCCGTCGGGCGACATCGCCGGCTCGATCTCCAGGCCCGGCTCGAGGGTGAGCTGGATCCGCCGCCCGACGCGGATCGCCGGCGACGCATGGGTCCGGAACAGCAACACGCCGCCGAGCGCCGCCAGCAGCACGCCGCCCCCGAGGGCCAGGGCGAGGACCGGTTTCCGCCCCAGGCCGCGACCGCTCGCGTACGCGGCCCCGGGCGCGGATTCCCCGCTGGTGTTGAGGTACGGCTCCAGCCGCGCGAGCATCTCGGCCGCGCTCTGCCAGCGATCGGCCGGGTTCTTCTCCAGCGCCCGCATGATGACCAGGGCGACGGGCGGGGGCACGGCGGGCCGGTGGGTCCGCAGGTCCTCGGGCGCCTGGGTCATCTGGGCGGCGACGATCTGCTGGGCGGTGTTGCCGGGGAACGGGCGCCGGCCCGTGAGCAGCTCGTACCCGACGACGCCCACGGCGTAAAGGTCCGCCCGGTGATCGGTCTCCCGGTCCGCCATGGCCTGCTCCGGCGCCATGTAGCTCGGCGTGCCCAGCGCGAGCCCGGTCGTCGTTACGAACTGCGGGCCCGCCGACTCGTTCAGCGCCTTGGCCACGCCGAAGTCCATCAGCAGCGCGTGCCGGCCCGAGAGCATGATGTTGTCTGGCTTGATGTCGCGGTGGATCACCCCCTTGCCGTGGGCGTAGGCCAGCGCGTCGAGTACCTCGCACAGGATCCGGACGGCGTCCTCCAGGGGCAGCTCGCCCTGGCGCGCGAGCCGGTCCCGGAGCGACTCGCCCTCGACGTACGGCATGATGTAGAAGACGGAGCCGTCGGCCTGGCCACTGTCGTGCAGCGGCAGGATTGCGGGATGCTGGAGCTGCGCCGCCACCTCGATCTCGCGCAGGAACCGCTCGGTGCCGAGCGAGGCCGCGAGATCGGGGCGCAGCACCTTGACGGCGACCTTCCGGTGGTGCTTCAGGTCCTCCGCGAGATAGACCGAGCCCATCCCGCCGCGGCCCAGCTCCCGCTCGAGGCGGTAGCGGTCGCGGAGGGCTTCGGCGAGGCGCGGGGGAATGCCGTTCACGGTGTTCCGGGTGGGGGGGGTGCTCGAATATGGTCGGGGCTCCAGAGGGTCGCCAGCGCGACGGCCGTGGCGGGTTGCGGTCAGGGACGAACTGTCTCCTCACCGCGAGTTGCGCCGGCCAGGCCTCCACTGCACAATAGGGTCCCGGGAATCGCCGTGGGCACGCCGGCTCTCGGGTTATTCGCGATCGAGCCACGCTGCACGATGCCAGGAGGACACGATGGCGCCCATGAACGAGCTGGAACGGTTCCGCAAGGTGTGGGACATGGAGGCCGAGTTCACGACCAGGATTCTCGAAGCGCTCCCGACTTCCCAGTACGACTTCCGCCCCGATCCCGGGGGCCGCTCAATGGGCGAGATGGCGTGGCACCTGAGCGAGATCGAGGGCTACACCAGCGACGGGGTCGCGAAGGGCGCGGTCACGTTCCAGGGACCGGTGCCGAACATGCAGCGTCCCCGCGAGATCAAGCAGCTGGCGCCGGGGTACCGCCGGGTGCACGAGGAGGCGGTGGCGCGGCTGGCGAAGCTGACCGAGGCCGACCTCGACCGGGAGATCCAGTTCGCCGATCGGCGGATGCCGATCCGGGACATCCTGTGGGGAGCGATCCTGATGCACCTGATCCACCATCGCGGGCAGCTCTCGCTGCTGTGCCGGTTGGCGGGCGGCACCTCGCCGGGAATCTACGGGCCGAACCGGGAGGAGATGGCGGCGATGCAGGAGCGCATGCAGACGGCGAAGGTGTAGAGGGGCATTCGATCAGGGCCGCGGCGGCGATCGCGCGGTGAACAGCGCGGGGTGCGCCGCGGCGCACAGGTGGCGACGGGCCAGCGTGGGCCGGCCGAGTATCCAGAGCCGGATCATGAGCTTGAGATGAGCGGAGCGTGAGAGGGAAGTGAGTGCGGCCTCTTAGTATAGGGCCCACAGTCGCCCCCACCTGGGGGCGCCTCGCACCGCCAACCCTCTAGCCTGTTCGGAGGCCACCATGTGGCTCAGCCTTGCTCGACTCGCGGGAGCCCTCTCTCCGCTCCCGATCCTCATCGCGTGCGCGTCCGGTGGCGCCACAGCCCGCGATCCGTACGTGATCACCGCCCCGGAGCTCAGCCGGAGCCGGGCCGCGAATGCCTACGACGCGATTCGTCGTATCCGGCCCGAATTGCTGCGTACCAGGGACCCGGGCTCCCTCGTCTACTTCACGGCCAGCCGCGCAGTCGTCGCGGTAGACAACACCGTGGTCGGCGGCATCGACGCGCTGCGAGCGCTGCCTCTTCAGTCGGTCGCCCGGATCGAATACATCAACCGTTGGAAGGCGGCCGAGAAGTACGGATGGGGGTTCGGCAACGGGCTCATGCTGGTGGAGACACGGCCCGATTCCGCGCCCGAAGTCGCCGACCGGCAGAACGCGTCCAGATGAGGGCGCGCACCCGTCCACTCAGCAAGCAGCAAAGCACTGCGGCAGCGAGGGCAGATTCCGGGCGCTCGTTGCCGCGCGGGTGGTTCACGTATGCTCCGGGGGCGGTCCGCTCAGTGCCGGCCCACGAGGCGATCGAACCCCGGATGTCCCCGAAGCGGTACCCACGTCGGGTCGACCGCCAGCCACGCGTCCGAGACCATGTACTGGGCTCGCAGCACCTCCTCGAGCCGCGTCACCGCCTCGTCCTTGCGGCCCGCCCGCATCAGGAGCTGCGCCACGCCGAGCCGAACGGCAGGGTCGATGAACCCGATGCGGTCCGCATCGCTTCGGCGCAGCGCCTCCGCCGCCTCGACGACCGCGCTATCGTGCCGGCCCATCCGGGAGAGCACGATCGCCCTGACCAAGGGCGGGAACGGGTTCGACTTCCCCAGGAAACGCTCATCCGCAGGCAGCGCCGCCAGGACCGAGTCGACCCACCGGCGGCCGGCGGCGCTGTCGCCCTCGAGGTCGTGGATGTCCATGTGGGTCAGCGCGCGCCCGGTTGCGAAGCCATCGAAGCCCGCGATGGAGGCGCCCAGGACGATGCGGCGCTGCGCCGTGTCGAGCAGCCACGGGGCGCCCGCCCACCGCAACACCGACTGTGTAAAGCGATCCGCGGAGAAGCGACGCTGCGCCTGTGCCATCGCTCGGCGCGCACCCGCTACATCGCCCTCGCCCAGGAACGAGGCCACACGTAATCCCGGGGGATCCGGGTTATCCGGCTGCATCTGCTCCATCCGGTCCAGCAGCGGGCGGGCTTCGGCATACCGCCGTGCCATCACGGCCCACTGTCCGGCCAAGGTGACCGGCGCCGTCGACTTGGGATCCAGCTCCATGCCCCGCTTCGCGTACGCCAGCGCCGCATCAAACTGGCCGACTTGAGCCTGGAGTACGCCGGCGAAACGGACGATCTCGGCGTTGGCCGGGTAGCGCGCCAGCCCCGCGCGGATCGCCGCGAAGGCCGTCGCCGTGTCGGCGTCCACGTTGTACGCCACCTGCGCTCGCAGGTAGTCCGTCTCCGGCGCATCGGGGGCCAGGCGCTCGACCAGCGCGAGCACGGCATGGATGGGCGCGGCGCCTCCGGCCGGACGGCTCGAGTTGATGAAGTTGACGCTCTGGGCGCCCGCGAGTTTGGCCCAGGCGCGCGCGAAGTTGCTGTCGCGGCCCACCGCTTGGCGGTAGTACTTGATGGCGGAGTCGGTCGCTGCGTACTCGCCCGACTCGAAGCCTCGCGTGAAGGCTTCGGCGCGGAGATACGCGTCGTAGGCGACGATGTCGGTGGTCGGGCGGGCCGCGAGCTGCTGCGCCTCGGTGCCGCCGAGCCGGAGGCCGAGTGCCTGGGCGACGCGCCCGGCGATGTCCGCCTGCACGCGGAACACGTCGGTAACCGGCGCGTCGAAGCGCTCGCTCCACTCGGTGGCGGGGGCGGCGTTGGCGCGCATGGCCACCAGCTCGGGAGCAACCAGCACACGGCTCACGCCACCCGGCTGCTTTGCCCAGCGGACCGTCCCGGTGAGCAAGTACCGGACACCGAGGTCCCGGGCGACGTCGGCCGGGCGGGCCTTCGTGCCAGCGTAGGGAACGGAGCTGCCGCGGGCGATGACCTCGAGGCTCCGGAGCTCGGCGAGCTTGCCGCGCACGGCGTCGGCCACGCCGTCGGCGAAGTAGGCGTCGGACGAATCACCGATGTTCTCGAACGGGAGCACGGCAATGCGGAGCGCGGTAGGGGCCGCTGCGACCGGCTGCGCCCCCGCACCCGGTGCGCTGCGGCGCGAGCGGACGACGGCGGCCAGCCCGATCAGCGCCATCGAGCCGATGGCGGCGACGACCAGCCAGCGCCGTGGCGCCGCCGGGCGCGATTCGTTGGCAGGCGTGACGACCGTCGTTGCGTTCGATCCGGCTGCCGTGCCTGAGGAGCGCATGGTGGCGTCCCAATCACCGCTCCGCACCTGATCCAGCACGGCCACCACCGACTCGGCGGATGAAGGCCGGTCATCCGGCTGCTTGGCGAGGCACCGCATGACGAGCGTGCTCAGGGCGGTCGGCAGATCTGGCCGGCGCTGCTCCAGGGGCGGCGGGGGCTCGGTGAGGTGCGCGGCGATCGTCGCCGGGGCGCTCCTGCCCGGGAAAGGGACGCTGCCGGTCAGGCACTCGTAGGCCATGGCGCCGAACGCGTAGAGGTCGGCGCGAGCATCGGTGGCCGGATCCCCCACGGCCTGCTCGGGCGCCATGTAGGCGGGCGTGCCGAGCGCGAAGCCGGCCGCGGTGAGGCCGCTCGGCGCGGGGCCTGCCGAGGTGGCCGTCGTCGCCGCCCTCAGCGCCTTGGCAACGCCGAAGTCCGTCACCATCGCGCCGCCGGGCGAGAGGAGTACGTTGTCGGGCTTGATGTCGCGGTGGATGAGGCCGCGGGCGTGGGCATAGGCGAGCGCGCTCGCGACCTGGCCGAGCAAGCGCACCGTCTCGAGGACCGGGAGTGGGGCGCTCTGCTCGAGCCGCCGGCGCAGCGATTCGCCTTCGATGAACGGCATGGTGAAGTACGGAAGGCCGGCGACTTCGCCCGCCGCGAGGAGCGGGACGATGTGCGGGTGCTGGAGGCCGGCGGCGTGGCGGATCTCCTGCTCGAAGCGATCGGCACTCACCCCCGACGCGAGCTCGGGCGCGAGGAGCTTGACGACGATCCGGCGGCCGAGCCGGCGGTCACGGGCGAGGTAGACGCGGCTCATGCCGCCGCCGCCGAGCTCGCGTTCGAGATCGAGCGTAGGGCCGAGGGCCGCCGCCAGCTGCTCGATGAGGGGGGCAGTCAGACGTTGATTCCGTTGTGATCGGATTAGACAAGTATATATGGCGGACTGCCCTGGTGCTCAGCAGACGTTCCCTCGGCCCTTGAAGAGGACATCTACCTTGCCGTCACGCATTGGTCTCAAGCGATGCTGGCCGGCTTGTATTCCGTGATCGCTCCAAACGTCTCGAAGCCGAGCCGGCGATAGAGACCGACCCCCCTCCTCGGCCGCCTGCAGGACCCAGAAATCACACCCCGCCGCGAAGGCGGCATCGGCGCGGCTGCCCACGGCGCGGTATCTCCGGGCCAGAGCTTCCGGACTCACCCCACGCGCCACGGCGGATCGCGCCGGTTCCGGCCGGCGTGGAAGAGGCAGAGCGCGTTGCCGGCGGGATCCCGGAGCCGGGCCTCGCGCCAGAGCCACGGCTGGTCCGTGGGCGGGCTGTCGAATCGGATGCCCGCCGCCACCAGGCGCGCTACGGTGCCGTCGAGATCCTCACACTCCAGGTAGACGACCGGTCCTGGGCCGCCGCCGAGCTCGGCGACCTGCTCGACCGACACGGTGCTCTCGCCGTCCGGGCACTCGAAGCGCACGTACCGCGGGAGCGCGTCCACGATGAGCCGGAGCCCCAGCTGCCGATAGAATCCCGCGGAGGCGGGGACATCGCGGGCCGGCAGGGTCACCTGATTCAAATTCATGACGCCGCCGCCTCGCGCCGGCGGGACAGCCAGCGATCCACGGACCATCCACCCGGCCCGGCGAGCACGAGGGCGAGCAGGGCGGCGATGTACAGGAGGTTGATCTCGTAACCCGGTGGCCCGAAGACCGGGCCGGCCGGGGTCAGGCCGATGGTGTTCACCGAGCTGAAACCGTAGCGGAGCTGGACGGCAAACATCGCCACCAGCATGGACGCGACGAGCGGGATGCTCACGATCGCCACGAACGCTCCCGCCAGGATGGCCAGCCCACCGAAGACCTCGACCAGCGTGACCATGTACGCCGTCGGCGTCGGCAGCGGCACCCCGATCTGGTGCAGCAGCTTCGCGAAGTTGGCGGGGCCGCGGCTCCACTTGGCCGCACCATGCGCGAGGAACCCGTATCCCACCATGATCCGGAGCGGGAGCACCGCCCAGCGACTGTGCATTCGGGCCTCCAAGGGGGCTGGATCCGTTCGAACGCTTCGGGCGCCTGAACGGTTCTCTCGCCTCACCACAAGGGGGCGGACGTCACGATCGCGCAGCCGGGAAAGGAGCAGGCAGAAGGGGCGTCGGCTGCTCGTGCCGGCCCGAGCATCGCGAGCGGGGCCGCGATCGCGACGAGGATGACGGCGAGGCTAGCGTACCTCCACGCGAGGCGCGCCACCGAGCCGCTCACGCAGCTCGTCGATCGCCCAGCTCGCGCCCGCGCCCGAATGGCCGATGGTCAGATTGCCCAGCTCGACAGCGATGTAGTCGCCGGCGGTGAACATGTCGAGATTTCCGATGATGCCCGGAAAGCCGCCGGTGTCCCACGACTCGCCCGGAACGCCGGGACATGGTCCGGCGGCTCGGAGGCGCGACCCAGACTCACTTTCGGGAGTCGCCGGTGCGTCCATGAGATGAAGGCTGGGCCAGTGGGCCCCGGCTATGCGCTTCCCCTGCCCAGGCATTTCACGTGCTTAGCGAACCTGCAACTAGTCGGAGGATATTGTGATCACCCCAGGCCGGTTTTCGTCACGCGGCGCGACCAATGCCCTGCTCGCAACGATCTGCGCGCTGTTGCTGCTCCAGCTCGTCAGTGCACACGCGGAAGTATTCCTGCCGCGACGGTTGATGGCCGAGGCGCGCAGGGCGGACGCGGCGGACGCCCCTCAGCCGGTTTATCTGGTCAGCGGACCCGCGGGGGGCAGGCTCGACATGCTGCCGGTGGGGATAGTCTACCTGGACAAGAACGGGTCACTGGCGGATGCCGTCAGCCCAGATGGCTCGGTGCATGTGCGGGTAGTTCCCTGAGCCGCTGGTGTGCTGGGGCGCCGCGCCTGGTCGCTTCACGTCCCGATGGACCGCCACAGGCGCCGGGCGTACACCTGGCCATTGCCGAACACGGTGACGATGCGCCAGCCGCCCCGGCCGCTGGACCCGGCACGACGATGACGACCGACCTCAGCCGCCTCTCCCCGCGGCTGGCGCGACCGGGCGTTACATGTTTCTGAGGCGGCGGTAGCGCTTGATGTCAGGCAGCGCGATGAACAGCAGAGCGACCGCGGCTGCCGCGAGGACGATCAGGAAGATGCGGAGCATGGGGGACCTCGTCGAGGGAGATGAGATAGTATGGCACGTACGGGCGCCGGCGGCGGTGATATCTGACACGCGGACTGGAGGCCGCATCACCGGGCCCTGGGGGCCGGTGGCTCGACGACGTGCTGCCACCCGGTAAGGCCGATGGCGACCGCAAGCGCGGCACCGGGAATATTCCGGCTTCACGGATGGTCTATGGGCTGAAGCCGGCGGTGGTCGACGGGCAGGAGACGTCGTCATCCGCCCCGGGGAGGTCCCTGCTTCCGCACGCTGCATCCGAAGAGAGTCGGTCGATTGTCGTCGGACTGCGCGCGCCACCGATTGGCTCACGAGAGGATCCTGCTCATGCATCGACTGCCGACTTCGCTCGCCGCGCTCAGCCTCTGCCTCGCGGGCGCGTGCGGGTCGTACACCGCCACGGGACCGAACGCGCCAGCGCCGGATGACGTGGTCATCGTGAAGGGCGCCGTCGCGCTCACGACCACCGCGTTCGACCCGAATCCCAAGACGCTCGCCCTCGGCGGCGCCGCCGAGGTGAGCATGCGCTGGGTCAACACGGACGGCGGCGGCGGTTACGGGGGCGGCACGGCGGTGACCCATCAGATCGCATCGGACGACGACGCCTTCGCCACATCCGCGCCGCTGAAGGTGGGGGCGACGTTCTCCGTCTCGTTCACGAAAGCGGGCACGTACCATTACCACTGCGCCATCCACCCCACCATGGTCGGCACGATCACGGTGGCGCCGTGAGCGGTGAACGACACGACGCGGCGGCCGGGGCGCACGGTAGGCGAAATTCAGGTGCACGATGCGGATGGGTCATCCGAGCCCGGCTGCTCGCGCGATCAGAATCAACCCTTCCCCGACCACCAAGGCCCCCGCGGCTCGCGCGACGCACTCACCGGACGGTGCGAGACGTTCGATGGTGATTGCCGCGGCCACGACAGCCATCGCGCGAAGGTCCATGACCCCGACGACAAGGAGGATCGCCATCGGACCGGCACAGCATTGACTGCAATGGAGCCCAAGGCTCAGGCCGTGCCGCCAGGCCGTGCCGGCGTCGGCCGGCAGCGTACGGGCGCCCCCAGGTGCCTCCCGGCAGCAGGCCAGGTGACGCACCTTCCAGGCGGTGAACTGGAGGGTGCCGGCGATCAGGGACGACCACACCGACCGCGATCGGTACCTGGCGCGCCGGCGCCGGCTGTTGCATCTCGACCGCCGCCAGCGCGACGCCCAGCGGAAAAGCGGCCATTCCGAACACCGTCCAGACGAAGAAATAGCCCACGCCCACCAGCCCGGTCAGCCGACCGAAGCGCGTCTCGCCTCTCTTTCCAACTGCCTGCCGGTAGCGCCAAAGCATTGGGACCAAGGACGGCAGCATCATCGCCACCATCATCACGACCCACGTGCCGAGGAACGAGGTGGCGGCGCCGGGCCACGTCTGTCCGGGCATCCGCATCCACGCCATCGACATCGACCAGCCGCCGGGCATCGACATCTCGCCCATCGCTGACATGGATGCGCACCGGACGATCGTCACCGCCGCGCTGCCGGCGAAGAGCAGCGCCGAGATGCCGAAGAAAGCTCGCTGGGAATCTCGCTCGGTAGCCATGCGTCGTGAGATCTCCCGTCCCCCCGTTGCGCCAACGACACCCACAACGTGGATCAGCGCTTGGCGTACTCATCGTGGCGGCGCCACCAGACACCCTTCTCGTTGCGCCCTTTGGGGGCGCGGTCGAGCCACTGGTACATCCCCCAGAGACCGTCCAGTCCGCGCGCATAGGTGGAATACGTGTGGTAGACGACGCCGTCCTCGAGCACGAATGCGCTCATGCCCGGCCTCTCGCGCGTGTACGTGGCCACGTCGGTTCCCGTCATGGCTGCGTTGTCGCCGACAGGCGTTCCGGACATGCGGCTCGCAATGCCATCCTCGGTACGTATCTCCCACGCCGCCTCGCGCCGGTAGTTGTATTCAATACCTCCCTCGCGCTGTTGCTGCTCCGTAAACCCGACGTTGAAGTCGACGTTGAAGTCGCCGCCGAGCGCGGACGCCCAGGGAAACGTCCACCCCATCCGCCGCTTGTACGCCTGCAGCTTTCCGAGCGGGGCCCGCGACACCGCCGAAAGCGTGACGTCGTGGTTGGCCAGGTGGACGACGAAGCCGTCGAAGCCGTCGGCGATCGTCGAGCAGGTTGCACAGCCCGCCGTGTAGTCGGGCCCGAACATGTAGTGGTAGACGAGCAGCTGCGAGCGCCCTCGGAAGAGGTCCGCCAGCGAGGCGCTTCCCTCGTCGGTCTCGAATCGATACCCCTTGTCGATGCGAACCCACGGCAGCTCCTGCCGTCGACGCGCCAGCTCGTCGCTGCGGCGCGTCAGCTCCTTCTCCGCCTCGAGCAGCCCGAGGCGCGCCGCGAGCCACTCTTCGCGTGTCCCCGTCATGTGCTTCGTCATCGCTCTTCGCTCCTTTCCTCCGCGTGTCCTCGTCGTGCGACCGCGGGAGGGTTCTGGATGCGGCTGCCCTGGATTGCCATGCCGTCATCCTTGGGTCGGGGTGGCGCAACCGGGCCCGCACCCCTAATATTCTACCGTCCGGTTGACCAATTATATTCAACCAAGCGGTTGAACACAACCCCTCGGCGCCCTGGCGACAGCCTATGTTGGATCAAGTCTATGACGCTATTGCAGATCCGACCCGCCGCGCGATCCTGGACATCCTGGCGGAGGGAGAGGTCAACGTCGGGAGCTTGGCCGAACGGTTCCCCATTTCGCTCAACGGAGTCTCCAAGCACGTGAAGGTCCTGGAGCGGGCCGGACTGATCGAGCGCACCGTCGTGGGCCGAGAACACCGGCTCCGACTCAACGCCGATCCGCTACGGGAAGCGTCGATGTGGTTGGAGCACTACCGCACGTTCTGGGATACCCGGCTGGCGGAGTTGGAGGCGTTCCTCTTGAAGAAGGAGCGCGGCACGGGGTCGGAAGAGGCAGAACATCCCCGGAGGATGGTCGATGACCGTGACCGATGAAGCGGCGCCGGTCCTGGTGGTGCGGCGGCAAATGGCGGTGCCGCGGGAGCGGGTGTTCGCGGCGTGGCTCGATTCGGAGAGTCTGGCGCGCTGGATGCGGCCGGGGAACATCACTCACGCCAGCGTCACCGTCGATCCTCGGGTCGGCGGCGGATTCCGGATCGTGATGGAGGGGCGGCCCGACGGCGGCGTCGAGCACCACGGCGAGTACCTGGCGATCGAGCCGCCGTCATTGCTGTCGTTCACCTGGATCTCCAGGAACACCGACCACAAGCCGACGGTCGTCACCATCGAGTTTCACGAGCGGGGCACGGGGACCGAGCTGGTCCTCACCCATCGGCGATTGCCGCCGAAGGAGGTCGAGGGGCATCGGAAGGGGTGGACCGACATTGTGCGCTTGCTCGACGAGGCGTTGACGCGGGGTTAGCCGAAGAAGGGGCGCGGGCTCAACCGTCAAAACGCCGGCTTTCGAGGGGAATCGGGCGCCCGGGCGCTCAATGCAGGCTCATCGCCCCCGCCGGCCTGCCCTCGCTGCCCCGCTAACCCTTGGGCCGCACCCTGGGGCCGATGCGCAGCTCGCGGCCCTCTTGCGACAGGAGAACATCCGCCACAGGGCGCGCGTCCGGCGGCGGCGGCCGGTGCGTCGCCCACCAATGCTCCGCTCGCTCGGCCGTCCAGGCGGCTGTCACGCGGACGGCGTCGAGTCGAGTGCTCACCGCCTCCGCGCTTGGCGGACGGCGAGCCGGGTCCTTCTCCAGGCATTCCATGATCAGGGCCTCGAGCGGAGCCGGGATAGGCCACTCCACCCGGAGCGACGGCCGCTGCGGCGGAGTGTGCGCGTGGTGGAGCATCACCTGGATGGCATTCTCTCCCTCGAAGACCGTCTTGCCCGTGAGCAGCCAGTACGCGACGCAGCCCAGGGCGTACAGGTCCACCCGGTGATCGGTGACGGCGTCGCCGAGCACGACCTCCGGCGCCATGAACGCCGGGGTGCCGCTGGTGCTGCCCTCGGTACTGAGCTTTGCGACCGCATCGTCCTCGGCCCGCCGCGCGGTGTCGAGCTTGACCAGCCCGAAGTCGAGCACTTTGACGAAATCGAACGTGGTTCCCGCGCGACTCACCACCACGTTGGCCGGCTTGATGTCACGGTGCACCAGGCCATTCCCATGCGCGTCCTGGAGCGAGGAGCAGATCTGGCGGAGGATGTGGATGACCCGCTCCGCAGGCAGCGGCCCGTATTGCATGACCAGGGTGTCGAGATCGAGGCCATCGAGCAGCTCCATGACGTAATACAACCGGCCGTCCTCGGTGGCGCCGAAGTCGTAGAGCTGGACGGTATGCGGGGACTTGAGCGCGGCGGTGGCGCGCGCTTCGCGCTCGAACCGCCGCATCAGCAGCTCGGAATCGCCGGCCGGCGCTCCCAGCGCCTCCGGGCGGATGAGCTTGATCGCCGCCGGCCGGATCAGCAGCCGGTGCCGGGCACGCCAGACCTCGCCCATACCGCCGCCACCGATCGGCTCCTCGAGGATGTACTGTCCCAGCTCATTCGCTTCGGCGACCTGCTGCCGCAGTCCGTAGATGACGCGTGAGACTATGGTGGCCAGCGTGGTGCCCAGGACGCTCCAGAGCACCGTGTTCAAGGTCATGTGCAGCTTCTGGAATCCCGGGGTGAATCCGGGCAGGAGCTGCGTCGGGTGATGGCGCGCGATGCAGACGATAATGGTGGGGACGAAGGCGAGGGCCGAGAGCACCATCGTTCGGGTCGGCCTGGAGGGCACCAGGATCGCGCGGACCATCACGGTGACCATCAGGGCCAGCAGGGTCTGAAGGATCTGCCCCTCATCCCGCAGCGTCATGAGGGACAGGAAACCGCCGGCCACGACAATACTGATGGCATCGAGGGCACCCACGCTCCGCCGCGAGAGCCGGGCCCGGTCGGCCAGCGGCCAGAGCAGGCCCATCGTCCAGCTGGCACAGAGGTGGCCGAGCGCGACCGGTCCCCGCACCACGGCAACGAACGGGGCCCCGCCGACCAGCACCATGTTGGCGAGAAGGAAGAGGTAGAACCCGAACGACACGAGGAAGAGCGTCTTGCCCTGCAGCGCCAGGCGCTTCCTCACGAAGTCCAGCCCGCTGGAAGTGTCGAGTCCCCGCTCGAGGACGGCACGAGCCTGGGAGGCCGTGGGGTGATTGAGGGTGGGGGCTGAGGACATGGTGCTCAGGGGTCAGGGGTCAGGGGGTTTTCTCCGGTGTTGCCATGCCCCGATGGCGGCCACTCGCAATTCCTACGGGGGACTCAGGCCCGCCCACAGGTGAGGCCGTGGCGACGGGGTGAGTGGGGTTAGTCGTTCCCGAGGGCCGTTTCCAAGGACGTTCCGAGCCCGCCACGAGGCAGGGCCGCGAGTTGACTAGACGCGCTCGCCTCCTGATTCCCGGCGTCGGCTACGGATTCGAGGGAGTCATCGATCTTCTCCCACCAGCACTCCACGTCACAGGGCGGGCAGACGTGAACCTCCACCGTTTCGATACGCGGCGGGGCAGAAGGAGGAGGCGCGGGAGAAACCGGAGCCATGCTACAAAGGTAGTCCCTCGAGAATTCCGTTACCGATCTACGAGGCGTGACCGGAGGAGGGGATGGGTGATCTGGGGCTGGGATGAGTGAGCCGCCGCCGAGAGATCGCGACTCTCGGCATCGGTTCTGTTCGTCAGCGTGGCGATGTCCTCGACCTGCGTGCCGCCTTCTGGCGTGGTCCGCTTCCGTGCTCCACATTTCACCAGCTCGTGGCCGGAATGACCTCCGCCATGAACGTGCGATCAAGGCGATCCCTGCCGCCACCGGCCCAGTCTAGGCGACGCTCGCCACTACCGCCAAAGGACGCACCCGATGATCCTCGGGATCTTCAGCGTCACGATCTTCACCTGCTGCACGTGCTCGTGAGCGTCGTAGGCATCGTCGCAGGCCTGGTGGTGGCGGGCGGGCTGGTGTCGGGGCGGCGGCCGGACCGGTGGACCGGGCTCTTCCTGGTGGCGACCCTGCTCACCAACGCGTCGGGATTCGCCTTCCCGTTCGTGACCTTCATGCCGTCGCACGCGCTCGGGATCCTGTCGCTCCTCATCCTGCCGGTGGTGATCGCGGCGCGGTACTGGAGGCAGCTCGAGGGCGGATGGCGGACAGTGTACGTCGTGGGCAGCGTGGCGGTGCTCTACTTCAACGTGTTCGTGCTGATCGCGCAGCTGTTCCGGCGGTTCCCCGCCCTGATCGTCCTGGCGCCGAAGCAGATGGAGCCACCCTTCCTGGTGACGCAGTTCATCGTGATGGGGCTATTCATCTGGCTGGGGATCGCGGCTGTCCGGGGATTCCGGCTCGCGCCGACGACGATGCGGGCGGGCATCCTGGCGCGCGGGGACGGGGTGCCGGCGGGCTGAGCGGGAAGAAGTAGAGCAGGAGCCGCGAACGGGACTGATCGCGGGAGCGAAGGACCGGTGGTGAGAGTGAGCATCGAAGGTCATTCGCCGAGCGTGCCCTGAGCGAAGCGCGGCGTCAGGATGGCGCTTTAGGGATTAGTTTTCGACGGAGACCGATCAAGGGGAAGCATCGCCATGAACGACATGAACGAGCAGAAGAGAGGAGCCTCCGCCGTCGCCGGGCAGCAGACCGAGGTCGCCGTTCTGGCGGGGGGCTGTTTCTGGGGGGTTGAGGAGATCCTGCGCGCCGTCCCGGGCGTGCTCGACACCGACGTCGGCTACACCGGCGGCTGGCTGCCGAACCCGACGTACGACGACACCCACGACAGCAAGTCGGGCCACGCCGAGGCGATCCGGGTGACATTCGACCCATCGGTGCTGAGCTACGAAGAGCTGCTGGAGCGCTGGTTCTTTCGCCTGCACGACCCCACCACCCTCAACCGCCAGGGGAACGACGTCGGGACCCAGTACCGCTCGGCGATCTTTCCGCAGACGCCCGAGCAGCGGGCGGCGGCGGAGCGGGTGAAGGCGCGGGTCGAGGCTTCGGGCAAGTGGAAGCGGCCGATCACGACCTCGATCGAGCCCGCGGGCACGTGGTACAGCGCGGAGGGGTACCACCAGGACTATCTGCGGAAGCATCCGGGCGGGTATAGCTGCCACTACATGCGGGACTAGGCGGACCGGAGGCCGGGTATGGGCCTCCGGCAGGGGTAGGCGCACCGCCGCCGACAATTTCGGGCTGCCGGCGGCGGTTTCGCTTGGACGACGGTCTCCCGGTCGCGGGCCGGTTACATGTCCTCGATCGGCCGCACCTCGGACTCCCCCTCGAACGCCGGCCAGTGCACGCGGTGCAGCTCCATGAAATCCCGGGCGATCTTCAGCGCCTCTTCCCTCGAGGCGACCTCCACGATGGCATAGCCGCCCACGACTTCCTTGGCCTCGGTGAACGGCCCATCGGTCACCGTGAGCCGATTGCCGCTCGAGCGGACCCGGAAGCCCTCGGACGTGGGCTTGAGCCCGGCTGTGTCCTTCACAACGCCGCTCCTGAACCCTTCGGTGACGAACTCGCCCATGGCGTCCATCAATGCCTGGGGGATGGGGTCCCCCCGGTAGCTCTCCTTGTGTTTCACAAGCATCAGATACTTCATGGTTTCGGGTCTCCAGTCAGAGTGAATACCGGCCGCAGAGGGCGCCAATCCTGGTGCCTTCTACCAACACGTCGAACGAGAGCTCCGGAATTCGACAGCCCCCTGACCTGGCAAAGTCGTAGTACGGCAATAGCCGCGCTGGCATGTGGGGCATGCCCCCGCGGCGGGCGGGGCGCGACGCCCCCTTCGGTCGCTGCAGTGCGCTTCGAGCGTGGAGATCGCGCAGCGACCTCGGGGCGCACCGGGTACCCGCGGAGCGGGTGGACTCCCTGCGGGACCACCGCGCCCGCGCCCGCCGCTCACATCTGTACGTGCAAAGGCGTCGCGCGACCCAGTGCTCAGGGCGCAGGCGGGGACGGTGCTCGCGCAGGGAGCGTCAGTGACCGCCATAGCACACCGATCCCCGCCACGCGAGAGTAGCGGTCACTGCAGCGACCGAAGCGAGTGCCATCCCCGCCGAAGCCGTGGACCCCGATACCCGCGCGTCCCTTGGCCTAAATCGCGGGCGCCCGAGCGAGGGACCGGCTGGGGTTCACCCCGAAGCCGAGCGCCGGATTCGAGCGGGGCCGGCGACCGTCACGGCCCGCAGTCACTGCGCTTGGGTATGGTCGCCTCCAGCGCCGCCGCCACAAAGCGGCCGAGCCCCTCGAGGACGACGCTGGTCTGCAGCTCGGCGAGGGGGGTCGGCGCGTCGGCGCCGACGTCCTTGCCGTCGACGTTCATTCTGAAGCGGACCGCGGGGCCCGCCTCGCACGCGAGGGTGAGGGCGGATTCCGGCCCTCCGCGAGGCGCCAGCCGAAACACCAGGCTGGGGGGACGACAGCCCAGCCGGTCCTCGATGCTGGTCGGGTACCCCTCGACCAGGAGCCGCTTGGACCAATCGCGAAACAGCGGCAAGGCCACTCCGCGAAGCGGCGCCTCGCAGTCGTGCCGGGCGTGCTCGTCGTTGCGGGCCCGTTGCTCGGCCGCGGCCCTGGCCGACGCCACGTGCTCTCTATGCGTTGCGATTATCCGGGTAAGCTCGTCGCCGGTGTCAGCTGGCATGTCAGGGACCTCGATCGAGGGCTGAGGGGAAGCATGGGGGAGTTTCCGGGTCGTCGGAAGGGCGGATCCAAAGTCTCGGGCGTGTCGCCAATTGGGCGACCTTGCTCGGAGCTCAGATACCAGGCGAGCGAACATCCTCGAGTCACCTCACCCTCATGCCCTGCGCCGAGTCCCAGCGAAGCGGTTTCGCCGCCCGGGGCAACGGGCTCTCCGGCACCTGGCCTACCGACACGCCGTACTTCCAGTCCGGCGGACAGATGGCGATGAACCGCGCATAACCACCGACCCCACCCCCGAACTTGGGGAACCCCATCGCCACCAGCGCTCCCGTCTCCGGGACCTGGTCCAGGTGCGCGACGCCCTCCGCCTGGGTGTAGCCGTTGTTGAGGAGCCAGGCCTCGCCCTCCAACGTGGCGGTGGTGTCGGTGTCGAGCGGCTCGTGCCCGTGGAACAGAATGTGGCGCTGCTCGTGCAGGAAGCGGAGCGCCGCGAGCGAGACGCCCGGGAACGGGCGCCGGGTGGCGAGCGCCGGATCGGGCCACGCCTTCGACCAGTCGGAACGGACGAACACCACCGCGCCTTCGGGAATCCGGCCGTGCGCGGCCTCCCACCGCTGGATGTCCTCGATCGAGAGGTGATACCCGGGCTGCTTCGCGACCTGGTCCACGATGGAGATCACGACGAGCGGCCGCACGGCGAAGGTCGGCGGGAGCTCGTCGATGGCCGGATAGTCGGGACTCCAGTGGGCGGGCGGATCGAGCTGGGTGCCGAGCTGATCGGTGGGAAGCACGTAGCGGGTGGCCTCGAACCCATCCTTGGCCCAGCGATACGGCACGCCGGTTTGGGGATCTACGGTCGGCCCGAACGTCGGGTGGCCGAAGCCCGGCCAGACGGGAATGGACGGCGTGATGGTGTGGGTCAGGTCCACGTACTTGGCGCTCGCGAGGGCGTCGTGATAGACCCGCCAGAGCGGCGGGGCGGTATCGCTGGCCGGAGGAGAGGTGCGGGCGGTGCAGGCGCCAAGGCACGTCAGGAGCGTGGAAAGCAGGAGGGTGAGGCGAAGCATGCGGTCCTCTGGGGATCGTCGAGCCTGGCTGCGCTCGGGGTAAACTCCGCGAAGGGGCGATGCGTCAGGAAATGGCTCCCTCCCCCTCGCGGCGCTCGGGGTCAGGATGACTCGCGGGCGAGGTTTCGAAAGATGCCGGGTCCGTCTCCCGGCGAGCATCCCGCCACAGCGTGGCCGCGGTGTAGCCGATCACGATGACCACGAGCACGCGGACGGCATCCAGCGGCAGCGACTTCACCAGGAACGCGGCGAGCAGCACGCCCGGGATGCCGCCGAGGGCCAGGCCGAGGGCCGCGGACCGGTCGTATCGCGTGGCCTTGAGGAAGCGGATGCTGGCCACCGGCATCAGGAAGGCACAGGAGCCCATCATGATGGGGAACGCGGTCACGGGGTTCATGCCGAGGAGACTGATCATGGCCATGCAGGGGGCGTAGAGTCCGATGCCGAGCGTCATCAGGGCGCCCAACAGCGCATTGCCGAGTATGGCCGCGACCAGCGGCACGCCCCGGAGACCGAGCGCGTCGCCGCCGCCGGGGAAGATGCCGGCGATGCGGAGCAGGATGAACGCGGCCGTGACCAGGAGTGCGATGGCCATACCGCGCTGGACCCGGCGCTTCTCCCACCCGCTCACGATGCCCGCGCCGAACCAGGCGCCGACGATGGAGGCGGCGATGAGCAGCGCGAGGGTCGACCGGTCGACGGCGATGACCGTGATGTAGATGACGGCCTGCACGATGGTGGGCAGCGTGTGGCCGACGTTGAGCGTGCCCGGGATCAGCTCGTCCGGGACCAGCCGCCGCGCGCGGAACGCGGCCGTGGTCGGAGCGAACGAGCCGATACCGAGGGTGTCGAAGAAGTTGGTGATGAAGCCGAGAAGCAGGCGCTCGATCATGTCGCCTCCGGTGGCTCGAGCGCATCAAACGTATCCGGCCCACGTCCAGCCCGACAGTGCGCCCGCGCGAGGCCAGCGGGTCCGCTCACCGTCGGACAGCGGCTGCCGGCGTCGCGACCCACAGCGCACCGTCCGCCGTGGTGGGATCGATGATCGCGGCGATCGCCTCCACCCGATTGCACGGA
Organism: uncultured Gemmatimonadales bacterium; assembly: GCA_963711915.1. Lineage (GTDB taxonomy): Bacteria > Gemmatimonadota > Gemmatimonadetes > Gemmatimonadales > GWC2-71-9 > CAVVWJ01. The sequence goes on from CAVQGA010000022.1 coordinate 462,557, forward strand.
AACGCGCCGCGACGGGCGTGCTAGCGAATCAGCTCGGCGTCCGCGCGCGCCGGTCTTCGCAGGGCGGCCCGCGGAAGTGCTACCGCTTTCCTTCGAGATCGCCGACGGCGGTCAGCTCGGCTCGCACGCTGTCGAGCTGTGGGACGCGCGAGGGCTCGGGGTCGACTCGCATCCGCAGGTAGTTCCGGTAGGCTCGGAGGGCGCCGATCTTGTCATCGGCCAAGGCGGCGAGCCTGCCCTCCAGGCGGTACGACTCGGCGAGGCCCCCCGGCTCGGGCTCCCCCATGGGCGTCCAGCGGCGCCGCACCGCGCGGAGTGCCCGGTCGACCCGGCCCTGCCGCTCGTACAACCGCGCCAGCTCGAGCGAGGACCAGGCGGCCCCGTTCAGGCGGCCGCGGGCGAGCGAATCGGCGACGTCGACCAGATGCGCGGCCGCGGGATCGTGGCGATCGACGGCGAGCTTGGCCTCGACGATGGCGGCCGCGCGAGGGTACAGGGCATTGGTGGAGTCCTTCGCGGCGCGGTCCCGCCAGAGCTGCAGCGTCCGCTGACCGGCGGCGGCATCGCCCCGCCAGAACCGCCAGTTGTCGAGCTGCTCGTCATTCATGAGCGTGGTATCCGCCGGCCCCCCGCCGAACCAGCCCGCACCGAGCAGCGACTGCAGCCCCGCGGCGTTCCGGTCCAGCGTGGCCAGGGTATCGACCCACTTCGCCGCCTCGGCGGGGCGCCCGAGGTTCCAGAGATAGCGAGCCCGAGCGAGGGCCATGTCGGTGCGATCGGCCTTGGTCGCCGACAGTCGATGCACGGCGTCGAACAGAGCATCGCGATGGGCGGTCGTGACGCTGTCCAGCGGGCTGAAAAACAGGATCGCCTGCGGCACCTGCGCGTCCCCCGAGTCGAGCCCGGCGAGGAATGCAGTGATCCCCGCTTCGTCGCGGGTGGCCTGGAGCATGTTCCACCGCGCGATGGGGACGCCTTCCCCGACCGAGTCCAGCACGATCGTCCGGCGGGTCCAGAGCCGCTGGGCGGCGGTATCGCCCGCCACGTAGGTCAGCGCGGCCAGGTGCTGGATCGGGCCGCCGAAGAGGGAGTCGCGCTGGAACGCCTGCTCGAGCGCTTGCCGGGCCCGCACCTCCGGCTCGGGAATGTCCGCCAAACGGCCGAAGTGGAACAGGACGTCGCCCAGATTGTACCACGCGTCGGCGCTCTCAGGGATCAACTGCACCGCATGCTCGGCGTCGGCGATCCGCACGGCCCAGGACGGCGGCTTCGGATAGGTGGAGCCGAGCCGGAGAGACAGAAAGAGCTGGTCCTGCGGGTTCAGGCGGTCGCGGTACTGCCACGCGAGGCGCTGGATCCGCTTCATGTCCGTGGTCGCGGGGTGCCAGCCGTCGGCCTCGATCAGGGCGGACAGCGCGAGCGCGAAGGTCGAGTCCAGCTCCACCGCACGGGAGAGCAGCGGCGTGGCGTTCTGGAAGGCGCCCCGCCGGTAGGCGGCGACGCCGTCGAGGTAGGCGCGGAGGGCGTCGAGGTTGGTGGTCGTGAGCGCGCTGAGCTGGGCGGAGCTGGCGCCGGCGCCGAGAGCCAACAACTGGGCCGTGAGCCGGTCGATGAGCACGAAGAGACTGTCCTTGGGACCGGCCACGCTGGTCTGCGTCAGGGTCTTGCCACCCGGAACGACGACGAGCGACGCATTCATCACCAGATGCTCCGGCGACCCCACGATGCTGCCCTGCAGCACGCGACCGGCTCCCACCTTCCTCGCCACGGCGGCGGCCGCGTCCTCCGAGAGATCCTGCGCGTCGCCGCCGCCGGCATCGCGCACGGCCGCCAGCACCGAGCGGGTGTCGGCGGCGCGCGGGCCGCCCTCGCCGGTCAGCTTGGCCTGCATCAGGTCCACCATCCCCTGCCTGAGATACTGCACGCTCGGGTCGGCGCCGGCGGTGCGGAACGGCAGCACGGCGACCAGGTTGGCGTCGAGGGGACGCTCGCCCGCACGAGCCCAGGGCTTCCACAGGAAAAGCCCGACGGCGGCGATCAGCGCGGCGGCGGCGGCCAGCGCGGTGGCAGTCCAGCGTCGTGTTCCCGGCTGCTGCATCGCGAGGGCCGCCACCGGCTGGGTCTGGGTCGGCGTGATCCCGCCGCTCGGCAGCGCCAGCGGCTCGAGCGCGGCCACCAGCTCGTCCGCGGTCTGGAAGCGGTCGGCGGGCCGCTTGGCGAGGCACCGCATCACGACCGCCTCGAGCGCGGGGGACAGACCCTGGCGCTGCTGCCCCACGGGCACCGGCGCGCGGGTCACGTGCGCCGCGAGCGTCTGCTGCGGATTGAGGCCGGGAAAGGGGGTGGCGCCGGCGAGCATCTCGTAGCCCACCACGCCGAGGGCATAGATGTCGACGCGTGCATCCATCTGCGGATCGGCGGTCGCCTGCTCCGGCGCCATGTAGGCGGGCGTGCCGAGTGCCACGCCGGCCGAGGTGAGCTGCGGGCCGCTCGACGCCTCGGTCACCGCCTTGGCCACGCCGAAGTCCATGACCATCGCGTGCCGGCCCGACAGCATCACGTTCTCCGGCTTGATGTCGCGATGGACCACGCCGGCCCGGTGGGCGGTCGAGAGCGCCTCCGCGATCTCGCCCAGCAGCCGCACCGCCTCGGGCACCGGCAGCTCGCCGCCGCGGGTCAGGCGGTCGCGCAGGGTCTCGCCCTCGACGTAGGGCATCACGTAGTAGAAGAAGCCGTCGGCGTCGCCGGAGTCGAGCAAGCCCAGGATGTGGGGATGCTGCAGCCGGGCGGCCACCTCGATCTCGCGGGCGAACCGCTCGGGGCCGAGCGTGGCGGCCAGCTCGGGGCGCAGGACCTTCACCGCCACCTTGCGGTGGTGCTTCAGGTCCTCGGCGAGATACACCGTGGCCATGCCGCCTTGGCCGAGCTCGCGCTCGAGGCGGTAGCGATCGGCGAGGGCTGCCTGCAGTCGGGTCACCGGCTCGGTCATCGGGTGCTTTGCGTGGGAGGGTCCGTGGAAAAATGGCGGGGAAGGGAGTGGAGGGCCAGCGGGGATGGGCGTGAAGCTTCGCGCGGGTCGTTATTGGGGCGCCATGCCGGGCCTCCCACCGGCCGCCGGAACCGAGGGCGACCGCCCGCCGTCGGGCTAGGCGGCGGCGAGCGGAAGGGGACGATCAGGGCGCCCTGGACTTCAGGGCGCCCTGGTCATTCCACAACCTACTTCTGCGGCATGGAGCTGTTCCAGGTGTCGCGATAGAGCTTCCAGTTGGCGCCCTCCTTCTTGTAGAGCGTCATGTACGAGCCATGGTCCAGATGCTTGCCGTCAGCGGAGGTGGCCACGTACTTGCCCGTCTCGAGCGCATAGTCGCCGAAGCTCACGACATCTTCCGTGGTCAACGCGTCCTTGGCGCCGCTGGCGATGTCCGCGACAAAGAATGCCTGGATGGCCTTCGTGCCGGAGACGGGGTCGGCTCCGGGTGCCATGACCTTCGCATCCTTGGCATAGAGCGCCGCGACGCCGGCCGCGTCACCCGCGTTGTAGGCCTTCTCCCATGCCTGGCCCACCTTCTCGATCTGGGCACGAGCGTCGCCAGTCTGCGCGAACGCCGGGAGCGGCAATGCCAGGGTCAGTGCGACAAGGCCCACTGCGATACGGCGGATCATATGGCCTCCAGTTTCGGATGGGTGGTGGTGCGAAATGGCGGGAGCCGCCGCCTTGCCTCGAGGCGGTGGCGGTCCGTACCCGCGCGCTCGAGTCGACCTCGAGGCGTGAGCGAACTGCGGGGTGGCCGGGCACATCCATAGGGTGCCAGCTTATTCATGAGGAATCAGCGGGGATGCTCTTCCAAGCTAGCGTCCGGGGACGAAAGCGCCACCGAGTGCGGGGGCGTGATAGGAGCAACGTCATGCGAATCGGTATTCTGGGGTCGGGGCTGATGGGCGGAAACCTGGTGTACTACGGCGACGACGCGGACGCCAAAGCTGTGGCCGCGGTGCTGATTCGCGACGTGGGTTTCGAGCCGGTGGACGCCGGCCGGCTCAAGGTGGAAGGGTACACCGAGCCGTTCACGCTCCTCGTCGCCGGAGCTCGCGTACGAGGGCGACGGCGTGCCGGCGCTGGCGTACCGGTTCGAGCGCTACGAGGAGCTGGGCTGACGCCTGGTGGGGGACGTCCGTCCGACCTCCCCGGGCAGACAACGCGCGGTTCGAGCGCTGCTGCCCGAGCCTCAGCGGCAACGGCGATCAGGTCAGGAAGAGCCGTGCTGCCCGAAGATGACCGCGTTCCCTCCCGGCTCTCGCACGCCGATCTCGTCCGCCCCATAGAACGTCTTGCGCCGGGGCACCACGATGTCCGCCCCCTTGACCGCCCGCTCGACGGCGGCGACGTCGGCCACCTCGACGTACAGGGTGGTGCCTCCGGCCGGAGCGTCGGCGAGTGCGGGTATGTCCTTCCGCACGCTCGCCCGGCTCTGGTACATCACCTCGATCCCGTCCTTCTGGAGAATCACGAAGCCGAGCCGGTCGCCGTCGGGTACCTCGGCGATCCGGGTGAAGCCCAGGCGATCGACCCAGAAGGAGAGACAGGGCTCGATCGCGTCCACCACGAGGACCGGGGACAGCTTGTTGAGTTTGACCACGGGCACACTCACCTCCGCAGATAAGACGGTCCGCTACGCTCCGGCCGTGGGTGACGGCCACGCCCTACGGTAGCGACCCGGCAACCCGGCGGCTTGGAGATTTGGAACCGGCGGGCCGGCCTGCGATCCAGCGGCCGGGCGTGAGGCCGGTGAGGCTCCGGAACTCGGCCACGAGGTGGGACTGGTCGCTGTAGCCCAGGTCGGCCGCCAGGCCGGCCCAGTTCACCCGGCCGCCTGCGGTCGAGCGAAGGACGCTCCAGAGCCGGGCCACGCGGCAGAAGGTCTTGGGCGTGACACCGACGTGCGCGGCGAAGCGCCTGGCGAGATGCTGGCGCGTGACCCCCAGCGATGCGGCGAGCCGGGAGACGTCCGTCCGACCTCCCCGGGCCATGATGCGCTCGACGGCCGCGAGCAGGTCCGGCGGGACGGGGGCAGTGCGTGCGAGGCGGGAGGTGAGCGTGTCCGACAGACGGGCGATCGCCTGGCCGGCGCCGAGCGCCGAGCCGATGTGGTCGGCGACCTCGCCGCCGTCGGGCCAGACGGCCTCGAGCGGTGCGCTATCGTCGGTGAGCGCCGCCGCGGGAATCCGGAGGAAAGCGGTGGCCATCCCGGGCCGGAAGCGGACGCCGACCATTCCGTCTCGGCCGGTGGGCGGGATCACGAGCGCTCGGGTCATGGCGCCGACGACGATCGCGTGGCGGGGGCCGACGACGATATCGAGGCATCCGTCCGGGAGGATCCGCTGGAGCCCGGTGGACCCGGCGGATGGGCCGGCGGGCCGGGACCAGAAGGCATCCACGAACGGAGCAAGGGCGGCGGGCGGGGGGTACTCGGTGACACTCATTCAATCAAAGTACATCGGTACGGGGCGCCGACATCCCACGCACGCTTCACGACCCTGGCAGAGGTCCGCGGTGCTTCCTGATGCGGGAAAGCGACCGCCGCCGAACCGGCGGCGCAGCAGAGGCGTGCGCCGCCGGCTGGAGGACCATCAGCGAAGCGACCGGAACCCGGTGCGGACCTCTTGTACGAAGGCTTGCGTCTGCTCCCAGGCCGCAAAGTGCCCGCCTTTGTCGAGCTTGTTGTAATGGATGAGCTTGGGATACGCCTTTTCGGCCCAGCTCCGCGGGGCCGGGCAGAGATCATCCGGAAAGACGCTCACCGCCACCGGAATGGTGACGTTCTTCGGGGTGAAGAAGGGCAGCTTGTTCTCCCAATAGAGGCGCGCCGATGACACACCCGTCCTCGTCAGCCAGTAGTGGGTGATGTTGTCGAGAATGTCGTCTCGCGTCAGCCCCTCCTCCTGACCGGCAAAGACGCGCGCGATGAGCTCGTAGCTGCGGATGTCGTGGTCGATGATCCAGGCGGCCAGGCCGATCGGTGAATCCTCGATGCCGTACAGCGTCTGCGGGCGGTTCCCCATCTCCTGGGCGTAGGCCAGGCCGTGCTTGTAGAAGAACGCGAGCTGGTCATACGCCTGTCGCTCGTCGTTCGAGAGACCGGCCGGCGGCGGGCCGCCGGCGAAGGCCGCCTGGTCGACCTCGCTTGGCGCGGCCCCAGGCATGTTCGTGTGGATGCCGATCAATCCAGGCGCCGCGTGCGCGCCCATCAGATCGGTGATCTGCGCGCCCCAATCGCCGCCCTGGGCGACGTAGCGGGTGTAGCCAAGGCGCTTCATCAGCTCGGTCCAGGCGCGCGCGATGTGCTCGGGGCCCCAGCCGGGCGTCGTCGGCTTGCCGGAAAAGCCGTAGCCGGGCATCGAGGGAATCACCAGATCGAACGCGTCCGAGGCGCCGGCCCCATGAGCCGTCGGATCGGTGAGCGGCTCGATGATCTTCAACTGCTCGATGATCGACCCGGGCCATCCGTGTGTGACGATGAGCGGCAGCGCGTTCTCGTGCTTCGAGCGCACGTGAATGAAATGAATATCCAGGCCATCGATCGTCGTGATGAAGTGCGGGAAGGCCTTGAGTCTCGCCTCGCACTTGCGCCAATCGTATTTCGTCGACCAATAGCGCGCGAGCGCCTTCATCGTCTCGAGCTGTACGCCCTGCGAGGCATCCGCGACGGTCTCCTTCTCGGGCCAGCGGGTGGCCGCGATGCGGCCACGCAGATCCTCGAGGTCCGCCTTCGGGGTTTCGAACGTGAACGGCCGGATGTCCGTGGCGCCGGGTGGCTTTGCGGTTGCAACAGGCATGTGAGTCTCCCTTCCTTCTGATTTGGTGGCGCCTCACCCCTCGACGAGCTGTTGGCCACCGTCGATGTCAAAGGTGGCGCCGGTGACCGCCGGGTTCGCCATGGCCGGCGCGAAGGTGGATGTGGCGGTCGTCACACCGGCAGCTCGGTCCCGGCCTGCTCCGCCACCATGTACGCGGCGTACCACTCGGGCCAGTTCGCGTCTCGCTGTCCGGTGCGCTTCTCGTGCTCGCCGTGGGCGGCCTCCGCACGCCGGAACGCGCTCGCCAGATCGCTCGCCGAACCGAACGCCGTCTCGGTGGCGTCGACCCGGCCCGGCAGCCGCGTCGTGATCTCCTGCAGCAGCCAGGTGTTGCCGTCCGGATCGCTGAAGGTGGCGAAGGAGCCGTAGGTGGCGTGATCCGGCGCGGGCCCGCTGACCCGGCCGTTCGGGCCGAAGTGAAAGACTTCGCTCACCTCCACGCCGCGCCCCGCCAACTCGTCACGGGCAGCCTGGATGTCGGAGACGATCAGGAACTGGTTCTGGGCGGACCCGGGGGTGGCGGATGTGCGGTTGGTGCCGAAATGGACCGAACACGCGGAGCCGGGCGGCGTGAACTGGACCACGCCCGAACCGGGCGGCGTGACGTCCTGCCGCCAGCCAAGGCGCCCGTAGAACTTCGTCGCGCGGTCGATATCCGAGACGGGAATGGTGATCACCTCGAGCTTCATGGCGACCTTCCCGACGCGCGTATCGAGGGTCGCGTCCTTGCTGCGGGTTGCGGTGGTGGTGCTCATGGCTGCCTCCTGGGGTGTGTCGGGCGTGCCTGGTTCTCAGGGCCGTGTTCCATCCGAACGGTGCGCTCGCCTGGACTCGCGCCCGCGTCCGTTACGAATCCGTTACCGGGCTAAGCAACCTTCACCCGGAGATCGATGTTGCCCCGCGTAGCCCTGGAGTACGGGCACGACTGGCGGGCGAGGTCCACCAGGGTGTCGGCGACATCGCGCTCCAGGCCGGGGATGCGGACAATGAAGCGGGCCTGGATGAAGGAGTCGCCGCCGGCCCTGCACAGGTCCACTTCCGCGTCGATCGCCAGGACCCTGGGGAGCGTGATGTCCAGCCTGGCGGCCTCGAGGCGCATGGCATCGATGAAGCAGGTCGACCACGCGGCCGCGAACAGCTGCTCTGGATCGGTGCCGGTGTCCCGGCCACCCGTGGTGTGCGCTCTGGCGGTGTATTCCACCTTGCGGGCGGTCATGCCGCACCCTCTCTCCTTGCGGCCGGGGAGCTCCGGCGTACTCTAAGGAACGAGCGTGAAGGAATGAGCGTGGGTCGCCGCTCGTCGGAGCGGCACCGCCACAGTAGGGCCGGCAGCCAACGGCGCCAACGCCCGGATCATGACCGAACCATGACCACCTGATGCAGCGGCTCTACTTCGGAGAATTCTCGGCCGAGATCGACGACTCGGGCTGCCACGGTTTGTATCGCGGACCCGTGCCGATCGCCTTGAGCGATGTCCCTCGCAAAGTCCTGTTCACCCTCCTGCAGCACCGCCCGAGACCGGTGACGGCCAGGACCCTGCTCGAGAAGCTGTGGCCTCCGGGCGCCAATCCCAGCAACGTCGCGAAGCAGGTGCGGGCGCTCCGCCTGGCGATGGGTGATGAGCGCACCGGCCGCTACATGAGCACGCTGAAGAAACAGGGCTACGCCTTCGTCATGCCGGTGATGGAGGCACCTGCGGGGACGAAGGCGGAGGAGCGGGCGCTGGTGAGTGCGAGCCCCGGCGGCGCCGGCTCCCCCAGCAAGGCCGAATGGCGACTGGCGAGGGAAAAGCTCATCAAGGATTTCCGGGGCTCATGTCTGCACGACCTCGAGCTGCTCGAGGAGGCGCTCGGGGAGTGCGACAGCAGGATGCGGCTCATCGCGAGTCACCGGCATCTCGATCTGCATGGGCGGCTCGCCCACGAGCAGGTGCTGGTTCCACGCTACAGCACGACGAGCGGATCATGGCCGACGCCGAACGCGCCTGACGCCGAGATCGCCTCGAGCGCGGCGGATCTGGTGGCGTACGCGAGCCATACACCCATTCTGGTCAATGTCGGCTCGTACGCGACGGCCTGCATCGCGGTGCTGCAGAGCCTCCGCCGTCGCTACGGTCTGGATGTACACAGCGATTTCCAGGACCTCACCGGGCGCCAGCAGATCCTGCGCCTGCACCACAACGACGAAGCGGATTTCCTGTTGGCCCCGCACGCGCCCTTCCTGCTGGTGGCCGATCACGGCGCGCTCAACTACCGCTGGATGACGCCAGTTCACGCCTATGAGCAGGCGGTGCTCCGGGCGCCGGGGACACCGCGAGGACGCCGGCGCAAGCTCCTGATCTACAAGGACGGCTCCCCCGAGGAGCAGCTAATGGCGCACGCGGGCATCCCGGCGTCGGCGGACCCCGAGATCGTGGTCAGCCTCGAGCGGCTCATCGCGCACGTGGAGGAGCTCGATCCCGGCGACATGGTGATCGCCTGGGAGCCGCTGGCGAGCGGGCTCGAGTCCAAGCACCGGCTCGCGCGCTTCGCGGAGTTCAAGCTCTGGGTCTCACTGTATTGCCACAAACGCTGGCAGCGGGGGGCGCTGCGGGTGCTGAAGGATCAGTTCAGCCGGCTGTTCTCGAGCGAGTGGATCTACTGCAGGAAGAACCGCGAGTGGGCGCTCGAGTGCCTCGCGGTGGAGCTCAAGGCGCTCGAGTTCTTCACGGCGGGGAGTGGATTGGGGCCGCCGCCCTGATCCTTCGCGCCACTCGAGAACCGCTCCCCCTGACGTACCGGTTCGAGCGCGACGAGAGGCTGGGCTGATGCCTGGGGGGGAGATATTCGTCAGACCACCCAGGCATGAGGCGCTCGACGGAGTAAACCGTCGGCGAGGCGGCGCGCCAGCCTTGCTGCCATGCCCCCGCGGTGATAGGCTGGCCGAATGCCGATACGAGTCGCGATCCTTGGCGGTGGTGCTGGCGGCATCACCGCGGCGTTCGAGCTGACCGCCACGCCCGAGCTGCGCCAGCAGTACGAGGTCACCGTGTACCAGCGCGGCTGGCGGCTGGGCGGCAAGGGCGCGAGCGGCCGCAACCGGGAGCACGGCCAGCGGATCGAAGAGCACGGCCTGCACATGTGGATGGGGTTCTACGACCAGGCCTTCGACGTCATGCGGCGCTGCTACCGCGAGTGGCGAAAGGCCCCCGACAATCCCTTCCAGGACTGGACCGACGCCTTCAAGCCCCAGCCGCAGATCACCCTCCAGGAGCGCGTCGCCGACGCGTGGGTCACCTGGGACATCGCCTGCCCGACCCTGCCGGGGCAACCGGGTGACGGCCACCGGCTGACGCTGCCTGAGCTGGCGGTCGCCGCGTTCGAATGGCTCATCGCGAATCTCGGCAAGGGCTCCCATCCCGCGCACCAGCAAGCCCGGCTCCGCCTCAGCGCTGCCCGGGACTCCGCCGCCCAGGCCACGGTCGCGCCCCAGCACCATGCGAAGGCCGTCGGGGCGCTCGATCGCGCGCGTGAGACGTGGGAGACGGCGCCTCCGCCGGGCGCCGGGGATCACGACGGGCGGCGCCTTTCCATGCTGATCGACCTCGGCCTCGCGGTCGCCCGCGGCTTCATGGTCGACGTGCTGCCCCACGGCGAGAAGGGCTTCGCCCGCATCGACGACCTGGAATTCCGGGACTGGCTGGCGGCCCACGGCGCGCACCCCGCCACGACGTGGTCGGCGCCGGTGCGCTCGCTCTACACCCTCGGCTTCGCGTTCACCGGCGGCGCCAGCGGTTCCGCCCGGGCGAGCGCCGCCGCGGGCGTCTCGCTCCGCGTTCTGCTGGCCATCGCCTTCCAGTGCAAGGGCTCGACCCTCTGGCAGATGCAGGCCGGCATGGGCGACACCGTGTTCAGCCCGTTCTACGAAGTGCTGCGGGACCGCGGCGTGCGGTTCGAGTTCTTCCACCGGGTCACCGGTCTCGAGCTGACCAGGACCACGACCTTCGTCGAGCGGATCCGGCTCTCCCGCCAGGTGCGGGTCCTGGAGGCGCCCTACCGTCCGTTGGTGCCGGTGGGCGGCCTGCCCTGCTGGCCGGCCGAGCCGCTGTGGGATCAGATCGAGAACGGCGGCGCCATCGCCCGCGGGCTCAGGGCAGCCCGACTCACCCTCGAGTCAGCCTGGTGCCGGCTGCCCGACGAGGAGCCCGTGACGCTCGAGCTGGGACGGGACTTCGATCTCGTGGTGCTCGCGATCCCGGTCGGCGCACTGGCAACGCTGACGCCCGAGCTCCTGGACGCCAGCGAGCCGTGGGCTGTGATGATGGAGAAGGTGACGACGGTGGCGACGCAGGCGTTCCAGCTCTGGTGCACCGCGCCGCTGGACCGGCTGGGGTGGGCGTCGGGTCCGACGGTGCAGACCGCCTATGCCGAGCCGTTCGACACGTGGGCGGTGATGTCGCGACTGCTTCCAAGGGAAGCATGGCCGCCGGCGAACGCGCCCGAGAGCCTCCACTACTTCTGCGGCGCGCTGGCGGACCAGGTGTCTCCACCCCCACTCGACGATCCGGCCTTTCCCGTCCTTCAGGACGCGCGAGTGCGCGACGCCGCCGTGGCCTGGCTCGACGCCGAGGCGGGCCATCTCTGGCCGCGCGCGGTCGGCAGGGATCCGTCGGCGGGATTCGACTGGTCGCTGCTCTGGGACGCGTCGGACAGCCGGGGTCCGTCGCGCTTCGCCTCTCAGTATTGGCGCGCCAACGTGGACCCGTCCGAGCGCTACGTACTCTCGGTGCCGGGATCCACGCGCTTCCGTCTCCCGGCGGAGGCGTCCGGCTTCGCCAACCTCTACCTGGCCGGCGACTGGACCGCGACCACCCTTTCGGCCGGCTGCATCGAGAGCGCGGTCGAGTCGGGCATGCGCGCGGCGCGGGCCATCTGCAGCTCCCCCGCCGTCATCGCCGGCGACCCCGTCCTCTAGGCCCGCCAGACCTCGATGCCCAGATCGGCGCTGAAGTCCATGTGCGCCCAGAACGCCATCCGCACCGGCACGCCGACCCCGGCGGGAATCCCCAGGTCGGTCGCGAGCCGGTAGCTGTCGTAGTTGTAGAATTTCGCGATCCAATCGCCGGTCAGCAGCCCGCCGGACGCCTGGCTCGGCGTGCACGAGCTTTCCACCAGCGACTGGTAGCAGGCCAGGCTGGTATCCGCGCAGTCGCGGAACTGCTTGAGGTCGACGATCGGCACCTTGTGCGGCAGCCTCATCAGCCTGGCGAGGTCGGCGAGCAGGCCGAGGCGAGACACGTGCAGGTCCCGGGGCTCCCGGCTCCAGAGGTCGCCGAGGGCGTGCCAGAGCAGGCCCAGGTCGTTCCACACGGTCTTGAGCTCGCCCATCTCGCCCGACTTCCACACCTCGATCACCGGCTTCCACTGGCCGAGCGTCTGGTACGACATGGGGTCGAACACTCGCGCGATCGACGAGAACCGCGCCGCCGACGTCGCGTCCGCCGGCACCTCGGTCGTGCCCAGGGTCTTGCGGAACCCCCAGATCTCCCGGCCCGTGGCCATGCCCTCGTGGCTGCTGATGACGATGTAGGGCATCCAGAACGTGATCCGGTCGGCATCCGGCTGCCCGCGGGTGCGCGCGAAGAGCGGGATCCACACGGTGAACTCGCGGTCCTCGATGTAGCCGATCGGCTGCACCGTCGTCATGTGCTTGGGCGCGCGGAGAAAGACGATCATCACCGCGGACCCGATCACGTGGTACTCGACCGCGCCGCCGCTCGGCGCGTTGAGGAAGGTGTCCACCAGCGTCTGCAGCTTGGCGCCGTCGGCATCCACCAGGAAGCTGAACATGGTGCCGTCGATGATCGACGCCGGAACTTCGGGCACCACCAGTCCGTGGCCGAGGTCGGAGACGTACTTGGGGAATGCCATGGATTCTCCTTAGGGTGCCTGCAGGAAATGCTCGCCGACGATCAGCAGCGGCTCGCCGCTCAGCGCGCGCGCGGCGGCCATGCCGGACATGACGGCGGCCTCGAGACACGTGGTGTTGGTGCCGGTGCGGGTCCAGGTGCCCGCCAGCACGAGGTTGCGCAGGCCCGACTGATCGGTGCGGAGGCGGTACCTGGTGGTGCCGGCCCAGGTGGCCGCGCAGCACTCGCTGGGCTCGACGTTGGGGCGGATCCACTGGGACCGCAGCCGCGCCGGGCCATCGGCCCCGCTCCGATCGTAGAGCACGTTCCAGTCGAATCCCGTTCCCCCGAGCGCCGCCGTGGCCGGCCAGATGGCGCTCGAGGCGTTGTCGAGCCAGTCGGTGACGATGCCGGTGATGGCCTCGTAGGCCTGCTCGGGCACCGTCCGGTCAGTGGCCGGCGTCCGGAAGAGGTCGGTGCACCAGGGCCCGCACAGCATGTGGCTCGAGCGGGGCCCGTCGAGCGGCCACCGCTCGCGCATGAGCAGCTGGCTCGAGTCGGCCCAGACGTCCAGCGGCTCCGCCGACCCGACCAGGGCCGGCTTGGGAAACCGCCAGCCCAGCTCGCGCAGGCTCTTCGTCAGCCAGAGCTGGAGGCCGAAGGTCGGGATCAGCCCGATGTGCTCGGTCGTGGCCCGGAACGCCGGGTTGGCGTCGATGAGCGCGTCGGCGAGCGATCCGTCCTGCCCGTTCAGCCGCTGGAAGGCGCCGATGTTGATGGCGAGGACCGCCATGTCGAAGTCGGTGCCCATCGTCAGGACCTCGGTGGCGGCATCCGGGCGGGCGCACCAGTGCGACTCGAAATCCACCTTCTCGTCCCCCATCGCGTCGCCGTCCTCGAGCTGCGCCCAGTCGGGATGGCTGGGCCAGCAGCGGACGCCGTCGACGCTGAAGACCGGATCGTAGGGAGCCGCGCCCCGCGGCTTCGCCTGCACGCCGATGTGGATCCGGCGGAGCCAGTTGCCGCTCTCGGAGAGCTCGAGCTTCCGGACCTTGTGGAAGAACTCGAACCGGACGCCGCGGGCCTTGAGGACCTCGTACAGCGGCGCGATGACGGCCTCGCCCATGCCGGCCTGCATCTCGAACAGCGGCGCGCCCTTGTAGGTGGCGAGGATGCGGATCAGGCAGCGGACCGCGGCGCCCGCGGCGAAGTCGGGCACCAGGCCGCCGGGCGTCGGTCGATAGCTGAACGCCAGGTCGTACAGCGCGCGCAGCTCCGGCGCGTCGGTGAGGTCGAGGTTGTTCCGGTCGGCGCCGTTGGCCACCAGCCAGTCGAGGAACTCGAACTCGTCGAGCCGGTCGAGGTCGAGGTCCTCCTCCAGACCGTAGGCCGGGTTGAGCAGGCCGCGCAGCGTCGCGAGCGTCATGTCGAGCACGCGCCAGACCAGCGCGCCGTGCGGGTCGTCGAGCGACTTCCCGAACAGCCGCTGAAAGAGCCGCTGCACCTCCTCGAGGAGCCAGAGCAGATCGGCGGCGGCGGCGCGGGTGAAGCCCGACCGGCCGCCATGCCCGGCTGCGACGGCGTGCGTCCGCGACAGCACATCCGCCATGTGCTCGGCCGGGCTTGGCGCGGGCGTGAAGAGCGGCGCCACGGCGCGAAGCTTGGTGGCCACGTCCGCGGCCGAGCGGCGCCCCGCGAAGAGGTCCCCGATCAGCCGGACGGCCAGGCGCAGCGCCGAGCCGAGCACGATCGCGAAGAGACGGAGCGGACTCGGGTGCGGCCCCGCGATGCGGCCGATCACCTGGCCGAGGATCATGCGCAGCGTGTTGAAGGCCTCGGTGATCGCGCCCCAGGGCGAGAGGGGGACGCCGCCGTCCCCGGGGACATCGCCATTGGTGGGCCACTCGAACTGGAAGAACGTGCGGCCGTCGCCGAGCCCGAGGGGCGTGTGGGTCTGGGGCTTGAAGGCGTCGGTCCACTCCTGCAGCGGGTTGTCGCTGGCCTTGGCCCACTCGGCGTAGCAGTCCCGCACCATGCGGAAGGCGTTCTCGTAGAAGCCCAGCCAGATGTGCAGGCCGTGCTCCTCGATGCGGTCGTGCTGCTCGCGGTTCCGGCCGCTGGCGCCCTGGCCGCCGAGGCGCCAGCCCATCTGGTGCACGGTGACCTCGAACCGCGCGCGGAGCTGCGGCGTGCGGGTGAGGTGCCAGGCCGTGCTCAGGGCCCCGGCGCCGCCGCCCAGGATCGCGACCCGGATCTTCGCCATCAGCGAGTGCCCATCAGGGAACGCACATCAGGAGGGAGGTCCGCGCGGCCGTGCTACCACCGACGCCGGCGAGCGACGCGTCGGCGCGGCGCGCGTGGTCGGCCCGGGCCGGGTCGTCCGGCGCCAGCGCCGACGCCAGGGCCAGGTGCAGCAGCGCCTCCTCGTGCCGCATCTCGAGCTTCGCGGCGAGGGCCACGCCCTTGCGCCACGACTTGAGCGCCCGGGACTGCCGGCCGAAGAGCCAGTCGGCTCGGCCGCGCTGCAGCGCCGCCCGCGGGCCGGCCGTGGGCACCGAGAACGCGAACCGCTCGAGCGCGGTGACGGCCTGGCGCACGCGCGCGCGCTGCGCATCCGACCGGTCGCCCTCGGCCCAGCGGGCGAGCTGCGCGTCGCAGGTGCCGGCCAGGCTCCAGAGCGTGTAGTAGAACATCGGCGGCGACTCCCGCGCCATCACGATCGCGCGGTCGGCCAGGGCCCACGCCGCCTTCCGGTCGCCCTGCCGCAAGTGCACCAGCGCCAGGATCCCCTGCGCCACCAGCGTCTCGGTGCGATCCACGTTCTGCGCCACCAGGGCCCGGTACTCCTCCACCAGGGCGGGATCGACCGCGGCGTTCGACTCGAGCAGCGCCGCGAGGTGGCCCGCGCGGGAGAACAGCCGCGACTGCAGGGCGCCGTGGCGAGCGGACGCGAAGGTCTCCTCGAACAGCGGGATGGCCTCGGCGAAGTTGCCCCGGAGGAGGTGCGCGTAGCCGAGACCGGCGCGGCACGACTCCCAGTAGAACCGGTTGCCGAGCCGGCCGTACACCTCGCAGCCGCGCGCCGACCCCTCCTCCACCCCGCGCCAGTCGCCGTGGGCGTTGCCGTAGGGGCTCCACATGCGGTCCATGTCGGTCTCGCCGCGCTCCGAGGGACTGAGCGGCGCGGCGTGCCGCATGGCGCGGTTCATGTACCCCTTGGCCGCGCCGGGCAGATGCATCAGTCCCAGCAGCACGGCCATCGAGCCGTAGCCCTCGATCATCAGCCGGGTCGCGCCCTGGCGCTCGGCAACGTTGAGCGAGGCGACGATCCCGTGCATGAAGGTCGGCGAGTCGGCCTCGAAGAACGCGACCTCCGCCAGCCGCCGGTACGAGCGGGCCGGACCGCGTCCGTCGCCGCCCGCGGCCGTCCGGGCGACCCGCCCCAGGGCGCGGCGGCCGAGGTGGGCGCCGAGCTGCCGGACGACATCGAGGCTGGCCGCGCCGCGGCTACGGGGGACGCGGTAGCCGAGCAGCTCGAGCGAGCGCCGGTGATGGGCGGCGCCGTCGCGGTACTCGGTCATGTTGATGTGCGCCTCGCCGAGCAGGAACTCCCACTGCGCCCGCCGGGCCGGCGCGACGGCCAGGCCGGCGGATCCGGCCAGCGCGATGGCGCGCTCGAGGAACCCCACGGCTTCACGGTTGGCGTAGCTCCGGACGGCCTGATCGGCGGCCCGCTCGAGATAGTCGATGGCCCGGGCCGGCTCCTCGGCCTGCTCCCAGTGGTGGGCGAGCAGCGCCGGCGACGCGGCGTCCTGCCCCGCGGGCCGCGCCTCGTACCACTCGGCCACCGCGCGGTGCAACGGCCGCCGCTGCGCGAACAGCAGCGAGCCGTAGGCGACCTCCTGGGTGATGACATGACGGAAGACGTCGCCCCGGTCGGGCGCCGGCACCTCGACCCGCGTCAGGTCGAGACCGACCAGGTGGTCGAGCCCCTCGGGCAGACGCGGCCGGTCGTCGGGCACCGGGTAGACGTCGAGCAGCGTCCGGTGCGCGAACGAGCGGCCGATGACCGAGGCAATCTTGAGGCTGAGCTGCTCGAGCGGCGTGAGCCGGCCGATGCGGCCGGCCACCACGCCCTGCACGCTGTCGGGAAAATCCACGGCGCCGAGGCCCCGCGGCGCCACGATCTTGCAGGCCTCGCCGTGGACGACGATGACGCCCGCCTCGCGCAGCGCGGCGGCGAGCTCCTCACTATAGAAGGGGTGCCCTTCGGCGCGCGCGAGGATGAAGGCGACGAGCTCGTCCGGCACGGCGGCGACGCCGAGGCGGCCGGCGAGGAGGGCCGGCAGGTCGGCGGCGGCGAGCGGCTTGAGCACCATGGTGTCCGCCGCCCGGTCCATGAGCTGCCGCAGCGAGTCCGACACCGGCACGTCCGGCGGACGGCTCGCCGCGACGACCAGCAGGCGCGGCACCTGATCCAGGACGGCGCGGGCAAGCTGGCGCGACGCCGAATCGGTCCAATGCATGTCGTCGAGGATGAGCAGCACCGGCTCGCGCCCGGCCGCCTGGCCGAGCAGGAGGACGACCAACTCGTGGAGCGCGGTGATCCGGGCTTCGCCTTCCATCGCGCGGGTGACGTCGGTGTCGGCGAGACCGAGCGGCAGGATCGCGTTCAGCAGCGGGGCGCGCGCGGCCAGCGCCGGACCGAGCCGGGCGAGCAGGCTCTCGCGGACGGCGGCCCCGGCGGCGCGACTCCCGCCGCCGACCTGCGCGAGCACGTCGCCCCAGGCGTGGTAGGGCATGGCGCGCTCGACCGCGTCGCCCGCGCCGGCGAGGACCCGGACGCCGAGCGCCGGCGCCGAGGCGACCAGGTCGGCGAGGAGATGGGACTTGCCGATGCCGGGCTCGCCCTCGAGCCACACCAGGCCGCCGGTGCCCTGGCCGAGCGCCGCCAGGTGGGCCTGCAGGCGCGACCGCTCGTCGACGCGGCCGACGAGCCGGCGGCCGCCGGCCGCGGCCGACGACGCGGCCCGGCCGAGGGGCCGGTACACCGCGACGGGATCGGGATGACCCTTGAGCACCATGGGCGGCAGCGCCTCGAAGGCCATCCTGCCAGCCGCGGCCTGCGTCGCGCCGTCGCAGAGCACGTCGCCCCGGGCGGCGGCCTGGGCGAGGCGGGCCGCGCGGTTGATCACCGGGCCGACGATCGTGAACTGCCGGCGGCGGGCGCTGCCGTAGGCGCCGCAGAAGGCCCGCCCCGTCGTGACGCCGGAGGAGCAGGGCACGCCGACGGCCGCGAGCGCCTCCTTCATCTTGAGCGCGACGTCGAGGGCGCGGGTGGCGGCGTCCTCGACTCCGAACGGCGGCAGTCCGAAGGCGCCGATGAGCGTGGTGCCCTTGTCGTCGGCGACGAACTGATAGACGGTGCCCTCGTACTGGGCCAGCAGTCGCTGCGCCGACTCGGTCACGCGCTGTAGGGCCTCGAGCGCCGCGGCGCCCTCGCCCGGCACGTCGAGGTTCACGAACAGGAGCGAGAGCTGCCGGAACTCGCCCATCCACTCGGCGTGGCCGGCGTCGAGCGAGGCCAGGACCGAGCGCGCCATGTACGGCCGGAGCACGCCGGCGTCGGACGGCTCGGGCGCCGGCCGCGGCCGCGGCTCCGCCTCGAAGGCGACGTCGGCGCGGAGGTGGCCGTCCGGGAGCGGCGTGCCGGCCACCCCGGCGAGGGCGGCCGCGGCGGGCGACAGGATCACGTCGCCGGGCTCGGCGTGGCGGTCGGCCTCGCCAGTCTGGCGGATCGCGTCGCCGGTGACGAGATAGTGCCAGGCGCCGCCGACCCCGCCCAGGTGCAGCAGCGAGGCCGAGCCGGCGCCGACCGAGGCGCGCTGATGGAGGGTGACCTCGGGCAGTGGCGCGAACCCACGCAGCTCCCGGCAGATGGCGAGGCCGCAGCCGGCCGCGGCGCGCGTGGCCGCGGGCAGCGCCTCCGGCTCGCAGGGCCAGATGGCGAGGGCGGCGTCGCCGGCGAACAGGAGGACGTCCCCGCCCCACCCGGTGACGAGGTCGGTCAGCCGGCCGAAGTAGAGATTGAGCGCCGAGGAGAGCGCCTCGGCGCCGGCGGGACCGCGCCGGGCGAGCCGGTCGGTGAGCTGGGTGAAGCCCGCCACGTCGACGAAGAGGGTCGCGGCGGTCAGGGACTCCTGGAAGGCGAGCGGCCGCTGTCCGCCGCGGTCGTTCGCACGCCGGATCAGGAGGTCCGGGAAGTACGCCGCGAGCGTTTCCACAGATGGCCTGGTGGGGGACCGGGCAACTTACGCCCCGACCCCTCCCGAGGCTAGGGCGACCCCTCGCTTGCGGCGCCGGGCGGCGGGAGGCACATTTTGTCGCCACCACCCCATACAACGAGATGCCTGTGGGACGCCGCACCACGTCGTGCCTCGCCGTGTCGGGATTCTTGGCGTGGGCCGCCTTTCTGCGCGCGGCACCCCTGCCGGCGCAGGATGTCGGCGCGCTCCGGGGCGGCGTCGCCACCGCCGACGGGCAGCCGGTCCGCGGCGCGACCATCGAGATCCTCGGCTCCCACCTGATCACCTTCTCCGATCTCTCCGGCCAATTCCTGGTCACCCACGTTCCGGTGGGGCCGCAGCAGGTGCGGGTCACCGCGATCGGCTTCCGGCCGAGGACGACCGACGTCACGGTGGACACGCTCCCCGCGGCACCGCTTCGGGTGGTGCTCGAGGAGCTGCCGACCGTGCTGGGCGATATCGTCGTTCAGTCGCCGTCCCGGATTCCGGAGCGCGTGGTCGAGGCCCCCGCGGCGGTGTCGGTGACGGACATGGCCGCCATGCCCGCCATCGCCACGACCGGCCAGCTGCCGATGGCGCTGGCGGCGCATCCCGGCATCGACCTCGCGGAAACCGACGTCCACGACTTCAACGTCAACGCCCGCGGCTTCAACTCGTCGCTCACCCGGCGGGTCCTCGTCCTCCAGGACGGGCGCGACCTGGCGATTCCGTTTCTCGGCTCGCAGGAGTGGTCGGGGCTCTCGATGCCGCTGGACGACATCGCCCGGATCGAGATGGTGCGCGGACCGGGGTCGGCGCTGTACGGCGCCAACGCCTTCAGCGGCGTGCTGAGCATCACGACGCACGCCCCGCGCGAGGTGGTGGGCACCAAGCTGAGCGTCGGCGGCGGCGATCCGAGCGTGGTGCGCGGCGACGCGCGGCAGGCCGGCCTGCTCGCGGGCGGACGGGTCGGCTACAAGTTCAACGTCGGATACACCCGCAATCCGCTGTGGGCCATCTCGCGCACGCAGCCCGGCGACCTGACCCGCGAGTATGCCGAGGCGATCGACACGGCCAAGTATCCGGTGGTGCATCCGTTCCCGGGCTTCGAGCTTCGGCCGCTCCGCGGCCAGCAGCTCGAGGCCGGGCTCGGGAGCGCGGCCCTCGGCACCGCGGACGACGAGCAGGACGTCTATGGCGGCGCGCGGGTGGACTACTACGCGCCCAACGGCTCGGTCCTCACGGCGGAGGCGGGCACCGCGCGCGCCAGCAACAACCTGTTCGTGACGGCGGTCGGCCGGGTGCAGGCGGACCGGGTGGACCGCCCCTGGGCGCGGCTGGCCTGGGGCGCCGACCGGTTCTATCTGATGGCGTGGTGGACCGACCGGCACACCGGCCTCCCCGAGCAGAGCCTGGCCTCGGGGACGCCCATCATCGACCAGTCCCACGTGTTCCATCTGGAAGCCCAGACCAACCAGCCGCTGTTCGGCGGCAAGGGGCGCGTCGTGCTGGGCGGCTCGGTGCGAAGCGCCCACACGAACAGCAAGGAGACCCTGCTCGGCGCGGCCGACGACCAGCGCAACGACCGCTCGGCCTCGGCGTACACCCAGGTGGAGTACTCGCCCACGGCGCAGTGGCGGCTGCTCGCCGCGGGGCGGTTCGACGACGGCGACCTGTTTCCGGCCCAGCTCTCGCCCAAGGCCGCCGTCGTCTACTCGCCGAGCGCCAGCCAGTCGGTGCGGCTCACGGTCAATCGCGCCTACAAGACGCCGAACGTGCTGGAGTACTTCATCCAGTTCCCGGCCGGCGCGCCGGCCGACTTCAGCGGCATCGAGGGGGCGCTCCGCGCCTCGCCGCTCGGGCCCTCGCTGTCGGGCGTGCCCGACGGCACGCTGTTCACGACCTCGGCCGCCGTGCCGGTGGTGGCCCGCGGCAACCCCGCGCTCGACGTGGAGCACGTGACGAGCTACGAACTCGGCTGGAAGGGGCAGTTCGGCCCGCGGGTGTTCCTGACGCTCGACGGCTACTACAGCCGGCTGTCGAACTTCGTGACCGACATCCTGCCCGGGGTGAACCCGACATACGGCGCGTGGACCGCACCCGACGCGGTCCCGGCCGACTCCCGGGCCGCCGTCGAGCAGGCCGTGCAGGGCATCCTGGTCGGCGCGGGCCAGCCGGTGGCGGCCGCGGGGCTCTCGCGGCTGCAGGACGGGGGGACGGCGATCGTGTTCTCGATCGGCAATGCCGGCCGGGTGAGCGAGCACGGCTTCGAGACCACGGTGGGCCTGCAGCTCACCGACGCGCTGTCCCTCGACGTGAACTACTCGCTGTTCCGCTTCAGCGTGGACACCGCCTCGCTCGCCTCGGGCCAGGTCCTCAAGCCGAACACCTCGGCCAACGCGGTGAACGTCGGGCTGGCCTACACCACCCCGCAGCTCGACGCGCGGGCGATGGTGCACGTGGTCGAGGGCTTCGACTGGGCCTCGGGCGTCTACCTGGGGCGGATCCCGCCGCGCTCGCCGATCGACGTCAGCGTGGGCTGGCAGGCGCGCCCGTGGCTCAACGTGCACGCGGCGGTCACCAACCTGGCCGACCAGCGTCGGTACCAGGTGTTCGGCGGGTCGGTGATCGGCCGCCGCGCGCTGGTCGGCATGACGGTGGTGCGGTAGGTGGTGCCTTCGCGCGACGAGGGCGTCACCGCGCCCGCCGCCCCGGCGGCACGCGACGGCGCGAAGACGCTCGACCGCCTGCAGGGCCTGCTGCACGGCCGCTACGCGGTCGAGCGCGAGCTGGGGCGGGGCGGCATGGCCATCGTCTACCTCGCCACCGACGCGCGGCACCAGCGCCGGGTGGCCATCAAGGTGATGCGTCCGGAGCTCGGCTTCGTCGTCGGCCTCGACCGCTTCCTGCGCGAGATCCAGATCCTCGCCACGCTCACCCACCCACACATCCTGCCGCTCCACGACTCGGGCGGGGACGACGAGCTGCTGTACTACGTCATGCCGTACGTCGAAGGCGAGTCCCTGCGCCAGCGGCTCAAACGGGACGGGACCCTGGCGCCGGCCGACGCGGTGCGGATGACGAGGGGCGTGGCGCTGGCGCTCGACTACGCCCACCGCCGCGGCGTGATTCATCGCGACATCAAGCCGGAGAACATCCTGCTGGTGGACGGCGAGCCGGTGCTGGCCGACTTCGGGATCGCCCTCACGACCGGGCCGGGCGACGAGGCGCGGCTGACCGAGGGCGGCCTCTCGCTCGGCACGCCGGTGTACATGAGCCCCGAGCAGGCGCTCGGCGAGCCGAATATCGACGGCCGGAGCGATCTGTACGCGATGGGCTGCGTGCTGCACGAGATGCTGTCGGGCGCGCCGCCGTACGGCGGCGGCAGCTTCCTCGCCATCACCGCGCAGAAGCTCAGCGTGCCCGTCCCCAGCCTCGGGGCCGGCATCGAAGCGGTCTCCCCCGGGCTTCGGGAGGTGCTCGCGCACCTGCTCGAGCGGGACCCGGCGGCGCGGTACGCCAGCGCGGCGCAGCTCGTCGAGGCGCTCGACCGGGCGGGCGACGGCCCTCGGCCGACCGGCGCGGAGCCGGTCGCGCGCGCCACGCCGGTCTCGGTGGCGGTGCTCCCGTTCCTCAACCGGAGTCCCGAGCCGGACAACGAGTTCTTCAGCGACGGGATGAGCGAGGAGCTGACGCTGGCGCTGGCCCGGATGGACGGGCTCCGCGTGGTGGCGCGCGCATCGGCGTTCGCGTTCAAGGGCGCCAACATCGATCCCCGGGAGATCGGCCGGCGCCTGGGCGTGACCCACGTGCTGGAGGGAAGCGTGCGGCGGGCGGGCGACCGGGTACGGATCACCTCCGAGCTGATCGCCACGCGGGACGGGGCCCGGGTCTGGTCCGACCGCTACGACCGGCGGCTCGACGACGTCTTCGCCGTGCAGGACGAGATCGCCCGGACGATCGTCGAGGTGCTCGCGGTGCGGCTCAACGTCGCGGCGCCGGCGCCCGCGCCGAAGCCGGCCACGGCGAGTCCCGAGGCGTACGAGTCCTACCTCAAGGGCCGCCACCGCTGGAACCGGCGGACGGCGAGTGCGCTGGACGAGAGCATCGACTGCTTCCACCGCGCGATCGAGCTCGATCCGGGCTTCGCGCGAGCCCACGCGGGGCTGGCGGACAGCTACCTGATCCTGGGCATCTACGGCCTGCGCCCGCCGGCGACCGTGATGCGGGAGGCGGAGCACGCGGCGCGAGTCGCGCTCCGGCTGGACCCGGACCTGGCAGAGGCGCTGACCGCGCGCGGCTGCGTGCGCGGCATGTACGCGTGGGACTGGACCGGCGCCGACGCCGACTTCCGGCACGCCATCGCGCTCAATCCCGGCTACCCGACGGCCCGGCAGTGGTACGCGATGCACTGCCTCGTGCCGCGCGGCCGCTTCGCCGAGGCCGAGGCCCAGCTCGCGCAGGCGTTGGAGCTGGACCCGCTCTCGCCGGCGATCCAGGCGAGCGTCGGCGTCATGTGGCTGTACGCCCGGCAGCTCCAGCGCTCGGGGGACATCCTGCGGCAGATCCTGGCGAGCGACGAGAGCTTTGCCCTCGCGCACTTCTTCCTCGGCCGCGTGGCGGAGGCTGAGGGGCGGCAGACGGACGCGATCGCGGCGTTCACGCGCGCGGCCGAGCTGACGGGACGGAGCGCCGAGGTGATCGCGGCGCTGGCGCGGGCGCGGGCCGCCGGGGGCGACCTGCCGGGGGCGCGGGCGCTGCACGCGGAGCTGGAGCAGCGGGCGCTCGTGGGCGAGTACGTGTCGCCGGCGCTGTTCGCCCAGGTGCACCTGGGGTACGGCGCCGTGGACGAGGCGATGACGTGGCTCGAGCGGGCAGTGGAGACGCGGGCGGGCGACGTGGCGTGGCTGGCGGTGAATCCGGCGTTCGACGGGCTGCGGGACGATCCGCGGTTCCAGACGATGTGCACCCGCGTGGGAGTGGCCTGACATGACGACGCCCCCGACCACCCCGCCGACCACCCCGCCGCCCGCGGCGCCGAGCGGTCCCCCGACGATGCCGATGAAGCGCCTGAGCTGGGTCGAGCCACTCGGCATCGTGCTGCTGACGGTCATGGCAGCGCTACTGGGCATGGACGTGGTACTGTACTGGTCGGACGCGCGGGGGTGGGTGTTCCGTCTGGTGCCGGTGGTGGGGGCGCTGGGGTGCGTGGCGCACGCGCACTATCTGCTCGGCCGGCGGACGTCCCTGGCGTTCTTCAGCGCGGCCGTGGCGGTGGGCTGGGTGGCGGAGGAGCTCGGCGTCACGACCGGACTCGTCTTCGGGCCGTATCATTATACGGAGGTGCTGGGGCACAAGCTGGGGGCGGTGCCGCTGCTGATTCCGCTGATCTGGTTCATGATCCTGTACCTGGCCTACGTGATCAGCAACCTGATCGCCGGGGACGGGCCGGCCGGACACTTCAAGCACATCTCGCACGCGGTGTGGCTGTCGGTTCTGGGGGCGCTGATCGCGACGGCGTACGACCTGACGCTGGATCCGTTCATGTCGCAGGAACCGATCCGGGCCTGGAAGTGGGACGCGAGCGGGCCGTACTACGACATTCCGGACCAGAACTTCCGGGGCTGGATCGCGGTGGCGTTCGTGGCGCTGCTGCTGATGCGGCTGATTCACCGGCGGACCGGCAACCGGCCGCTGGGCGTGGCGACGAACCGGTACGTCGCGGGCCTGCCGATCGTGTGCTATGCCGTGCTCTGGCTCAGCAACGCGAGCTCGCTGCTGCCGTCACTCCGGATGGTGTCGCTGATCGCGATGGGAATTCCGACGGTGGCTGCGGGGGCGGTGTGGTGGCGGCACTTTCATCTGATGAACGATCATGTGAAGGTGCCGGGGGCGCCGGTCGCGGGCGGGGGGGTGCCGGGGCCGGGGGGGCCGGAGGGGAAGTGGTGAGGGTGGAAGGCCCAGCCCGTCGCCGCCGCTGACGAGTGACGGTCGGCGGCGGTTCTCTTCGGGCCTGCTGAACGAAGCGGCTGTGCCGGGAAACCGCTTCAGGTCGCGGCCGTACCCAGCGAGCATTGCCATGAGGACGGCGAAGGTGGCGTGGTGCCCTGCTCGGGCCCCTACTGCTTCGCTACGACCAGCTTGGCGACCGCCAGCTCGTGGTCCCGGTCGTGTCCCACGACCATGAACGCCCGCCCGTCGTCGAGCCGGACCGCGAGGCCGCCGTCCGTGCCGTAGCTCCCATACATCGCCTCGGCCCCCAGCCCGCCCACCGGAGTGCTCTTGGCGTTCCGCTTGGCCAGTTGGGCCTTCATGATCTCGAACTCGCTCTTGTCATTCCAGTAATTGACGCTGATCTCGTCGGACCCCCCGGTGAGGTAGTCGCAAGTGTGGACCGCGTCCTGCGCCCTCGGCGTGACCGGCTTGCCCAGGACGCCGGCGACGTCGGCGGCAGGGACGATGGAGCAGGATGCGCTCGGCCACTTCGGGCGCGCGGCACCGGGTACGGTCGATGGCGTGGCCACGGGCGCCGACCCGGTCGCCGTGGTGGCGGCCTCCCGGCCACCATCGCCGCGGCCGCAGACGGTCGTCGCCACGACCGAAAATGCAAGAGCGGACACCAACAGGGTCTGCATGATCCATCTCCTCAGTGCTGCTCGGGATGTACGCAATCGGGAACAACGATAGGCCGCGGCCTTCCCGAGGCCGAGGAACGAGCTGGGCGGGACTGGGGGGTGGAGACGGTGGATAAGTAAACTGGGCTCGAGGCCGGGCGCCAGCGACGCGCGTGGCGAAGGGTGGGGCTGACGCCCTCCCCGGCCGACGAAACCCTTCGCGGAAACCGGCCGTCTGATCCTGGAACGGGTGCGAGTTCGCCCACGGCAACCTGAAAGGATCAGCGTATGATCGCCAGACTTCTGGCTCCCGCGGCCATTGCCTGCCTGTCACTCACCACCATGGTCCGCCTCACGCCGGCCGCCGCGCAGGCCACCGCGCAGCACGCGGCGCTGGCGTCGGACAGCAGCTTCATGCAGACGGCCGGGAGCCTGGGCCTGCTGCAGGTGAAGCTCGCGAAGCTCGCGCAGGACAAGGCGTCCAGTGAGGCCGTTCGGGATTTCGGCAAACGGATGGTGGCGGACTACGCGAAGGCGAACGACGAGCTGGCGGCGGGGGCCAGAACGGCGGCGTATCCCCGGCCGGTCCTGCTCCGCGAGCACCAGCAGATCTTCAACCGCTTCAACAGCATGGGCCGTTCCGACTTCGACAAGAACTACATGGCGGAGATGGTGAGCGAGCACGGCGACATGGCGCGGCTGTTCGAGCAGGAGGCCAAGGACGGGCGGGTGCAGTCGCTCAAGCAGCTCGCCGCGAGCATGCTGCCGGCGGTGCAGCAGCATCAGGCCCTGGCCGGGCAGACGGCGGGCACGGTCGGGGCGGACGTCACCGCGACGACGTCGCAGGCGCGCAAAGGGACGTAGCGGGCCGCTCGGTACCGCACCTGGAGAATCGAGCCGAGACCCCGGCCCAGCGCCTAGGGCGGGATTTTGATGGGGCCCGGACGCGCCGCGACTACCGCCTCACGAGCCTCGTGGCGCGCGACTTCTTGCGTTCTGCCACGTCGGTGCAGGCGGGACAATGCGTGCGGCGTCGGGTGAATCCGAGACGCATGTCGCCGGGATGCAGGTGCCGCACGCGCGGGCAATCATCGCGGAAGTGCGCGTGGACGCCATCGGGATCCAGCAGACCATGGGCGAGCAGCTTGAGCATGAGGGCCTCGCGAGGTGGTGGGGACGGCTCGACGCGAGGGCCTTGAGCAAGGAGCGGACCACTTGAACAGCATGGACGTGAGCTCGGCGCGAGTCTTTCCGATCCGCTTCGGCCTCCCGTCTCAGCAGGTCACCGCTGCGTCCGCCGCTCGTACTCCAGCCGCTGGAACACGTTCTGCACGCCGATGAGGGTCGACTGCGCCGCCCCGCCAGTGATCATGACGAAGTGCTGGTCGTCCGGGGCCACGTCGTACTCGCGGAACACTCCGCCGCTCAGGAACGCGCCGGCGAACAGGCGGCGGCGCCCGGCGACCGCGAACGCGGGTGACAGCGTGACCGACGCGACCATCAGGCTGTCGCCCGAGCGATAGAACAGCTCCCGGCCGCTGTGGGCCCATACCGGCTCGCCGCCGCCGTGGAGCGAGACCCCCACGGGGGCGCCGGACGCCGGATAGGATCGCACGTAGACCTCCATCTGCCCGGTCTGGTCGGATTGGTACGCCAGCCAGTGTCCGTCGGGGGAGAGCGCAGGCTCGGATTCGTTGAAGGCCGCGGGGATGATCATCCGTGCCGCCGGCGCCGAATCGAATGCGAGCGCGCGGAGGCCGTTCGTGACGCTGCCGGTCTCCTGAAACACGACCGCACGGCCATCCGGCGTGACGCTCCCGCCGTAGTGGTTCCCCGCGGAGACGAGCAGGCTGTCGGGGCGGCCGCTCCCGTCGGCGGCGATCCACCACAGGTCATCGTTGCTCGAGTACACGACGCGCCGGCCGTCCGGCGTCCAGATGGGCTTGTCGCTGATGCCGTTGGTCGTGAGGCGCGACCACACGCGCTGGCCGATATCGAGCACCCATACGTCCCGGCTGGACGTGACCGGGTCGGCGATGTAGACCGCGACCCGCCGACCGTCGGGAGAGAGCCGCGGGTTCGCGTAGGCCTTCGGGTCGGGCGTCAGCGGGCTGGCCTGCCCCGAGCGCGAGACCAGCATCAATCGCCTCGGCGCACCTCCGCCCGACCGCGGGTAGACGATGGAGCCGCCGGCCGATACCGCGGCTCGCGCGGAATAGGCGTCCGGCTGCGAGACATCGCGGGTGATCGTCACCGGTGGACCGGTGGGCCGCACCCGCGCGGGGTCGAACGGCAAGGCGATCAGCGTCCCGTCCGGACTGCCCAGGACCACGAACCCGCCATCGACCCAGTGCGGCCCGAAGCCGGGTTGATCGAACCGGGTGATGGCGCGGGTGCGGAGGTCCATCGCGGCCAGAGTGCTGGCCGCGCCCTTGTAGATCGAGAACAGGACCGTGCGGCGGCCCGGCAGAAGGATGGGCGCACGGAAAACCTCCTCCGAGGCACTGTCGGGCCGAGCGAATTCCTTCGGCCGCCCGCCCTGAGCAGAGACCGCCATCAACACTCGGGAGCTGCCGTTGTCCGGTGGCGCCGTGTGATAGCGGACGCTGTCGTCGCTGTCCCAGCTGAAGGCGAAGCCGGGGCACGAATCACAAATGCTGACGGTCGCGCCGCCCTCGAGCGGTACCTTGACCAGCCCGGCGCCCACCTGGAAGCCGAGCCAGCGTCCATCCGGCGAGAAGAACGGCCCGACGCCCCGCCGCCCACCGGCGACGGGCACGACATCGAGCCGGTCGGCGTAGCGCAACATCAGGCCGGCCCGCGACGAATAGGCGAAGACCGAGCCATCGCGCGCATAGGCCATCGGCGTGCCGAGGGCGTCCAACGCCAGGCTGTCCGGGAGGGTCATCGTATACCGCAGCACGGTCGGCGGGAATTCGGCCGAGCGCGGGTGCCACACCGCCCATCCCGCTGCGAGCCCCGCCATGGCGGCCACGAGCAGCGCCGCGGCCCCCAGCACGGCCCACCGCCGTGGCGGGCCCACGGACCCGCTCGCCCGACCGAGGCGATCGCGCGAGTCCCGCGAGCCGGGCGAGCCGGCGTAGGTTGGATCGCCGAGCGCCTCGGCGAAGGCGCGGGCGCTGTCGAAGCGGTCGGCCGGCAGCTTCTCCAGCGCGGTGAGCACCGCGGCCTCCACGTGGGGCGGGATGCTCTTCCGCTGTGGCCGGAGCGGGCGGGGCGATTCGGTGAGCACGCGCGCCACGATCGCCTGCGCCGTCGCGCCCTCGAACGGTGGCTCGGCGGTCAGCATCTCGTAGAGCACGCAGCCCAGGGCGTAGATGTCGCTTCGCGCGGTGATCTCGCGCTCGCCCATCGCCTGCTCGGGGCTCATGTAGTGCGGCGTGCCGAGCGACATGCCGGTCTCGGTCATCCTTGAGCTGCCGCCGGCGTGCGAGACGGCGAGGGCGATCCCGAAATCGGCCACCAGCGCCGAGCCGTCGTGCAGCAGGATGTTCTCGGGCTTGATGTCGCGGTGGATCACGCCGTGGCGGTGGGCGTAGTCGAGCGCGGCGGCCACTTCGGTGGCGAGGCGGACCGCGTCGGCGATCGGGAGCTGCTTCTCGCGCGTGAGCCGGTCGCGCAGGCTCTCGCCCTCGACGAACGGCATGACGTAGTAGGCGGTGCCGTTCACCTCGCCGCTGTCGATGAGGCCGAGGATGTGGGGGTGCTGCAGGGTGGCGATGGTCTTGATCTCGCGCAGGAACCGCTCGGCGCCGATGACGGCGGAGAGCTCCGGGCGCAGGACCTTGATCGCGACCTTGCGATCGTGCCGGAGATCCTCCGCGAGGTACACGGTGGCCATGCCGCCCTGACCCAGCTCGCGCTCGATGCGGTAGCGGTCGGCCAGGGCGGTGGTGAGGTGGGACCGGGTGTCGGTCATTATCGGTAAGGTAAGATGCGCGCCTGAGCGGGCCGGCGCGAGGTCCGGCCGAAGGTGGCTCCCACTCGGCAGTGTTCACGGTCGGCGCCGGCTGGCGGTGGGCGGGCAGCTGCGCGACCTTGGGAAGGAGCTGCGGCCAGATGACGCGCGCAGCGGACCGCCGATCCCGTTCCGGGAGCGTGAACGCGAGCGAGAACGACATCCCGGACGGCCGCGACCACCCCGCCACCTCGGAGGCCGCCGTGGACCCTTTCCTGCAAACCGCCGTGGACGAGGCCCGCCAAGGCCTCGAAGAAGGCGGCATACCGATCGGCTCGGTGCTCGTCTCCGGCGGCCGGACACTCGGACGCGGACACAATCGGCGGGTGCAGGGCGGCAGCGTCGTCCTCCACGCCGAGATGGATGCCCTGGAGCGGGCCGGGCGGCGGCCGGCGTCGGTGTACCGAGCGTGCACCCTCTACACCACGCTCTCGCCCTGCGCGATGTGCAGCGGTGCGATCCTGCTCTACGGGATCCCGCGGGTCGTAATCGGGGAGAACCGGACCTTTCGAGGAGAAGAAGATCTGCTGCGCAGCCGAGGCGTGGTCGTGGAAGTGCTCCACGACCCGATCTGCGAGCGGCTGCTGGCGGAGTTCAGCCGGGAGCATCCGGACCTCTGGAACGAGGACATCGGACGGTAGTACGGTGCTCCGGAGCTATGGCTTGGACAACCCCACGTACGTCTCCGGCCGCCGGTCCCGGTAGAACTGCCACACGTTCCGCACCTCGCGGATCTGATCCAGATCCAGCTCCGCCGTCACCAGCTCGTCCCGATCGCGCTTGGCCTCCGCCACGATCTGTCCACGCGGATTGCAGAAGTAGCTCTGGCCGTAGAATTCGCCGATCCGCCAGGGATCCTCGTATCCCACCCGGTTGATCGCGCCGACGAAGAACGCGTTCGCCACGGCGTGGGCCGGCTGCTCCAACTTCCAGAGGTACTCGGACAGCCCGGCTACCGTGGCCGACGGGTTGAACACGATCTCCGCGCCGTTGAGGCCGAGCTCACGCGCCCCCTCGGGGAAATGCCGGTCGTAGCAAATGTACACCCCCACGTCGGCGTACCGGGTCTTGAACACGGGATAGCCCAGGTTGCCGGGACGAAAGTAGAACTTCTCCCAGAAGCCCGGCGCGCAGTGGGGGATGTGGTTCTTGCGGTACTTGCCGAGGTAGCTGCCGTCGGCGTCGATCACGGCCGCCGTGTTGTAGTAGATGCCGACGCCGTCCTCCTCGTACAACGGCACGACGATCGCCATGGCGTAGCGCCGGGCGACGTCCTGCATGAGCCGGGTGGTGGGGCCGTCCGGAATCGGCTCCACCGCGTCGTACCACCTGGCGCTCTGCTCGGCGCAGAAGTACGGGCCGGTGAAGATCTCCTGCATGCAGAGGATCTGGACGCCCTCGCGGCCGGCGCGCTCGATCATCGCCAGGTGCTTGGCGACATTCGCCTCGCGGATGGTGTCGAGCGTCTCGGCGGTGGAGCAGGCGTGGGTGGCCTGGATCAGGCCGCACTTCACGATGCGGGGCATGTCGGGTCCTTGCTAGCGAGTCGGGCTGGTTCGAGTCATTCTGAGCCCTGGCCACGCCCAGGGCTCAGGGTGACTCATGCTGGTTCCGCATGAGCCCGAGATAGACGGCGAAGCTCGCCCCGAAGGTCACGAACCACGCATAGGCATACAGCCGATCGAACAGATCCGGGTTGGCCACGGTCCCCCCGGGTGTCATCGCCGCGCGCACGAACCCCGGCACCACCGGCAGGATCGCGATCGCGAACGCCGCGATCGCCCGGGGGTTCACGCCGCGCCGATAGGTGTAGGCCCCCTGCTCCCGGAACAGATCGTCCAGCAGCAGCCGCTGGCGGCGGACGACCCAGTAGTCCGCGATCAGGATCCCGCCCAGCGCCCCCATCAGGCTCGAGTAACCCAGCAGCCACGTGAAGATGTAAGCCGCGGCGTCGGAGTAGAGCTTCCAGGGGAACATCAGGATCCCGATCACGGCGGTGATGAGCCCGCCAGTGACATAGCTGATCCGCTTGGGGCTCAGGTTGGAGAAGTCGTTGGACGGCGACACCACGTTGGCGGCCATGTTGGTCGTGAGCTGGGCGGCGAGCACGACCAGCGCCCCGAACACGATTACGGCGGGACTCCCGATCCGGGCGATCAGCACCACGGGGTCCCAGATGGCCTCGCCGAACCGCACGATGGTCGCGCTGGTGACCGCCACCCCGATGAACGCGAACAGCGTCATTGTGGTCGGGAGTCCCAGTGCCTGGCCCAGCATCTGGGAGCGCTGGCTCCTGGCGTAGCGGGTGAAGTCGGGGATGTTGAGGCTCAGCGTGGCCCAGTACCCGACGCTCGCGGTGAGCGCGGACGGGAACAGCGCCCAGAACTCGCCGCGGCCACTCCGGAGCCGCTCCGACTCGGCCAGCAGGTGGCCCAGGCCACCGCCCACCCGGACGGCCCAGCCCAGGAGCAGGAGGCCACCGGCCAGCAGCAGCGGCGCGGACCAGCTCTCCAGCAGCTTGATCCCCTCGGTGCCCTTGAGGATCACCGCCACCTGGATCAGCCAGAACGCCATGAAGGCGATGCCGGTGTGGGCCGGCACGCCGCTCCAGCCGGACCAGGCAGCCAGGCCCAGCGCGTCGAGCGCCAGCCCGCCGATCCAGGTCTGGATCCCAAACCACCCGCAGGCGACGATCGCGCGCAGGATAGCCGGCAGGTTGGCGCCGCGCACCCCAAAGCTCGCCCGGCACAGCACCGGGAACGAGATGCCGTACCTAGTGCCAGCGTGCGCGTTGAGCACCATCGGGATCAGGACGATGGTGTTGCCCAGCAGGATCGTCACCATCGCCTGCCACCAGCTCATTCCCTGCGACATGAGTCCGGAGGCGAGGGTGTATGTGGTGATGACCACGCTCATGCCGATCCAGAGCGCGGCGATATTGTAGGTGGACCAGGTGCGCCGCTCGGGCAAGGTCGGCGCGAGATCAGGGTTCCAGAGCGGGCTGCGGCTGAGGTCCTCCGTGGCCGGAGAGGCGCCGGTGGCGCTCACCTCGCTCCCGCCGGCTGCGCGGGGCGCGCCCGGGGCGTCGGCGCCGGCAGCGCCGCCCCCGGAGCGGCCGGCGCCGACGCCCGAAAGACCTGGAGGCCCGCAGTGGTGCGCGGCAGCCACCGGCCCCGGCCCTCGCGCCCCGTGACGGCATACCGGTCCACGATCACCTCGCCGCGCGAGAGCGTCGTCCGGGCAAACCCGGCCAGCTCCCAGCCCTCGTACGGCGACCAGTCGGCGTTGGTCTCCATGGTGGAGGGGGTCACGGCACGGGTGGCGGTCGGATGGATGATCGCG
Organism: uncultured Gemmatimonadales bacterium; assembly: GCA_963711915.1. Classification (GTDB taxonomy): domain Bacteria; phylum Gemmatimonadota; class Gemmatimonadetes; order Gemmatimonadales; family GWC2-71-9; genus CAVVWJ01. The sequence goes on from CAVQGA010000022.1 coordinate 495,518, forward strand.
AGGTCCGCGTCGGCGCCCACCATGATCGCGCCCTTCCGGGGATACAGGCCCATGATCCGCGCCGGGTTGGTGCTGAGCTTCATCGCCAGCTCCTCGAGCGTGATCCGGCCGCCCAGGACGCCGCGGGTGTAGACCAGCGGCAGCAGGGTCTCGAGCCCGGGGAGACCCATGGGGATCCTAGTCCAGTCCCCGTTCCACATGGCCTTCTGCTCACGGGTGAAGGTGCAGGTGTCGGTGGACACCACCGAGACCTCGCCGTCGCGCAGTCCCCTCCACAGGCGCTCGACGTCCTTCGGCTTCTTGACCTGGGGGCAGCAGGCGAAGAGGTGCCCGTCCTTGCCATCGAACACCGAGTCGTCGAGCACCAGATACTGGGCGCAGGTCTCCGCCAGCACCGGCACGCCGCGGGCCTGGGCCGCGCGGACGATGTCCGAGCCCTCCGCGGTGGACATGTGCACGATGTAGAGCTGGCCGCCCGTCGCCTCGCACCACTGCACCGCGCGCTGGATCGCCTCGGCCTCGACGAAGTTGGGCCGGGTCATGGGGTGGAGCCGGGCGCCGTACTTGGCCATCAGCTCGGGCGTGTGGTGGCGCGCGATCAGCTCGTCGAGCACTCGGGCCGACTCCGCGTGCACCAGCAGCATGGTGCCGTACTCCCGCATCTGCTCTAATGTGCCGAACATCGCCCGGTCGTCGGACTGCCAGCCCTCGGACTCGTAGATCATGAACTCCTTGAAGGTGGTGAACCCCCGGTCCACCATGCCCTTGATCTGCGACTGGTGCTCGGCCCAGCGGGTGATGCAGATGTGGAAGGTGTAGTCGATGAGCGACCTCCCCTCCGCCTTCTTCATCCAGTTGTCGGCGGCCTGGCCGAGCGACTCGCCGGCGTAGGGAATGGCGAAGTCGATCACGGTCGTGACCCCGCCGCGCGCCCCGGCGCGGGTACCGGTGCGATAGTCGTCCGCGGAGACCGTGCCGCAAAAGGGCAGCTCGAGGTGCACGTGGACGTCGAGCACGCCGGGCAGCACGTGGTGCCCGCTGGCATCGATGACCTCGGTGCCCGGTCCCGCCTCCAGGTCGGCGCCGAGCGCGGCGATCTGCTCGCCCGCGATGCCGACGTCGCCGGTGAAGCTGCCGGCGGGGGTGACGACGTTGCCGCCTTTGACGATGCGGTCGAGTCTCATGGGTAGCTGCTCCTGTATGTCATCCCGACCCTGAGCGCAGCGCAGGGGAGGGATCTTGCTGGCGCGTTTCCGGATCGGCGGAGAAGATCCCTCCCCTTCGCTGCGCTCAGGGTCGGGATGACAGTGACCCCTACGCCTCCGCCCCCGCGTACCCCTCGGTCGCGTCGTAGCCCGAGTGATAGCCCGCCGCGTCCGGCCGCCGGATCTCCGACTGGGGCACGATCCGATCGCGCCTGAGGCCGCGAAAGCTCTCCACCCCGGTCCAGCCCTCCGTCGCGTGCCGCTCGAGGAACGCGTCCAGGCCGGCGAGCAGCCGCTTGATCACGTGGGGGCCGACCGCCTGGTCCAGCATCGCCGCGGTGCAGACCTGAACGGTGCCGCAGCCGAGCAGGATGTAGGAGAGCGCCTGCGAGAAGTCGGAGATCCCGCCGATCCCGGAGAAGCTCCGATCGGGGTGTGCCCGCGTCATCTGGGCCATCTTCGCCAGCGAGAGTGGCAGGATCGCGGGTCCGCCCAGGCCGCCGCTGGAGACGAGGCCGTCCACGTTGATCTCGAACTCGAGCGTCTCGGGGTCGATCACGGGGAGGGAGGGAAAGGTGTTGGAGGAGACGATCGCGTCGGCGCCGCCGCGGAAGCAGGCACCGGCCTCGATCTCGATTTCCGCCGTGGCCGGCGTAAGCTTGCACCAGACCGGCACGGTGGCCACCTGCTTCACCGCCTCGGTGACCACCGAGCAGAGCCCCTCGTCCTTCCCGATGTTGGACCCCATGTCGCGCCGGTCCATGTGGGGGCAGGAGAAGTTGAGCTCCAGCCCGTCCGCCCCGGCGTCCTGGCACTCGCGGGCCAGCCGCTGCCAGTTCTGCAGCTCCTTGTCGGTGCCGGAGCCGGCCATGATCGAGGCGATGAGCACCCGGCCCGGAAACGC
>CAVQGA010000023.1:0-334353 GCA_963711915.1 uncultured Gemmatimonadales bacterium
AACCCGATCCGCTCCACCAGTTGACGGAATCGTGGATCGGGGCGCAGCGACGTGTATCCAGGGTCGACGTGCAGGTAGATGAGCCCGGCCGATCGAACCTGGAATGCCCGCTCGAGGCACTCGAAGGCCCGGTCCACGTTGCCCACCGCGGCATGGCCCATCGCCATGATCTCGGATCGCACGTAGTGCTGCCGGGACTCCTCCTCCAGCCGGGCGAGGATCTCGTCGGCTTCCTCGCGCCGTCCCAGGGGTGCCAGGGCCCGCACGATCAGCGCGTCGTAGGACCGGACGCTGGTGTCGAGCCCCTGGCCACGCTGAAACCACTGCAAGGCCTTCTCGGCATCGCCGAGCTCCAGGTACGCTGAGCCGATGTCCAGGTAGGAGTAGGCGTAGTCGGCGTCCAGGTCGATCGTCTTCCTGGCCTGGGCGATCGCGCCGGGATAGTCGCCGCTGAACAGCAAGAAGCGACCGAGCCAGCGGCTGTACGCCGCATAGAGCGGGTCGAGTACCAGCGCCCTTCGCAGCTCCTCGATCGCCTCGGCCAGCCGGCCGACGGTCGGCAGCACGCTGCCGAACGCCCAGTGGGCCTCGGCGTGGTTGTCGTTCAGGGTCACGGCCCGGCGGAGCTGCCGCTCTGCGCCGGCGAAGTCCCACTCGTACCAGCACAGCACCTTGCCCACCGACGTGATCGCCTCGACCAGGTCGGGGTCGTGCTGCAGCGCCCGGGTGGCCGCCGCCTTGGCCCGGGGGTAGGCGTCGTCGGGCACGACGAAATCGTCAGCCAACTGGGTCCAGCAGTCCGCGATGCCGGCGTACGACCGGGCGTAGGCGGGGTCCTGCAGCAGCGACTGCTGGAAGAAGTCCAGCGCCTTCCGGGTGGAGGGCTCGGTATCCTTGTTGAAGACGAACCGCCCCTTCAGGTACAGCGTATAGGCCTCGATGTTCTTGGTCGGGGCGATCAGGTGGCCGCCGTCGTCGCCCAGCCGCAGCTTGAGCGCGTCGACGATGGCGTGCGAGATCTCGTCCTGGATGGCGAAGACGTCCTCGAGCTGGCGGTCGTAGGTCTCGGACCAGAGGTGGTAGCCATCGGCCACGCTGATGAGCTGGGCGGTGATGCGGACCCGGTTCCCGACCTTGCGCACGCTCCCCTCGAGCACCGAGCTCACGCCCAGCTTCTCACCGATCTGCCGCACGTCCACCTCCTTGCCCTTGAAGGCGAAGGAGGAGGTGCGCGAGGCCACCTGCATGCCGGGCACCTTGGCGAGCGCGTTGATGATCTCCTCGGTCATGCCGTCGCTGAAGTACTCGTTCTCGGGGTCGGCGCTCATGTTGGCGAGCGGGAGGACGGCGATGGCCTTGCGCGCGGCCGAGGCGGGCGGCGTCCGACCGGTCGGCACGGTGGCCTGGGCCGAGCCGCCGACGCCGTTCACCAGACGGAGCGCCTCGACGAACTGGGCGCCGGTGGCGAACCGGTCCACCGGGGTCCGGGACAGGGCCCGGGTCAGCGCGTCGTCCAGCGCCTCGGGCACGTCGCGGGTGACCCGCACCTTGGGAATGGGAGAGACGAACCGCTTGGCGATGACGGCCTGGGCGCGTGGCGCCGGTGAAGGGCGGCTCACCGGTCAGCATCTCGTAGAGCACGCAGCCCAGGCTGTACAGATCGGTCCGGCCGTCCACGGACGGCTCGCCGGAGGCCTGCTCGGGGCTCATGTAGGTGGGCGTGCCGACGACCATGCCGGTCTGGGTGAGCGAGCCGTCGCCGCTCAGCGCCTTGCCGATGCCGAAGTCGGCCACCATCGCCGAGCCTTCGTGGAGCAGGATGTTCTCCGGCTTGATGTCGCGGTGGACCACGTGGTGCCGGTGGGCGTAGTCCAGCGCGGACGCGACCTCGCGGGTGATGGCCAAGGCGTCCGCCAGCGGCAGTTGCCGCTCACGCTGGAGCCGCTCCCGGAGCGAGCGGCCCTCCATGTTGGGCATGACGTAGAACAGGAGGTCGCCGGCCTGGCCGGAGTCGTACACGGGAAGGATGTGGGGGTGGGTGAGACCGGCGGCGAGCTTGATCTCGCGGAGGAACCGGTCGGCGCCGATCGCGGCCGAGAGGTCGGGCCGGAGGACCTTGAGGGCGACCTTACGGTCGTGGCGGAGGTCCTGGGCCAGGAACACCACGGCCATGCCGCCCTGGCCGAGCTCGCGCTCGAGCTGATAGCGCCCGGCGAGACCGCGTTCGAGCTGTTGTTGCAGTTTATCCATGAGGAGGGGAAAGATGCGCCCGAAAGCGTGGAGGTGCCAGACACGATGCGGAGATGACTCCGGCCGCTCGAACCTCGGATTCCCCTTGAGCGGCGAACATCGGATCGATCCTGAGCCACCCGGGCGACGGATCACACGGCATGACGGCGAATGGTCTGGCAGGGCTTCTTACGTGACGGCGGGACCATGGTTTCAATCGGAGACAGTCGGGAGGCTGATCGATCCGATCACCTCAGCAGCGGCAGCAGCTCGCGTAAGCGCGGGATCCGGCACCAGAGCCCCGCCCAGGCCAGCGCGCCCATCGCCGCGGGGAAGAGGAACCACGGGCCGCCCACCCGGACCTGGGTCGCGACGGCGCCGCCGAGGTAGCCGGTCAGGAGGACGGCGCCCAGCACCGCGGTGCGGGGAACGGCATAGAGGATGGTGGAGACGAGGAGGCTGAGCCCGATCGGGGCCGCCAGCCCGACGTCATAGCCGAACTTGGGCATGCCCTGCACGTAGGGGGCGACCCCCGCGAGGCGGGCTCCGCCATCGAACAGACAGAAGAGTATGACGAGCCAGCTCAGGACCAGACCGGTGCGGCGCATCAGCGTTTGCTCCTGGATTTGGGTTTGGGCGGTTTCCGATCGAGCACGACGGCGGCGCGGATGAGATCCCGGAGCACGGCCTCGTCGAGGCGGTCGCCCTTATGGAGATCGCTGGCGCGGGTGGCCTTGGCGTCGAGGCCGGCGTTGAACCGTCCGGCCGGATCGTCGAGCGACGCGCCCTTGAAGAAGTTGAGCTTCACGTGGTCCTGGAACGCGCCGACGGCCAGGACGTTTCCCTGAGACGACCAGACGGGCGTGCTCCACTTCCACTCTTCGACGAGATCGGGCGAGGCGGCGCGGATCACCGCCCGGAGCCGGGCGATCGTCTTGCCGCGCCAGTCGCCCAGCTTGTCGATGTAGGCGGTGATCTGATCGGATGGGGTCATGAGATCGGGTCCGAGGTGGAAAGGCCGGGAAGATAGGGTCAGCCCGGAGGTCGGTCTTGTACAGAAACGACAACTGCCGTTCGTGGCGCCGGATGCGCGCCGGCGTCTGGCTCCGGATCGATCCCACCTTCGATCCGCTGCGGAACAACCCCCGGTTCAAGAAGCTGGTGGAGGGAACGGCGTAAGGGGGCGGCCACGGCGCGCCCAGTGACGCCCGATCGTCCCCCCGAGGCCTGCAACTTGCCTTTCCCGCCCATGTGACTTTCGGCCGGCCCCGCCCGTCTCACGCCGGAACCGACACTCACCTCTTCAGGCAGGCCACACGATGGACGACCGCATCCAGCGGGCGCTCGACGGCGAGCTCCCGGCCGACGGACTCACGCCCGGTGAACGCATGGAGCTGCAGCGTCACCGTGCAATGATTGGCACTGCGCTCGGCCCGATCCGGCGATTGCCGCCGATCGACGTGGCGCCGGCCGTCATGCGCCGCGTGGCGCCGCGGCCGAATCCCGTGCGCCAGGCGCTCGCGGCCGCGGGCCGCTGGCTGTGGTCGCCACGGGCACTCACGCTCCGCCCCGCGTACGCGCTGGCCTGCGGCATCGCCCTCACTGCCGTGGTCTCCCGGGCACTCTTGCAACCCGCCACGCCCGCCGGTCCGCCGGCGGCGGCGCCCGCGCGGGTGATGGTCCAGTTCCGGCTGGGCGACGCGGGCGCGCACGAGGTCGCGCTGGCCGGCGACTTCAACGGCTGGCACGCCGAGCACCGGCTCCACCAGGTGCAGCCCGGTGTGTGGGCGGTGGACGTGGCGCTCGCTCCCGGGGTGTACAACTACGTCTTCGTGGTCGACGGCACCACCTGGCGACTCGATCCGCTCGCGAAGCAGGTGACCGACGGCTTCGGCGGCGCGAGCAGCCGCGTCGCCGTGCTCACGCCCGAGGCGCGCTCGTGAGCGCGGCCGCGCGCGGCATCGCCATGCTCGGGCTCGGCACGGCCGTCCTGGCCATGGTGGTGCCGCGGAGCGCGTGCGCGCAGGAATGGCGCGCCTCGGCCAGGCTCGGTCGGGTGACCTACGAGGGCGCGCCCGCCGGGGCCTCCGCCGGCTCGTCCGCCGTGCTCGGCCTCGGGCGCCTGGCGCCCCGGCACTGGCTGGGCCTCTCGGCCGCGATTCCGCTCAACGACGATCCATTCTGGGCCGTGCTCGGCGGTTGGCAGCGCTTCGCCGGCCGGGGCACGTCCGGCCCGCTGCTGGACGTCTCCGCCAACGGATTCATCCAGCGGGAGCACGCGACCGTGAGCGGCGCGCCGGCGCCTTCGCCGGGGCCGCTGCCCTTTCCGTCGCCGACGCCCGCGCCGATCCGCACCGACCCGTCGGGACAAGGCGTGGGCGGCGAGCTGATGGCGGGCGGCTTCGCGAGCTCGCCGGCCGTTCAGCTCGAGATGCGGGCAGGCGTGGCCGCGCAACGGAGCCGGCTCGGCGACGTGGCTGCAGGAGCGGGCCCTCCCCACCGGCGACGCGCGCGTGTCCGTGCCCCTGACGTTGCCGCTGGCGCTGCAGGCCCAGACGCGTGCCTGGCTGGATCACAACACCACGCACGCGTACCTCGGCGGCGGGCTCCAGTACGCGAGGGGCGGGCTGCAGCTCTCCGGGTCGGTGGGGCGCTGGGTCGCAGGCGGACTCGACCGCACGGCGTGGACCGCCGCCGGAGCCGCCGCGGTGGGCCCGGGGCTCGAGCTGCAGCTGGGCGCCCGCGGCAACGCCTTCGATCCGCTCTACCTCTCGGCCAGCCGGACGTCGGTGTGGGGCGGCCTGAGCATCCGGCTGGGCGGCCGCCGCGGGTTTGCCGCGCCGGTCGCTCCGCGGGGCCGCGACGGCCGCGCCACCATCGCGCTCCGCCGACGCGACGCGCACGGCACGCCCGCCATCGCCGGCGACTTCACCGGCTGGAAACCGGTGCCGATGCAGCGCGAGGGCTCGCGCTGGATCTACGCGGCCCAGCTCGCGCCGGGCGTGTACCACTACGCCTTCGTCGCCGAGGACGGCACCTGGTTCGTGCCCGAGTCGGTGCCGGGCCGCCAGGACGACGGCATGGGCGGGCACACGGCAGTTCTGGTGGTCTCATGACGGCCACGCTCGAGGGGGACTTCGAGGCGCTGGTGCGCCGGCACCAGAACCCGCTCTACCGCTACGGGCGCGGGCTCGGCCTCGACCACGACACCGCGCTCGATCTGGTGCAGGAGGCGTTCGTCAAGGCGCACGCGCGGCTCGATCAGTGCCGGGAGCCGGACAAGGTGCGCTCCTGGCTGTTCCGGATCTACCGCAACGCGATGCTCGACTGGGCCAGGAACGTGCGCCGCACCGAGGTCTCGCTGCTCGACGTGGAGGAGCCGGCGGACGGCGAGGATTTCGCCGAGCGCCACGCGATCCGCGAGGCGGTCGGCGCGGCGCTGGCCGCGCTGCCGCCGATTCTGCGCGAGGCGTTCCTGTTGCGCCACGAGCTGGGCCATTCCTACGAGGAGATCGCCGAGCTCGCCGGGGTCTCGCTCAGCGCGGCGAAGATGCGCGTGGCGCGCGCCCACGCGGCGCTCCGCGAGACGCTCGAGCCCGATTACGGCGATGTGACCAGTGCCGGCTCCCGCTCGTCTTAGCGGTGAAGTCCGACACCACCCACTGCAAGGAGCTCGCACCATGCGCACCACGACGCTGTATCTCGCGGCCGCCTTGATCTCAGCGCCGGCCGCCCTGCTCGCACAGGACTCGACCGCCTCGGCCGGATCGGCCAACGGCGCCGACGCGCGGATCAGCGCGGCGATCGAAACCGCCGTGAAGGCCGGCCTCCCGGCCTCGCTGCTCGAGCGGAAGGTCGCGGAGGGCGAGGCGAAGCACGTGCCGATGGCGCGGATCGCGGCCGCGGTGGAGCGCCGGCTGGATGCGCTCACCCAGGCCCAGGACGCGCTGCTCAAGGCCGGGCTCGGCAGCACCACCGAGGGCGAGCTCAGCGTGGCCGCCGACGCGGTGCAGGCCGGCGTGAGCCAGAGCGCGCTGGTATCCATCAGCCAGCGCGCGCCGGAAACCAGCCGGGCCGTGGCGATCGCGGTGCTGACCGACCTGGTGGCGCTCGGCCAGGCGTCGGACCAGGCGCTGGTGCAGGTGGAGGGCGCGCTGGACCGCGGCCCCGAGGCGCTGGCCAATCTGAGCGCGCAGTCGGCGGGCGCGGCGCACGGCGAAGGCGGCATCGGGGCGGACGTGGCGGGAAGCGCGGGCGGAACGGGCGCGCAGGTCGGGGTCGGGGCGGGCGCGCGGATCGAGCTGGGGTTGCCGCGCGGGAACTAGGCGAGGGCGAATGAACGCGAGTCAGCGCGGCCCCGGGGGAAAATCTCTCTCCGGGGCCGCGCTGACTCGCGTTCGGGCCGGGGCCTGGTTGGGCGCAGGAGGATCCAGGGTTCCCGGGACGAGGATCGCCGCGGGGTCTGGCTGTCCCTCGGGTGCCTTTCGGTATCGGACCGCTGCGGGTGCGGCGCCGCGAGCGTGTCAACCTGACGACGAGTGTGTTCCCGTCTCCGCGCCCGCCTCGACCTTTACCTCCCTCAGCCAGCCAGTTCGCACGTCGTACACGAATCCACGGATCAGGGTGTCCGGGTTGAGCAGTTGCGTGGCGTGCAAGAACTCGATGTCCTGCCGGACGCTCTCGTCCAGGTCCGCGAACGGGAGGAAGTCGAACTCTCCCGTGTCCTGGCCCAGGTCCTCCTTGACCTTCGCGCGCAAATCGCGGTTGGTGAACGTGAGCATGCCGCAGTCCGTATGATGGATCACGGCCAGCTCCCGGGTGCCGAGCAGGCGCTGGGAAATGATGATCGAGCGCAGCGCGTCGCGGGCCCGACCGCCGGCGTTGCGGATCACGTGGGCGTCGCCCTCCTCAAGCCCGAGCGCCTTTGAGGGGATGATCCGGGCGTCCATGCAGGTGAGGACGGCGAGCCGTCGGGCGGGTGGGAGCGGCAGATGGCCCCGGTCGAAAGTTCGGGCATACGCCTCGTTCGCCTGCACCAGTTCATCGATGACGGCCATACGTCCTCCTGTCGAGATTGGCGGCGGGACAAAACGAAGAGGCCCGCACCACTGGGAGCTGGTCCGGGCCTCGAGCCGCCGCAACGGAACGCCTGCTACACCTTGTCGCCGCCTATGCGCGCTTCGGCACCGTCCATCTCCGATGGGCGCGACAACAGCCGACGTAGCTGGAACTTAGGACGACGATCATAGGAGCAACACTAGGGCTCGCCAGCGTTGAAGTCAAGCGGGCTCAGGGTAAACTCCGCGAAGGATCGGCCAGGGCATGCGAGTGAGGCTCGAGGGTCACTCGCACCATCCAACCGCCCCGAACTCGGCTACCTGGCCTCCGGATCAAAGCCGGTGACAGTAACCAGGTCTGATTGCCGAGTGTTGAATCCGCAGGCCCCGCGCAGCGCGTCCCGCGAGAGTAGGACCGGGCCACAACCGTCCGGCATCGGCGCGTAGATCTCCGGCGTTCCACCGGGCATTCTGACCCGCCAGAGCTGCCCCCGAAACTGGCCGGCGTCGGTGAACTCCGCGTGGGTGTTGATCGCGTAGAGCCATCCGTCGTCCGACCACCGCACCGGATAGGACTCCCCGAACGGCTCCGGAAGCCGGCTGACAACGCGACCATCCGTCCTGACCAGCCACAGCTGGCCCCAATCGTTCCAGCGGTGGATGGTGCTCACCACGAGCTGGCTGCCGTCCGGCGAAACGATAGCCCCGCCGTTGTAACCCCTGCCGAGCGAGTCGGGAATGACGACAAAGGACTCCTGCTGCCGCGCCACGTCTACGAGGCCGATGCGTCGCAAATCCGACGCGCGGTAGCTCAACCAGCGGCCATCAGCCGACCAGAAGATGGCCGAAAGCCACCCCTGCATCGGGGATGCCGATCCGATCCGGCGCGGCGTACCATCCGGGTAGTCGGCCACCATGAGCTTGGTACCCGTTGAGTCCCTGCGCATGAAGGCCAGCCTGCGCCCGTCCGGCGACCAGCTTGGTGCGAGCTCCTCCGCCGGTGACGGCGCCACGGCCCGCTCGGGGCCGCCCTCGAACGGGATCACGGCGAGCTCGCTCTCCTCGCCCTGGCCTCGGCTGACTGCTATCTGATCGCCATGGTCCGAAATCGCGACCGAGTTGACCCGGCCAGTGCCCTCGGTGAGCGGACGAGTCGTCTGCACCTGTCGGGGGAGTGTCTTGCCGCCATACACGATCGCGGCGGCCTGGGACGAGAGGCTCACCTGGTTGTGCACCAATACACCACCAGTGGTGATGCTGTACCGGTCCGCCGTGGGCAGGCTCATCACCCGCACCGGAATCCCAAGAGGCCTTCCCGTCTTCCGGTCGACAAGGACCTTCTTGAGCGCTGTGGTGCCACGTGGGCCGTCGAGAAAGTAGACGGCATCTCCGGAAGGAGACCAGCGCGGGATGACCCCCGTCGCGGAGAGTTTCACGGGCGCCCCACCGCCGAGGGAAGAAACCCAGATGCCCTCCGCCTCCATGGCTATCCAGCGCTGGTCCGGCGACCAGTCCAGCTCATAAACCTGGCCGAGCGAATCAGGGATCCTGAAGGTCTGCCTGGGGTGGCCGCTCCGCAGATCCACGACCCGAATCTCATGTTGCTCCTGCTGCGACTGGATGGCGGTTGTGGAATCGGGCCCAGCATCGAACGCATCGATGTCGGGCAACACCTCGCGCGGCGTTCCGCCGGCGCTCGGGATCATCCACGTGGCCGCGAGTCGGTTGCTGTCCGGCATCATGCAGAACAGGATGGCCGTGCCGTCATCAGTCCAGCGGGGCGCGAACACCCACCGGGACGGCGGCACCAGCACTACCGGATCCCGGCCGTCGAGTCGCTGCACGGCCAAGGACTGGTTGGTGGACACGTACACCACGGACTTTCCATCGGGCGAGAGGGCGGGGTCGTTGGCTCGTCCCGTAAACGTCATCTGACGGCTCACGTTCGGTGCTGCGGCCGGCCGGGAGCGGAGCTGGAAGGCGAGGAGCAGAACAGCCGCGAGCACGCCGACGCCGCCCACCAATGCGGCAACGCGGGGGCTGAGGCTCCGCCGCTTGGGCTCGTTGCTCGTCAAGAGGGCCTCGAGAAACGCCGCCACATTGGAGAATCGGTCGGCGGGTGCCTTAGCGAGTGCGCGCGTGACCGCGAGCTCGACGCTCCGCGGCACCGCACGGACAGTGCCCAGGTGTGGCACGGGCTCGCTCATTCGCTTGGCGATGATCGCCTGCGCTGTGGGCCCGGTGTAGGGCGGCTCGCCCGCGAGCATCTCGTACACCACGCATGCGAGGCTGTACTGATCGCTCCGCCCGTCCAGCTTGGGAGTCGCACTCGCTTGCTCAGGACTCATATAGGCCGGGGTGCCCAACGACAGTCCGGTCTCGGTGAGACGCTCCCGGCCGGCACTCGACGCCGCCAGCGCGATGCCGAAGTCCGCCAGCATCGGCTCGCCGCGATACAGCAGGATGTTCTCGGGCTTCACATCACGGTGGATCACGCCCTGCCCATGGGCGAACTCCAGTGCAGCGCCCACGTCACGCGTGATGGCGAGTGCATCGTCCAGGGGAAGCTGGCCCTCGCGTTCGAGCCGCTGGCGAAGGTCTTCTCCCTCGATGTACGGCATGACGTAGTAGAGGTGGGGGCCCACAGACCCTGAGTCGAGCAGCGGGAGTATGTGCGGATGTTGGAGGCCAGCGGTGAGCTGGATCTCGCGGATGAAGCGCTCGGCGCCCAGAATGACGGCGAGGTCGGGTCGCAGCAGCTTGAACGCGACTAGGCGATCGTGCTTCAGGTCGCGGGCGAGATAGACCGTAGCCATCCCACCCCGGCCAAGCTCGCGCTCGAACAGGTAGCGGTCACTGAGGGCCGCGGCCAGCGTCTCCACCACGGGATCGGGCATCGCGGTTCCTTAGGGGACGGCGAAATCTCTCGCCTGGAAGCACCCCGCGCCAGCCGCCGTGCTTCGCCTCGGCCCGCCCCGCTCCCGCATCGCGCGTTTGTCCCGCCAGTTGCTGCCCCGGCCTGCCGGCTCGCCACGTCGCCGACGCGGGTCCGGTTCCCGGCCACCGCATGGCACCGGTTGCCGGCCGGATCGTAATCCTCCGCTGCCGGACCATTTTCCGGGCTCACCGGTCAACGATCCCGGATGCCGGAGCGGGTTCCGGACTCACCGAACCGCGTCCCTGCCCTGCCGGTTCGCATCCTCGTCTCACCGGCTCGCGTTTGCGACTGACCCGATCACATGGCCGGCTGTTCGGGCCGCAGGCACCGGCTTCCGCATCTCTTCAGCCTTGTTCCGCATCGCTTCCGAGGCTGCCGGAACGTGTCGGCCGGTTGTCGCATTGCGTTCTCGGGCTCCCGTATCGTATCCTCGGGCTCCCGCGTCGTGTCCTCGGGCTCCCGCGTCGTGTCCTCGGGCTCCCGCGTCGTGTTCTCGAACTCCGCATCGTGTCGCCCGCTTGCCGCATCCTGTTTATGCGCTCACCGCATCGATCCCGCCCCGATCATGGCGTCCGATGCGGTGGACATTCTTCTGATCCAACCCAGCGCTTCAACGCGCGCGAGCCGCTCGATGCCGCGCGGCGCAAGTGCAAGCGGCGCCACGAACTCACGCACTCACTCGCGCATCGCCTGCAATGAATGGCACACTCGATGCGTTTGCCCCGCGTGCGACCGGCTGACGGCCAGGGCGCACCGATCGCATTCCCGATCATCAGTTCCACAACAACGCCGGCGAGGCCTGGGATCGCCAGCGCACGACGGAGGGTCTGTGCGAGCCGTATCACGCAGGGTGTACGAAATGTGTGTGCGGGTGCTGAGCTGGATCGCGGCGCACCCGGACAGCGAACCGGGGTTCGTCGTGCTGGTGACGCAGCTCCAGGCGCTGGTGGCGAGGATGTCGGCGGTCATCGGCGAGCAGCGGGACGGCCGGGTGGACTCCCGAGCGGCCTCGGCGCGGAAGCAGGCGCTCAGGCGCGAGGCGCTCGCGGGGCCGATCGCGCACCTGGCCCAGATCGGCAAGATGGCGGCGCGGCAGCAGCACGAGCTGGCGACCATCTTCGTCTTCAAGCCCACGGCCGACACCCTACTGGCGTTCCAGAGCGCGGCCCGGAGCATGTACGCGGCCGCGCAGGAGCACCAGGAGGTGCTGGTGAAGCACGGGGGCTCGGCGTCGGTGCTGGTGCAGTTCGGCCGGATACTCGAGGAGTTCGACGCGGTAGTCACGCAGGGCGCCAGCGGCCGGACGGCGCACACGGCGGCGACGCGGGAGCTGGTGGCGCTGACAAAGGAAGCCGGCGCGGTAGTGCGGGCGATGGATGCCCGGAACCGGCTCCGGTATCAGGACGACCGACAGGCGCTGGAGCAGTGGATCAGCGTGCGGACGGTGCTGGGAGTGCCGCAGGGGAAGGACGGCGGGGGAACCGAAGCGGGGGCGCCGTCGGCGCCAGAGGCGCCGCCGGCGGGCGGGGCGCAGAGCGCGGGCGGGGATGTGAGGCCGGCGGCGTGAGGGGGTCGGATTGGGGTGTGGAAGGCTGAACCGCCGCGGACGGGGGACTGTCGGCGGCGGTTCTGCGGGTGGCGGGGGCGCCGCGCGGCGGGGCTGCGCTGCTGGGGCGGCGTACGCCGGCGAAGGTGGACTCGGTCGCGGGGTAATCGTCGAGGGCCTGTACGCCTCAGCGCGATGCGATGCGCGGAGCAATGCCCACGATGAGGAGTGCCCCCGCGAACCAGACCATGGCGGCCGGTCTCGGCGGCGGTTTCATTTGGCGCGCACCATCCTCCTATTGCTCTGATCAGGTCACTGGACCACGAGGATGCCGGTGGAACCCGGATTGTAATAATCGGCGTAGCGATACGTCCCGGGCGCCGTGAACGTCACGGTCACCACGTAAAAGGGGAGTCCGTACTTGATCTGGAACGAGGGATTGCCGACCGAGACCAGGCGATGGGGTTCGTAGAAGAACGACGAGAGTTCCCATTTCATCGTCTTGCCTACGGCGATCGTGTCCACCGCGGGAGCGCGGCTGCCGTTTTGCCCGCTCACGAAGACAGGCGGCACCATCTCGCCGTGCTGTTCGAGGAAAATCACGAGCTCGGGCGGTCCGACCGTCACCGCGAAATCGACCGACTGAGTCCCGCCGGGTAGTGCGGCTTGCACGACTGCGCTGCCCTGGTGTCCCTCGGGAGCGAAGACTGCGACGCTGAGTCCTTCCACACTGGTCGTCGTGTCGATCTGGGACAGGACCACCGGTCCGTTCTTGACGACCCACGTGACCGCCTGACCTCCGACGCCGTTGCCGTACTTGTCCCTGACCGCGGCGACCACACTGGAGAACGCGCTGCCATTCACGGCGACAGTCTGGCCATCTCCGCCGACCTTGTCGATGCTGGCGACGGGCCCCGCAAGCCCGGTCGCGGCAAACCGCACCGGCGAGCCCAGCGCTCCCGCGACGCTGGCGTAGGCGGTGTCGGCGCCGGCGACGGTGTCGAGGGTCCAGACGGCGGTGGCGATGCCGACGGAATCGGTGACGCTCGAGGCGGGAGAGAGACTGCCCTTCGTCGTCCGCCAGGTCACCGCAACACCCGCCTGGGGGGCGCCGGCGGCGGCCGCGCGCGCTCTGAGCGGCAGGGACAAGACGGTGCCGACAACCGAGGTTTGACCGTCACCTCCCGCGACCGCGGCGGTGGTCAGGACGGGGCCCTCGGGTTCGGTCCCCTCGGAGCAGGCGCCCAGACCGCTCAGGGCGACAGCGAGAAGGAGATAATTGAAGGCTGTAACGGTCGCCAACTGACGATGGAACGACATGGTGGCATCTCCTCCAGGGTGTTGCCGACTCGCGAGGCTAGCCAGGGCCCGGCGAAAGGAGGCGAGTCCTGTGCACTGTGTCGCGGCATGATAAGTCTGAGGTGTCCCCATCCCGTCCCCATCCCGTCCCTTGGTCGGAATGAGTTTCACATTTGGCCCGGGCAACATAGGAATGGCCGCTCACGCGGACGGCGTGAAGCGCGGGGGAATCATGGGAGGGGTGTCCGTGTCTTCTACTGTGGTGCTGCGCTCTGATCTTCCGCCGGGCTCCTCACCGGCGCGGCTCCGCGCCGGCTCCAGGGCAGCTTCGCCTCCCACGCCTGGTAGCGCGGATCGTCGCGCAGGAAATCGAAGTCCGGATCGTTTGGGATGTTGTGGACGGAGGGATCCCGGTGGACGAGCATCGAATCGAACCACTGCAGCGTCTCGCTCGTGTCCCGAAGCTGGGCATAGGCGTCCGCGAACGACCCCGCCCCAAACCATTCGCCGTCGCGCGCTCTGCGCCGCAGCGTATCGAGCTGTCTGCGCGCCTCGTCCGCGAACCAGCGGTCCGCTTCCGCCTCGGTCGGCGCAACGGGAAGCCGGGCGGCATCGACGGAATCAGCCCCGGCCTCATCGGAGGCCCGCCACATCGCGATGGCGTCCCGCATACGCCCCATCGTCCTGTAAAGATCGGACAGGCCCATGTATGGGGCCCATTCCTGAGGGTCGTCCCGAATCATCCGGCGATAGATGCCCTCGGCTTCGGAGTACCGTCTGGTGAGACGGAGCTGCCGGGCGAGACGTACGCGACCACTGCCGGTTCAGCGGGTCGAGCTCGACCGACTTTCGGGCCTCGGCCACCGCGCTGTCCATTTCCCCGCGCCAGCGGAACCAGGCCCCCCGGATCGCGTGGGCCTCGGGATCGCCAGGCTCGAGCGCGAGGCCCCTGTCGATCAGCTGTCCGGCGCGAGGGAGGTCCCAGCGCCAGTACATCTCCCTCGAGCCGAGGGCGAGGTACGCCGACGCGGATGCGCTGTCCAGAGCGAGCGCCCGGTGGGCCGCCGCCTCGACCTTGGGCCAGCCTTCCCCCGGCTCCATCTCACCGTAGACCGTGGTGAGGGCGTAGGCGTGCGCGAGCCCGGCGAGTCCGGGGGCATACAGCGGATTGCGCCTGACCAGGGCCTCGAAGGTGTCGCGCGACTCGACTTGCGTCCCGCTGAACCGCAGGGCCAGACCGCGGAGATAGGAGGCGTATGCCGCGGTGTCCTGGCGATACCTGGCGGGGAGCCGGAGCGCAGAGTCCCGCTTGACGGCTTGCACCGAGTCCTCGCGCGCGTGCGCAGCGGTCACTCCCGCGGGTCGCAGGGCGAACACGGAGACAAAGCCCGCGACGAGAAGTCCCCCCGCGACCCATGCCATGGTCGCCGGTTTCCGACGCGGGGGCGGGCCTGACACTGCAGGGGAGGCGACTGGCCCGGCGGAAGGCGCTGCCGGCGGCGCGGGCGCCACCGGTGCGGATGGCGGAGCGGAGGCCGCGGGCTCGGTCCTCGACTTGAGCTCCCGCGCGAGCGCCTGCGTCTCGGCGGACGGCGCAGCCTCGCACTCGCGCCGCAGGTAGTCGGCCAGATCCTCATACGTCCGGAGCGCGGCCGCTCGCCCGACGGACGCGTCCAGAAACCGCATGAGCCGCCGGGCGCCCGCCTCATTGGCCGGATCAAGCGCCCAGGCCCGTTCCGCGGCCGCCACTAGCCCGGCGTCGCCACTCCGTTCCAAGTGGTCCACTCGCCGCCAGGCCGCGCTGGTGATGGCCCGGCGGAGACCGGTCCGCTGTTCCTCGAGCCAGCTTTCGAACTCTTGCGCGCCCGAGACAAAGAAGCCGGGGACGAGCTCACCCCCCCAGGCCGCCACGGCCTCTCCCCACCTGGCTTCGGCCAGCAGGCGCCGCACCTCGAGCGCGTCGCAGCGAACCGCACCCAGCTCCAACCCGACATATCCCTCCCCCCGAGAGACGAGCGCGGCCTCACCCAAGGCCTGCCGAAGCGCATAGATGGCGTTTCGAAGGGAGTGTCGCGCCGATTCGGCGTCCGCCTCGGGCCATAGCAGGGCCATCAGGCTGTCCCGGGACTTGGGTCCCGAGGGCTCCGCCAGGGCGAGATAGAGCAGCAGGGCGAGGCGCTTCGGCTGGGTCAGCGCGTCGACCGGCGCGCCGTCCGCCCCGTGAATCTCGAGGGTGCCGAGTACCCGGAGGTCGATCATAGGCCCGAGCGGAGGGCGCTCCGGTGAATGGACGAGTTGGGGACGAGTGGGGGACACCCGAAAGTTATCCTGGCGCGTGGCACTTCATAGGGCTTGCAACGTTGCTTCCGCGAACAATGGAGACACCATGTCACCCGCCTTCTGGTCACGCAGCTGGCGCCTCATCGCCGCCCTGGTGGGTCTCTCCGCGTGCTCGGAGGGGTCAGGATCGGGGTCGGGAGTCGAACCGCCGACGCCGGTCAGCTCGGTGATCGTGGACCCGCCGTACCAGCGGATCGAGCCGGGCGAGGTTGCCGGTCTCGGGGCGTCCCCGAGGGCCGAGACCGGTGAGGAGCTCAGCGGGCGAACCGTGACCTGGCGGAGCCTCGAGGAATCTGTCGCCACCGTCACGACTTCCGGCGTCGTGAGCGCAGTGGCTCCCGGTCTGGCGGTGATCACGGCCAGCTCGGAGGACAAGCACGGGACCGCGGTCATCACCGTCCTGGGGCCGGTAGGGCGGGTGGCGATACAGGCTCCGAGGCCGTATACCCTGCTTCCTGGGGAAGGGGTGGTCTGGCAGGCGGAGGTGCGTGATACCGGCGGCAACGTCCTCCAGCGGTCACCCGTAGGCTGGAGCAGCAGTGATACGACGGTGGCCACCGTGGACCGGTCGGGTCACGTCGCCGGAGTGGCCGCCGGGACGGCGGAGATTGCCGCCACGGCGGGAGGAGTCGCCGGGAAGGTGCTCCTGACCGTGGACCCGCTGGCTGACCTCAAAGGCGCCTGGGCGATGGCCGAGGAGGGGGGGTGCGTTGCCAGCGGCCCCGTCACGCTCACCCAGAACGTGGCGGGCCTGAGTGGGCAGTACGAACCGAAGGGGACTTGTCATCTGCTGACGGGCGGCTCGATCGACAAGACCGGAACCCGCAACGTGAACGGCACGATCGCAGGCTCGCAGGTAACCTTGAGCATCGCAGGCGCGCTGGTCGCGCATCAGCCGTCCGTGTTCTGCCAATACCGGGGCACCATCGAGGGCGCGCCGGCGAGCCGGATTCAGGGAACCATGGAGTGCCTGACGGACGACTATGATCTCGCGGCCACCGGCACGTTCACGATGACGCGATGAGGTTCACGGGAGACGCCGCATGGGCCTGCTTCGCCGCGCACTGATGCTGGTCGTACCGGCCGCGCTGGTCTCCACGGCGCTGGCGGCGCAGGGCATCACCACCGCCGCCATCGACGGCCTCGTGGTGGGGCCGGACTCGGCCGGCATTGCCAACGCCACCGTCACCGTCGGCAACAGCGCCACGGGCGAGCGCTGGCAGACCGTGACGGGCGCGAGCGGGCGCTACGCGCTCGAGTACCTCTCGGTCGGCGGCCCGTACTCGATCGAGGCGCGCGCCATCGGCTTCGCGCCAGGCGGCACGAGCGGCATCACCCTCTCGCTGGGCCAGCGGTACCGAGCCGATCTCGTGCTCGCATCCGCGGTGGCGCAACTCGCCGAGCTGACGGTCACCGCGGTCCCGGATCGAGCGATTGAACTCGGGTCGGACGGGGCCGGCCCAGTCCATCTCCGGTGCCATGGTCACGGGTCTTCCCGTTGCGCACCAGGACTTCTCCCGGCTGATCCTGCTCTCGCCGCAGGCGGTGCTGACCCGGGACAGCGGCATCACGATCGCCGGTCAGTCCGACCGGCTCAACGGCTTCCAGATCGACGGCGCCACCAATTCGGATCTCGGGGGCATCAAGGGCCTGTCGGGCTTCGGCACGCCGGGCTCAGCCAGCGGCGTTCGGACCCTGTCGGTCGAGGCGGTGCAGGAGCTGCAGATCCTGATCGCCCCGTTCGACGTCCGCTACGGGAACTTCGCCGGCGGGCTGGTGAACGCGGTGACCCGGTCGGGCTCGAACCGCTGGGAGGGCTCGGTCACCAGCTACTTCCAGGACCAGTCGCTGACGGGACACGATTCGGCGGGCAACCGGGCCGCGGATTTTTCGACCAAAGAGCTGACCGTGACCCTGGGCGGGCCGATCGTCCGCGACCGCGCCGCGTTCTTCGTCGACGCCGGCTTGCAGCGGTTCGTCGGCGCGCGGGGCCTCTCCATCGATGACACCACCGGCGGCGCCGACACGCTCGTCTTCGGCTTCCATCGGGCCGACGCGGAGCGGTTTCAGGACATCCTCAGGAACACCTACCACGTGGATCCGGGCTCGATCGAGCAGGTGCCGGACCGCGAGCCGGCGGGCAATCTTTTCGCCAAGGTGTCGCTCTGGCCGGCGCTCAACCAGCGTATCGTGCTGTCCCACAACTACGCGCACGGTACGGCGCGCGTGCCCGGGGTCTCCGTCGGCGACGGTGGCTACTCCCTGTCGTCCATGAGTTCCGCGCGGCCCTCGACGGTCAATGCCACTCGCCTGGCCTGGACCATGTCGGGCACGGGCGGGCTCGCCAACGAGCTCACCGTCGCGCGGCTCGGCGAACAGGAACGCTGTCTCCCGGCCGTCGCGTATCCGGAGCTGGTGGTGGCGGTGGGGCCCGATCCCGACCGTCGGGCGTCGCTCGGCGCCGGGGCGGTGAACAGCTGCGCCGAGCGGTTCGCCCACCAGACCGTCTGGGAGCTGACCGACAACGCCTCCTGGACCATGGGGGCCCACCATCTGACCCTCGGCACGCACGACGAGCTGATTCACCTCGACGGAGTCCGCCGACCGCGCGTCGGGGCCGGCCGGTGGTTCTTCGACAGCCTCGACTCCCTGGAGCAGGGCCTGGCGAGCCGCTACGTCCGCGACCTCATCAGTCCGTCCGCCGCGGGGACGTCCGCGGATGCCTTCGGCGTTCGTCAAGTCGGTCTCTACGTGCAGGACCAGTGGACGCCCGGTGTCCGGGCTTACCTTGACCGGCGGCCTCCGATTCGACGTGCCGTACCTGCCCACCACGCCCGGACGGGATCCGGCGCTGGCATCCGCCCCTCGGCATCAACACCGCCGTCACGCCAAGCGGCAACCTCCTCTGGTCGCCGCGGCTCGGCTTCAACTATGACGTCGGCTCGCGGGGAAGGAGCTTTGTGCGGGGCGGCGTGGGTCTCTTTTCCGGGCGGCCGATCTACCTGTACTTCAGCAACATCTTCGAGACCAACGGCGTCAACCTGTTCCACGTCGACTGCAGAGACGAGGGGGATATCCCTGCGTTCACGATCGATCCTGCGCTGCAGCCGACCAGCTGCCTGTCGAGCCCCCCAGCGGAATCGAGATCAACTATTTCAACCCGTCCTTCCGCTTTCCGCGAAATCTGCGCGTCTCGCTGGGGACGGATGTTTCGCTTCCCGGTGGCGTCATCGGCACCGTTGACTTGCTCTACCTACGGGCACTGGACCAGCTCGCCCTCACCGACGTGAACCTCATGCCTCCGACGACGACGTCCGCGGGGGAAGACGGGCGGCTGCTTTATGGCTCGTTCGATGCCGACGGTACCCCCGTGGCCGACCGCCGTGACCCGGCGTACGGCCGAGTCACCGAGATGCGGAACTCGAGCGGCGACCGCGCCTTCAGCGGGACGGCACAGCTGCAGAAGCGGTTCGGGCGCGGCGGAGGTGACCCTGGCGTACACCTACACCGATGCGCGCGACCGGCTGTCGGCCAACTGCTTCCGGATCGATTGCAATCTCGACATCGAGCCGCTGGACGGCACGCTGAACGACCGGCGGCTCTCCGCCTCCGGCTTCGAATCCAGGCACAAGGTGACGCTCGGAGTGGTGGCGGACCTGCCGCTCCGTTTCCAGCTGGGGTTGTTCTACAACGGCTACTCCGGCTACCCGTATACCTACACGGTATTCGGAGACGTGAACGCGGATGGACCTGGACGCCAACGACGCGGTGTACTTGCCGAAGGACGCCGCGGATATCACGCTGGCGGACCCCGAGCGAGTGGGCCAGCCTTCGACACGCTCATCCGCAGCCAGCCGTGCCTGGCCGCGCAGCGCGGCCACGTCATGCGCCGCAACAGTTGCCGGGGAGGCTGGGCGACGCTGCTCAACGCCCGTATGTCCCGATCGCTTCGACCTGGGACGAGGGCAGTCGCTCGAGCTGACCATGGACCTGTTCAACGCGCTGAATTTCTTCGACCGCGACTGGGGCATTCAGCGCACGTTCGCTGCTCGATCCGCAGACGCAGCCTCAGATCCTCGAGCTCACCGGCTACGACCAGGCCAACCAGCGCGGGATCTACAACTTCTTTCCGCCGGACCGACGGGCCCGCGATGACGACGCCACCAGGTGGCGAATGCAATTCGGTGCGCGCTACTCGTTCTGAGGCCACAGCGCGCGGCGGGCTTCAAGCGGAGGACGTTTCGAGGATGCGTTTTCCCGATCGGCGCTTCACGACGGCACTGCTCCGACGAGCAGTGTTCCTCTGGCTCGGCGTCAGGCTGCTCGTGGCGCTTGCTGGTGGTGGCGGCGTGGGAAGCCGCGGACTGGTTCCACTCGCTCCTCGGGGCGCGGGCCTTGTCGTGCTCCTCGTCGGCTTTCTCGGTCTACTCGAAGCCCGTCGCCGCAATGAGCACGTGCTGTTAGCAAACTTCGGCGTGCCCCAAGGGCGCTTGGCAGGGCTCTCGGTGCTGCCGCCGCTCATCGCCGAGACGATCGTATGGCTGGTTGCCTACGCATGACGCCGGTCCTCCTCGCTGAGTGCATCGCGAAGCGCTTTGGGGGGCGAGTCGTCTTGACGGCCGCTGCGCTTCGGGTGGAGGCGGGGTGTGTCACGGCGCTGGTGGGCAGGAACGGGATCGGCAAATCCACCCTGCTGAAGATCGTCGCTGGGTGGATACGTCCCGACCAGGGCACGGTCCAATTCCAGGGACGGGGGCACTTGCACCCTCGATTGCACCATCTGGCGGAGCAGGGATTGTTCTACCTCCCCGACCGCGGACTCCTCTCCCCCGGTTTCTCGGTGCGCGAGCACCTAGACAGTGTGACCCGACGCTGGGGCCGAGGAGACACGGCAGAGGTGGCCCGTCTCACCGGCATTGAGGCTTACCTGGAGCGGCGACCGTCCACACTTTCCACGGGCGAACGACGGCGAGCGGAGTTGGCGGTCGCCCTGCTTCGTAGGCCCATTTGCCTGCTGGCCGACGAGCCGTACCGGGGACTGGCTCCCAAGGATATGGAAACGCTATCCGCGATCTTGCGGCGCTTGGCAGAGATGGGGTGTGGAGTCGTGGTCACCGGGCATGAAGTCCCGACGCTCTGGGACCTTGCCGACCGAGTGGTGTGGTGCACGGACGGGACCACCTATGATCTGGGGAGCCCAGCGGCCGCGGCTGAGGACTGGCGATTCCGCCAGGGATACCTTGCCCCAGCCCTCTGGGCCTGAGCAGCCGCACCCAACACCGCCTTCGTGGCCTCAATCAGCCTGCATCGCTGTCAAGCTGCGCTTCGGGTTCACCACGGAAACACGGAAGGCACGGAAGAAACAGCAACGGCTATGAATTCGCCGGCCCTCGTCGTGGCGCGCAGCGGCCTGAGCGTCTTGCCGGGTTGGCGCAGCGTCCATCGCGAACCTCTTAATGAAAGGACGGTGTGGGGACAGGAAGGGGACGCACAAGGCGTATCATCGCCGCATGAGCTCCCCATCAGGTCCTGCAGGATCACATATGAACTCCCGAGCACGTATGCCGACCGTTCCTCCACGTCACTCCGTCTTACGACCGCGCACCACGCTGCTATCACCCCCGAGCTTCGGGCGCACATCGGCCGGCCTCATCGGCGCCGTTCTCGTCCTTGCCTCATGCGCCGGTGACACGCCGACCGGCGTGAACGAAACCCCGCTCTCCGCGGATGCGGCATCCGTGAGCCGGGTTTCCATCTGCCATCGGTCCGGCACCACCGGCACCATCATCCAGGTCGCGCCGGAAGCCCTCGCCGGGCGGCTCCGACACGGCGACTACCTCACCAGCCTCATGGTGTCCCACGCGACCGACCAGCCGAGCGACGGCGCGCACTTCCGCCACATCGGCGACGCGCTCGCCGCCGCGCGGGCCGGCCGGCTGGCGCGGGACGAGGGGCGCACGGCGGCCTGTCGGATCACGATCACGGTCGCGGCCGAGAACCTCCGCGGCACGAGCGGCGACGTCGGGGGTCGGGACCTGGAGCACTTCCCGCTGGTGGTGGACGTGCCGGACATTACGCTCCACGGCGCCATGGTGATGCGGCTCGATGCGAACGGCCGCGCCACTGGTGGCGCCGTGGATCACGTGGTCACCGCGCTCACCCCGATCGAGCCGCTGGGGATTCCGGTAGACGCCATCGTGCCGCTCATCGTCGCGAACGGCCACCCGGGCGGCTCCGCGGGCCATGGCCTCACGATCGAGGGCTTCGTCATGCGATCGGGGTGGGCGGGCCTCGGCTCGGGGTCGTACGCCGTGTTCGCCATACGGGTCCGGCGGCTGATCATTCGCGGCAACCGGTTCGAGGAGGGCTTCGACGTGCCCCTGGACCTGCGGGAGACCAACGCGAGCATCGTACGGAATCACATCAGCGGCACCGGCCTGTGCGACATCTGCCTGGCGGGACCGGGCAGCTTCACGGTTAGCGGCAACCGGCTGCTCGCCGGCGCCCTCGAGGGCATCCTGACCACGCCCGCCATCGACGCCCCCGAGATAACGCCACCGGGGGTCGAACCGCCCAGATTAACGGCCACCGCGGTCCTTTCGGCCAAGATCACAAACAACGAAGTCCGCGATCACCGGCGCCTGCCGGTGGGCACGGGCATTCGCATCGGGGCGGTCGGCCTGGGCACGCCGGATGTCTACGGCACGAGCCACGTCACCATCCGCGACAATCTGCTGGTGAACGACAACTTCGCCTTGATGATTGAGGGGTCGTTTCCGGGGCCGGACTCGCGCGGGGATATCGACGCGACGTTCGGTGGAAACGTGCTTCGGCAGAGCTGCCAGGCGGATCTCTTCGTGGCGTTTGCGCGCCATACCACGGGGCTGGGTCTGTTCGATGACCCCAACATGGTGAACTCGACGTACCGGCTGTCGCTGGGCCGAGACCTGCCGTTCAGCGCGGTGTGGTTCAGCAATCCCAAGGGATTCGGGAACCAGCTGGTGGTGGACGGACGGACGATCCCGCACGGCTACCGGCGGTTCTTCGACGCGGAGTCGTGTCCGGCCCGGACAGGGACAGCGGCGATTCGATGATGCGTTCGGCAGTGGAGAAGGCGCCTCGCTCATTTCAACACTCACAGGAGAATCACGATGCGACATTCCCCCGCCCGCCGGGTTGCGTGGCTTGCCGCCCTGACCCTGGGGCTCGCCTGCAGCAGCGACGCCGACCGTGCCGCCCCACTCTCGCCGGAAGCGATCGGCCCATCGGAGAGCCAGGGCCGACGACTGCCCCATGAGGAAGCCTCGGCGGCATTGGATGCCGTGCTCGCCGGCAACGCGCAGACCATCGCCTCGGCGCCGGCCCTGGTCCCGCCGGGCGCACCGCTGGCGCCGTTCATCGAGGCGCGCCTCTATGCCATCGCCAACGTCGCGATGCATGACGCGCTCAACGCGCTCATTCCACGCTTCGAGCGCTATGCGGACGACGGCGGGATCGACCAGGATGCCGGTGCCGCCGCCGCGGTCCTGACCGCCGCGCACGATGCGATCGTCGGCGCGGACCCGGGCGCGGCGGCGAGCACGGACGCGTGGTACGCGGCGGAGCTGGCGCCGCTCACCGGCACCGATGGGCTCGCGGCCGGCGTCGCCGTTGGCCACCGGGCCGCCGCCGCCATCCTCGCCCGGCGGCAGAACGACGGAACGGCCGGAGGAGGTGTCGCTCCCTACACCCCGGGCTCGAATCCGGGCGACTATCGCTTCACACCGCCGTTCAACACGCCGGCCTTTGACTTCTTCGGGACCGGCGGCTTCGCGGATGCGTCCCTGTGGGGCCGGACCGTGACGCCGTTCGTCATTTCGAGCGGCTCGCAGTTCCGCGCCGCCCGGCCGTACGGGGCAGCCTCGAATGCTGCCGCGGTGTTGACGCCGGCCTACACGGCCGACTTCCAGGAGGTCGCCGCGCTCGGCTGCGCGGGCTGTGCCGCGCGGAGCGCGGAGCAGACCGAGATCGCGCTCTTCTGGATGGAGAACTCCCCGACGGGCTGGAATCGGATCGCGCGGATCGTGGCAGCCCAGCGGCACCTCGACGCCTGGGACGCCGCCCGGCTGTTTGCCCTGCTCCAGATGGGTGAGTTCGACGCCTACACCACCAGCCTCGAGAGCAAGTACTACTACAACTTCTGGCGGCCGGTGACCGCCGTGGCGCTGGCGGCGGGAGACGGGAACGACGCGACTTCGCCCCAGTCGGGCTGGGAAGTGTTGGCCCCCCCAACGCCACCGGTGCCTGACTATCCCAGCGCGCATTCCACCGCCGGCGGGAGCGCCGCCGCGGTCATCGAGGCGCTCGTGCCCGGGCGCGGGCCCTCGATTGCGACGACCAGCGGCTCGCTCGCCGGAGTCACCCGCCGGTTCGGGTCCGTGGCCGAGGCGGCGCGGGAGAACGCGATGTCGCGGATCTACATCGGCTACCACTTCCGGCACGCCACCGTGGTCGGCCTGGCGCAGGGGCGAGCGGTGGGCGCCTACGTGTCCGCGCATGCGCTCCGGCCGCTTGGGCACGGGCACTGAGATTTTGCGCGGCGGGGGGGGGGCGAGGCGGCGCGGATCACCGCCCGGAGCCGGGCGACCGTCTTGCCGCGCCAGTCGCCCAGCTTGTCGACGTAGGCGGTGATCTGATCGGATGCGGTCATGAGATCGGGTCCGTGGTGGAAAGGCCGGGAAGATAGGGTCAGCTCCGAGGGTCGGTCTTGTACAGAAACGACAGTTGCGCTTCGTGACGCCGGATGCGCGCGGGGGTCTGGCCGATCAGGCGCGTGAGCGAGTGGGTCAGGTGTGCCTGGTCGTAGTAGCCGGCGGCGTGGACCGTCTCGCCGATGCCGGCGCCGTCCTGCAGCAGGCGGGCGGCGTGGCGGGCGCGCTGGACCTGGCGGTAGGTCCGGTGCGTCAGGCCGGTGGCCACGACCGCAGCTGCTTGGAGGGAAACCTTGGGCCAGCGCCCTCACCAGAAATGCCAGGGACCTCGCGCGGGACTGGCTCCAGCCAGCTCCCGGCAAGGTCCCTCACTCACTTCGCCCCCTCGGGGTGCGCTAAGCGGACCACCAAATGCCCTGGCGTCTCGGTCGCGAGCCGCCGGCGAACTCCAAATTAGCTCGAGAGCCGCTCAATCGCCTGTCGGGCGAAGCCTGAGACCACCAGCGTCCCACTCATCCGCGCCCGCTCCGCCAGCAGCTCCTGCCAGTGCTCCGTTCCCTGCCAGAACACCCGCTTCATCGCCGTCATCGCCTCGAGATTACTCTCCGCGAGCCGGCCTGCGAGCCTCGCGAGGCGCGCGTCCAGCGCCGCGCCGTCCGGCTGCAGCTCCGCGTAGAGCCCGCGCTGGTGGGCCCACTCCGCGCTCCGCCACTCGGCGGCATCGATGCCCAGCGCGGCGTAGTTCCCCACCCCGATCTTTCGCTCGATAACGGGCCCGACCACGAACGGCCCGATCCCGACCGCGAGCTCGCTGAGCTTCACCTGGGCCGCCGTGGTCGCGAGCGCATAATCGGATGCCGCCACCATCCCGACGCCGCCGCCGACCACCTTCCCGTGCACCCGGGCCAGGATGAGCTTAGGGCACTCCCGCATCGCGTTGATCAAGTTCGCGAACCCCAGGAAGAAGCGGGTGCCGCTCTCGGCGTCGGCGATCGCGGACAGCTCCGCGAAGGACGCGCCCGCGCAGAACGCACCCGTGCCCTCGCTTCGAAGCACGATCACCCGCGCCCCCGGCTCCTGGCCCAGCGCCGTGATACGGGCCGCCAGCTCGGCGAGGAGGACCGCCGGCAGCGAGTTCCCCTTGGGGTGCCCGAAGGTGACGCTGCCGATGCCGTCCGCCACCTCTGTGGTCACGCTGCCGGGCTCGTGCGTCGTCCGCTGGGTCACGGCTTCCCTTCCCCTAGGAGGTCCGATGCAATTGCGACTGGAAGGTAGTGAGTGGCGGCCCGGAGCCGCTCCAGCGACGGCTACGCCGCCATCAGCGAGCGGGCGAGCCAGTCTGAGCCTCTCAGCCCCGCGGCGCCGTCAGGGCGGCGAAGTCGCGACGGGCCCGCAGCCTCGCGAGCTCCGGTTCCTGGTGCAGCCATCTGGGCCAGGCCCCTTCGTCGAGCGCTTCGCGGGTGCGCGCAACCGCATCGTCGTCGCGGCCGAGGAGTGCCGCCACCCGCGCTCGGTAGATGCTGGCGGTCCAGCTGACCCGCGCGACCGGCTGGGCGGCGAGCCAGCGATCCAGCGAATCCGCCAGCGCCGTGTCCCCACGCTCCGCCGCGAGTCCGGCAACCTCACCACGAAAATCGACATTGGTGGAGTCCTCCGCGACGAGCCGCCGCGCTATCTCCTCGGCTTCGGCGTACTCGCCGAGCATCTCCAGCGACCACGCCGCGACGAGCCGCTCCTCGGGGGTCGAGCGCTCCAGGGCGGGCCGACTCCGATACCAGGCCACGGCGCGCGCCGCGGCCTGACGTGCGGCGACGGTATCGCCGTGAACCGCGAGCTCGCGCGAGATCCAGCTCGCGACCCAGGCAGGCGTCACGGTGTACTGCGGCCGTCCGTCGGTGTAGGGGGCGAGGCCAAGATCGCTCGTCGTCTCGACCGGAAGCACCAGTGCGCTGTCGAGCAGCGCCAGCGCCGCGGTAGGACGTGAGAGGGCCGCCAGCGCGCACCCCCGCAACCAGACCCGGTTCAATGGCGCGCCGGGGGACATGCGGTCCGTTGCAGCAAGCTCCTCGCGGTAGCGGCCCAGCAGGTGAAGCGCCTCCGTGAGGTCGTTCCAATAGGCGAAGTGGGTCGTGTCCGTGCTCCAGGCCAGATCCACCGCGGGATTGACGCGCGCCAACACCTCCAGCGTGCGCTTCGGCCGATCGGCCCACAGCGCGGCGGCGGCAGCAGGCATCTGCGCCGCCGAACTGTGCGGCTCCAGATCGGCCTGCTCCAGCGCCAGCCGCAGCATCTCGTCATTGCGACCGCGGCATCGCGCATCCGCGATCTGCAGCGACAGGTGATCCCTCCTGTCGAGCGGGGTCGACCGCGCCTCGAGCGCGTGAGCGATCGAGTCGACGAGCACGCAGTCATTGGAATTGGCGCCGGCAGACGCGGCCGAGAGGGCGGCGCTGGTGAACCCGGTATCGCGAAGCGCGGCTCGCAGGAAGAGCGTCTTGGCGCGCGGGCCGTCCCCGTGCCAGTATGCGTCCCACCCGTCTACATAGTCGCGGTAGGCGTCGAATGGGGGAGGCTCACCCCGCCCGAGATCCTGGAGGGCGTGCACGTCGACGGTGGCCGCGAGTGCGGTCATCACTCGCGACCGCAGCTCATCGAGCGCGGCGACCGGGGCACGTATGCTCGAGAGGATCGGACCGACGACGCGCACGATACGCCCGGTATGCGCGTCGGTGAGGGCCGCCTGAACGAACAGCGTATCGCCCGTGCGATAGTAACTGCCCGAGACCACCATGGCGGCACCGGTGCGATGCGCCAGCGTGACCGGATCGACCGGTGCATCCGCCCGGCCCTGCACGAACACCGCACGCGGGTCCACCACGTCGACGAGCTGCGTGCGCAGGATGCCCTGAGCGAGCCAGTCCTGGGTCATGCGCCCGAGTGACTGGAGGTTGGCATCTCCAGTCCGATTCTCGAACACCGCGACGAGCACGCGCGAACGTGGCGTGACACTGCGCTGATGCTTCGCTCTCGCGGCAATCGCCACGACGACGGCCAGCACCGCGACCGCACCGAGCGCCGCCACCCAGGCCGCGACGCGGCGGCGGCGTGCCGCACGAGCCGGCATCGGCGTCTCGGCCTCGCGCTCCTCGGCGGGAGCGGAACCGGAAGATGCCGGCGGAGCGGGATCGCGACGAGCCAGCGGCTTCCGGCCCCCGTCGCGAATCCGTGCCGCCAGCGCCTCGGTCTCGGCGCTCGGTGTGGCATCGAACTCCGCGGCGAGGCGGCGCGCGCTCGTCTCGTAGAGACGCAACGCACCCCCGGTGTCACCACCCTCGTCGAGCAGGACCATGGCTCGCCGGAGCCAGCTCTCGTCGCCCGGCGCCAACGCGCATGCCCGCTGGGCCCAGTGCGCCTCCATGAGATGGTTACCCGCGCCGCGTTCGCGCTCCACCAGCGCATCGAGCGCGCGCATGACCAGCGCCGTGACGTTCAGGCGCTCATGGGAGAGCCATTCTTCAAACGCCTCGCCCGCGTTCGCGAAGTGAATCCCCGCGAGCAGCTCACCCCTGAAACGCTCCACCGCCTCTTCATAGCGACCCTCGGCTACGGCGGCCTTCAGCCTGGTGACGTCGCAGGTCAGCCGCGCGGAGTCGACCGACACCGCGTCGTCGCCCTGGGTGACGATCACCCCGTCGCCGAGCGCTTCCCGCAGATGATAGAGGGTGTTCCTGAGCGCCCGCCGGGCGGCGAACTGGTCCAGATCGGGCCAGAACATCGCGGCCAGGCTGTCGCGCCGGTGAAAGCCGGTGCCGCCAGCGACCGCCAGGTAGGCGAGGAGCGCGAACCGCTTGGGTTGCGCCGAGAGGGAGCCGAGCTCCCGGCCATCCGAGTCGCGGAGGGCCTGAGGTCCCAGCAGGCTGAGCTCGATCATGGACGCTCGAATGTACGTCTCGCGCTGTCGCCCAGCAACAAACGGCAAAGCGACAGTGGAGAGACGCGTCGGTCCCAGGTTGCGGCGCACGGACACCGCAATCCACCCGTTCGTCGAGGTGAGGAATGACGCCTGCCTCTCGTGCCAACGTGATGATCCGGCTGGCTTTGGCCCTGGCGACCCTGACGCCGCTCGCCGGCTGCCGCGGGAGCGACGACGTGGCCACCGCCCGAGCCCACGATCCCTGCACCCTGCTCTGGTCCGGGGAGGCCGAGCCGTATGTGGGAACGCTTGCGACACCGCCGTACAGGGCGAGCGACGGCGCCACGGATGTCGCGGGCGACGAGTGCATGTATCGCGGGAAGGATGGACGGCAGGTGACGATCCGGCCGGATTGGAGCGGCGGCGGCGCCTCCGCGGGGACGGTGGCGCAAGGCGCAGCCGATTTGCTGGGCACCGTGCTCAGCAAGGGGGGCGGAGCCGGATTCGACACGCTCGCCCACCGGGTCGTGAAGCCGGAGCCGGGTCCGTGGGACAAGGCCACCTGGATCCCGGGCGGCTCGCTGTTCGCCTCGAAAGGCGAGCAGTCGGCCCAGGTCGATGTCAGCGGCGCCAGCGGCAAGGAAAGCGACGCGCTCGCGCTCGCCAGAATCGCCATGCCCCGCCTCGACCATCCCCTCGACTACGACGGCGCCAAGGCCGTCGCCCTCGCGCCGAAGCCCAGGCCCCACCCTGGCAAGGCCTGTGACCTCGTGCCGCGCTCGGAGGTCGAGGCCGCGATCGGCCCCCTGGCGGCCCCACCCACATCCGACTCCCCCGAAACGTCGTGCACCTGGCGCGTGACCAGCGCGCAAGGCACCCGCACCTACGCCGTCGAGTTCGTCTGGCAGGGTGGCCAGAAGAATTACTCGATGCTCATCCACGGGATGTCGATGGTCGGCGGACTGCTGGGCGCCCCGTCGAGCAGCCCGCTCGACACGATGCAGCCGCCCCCGCAGATGCAGCAGGCGATCGGTGGGGTGATGAAAACGATCGGCGGTCCGTCCGGCGCGGCGAGCGCGCCCGGCGCAGCAGCGACGGTCGGGTTCAGGACCGACACCACGCTCAAAGGCCCGTGGGACCACGCCGCGCTGCTCCACGGCACCCAGCTCCTGGCCGTTCGCCACGACGCGTTCGTGGGCATGACCCTCGAATCGGCGGATTACCCGAAGGCGAAGGCGCTGCTGGCCGCGATCTGCTCGCGGCTCTGAGTCAGGCGAATCCGCGACACCTGCAACCGGGAGGAAGGCCATGAGTTCGACTTTCATGCGGCAGATCGCGCTACTGACAGTGACGCTGATCGGCGCCGCGGCATGGGGCAGCTCCACGGACACCGGCAACGCCGGTGGCAACGGCGGCTGCACTGTCACGCTGAGCGGCGCGCAGGCCGCGTCGCTCGGATGCTCTGACGCGAGCATCGGATGGTCCGCTCCCGACAATGCCACGGGTTTCTCCATCCCGATCAGCGGGCCTCCGCAGGTAATCATCTCGGGCAGATTGCCGGGACAGCCCGCCACCAAGACCTACCACAGCAGCGATGGCGCTGTGGTCCTCGGGCTGGTCGTCAGCGATGGCACCAATGCATGGGGGACTGGCGTCAGCGGAACCACGATCAACAGTGCAACGCTCAGGTTTACCTCGCTCCGCACCACCATTTCCGCTGCCAAGGCCAGGACGTACGAGGCCCACGGCACCATCACGGCGACACTGGCACCGGATCCGTCCACGCCCGCAGCCGGAACGGTCACCGTCAACGCGACCTTCTAGGAGCTTCGCCATGCACATCCCCAAAGGTCGGCGCATCGTGACCCTGTTTGCGCTCGCACTCACGGCGGCGGCCTGCTCGAACCACGGATCGTCGAGCCGCTCGGCGGGGAGAACACCGAGCGTCCGCCGGCGCCACGGCCAGCCTCGGCAGCGCCTGCAAGCGAAGGCTGCTGAGCGCCGGCGACGTCGCCGGCATCCTCCACGCGCCGAGCACCGCCGAGGAGGTTCCGGGTGACAACGGTAGCACGTGCCGCTTCACGACGGCCGACTACGCCGCGGTCTCGGTGACCCTCCGGCCAGGCATGGGGAAGACCTCGTTGGCGATCTGGAAGAGCGGGAAGATGCCTGTCAGCGGTGTGGCGGAGCCGGGCGTGGGCGACGAGGCCGTGTGGGTCGAGGGCTTGCACGAAGTCGTGGCGGAGAAGAACGACCTGCTCTGCGACATCCAGGTCAGCGGGCTCGACCGGAACGTTCCCGGTGCCTCCGTCGCGGACCAACGGCGAGCAGTGGGCGCGCTCTGCAACAAGATCTTCACGGCGGCCCCTGAGCCCGTACCAACCATCAACACGATCGGAGAGTGCCGTGAGTTCCCATCGGTTCCCGCTGGCTGCCGTCGTTGTCCTGATCGGCGCGGCGCCGCCAACGACTACCGCGGCCCAGGCCATTCCCGCCGCCTGCCGGCCGCTGCTCGACGCGCAACGGAAGGCGATCATGACGCCGCACCACCTGTACTCCACCGACGGGCCGGCGGGTCAAAGCGCGAAGGCACGGGCTGACGAAATGATCTCCGCGGGTGGCGTGAGCTATCTGCTCTACCAGGGCAAGTGGCAGGCGAAGCCCCATCACCCCGAAGGAGCAAGTCGACCAGTTGCAGGAGAACATCGGGGTTGCGAAAGGCTCCGGGCTGATACTCCGCACGGAGGAGGACTTGGACACCGGCGGCGGTGGCAAGCACCACATCTCGATCCGCTACGAGTACGCGAACGTCCGCGCCCCAGCCGGGGTGAGGTGACACCATGAGAGCCTTCCTTTCCCCGGCACTGGCCGCGCTGCTGTTGACCGTCACCGCCGCGGTCGCGCCGGGACCGCCGCCTCACCAGCCGCCGGCGCCGCAGACGCGCACCTACTACATCGCTGCCGATGAGGTGACGTGGGATTACGTGCCGGGCGGGCGGGACGAGATCGCCGGCCAGGTCTACGCTGACACCGCGTTCTTTGCCCGCGCCCTGGCCCGGCCTGTCTCGACCCAGTACCACAAGGTGCTGTACCGCGAGTACACCGACAGCACCTTCCGCACCCTCAAGCCGCGCGCCGCGGAGTGGGAGCATCTCGGCTTCCTCGGCCCGCTGATCCGCGCCGTGGTGGGTGACACGATTCGGGTCGTGTTCCGCAACAACGGCAAGCGGCCGTACAGCATCCACCCACACGGAGTGTTTTACCAGAAGAGCTCCGAGGGTGTGCCGTACAACGACGGCACCAGCGGCGGCGACAAGGCCGACGACGGCGTGGCGCCGGGAGCGACCTATGCCTACGTCTGGCCGGTCCCTGAACGCGCCGGCCCGGGGCCGATGGACGGCGGCTCGGTGATGTGGATGTACCACTCACATGTCGACGAAGTCCGCGACATCAACACCGGGCTTTTCGGTCCGATGATCATCACCGCGCGCGGCAAAGCGCGCGCCGACGGTTCGCCCGTCGACGTGGACCGCGAGATCATCGCGTCGTTCATGCAGGTGGAGGAGCAGGTCAGTTGGTTGGCGAAAGAGAACTTCCATCCCTCGCTCGACTCCCTGGGAAAGGCGGGTCCGAAGCCGAACCCCTCATTCGTGGAGGAGGGCTACCCCTGGTTCGTGAAGTTCACGATCAACGGGTTCGTCCACGGCAGCATGCCGCTCGCGGCTCTCACGATGCGGAAGGGCGAACGCGTCCGCTGGTACCTCATGTCGTCGACCAACGATTTCGATTTTCACGCGCCGCATTGGCACGGCAACACCGTCATCCTCAATGGGATGCGCACCGACGTCGCGCAATTGGGGATGATGCAGATGGCGACCGCCGACATGGTGCCAGACAATGTCGGCACGTGGCTGTTTCACTGCCACGTCTCGTTCCACAACGAGGAGGGGATGGCGGTGCGGTATCGGGTGACGCCGTGAATGGGCGCGTAAACGCCTTTACCCGGGGATGCTGGTTGAAAGCCATCGCCGTGATTCCTGGAGCTGTCATGCTTCGCTGCTGCCTGCCGATCTTCCCGGCGCTCGCGCTCACCACCGCCGTTCTCCTGGCCCAGACGCCGGTGTCGTCTGCCCCCTTCTACCCGGCGGCCCTGGACTCCGCCCGCCTGATCCGCATGGTGGACGCACAGCTTGACTCGAGCAACGCCGAGCTTGCCGCCATGCTCGCGGTCACCGGCCGGCGTACCGCGGCGAATACGCTTCGCCGCTGGGATGACGCGGGTGATCACCTGTTCCGCGCCAGTCAGTTCGCCTACCTCATGCTCAACCTCCACTCGGACGCCGCGGTCCGCGGTGCCGGGCAGGAGGGTCACCAGCGCGCCGAAGCGATGCGGCATCGTATCTATACCAGTCGTGACTATCAGGTCGCAATTGCCGGAATCCAGCTTCAGGGAGCGGACCCCGAGGTTCGGCGCTATGTGGCACTCGAGCTGCAATCGTTCAAGCTGCAAGGGGCGGGGCTCGACAGTTCGGCTCGCGCCAGGCTCGACGAGCTGCGGGACCGCGCCACCGCGCTCGAAGTCCGGTTCGGGCGGAACATCGCGGAGGATACGACCCATCTTCAGCTCACCGACGTCGAGCTGGCCGGCCTGCCCCAGCCATGGATCCAGGCGCATCAGCGCACCGCCGACGGCAAGGTCATCCTCGGCATGAGCTATCCCGACCTCTTCCCCGCGCTCACCTACGCCTCCAATCCGACAACCCGACGCGTCGTCATGCGCGCCTTTGCCAATCGCGGATGGCCCGCCAACGTACCGGTGCTGGATTCGCTGCTCCGCCTCCGCTGGGACATCGCCCACCGGCTCGGCTATCAGAATTGGGCGGAGGAAAACATCGCCCAACATATGGTGCCGACCTCCGACTCGGCGAGCGCATTCATCGAGAGCATCCGGGCGCGGTCGGCGTCAGCCGTCAACACAACGCTGGCCCGATACCTCGTCGCGCTGCGTAAGGAGAATCCGGACGTCACCCAGTTCCGGGTATCGGACTGGTTCCACGCCCCCGAGCTGGTGCGGCGCACCGACTTTGACGTGGACGGTCGCCTCGTGTCGGAGTACTTCCCAGCCGACGCGGTCCGCCGGGGCGTGCTCGCCGTGGCGGCAAGGCTCTTCACTCTGCAGTTCCGAGAGGTGAACGTGCCGGTTTGGGATCCGTCCGTCACCGCGTACGAGGTCTGGGATCATCGAGCCCTGCGCGGTCGGATCTATCTCGACCTGTCGCCGCGCCAGAACAAGTACGACCACGCCGCCATGGCGGGGCTCCGGCGGGGTATCCGCGGGCGCGAGCTGCCCCAGGGTGTCCTCATGACCAACCTCCCCGCCGTCGACGGCACGCACCCGGGCCTGATGGAGTTCGACGACGTGGTGACGCTCTTCCACGAGTTTGGGCATCTGCTCCACTGGCTGTACGCCGCCAGCGACTGGGGAGGCCTGAGCTGGCCTGTCGAGCAGGACTTCATCGAAGCGCCGTCGCAGCTCTTCGAGGAATGGGTCACGCAGCCCGACGTCCTTCGGATGTTTGCCCGGAACTACCGTACCGGCGAGCCGATTCCGGTGGACCTGGTACGCCGGCTGCACCAGGCTATCGAGTTCAACCGGGCGCTCTCCTGGACTTTCCAGGACGCCAGCGCAGCGCTTTCCCTGGAACTGCATCGGAGGAACCCCGATTCGCTCGATGTCGAGGGATTCAGCCGACAGCTGTGGAATCACTTCATGCCGGCTCCGATGCCAAACGACATGTATCTTCGCGACGAGCTTCGATCACCTGGGTGATCCGAATTACTCGGCGACGTACTACACCTACGTCTGGTCCAAAGCGCTGGCCAAGGATCTCTGGACCGGGTTCGATCACGCGAATCCATTCGCTCCCGGTCCGGCCGCGAGGTACCGCGACCTGGTGCTCAAGCCGGGCGGCACGCTCCCCGCCGGTGAGCTGCTGCGGCATTTCCTCGGGCGGTCATGGCGCATGAACGCATGGGAAGAGTGGATGGCGGGGAACGACAATCGCCGGTAGCTATCCAGGCGCTGGGTCGCGCTGTCGTCCGCTGGGTCACGGCTTCCCTTCCCCGAGGAGGTCCGATACGATACAACTAGCTAGAAGGTAGCGGGTGGCCCCGAGCCGCTTCAGCGACCGCGCCGCCACCCCCTAACTCCAAGAGGCAAGCCAAGGTGCCCACTCCCCCCCTCCCGACCCCAGACGACTCCGCACCCGCCGCCGCGTTCGATGCCCGAATCGACGCGGGCGAGACGATCGAGCCCAAGGACTGGATGCCGGAGAAGTACCGCCACCAGCTGGTGCGGATGATGTCGCAGCACGCCCACTCGGAGATCGTGGGCATGCTGCCCGAGGGCAACTGGATCACCCGGGCACCCTCGCTCCGGCGTAAGATGTGCCTGCTCGCCAAGGTCCAGGACGAAGCGGGCCACGGGCTCTACATCTACTGCGCCACCGAGACGCTGGGCGTCGCCCGCGCCGAGCTGATCGACCAGCTCCTCAACGGCAAGGCGAAGTATTCCAGCATCTTCAACTACCCGACCCTGACGTGGGCGGACATCGGGATCATCGGGTGGTTCGTCGATGGGGCCGCGATCGTGAACCAGACCGTGCTGGCGAAGGCCTCGTACGGCCCGTACGCGCGGGCGATGGTCCGGATCTGTAAGGAAGAGAACTTCCACAAGCGGCAAGGCTACGAGATCGTCGCGACGCTGGCCGCGGGTACGCCCGCGCAGCGGGCCATGGTGCAGGACGCGGTGAACCGGTGGTGGTGGCCGACCCTGATGATGTTCGGCCCCAGCGACGTCAACTCCCCCAACAGCGCGGACCTGCTCCGCTGGCGGGTGAAACGGTTCAGCAACGACGAGCTGCGGCAGCGGTTCGTGGATCTGACCGTGGCCCAGGCCCAGGCGGTGAAGCTCACCCTGCCCGACCCCAAGCTCCGCTACAACGCCGAGACCAAGCACTGGGAGTTCGGCGAGATCGACTGGGCGGAGTTCAAACAGGTCATCAGCGGTAACGGTCCCTGCAACCGGGAGCGCCTGGCCGCGCGACGTGCCGCCCACGACCAGGGGGCGTGGGTGCGGGAGGCGGCGGCGGCCTTCGCCGAGAAGCAGCGCCGCCGCAGCGCGGCGCCGGCGGCCTGAGGCCGCGGCGAGCGGGTGCGAGACTGATGACTGACGATTTGCCGCTCTGGGAGGTCTTCACCCAGGCGAAGGACGGCGCCCCGCACGAGCATGCCGGGAGCGTGCACGCGCCGGATCCGGAGATCGCCCTGCAGAATGCCCGCGACGTCTACTCCCGCCGGGGCGAGGCCGTGAGCATCTGGGTCGTGCCCAGCGCGGCGATCGTCGCGTCGAGCCCGGAGGACCGCGGGCCGTTCTTCGATCCGGCCGACGACAAGCCGTATCGGCATCCGCAGTTCTATAAGACGCCGCGGGGCGTGAGGGTGGAGTGAGGGGTGGGGGCGGGGGCTGCGCCGGCGGGGGCGGTGCCGGCGGGTGGGCTGCGCCCGGCGGGGGTGGAGGGCCGGCCTGTGCTCCCTGAGGAGGTTTTCTTCGAGTATCTGCTTCGGTTGGGGGACGATCGGCTGGTGCTGGGGCACCGGCTGTCCGAGTGGTGCGGGCATGGCCCCATCCTCGAGGAGGACATCGCGCTGGCCAACGTCGCGCTCGATCTCATCGGGCAGGCGACGCACTTCCTGCAGTTGGCCGGCCAGATCGAAGGTAAGGGGCGCGACGAGGATGCCCTGGCCTATTTCCGCGACGCCGTCGACTACCGCAACGTCAACCTGGTCGAGCTGCCCAACGGGGACTTCGGCCGCACCATCGTGCGCCAGTTCCTCTTCGACGCCTGGAGCGTGATGCTCCTGGACGGCCTGCAACGGGCGGCCGACACCAAACTCGCCGGCATCGCGGCCAAGGCCTACAAGGAAGCCCGCTATCACGTCCGCCACAGCGGCGAGTGGGTGCTTCGACTGGGCGACGGCACGGAGGAGAGTCATCGGCGGGTCCAGACGGCGCTGGACGAGCTCTGGCCCTATACCGGAGAGCTGTTCGCGACCGACGAGGTAGACCGGCTGCTCGCGAGCGCGGGCGCACCGGAGCCGGCGGCGCTCGAGGTCCCCTGGCTTGAAATCGTGAACGACGTGGTTCGCCGGGCGACCCTCACAGTGCCGCCTGACGGCTTCATGCACTCTGGCGGCCGCCAGGGCCGGCACACCGAGCACCTGGGCCACCTGCTGGCCGAGATGCAGATCCTCGCGCGCTCACACGCGGGGGCGAAATGGTGAGTCGCGCGGGCGCCGAGGAGGCCCTGCTCGAGGTGCTGCGCGGCATCCCGGATCCCGAGGTCCCGGCCCTGGACATCGTCGAGCTCGGGATCGTTCGGAGGGTGGAACTCAGATCCGACGGAGCGGTGGCGGTGGAGGTGACGCCGACCTACTCCGGCTGTCCCGCGATGCAGATGATCGAGCAGGAGATCGTGGCCGCGCTCGGCGCCCACGGCTACGACCGGGTCGAGCTCCG
Organism: uncultured Gemmatimonadales bacterium; assembly: GCA_963711915.1. GTDB lineage: Bacteria > Gemmatimonadota > Gemmatimonadetes > Gemmatimonadales > GWC2-71-9 > CAVVWJ01. The sequence goes on from CAVQGA010000023.1 coordinate 36,591, forward strand.
GACGGTGTACTCGCCGGCCTGGACCACCGACTGGCTGAGCGACACGGCCAAGGCGAAGCTCAAGGCCTACGGCATCGCTGCCCCCGACCACACCGTCGTCGAGCAGGCGCTGGTTCCCTTGACGTCGTCGGTGCGTCGCGCCCCCTGCCCCTACTGCGGCTCCTCGAATACCGAGCGCAAGAGCGAGTTCGGGTCGACGGCGTGCAAGGCGATTCATTACTGTCGGGGGTGCGAGCAGCCGTTTGAGGAGTTTAAGGCGATCTAGGGGGCGGGGGCTGCGCCGGCGGGCGGGCTGCGCCCGGCGGGTGGGCTGCGCCCGGCGGTGGGCTGCGCCCGGCGGTGGGCTGCGCCCGGCGGGAACGGCGGGGTGCTACTTGGAGGGGGCCAGAGAGCGAGCCAGGCGCCAGGTGAGTATCGCGGCCTTGTCACGCATCTGTTGCAGCTTTGCCCAGGCCTCGTCGGTAAGAAACTGGCTATCGCGGGCAAACCGGAGCAGATAGGCGAGCTCGGAGAGGGAGCCGAGAGAGAAATCGAGGAAGCGGCGGAATTCGGCGGGGCCACGTTTCGCGCTTCCCTCCGCGATGTTGGTGGGCGCCGAGAGGGCCGCACGGCGAAGCTGGGAAGTCAGGCCGTAGAGCTCCGAGCGAGGCCAGTCCCGCGTCGCCGCGTAGACCGCCAACGCGAGCTCGTGACTCACCCTCCAGGCCTCAAATCGCTCGTAGGGCATCGGGCCCAGCATAATAGATCCTCGTGGGCAACCAACCGAGAATCCGAGGGACCCCTCAACCAATCCTCAACCCACCCCGCAGCTCCCGCCGGCGCGTCAGCGCCCCCGCCTGCGCGTCAGCGCCCCGCCCACCCGCCGGCGCAGCCCTCATTATTCTTCCATCGTGAAAACCCTCGGCATCGTCGGCGGGATCGGTCCGGAATCCACGATCGAATACTATCGATTTATCCTCGATGGCTACCGCGCCCGGGTGAACGACGGGAGCGCGCCGCATCTCCTGATCGACAGCCTCGACGTCAACCGCGGCATCGCGCTGCTGGACGCGAACGATCTTGCCGGCCTGACGAATTACATTTCCGCCTCGGTCGAACGCCTGGCGCGAGCGGGCGCTGAGATCGCACTCATCGCCGCGAACACGCCTCACTTAGTGTTCGATGACGTCCAGCGCCGATCGCCGATTCCGATGCTCAGCATCGTGCAGGCAGCCTGCGAGCATGTGCGAAGCCTGGCGTATGCACGAGTCGGGTTGCTCGGCACCGGCTTTACCATGCGAGCCCGCTTTTTTCCGGAGGTATTCGCCCGGGCCGGAGTCGAGCTGGTTGCGCCGAATGAGGCCGAGCAGGCGGTCATTCACGAGATTTACATCGGCGAGTTGCTCAAGAACCAGTTCTTACCCGAGAGCCGCAACGCCATTCTCGCGATCATCGAGCGCCTGCGAGCGGAGGAGCGGGTCGAAGCGATTCTCCTCGCCGGGACAGAGTTACCGCTTCTTCTGCGGGACGCCGCACCGGAAGACATCCCGTTTCTCGATACGACCGTGATCCATGTGGGTGCGGCGGTTGAGGCGATCGTGAAGTAGGCGGGGGCGCTGGCGCGCCGGCGGGGGCGCTGAGCGCGCCGGCGGGCGGGGAGCGGGGAAATTGACGATTCTCTTCACTAGCACCCCGCCGTTCCCGCCGGGCGAAGCCCACCCGCCGGCGCAGCCTGAGTAGCACCCCGCCGCTCCCGCCGGGCGAAGCCCACCCGCCGGGCGCAGCCCACCCGCCGGCGCAGCCCCCGCCTGTTAGCTTCCGTCCAACACTCTCGGAGCCCCCCACATGCCCAAGGTGCGTTTTCGGATCTCGATGTCCCTCGACGGCTTCACGTCCGGGCCGAAGCAGAGCGTGGACACCCCGCTCGGGATCGGCGGCGAGGGCCTGCACGAATGGGCGTTCGGGCTCGCCTCGTGGCGGCGCCCGCACGGGCTCGAAGGCGGCGAGGTGAACGCGAGCACGGCGGTGATGGAGGAGATGCTCGCGGGCATCGGCGCGACCATCATGGGCCGCAACATGTTCGGCGGCCACCCGGGGCCGTGGGACCCGGCGCGGCCCTGGAAGGGCTGGTGGGGAGCGAATCCGCCGTTCCACCACCCGGTGTTCGTGGTGACGCACCACGCGCGGCCGCCGCTCGCGCTCGAGGGCGGCACGACCTTCACGTTCGTCACCGCGGGCATCGAGGAGGCGCTGGCGCAGGCACGGCGGGCGGCTCAGGGACTGGACGTGGCGGTCGCGGGAGGCGCGAGCACCGCGCAGGCGTACTTGCAGGCCGGTCTCGTCGACGAGATGGAGATCAGCCTCGCGCCGATCCTGCTCGGCGGCGGCGAGCGGCTGTTCGACCGCGTCGGCGCCCTCCCCGAGCTGAAGCTTGTGCGAACCGTGGCCGCGCCGGGCGTGACGCACTTCAAGTTCGCGAGGCGGTGACCTACCCGCGCGGGTAGAAGTAGACCTCCCGCAACCGCCCTTCCGCAGGCCGCTCGGCCTGATCGCCGAAGTGCCGCGACCTGGGATCCCCGCTCTCCCCGCCGGCCGTCACCGCCCGCGCCCGCACGCTGTCCTTGGAGAACCTCAACATCGACACTCGACGCGGTTCGGCCGGCTTGGCCATCGCCCTGCTGATTGCGGCCATGTGCTGCTTTCAGGTGGGTGCCACCATCGCCAAGGGCCTGTTTCCGGTGGTCGGCGCGGCCGGCACCACGGCGCTGCGCACCGGTCTTGCCTCCATCCTGCTGATGCTGGTGTGGCGTCCCTGGCGCCTGCGCCCCAGCCGGACGCAGGCGCGCGACATCCTGATCTACGGTGTGTCGCTTGGCGTGATGAACCTGGCGTTCTACAACGCCCTGAAACTCATTCCGCTCGGCATCGCCGTCGCGGTCGAGTTCACCGGTCCCCTCGCGGTCGCGGTGGCGGGATCGCGCCGGCCGATCGATTTCCTGTGGATTGCGCTCGCGGTGCTTGGACTCCTGGCGCTCCTGCCGATCGGCGCCGGTTCGGCGGCGGTGGCGCCCGTCGGCATCCTGCTGGCGCTGCTCGCAGGTGCCTGCTGGGCCCTCTACATCATCTATGGGCGGCGCGCTGGGGCTGCGCATGGCGGACAGACCACAGCGCTCGGCATGCTGGCGGCAGCGCTCCTCACCGTGCCGGTCGGACTGGCCGAGAGCGGTACCAAGCTCTTTTCGGGTGCGGTGCTACCGGTCGGTTTCGCGCTGGCGGTGATCTCGAGCGCGCTGCCGTATTCGCTGGAAATGATCGCAATGCCGCGCCTTCCAGCGAAGACGGTCGGGGTGCTGATGAGCTTGGAGCCTGCCGTGGCAGCCATCTTCGGCCTGCTGCTGCTCGGCGAACATCTGAACGTCCTGCAGTGGGCCGCGATCGGGAGCATCATGGTAGCCTCGGCGGGCAGCGCCGCCGCACGCGATGCGAAGCCGCTACCCAACTAGCCGGATCGCGAGCAACAGTACGGCGGCACCTGCCAGCGTCATGGCGGTGGTCAGGAACCTGGGATGCGCGTGGTAGCTCTCCGGGATCAGATCCCTGGCGCCGATGTACAGGAAGAATCCTGCGAACAGCGCAAGCGCCGCGCCGAATTCTCTGGCGGGGAGCGCCAGGAAGAGGTAGAGGCGATGCCGAGGGAAAGGATGTGTACGTCTACTGCAACACCGACCGGGAGGGGCACGCGCCGCGGGACGCGGCGCGGCTCCGGGGCCTGCTCGAGCGCTAGCGATCGTGCCGCTCGGGGCCGGGCTCGTTCTCGAGGCCTCCGCCTCCCGCCGAGCCGAACTTGGGGGCCACCCAGTGCTTCGTGACCGTGTACGGCGTCTCGTGCCGTTCGAGCGGATAGCTGTCCGGATCGGCCTGGAAGGCGCGCCGGCACTCCTGCGAACAGAAGTAGACCTCCTCCGTCCCATGCGTGATCTGCACCTTGGCCGTCTCGGCGTCGAGCTCCGCTCCGCAGACGGGATCGGTGACCTTGCTCATCCTGCCCTCCTTTGCTGGAGCACCAATGGCGGCGCGAGCCTCGGGACCAACCCGGGCTGAGACTCGCGGACGCCCACACGTCTAGATGGGACGGGAGCGGAGACGTCACCGTGACACGGCTCACCAGCTGGACGCTCATCTTCTTCAACGCGCGCCTCCGCCCCTCGCCCGATGATTCACGCGTGGATGGCGCAGCCTCGCGTGCGTGGCCGAGCCCGGTCGTCGAATCTCATGCCCCAACTCCCGGTTACGCACTCCCGTTCCTGTGGTAGTATTAACTCCGCAGCGTCCCACTTCCCTTTAAGAAGCGACATCCGGCTTGGCCGGAACCCTTTCTGGTGCGAATCGTGACTGATCGCGTGCGGTTCGCCGCCGCCCTGGCTGATCGCTACCGGGTCGAGCGGGAAATCGGCGCGGGCGGCATGGCGAGGGTCTATCTGGCCCACGACCTGGTTGGCGACCGCAAGGTCGCCATCAAGGTCCTCCGTCCTGACCTCGCCGCGATTCTCGGCACAGAACGCTTTCTCCGTGAAATCCAGATCGCCACGCAACTCGATCATCCCCGCGTGGTGGGCCTCCTCGATTCGGGGACAGTTCCGCCGGCTCCTGGCGAAGCGCAGGGCAGCCTCTACTACGTCATGCCGTACATCGACGGCGAGTCGCTCCGCGGTCGGATGGTTCGGGAGCCGCAACTGCCGCTCGATACCACCGTCAACATCGCCAGCCAGGTCGCCGAGGCGCTCGACTACGCCAATGGCAAAGGCCTGGTGCACCGTGACATCAAGCCGGAGAACATTCTCCTTTCGGGCGACCAGGTCTTCGTTACCGATTTCGGAATCGCACGCGCCATCGGCAATGCCGGCGGATCGAGGCTGACCGAGACCGGTCTCACCGTCGGCACGCCGGCCTATATGAGTCCCGAGCAGTCCCTGAGCCAGACCATCGATGGCCGCACCGACGTCTACGCGCTCGGCTGCGTCGTGTACGAAATGCTGGTCGGCGAACCGCCGTACACCGGACCAACTGCGCAGGCAATCATTGCCCGCCGGCTCAGCCAGCGGTTGCCAAGCCTTCGAGTTGTCCGGGACGCCTTGCCGAGCTCGGTTGAATCCGCCGTCCATCAGGCCTTGGCGCGCACACCGGCCGATCGGTACGCCACCGCCGGCGAGTTCATCGCGGCACTCAGGGCCCGATCCACCGAAGGTGCGGGGATGCCACGCAGGCGCATTGGCGCCATCGTGGCGGCGGTGGTCGTGATGGCGCTGGCCGCCGGGTGGTACTTGTTCCGCAGTGCGCCCGTGGACTCCGCGAAGGTGGTCGCCATCCTGCCTCTCGCCAGCGCACCCGCGAACGACACCACGCTGGAGCAGCTCGGCCGCGCGCTGGTGTCCACGCTCAGCGCCGATCTTGGCCAGGTGTCGGGAATGCGCACCGTGAACACTGACAAGCTGATCGGCACATCAGCCAACGTGGCGCTCGCCGCATACGGACCCGAGGCCATTGAACTCGGCCGCAAGGCCGGCGCCAGCAGTGTCCTCTTCGGCAACCTGCGCGGCATGGGCAATGGCCAGGTGCGAATCGACCTCAAGCTGCTCGCCGCCGACAGCAGCTCGGACACGCTCGCGGTCGTCTCCGCGGCGGGCAGCGCGGACTCGATCACCGCGCTCACCGATTCGTTGACGCTGGGCCTGCTGCGCCAGGTGTGGCGTCACGGCACGCCGCCGTCGCCGAGCCTCGCGTCGATCACGACCGGTTCGATTCCGGCGCTCACCGCGTTTCTCCAGGGCGAGCGCCTCAGTGTCGCGGGTCGATGGGCCGAGGCGGCGCTCTCATACGACGCTGCCTTCCGGCTGGATACGACGTTCTGGCTGGCTGCGTGGCGACACAACGAGGCGCAGCAGTGGATCCCGGGGGAGCCGGATCAGAACGACACCTTGCAGGCCAAGTACGAAGCGCACCTCGCCGGATTCGGGCAACGAGACCGATTGCTCATCGGCGGCGAAGCGACATCTGCAACGGAGCCCTTTGCGGCCCATCTCCAGCGATTTCGGGATGTCAGCGAACGATTCGCCACCGATTGGGCTGCGGTCTGGCCGTACGCGGATCATCTGGTGCACGGCGGACCACTCGCCGGGTTCACCGGCACCGAGATGCGTGCCGCCCTCGAGCGAACCGTAGCGCTCAACCCGAAGTTGACCAACGCGTGGGAGCACCTGTATTTCCAGAGCGTGGGCCGCGACTCCGCACGGAGCGATCAGGCGCTGCGTGCGCTCATGGCGCTTGGTGACACGACGTTTCCGTCCGGACCGATCCCGATCGTCGCGCGCCTGGCGGCCATGACGGACGGGGACCCGCCGCAGGCGGCATTCGACAGCGCGGCGGCGTTTGCGCGGCGCTCCCCTCCGGAGAGCCGCGCATTCTCCTACATATTTCTCGCCGCCGCGGGGTATCCTGGCCGGCAGCTCACCCTCGATCGGTTGCTCCTCAACGACCCGCCTCGCGACTCGGCCGCGCTCGGGCGGGCGTGGGGAACGATGGCCATCACCTGGGCGGCGCGTGGCGTGTGGGATTCCGCGCTGGTCGCCATCGAGAAAGTCTCGGCGATCAGCCCGCACGGGACACCGCTCGAGGTGTACCGTTACGCGATCCTTGGGGCGTGGCTCGGTGGGCTTTCGGTGAAGGATGCGGTTGCACGGCGCGACGCTGCCACGCGATCTGTCGCCGAGCACGCCTCTGGCTCCCGCGCAAAGGAGACAGCCAGCCGCCTGATGTGGTATGATGCGCTGCTCGCGATCCTGCAGTCCGACTCCGCGGCGCTCGCCACGCAGCGGAAGGTGCTGCGCGCAACCCAGGACGACAACGGCGGTGCTGTCGGGGCCGATCGCACCCTCGCGGCATTCCAACTGTTGCTGCGCAACAAGAAGGCGGCGGCGGCCGATTCACTGGCGGCGATCGATCTCGGCGCCACCGAACCCGAACTCATGCAGCGGGAGCCATTCGCCCGCTCCGTTGACCATCTGGCCGGAGCCCAGCTGCTGCTGGAACTGGGCGACACGGTTCGGGCACTGCAGTTGCTCCCTTGGACCGAGGCGGACGTCGGCGATCTCACGCAGGTGTGGTTTGCGCCCATTGCCGATCTATGGCTGGCCCGCATCGCGGATGCCCAGCACCGCAAGGCGGACGCCATCTACTACTATCGTCAGTTTCTCCAGCGATACGACTTTCCGACGCCGGCCACCCGGCCACTGATCGACGAGGCCCGCCGGGCACTGGCCCGCTTGTACGGGCTGGCGGAACCGGCGCGCGCGCCGTGACGGCAACTCCCGCTCAATCATCCGGTAGTCGCCGAGCGTGCACGCCAGCGAAGAGGGGAAGCACCGGTGCCGTGGACGCCGCCATCATGCCGATCATCATCACCGACCACATCACCCACGTGTAGAACACGTCACTCGCCCTCCACGGCTGCTTCGTCGCCATTCCCATCTTCGCCATCATGGCCGCATCGATGGGAGACTCCATGTACCGAGCGAGGTGAATGAGATCCACCCAGGCCAGGACGGTGGCGAGCGGATGCAGCCACAGATGAGAAGACGGTCGCGGGGTGTGGCGACCGCGGCCGATGGAGGGCTACGCGCCGCGCCAGGAGAACGGGGCGTACTGTCCATGGTTCTGTCCACTCATGTCCCTCCAGCTGAGCCCCAGGGCAGTGACCTGGCTCTTCACGGGGTGCGCGAGGGCAAACCGGTCCGCCGCCGGATGGCCCGTGTTGTCCAGATAGATGGGCTCCGTGGCGTTGGGATTGAGGCCCATCGCCGGCTTGGCCGCGATGTCGACCAACCCTGGCGCGGTGACGGACCACTCGGCGCCCGAGCGATCGAAGCGAATCGGGGACGACTCCACGCCCAGAAACTTTCCGACCAGGGGTGACAAGGCGGCCATGGGACCACCCGCGGACCCGCTCGCGATGGAGGTGATGGCATCGCGCTGCTCGGCACTGGCCCGGGCATCCACGATCACGCCGACCGACCAGTTGCCCTTGCCCATCTCCTCCGGCGTGAAAAGAAGCACGATGAAACCCAGACCGTCGAGCGAGACGGTGCCGTGGCTTCCCTGCCCGACCTGGAATGCCATGGCGACCGTGCACGACCCCTTGGTGGGCTTGACCGCCAGCTGCCCCGGAATGCAGGGACACACAAAATCGCAGTTGCAGTTTTCGTAGTATTGCCCGCTGATGTGCCACGACGGTGTTGCCATCTCCCCCCCCTCTTTTTCGTGAGCGTGGACATCAGCCAAGATGACACATCCATGCCCCGCTTGCCAGCGCCCGATGGGTGGCCCGGATGCGGGCTAGCCTTCGCGCTTCATCCGGTCCTGACGGGCGATCTCACGCTTGCTGGGTGAATCGAGCGCGCCGTCGCGGATCTTGACCTCACCGTCGCGCTCGTAGTGGCCGATTAGGACGCCGGTGGACGAAACGCGCGACCTGGTCAGCTTGAACGCATGCGGCGCGGAGCCGTCGGCGAACAGCTTCTTGCCGCTGCCGAGCACCACCGGCACCGTGAAGATGCTCATCGCGTCGACCGGCTGCCGCCGGCGCTGGCGCTGGATCAATCCTTCGGCCGAGTGAGCTGGGCGGTCCGTGGCATCTACGATGGGTACGCGGGCTGGTTCGACCTGAACCCGTCCTCGATGTACAACACCCCGGTAACCGCCGTGTATAGCGACGTCGTCCGCCTGGCCGGCGGCCCGGACGCGATTACCAGGCTGGTCCTGGAACGCCTCCACGCCGGCAAAGCGGAGGAAGCGTTGCATCTGACGGACATGGCGCTGGCTACCGACTCGGCGAATCCCGGTGCGTTGCAGGCCCGGCTCAAGGTACTCGAAACGCTACTGGCTGCCGCTCAGAACCGGATGGAGATGAGCTGGCTGAATGTCGGCATTCGGGACGCCAGGAGACGTCTGGGGATGCCGCCGGGCTGAGCTGAAATGATGATGGCTAACTCCCTTCCTCGATCCCCTCGTTGGCCAGCTCGAGCAGCTCGATCATCACTTCGTTGCCTTTGGCGTTGAGGTCGCTCGGATCGTACTTGACCGGCCACGCGTTGGTCACGACGAAGCGCGCAGCGTCGGCGCCGGCCTCGTCCCGCATGACGATGACCACCTGCTTGCGCCTGGCCTGGTCCTGTCCCGACGAGACGTCCGCGTACCACTTGAAGAGATCGAGCGCCGTGCCGCCGATGGTCAGGCCTCGCTTCAGCGTGATGTTCCCATATTTCCTAAGACCGCGGCGCTTGCGCGCCCGCGGCGCCTCAATCTTCGCCTCGGCGATCGCCACCTCACTGAAGCCGGCCAGAGCAACGCCGTCGATCTCCAGGCGGAAGCGGAAGTTGCGCAGTGGATCAGTGCGGTCCATGTGGGTCTCTCCTCACTGGGCGTCAGCGGTCTCGCCTCGTCCCCCGCTCCGCCGTGCCGCTGTCCTCCGACCGCACCACGAACCCCGTCGCCTTCCCCTTATCCATGGTGAACGACACCATTGCCCCCGCGTCCGGCCAGTACTCGCCGTTCGCGGCCCGGCGCGCGCGAGCGAACTCGTCGTCGTCCCCTGCGGGACTCAACACGAAGTCACGCCGCTCGCGCTCTGGCCCGTCCGCGTCCCGCCAGAGGAGCGTGTCGCCCGCCTGGACCAGCTCGACCTGCACGTGCCGCCGGGACATCGAGGGCTCGTCCCTCATGATTCGGACATCGTACCGGCCCAGAAGCGCCTTCACGTCCGTGCGCGGCGGGAGCAGGGCCAGCGGCGGCGGGATCGCGGCGACGTCCAACTGGACCACGACGGTCCCCCACCGGAAGCGGAGCGTCGTCACGGCCCCGCGAACCTCGGGGAAGTCGAATGTCAGGACCTCGGTGGGCGGGCCGCGCTGGGTCGGCACCGTGAACCGGAGCTGCTCGTCCGTCGAGTCGCTCGGCGGTGGGACGTGGAACTTGCGCCACGTCCGACGCAGCTCGACCGACCACGTGTCCGGCTGCACCACCACCCAAAGCGCGTACTTGCCCTTCGGCAGCCGTCGGCCGTTGAGCCGCACGTCGTGATCGACGTCGATCGTCGTGGCCCAGTTGGCGCCCGGTGTCCAGTGCTCGCCCCAGGTCACCACCTTCCCGAAGAGCGAGTCCCGCCCGCGCGCCACCGGCCGATAGTACTCGATCGTAATCGTGGTGCCGGCGATCGTCTGCGCCGTCACCGCGTGCTCGCTCAGCCGCCCCTGCGCCGCGCCGGGACGAGCGCCGCCCGCCGTGCACGCCGTGAGCACGAGGGCGGCTAGCGTCGCGCCGCGCACCGCTCAGCCGCCGTAGCGCGCGTCGACCGCCGCGCGAATCTCGTCGAGCGACCGGCCCTTGCCCTTCATCCGATACGCCAGGCGCGCCTCGCCCTGGCAGATGTCGCAGTGCAGCGCCATGGCCTCGTCGCCCTCGTAGCACGAGAGCAGCGATCGCATGCCCTCCTGGTCGGCGCAGCCGCACTGGCAGCGGATGCCATCCAGGATCTCCGGGATCGTCCGCGCCTCGTCGAACGCGTCGACCGCCTTGGCGTTCGCCTGACGCACGGTGGCGGATTTCGGCATGTGCGAGGCGTTGATTCCGGGGCGGGGTTCGGGGTGCGGGCCGACCCGATGCGCGACACGCTGGACCGCCGAGAAACCACCGCCCACTACGCCGAGCGAAAGTGCTGCGCAGGCACGGATCGCGGTGCCGATCATCGTTCGGCGGGTGACGGGAGGAGGTATCATGGCATGTTCTCCAGTCATGTGATCTCACGTCCGTGCAGACGGAAACAAGTGTAACGCTGAGCAGCCGGCGGGCGAGCGTGCCACACTATTTGTCGGAAACCTGTTCGAGACCAGGTGTGCTCCCGTGCAGCCCACTGAACACACCCTCCGCCAGTCTGCTCACGCTCCAATAGCCGGTCTCGCCCTGGTCGCTGGCTGCGACGACGGCTCGACTGACGTCGGCCCGACACCGGCCGAAATACGACTTCTCTCATCAGCAGGGCGAAAATGCCCTCACCCTGGTATGGGTCACGCTCACTGACGTCCTCCGGTGCGGCGGCGCAACTCCTCGCGCCAGTCAATCACCATGATCACATCCCGATTCGCCTCCACTGGGCGAATCAGCACGAAGGTCTCTCCATCCGGCGCGACATCGTAATTGGGATGAAAGAGGTCAGTTGCAAAGGGTCCATCGAACAGCAGGGTACGCGCGGTCACCTGAACCGAAGGCCGGGTGATGATCGACGCGGCCATGAGGACGGTGCCAACCCGATAGAAGAGGCGTTTCCCATCCCGGGACCAGAGCGGTTCACCGCCTCCGCCGACCGAGACGGGAAACCGTCCGCCGCCGGCCATCGCGCGGACATACACTTCTTCCCGGCCCGATTCGTTGGAGACGTAGGCCAGCCATTGGCCGTCCGGCGAGACCCGCGGCTCCTTGTCGTCGTTGACCCCCGCCAGCAGCGGCACCGGATTCCCTGGGTTCGAAAGAGAAACCCGGTAGATGTCACGATTGCGGTCCCGTGTATCAGTGCGGTAGACAATCGACTGGCCGTCCGGCGTGACCACACCCTCGCGTACCGGGTTGGTGTCTTTCACGGCCATCGTGGCGTCTTCGCTCCCATCCGCAGGCTGCCACCAGAGGGCATCGGACGGGGCCCGGGTGGAGGTAAACAGAACCCGGGTGCCGTCCGGACTCCATTCCGGGCGGTTGTTGAAACCCTCGCGGGTGAGCCGTTCGCTGGTGTGCTCGCGCAGGTTGGAGATCCAGATATCGGCGCCGGTGGCGGTCTGGACTTCCACCGCGATGCGTCCGCCATCGGGAGAGAGCCGGGGATGGAGGTACATCTGAGCGGTGTCGAGTAGGACCTGGGTCTTGCCATTCCTGACGGCGACGAGCTGGCTGATCGTGCCACCTTTCTGATACAGGAGCGACCCGCTGGTCGACAAGGCGATGGGAGCATTCCAGGCCGAGGAAGGAACTGCCACGCTGTCCGAGATCTGAAGGGGAACCCCAACGCTCAGATGTTCATTATCAAACGGCGCAGCCATCACGGCGCCGTCGTTGCGCACGTAAAGCAGGAAGCCGTCCATCAGTCCGATGGCACGGGCCCCCCGAAGTTCGGAGAATACCTTGACCTTCCCGGTGGCCCTCGTCACAACGCCGATTCTGAGATCGGCATTGCTGGCGACGGTGCTGCTGTAGAACACCAAGCGGCCGTGATCGGCCGCGCGGGGCGCCAGCTGCAACCGCTCACCACTGGCCGTATCCAGTTGGGTGAATTGGACCGCTTCTCCGCCATCCGAAGAGACCCGCCAGAGGCCGCGGCCCTCGAGATAGGTGCCTCTGGCAAAGGCGATTTCCCCATCGGAGATCCAGGTGATTCCGCCGCCGACAGTCCCATAATTGTCGATCGGGCAGAGGGTGGACAGGAGACTACCATCCACTGCGATTTTCTTGAGTTTGCCATCGGCGGAGCGGAAGGCGATCCAGCGTCCATTCGGCGAAAATTCCGGGTTATAGGCCCCTTCGGTTCCAGGCAGGGCACGGCCACCAAGCTGATCCAGGCTTCTGAGATAGAGCATCCAGCCTGGCCCGCGTGCGCTGGCCGCGAAAACGACCTTCTGCCCGTCGGGCGCGACAGCCAGCTGGGTGCCAATGCCGGACACCGGAAACGCGATTTGGGTTCCGGAAGATGGTAGCACCTGCAGGCGGACAACCGATGGCGCTGCAACCGACCGGGGGCGAAGCCAGCCCAAACACGCCGCGACTGCCGCCAGCGCGAATCCGACCGCCCAGGGCCACGGAGAGCGTACACTGAGAGAGGAAGTCGGGGGAACCCGGATCGGCCGCGTCGCGGTGGAGAGCCGGGGCCGCCCGGGGCTCGCCTGGCCATCGAGCGCGGCGACGAAGGCCGCAGCGCCGGGCCAGCGATCAGCCGGAAGCTTGGCCAATGCGACGAGCACCGCATCTTCGACCGATTCGGGTACGGTCTCGCGGAGCGTCGAAGGCGGAATTGGTCTCTCGGTCAGCACCTTGGCCACAATGGCCTGGGCGGTGCTCCCGATGAAGGGCGGATCACCTACCAGCATCTCGTAGGTCATTACCCCCAGGGCATACACGTCGCTCCTGGCCGTGATCTCCCGCTCGCCCATCGCCTGCTCGGGACTCATGTAGTGCGGCGTCCCCAGGCTCATCCCGGTCTCCGTCATCCGGGCTCCCCCCGCCTTGCTCGCGGCCAGTGCGATGCCGAAATCCGCGACCAGGGCGGACCCGTCGTGCAGCATGACGTTCTCCGGCTTGATGTCCCGATGGATCACCCCATGGCGATGGGCATAGTCGAGGGCACTGGCAACTTCCTTGGCGATCCGGATCGCATCGTGGATAGGGAGCTGTTTTTCCCGGTTGAGCCGGTCCCGCAGCGACTCGCCTTCGACGAAGGGCATGACATAGAAGAGGAAGGAATCGGAGTTACCGGAGTCGAAGAGAGGCAGGATGTGCGGGTGCTGCAGGTTCGCGGTGGTTCTGATTTCACTCAGAAATCGCTCCGCCCCGATCACGGCCGCCAGCTCGGGCCGTAGCACCTTGACCGCCACCTTGCGATCGTGCCTTAGATCTTGAGCCAGGTAGACGGTTGCCATCCCGCCCTGGCCCAGCTCCCGTTCGAGCCGGTAGCGGTCTGCGAGCGCGGCGCCTAGACGATCGCTCAATGGAGCCTCGCCTGGATCATGGTACTGCCTGGGTCATAAGGCACCGGGCGGACGCGAACCCGCGAACACCTGGCGGAATTGTTGATGGTTCTGGCCTGGTGGTACCGTCGCCGGCTGAGATTCAACATGTCGAGAGACTTCTTTGCACAGCACCTGGTCGGCGAGACTGGGCCCTCGACCCAATATCGCGTCGCGAGTAAGTCCCGGGAAGTTCCATCCCAATCGGCAAAAAGCGCGTATCCCCACGCCGCCCAGGCGGCGGCGCAGAGGCCTCGGGCGGCGAGGCCAGCTTTCGACCACCCCCACCTACCCCAGCGCGACGCCGACCGTTGCCTCGAGTTGACGACCCCCCCCGACCCCTCTCCTCCCTTCGACGACGGAGAAGGAAATTCCTATGCTTCCTCTCCCTCCCGCAGCCGCCGCGCGGCCGCCGTCTTACTCGCGTCACCAGACGACGGCGACGCCCGCGCGGTCGATGCCGCCTGCGCCTGCTTTCCCCTGATGATCAGCACCACCGCCACGATGATCGCCGCGGCCGCCACCAGCACGCGCACGCCGACGTGCTCATCCGCGAACGCCCATCCGAGCAGCACGGCGACCAGCGGGTTGACGTAGGCGTAGCTCGCCGCGCGGTCGGCACCCTGAGTATCCGTAAGCCACGTGAGCGCGGTGAAGGCGATCACGGAGCCGAAGACTATCAGGTACGCCAGCGAGCCGAGGGCGATCGGCGAAAAGCTGGCGGCGGTCACGCGCGCCGGCTCGCCGAAGAGGGCGGAGGCGACCAGGAGCATCGCGCCGCCCGTCAGCAGCGGCATGCCCGCCGCGTACAGCCCGGACGCGGGCCGCCGCTCGCCACTGAAATAGAGCAGGCCGATCCCCCACGTCAGCGCGCAGAGGAGGACGGCCGCGGCACCCAACAGATCGACGCGTTCCCCTCCCCCGCCACCCAGCGTCAGCAGCGCCACGCCGCCCAGGCCGAGCGCGACGCCGGCCGCCGCGCGCCGGGAGGGGCGCGTGCCGCCCGGGAGAAGCCACGTGATCAGCACGATCCAGAAGTGCTCCGTGGCGACGAGGAGCGAGGCGGGCCCGGAGGCGACCCGCTGCTCCGCCCAGAAGAGGCCGCCGTGCCCGATGAGGAAGAAGAGCGCGCCGGCCACCGCCGCGGCCCTCCACTGCGGCGCCGTGGGCTTCGCGTCGCCCCGGAGCCGCGCCCACGTCCACAGGATGCCGCCGGCGGTGACGGAGCGGACGCCCGCCATCAGAAACGGCGGGATCGACTCCACCCCGAAGCGGATGGCCAGGAAGGTAGAGCCCCAGATGATCCAGGTGGCCGCGTACGCTCCGAGTCGCTTCGCCCGCTCGCGCTTCCCTTCCCTCTTCGTCCGGCTCACCCCTCGACCGGCGTCAGTCGGGGTACTCGTCCTTCCGCCAGGCGCGAGGCTCGGCGGGTTGGGGCTTCGGTGTCCGCTCGAGCAGGAAGCTCGAGTACGGCGCGACGAACGGATCCGGCGCCGACACCGTGTACGTGTGGTAGACGGTCCCGTTCTCGCGCACGAAGGCGATCCAGCTCGGGTTCTCGCGCAGGCCGTCCTTGAGCTCCGCCCCGACCTGGCCGGACCACTCCTGGAGCCAGTCGGGCGGGTTGTCGATCATCCCCTTGAGCTCGGCAACGTGCTGCGCCTGCTCCTCGCGCAGTGCCAGGCCGAAGTCGAAGGCGAAGTCGGTGTTGTAGGTGGAGACGTAGGGGAAACGCCAGCCCATGCGGCGCTTGTAGGCGATCAGTCGGTCGATCGGCGCCCGCGAGAAGCAGATCAGCGTCACGTCCCGGTGGTTCATGTGAACGAGCGAGCCCTCGAGCTCGTCGCCCACCATCGTGCAGCCGGGACAGGCGCCGAGCTTGTAGTCGGGGCCGAACATGATGTTGTAGGCGAGGAGCTGCGAGCGCCCCTCGAAGAGATCGGCGAGGGACTTCTTGCCGTCCTCGGTGTCGAACACGTACTCCTTCTTGACGGGGACCCAGGGGAGATCGAGGCGCTTTTTCTTGATCTCCTCGTTCCGCTCCGCCTGCTCGGCCTCGAGCTTGGCGAGCTCGTCTCGGGCCGTCTGCCATTCCTTCCGGGTACCAACCTTGTGTTCAGGCATCTCATCTCCCTCCGTAGGACTCGAACCGCTGCTTTCGGGTAACTTGGGGGGACCCCGAAGGACGCGTCAAGCGGCTGGGAGAGAATGTTTCTTGTTGCTATCGTCATAATGGAACATTCTCCCGCGCGGTTCGTAGGAGTAGGTACTCGGCACATCGATTCTTACACGGAGGACAGACATGCCTTGGCCTCGTCTCCGGCCGATCCCGGCCCTGCTCCTGGTGGTGAGCCTGACGGGATTGTCGGCCGCTCCGGCTCGAGCACAGACAGCCGCGAGTGACTCGGCCGAATTCTCAGCCTGGCGTCGGGTGCAGCAGGAAGACATCGAGGGCCTACGGAAGAAGTTCATGGGGCTCGCCAAAGCGGTGCCCGCCGACAAGCTCGCCTGGCGGCCGATGAAGGGCACCCGGTCATTCCGGGAAGTTTTTGCCCATGTCGCTGCGGAGGGGAATACCGAGACCGCGATGTTCGGCCGCCCCTTGCCCGCGGGCTCGCTGGCCGATTTCGACGCCGAGGAGGCGCGGCTCGCGAAGCTTCCGGACGAGCAGCTGATCGCCGTGATGGACAAGGCCATGCAAAGCCTGAGCGCCACGTTGGGCGGGCTCACGCGGGCGACGATCAACACGCCGATCAGGTACTACGGGCAGAGCACGCTGCCCCGTGTGGCGTCGACCTATACGCTCAACGACCTGCATGAGCATCTGGGCCAGGTGGTGGCGTATGCGCGGATGAACTCGATCGTGCCGCCGTGGAGTAGGAAGGGGTAGGCGGGGGGGGGCGGGGGCGCTGCGCGCATCGGCGACCCCTCAACCAAATCCTCAATCCCCCGCCGCTACCGTCGGCGCCTCAGCGCCCCTCCCCTCCTATGCCCTCGAGGAGCCTTTAGAACCCGCTCACGACTCCCAGCCGAACGCTCATCGGCGGCTGACGCACCAACGCGTGCCCGTAGTTGGGATTGATTCCATCATCGGCGGTCAGCCCGAAATAGTGCACCTCCTCCACCGCAACCGGGCGGCGCGGACTGCCGATGTGGCTCAGATCCAGGATCACCCGCGTCGCGGCACCCCGAATCGCCACCCATGGAAGCTGGTAGTCGAGCCGCATATTCAGGTCCCAGAGCGACGGCGCACGACCGGCGGTACCGCGAGGTCTCAGGAATGCGAGGCCACCCTCGCCAATGCCCAGCTCGCTGAGCGGGGTCCCGCTTTCCCAGATGCCGTACACGCCGGCCGTCAGCCCGAAGTCGAGCCGGTAGGAGCCGAACAGCTTTGCGACGTGGGTCTGGTCGTTGGGGAGCGGCCCCCGGCTGATCACCAGACTGTCGTGGTTATCGAACTGGGAGCCGCCATTGGCAAACTGGTCGTCCCCGGCATAGAGGCCGCGGTAGTTGCCGGTATTCCGGGACAGCACATAGGAGCCCGAGAGGCGGAGCGGGCCGGGCCCGGCATACTGGACGGTCAAATCAATGGACCGGTACTTGTGGTCCGGCATCGGAAAATCACGCAACCGGCCGCGCCCTGGATTGCCGACGACGTCGGTGTCGCCGAAGATCTGGGTATCCTCGATCGCGGCGCGCAGCACCCGATAGGTTCCGTGGACCCCCACCCAGATCGCGCGCCCCAGACGGCGCTCGTACCCCAAGCTGACTTCGTCCAGGTACTCGCCCCGAAGCCCAGGCACTCGCACGACCCCCCCCGCCAGCAGGTTCTGAACCGTATCGGCACCACTGAGATCTGCTCGAGGATCTTGGGGATAGAAGGTCCTGACGTAGAACCCGGTTCCGTAGAAGCCCGAGAGTGCACCGAGAGGTACCTGCTCGTAGAAGCGGCCCGCGCTGGCGACGATCTTTTGGACTCCCGCCAAGCCGGGCGTGACGATCAGCCCCAGCCGGGGAGACCACTCGTCGGCAATCGTCTGGCGCATCACTCGCTTCTGATCCAGCCAGTCCTGTGCCTCCCAGCGAAGGCCGGCATTGAGCCGGAGCCAGTGCGAGATGGCCCAGGAGTCCTCGGCGTACGCGGTGTAGATGCGGTTGGCGACGTCCGACTGGTTCTGGAGACGGTCCCAGATATACAGACCTCGATCGGCCAGATAATAGATGTAGCCGCCGACCTGATCCCGCCCCTCGTTTGCCCGGCTTGAAAGGGCGGTGTTCTCGTACTCCAGACCGACCTTGAGTGAGTGGGGCCCGGCCAGCCTGGTGCCGCTCAGCCGCAATGCCGTCCGGCCGAGGTGGAACCGCTCACTCCCGCCGAATCCTCCCGAAGCGACCCCGGAGCTGACGTCGAGAAAATACGGAGTGGACGCACCGAGATCGGTCTGAGGTAGCTGGTCCCTCCGGAACAGTGAACGAGAGGCGCTCGTCTCGAGCAGCAACCTCGAGTGCACGACGTGGCTGGCCGAGAATGACAGGCTGCCGCCACCATCCAGGAGCCGGCCGAGGACGACGTCGGGATTGAGTACCGAGATTGGAGCCTGGGAGCCACCAGGGGCGACGGCGTCGTGCCAGCTCGGGTCGCCAGTGAACGTCACGCTCAGCCGGGTGACCGGCCGAGGCTGCCAGGTGAGCTTTCCGGCGAATCGGTACTGTCGCATGCGGTCGCGGGTCGGGTCCATGCCGGGAAACGAAGCGGTCCGGTCGTCCACGATCGGATTGTAGCTCGCGTAAAACCAGGCCCGGTCCTTCCGGATCGGGCCGGAGAGCGCGAGCCCGATGTCGAACTGGGTAAAGGTGTCGAGGTTGGGCTCGTTGTTCCCGTAGATCGCCGCCGTTCTCAAGCGGTGGTCGCTGAGGAACGTGAAGACCTGACCCTCGAACCGGTTGCCGCCCGTCGGCGTCACCATGTTCACCACGCCGCCGAGCGCCCGTCCGTATTCTGCCTCGTAGCCGCCCGTCTTGACCTCGACCGCCTGGAGAAAGTTGTAGGGCAGGTTGGTACCTGAGCTGCCGACGAAGGGATCGGTGACATCCACACCGTCCACGAAGTAGGCGTTGTCCCAGACACTCCCGCCGGCGATGTTGACGCCCTCGGAGCCGTAAGCGAGGTACGGCAGCTGATACGTCGCCTGTGGCGCCAGTGCGGCCACCGAGCGGAAGCTGCGATCCAGCGGAAGCGCATCGAATTGCTCGGCGTCCAGCGTGGCACCCGTGGTTGTCGAGGTGGGATCGAGGGAAACCGGATCCGCGCGCACCGTCAGTTCCGGCACCTCGACCACGAATGGCTCCAACCGGATTCGCCCGAGATCCGTTTCACGGCCGAGGGTGACCGGGACGCGCTCATAACGAGTGGGCCGGTAGCCGACCACCCGGAGCCGCAGCTCGTAGGTGCCCACCGGCAGCGACAGGAAACGGAACTGGCCGTGTGCGTCGGTCTGCACCGCGATCGGCTGCGGCAGCGACGGACCGGTCGCCTCGACGGTCACCTGCGACAGTGGAGCATCACCCCCAATCACCCGGCCGCGAAGCTCCCCCGCGACATCCTGGCCGTGTGCCGGCGAAGCGAAGAGTGCACTGCTCAGCAAAGCAATCAGCACGGTGCCCCACGCCTCGATTCTCATTGCCCTCTCCCCGATGCTTCGATCGTTGCCAGCGCGCTCCGGGCCTGTTCCACCATTGGCCGCAAATTGGGCACGGGTTGGTCGTACCGCCGCAGGAATTGATGGTAGTGCTCTCGCGCCAGAGCCAACCGGCCCTGCGCCTGCTCGATCCTCGCCAGTCGGTAGTAGGCGAGCGGCGCGAACAGCTGCGGCGTGAGGTTGTCTCCATTATTCAGGTCGGCCTCGTGCCAGACCAGGAGACGCTGCGCCCGCGCCGTGTCTCCGGCGGCGAGGAACGCGTCCGCCTCCGCCAGGCGGTTGACGCTGAGCACCTGGGTGCGTATTTCCGGCCCCGACTCATCCCACTTCCCCCAGGCGTCGGCGGCCACGAGCGCTTCGCCCAGCTGCGCCGTTGAGCCGCCGAAACGCAGCGCGAATGCCTGGAGGGTCCGCACGACGTAGGCCGGAGCGTGACTGCTTTGGGCCGCGGCGCGCGCGGCGGCCAGCCCGCGCCGGTCGCCCTCGGTCACGGCGACGAGTCCGTTGAGCCAGGCCAGGGTGGCGCGCTCTTCATCGGCGTGCTCGTCCGCGGGCAGGCCCGCCACAGCCTGGGCCGTCGCGCGCGCGGCCGTAGCCACCGCGGTGCGATCTCCCGCACCGAGCCACAGTCCGAACACCGCGAAACGGTAGCGGTCCATGACCTCGCGCTCTCCTCCCCCGGCGAGCACCTCACCAGCGGCCACGTAGGCGGAGTCCCACGCGCCGCGCGCGGCCCAGCTCAATGCCAGACTACGCCGGTACATGGGCGCAAAACGCGCGGCGACGCCGCCGGCCAGCACCCGCCGGTCGATCTCGGCCTGGGTCACCGGGAACCCGAATCGAAGAAATGGGAAGGCAGCCAACGCGTGCCCCCAGACGGAATCTCCCTGGAGGACGCTCCGGACAAAGGTGTCCATCAGGGCCGCGGGCATCTGTCCCGGCGATCGGCCGAGCTCGACGAAGAGCCGGGTCTGGGGTGCCATGTCCCGGCCGGCTGCAAGCGACAGATTGCGCCCATAGCCGAGTGAGTCGAGGGCGTGGAGAGCCCGCCGGGTGGCGCTGGTGTCCTTGCCCAGGCTCATCTTCAGCAGATGGTCCCAGCCATCGACCATCCCTGGCTTGAGCGCCAGTCCATGCTCCAGGGCCCCGCGCGCGTCGGCCGCCGTGTACCCCAGCACCGGCCCGGCGTGGACCAGATAGTCGCCGAGGAACAGCCAGGCGAACCAGTCGTCGGGGAAACGCGTCGTCACCTGCTGCGCCAGCCGGATCGCCGTCTGCAGGCTGTCCGCCACGCAGGAACAGGACTCGATCAGCAGTCGTTCGCGGTCGGGAAGCTCGGCCCGGTGGGCCCGCACGGCGGCGAACAGCGTGGTGTCCACTTCCACCCCGGGCCACGAGTTCGCGTACCAGAGCCGCCAGGAGGCCAGCCAGAAGTTGGAGTCCGCCGCGACCGCATCGTTGTACGCTCGTGCGGCCCCGTCCCAGTCTCCCTTTTCCATGAGACCTTCGCCCGTCACGAACGCCTTGAGGGCGGGCATCGACCGGGTCTTCACCGCGGCATCGAGGCTCGGTGAGGGCGGCTGCCCGCGAAGCCAGATCTGTCGGAGCAGGGATCGCGTGGCGGAGTCGGTAAACGCCCGCAGCGATTCCGGGGGAGCGGTGGTCGTGGCCTGCGCAAGGAGATCGCCGCTCTCGGTAGAGAGCAGGTCGACGTCCCAGCGGACGTCCCGGCCGACCCGGACCAGGCTGCCTCGCACCACCCGGCCGGCGCCCAGACTTCGTCCGAGCTGGAGGTCTCCCGGGCGGGAGCGCGCGACCGCGCTATTGCCCAGGCGGGCCACGACCGCGTCGGGATCCACCGCGCGGATGTCCCCAGCACCGGTCAGGTTGGGAGCCAGAGTGAAGGCCAGGTCCCGCGCCAGGTGGGAGAGGGCCGAGTCGGGAGTGCTGATGGCCGGAGGCAGCACTGCGACCATCGATTCGGACGGCGGGGGCCTCGCGAGCAGCCGCCGGACGAACGACGTTCCGACCGATAAGGCCAGCGCGAGACCCAGCACCGTGATGGCGGCCAGTGCCGGAACGCGCCAGCGGCGAGAAGGCACTGCCGCCACGGGGGGCGGGGCAATCAAGCTGCGGGCGAACTCCGCGGCGGAGGCCTGCCGGTCGGCGGGAACCTTGGCCAGCGACTTGTCTATGGCCGCCGCGAGCCACTCGGGGACGGTATCGCGCATGACCCGAAGCGGCGTAGGGCGCGCCATGATCAGTCGAGCGACGATGGCCTGCGCGCTGACACCCGAAAACGGTGGCTCTCCGGCGAGCATCTCGTACATCACGGCACCCAATGCGTAGATGTCGCTCCGGGGATCCAGTAGAGGGTCTCCAGTGGCCTGCTCCGGACTCATGTAATGAGGGGTGCCCAGCACCAGCCCGGTCTCCGTCAGCCGCGCGCCGCCGGCCTCCCGGACGGCGAGCGCGATGCCGAAGTCCGTGAGCACCGCCATGCCCTCGTGCAGCAGAATGTTCTCGGGCTTGATGTCGCGATGGATGATGCCAAGGCCGTGCGCTTGCTCGAGCGCGGCGGCGACCTGAGTTCCGATCCGCACCGCCTCATCGATCGAAAGGTGTCGCTCCTGCCGGAGCCGATCCCGTAAGGAGCCGCCCTTGACGAGCGGCATGGCGTAGAAGAGTGCTTCCCCGGCGGAGCCCGAGTCCAGCAGGGTGAGGATGTTGGGATGGTCGAGGCGAGCGGTGAGCCCGATCTCCGCGAGGAAGCGCTCGCGACCGAGCACCGCGGTGAGCTCCGGACGCAGGACCTTGAGCGCGACCTGCCGGCCGTGCTTCACGTCCTGGGCAAGGTAGACGGTGGCCATGCCACCGCGCCCGAGCTCGCGCTCGAGGGTGTAGCGATCACCGAGGACGTCGGCCAATGCGGCCACCACGTCGGTCACGGCTAACCTTGTTTGGAGATGGTATGAATGTGGCCCCGCGGAGGGAGAATAGCCATCACGCGGGGGGCGCTACGGGGCCCTCAACCATTCCCGCCGCTCCCGCCGGGCGCAGCCCACCCGCCGGCGCGCTAGCGCCCCCGCCCGCGCATCGCCCCCGCCAGCCCCCTCGCCAGCTCCGCCGCCACCCGAGCGTTATTCGTCAGCAAGGCGAGATTTGCCCGGACGCTTTCCCCACCGGTCAGTGCCCTGAGACGCTCCAGCAGGAACGGTGTGACCCCACGGCCGCGCAGGCCCTGTCTTGCGGCGTCGGACAGGGCCGTCTCGAGTGCCTGCTCGTAGGTTTCGGCTGATAGCTCATCCGATGCGGGAATGGGATTGGCGACCAGCACGCCGGTTGCGAGGCCAAGAGCGAAGTGGGTGCGCACCGCGGAAGCCAGCTCCTCGATCGTGTCCATCCGGCTGTCCACCGATAGCCCGCTGGATCGGCGATAGAACGCGGGAAACTCGTCAGTCTGGAATCCGAATACCGGCACACCGAGCGTCTCCAGCATTTCCACCGTGCGGGGCAGATCCAGTATCGCCTTGGCACCCGCACATACCACGGCGATCGGAATGCGCGAGAGGGCCGTCAGGTCGGCCGAGATGTCGCCGCTGATGCCGGCATCCCGATGAACCCCGCCAATGCCACCGGTCGCGAAGGCTTTGATTCCATTGGCGTGCGCGACAAACATGGTGGCGGCCACCGTGGTCGACCCCAGACGGCCGGCGGCGACGGTGGCCGCCAGGTTGCTGAGATTGACTTTGAGGACGTCGGGTGTCGTCGCCAGCTCGTTCAGCTCGGCGTAGGTGAGCCCGACTCGGATGGCTCCCCTCAGGATCCCGATCGTGGCGGGGATGGCACCGACTTGCCGGATTTCATTTTCCAGCCTGAGCGCGGTGGCGACCCCGTCGGGATGGGGCAACCCGTGGGTGACCAGCGTGGTCTCGAGCGCGACCACCGGCCGGCTTCTAGCGATGGCATCGGCGATCTCGTCGGCGCAGACGTACGGAGCCGTCATGCGCTCGCCCCCGTCCTGGTCGCCGCGAGCAAGGACGCGGCTCCCAGGCCCTCGATAGTAACAGTCGCGCTGACGACGCCTCGGTCCAGGCAGGCGTCTACCGGAAGATCCTCCAAGTGCGCCGAGACAAACCCCGCCGCAAAGGCATCGCCGGCGCCGGTGGGATCGACGACCTTCGACGCGCGGCCGACCCACCGGTGAAAGCGGTCTTCGCGGGCGTCGTACACAATGCCGCCTCTCGCTGCCTGCTTGAACACGATGAACCGGAGCCGGCCGGTTGCCAGGCGGGGAAGCACCCGCTCGGGGTGGGCCTGGATTTCCTCGAGGAGCAACTCGTCCTCGCTCGGGAAAAACGCGTCGACCTCGGCCAATGCCTGCCGCCAGTCCTCGAGAGTCTCATGGGTAATCGGCAGGTGGGGATCGACCGACACGAAGCGGTTCGGTTCCATGGTCAGCGACGCCAGCAGTCGGCGCTGCGCCGTGAACGGCATCGGAGCGAGGTGGAATGCAGGTGCCGAGCGCCAGGCGCGCGGGATGTGCTCGGGCCCGGGCGACACCTGTTCGTGCGTCGGGCAACCGAGGCGATGGATCAAGCGCCGCAGGTGACCCTCGTAGAGGAGCCAGGCGCGCACGCCGGGTCCAGCGAGCCGGTGTACGCCGGTCAGGTCGACACCGCGCTTTTCCAAGGCGTCCAGCATGGTGACGGGGTAGTCGGTGCCGACCAAGCTGACGCAGCCCACGCGGGTTCCCCAAAGCGCCGCGGCCAAAGCTCCGTACAGGATGGCGCCGCCAGGCTGACCCATGCTGGTACTACCGTCGGGAAAGACGAGGTCGTCGACCAGCAGGTTCCCGAGAAGGACGAGCGAGGGCGGCACGATCGCTACGTCAGCCGAGCGAACGCTCTCGCCAGCGACTCAACCGCCGTGCGATCCAGCGGGTTGCTCCAGATCCCTCCCTGTTTGAGCGACGACCCCACGATGAATCCGTGGGCGTCGGCAAAGCGCGCCAGGTTCTGGACCGAGACGCCCGAGCCGACGATCACCGGGAGACCCACGGCCCGCGCGGTGTCGCGCACGTCCTCGGGCGAGGCCTCTTCGCCGCTGGCAGGACCGGTCACGATGACGCCGTCCGCGAGAAAGAGCTCAGCGGCCCGGGCGGTTTCGACCAGCGACACATCGCCGGTAATGGCGTGTGCGCTGTGCTTCTTCTTGATGTCGGCAAACACCATCACCCGCTCGGCACCGATCGCGCGGCGGTAGCGCAGCAACTCACCCGCGCACGATTCCACGATGCCCTCGTCCGCCACGTGCGCAAAGACGAAGCCCTCCGCACGGATGAACTCGGCGCCGCACGCGAGAGCAACCGCCAGGGCCTCACGATTCGCGGCGGCAAGCACCTGGATACCGAGCATCAGGCCGGTCTCGCGTTTGACTTCGCGCGCCAGCGCAGTCATGGCGGCGGTGACCTCCGGACCGACCCCGCCGTTCAGATATGGACGGTCGTGCATGTTCTCCATGGCGAGCGCGGTGAACCCCGCGTCGCGATAGATCCGTGCCTCGGCGACCGTCTGCTCGATCAGCTGGTCGATTGACTCACGCGCTGCCGGCGTCCCCGGCAGAGGGCCGACATGCAGCATGCCGACCAGTGCCCGAGGCGCGCCGAAGCGCTCACGAAACGCGGAGAGAGGATCCATACCGACGGCTTGCAGGCCTGGTCACATAGGACACGACCAGCAATGCTAGGAGGATCAGGGGCATGCACCATACCTGCACGCCATCCCCGACCGAGTAGGCGGCGATCGTCGCCATGATCCACGCGAAGGTTGCGCCCGCGTAGGCCCATTCCTTTAGCAGGGGAAACCCGGGCGCAAGCAGGACGATGGCGGCAGCGGGCTTGGCGAAGCCAAGGACTATCCTGAGGTGCTGCGGGTAGCCGGAATGCGCAAATCCGGACACCACCTGCTCATTGCCGGTCAAATAGGACAGCGCGCCAAGAAGCGACACGGCGACCAGTGCGGTGCTGCCCCAGTAGACGATCTTCGGAGCCATGCATCCTCCCGAATTGTTGTTCCCGGTCCAGCGGAAGCTAGCGAGGGCGGGTGGGCTGCGCCCCCGCCCTACTGCCTTCTAATCGCCACCGCAGGATCGATTCGCGCCGCGCGAAGCGCCGGTAGCCAGCACGCCACGACCCCTACCAGCACCATCATCAATGCCACGGATACCAGCGTGATCGGATCGTTCGGCGCGACGCCGAAGAGCAGTCCGCGGATCAGCCGCGTGCCGACCAGGGCGCCCGCGACCCCCAGCACCAATCCATAGACCAGCAGGATGCCGCCCTCCGCCAACACCATCCGCTGCACGCTCGCGCTGTCCGCGCCCAGGCTCATGCGGATGCCGATCTCGTTCGTCCGCGCGCTCACCGAGAACGCCAGCACGCCGGCGATGCCGACGGCGGCAATGATCACCGCCAGGGCGCCGAACAACGAAACCAAAACCGCATTCAGTCGCCGAGGGGCGACGCTCTGATCCTTGATCTGGCCGATCGTGAGCACGTTCTCGATCGGATCGTTCGGCACGATGCTCCGCACGATCCGGGTCGCGGCCGGCGCGAGTGTGGCGGGATCGCGCTCCGAGCGAATCACGAGACCGCCGCCGAACATCGCTTCCTGCTTCATCGGCTGGAACAACGCGCCGCGGGGCTCGGCGTCGAGTCCGCCGTCCTTCGTGTCGCCGGCCACGCCGACCACCGTACGCCACTCGTCGCTCAGGCCGACGAACTTGAGGACCTCGCC
Source organism: uncultured Gemmatimonadales bacterium (assembly GCA_963711915.1). Classification (GTDB taxonomy): domain Bacteria; phylum Gemmatimonadota; class Gemmatimonadetes; order Gemmatimonadales; family GWC2-71-9; genus CAVVWJ01. The sequence goes on from CAVQGA010000023.1 coordinate 62,880, forward strand.
AGTCCAGGCCATACGCTGTCCGATCGGGTCGCGATTCGGAAAAAGCCGGTCCGCGAGCGTTTTGTTGAGGATCACCACTCGCGCCCCTTGCTTGGTATCGGTCTCCGCGAACTCGCGTCCCCGGATCAACGGGATGCCGGCCGCATGAAAGAAGCCAGGGCTGACCGTTCGGTAATCGGCTCGCGGAATGGCCTCGCCGCTGGCGAGCGCTCGTCCTTCCGCCTTCACATCGAACACGGCCTCGGTCGAACGGAGCGGCATCGTCGAGCCGATGCCGACCTCGCTCACTCCCGGAATCGCCGCGACCTCGAGCTGCATCCGCTCGAACAGCGCCTTCGCGTCCTCGTCCTTCCGTGCCTCGAAGTCGAACGGCACTTCCATGGTCAGGATCCGCTCGGTGGTGAGGCCGGTGTCCACCTCCGAGAGCTGAAGCATCGTGCGTGTCAGGAGCCCCGCACCCGTCAACAGGATCACCGATACGGCGACCTGGGCGACGACGAGGCCCCGTTGCAGGCGCTGACCGCGGATACCACCGCTCATACGGTGTGCGCCCGCGGCGACCCATGCCCCCAGCGATCCCTCCTTGGCGAGCGTCGGCGCGAACGCGAGCAGCACCGCGACGAGCACCGAGAGCAGCAGCGTGAAGCCCAATACCATGCCGTCCAGTCGAATCTCGTTCGCGCGCGGCGAATAGCGCTCGGCCAGGGAGACGAGCAGCCGAACGCCACCGACGGCGATCAGCAGACCCACCAGCGCGCCCGTCAGGGCGAGCACGAGGTTCTCGACGAGCAGCAAGCGGCGGAGCCGCGCGGTCCCCGCGCCGAGCGCCGCGCGAACCACGAGCTCGTGCTCGCGCCGGACCGCTCGCATGAGCGTCAGGTTCGCGACGTTGGCGCTCGAGATGATCATGACGAACGCGGCGGCGCCCATGAGCAGCCACAGCGTGAGCCTGGCTTTCTCGCCGAGGACTTCCTGGAAGGGGAGGACGGAGATCTGGTACTGCGACCCCGGGTCGTAGTCCTGCGGATACGCCTTCACCACGCGGGCGTTGATCGTCGCGGCCTCGACCCTCGCCTGGTCCACGGTCGCGCCGGGCGCGAGTCGCGCGACCATCTCGGTCATGCGATGGCTGCGACCCTGCACCATCAGCGCGCTCGTGTGGTGCTCGCTCATGACCATGTTGAGCAGCGCATCCATCGGGCGCGGGAAGTACGGGGCCGACTGCACGACGCCGACGATCTGCACCGACTTGCCGCCGAGCCGAACGTACTGGCCGATAACCCCGCGATCACCGCCGAATCGCTTCATCCAGTACTCGTGCGTGAGGACCATGACCGGCGGGACGTTCACGCGGTCATCGGCGTCGGTCAGCAAGCGACCCGCCACGGCGGACAGCCCCATCACGTTGAAGTAGTTGCCTGTGACGAGGCCGACGGTCATACGAACCGCGTCCTGCTTCCCCTGCAAGGTGTAGATCATCCCCGAGTACTCGGCGATGCCGGCGAGGCTCCGGGCGCTCTCGCGGAAGTCGTTGATCTCGGGGACCGAAAAGTTCACGTTCTCTCCACGGAGAGGCTGCGTATGGCGTAGCGAAGGTCGGCGATGGGCATGGTCGTGTCCGTCCGGGTGCTGGTGCGACTGGCTAGGGCTCTACCTGTACGTCGAACGGCGGCTGGCGAAATCGACATGACTGCGCGGGCGGGCGGGGGCGGGGGCGCTGACGCGCCGGCGGGTGGGCTGCGCCCGGCGGGTGCGCTACGCCCAGCGGGAACGGCGGGGCCCTACGGAGCCCTCAACGAACCCCGCCGCTCCCGCCGGCGCGTCAGCGCCCCCGCCCGCGCCAGCGTTTCGCCCCTACCGCCAGCCCTCGATCTCCTCCACCCAGCGGGCCAGGTACGCGTTCGCCTGATAGCCGTCGAGCACGCGATGGTCGATGGTAAGCGTCACGTAGCACATCGGCCGCACCTCCACCATCTCCTTACCGCCCCGCTCCCGCGCCACCGGCCGCCGTTCCAGCTTGCCGACGCCCAGGATGGCTGATTGGGGCTGGGGAATGACGATCGGCGCGGCGATGAGACTGCCGCTCACCCCATGGTTCGAGATCGAGAAGGTGCCGTGCTGCACGTCGCTCGGGGCGAGCGTGCCGCTTCGCGCGCGCTGGGTCAGGTCGTGCAGCCGCTCCGCGGTGGCGCGCAGATCGAGCGTCTGAGCGCGATGGATGACGGGTAGGATGAGGCCACCCTGCGGCAACGCGGTGGCGACCCCGACGTTGCAGTCGTCGAACAGCTCCAGCGCGTCGTCGTGCCATCGGCTGTTGACCTCCGGCACGGCTTGAAGCGCGGCCACGCTCGCGCGGATGAAGTAGGCGGTGTAGGTGAGCTTGACCCCATCCGCCTCGAACGCGGCGCGGTGGGCCTCCCGGTGGACGAGGATTGCGGAGAGATCGGCTTCGAAGACCGTAGTGACGTGCGGCGCGACCGACACGCTCTGGACCATGTGCTGGGCGATGCTGCGGCGCATGCCGGTGTGGGGGACCTTCCGGCTGGGATACGCGCCCGGCATGGCCTTGGCGGGTGAAGTCGGACGCGAGGCGATGTGCGCCTCGACGTCCTGCACCGTGATCCGCCCGCCTCGGCCCGTGCCGCTGATGGCCGACGGTTCGAGGCCATGCTCGGCGAGCAACCGGCGAACCGCGGCAGTGAGCTCCGCCGCCGCTGGCGCCGACGCGCCTGCCGTGGTTGACTCGCGCGCTGATGCTGCCCCGTCCGCCTTCACACGCACAGCCGATTCGACCGCGCCCACCTCGATCCGGCCCAGCATCTCGCCGGCCTGGATGGGCTGGTCCGCCGACTTGAGGATCTCACGCAGGATGCCGCTGGCGGGCGCGGCAATCTCCACCGTCACCTTGTCGGTGGTGATCTCGAGCAGGGGCTCGTTCTCGGTAACGGACTCGCCGACGTGCTTGAACCACGTGCCTACGACCATCTCGGTCCCCTCTGCCTGGTCGGGCGGGGCGGCGATGGCGATCAGCTCTGCCATTCCGGTCTCCTTACGTCCTGATGTGCGTCACCAAGTCGAGTCCACAGCCTCCGTCATCCTGAGCGAAGCGACGGATCTTGCCTGGGAATGGCTCGAGCCTGACGAGCAAGGTCCTTCGGTCGCTACGCTCCCTCAGGATGACGGGGGTTAGAACTCGAGCAGCTCCCGCATCTTGGCCGCGATCCCCTCGACGCTCGGAAGCACGGCGTTCATCAGACGGAGGTTGTACGGCGTCGGCACGTCCGGAATCGCGAGGCGGGCGATCGGCGCGTCGAGGCTCAGGAACGCCTGCTCCGCCACCACCGCGGCGACCTCCGCGCCGAATCCGGCCGTGAGCGTGTCTTCGTGGACGATCAGGCAGCGCCGGGTCTTCCGGACCGAGGCGAGCACCGCGGCCTGGTCCCACGGCGCCACGGTGCGGAGGTCCAGCACTTCGATCGACTTCCCGAGCTCGCGCGCGACGCGCTCGCAGCGTTCCACCATGGCGCCCCACGTGACCACCGTGAGCCGGTTCCCGTCGAGGACGACCCTGGCCTTGCCGAGCGGAAGCACGAAGTCGTCGCCCGGATAGGGCCGTCGGGCCGAGGCCCCGTCGAGCAGCGCCCGGTGCTCGAAGAAGATCGTCGGGTTGTTGCTCCGGAGCGCCGCGCGCAGGAGACCCACGGCGTCCTCCGCGTTCGACGGGATGCAGACCTGCCATCCGGTGGCGTGCACCCAGAACACTTCGCCACAGACGCTGTGCCAGGGATCCCCGCATTTCGGCGCGTACCCGCCCGGCATGCGCACCACGATGGGGGCGGCGAAGCGGTTGTGCGTCCGCCACCGCATCGTGCCGCAGTTGTTGAGCTGCTCGGTGGCGGGGTCGGCGTATTTGCGGAACTGGATCTCCGCGACCGGCAGGAGGCCGGAGAGCGCCAGGCCGACCGCGCGACCGATGATGCCCTCCTCCGAGAGGCTGGTGTCGAACACCCGCCGCTCGCCGAAGGCCGCCTGCAGCCCCATCGTGGCGGCGTGCACGCCACCCTTGGGGCCCACGTCCTCTCCGAACAGCAGCATCCTGGGGTTGGTGGCGAGCTCGTGCTCCAGCGTGCGCCGGATGGCGGTGAGCAGGTTGATGCGAGTGGGCTCGGGTTTCGCCACGTCGCTGCCCGGAGGGAACCGGTGTCCGGCCGGGGCGAGCCCGCCGAGGAGCGGGAGCTCGGGCGAACCGTCGGGCCGCGTCTCGGCGTACACGTAGCGGGTCACATCGGACGGCGCGGGCTCCGGCCGAGCGAGCGCGGCGGCGAGAGCGGCATCGACGTCCGCCTTGACCTGAGCTTCGATCGCCGTGATGTCCGATTCCGACAGCACTCCGGCGCCAAGGAATCGATAGAGCTTGGGCAGGGGATCGTTCGCTTGCTCCACGGCCAGCCGCTCCTGGCTCTTGTATGCCTGGGTATCCTGGGCGGAATGCCCGCTCAACCGGGGCACCGTGAGCCGGAGCAAGGCAGGGCCATTCCCGGCACGGACGTGGGCCACCGTCTCCTGTAGCAGACTGGCAGCGTTCGCCGGCTCGGTGCCATCGCCATTTCGCACCAGGAGATCGCGGAACGACGCAAGGTTGGCCGCGACGTTACCCCCCGGCGTCTGGAAGCTGGACGGCACCGAGATGCCGTAGCCGTTGTCCTCTATATAGAAGAGCACCGGCAGTCTGAGAGTAGTGGCGATCGTCAGCGCCGACCAGAAGCCGTTGGTCGCGACCGAGGCCTCGCCGCCCAGCACCACCGCGATCGAGCCGTCGTAGCCGTGGTCGCCCAGCACATCACGATGGTAGAGAACGCCCTGGGCCCACCCGACCGCCGGCGTGTACTGGGAGCCGACGTCCCCGGACATCGGGAGCACGACCGGGCCGTCCACATTGGGCAGATTGCACACCACGCCGATGTCCCGGCCGTTGCTGAAGCCGCCCGACTTCCCCATGGGGGCCGCGAACGCGTCCTCCAGCGAGAGGCCGAGCGTCAGGAGCATCGGTCGCGACCGGTAGTAGGCGCCCACGGCATCGTGCGGGCGGTCCACCAGGCTGCCCAGGATGACCTGCGCCATCTCGTGCCCGCGAGCCGAGAACTGGTAGAGCACCTTCCCTTCGGGGACGAGACGGGTCTCCTCGATGTCATCCAGCGCCCGCGAGGCGAGGCTCAGGTAGAGCACCCGCTTCCAGTCGATCGTGGGGTCGACCTCGGCGGCGCCGGGCGCCCGCGCTTCACTCACTCCCATCTTGCCCCACGTCGTGTTCCCGGTCGGTCTGGAACACCGTGCCGCGGAACAGCGCGACCACGGCGCCATCCCCCCTGGTGACGCGTACCCGGTAATACGCCAACCGCTGGCTGCTCGCCTCCCGCTCCGCCTCGGCCAGCAGCAGGTCGCCGACCCGCACGGCCGCCGGGTACGTCATGCTGTTCTCGATGCTGACCGACACCTTTCCCCCGGTGTTGCTGACGAAGGCCAGCGCGCTGTCGGCGAAGGCGAACGTGACCCCGCCGTGGCACACCCCGAATCCGTTGGTCATATCCTGGCGCACGGCCATGCGAAGGGTCACGCGGGCCGGATCCACGTGGAGGATCTCCACGCCCAGCCACCGACTGAAGACGTCGTGGGCCAGCATGTGGCGGACGATGGCCGCCGCGCGCAGCTCGGGGTCGGCCGGCAGGGTGCTCACCCGCGGAGCGTTCCACCGGATGCGGCCAGGCGGCGGAGCAGCGGGCTCGGCCGGTAGCGATCCTCCGCGTACTCCGCCTGCAGGCGTTCCATGCGCTCGAGCGCGACGCGATACCCCAGCTCCTCGGCCCACGCGATGAGCCCTCTGGGATAGCTCACCCCCTTCACCATCGCGAGGTCGATGTCCGCCGACGTGGCGACGCCCCAGAAGACGGCGTCGACCGCCTCGTTGATCAACATCGCCAGGATCCGCTCCAGGATCGACGATCCGAGAGCCGGATCCTCCCTCGGCGCCGGTGGGGCCGCACCGTCGCGGTAGTCGTACCAGCCCCGGCCGGTCTTGCGTCCGAGCAGATTGGCGTCGACCAGGCGTCGCTGCGTGAGCGAGGGCTTGTAGCGCGGATCGAAGAAGAACCCCTCGTAGACCGCCGACGTCACCGCGAAGTTCACGTCGTTGCCGATCAGGTCCATCAGCTCGAAGGGGCCCATCCTGAAGCCGCCGAGCGTCCGCATGGCCCAGTCGATGGTCGCGCAATCGGCGATGCCTTCGTCCAGGATCCGGAGCGCCTCGCCGTAGAATGGCCGGGCGATCCGGTTCACGATGAAGCCCGGGGTATCCGCGGCGACGACGGTGGTCTTGCCCCAGCGCTGGACCAGGGCGCAGGCCGCATCGACCACCGCGCCCGGCGTCGCGTGCCCGCGGACCACCTCCACCAGCGGCATCATCGGCGCGGGATTGAAGAAGTGCAGGCCGACCACCCGCTCGGGGCGTTGGCAGGCGGCGGCGATGTTCGTGATCGACAGGGCCGAGGTGTTGGTCGCGAGCATCGTCTCCGGTGCCACCACCCGTTCGAGCGCGGCGAAGCTCTCGCGCTTAGGCGCAAGCCGCTCGACGATCGCCTCGATGACGAGCCGGCAGGGCGCGAACGCGCTCAGGTCGCCGCTCACGACGTAGCGGATGCGATCCCGCGCCGCCTTGGACGCCGACGGGGTCAAGCGATTCTTCTCGGTCTCCCGCGCCAGCGCCCTGTCGATCCCGGCCCGCGCGCGCGCAATCGCCCCCTCATCGAGGTCCTGCAGGACGACCGGGTGACCGGCGATCGCGGCAACCTGCGCGATCCCGCTGCCCATAGGCCCCGCCCCGAGGACCCCCACGCAAAAGGCCTCTGGGGCAGCGATCTCTGGGTCCGAGGCTCGCACGCGTCAGCGTCCCGTGAAGACCGGCTTCCGCTTCGCGAGGAACGCCGCCACTCCCTCGGCGTAGTCCGCGCTGCGTCCGGCGGCGCCCTGGCACTCGGCCTCGAGCTCGAGCTGCGTCTCGAGGTCGTTGCCCCAGGCGGCGTTCAGCAGCCGCTTCGTGAGGCCGAGGCCGAGGGTCGGTTGGGCGGCGAGGTGGAGGGCGAGCTTCGACGCCTCTTCGTCGAGGGAGGCGGCGGGGCATGACCGGTAGATCAGCCCCATATCCACCGCCTGCGCCGCCGTAATCTTGTCGGCCAACATCGCGAGCGCCGTCGCTCGGGCCAGCCCCACCAGCCGGGGCAGGAAGAAGGTCCCACCCGTGTCCGGTACCAGGCCGATCTTCGCGAACACCTGCACGAAGGAGGCTTCCTCCGCGGCCAGCACCAGGTCGCACGCCAGGGCCAGATTCGCCCCGGCTCCGGCGGCGACCCCGTTGACGGCGCAGACCACCGGCTTCTCGAGCGCTCGCAGCCCAAGGACGATCGGCGTGTACGCTCTCCGGGCGTGGGCCGCGAAGTCCTGCACGGTCGCGCCGGGGCGAACTTCGTCCAGGTCCTGGCCCGCGCAGAAGCCGCGTCCCTTGCCGGTCAGGAGCACGGCGCGGACCTCGGGCTCCCGCGCGGCATGCGCCAGGGCTTCCTGGATCTCGCCCGACATGGCGGTGTGGATGCTGTTGAGGACGTCGGGTCGGTTCAAGGTGATGCGGGCGACGCCCTGATCGACCTCGAACAGAATGAACTGATGGGTCATCGACGGTCCTCTCGACGCGTTGGCGAGGGTGGATAATACATCGGAACGGCGACCGCAGTACACGTCGGGTGGGCTGCGCCGGCGGGTGGGCTGCGCCCGGCGGGAGCGGCGGGGGTGCTACTTGGGGGTTGCCAGAGAGCGAGCCAGCACGTGTCCTCGGTGCCTCCGTGGTGAATTCCCCTCCGTTGGTTCATTCCCAGTCATCCGTCTATAATTCACCCCGGATGACCTCACTGTGCGAGTGCCCATGAAGCCCGTATTCCTCATCGACGGAGTGCGTACCCCGATCGGCAGCTTCGGCGGGAGCCTGGCCCACGTGCGGGCCGACGATCTGGCGGCGCACGTGATCGCCAAGCTGCTCGAACGTCACCCGAATCTGGATCGGGAGCGTATCGCCGATGTCATGCTCGGGTGCGCCAACCAGGCGGGCGAAGACAATCGCAACGTCGCCCGCATGGCGCTGCTCCTCGCCGGGCTGCCGGTCTCGGTGCCGGGCGAGACGGTGAACCGGTTGTGCGCCAGCGGCATGAGCGCGGTGGCGAACGCGAGCCGGGCCATACGCGAGGGCGACGGCGACGTCTATATCGCCGGCGGCGTCGAGCAGATGACGCGCGCGCCGTACGTGCTGTCCAAGTCGAGTCAGGCGTTCGCCCGCAACGCGGAGCTGTTCGACACCAGCCTGGGCTGGCGTTTCGTGAACCCCAGGATGCGCGAGCTCTACGGCGTGGACTCGATGGGCCAGACCGCGGAGAACGTGGCGACGGAGAACCGGATCAGCCGGGCGGACCAGGACCAGTTCGCCCTCTGGTCGCAACAGAAGACCGCCGCCAGCCAGCAGCGCTGCCGGTTCCAGTCCGAGATCGTCCCGGTCGCGGTGCCCGGTGCCTCCCGGGGCGAGCCCGGCCGCCTCTTCGCGCACGACGAGTTCCCCCGCCCGGACTCGACCCTGGAGGGGCTCGGCAAATTGAAGCCCGCGTTCCGGACCGACGGCAAGGGGAGCGTCACCGCGGGCAACTCGTCGGGCATCAACGACGGCGCCTGCGCCGTGCTGCTGGCCTCGGAGCGCGCGGTGGGCGAGCTCGGTTTCACGCCCCTGGCGCGCATCGTCGCGAGCGCGGTCGTGGGGGTCGAGCCGCGGACCATGGGACTGGGGCCGGTTCCCGCGACGCGCAGGATCCTGGCCAAGACCAAGCTCACCCTCCCCGACATGGACGTCATCGAGCTCAACGAAGCCTTCGCGGCGCAGGTGCTCGCCTGCACCCGCCAGCTCGGCCTCGACGACCGGGATCCCCGACTCAATCCCAACGGCGGCGCCATCGCCCTCGGGCACCCGCTCGGCATGTCCGGCGCCCGGCTGCTGCTCACCGCGGCCCACGAGCTCAAGGCTACGGCCAAGCAGTACGCGCTCTGCGCGATGTGCGTCGGCGTGGGGCAAGGCATGGCGACGATCATCGCCCGGGTATAGGGTGTGCCCAACGTCTTCGCGTTCGAAGGCTTCATCCCCGTCGTCCACGAGTCGGCCTTCATCCACCCCAACGCGACGGTCACTGGCAACGTCGTGATCGGGCGGGACGTGTACGTCGGACCGGGGGCGGCGATTCGCGGCGACTGGGGTGGCGTGATCATCGAGGACGGCTGCAACATCCAGGAGAGCTGCACGATTCACATGTTCCCCGGCGTGACCGTCGTGCTCGAGGCCGGCGCGCACATCGGCCACGGTGCGGTGATCCACGGGGCCCGCATCGGCCGGAACGCGCTGGTCGGGATGAACGCCGTGGTGATGGATCGGGCGGTGGTGGGCGCGGAATCGATCGTCGGCGCCTTGAGCTTCGTCCCGGCGGACATGGTCATCCCGCCACGCACGGTCGTCGCCGGCAACCCGGCGCGAGCGGTGAAGCAGGTCTCGGACGACATGCTCCAATGGAAGACCGAGGGCACCCGGCTCTACCAGGGGCTGCCGGAACGGCTGCGGGGCTCGCTCCGGCCGGCCGAGCCGCTTCGCGAGATGCCGCCCGATCGCCCCGAGCAGCAGGCGTCGTACCAGACATGGCACGAGACCAGGCAGGCGGCCCCGGCCGACGGAGAGTAAGGCATGCGACTGCAGAGTTACGCGCAGGGTGAATGGGTCACCGGGACCGGCCGGGCGACCGAGCTGTTGCACGCGGTGACGGGCGAGAAGATCGCGGAGGCGACCAGCGAGGGCCTCGACTTCAAGGGCATGCTGGAGTACGGGCGCCGGGTCGGCGGGCCGAAGCTGCGGGCGATGACGTTCCACCAGCGGGCCCGGATGCTCAAGGCCATGGCCCAGCATCTCATGGCCGGCAAGGACGAGCTGTACCAGGTCTCGGCCGGCACCGGGGCCACCAAGGCCGATTCCTGGATCGACATCGAGGGTGGCATCGGCACCTTCTTCGCGTACGCCAGCCAGGGACGCCGCGAGTTCCCCGACGAGACCTTCTACGTCGACGGATCGGTCGAACGGCTCTCGAAGGGGGGCAGCTTCCTCGGCCGGCATATATGCGTGCCGCTCGAGGGGGTGGCGGCCCACATCAACGCCTTCAACTTCCCCTGCTGGGGGATGCTGGAGAAGCTCGCGCCCACCTTCCTCGCCGGGATGCCGGCGATCGTCAAGCCGGCCACCGTGACGTCGTTCCTGACCGAGCGCATGGTGCGCCGCATGGTGAGCGCGGGGATCCTGCCGGAGGGCGCGCTCCAGATCATCGTCGGCGGCGTGGGCGACCTGCTCGACCACCTGACCTGCCAGGACGTCGTCACCTTCACCGGCTCGTCCGCGACCGGCCGCAAGCTCAAGACTCACCCGCGCGTGATCGCCGAATCGGTCCGGTTCAACCTCGAAGCCGACTCACTCAACTACTGCATCCTCGGCCCCGATGCCGCGCCGGGCTCGGAGGAGTTCGATCTCTTCGTCAAAGAGGTGACGAAGGAGATGACCGTCAAGGCGGGGCAGAAGTGCACCGCGATCCGGCGAACCATGGTGCCGGAGGGCATGGCCGAGGACGTGGTTCGGGCGCTCTCGAAGCGGCTCGCCGGGGCGAAGCTGGGCGATCCGTCGGTGGACGGAGTTCGAATGGGGCCGCTGGCCGGGCGCGCGCAGGTGGGCGAGGTCGGCGGGAGCGCGGCGTTGATCGGCGCGTCGTGCGAGCGGGTCTACGGCGATCCGGAGAACTTCGAGGTGGTGGGCGCCGACGCGTCGAAGGGCGCCTTCTTCCCGTCGCTCCTCTACTTCTGTGACGCGCCGTTCGGGAAGACGGAGCCGCACGACGTGGAGGCGTTCGGTCCGGTGAACACGGTGATGCCGTACCGCACGCTGGACGAGGCGGTCGCGCTCGCCAAGCTAGGTCGCGGCAGCCTCTGCGGGTCGGTGGTCACGGCGGACGATGGGGTGGCCCGCGAGGTCGTGCTGGGCACCGCCGCGTATCACGGCCGGCTCCTGGTGCTCAATCGCCACAACGCCAAGGAGTCCACCGGGCACGGCTCGCCGCTGCCCTCGCTGATCCACGGCGGGCCCGGGCGCGCCGGAGGCGGCGAGGAGATGGGCGGCGTCCGCGGCGTCCTTCACTTTATGCAGCGCACCGCGCTGCAAGGGACCCCCGCCACGCTCACGGCGGTCGGGCGCCAGTGGGTTCAAGGGCGGCCCCGAGTTGAGCGACGGCGTCCATCCGTTCCGCAAGCACTTCGAGGAGCTGCGCATCGGGGAGACCTGGCTCACCCACGGCCGAACGGTGACCGAGGCGGACGTGGTCAATTTCGCCGGCATCAGCGGCGACTTCTTCTACGCCCACATGGACGAGCTCGCGGCCAAGGCCTCGTTGTTCGAGCGGCGGGTGGCCCACGGATACTTCGTCCTCTCCGCCGCCGCGGGGCTGTTCGTGGACCCCGCGCCCGGACCGGTCCTGGCCAACTACGGGCTGGACAATCTCCGCTTCGTGAAGCCGGTCTACCCGGGCGACACCATCCGGGCCCGACTCACCTGCAAGCAGAAGACGGCGAAAGACACCGTTGACGGGCAGGTGCCCCAGGGGGTGGTCGCGTGGGACGTGGAGGTGACCAACCAGAGCTCCGAGCCGGTCGCCGTCTATACGATTCTGACGCTGGTGAAGCGGGCTTCCGCAGCGTGACGCGGACTCCCCGCCGCTTCGCCGGCCTGGTCGGGTCGCGCATTCTGGCGATCGCCGACGAGGTTCGGGCGCTCCAGGCCGGCGGCCGGCAGATCTGCAACCTGAGCATCGGCGACTTCGACCCGCGCGAGTTCCCGATTCCGCGGCTGCTGCTCGAGCGCATCGAGGCCGCGCTTCGCCGCGGAGAGACGAACTACCCACCGTCGGTGGGGATCCCGGCGCTCCGGGAGCAGGTCTCGGCGCTCTACGCCCGCGAGCTCGGCCTCGCGATTCCCGCCAGCTCGATCGTGATCACCGGCGGTTCCCGGCCCGCCCTGTTCGCCGCGTATCAGCTCACGATCGAACCAGGCGATCGAGTTGTGTTCACGGGACCGTCGTGGAACAACGACAGCTACTGCGAGCTGGCCGGGGCCACCGCGGTGCCGATTCAGTGCGGCAGCGACACCGCCTTCCTGCCGACCGCGGCCATGCTGGCACCCGCCCTCCCCGGCGCGCGACTCCTGGTGCTCAATTCCCCGCTCAACCCTACCGGCACCGCGTTCGACGCGGCGACCCTGGGCGCCATCTGCGACGCGGTCGTGGCGGAGAACGCGCGGCGGTCCCCGGAAGAACCGCCGCTCTACCTGCTCTACGATCAGGTGTACTGGATGCTGACCTTCGGCGGGCTCAAGCACGTGGTGCCGCAGGTGCTTCGTCCTGAAGTGGCGCCCTACACGATTCTGGTGGACGGCATCTCCAAGGTGTTCGCGGCGACCGGTTTGCGGGTTGGCTGGGTGTGCCCCCCGACGAATCTCTCGGCCCAGTTCAACGCCTTTCTGGGTCACGTAGGCGCCTGGGCTCCGCGGCCGGCGCAGGTCGGCACGGCGGAGATGCTGGCCGACGCGGAGGCGGTGGCCGCGGCCCGGCGCACGATGCAGACCGGTCTCGCAGGGCGGCTCGACCTGCTGCATGCCGGGATGCTGGCGATGCGGCGAGACGGGTTGCCTGTCGAGGTGGTCGCCCCTTCGGGCGGCATGTATATCAGCGTGCGGTTCGGGCCGCCGAAGGGGCGTGGGAGTAGAGGTCAGGGCCTGGATTCGACGGAGGGGATGCGGTGCTACCTGCTCGAGCAGGCCGGGCTGGCCGTGGTGCCGTTCGAGGCGTTCGGGTTCGACGGAGAGCCGGGGTGGTTCCGGCTCTCGGTCGGGAGCGTGTCGGAGCGCGCCATCGGGGAGGCGCTCGGTCGATTGCGGGGCGCGCTCGAGCGGCTGGGGGCGCGACGCTAGCTCGGGGATGTGGGCATGCTGACGCGGCGGGCAAGGGCACGGCGGCTCCTTCGGTCGCTGCACCGCTTCGCTGAACGTAGCCGGAACGGTTCGATCCATGGCGCTTTCCCAGGCCGCTTCATCTCAACCATCCCCGCGCCGAGCCAACCCGCCGCTACCGCTGCTCACTAGGGCTGACCGGCCACCTTGACCGGAACGTCGCTGCCGATCGGGCCACGGCCACCGTGGTGACGTCGGCGGTGACGGTACCGCTGCCGCCGGTGACGACGCACGTCTGCGCGGGGCTCGTGGGCTGAGTCGAGGACGGTGACCCGATACTCCTCACCTGCAACGGGCGCGCTCGCAAAGGTGATGGGCCCATCGGCCGGCACGGCCAGATTGTCGCCACCGTTATTGACCAACGACCAGCCCGTGAGCCCGCCAGCCCTGAGACCTTCCCACCTACGGTCTAGGTCAAGGGTTGGACCGGGGAATCGCACGCTGCCACCCCGCACAGGCTCGCCATGGCTAGCCACGCGTGGTCAACTGGAACCTGGTCGGGGCGATACCTCGTTGGGTTCGTGGCCCCCGAACCCTTGTAACGCTCATGGTACGCATGTGACGGTAAACTCGATGTGGAGGGTGTCTCCAGCCGGGATCGCGAAGAAGTAGGGTCCAGGGTTCGGGATCGGCTTCTGTACGCTGCAGTTCGCGGGGACGTCCGTCAGTTCGAAGTCGTACCAGTAAGGATCCGCTCCCGAATCGTTGCTGGCTTCCAGGTCAGCGACCAGGGTTCCATTCGGGTCGAGCGAACCGACAACAGGCCAACTGCCATAGCTTAGAGCGCTCAAGGCGCGTGCGTAGTCCCAGTATCCCAGGTGGGTATACCGAACGGTGTAATGAGTCGTGCTCGGTACAGATCCCCTAGTGGGTGCGGTGATCAGCACTGTTCCCAATGCTCCTGGCGGGGACACAGTGCAGCTCACCGCGAAATTCACGTCGGCGGTATCTCGTACGAGCCCGCCGACGGTGACGGTCACGGACTGCGGAGCGGTCACCACCGAACATGAGCCGGGAGCCGAAAGTTGGACGAGGTGGTTCCCACCCGGCACGAAGATCGCCTCCGGCTCTGATTCGGTTAGGAATTGGGATTGCCGGACTCCGTCCACGAACACCTGATAGGTTCCCCCTGTTTCGGTTCCCGAAGTGCTGAGGCTTACCTCGATCACTCCGGTCGTCGCGGTGCAGACTACCGCGAACTCGACGGGGGCGGGCTGGTTGGGCACGATGGTCACCGTTTGCGAGGCAGGGCCGGTGAACGCACAGTTCGATGCGAGACCGGTGAGGGTGATCGTTCGGCTGCCCGCCTCGGCTCGAACGAAAGCGACGGCGTTCGATGGGGTCGGCGCTTGATCGATTCCATCGACCGCGACACGATACCCGTCCTGATCGATATCTGGGCCAGTCGTCGCAACCGTGACGCTAGCACCAACCGCGGGACAATTGACCGCAAAGGCCACTGGTGTCGTTCCCTGCGACGCGATGTCCACGTCCAGCGGCATCGCAGGATCGACCGAGCATTGTCCCGCGACACCTTGCAATCCCAGGGCGTGGGGGCCGGCGGGTATGATCAGCTGGGTAGTGTCGGTGGGCTCGAGGGTCACCGAGTTGACACCGTCGATCGTGAGTTGAAAGCCATCTCGATCGGGGTCGTCTCCGATGGTGACAGTCGAGACGCTGAGCGTGCCGTCGGTCGACGGTCCACCGGGATGTGGACTATCCGGGCCACAGGCTCCCACGATGAGCCCGAAGGCCAACGGGAGCATCGTACTGGTTCGCATCTGCTACCTCCCGATTCAGAACGGACCATTCCCCGGCGCATCCGCGCCGGTGCGCAGCACGGCCCCCCGCGATGCGAAGTAGGCTCGTTACCGAAGGGGTCACGGGCGGGTATACTACAGGAGACCCGTCGTGCCGGTGTCGTGCCCGCGTCATGGCCCGTAGATCCTTCTGATGTTTACACTTCGGCTGCTAGGCAGCGCCTCACTCGACGGCCCGGACGGCCCGGTAAGCGGTCGCGCCGCGTTGCGGCAACGCATCGCGCTGCTGTCCCTCCTGGCGGTCGAGCATCCCCGTGCCCTCAGCCGGGACAGGCTCCTCGCTTCTCTGTGGTCCGAGAACGGCACCGACGAGGCTCGACACCTGCTTCGAGACTCGCTCTACATCCTTCGCTCTGCCCTGGGCGAAGACTCGGTGCAGAGCAACGGCGACGACCTTCGCCTCAACCCCTCCCGCCTGACTTGCGACCTCTGGGAGTTCGACGCGGCCCTCGGCCGTGATGACCCGGAAGCAGCGGTCGCCATCTACCGCGGACCGTTCCTCAATGGGTTCCATTTGTCGGATGCCGAGGAATTCGAGCACTGGGCGGACGGCGAGCGGTCGCGCTTGGCGCGCAGGTACAATCAGGCGCTCGAGCAGCTCGCAGAGCGGGAGATGAAGAACGGCAGTCCGCTGCGGGCGGCAGAGTGGTGGTCGCGTCTCGCCACGGAGGACCGCTACAACTCTCGAATCGCGCTGCGCTACATGCAGGCACTCGAAGCAGCGGGCGACCGTGCCGGAGCGCTCCGGCACGCCAATGTCCACTCGGAGCTGCTGCGCACGGACCTCGACGCTGCCCCCGAGCGAGAGGTCGTCGCTTTGGCGGAGAGACTCAGGCTCGAGTCCCGCGCCGCCTCGGTGGTGACGCCGGCGCGGCCGCATTCGATTTCCCTGGATTCCGGCCCGGATCGCGAGCCCGAAGCACCCCTGCTCGCCCCTCCGGTCGCCGCACCGGAGCGGCCGACACATCGCAACCGGGTTGTGTGGGCAGGACTCGTCGGAGTCATGGTGGTGGGGATCGGCGTGATCGGCGGGACCCTCTCGCACGCCCGGTCCGCCAAGCTCATGCCCCAGCGCGTAGCCGCGGCGCCGTTCGAGAACCGTACCGGGCGACCGGACCTCGATGACCTCGGCGCCATGGCCGCGGACTGGATGATCCGCGGGCTGATGGAAACCCCGCTGGTGGAGTCTCCCGATCTGGAGGCGGTTTATACCGGCGGACCGGCCGATTCCGGGCGATCGGTGGATCCACTCATCAAGGCTCGGCGAGACAGTGCGGGGATGCTGATTCGGGGCAGCTACTATCGCTCCGGCGACAGCGTGCTGTTCCAGGCGGAGGTCACGGACGTCGCGAGCGGCCGGGTGCTCAAGTCCTTCGACCCGGTCGGCGCACCGGTCGAGCGGGCCACCGTCGCCCTCCAGATGCTGCGAGAGCAGATCGCGGGCGGTCTCAGTCCGCTCGTCAATGCGTTGAACCGGGGCAATCCCGTGGATCCCGACCTGGCTCTGCCCCAGAGTCTGGCGGCCTACCGCGAATTTGTGGCCGGTCTCAAGGGAGGGCAGCTCGACGATTGGGGAAATGAGGCCGACCACTACCGCCGTGCGGCGAGGCTCGATACGACCTTCGTGGCACCGCTGATCCAGCTCGCCTGGCGCGCGACCCAGAACGACGAATGCACGATCACCGATTCGATCACCCACGTGCTCGAGCCTCGCCGGGAGCGATTGAGCCTATGGAATCGCTTGACGATCAGCCAGCTCAACGCTTTCTGCCGGGGAGACATGCCGGAGGCGGCGCGCCTCATCGACGAGCGGCATACCGCGTATCCTAAGTCGCAATCCGCACGGGCCCAGTTCGAGAGCGAGCTCCAATACTCCAACCACCCGAGGGCCGCGCGGGAGGCTCTGAACCAGATGGACCCGGAGCGCGATCTGGGGTGGTGGCAATCGCCCAAGAACGTGTGGCCTAGGTACTGGTGGCGGATGGCGGCCACCTGGCACATGGTAGGCGGGTACCGCGCCGAGCTGGACATCACCGATCGCTGGCGCGATTCGGCAGACGCGCAGTGGCAGATCGTCAGGGGACGCTCGCTCGCCGCCCTCGGCCGCGAGCGAGCGGCCATGGACCTCCTGAGGAGTAGGGCCCAACAGTCGATCAGCTCCGTTGCCGTTGCTCAGCTGACGATCGCCGAGGAGTTCGCGGCGCACGGGCACGCGACGACCGCGATGGCGATTGCCGAGAGTATCCTGGTGCGTCTCGAGCGCTCGGCGGAGGGCGATTGGGTTCGCGAGCAGAACATCGCCTGGGCCAATCGGCTGCTCGGCCGGACAGCGCGCGAGCGGGAGGCCCTCGAGCGGATGGTCCGGGGCGATGCCGACACGCTGCCCAAGTTGGAAGCGCTTGGCCGGATCGCGATACTGTCCGCCGACACCCTCAAGGCCGAACGCATCGACAGCATCCTGGCCGCCGAGAGCAACCGCCCGATCATGAACCCAAAGGCTCGAGGTGCATGGATCCTCGCCCAGGCGCGCATTGCCGCGGGCCTCGGCCGGCGCGAGCAGGCCGTCGCGCTGCTTAAGGAGGCGAGTGCCCGAGGCATCCTCCCACTCGGACCGTCGCACACCTTTCACGCCGACCCGCTGCTGGCTCCCCTCCGGGGCTACCTGCCGTTCGACGCCTTGCTCATTCCGGAAGACTGAAGGCGGCTAGAAGAACACCGTCGCGGCGAGCTGAAGCCGCCAGCGCGTGGCCTCCACGTCGATATCGCGGCGGATAACACCTTCTACTAGTTCATACACGCCACGTGAATGGGGAGTGTCGTAGCCGACGAGCTGCAGCAGCGGGACGGCGTTCCCGATGTCACCGAAGGTCTGGCGGACCACCCCCCAGTCGCCATTCACGAAGTTCAGCACGTTGAAGAGATCGGCCGTGACCTCGAGGGTCCGCCTGTCCGCGAGGCGAAATCGCTTCGACAGTTGCGCCGTGGTTTCGTTCAGCCAGGGATCGCGGCAGCTGTCTCGCTGAAGGAGCCGGCCACGCTGGCTTTGAAGGCAGGGTTCTTTCCGAATGAACTCGTCGAGCGGGGCGAACTTAGTCGGGTCCGCCAGCGTGATGTCGCCGGCGTCCTTCGGCACGTAAACGACATCGTTCGACACGGCATCGCGCGGCAGAAGCCCATCCGCGTTGGGATCACCCTGCGACACATACGTATACGGCTGGCCTGACATCCCGATGTAGGTGACGCCCAGCCGGAAGCCGAAGGGAAGATCGGTGGTGCCGACGAAGGTGATCTTGTGCGGCCGTTCCCAGATCGAGGTGCGGACGTTGCGTGCTTCGAGCGTGCCGTCCAGCGGCGTCGACCTGATAAGATCACTGCCGCGGTCGGCGACCATGCCCATCCGGTCCCTCGCGTCGGTGTAGGTGTACGCCGCACTTACCCCTGTCCCGCCGGAGAAGTGCCGCTCGAGTTGGGCCGTGACCGAGTAGGAGCGATCCCCGCTGCCGTTCCGCAGCTGGGCGACTCTGCCCAGCCCATCGGCGACTCGGCTCGGTGTCGCTCGACCGGTTGACTCGTCGATCGTCCCGTAGAGCACCCGGCCTCCTTCGCCGGCTGAAGTGCCCACCGGCCCGCGCAGGTTCACATCCACCATCTCGACCGAGTTCACGAGTCGAGTGTAGAGGACATCAACCCTGCCCACGACACCCCAGGGGAGAGCCCGATCCACACCGAGGGCCACCTTGAGACTGCGGGGAAACCGGAAGTCGGGATCGAAATAGGCGAGCGGAGAGGCAAGTGGCGTCGGCTCGACACATTTCGTGGGTTGCATCTTCGGGTCGAGGGTGAACGCCGGCACGGCATCGCCCTCGCAGTCGATGCGGAGGGAGCGAATGCCTGTCGTGCCGTACACATTCCTGTACCACACGTACGCGGGGGGCCCCGCGAAGAACCCCACCCCGCCGCGCAACACGGTTACTCCACGTCCGGACGGATCGTAGTTCATGCCGAGGCGCGGTGACCAGAGTGCGTTCCCACTCGGCGTCTCCGAAGTGCTGATGCCCAGACCGTTCCACGCTTGCAGGCTCCAGGTAGGTGGGGTGGGCACGGTAGGGACGTCGAGGCGGAGGCCTGCCGTGACGGTCAGGTGTGGCATGGGCGCCCATTGATCCTGCGCGTAGACGCCGATCTGGTTGACCCGAAATGCGACGCGCGAGTCGCCCGCCGCGGGGAAGTCCCGCGCATAACTCGCCGGCGTGCCGGCTGCCAGCGAGTCCAGGCTGCCGAAGGTCCAGACTCCGCGAGGGACGTCCAACACGTCCTCCACCAGGTGGATCCGTTCGGCATGGGTGCCAAACGTGAGCCGGTGATTTCCCGCCGCCATGCCGACGTTGTCGGTGAGTTCCCAGAGGGTGTGTCCGGTCTCGAGGCCCAGGCAATTCTCGGGTGTGCCCGCGTTCAGCACGGTGCCGGCAAACGGGTCGGGACTGTCGTTGTCCACCAGGGTCACCGCTGGAAAGTCCGAGCTCGGAACGCAGGTTCGCCTGTCGTCCACCCGCGCCAGCGTCATCTGATTGGTGAAGCGGACGCCGAAGGCGGTGGTCCAGGCGAGCCTCGTGGCATTGATCGTCTCCGGGTTCTGGCTGCCGCTCGAGGAGAGGCCATAAAGGCCCACATCTCGCTCGCCGATCTCGCGGCGATCGTTGCCGTGGCCGTAGTTGTGGGACACCGCAAGGCTGCTGTTCAGTCCCAGTTGTGCGGTGATCTTGAAGAACAGATTTCTGCTCGGGGTGCTGTACGAGCCGGTCGAGAAGTTTCCGGGGTCCACGCCGTAGCTCCGCAAGAGGTCTCGGAAGCGCACCAGGCTCTCGTAGCGGAGGGCTCCTGTTGTCGTGTCTCCTGGAACGGGGACGGGCACAGTCTGTGGAGTCACCTCCCGATTGACGTCGGCATTGACGAACAAGGCGACACGGTTGCGAATGATGGGTGCGCCCAGGGTGAGTCCGAGCTCCTTTCGGCTGAACTGGGCTGCCCGGCTGCCGGTCGCATCGACGCCGGTGAGATCGGAGCCCTCAAGTTGCCGAGGATGGAGCCTTCGACTCGGTTAGAGCCCGACTTTGTTACGGCGTTGATCAAGCCGCCCGCGAAATTGCCGTAGCGGACATCGAAGGGTGCGGTGACGATCTGGAGCTCCTTCACCGCCTCAGGGGTAAACGCAGTGAGTCCAACGGCGAATCCGGGCGTCCCGTTGCCGGAGGTGGAGCGACCGAACGGATCGATGTTGCTGGTGCCGTCGATCTGAATGCTGTTGAACCGATCGTGCTGGCCCGCGAAGGAGAGCCCGCCGTTCGGGCTCTTCGTGACCTGAGGTGAGAGGACGGCCAGCTCGGTGTAATCGCGATGGTCCACAGCAAGTCGGGCGATCGTGCTGTCGGAGATGACCTGGGCGGGGCCGGTACGCGCGGCGGCCCCGGCGCTGGTGACGGTAATCTCCTTCAGCTCCAGCGCGGCCGGGGTCAGCGTGAAATCGACGATCAGGCGCTGGCCGAGCGCGAGGAAGGTGGAGTCCCGCCGCTCGGGGGTGAACCCGATCGCGGAGACATCGATCCGGTATGGGCCGCCCACCGACAGGTACTCGATGAAGTACCGCCCGCGCGCGCTGGTCGTGGTTTGCCACCGCTCGCCGGTGGATGTGTTGGTGACGTGGACGACGGCCTGCTCCACCGGCGTGCTGTCGCGATCGAGGACGCGACCTTCGATCGCAGCGCCGGTGACGCCTTGCGCGGCGAGCGGTGGGGTGAAGCCGAGCAGTGACACGGTGAGGCCGAGGACCGCGAGCGCGGTGCTCGTCGTGAGATGACACGGGGGTATGCTGGGACGTGGTTCGGCCATGGGACCCTCGGCTGCCGGCTCGAACGCCTCCAATCTGCGGGGGAGTTCGGGCCGGCGCCAGGCGACGAGATGGGGATACCGAGCCAAAGTGAACCGTGTCACCGCGGATTCTGCTCCATGACCGCCAGCGGGCCCGCGCTCGGCGTCCACAGCGTGGCATGGGCGTCGCCGTTCTTCTTGGTGCTCACGCCCACGATCTGGCCGAACTCGTTCAGTTCCTCGGCCCCGCCGCCGCCGCCGAGCGTGGGCAGGGGCTGCATCCCGCCGCCCGGCATCCACAGGAACGGCTGACCGGCTGTGTCGCTGAAGCCGGAGCCAACGACCCGCAGGTGGGTGTTGACGCGAGCCGCAAAGGATTCCGGCAGACCGGGCAGAGTGCCGAGACTCCGCATCCCGCGCTCCCGGGTCCACAGGAACGCGACCGACCTGCCGCCGGCGGTCTCGCTCTGGCCGACGATGGCCCCGGCCTGGCTGATGCCCCAGGCCAAGCTGCTTGCGCCGCCCAGCGTGCCCAGATCCTCCATCCCTCGGCCGGGAGTCCACAGGAAGGCATGGGAGCTCCCGTCGCTGGTCTCGCTCGAGCCGACGACCTGAGTGGCGTCGTTGAGATCGATCGCATCGCTGTTCTTGCCGCCCAGCGTGCCCAGGTTTCGCAGGCCATGTCCCTGAGTCCAGAGGTAGGCTCGGGTGTTGCCGTACCGAGTGTCGCTGCTGCCCACCACTTCGCGCCGGTTGTTGATGGCGTTGGCGACGCTGCTCTCACCCCCCAGGGTTCCGAGGCTCCGCATGCCTGCCGTCTCGCTCCAGAGGAACGCCCGGGTCACGGGCGAGCCGGGATGGATCTCGCTGAAGCCCACCACCTCGGTTCGGTCGTTGAGGCCGCGAGCCCTGCTCTGAGATCCTCCCAGCGTGCCCAGGCTCCGCATGCCCTGTCCTGCGCGCCACAGAAATGCTCGTGGCTGTCCGGCTGCGTTTTGCGCCACGCCCGCCACCTCGCCCTGCTCGTTGATGCTGTTGGCGTGGCTGAGCGCGCCGCCGAGCGTACCGAGATCGCGAACGGTGAACTGCTGCTCCACTGCCACGGCCACGGCCGCGGCCGGGGGCGTGCTCGACGGCTCGGCGGGCTGGGTGGAGTCATCGCAGGCGGCCAGGCTGGCGAGGAGCCAGACGCCGCACACAGTGCGTTTCATGATGGACCTCCGGGCAGAGAGTGGGTGGATATGCTCGAACTCGTCAGGCGGGGGCATACTAGAGCGTGACGCGTCGCGACGGCGTCGTGCCCGCGTCGTGCCGGGATCCCTTTGCGATGCTCACACTTCGGCTGCGTGGCGCGTCTCGACCGTGGCCCGCCGGCCCCGTAGTCGCCCGTGTTTCGTGGTGATGAAGGTCGGGGCTCGGGATTGCCACTCGTGGTCGCACTTGCCATGTTCCAGGTCCGCTGTGCAGCTCGCGCGACGGGAGAGCTCTCCAATGGCCGCCATCAGTCTCTCACACCCTCGGCCCGTGGGCGGGCAGGTCAGCACGCGGTGGAGCGCTGGCAGCAGCTCGGTGTCTTCGACTCGATCGTGGGGGTCGAGATTGACCTCTACGGCTCCCTCGCGAAGACCGGCCGGGGACACATGACCGATATGGCGGTCATGCTCGGCCTCTCAACGAGGATCCGGTGAGCTGCGACACCACGGCCATCCCCGCCAGAATCGAGGCGATCCGCGGGGCGCACACCATCGCGCTCGGCGGCCGACGTCCCGTTCGATTCGATCCCGCAACTGAGTGCCGCTTCAACGGGCCTTCCCGGAGCCGCCGCGCGCTCGACGAGCCGAGCCTGCGGTGCGAGCCGGCGCTGGTCCGCTTGCTGGCGCACTTCGAGCGGCTGAATGTGGAACCCTGAGGTCGAGACCCTCCCCCGCGAGCGCATGGAGGCGCTGCAGCTCGAGCGACTCCGCGCCGCGGTGGCACGGGTGCTGGCGCGGGTCCCGCCATTAGGCGACCGGCTCCGCGCCGCCGGCATCACCTCCCCGAATGACATCCGCTCGCTCGCCGACCTGCGCCGCCTGCCCTTCACCAGGAAGATCGATCTCCGCGAGCACTACCCCTTCGGGCTGTTCGCGGTCCCCGTGGCCGAGCTCGTTCGGTTCCACGGGTCGAGTGGCACTCGGGGCAAGCCGACGATCGTCGGCTACACCCGCAACGATCTTGCGATGTGGTCGGAGGTGGTGGCGCGCTGCCTCGCGCTGGCCGGTGTTCGGCCCGGCATGGTGGTCCATAACGCGTACGGCTACGGTCTGTTTACCGGTGGACTCGGCCTCCACCAGGGCGCCGAACTGTCGGGCTGCACCGTGGTGCCGATCTCGGGCGGTCTGGTGCAGCGTCAGGCGACGCTGTTGCAGGATCTGCGTGGCCAGGTGCTCTGTTGCACCCCCTCGTACGCCCTGTGCATCGCCGAGGCACTCGAGACGGCACAGATCGACCGGCGGACCCTCAAGCTGGAGGTGGGCATCTTCGGCGCCGAGCCCTGGAGCGAGGAGCTGCGGGGCGAGATCGAGCGCCGGTTGGGCCTGGCCGCCGTCAACATCTACGGACTGGCGGAGATCGTCGGACCAGGCGTGGCGGCCGAGTGCATCGAGGCACGGAACGGCTCACACATTCAGGAAGATCACTTCCTGCCCGAGATCGTCGATCCGGAGACCGGCGAGCCGCTGGGCCCGGGGCAGGAAGGTGAGTTGGTGCTGACGCCCGTCACGAAGGAAGCGCTGCCGCTCATGCGCTATCGCACGGGTGACATCTCGTCACTCGAGGTGACGCCGTGTGTCTGCGGTCGCACCACGGTGCGCATGAGCCAAATCAAAGGTCGGTACGACGACATGCTGATCATTCGCGGGGTGAACCTCTACCCGTCGGAGGTGGAGCGGATTCTGCTCAGCGTCGGGGATGTCGCGCCGCACTACCAGCTCGTGGTGGATCGGCCGGGCACGCTCGATGAGCTGAGCCTGCTGTGCGAGCCGGCCCGGGAAGGTCTCGACCGCGGCCTGCTGCGATCCCGCCTCCAGCACGCCCTGCGCGAGCAGACCGGGCTCTCGATCGCAGTCCAGGTGCTCGAACGCGACCGCGTGCCCCGGAGCGAGGGCAAGGCGGTTCGGGTCGTGGACCGGCGTCCGCGGTAGCGAGCGCCTCAGCGGCGCTGCGCCCCCGATGGGTGGCAGCCTTCCGTACCGCGCGACACATTGGAGTAATCCCATCCAACGTGTGACCCCGGAGGTGCCGCCATGAACCGCCCAGCCGTGTTCACCCGAGCCGCCATGCCCGTGGCGCTGCTGTCGCTAGCCTGCGGCACGACACCGCCTCCCGGCGTCCCCCCTGCCGCTGATGGCGCGGAGCAGCTCGTCCGCAACACGCCCAGGGCCACCGTCATGGGCAATACGTTCATCGCGCCCGCCGGCTGGAGCGTCGCCGTCCGCGGGCCGACTACGATCGTCGCGCCGCCCGAGGGCAACTCGGCCATCGCGCTGGTGGACGTGCGTGCGCTGACCGCCGACTCGGCGGTAGCCGCTGCCTGGCGGGCGTACAAGCCGGACGCCAAATGGCCGCTCAAGGTCGTGAACCCCAAGTCGGACAAGGACGGCTGGACCGATCGGGCCGAGTACGTCTACCAGACGTCACCCAACGAGAAGCGCGACGTGGGCGCGGACGTGCAGCGCGCGGGCGGGGTGTGGACCGTCGCGCTGTACGACATGGCGCAGGCGGTAGGAGAGAAGCGCCTCGCCCAGGTGGCCCTGGTGTACGGCGAGCTGCTGCCCAAGGGGTACACGCGCGAGTCCTTCGCCGGAAGGAAGGCGCACCGGCTCGACCAGGCGCGAATCGCGGAGCTCGGCCGGTTCGTCCAGGCCGCGATGCGGGAGACCGGCGTCCCCGGCGTGGGCATCGGCCTGATCCAGGACGGGCAGGTCGTCTTCGCGGACGGCTTCGGCACCCGCGAGCTGGGTGGCACCGAAAAGGTGGACGCCAACACCCTCTTCATGATCGCGTCCAACACCAAGGCGATGACCACCCTCATGCTCGCCAAGCTGGTGGACCAGGGGAAGCTGACCTGGGACACGCCGGTGACCGACCTGCTGCCCTCCTTCAAACTCGGGAATGCGGAGACGACGCAGCAGGTCAAGGTCAAGCATCTGATCTGCGCCTGTACCGGCCTGCCGCGCCAGGACTACGAGTGGCTGTTCCAGTTCGCGGGCGTGACACCGGACAGCGTGCTGGCCACTCTCGCCACGATGCAGCCGACCAGCGGGTTCGGCGAGATGTTCCAGTACTCCAATCCGCTCGCGGGAGCCGCGGGCTACGTCGGCGGCCATGTAGCGTTTCCCGGGCTCGAGCTCGGCGCCGCCTACGACACCGCGATGCAGACGCTCGTCTTCGATCCGCTCGGCATGCGCGCGACCACCTTCGACTACGCGGCGGCCCTGCGCGGGAATCATGCGATGCCGGAGTCGCCCGACGTGGACGGCAAGCCGGCGCCCGCGGTCATGGAGGCCAACTACTCCATCATCCCAGTGCGCGGCGCCGGCGCGGCGTGGAGCAGCGTGCGCGACATGCTCGGCTACGTCGCCATGGAGCTGGCCGAAGGCAGGTTGCCCGACGGGCGGCGGTACATCTCGCGCGAGACCCTGCTGGCGCGCCGAGCGGCCCAGGTGCCGATCGGGCAGGATGCCACCTATGGGATGGGGCTGATGGTGGATACCCAGTACCAGGTCTCGGTCGTGCACCACGGCGGCGATATGATCGGATTCCACAGCGACATGATGTGGCTGCCGGCGCACGGGATAGGCGCGGTGGTGCTCACCAACGGTGACCCGGGCTGGATCGTGCGAACCCAGTTCCGGCGCAAGCTGCTCGAGGTCCTGTTCGACGGCCGGCCCGAGGCGGAGGCCCAGGTCGCCGCGGGTGCCCGGACCTACTTCAACTCCCTGGCCGCCGACCGGAAGCTGCTCACCGTGCCGCCCGATGCGGGGGAGGCGGGCAAGCTGGCCCCGCACTACAGGAACGACGCGCTCGGCGAGATCGCCGTGACCCGCGAGCGGGGCGCCACGGTCTTCGACTTCGGCGAGTGGCGGAGCGAGGTGGCCTCGCGCCGGAACCCGGACGGCACGGTCTCGTTCCTCACGATTGCGCCCGGCGTGGCCGGCTTTGAATTCGTCGTCGGAGGCGGGGATGCGCGGACGCTGACGGTGCGCGACGCGCAGCACGAGTACGTGTTCGAGGCCGGAACTCCATCTCCACAGCGGGCCGCCGGACACTCGGGCAGCAGCGCGCGACCGTGAGCTATGCTGATGCGGCCGGATCGTACAAGACGACCGCGGAGTTTCAGATCGGCGGGGGCGAGCGGCCGCGGGCAGCATTCGTCGCCGCGTGCGCGAAGCGCGGGGAGTGATCCGGGACCAGGGTAGCTGAACCGCGCCCAGGAGCTCCCGAGCGGAACTCTGTCATCTGTCATCTGTCATCCCGAGCGAAGCGAGGGATCTTGCCCGGGAATGGCTCGAACTCGGCCCGGCAGGATCCCTCGCTTCGCTCGGGATGACGGCGGCTTCGCTCGGGAGCTCCCGGCGGCGATCCGACTTTTTACGCCGCCGGGTGGAGCACCTTGAGCGCGACCTTCCGGTCATGCTTTAAATCGTGCGCGAGGAAAACCGTCGCCATGCCGCCCCGGCCGAGCTCGCGCTCGATGAGGTAGCGGTCGCGGAGAGCGTCCCCAAGTTGGATGGCGATGTCGGCCACGGCTGCGGCCTGAAGTGAGAATCTGTCAAATGTGTAGTGGCTCGCGTGGACTTGCTAGCACCGCCCCAGGCGCCGGCTGGCGGTGGACCGATCGCCGCGGGTATGGACCGAAGATTACTCGAACGTGTTGCGCGTGATTCGCTGGTGATCCGAGGGATCAGCGCCCTGCCGATGAGCCCGTGCTGAACAGCGACGGATGCGCGGCGGCCGCCCGCTTCCGCATCTCCGCCACGTCCTGGGTCATAGCGGTGACCAGGGCCTGGTAGCGCGGCTCCCGCCGCACCGATGCGAAGAACGGGTCGAGATCGAGGAACCGTGCGTCCTTCCATCCGGCCCGGTAGCCGCGCTCGAGCCACTCGAGGGCCGCATCGGTGTGCCCCTCGATGGCGCTGATCGCGGCCAGCTCCATCGGGGCCGTGTAACTCTCCGCGCCGGAATCGAGGCTTCGGTGCGCCGCCGCAGCGGAGGCCCGCCACAGCTCGGCGGCGCGACGGGTGTCCCCCTGACGCTGCAGGGTCAGGGCATAGAGCGACCGGAGCGACTCGGGAAACATCTGTCCGGCCGCCCCGGGATCCTGCCGGGCCAGCGGCTCGATGAGCCGCTCGGCGCCGGTGTCTCCCACCACCACCGCCAGCTCGGCGAGGATCGGCGGCCCCTCGGTATCGTCGGGGGCGTTCCGTACCATGCGGCGGGCCCGCTCGAGGGCCGCCCGGTCGGACCCGCGCCTGAGGTCCAGCCAGGCGAGCAGTCCCTGAATCCTGAGCTCGGTCGGAAACTGCCGCTCCGCGGCGAGCAGGAACCGTCCGGTGGCCGAGTCGTCGTCGAGCGGCATCAGGCCGATGGCGACGTGGTAGGGGGCATGCGTCTGATTGGGGTTGAGCTGCTGATTGCGCAGGGACCAGTCCAGCGCCTCATCGTAGCGTCCGAGCGCGACGTACACGTTGGCCAGGTCGGCCATGGCGCCGCCGTGGCTCGGGTTGAGCTCCAGGGCCTTGAGGTACGAGCGCCGGGCATCGGACAGCTTGAGGACGACGCTCTCCAGATCGCCGAGCGCAAACCAGCCGTCGGCCAGCTCGGGGTCGAGCGCGACCGCCTTCCGCGCGGCGATGAACCCGGAGTCGGTATAGGTCCGCTCGCCGGCCACGCTCCGGAACATCTGATTCCGCGCGAGCTGGGCGTAGGCCGCGGCGAATCCGGAGTCCAGCCGAATGGCCTGCCCCAGCAGCTTGCCGCCGGAGAGATTCTCGGTCCGCAGCAAGGGGTTGAGGTCGAGGGC
Source organism: uncultured Gemmatimonadales bacterium (assembly GCA_963711915.1). GTDB lineage: Bacteria > Gemmatimonadota > Gemmatimonadetes > Gemmatimonadales > GWC2-71-9 > CAVVWJ01. The sequence goes on from CAVQGA010000023.1 coordinate 90,793, forward strand.
CCGCAGGTAGAGCTGGTAGGCCGCCATGTTGGAGGTCGGGGCATGGGCCACCCGCTTGGCCTCGGCGGGGGTGAGCCTGGCCTCGAGCGCCGCCGTGACCTTGTGCGCGACGTCGTCCTGCACCGCGAACAGGTCAGAGAGCTGCCGGTCGTACTGCTCCGACCAGAGCGACTGGCCGGTCCGCACGCTGGTCAGCTCGACGGCGATGCGGACCCGGTCGCCGGCCAGGCGCACGCTGCCATCGACGACGCTGCCCACGCCCAGCTCGCGTGACATCCGCTTGAGCCGGTCCCCCGCCGTGTCGTACTGCGCCGTGGCGGCGCGGCTCAGCACCCGCAGCGCGGCGACGCGGGAGAGCTCGGTGGCGATCTCCTCGGTCATCCCGGCGCTGAAGTACCCCTGCGCGGTATCGTGGGAGAGGTTGCGGAAGGGGAGGACGGCGACGACCCGGAGATTGTCGCCCGGCGCGGCGGCCTCCGCGTGACCCGCGCCGCGCAGGCGGCTGAGGCCGAACACCGCCAGCGCGAGCGCGAGGACGGCGGCGGGGACGAGCAGCCAGCGCGACGCGCGCCGGCGCGACCGGCCCGGTGCCCTATCGGCGGGCGCCGTGAGCGCGGCGACGAACTCGGCCACCGAGCCGAACCGGTCCGCCGGCGACTTGGCCAGCCCTCGCGCGACCGCGCGGTCCACCTCGACCGGCACGCCGGGCCGGGTCGCACGCAGACTCCGGACCTGCTCGGTCATGAGGCGCGCGATGACGGCCTGGGCGGTAGGGCCGGTATGGGGCGGCTCGCCCGAGAGCATCTCGTAGGTCACGGCCGCCAGGGCGTACTGGTCGGACCGGGCGTCGATCTCGCGCTCGGCGGCGGCCTGCTCGGGGCTCATGTAGTGCGGGGTGCCGAGGGAGAGGCCAGTCTCGGTGACGCGAGGTCCGCCGGCCTGGGCGACGGCGAGCGCGATGCCGAAGTCGGCGATCACCGGCTGGCCCGACTGGAGGAGGATGTTCTCGGGCTTGAGATCGCGGTGGATCACGCCGTGGGCGTGGGCGTAGGCCAGGGCGTTGCCGAGCAGGGTCACCAGGCGGACGGTTTCGTCCAGCGGGAGCTGGCGCTCGCGCTCGAGCCGGGCGCGCAGGGTCTCGCCTTCGACGTACGGCATGACGTAATAAAGGAAGGTTCCGACTTCGCCCGAGTCGAACAGCGGCAGCAGGTTGGGGTGCTGCAGGTTGGCGGTGACCCGGATCTCCGCCAGGAACCGCTCGGCGCCGAGGACGGCGGCGAGCTCCGGGCGGAGGACCTTGACGGCGACCTTGCGGTCGTGCTTCAGGTCGTGGGCGAGGTAGACGGTGGCCATGCCGCCGCGGCCGAGCTCACGTTCGACGGCGTAGCGGTCGCTGAGGGAATCGCGCAGGGAGTCTGGCACCAGCGGAGCCGTCATTCCGACTTGGCGAGTCGAGCCCGCAGCTCGGTGAACCAGTTGAGCACCACCGCCAGCCGGCGCGCTTCGGGGCCGGCCGACTGGTCGGTGCGCCTCAGCATGACGAACGACCGGCCGCCGGGACGGACGCCGAAGCCCTGGTGCCAGGGCGTGAAGGTAAACGGCGCGGTCCCGAACAGCGCCTGGCGTGCGGCAATCTGGAACTCGGTCGTGCCGCCCACCGTGACCGCGACCATGGTGTCGCCCCGCGCGACGTAGTACAGCTCGCGGCTCGACGAGCCCCACACGGGGCTGGTGCCGCCGGCCGAGGAGACCTGCCAGCGGGCGCGGTCCACGTCGGGCACCGGACGGACGTAGACCTCCTCCCGCCCCGATTCGATCGACACGTACGCCACCCAGCGGCCGTCGGGCGACACGGCCGGCATGTACTCGTCGGCCGAGCCGGCGGCGACCGGGATCGGCGGGCCGTCGCCCGCGGCCCGGCGGAGATAGACATCGCGGAGGCCCGGCACCGTGCCGGTGCGGTAGGCCAGCCACCGGCCGTCGCTCGACCAGCTCGCCTCATCGATCTGGGCCGAGTCGGCGGGAAAGAGGCGCTCGGCCTTGTCGCTGCCGTCGGCCCGGATGCGATACAGGTGGGTGCCGCCCTTCTGGTCGGAGCTGTAGCTCAGGGCGCGGCCGTCGGGGAGCCAGGCGGCCCGGTAGTTGGTGACGCCGGTGGTGAACGTGAGCCGGGTGAGCGGGCCGGCGTCGAGCTGCTTGACCCACAGGGTCGAGCCGGCGCCCTCCAGCGTGCTCACGGCGATCCGCCGTCCGTCGGGCGACAGGTCGGCGCTGATGAAGCGGGCCTGCCCATCCGGGGTCGAGCACCCGGGCGTGCCCCGCGCGGTCCACCTCGGCCACGGTGGACACGCCGGCAAAGGCGTTGGAGGGGAGATAGACCAGGGTCCCGTCGTCGGCGACGGCGAACTCGGGGATGATCCCGATCTCGACCTGGACGCCGGTGAGGACCGGCATCGGCGAGCGGGTGAGGCGGTGCCGGCGGGCATCGAACGGGGCGGCCAGGACCGTGCCGTCGCCGCGCACGGCGACGAGGGTGCCGTCCGGCAGGAGCGCGCCCTCGGTGACGCCGGCGAGGATCGTGTCCTCGGCCTGGGTCCGCACGTCGAACGCGACGAGCGCCGGCCCGGCGCAAGTGTTGCCGCACCGGGTCAGGATCAGCACTCGATCGTCCAGCAGGGCGGCCGGATAGCGCAGGCCGCCCGACTTGGGGGCCGGGACCAGCGTCACCGGGTTCCCGCCGTCCGCGTCGACCGCCATCATCTTGAAGTCCGCCCCGGAGTACACGATCCGGCCGTCGGCGAGCCAGAGGGCGCTCGGCAGCGCTAACTGGGCCTTGTCGGCCACCAACACCGGCGTGCCGCCGGCGACCGCCACCTTGTACAGCTTGCCACCCGCGAAGAAGCCGAGCCACCGGCCGTCGGGCGAGAAGAACGGGGCGTCGCCGCCCTCGGTGCCAGGCAGCAGCCGGGCCTCGAGGTCGCCGCGGTCCCGCACCGCGAGCCGGGTGACGTTCTCCCCGGCCCGGGTGACGAACGCCATGCGGGATCCGTCGCGCGCGATCGCGAGAGAGATGCCGTAGAAGCCGGTGAAGTTGACCCGCAGGTCGGGGATGTCGAGCGAGAAGCGGGCGACCGGCGCGCTGGGGCGGCGGGCCAGCCGGAGCCCCAGCACGACCGCCGCCGCCACGGCGAGGGCGGCGACGGCGCCGAGCAGCGGCACGAGCCAGGGGCGGGCCCGCGCGCCGGTGGCCGCGGGCCGGCGGACGGTGACGGTCCCAGCGGCCTCGCCCTTGAGGGCGGCGGCGAACTCGGCGGCACTGGCGAAGCGGTCGGCGGGCAGCTTGGACAGCGCGGTGAGGACCGCGTCCTCGACGGCAGGCGGCACGCTCCGGCGCTGGGCCGACAGGCCGGCGGGGTCGGCGCTCATCACCTTGGCCACGATGGCCTGCGCCGTGGGCCCCGTGAACGGCGGCTCGCCGACCAGCATCTCATAGGTGACGGCGCCGAGGGCGTACACGTCGGAACGGCCGGTGATGGCGCGCTCGCCCATGGCCTGCTCGGGCGACATGTAGTACGGCGTGCCGAGCGACATGCCGGTCTCGGTCATCCGGCCGCCGCCGCCCGCGGTGGAGACGGCCAACGCGATGCCGAAGTCGGCCACCAGCGCGCGACCGTCGTGCAGCAGGATGTTCTCGGGCTTGATGTCGCGGTGGATCACCCCGTGCCGGTGGGCGTAGTCGAGGGCTGTGGCCACCTCGGTGGCCAGGCGCACCGCGTCGCCCACCGGCAGCTGTTTCTCCCGGCGCAACCGCTCACGCAGCGACTCGCCGTCGACGAACGGCATGACGTAGTACGCGGTGCCGTTCACCTCGCCGCTGTCGATGAGGCCGAGGATGTGCGGGTGCTGCAGCGTCGCGATGGTCTGGATCTCACGCAGGAAGCGCTCGGCCCCAATGACGGCGGCCAGCTCGGGGCGCAGCACCTTGATGGCCACGTTGCGCCGGTGCTTGAGGTCCTCGGCCAGGTAGACGGTGGCCATGCCGCCCTGGCCCAGCTCGCGCTCGAGGCGGTAGCGGTCGGCGAGACCGGCGCGGAGGCGGTCGAGGTCGGGCGGCACTACGCGGGCGTCGCTTCCATCATCGGCGTGGTTGGAGTCCGAGGCAAGGTTATTTCTCGACCGCGACCACGTGGGCCTGCACCCTGCCCTCGACCGCGCCGGCACCGAACCGCCGGCGAATCCCCTCGGCGGTGCGCTCGGTCGCGCGCGCGAGCCCCCCGGGGTCCCGCGCCTCGATCTCGTTCCTGAGCACCGTGCCCTGACAATAGGCCAGCGCGGGGATGTCCGCCGAGGCCGCCCGGCTGCGCTCGGCCAACGTGACGAATTCGGCGGGGCGGCTGAATCCGCCGGCCGAGAGATCCCGCTCGATGACGGCGCGGTCGGCGTAGCCGTGCGGCGTGCGGGCCAGGAAGCGCGGCGGATCGTCGGGATAGAGCGTCGCGAGCTCCGTGGTGATGACGTCCGCGAATTCGTTGTGCTCGATCCGATCCCACACGCTGAACAGGAAGACGCCGCCCGCGCGGAGCACCCGGCGCGCCTCCGCGAACGCCCCGGCCTTGTCGGGGAAGAACATGACTCCGAACTGGCAGACGACCGCGTCGAAGGCCTGGTCCGGGAAGGGGAGCCGAGCCGCGTCGGCCTGCCGCCACTCCACCGGGCGGGAGGTCCCGGTGGCGGCGGCCTGGTCGAGCATGCCCGGGTTCAGATCGGTGGCCACGATCGCCACGCTCTCGGGCAATGCCGAGGCCAGGCGGCGGGTCACGACGCCGGACCCGGCGGCGATCTCCAGCACCTGCCGGAGCGGCCGTCGGGTGAGACGTTGCGCCAGATCAGCGGCGTAGGGCTCGAAGATGAGAGGAACGAGGTATTGCTGATAGAACGTGGGGAGCTGGCCGGCGAAGGTCGCGTCGGACACGGCGTGGGTCATGGGCTCTCCTCCCGTGGATAAGTAAACCGGGGGGCAGGCCAGACGCCAGCGACGATGACGCCGCTGGGCTCGATCAGGCTGCCCCCATCAGACCGCAATGTCAGCGGCCAAAAAGGCCGCGGTTGCGCAGGCCGCCGAGGCCCGGCGAAATACGCTGCGACGAGTCGCCCAGGATCTCGAAGGGGACTGGAGCGAAGGCATGAGGCCATCGCCCTCTGGTGCCTGCATGTTCCGCCTCACACATTGTACCGGTTCACCTCTCCTATCCGCACTCTGCGCTCGAGGCGTTTCGACATGGCCGCCAGCATGCCCGTACCGCTCGTCCGTCGCCGGCACCACCGGTTCTACAACGGCATGTCACTCCTGATCGCCGCAATCGCCTTCGCCGGCTTCTACCGCACCTTCTACCTCTCGCCCTGGCTGCACGGTCCGGCCCTGTCGCCGCTGCGGATCGTGCACGGTGTCGCCTTCTCCGCTTGGATTCTGCTGTTCGTGGCGCAGACGACCCTGGTCGCCGCCGGGCGCACTGACATTCATCGCCGGCTTGGCGTTGCGGGCGTCGTGCTCGCGGTGGGGATGGTCGTATTGGGCACCGTTCTGGCCGTAGGGAATGCGCGCGAGGGGCGGGCGCCGCCGGGCATCCCGCCTCGGGTCTTTCTGATCATCCCATTGTTTGACATGCTGGTCTTCGCACCCCTGGTTGCCGCGGCGGTGTGGTACCGGCGCCGGCCCGAGACGCACAAGCGCCTCATGCTGCTGGCGACGGTCAGCCTGCTCGCGGCGGCCGTCGCGCGGCTCCCGACGGCACTCGCCGCGGCGGGGCCGCCGTTCTATTTCGGGGTGGTGGATCTCCTGATACTGACGGGCGTACTGTACGATCTCGTCACCCGGCGTAAGGTGCACCCGGTGTATGTCTGGGGTGGCTTGGCAATCCTGGCCTCGCAGGTCATCCGGCTCGCGCTCAGCGGAACGAGCGCGTGGCTGGCCGTGGCGACGTGGCTGACGTCGGGGTGACTCCTTGAACTGCGGTCATTCGCGGCCGCGCCTCGCGCGGCGCCGAGCTGATCCAGCGGGGCGGTCACGGGGTTGCCCGCACTGGCGCGGCGTCCACTCAGTGCCGCTCGGCGGTCAACCGCTCGAGCGCGGCGCGTGCCTCGGCCACCACGGGCTGGAGCTCGGGATCGGCATGGTGCCACATGTCCGCGACCCACTGGTACTACTCCGCAGCCACCTCGCGCCGACCGAGTCGCTCCGCCACCCTGCCGCGCTGCATCATCCGAAGCACATCGAGTGCGACCGGGAAGCCGATCACGCACGGGTGTTCCAGCTGCTTCGCCGCCTCCGCCCTTCCAGCCAGACCCAGCCGGGACGCGCAGGGACTGCGTTAGGGTGTGCCTCCAGAAGCCGTGCCCACTTCGTAGGGAGGCCCGGTCGCTTCCCAGCGACCTCTGGTCGAGCCCGAGCCACCATTGCTGTTCGTTTGATGACATGCACGTAGTGTACTGACCCCGACCTTTTGGGAGTCAAGGTCTCCTGAGCAGCATCGTGTGGTACAACGAGGACGGGCAGGCAATCTGGCCGGGAATGGGTACCCGTGACGGGCAAACTGAACCTCTCACGGGCAAATTACGGGCAGGGAAGACCGAGGAAAAGCCAACCACATCACGATCAACAGCTTCTGAGGCGGCACCTACCAAGTCATGATCCGTCGTTTGGGAGGGACGCGCTCGGTCTAGGTCAGATTGACGGACAAATGGCACGCGGCACGCGTTTGCGCCGGATTCTTTCCCGCTACGGGTGAGGTCTCTACCCTACCACCAAATTCAGCAACCGATTCGGCACATACACCACCTTCCGCACCTCCTTCCCCTCTGTAAACCTCCGCACCGCCGCGTCCCGCTGCGCCGCGTCCATAACCACCCCCTGCTCCGCCCCCCGCGGCACGCTCACCCGCGACCGCGTCTTCCCGCTCACCTGGACCACCACCTCGACGTTGTCCTCGACCGTCAGCGCCTCGTTCCACTCCGGCCAGCGCGTGTCGAAGACGGAGGTGCTATGGCCCAGCCGCTCCCAGCTCTCCTCCGCGAAATGCGGCGCGAACGGCGCCAGCATCACGATCAGCCCTTCCACCAGCGTTCGCTGAGTGCAGCTATCCTGCCGGAGCGTGTTCACCAGCTCCATCAGCGCCGCGATGCTGGTGTTGTACCTGAGCTCCTCCATCCCCTCCGTCACCCGCTTCACCGTCTGGTGGTACTTGACCAGCGTCTCGTGCCGCACCTCGTCGTCCGCGTGCGTCTTGCACGCGTCCCCCACCAGCGCCCACACCTTGTCCAGGAACCGCCGTGGCCCGCTGATCCCCGCGTCCTGGAAGTCCCCGCCCTCCTGGAACGGGCCCAGGAACATCAGGTACATCCGGAACGTGTCGGCGCCCCAGCGGGCGATGTACTCGTCGGGGATCACGACGTTGCCCCGCGACTTGGACATCTTGGCGCCGTCCTTCACGATCAGGCCGTGGGCGCGGAACTTCTTGTACGGCTCGTCGAAGTCCAGGTGGCCCAGCTCGTTCAGGACCATCGTGATGAAGCGCGAGTACAGGAGATGTAAGACGGCGTGCTCGTTGCCGCCGATGTAGGTGGCGACGGGGAGCCACCTCTTCGTGAGCGCAGGATCGAACGGGCGGTCGTCGAAGTCGGTGCTCGGGTAGCGCAGGTGATACCACGCCGAGTCGAGGAAGGTGTCGCTCACGTCGGTCTCGCGCCGGGCGCGCTTGCCGCACACCGGGCACGGGGCGTGGTACCAGTTCTCGTGGCGCGCGAGCGGGGAGACGCCGGTGTCGTCGGGGCGGAAGTCCTCGATGATCGGGAGCTCGACCGGCAGGTCCTGTTCCGGGACCGGGACGGCGCCGTGCTCGTCGCAGTAGATGATGGGGATCGGCGGGCCCCAGTAGCGCTGGCGGCTGATGCACCAGTCGTGCAGGCGGTAGTTGACCACGGCCCGGCCGTTGCCCTTCTGGGCCAGCCAGGCGGTGATGGCGCGCTTGGCTTCGGGCACCGGCATCCGGTCGAAGTGCCCCGAGTGCACCAGCACGCCGCGCTCGTTGTCGACGTAGGGCGCCTCCATCGCCGCCTCGGTATCCACACCCGGCTCGGCGACCACCCGCACGATCGGGAGCGTGAACGTCCGGGCGAACTCGAAGTCCCGCTCGTCATGCCCCGGGACCGCCATGATCGCCCCGGTGCCGTACTCCATCAGGACGTAGTCGGCGATCCAGACCGGGATCTGCCCGCCGGTGGCGGGATTGGTCGCGTAGCCACCGGTGAAGACGCCGGTCTTCTCGCGCTCGCCGACCTTGCGGGAGACCAGGTCCTGCGACGCGGCGGCCTTGCGGTACGCCTCGACCGCCCCGCGCTGCTCGGCCGAGACCAGGCGGTCCACCAGCGGGTGCTCGGGCGCCAGCACCATGAAGGTGGCGCCGAAGACGGTGTCGGCCCGGGTGGTGAAGACCCGGATGACGTCGTGGCCGGCGTCGCCATCGCCCTGGGCCTCGCCGCCGATCGGGAACTCGAGCTCCGCTCCTTCCGAGCGGCCGATCCAGTTGCGCTGCGCCGTGGTCGTCGTGTCCGACCAGTCCATCTTCGACTTGTCGTCGAGGTCGGCCAGCAGCCGCGGCGCGTAGTCGGTGATCCGGAAGAACCACTGCTCGAGCGTCCGCTGCTCGACCGGCGTGTCGCACCGCTCGCAGCGGCCGTTGATGACCTGCTCGTTGGCCAGGACGGTCTTGTCCTTGGGGCACCAGTTGACCGCGGCCGCCTTCTTGTACGCCTTCCCCGCCTTGAACAGCTGCAGGAAGATCCACTGGGTCCACTTGTAGTAGGCCGGATCGGTGGTGCTCAGCTCGTGGCGCCAGTCGAACATGCCGCCGATGCGCCGGAGCTGGCGGCGGAAGTTGGTGATGTTCTGCGGGATCAGGACGCCGGGGTTGATCCCCAGCTTGATCGCGTAGTTCTCGCTGTGGATGCCGAACGCGTCGAAGCCGATGGGCTCGAACACGTCATACCCCTGCAGCCGCTTGAACCGGCCGTAGGTGTCGCTGCCGGTGAAGGCGAACATGTTGCCGACGTGCAGCCCCTCGGCGGAGGGGTACGGGAACATCATGAGGTTGTAAAACGGCCGCCTGGCGCCTTCGAGGTCCGGCTCGTTGGTGCGGCGCTCGGCCCAGCGGGCCTGCCACTTGGCCTCGACGGTCTCGGGATGGTAGGCGTCGCCCGCCGGGCCGGGCGCGGCGGCGGAGCCGGGCTGGTCGGTGGTGGAAGCGGTCGTCTTGGTGTCGGTCTTCGCCATCTGATGCCTTGGGCCGAGCGGGACACGATTACAGGTCGAATGGTAAAGCTATTCGGGCTTGGGGGTTACCGCCATGTCGGCCGGTCGAGAACGCAGCGAAGCAAAGAAGCCATGCGTTAGGGCGTGGCTCCTTCGCTTCGCTCAGGATGACTCGGGGGGCTCAGGATAACTCGGGGGGCTCAGGATAACTCAGGGCGCTCAGGATGACTCCGATGCTTCCGCCGCTCATCACCCGCCCGCGGCGAGCCGCTTGAACCGGGGGTTGTCCTTGAGCCCGTCACCAGCTCGTGCGGATCTACCTGGCGACCGGCCAGACGGAGAAGGCGCTGGACGAGATCGAGGCGCTGCTCAAGGTGCCGTACGATCTCTCGCCCGGCTGGCTCCGGGTCGATCCGACGTTCGATGCAGTGCGCCAGAATCCTCGCTTCCAGAGGCTGGTCGAGGGTCGATGACGAGGCGGCGGCCCACTCCTCTAGCCGAGTGACGAGCGCCCACCGATCGCCGGCTGCCGGACTCCGGCAGGGGGTAACAGGTCTAAGTTTCCTCACCATGACCGACGCTCCCCGTCTGCTCGACGGCCGTGCCACCGCTGACGATGTGGTCCGCGTGGTATGCGAGGCGTTCGCCGACTATCCCGTGATGCGCTACGTGCTGGGCGAGCGGGGCGCCTACCCGGAGCGGCTCCGGGCCCTGATCGGCTTCTTCCACGGCGCGCGGGTGCTTCGGGACGACGCGATCGTGGGGATCTCCGAGGGCCGCCAGCTGTGCGGCGTGGCGCTGTGCTCGCTGCCGGACCGGGTGGACCCTCCCGCGCTCGACCTGCTCGGGGACCGGACATGGGCCGCGCTGGGTGAGGATGCCCGGGCGCGCTACGACGACTGCGTGCGGGCGTGGGAGTCGACCGGGGTGGACGAGCCCAACATTCACGTGAACATGCTGGCCGTTTCGCCGGACTTTCAGGGGCGCGGGCTCGCCCGGGTGCTGCTGGAGCGGGTGCACGCGATGTCGCGGGAGCGGGCGGATTCGCGCGGGGTGACGCTCAGCACCGAAAGCGAGCGGAACGTGGCCCTGTACCGGCACCTGGGGTACCGGGTGGTAGGGCAGGCGACGATCGCGCCGGGGCTCGAGACGTGGGACTTCTTTCGGCCGGACCGCGCGTAGGTCGGGGTCCACGGCTGCGGCGGGGATGGCACTCGCTTCGGTCGCTGCAGTGCGCTTCGACGGTTTAGATCGCGCAGGGACCTTAGGGCGCACTGACGCCCCTGCGCGAGCACCATCCCCGCCTGCGCCCGCAGTTTCGGGTCGCGCGAGGCCTTTGCACATGCAGATGTGAGCGGCGGGCGGGGGCGCGGTGGTCCCTCAGGGAGCCTCAGTGCGCCCTAAGGTCCCTGCGTGATATCGACTTTCGACGCGCACTGCAGCGACCGAAGGGGCCGCCGCGCCCCCGCCCGCCGCGGGGGCATGCCCCGATGCCTGCGTGTATCACACCAGGTGCCGCGGCGCCAAAGTCACGCCGGTAATCGGGTTATCACCGGACAACCTTTCCACGCCCCCGGCGTTGCCCTACTATTGGCGTGGCGTGCGACCTCCCCACACGAACCGCACCGATGAGCGACTTGCGCGGGCAGCTTCAGGCATCGTTGGCCGCCAGCTATGTACTCGAGCGCGAGCTCGGCCGCGGCGGCATGGCCACGGTCTATCTCGCCCGTGACCTCAAGCACGACCGTCCCGTCGCCCTCAAGGTGCTCCATCCCGAGCTGGGGCAGACGCTCGGTCCGGATCGCTTCCAGCGTGAGATCCGGCTGGCCGCCCGGCTGCAGCATCCCCACATCCTGACCGTGCTGGACTCCGGCCAGGCCACGACGGCCGAGGGAACGCGGTTGTGGTTCACCATGCCGTACGTGGAGGGCGAGTCGCTCCGCGCCCGGCTCACGCGCGAGCGGCAGCTCCCGGTGGAGGACGCCCTGCGCATCGCGCGCGAGGCGGCGCAGGCGCTGCAGTACGCGCACGAAGCCGGCGTGATTCACCGGGACATCAAGCCGGAGAATCTCCTGCTCACGCGGGACGGCAACACGTTGGTCGCCGACTTCGGGATCGCGCGGGCGCTCGAGGCGGGGGCGGACGAGGCGCGGCTCACCGAGACGGGGCTCGTCGTGGGCACGCCGGCGTACATGAGCCCGGAGCAGGCGAGCGGGGACAAGGGGCTCGACGTCCGCACCGACATCTACAGTCTGGGCGCGGTGCTGTACGAGATGCTGGCCGGCGAGGCGCCCTTCACCGGCGCCACGGCGCAGGCGCTGATCGTGAAGCGGCTGACCGAGCCGCCGCCGGGCGTGCGCTCGGTGCGGCCCAACGTGCCGGAGCCGGTGGACCAGGCGATCCGGCGCGCCCTGGCGCCGATCGCAGCGGACCGGTTTCCCACCGCCGCGCAGTTCGCGCAGGCGCTGCAGGTCGCTCCCACCGGCGCGACGTCCGCGGCCACCATGGCGGTCGCCAGCCCTGCGCCGGTCGAGGCGCGCGCGGATGCCCGCTCCGGTGCTTCGGCCGCACCCGCAGGCCGAACCCGCCGGTTCCCCACCGCGGCCGCCGCGCTGGTGGTCGGGCTGCTCATCGGTGTCGGAGTCCTCTTCGCCTGGCGACACTCGGGCGGTGAGGCGGCCGAGGGAGGCGGCGGATCCAGCGTGCTGGCGGTGCTCCCGTTCGAGAACCTGGGTCCCAGCGAGGACGAGTACTTCGCCGACGGGGTGACCGACGCGGTGCGAGGGAAGCTTGCCGCGATCCCCAGCGTGCAGGTGATCGCCCGGAGCAGCTCGGTGCCGTACAAGAAGGCCGGCAAGTCGCCCCAGCAGATCGCGCACGAGCTGGGCGCGCGCTACCTGCTGACCGGCACCGTGCGGTGGGAAAAAGGGGCGGGCGGCGCCAACCGGGTGCAGGTGAGTCCCGAGCTGGTGGAGGTCTCGTCGGGCAGCGCCCCGCGAACCCGGTGGCAGGAGCCGTTCGACGCCTCCTTGACCGACGTGTTCCAGGTCCAGGCCGATGTGGCCACGCGGGTGGCCCAGGCGCTCGGCGCGACGCTTGGCTCGGGCGAGCGCAAGACGCTGGAGGAGAAGCCGACCAGGAATCTCGCGGCCTACGATGCCTACCTCAAAGGCGAGGAGATCTCCAACGGCCTCGCGGTCATCGACCCCGTCCTGCTCCGGCGCGCGCTCGGTTACTACGAGCAGGCGGTGGCCCTCGACTCCGCCTTCGCGCTCGCGTGGGGTAGGCTCTCCGAGGCAAATTCCCTGCTCTACGCGCTGGGAGCGCCGACGCCGGAGGCTGCCCAGGCCGCCCTGGCCGGCGCGCAGCAGGTCGTGGCACTCGCGCCCCAGAGTCCCGGGGCCCACCTCGCCATGGGCAAGTACTATGAGACCGCCGGCAACGACCTCTCCCGCGCCCTGGACCAATACACCCAGGGACAACGCCTGACGCCCAACAACGCCGACCTGCTCGCGGCGGAGGCGTTCGTCGAGGAAGGCCTGGGCCGGTGGGACGCGGCCGAGGAACACTACCGCCGGGCCCGGATCCTGGACCCCGGCTCGGTGCAGACGACGCGGCGCCTGGCCCGGGTGCTGGCCTGGCGGCGCCGGTACCCCGAGGCCCTAGCCATGGCGGACCGAGCGATTGCGCTGGCGCCGGCCAACCTGGTCGTGGTGCTCACCAAGGCCCAGGCCTATCTCCAGCAAGGGGACCTCGCGGGCGCACAGCAGGTCGTACACGCGGTGCCGGCCAACGTCGAGCCCGCGGCTCTGGTCGCCTTCTTCGCCAACTACGACGACCTGTACTGGATCCTTGACCGCGACCAGCAGCAGATGGTGCTCCGGCTCACGCCCGGGCAGTTCGACAACAATCGGGCCAGCTGGGCGATCGTCCTGGCCGAGGTCTACGCGCTCCACGGGGACCAGACTCGCACCCGCGCGTACGCCGACTCCGCGCGCATCGACTTCGAGGCGGAGCTCCGGGCGACACCGAACAACGCGCAGCTCCACGCGCTCCGGGGTCTCGCGCTCGCCTATCTCGGCCGAAAGGACGAGGCCATCCGCGAGGGGCTCAAGGGAGTGGCGCTGAATCCGGTCTCGAAGGACGGTTTCGGCGGCCCGTACATTCAGCTGCAGCTGGTCCGGATCTACCTGCTCGTGGGCGAGCCGGAGAAGGCGCTCGATCAGCTCGAGCCGCTGCTCAAGATCCCGTATCATCTGACGCCGGGGTGGCTCCGGATCGATCCGACGTTCGAGCCGGTGCGGAGCAACCCGCGGTTCCGGAAGCTCGTCGAGCAGCCCTAACCGCGCGGTGTCGGGGTGCACGGCTTCGGCGGGGATGGCACTCGCTGCGGTCGCTGCAGTCGCTTCGTCGTTTGAGATCGCGCAGCGACCTTAGGGCGCACTGACGCTCCCTGCGCGAGCGCCATCTCCGCCTGCGCCCGCAGCTCTGGGTCGCGCGACGCCTTTTGCATGTCCGGATGTGAGCGGCGGGCGGGGGCGCGGTGGTCCCGCAGGGAGCCCACCCGCTCCGCGGGTACCCGGTGCGCCCCGAGGTCTCTGCGCGATCTCCACCCTCGAAGCGCACTGCAGCGACGAAGGGGCCGCCGCGCCCCGCCCGCCGCGGGGGCATCCCCGCATGCCGTGTGGATCACATCGGATGCCCGCCGGTAGTACTATCCTACGTGCGCGTTCCCACCCGAAAATCCATCGCCCGGCCGTCCGACGGCAGGAGGTGTTCGATGCAGCGGCGTACCTCGTTCCTCGCGGTGTGCACCCTCGTCCTCATCCTGGCCGGCGCTCAGCGGGCCGCGGCCCAGACCGGCACCGTCCGGTGCGAGTCGAAGGGCAACGGCCGCGACCAGTGCTCGATCGACCGCGGCGCCCAGGTGACGCTCTCGAAGCATCTGAGCTCGACCCCCTGCCGCGAGAACAGCAACTGGGGCGTGGGCCAGGGCTTCATCTGGGTCTCGAACGGCTGCCGGGCCGAGTTCGCGGTCACGGCCGCGGCCTACGTGCCGCCGTCCCAGGGCAACGGCCAGGGCTATGGGCAGGCCAACCCGAACCAGGTCCGCGCCTGCCGGAGCGAGGCCGACCGGCGGCTCCCGGGATACACCTACGATCAGATCCGCGTGGTGCCCGAGTCGCGGCAGGGCGACGTGGCCCGGATGCGGTGGATGGCCGGCGACAACGCCGGGATGTGCGCGGTGACCGCGAGCGGGCGCATCATCTCGTTCTCGATGCGGGGCGACGGCATCGGGCCGGACAACGGTGGCGACTACGGCCGGCCCGTCACCACCACCATCAGCTGCGAGTCGAAGGAGGCGGGGCGCCAGGAGTGCACGATTCCCCGCGGTGCGCGGGTCCGGCTGGCGCGGCAGATCAGCCAGAACCCGTGCCGCCTGAACGACACCTTCGGCACCGGCGAGGGCTACCTCTGGGTGGCCAAGGGCTGCCGGGGCGAGTTCGAGGTGACGACGGTGGCGGTCCAGCCGGTCCCGGTGCAGCCGGTCTATCCCGGTCCCGGCGGCAACGTGGGCACCACGACCAGGATCACCTGCCAGTCGGTCCAGACCATCGCCAACACCACGCGGCAGTGCCGCATTCCGCCGGGCGCCACCGCGCGACTCGTGCGGCAGGTCAGCAACGTCCGGTGCCAGCCCAACGTGAACTACGGCACCGCGGAGGGGTTCATCTGGGTCAAGGACGGCTGCGGGGCCGAGTTCGAGGTGACGTCGAGCGGGATGTCGGGCGGGAACGGGGGCGGCACGGGTCTTCCAGAGCGGGTGACCTGCGAGTCGAAGAGCGGAGAGCGGGCGGAATGCCGCATCCGGCCCGGCGGCCAGGCGGTGCTCGTCCGGCAGCTCAGCACCAACCCGTGCGCGCGCAACAGCACCTGGGGCTCGGGGGTCGGGGTCATCTGGGTGACCAAGGGGTGCCGCGGGGAATTCGAGGTCCGGTAGGCCGCCGGAAGAGCGGCTCGGGCGCCCCGGGGACCGAGGAGGCCTCCGGGGCACTGTTCCGGCGCTGTCACCGCTGGCGCAGGTCCATGTCCCACGTTTACTTGTAGCATCCATATCAACCACCGAAATCCGCCCCGGGAGCACCCGGATGGGTGAGCCGCCGCTGGGCCTGCGAGAGGGGCTCGCCGATCGCTACACGATCGAACGAGAGCTCGGTCGCGGGGGCATGGCCATCGTGTATCTCGCGCGGGACCTCAGGCACGACCGTCCCGTCGCGCTCAAGGTGCTGCACCCGGAGCTGGCCGCCTCCGTCGGACCCGAGCGCTTCCTCAGAGAGATTCGGCTCGCCGCCCGGCTGCAGCACCCGCACATCCTCACCGTGCTCGACTCGGGCGAGATCCCGATGCCGGGCGCGGCACCGCTCCTCTGGTTCACGATGCCGTTTATCCGGGGGGAGAGCCTCCGCGACCGCCTGCGGCGCGAGACCCAACTCCCGGTGGACGACGCGCTCCGGATCGCGCGCGAGGCGGCCGACGCATTGGGCTACGCGCACGACGAGGGCATCATCCACCGGGACGTGAAGCCGGAGAACATCCTGCTGACCGGCAGCCACGCGCTGGTGGCCGACTTCGGCATCGCGCGGGCGCTCGACGCTGCGGGCGAGCAGAAGCTCACCGAGACCGGCATGGCGGTGGGCACGCCGGCCTACATGAGCCCCGAGCAGGCGGCGGGCGGGAAGGAGCTCGACCCGCGCACCGACATCTACTCGCTTGCCGTCGTGCTGTACGAGATGCTGGCGGGCGAGACGCCGTTCGCCGCGCCGACGGCGCAGGCGACGATCGCGCGGCGGTTCATGGAGACGGCGCGCCCGCTCCGGCAGGCGCGCGAGGCGGTGCCGGAGCCGGTCGAGCAGGCGGTGCAGCGGGCGCTGGCGCGGACGGCGGCCGACCGGTTCGCGACGGCGGCGCAGTTCGCCGCGGCGTTGGCTCCCACCGGGCCCGTGCCCGTCGCCGTGGCCACCGCGGTGACGCCGGCCGCTGCCCCGGCGGTCGCGCCGCCAGAGCCGGCGTCCGCTCACGCCGGCGCTCGACGCCGTTTCCCGCTCGCCGCGGCCTCGCTCGCCCTCGGCTTCGTCCTGGGCCTCGGGCTCCTGTTCGGCTGGCTCCGCCGGCACGGCAACGAGCCCTCCGGCGCGGGCGGCGCCAAGCTGCTCGCGGTGCTGCCGTTCGAGAACCTGGGCGGCGCGGACGACGAGTACTTCTCGGACGGCGTGACCGACGAGGTGCGCGGCAAGCTCGCGGCGTTGCCCGGCCTCCAGGTCACGGCCCGCAGCAGCTCGAACCAGTACAAGAAGGCCACGAAGAGTCCGCAGGAGATCGGTCGGGAGCTCGGGGTGGACTATCTCCTCACCGGCACGGTGCGCTGGGAGAAGGCCGCGGGGGGGAGCCACGTCCGGGTGAGCCCCGAGCTGATCCAGGTCTCGACCGGCTCGACCAAGTGGCAGCAGCCATTCGACGCGACGCTGACGGACGTGTTCAAGGTCCAGGCCGACGTGGCCGGGCAGGTGGCGCAGGCGCTCGACGTGGCGCTCGGGACGGCGCAGCGGGCGGTCCTGGCGGAGCGGCCGACGACGAACGCGGCGGCGTACGACGCCTACCTCAAGGGCGAGGCGGCCCTGTCGGCCGGAACCGGCGATCTCTCGCAGAGCCTGTCGGCCATCCGGTACTTCGAGCAGGCCGTGGCGCTGGATTCGGGCTTCGCCACGGCGTGGACGGAGCTGTCGCGGGCACACTCGCTGCTCTACTTCAACGGCACGCCCAGCCCGGAGAGCGACCGGCGCGCGCGCGAAGGGGCGGAGCGGGCGCTCAAGCTGGCGCCGAACCAGCCGGCCGGCCATCTCGCGCTGGGGGATTACTACTCGAACATCCTCCTCGACCAGAGTCGCGCACGCGAGGCCTACGAGGCGGGTCTCCGGCTGGCCCCCAGCAACGCGGACCTGCTCGGGGCCAGCGCGGTGGTCGAGATCGCCACCGGGAAGTGGGCGGACGCGGTGGCCCACTTCACCCGGGCGCAGGCGCTGGACCCACGCTCGGTCACCATCGCCCGCCGGCTGGCCTACACGCTGCTCCGGCTGCGCCGCTATCCGGAGGCACTCGCCGCATGCGACCGCGGCCTGGTGCTGGCGCCCGAGAACCTGGGGATCATCCAGACCAAGGCCATGGTCATGCTCGGACAGGGTGATCTCGAAGGCGCGCGCCGAGTGGTCAGGGAGAGCGCCGCCCACATCGACCCGACCGCCGTGGTGGCCCTCTTCGGCAACTTCTACGAGATGTACTGGATGCTGGAGCCCGGTCAACGCGACCTGCTGCTCCGGCTCACACCGTCCGCGTTCCCCGACCGCGCCACGTGGGCCATCGTGCTGGCGCAGACCTACCGGCTCGAGGGCGACCGGGCGCGAACCCGGGCCTACGCGGACTCGGCCCTGGCGGCCTTCGACGAGCGGCTGCGCGGCACCCCGACCGATGCCCAGGGCCACGTGTTCCGGGGCCTCGCGCTGGCGTACCTGGGCCGCAAGGCCGAAGCGATCGCGGAGGGGGAGCAGGCCGTCGCGCTGCAGCCGATCACGACCAACACCTACCTCGGGCCCTACGTCCAGCATCAGCTCGTGCGGATCTACCTCGAGACGGGCGAGCCGGAGAAAGCGCTGGACCGGCTCGAGCCGCTGCTCCGGATGCCCTATTACCTGTCGCCGGGATGGCTCCGCATCGATCCGGCGTTCGATCCGCTCAGGAGCAACCCGCGATTCAGGAAGCTGGCCGAGGGCACGGCGTGAGCGCGGATTCCCTCAGCGCCCTCGCGGCGGCCCTGGCGGATCGGTACCGGTTGGACCGCGAGCTCGGCCGCGGCGGGATGGCCACGGTCTACCTCGCGACCGACCTGCGCCACGAGCGCCCGGTGGCGCTCAAGGTGCTGCACCCGCAGCTCGCGGCCTCGCTCGGCCCCGAGCGGTTCCTGCGCGAGATCAAGCTGGCCGCACGGCTGCAGCACCCGCACATCCTGACCGTGCTCGACTCGGGCGAGGCGGCCGGCCAGCTCTGGTTCACCATGCCGTTCATCGAGGGCGAGAGCCTGCGCGACCGGCTGGTGCGGGAGAAGCAGCTCGCGGTCGAGGACGCGCTCCGGATCGCGCGCGAGGCGGCCGACGCGCTCGACTACGCCCACCGGCACGGCGTGATCCATCGCGACATCAAGCCCGAGAACATCCTGCTGAGCGACGGCCACGCGCTGGTGGCCGACTTCGGGATCGCCCGTGCGCTCGGCGGCGACGAGCACCTGACCGAGACCGGCATGGCCGTCGGCACGCCGGCCTACATGAGCCCCGAGCAGGCCGCGGGCGAGCGCGACCTCGACGCGCGCACCGACATCTACTCGCTCGGCACCGTGCTGTACGAGATGCTGGCGGGCGAGCCGCCGTTCGCAGGACCGACGCTGCAGGCGATGGCGGCCCGGCGGCTCTCGAGCGAGGCGCCGAGCGTGCGGCAGTACCGGCCGGCCGTGCCGGAAGCGGTGGACCGGGCGGTGCGGAAGGCGCTGGCGCGGGTGCCGGCGGACCGGTTCGCCTCGGCGGGCGACCTGGCGCGCGCGCTGGCGCCGGCCACCGAGGCGGTCCCGGCCGCGGCGCCCGCGACCACGCTCACTCCGGCGGCCGCATCGCGCCCCGGCCGGCACCGCTCGGTCGTGCTCCTCGGGCTCGGGTTCCTGCTCGGCCTCGGCGTGCTGTTCGGCTGGCTCCGGCGCCACGGCGACGCGCCCGCCGCCGGCGCGGGCGGCGACGTCAAACGCCTGGCCGTGCTCCCGTTCGACAACCTCGGCGCGGCGGACGACGAGTACTTCGCCGACGGCGTGACCGACGAGATCCGGGCCAAGCTGTCGTCGATCCCCGGCCTGCAGGTCACCGCCAGCCGGAGCGCGGCCGAGTACAAGAAGAGCGGCAAGGACCTGGCGACGATCGCGCGCGAGCTGGGGGTGGACTACCTGCTGGTGGGCAAGGTGCGCTGGGAGAAGGGCGACGCCGGGCACAGCCGGGTGCGGGTGAGCCCCGAGCTGATCCAGGTGGCCACCGGCTCCACCAAGTGGGAGCAGCCCTTCGAGGCCAATCTGACGGACGTGTTCCAGGTCCAGGCGGACGTGGCCGGCCGGGTGGCGCAGGCGCTCGACGTGGCGCTCGGCGCGGGCGCGAAACAGGCGCTGGGCGAGCGGCCGACGCAGAACCTGGCGGCGTACGACGCCTACCTCAAGGGCGAGGAAGTCTCGCGCAGCCTCAACGTCGCCGACCCGCCGACCCTGCGGCGGGCGATGGTGTATTACGAGCAGGCGGTCGCGCTCGACTCGAATTTCACCGCGGCATGGGCCGCGCGGGCCCGCGCGTACTCGGTGCTGTACGCCAACGGCGTCCCCGAGCCGAGCATCGCGAAGACGGCGCTCGAATCGGCCGACCGGGCGCGGGCGCTCGCGCCCGAGCGCCCCGAGGGCTACCTCGCGCTCGCCGAGTATCACCGCAGCGTTACCGGCGACGGCACCCGCGCGCTCGAGCAGGCGGAGCTCGGCCTCAAGATCGCGCCGAGCGACGTGAACCTGCTGGTCGTCGCCGCCCTGGCGCAGCAGGCGCTGGGCCACTGGGACGGGGCCAGCGAGCTGCTGGCCAAGGCGCGGGCCGTCGACCCTCGCTCCGTCGTCACCGGCTGGCGGCTCACGCGTACGCTGCTCTTCCGCCGACGCTACGACGAGGCGGCGGCGGCCTGCGACCGGTCGCTCCAGATCGATCCGACCCACCTCGGCCTGCTGGAATCGCGGGCCATGATCCTCGCCGCGCGCGGCGACCTGTCGGGGGCCCGCGCGGCAGTACGACGTGGGGCCACCGGAGTGGATCCGGCCGCGTTCGTGGCGTACGTGGCCAGCTTCTACGACCTGTTCTGGCTGCTCGACGACAGCCAGCGCGCGCTGCTCTACCAGCTCAAACCGGCGGACTTCGACGACGACCGCGGCAGCTGGGGGCTGGCGCTCGCCGGCGCGTACGCGCTCCAGGGCGACGGAACCCGGGCGCGGGCCTACGCCGATTCGGCGAGGGCAGCGTTCGACGGCCAGCTCCGGGTCACCCCCGAGAATGCCCAGCTCCACGCGCTGCTGAGCGTCGCGCTGGCCTACCTCGGGCACAAGGACGAGGCGATTCGCGAGGGCCGCCGGGGCGTCGAGCTGGGTCCGATCTCCCGAAACGCATTCGGGGGGACCTACATCCTGCACCAGCTCGTCCGGACCTACATCCTGGTCGGCGAGCCGGAGCAGGCGATCGACCAGCTCGATGTCCTGCTCAAGATTCCTTACTTCCTCTCGCCCGGCTGGCTCCGCATCGATCCGGCGTTCGATCCGCTGCGGAAGCTGCCGCGCTTTCAGAAGCTCGTGGAGGGTGGCGCGTGAGCGATCAGCGGACGGCGACCCCGGTCCCCCGCCCCGGCGGCGCGCCGGTCGGCACGGCGGCGTTCATCACCGCGCTCTACGCCGGGCTCTACCTGGTGTGGGAGCAGAGCCACTGGGGCAGCCCCGCCTTCCGGGACCTGATCGGCAACGTGGCCTTCATGCCGATCAACCTCTGCGTGATGACGCTGTTCTGGCTGGCCTCGCGACGCCAGACGCTCGACCCCGCCGTCCGCCGGGCGCTCCGCTTCCTGGCCGCGGGCGGGCTGATGGTGTTCACCGGCAACACGATCTCGACCTATTACGTCGAGGTGCTGCACCAGAGCCCGCCGGTGTCGTGGGCCGATCCGTTCTATCTCTCGGATTCGCTGCTCACGCTGGCGGCGCTGCTGTCGTTCCCGCTCGCGCGCCGGACCCGGCTCGAGCGCTGGAAGTTCATGCTCGACGTCGCGATGGTGCTGGTCGGCGGCGGGGTGGCGATCTGGTACTTCTCGGTCCGGCCCTCGGCGGCCTCCGGGGAGAGCAGCCTCATCGTCACGGCGCTCGCCTTCGCCTACCCGCTCGCGAGCATGCTGGTGCTGCTCGGGGTCTCGACCGTGCTGCTCCGGCGGCCGATCGACGGCAACCGGCTGGCCTTCGGGCTGCTGGTGGCCGGCGTGTCGGTGGGCGTCGTGGCGGACCTGACCTTCAACCTGGTGCAGCTCGAGACCGGCGGCCGGAGCGCGAGCTGGGCCGACGCCGTCTTCCTGGTGTGCTACGTCATGATGATCGCCAGCGCCGAGCTGTACTGGCGCCGACCGGTGCCGCGGCGGACGACGCCGGCGCCGGCCGCCCGAGTGCAGCCGCTGAGCCCGCTGCCCTATCTGGCGGTGGCGACGACGTACGGGCTGCTGCTCTGGGTCGCGCTCCGGCCGTGGACCGACCCGGTGAGCGGGCTCGCGGTGGGCGCGCTGCTGGTGACCGCCGTGGTTGTGGTGCGGCAGTTGCTCACGGTGCGCGAGAATCTCCGGCTCCTGGCCGAGACCGCGGCGCGGCAGAACGAAGCCCGGTTCCGCTCCCTGGTGCAGCACTCCTCGGACGTCATCCTGGTGACCCGCGCGGACGGCACGATCCGGTTCGTCAGCCCGTCGGCGATGCGGGTGTTCGGGTACGACCCGGCGGCGATCCAGCGCCACACGGTGCCGTCGCTGCTGCACCCCGACGACCAGGAACGCGCGGCCACCTTCTTCCGAGACGCGGCGCTGGCGCCGGGCGTCACGGGCCCGGTGGAGTGGCGGTTCCGCCAGGCGGACGGCTCCTGGCTCAACGCCGAGATCCTCGCGACCAACCTGCTGCACGATGGGACCGTGAGGGGCATCGTGCTCAACACGCGGGACGTGAGCGAGCGCCGCCGGCTGGAGCAGCAGCTCATCCACCAGGCGTTCCACGATCCGCTCACCGGGCTCGCCAACCGGGCGCTGTTCCGGGACCGGGTGAGCCACGCGCTCGCCCTGGCCCAGCGCCGCGGGCACGCGATCACGGTGCTGTTCCTGGACCTCGACGACTTCAAGACCGTGAACGACAGCCTGGGCCACGCCGAGGGCGACCGGCTGCTGATCGCCGCGGCGGAGCGGTTCCTGGCCTGCGCCCGGAGCGCGGACACGGTGGCGCGCCTGGGCGGCGACGAGTTCGCGATCCTGATCGAGAGCGGCGACGGCCAGGAGGGCCTGCCCGACCGGCTGGCCGCGGCGATGACGCACCCGTTCAGCCTGAGCGGCAACCAGGTGCGGGTGACGGCGAGCATCGGCGTCGCCAGCTCGGCGGCGGACGACACGGCCGACGACCTGCTCCGGAACGCCGACGTGGCGATGTACGCCGCCAAGCGCCGCGGGAAGGGGCGCGCCGCGACGTTCGAGTCCCGGATGTACGCCGACATCCGCGAGCGGCTGGATCTCGAGGCCGCGCTGGGCCAGGCGATCGAGCGGAACGAGCTGGTGCTGCACTACCAGCCGATCGTGCAGCTCAAGAACGGCGCGATCTACGGCGTCGAGGCCCTGCTCCGCTGGGAGCACCCGCAGTACGGCCGGCTCATGCCGCAGCACTTCATCCCGCTGGCCGAGGAGACCGGGCTCATCGTGCAGCTCGGCGCCTGGGTGCTGGCCGAGGCCTGCCGCCAGCTCCACGCCTGGCGGCAGGCCTACCCCGAGGTGCCGCTCGCGATGTCGGTCAACATCTCGGGCCGCCAGCTCCAGGGCGCGGGGCTGGCCGACGCGCTGCGCCAGGCGCTCACCGCGTCCGGGGTGGAGCCCTCGGCGCTGGTGCTGGAGATCACCGAGAGCGTGCTGATGCAGCAGACCGACTCGGTGCTCGAGCGGCTGCAGCAGATGAAGGCGCTCGGCATCCGGCTCGCGATCGACGACTTCGGCACCGGGTACTCCTCGCTCAGCTACCTGCAGCGGTTCCCGATCGACATCCTCAAGATCGCGAAGCCGTTCGTCGAGGAAGTGAGCCAGGGCGCCGACCGCTCGGCGCTGGCGCGGGCCATCATCGGGCTGGGCGACACGCTCCGGCTCGACACCATCGCCGAGGGGATCGAGATGGCCGAGCAGCGCGCGGCGCTGCTGGAGCTGGGCTGCACGCTGGGCCAGGGGCACCACTTCTGGGCGGCGCTGCCGGCGGGGGCGATCGAGGAGATTCTCGAGGCCGACCGCTTCCCGCGGCTCCGGCTGGTGGAGGACAGCGCGTGATGACGGCGGCGCCGGCCGAGCTGCGGGCCGCGCTGTCGGACCGCTACGCGATCGAGCGGGAGCTCGGCCGTGGCGGGATGGCGGTCGTGTACCTGGCTCGCGACCTGCGGCATGACCGGCCGGTGGCGCTCAAGGTGCTTCAGCCCGACCTCGCCGCCTCCGTCGGCGCCAAGCGGTTCCAGCGCGAGGTCCGGTTCGCCGCGCGCCTGCACCACCCGCACATTCTCGCGGTCCACGACTCGGGCGAGGTGCCCGGCACCCCGACGACGCCGCCGATCCTCTGGTTCGCCATGCCGTTCGTGGACGGCGAGTCGCTGCGCGACCGGCTGGTGCGCGAGAAGCAGCTGCCGCTGGAGGACGCGATCCGGATCGCGCGCGAGGCGGCCGACGCGCTGGAGTACGCCCACCGGAGCGGCGTGATCCACCGGGACATCAAGCCGGAGAACATCCTGCTCTCCGCCGGACACGCCCTCGTGGCCGATTTCGGGATCGCCCGCGCGCTGACCGAGAGCCTGGACGGCGGTCTCACCCAGGCCGGCACGACGATCGGCACTCCGGCCTACATGAGCCCCGAGCAGGCGGCCGGCGAGCGCGCCCTCGACCCCCGGTCCGACATCTATTCGCTCGGCTGCGTGCTGTGGGAGATGCTGGCGGGCGAGCCGCCATTCACGGGACCGACCGCGCAGGTGGTGCTCGCGCGCCGGTTCACCGAGAAGCCGCGCCCGCTGCAGGATCTGCGCGAGACCGTGCCCGAGGGCATCGCGAGCGCCGTGGCCAAGGCGCTCGCGCGGGCGCCGGCGGACCGGTTCGGCAGCGCCGCGGAGTTCGGGCAGGCACTGCGCGACGCCGCGAGGCCCGGAGCCGGCACGGTCACGACCGTTTCCGCCACGCGCGGCGGGCCGAGGCGCGCGCTGCTCGCCGCGCTCGGCCTCGTGCTGGGGCTCGGCGCGCTGTTCGCGTGGCGCCGGTCTCATGGCCCGGGCGAAGATCTCGACGCCGGCGGGGTCAAGCGTCTGGCCGTGCTCCCGTTCGAGAACCTCGGCCGGCCGCAGGACGACTACTTCGCCGACGGCATCACCGACGAGATCCGGGGCAAGCTCGCCGGCCTGCCGGGCCTCCAGGTCACCGCCTCGAACAGCTCGAGCCAGTACAAGAAGACCACCAAGACGCCGCAGGAGATCGGGCGGGAGCTCGGCGTGCAGTACCTGCTGATCGGCAAGGTGCGATGGGAGAAGGGCGCGGGCAGCCAGAGCCGGGTGCGCGTGAGCCCCGAGCTGGTCCAGGTGGCGACCGCGTCGACCCGGTGGCAGCAGCCGTTCGACGCGGCGCTGACTGACGTGTTCCAGGTGCAGGCGGACGTGGCCTCCCGCGTGGCGCAGGCGATGGACGTAGCGCTCGGGGCGGGCGAGAAGGAGGCGCTGGCGGGGAAGCCGACGACCAACCTTCCGGCCTACGACCTCTACCTCCAGGGTAACGAGGCCGCGGACGGCTTCGACGTGGTGGCGCCGATGGAGCTCAGACGAGCGATCGGCTACTACGAGCGCGCGGTGGCGCTGGACTCCACCTTCACGCTCGCCTGGGCGCAGCTCTCCCGCGCCCACTCCTACATCTACCAGATCAGCACGCCGACCGCGGCGGACGCGGCGCAGGCCCGCGCGGCGGTCGAGCGGGCGCTGGCGCTCTCACCCGGCCTGGCCGAGGCGCGGCTCGCGCTGGGGGACTACTACAAGTGGGTGCGCGGCGACCCCGCGGCCGCGCTCGCGGAATACACCCGGGGGCGCGAGCTCGCGCCGAACAATGCCGACCTGCTCAAGGGGATCGGCATCGCGGCCCGCAGCCAGGGACACTGGGACCGGAGCGAGGAGGCCTTCACCCAGGCGCTGGCGCTCGACCCGCGCTCGATCGGGACCGCGCGGCGGCTCACGTACAACCTGCTCCGGCTCCACCGCTACCCCGAAGCGATCGCGTCGGCCGACCGGGCACTGGCGCTCGACCCGCGCGCATCCGATGTCTACGAGACGAAGGCCATGGTGTTCCTGGCCCAGGGCGATCTGGCCGGGGCCCGGGGCGTGCTGGCAGAGGCAGAGCGGGAGGTCGAGCCGACTGCTCTGGTGCAGTGGTTCGCGACCTACTACGACCTGTTCTGGGTGCTCGACGACGAGCAGCAGAAGCTGCTGCTGCGCCTGCCGCCGGGGCCGTTCGACGACGACCGGCAGAGCTGGGGCCTGGCGCTCGCGGGGACCTGGGCGCTCCGGGGCGACGGCGCGCGCGCCCGGGCCTACGCCGATTCGGCACGCATGGCCGGCGAGGCCTATATCCGGGGGGCGCCCGACGACGCGCAGCTCCATTCCCTGCTCGGCACCGCGCTCGCCTACATGGGCCGCAAGGCCGACGCGATCCGCGAGGGCCGGCGCGGGGTCGAGCTGGCGCCGGCCAGCCTCGACGCCTACCGGGCCCCGTATATGCAGCACCAGCTCGTGCGGATCTACCTCCTCGTCGGCGAGCCGGAGCGGGCCCTGGACGTGCTCGAGCCGCTGCTCAAGAGCCCGTACGTGCTCGCGCCCGGGTGGCTTCGGGTCGACCCGACGTTCGACCCGGTCCGGAAGAACCCGCGGTTCCAGAAGCTGGTGGGAGGCGCGTAGGATGACCGGCCTGATGACTCGGGGGGCGTGGCGGCGTGGCCTCAGCCATCTGGCGGCCGCCGCTGTCATGCTCGTGCCCGCCACGGGCACCCTGCCTCCACCCTCCACCGCCCGCGACGAGGAGGGCGTCGCCGAGGTCATCGCCAAGTTCAAGGAGAAGGACCCGGGCCTCGCCGGGGTCTTCGCGAGCGCGGCCGGCTACGCCGTGTATCCCACGATCGGCAAAGGCGGCATCGGCCTCGGCGGTGCCCGCGGGAAGGGCTGGCTGTACGAGGGCGGGCACGTCATCGGCCGCTCGACCATGAACCAGGTCACGATCGGGTTCCAGTTCGGCGGCCAGGTCTACAGCGAGGTCGTGTTCTTCAAGACCCAGGCGGCGCTCGACAATTTCAAGCTTGGGCACCTCAAGCTGGACGCGCAGGCGTCGGCGATCGCGCTCACGGCGCGGGCGTCGGCGGACCTCGCATACCGGAACGGCGTGGCGGTCGTCACCATGGCGAAGGGCGGGCTCATGTACGAGGCGTCGGTCGGCGGGCAGAAGTTCTCCTACACGCCGCTCGGAAAGTAGGGCCATCCGTGGCCGACCTCCGCACGACTCTCCAGGCCGCCGTCGCCGACCGGTATCGGCTCGAGCGGGAACTGGGCCGCGGGGGCATGGCGACAGTCTACCTGGCGCAGGACCTCCGCCATGACCGGCCGGTGGCGCTCAAGGTGCTCCATCCGGAGCTCGCCGCGTCGCTCGGGCCCGAGCGATTTCAGCGCGAGATCCGCATGGCCGCCCGGCTCCAGCACCCGCACATTCTCTCGATCCACGACTCGGGCGAGATGCCGGGCGACGCCTCGACGCCCCCGATCCTCTGGTTCGCCATGCCGTTCGTCGAGGGCGAGTCGCTGCGCGAGCGGCTGACGCGCGAGCGGCAGCTGCCGCTGGACGACGCCGTACGAATCGGGCGTGAGGCGGCGGACGCGCTGGAATACGCTCACCGGCACGGGATCATTCACCGCGACATCAAGCCGGAAAACATCCTGCTGTCGGGGGACCACGCCCTGGTGGCGGACTTCGGCATCGCGCGGGCGCTCGCCGGCCCGACGGAGAGCCAGCTCACGGAGACGGGGACCACGCTCGGCACGCCGGCGTACATGAGTCCCGAGCAAGCCGCAGGGGAGCGGGCGGTCGACCATCGGAGCGACATCTATTCGCTCGCCTGCGTGCTGTACGAGGCGCTGGCGGGCGAGCCGCCGTTCACGGGGCCCACGGCGCAGTCGATCATGGCGCGCCGCTTCACAGAGACGCCCCGCTTGCTGCGCGAGGTGCGTGAGACGGTGCCCGAGGGGGTCGAGCGCGCGGTAGCCAAGGCACTGGCCAAGTCGCCGGCGGACCGGTTCGGGAGCGCGGCGGAGCTCGGGCGGGCGCTCGCCGAGGGGTCGACTGGCAGCCGCGCCGCGGAGCCGCCACGAGCCGCATCCGAGACGCCCAAGCCGGATTCGACCGCGGTGGCTCAACCGGTCCGCCGCCCGGGCCGCCGATTCCCCGTCACAACGGCGCTGGCGATCGGCTTCCTGCTCGGGCTGGGCGTGCTGTTCGGCTGGCTGCGCTCCCACGGTCACGCCGACGAGACGCCGGCCGGGACCAAGCGGCTGGCGGTGCTGCCGTTCGAGAACCTTGGCGCTGCTGAAGACGAGTACTTCGCGGACGGCGTGACCGACGAAGTCCGCGGCAAGCTGGCGTCGCTGGCCGGACTCCAGGTGATCGCCCGCAGCAGCTCGGGACAGTACAAGAAGACGGCCAAGACGCCGCAGGAGATCGGTCGGGAGCTGGGGGTGGACTATCTCCTCACCGGTACGGTCCGTTGGGAGAAGGCGGCGGCCGGGAACCGGGTGCGGGTAAGCCCCGAGCTCATCCAGGTCGGCACCGCCGCGACCACCTGGCAGCAGCCGTTCGACGCCTCGATTACGGACGTGTTCCAGGTGCAGGCCGACATCGCGGGCCGGGTGGCCGAGGCGCTGGACGTGGCGCTGGGCGCGCCGCAGAAGAAGACGCTGGCGGAGAAGCCGACCGAGAACCTCGCGGCCTACGAGGCGTTCCTGAAGGGCGAAGAGGCCAGTGGGGGATTGGCGGTCACCGACCCTCGAGACCTCCGTCGCGCGATCGAGTACTACGGCCAGGCGGTGGCGCTGGACTCGACGTTCGTGCAGGCCTGGGTGCAGCTGTCCCGGGCACACTCGGCGATGTATAACGTGGGCACGCCCACCCCCGCAGACGACGCGGGCGCTCGCGAGGCGATGGAGCATGCGCGACGACTGGCGCCGGAGCGGCCGGAGATCCAGCTCGCGGTGGGCGATTATCAGCAGTTCGTCCGCACCGACGCGACCGCGGCGATCGCGGCGTACGAGGCCGGGCTCAAGAAGGCGCCGGCCAATGTGGACCTTCTGAGCGGCGCGGGCCGCGTGGACCAGAGTCTGGGACGATGGGAGGCGTCCGCCGACCTCTTCACCCGGGCGAACGCCGTCGATCCCCGCTCGGCGCTCAACGCCCGGCGCCAGGGCGTCGCCCTGCTCTGGCTCCGGCGCTACCCCGAGGCGGACGCGGCCTTCGCTCGCGGCATTGCGTATTCACCTGGTATCATGCTGCTCCACTCCGGCCGAGCGATGGTGCGGCTCGCGCAGGGAGACTTGCCGGGCGCTCGTGACGTGATCCGAAAGGTCCCCGCGGAGGTCGAGCCCACCGCCGTCGTCTCGAACCTGGCGACGTACTGGGATCTGTTCTGGCTTCTCGACGACGACCAGCAGCGGCTGCTGCTCCGGCTCCCGCCCTCGGCGTTCGACGACGATCGCGCCGCGTGGGGCATCGCCTTGGCGGAGACGTACGCCCTTCGAGGCGACCGGACCCGCGCACGCGCCTATGCCGATTCCGCGGCGGCCGTGTACGAGGAGCAGATCAAGGCGACGCCGGACAACTCGCAGCTCTACGTTCTGCTGGGTACCGCACTCGCGTACGCCGGCCGCAAGGATGAGGCGGTGCGCGAGGGGAAGATCGGGCTGAACAAGGCCCCGATCACGCTTGACGCCTACGGGGGCGCGTACAACCAGCACCAGCTCGCGCGGATCTACATCCTGGTGGGTGAGCCGGACAAGGCGCTGGACCAGCTCGAGCCGCTGCTCAAGATTCCCTACTATCTCAGTCCGGCGTGGCTCAAGATCGACCCGGCGTTCGATCCGCTGCGATCCAATCCCCGCTTTCAACGACTCGTGGCGGGAACGCCGTGAAGCCCGAGATCCGCGCTCAGCTGGAGGCCGCCCTCGCCGACCGCTACACCCTCGACCGCGAGCTCGGCCGGGGCGGCATGGCGACCGTATACCTGGCGCAGGACCTCAAGCATGACCGCCCCGTCGCGCTCAAGGTGCTTCATCCGGAGCTGGCCGCATCGCTCGGCCCCGAGCGGTTCCTGCGCGAGATCAAGCTCGCCGCCCGGCTGCAGCACCCGCACATCATGACCGTGCTCGACTCGGGGGAGTCGGCCGGGCACCTCTGGTTCACCATGCCCTATATCGAGGGCGAGTCGCTTCGCGACCGGCTGGCGCGCGAGGGGCAGCTCCCGATCGCCGACGCCGTCCGGCTCACGCGCGAGGCGGCGCTGGCGCTCGACTTCGCGCACCGGCAGGGCGTGGTGCACCGCGACGTCAAGCCGGAGAACATCCTGCTGGTGGACGGGCAGGCGCTGGTGGCCGACTTCGGAATCGCCCGGGCGCTCGACCGCGGTACCGGCCCGCAGCTCACCGAGACGGGGATGTCGGTCGGGACGCCGGCGTACATGAGTCCGGAGCAGGCGGTGGGCGACAAGGGCGTGGACGCCCGGACCGACATCTACAGCCTCGGCACGGTGCTGTACGAGATGCTCGCGGGGGAAACGCCGTTCGCGGCGCCGACGCCGCAGGCGATGATCGCCCGGCGCTTCACCGAGACGCCGCGGCCGCTGCAGCAGGTCCGCGAGACGGTACCCGAGGCGGTGGCCCAGGCGGTGGCGCGGGCGCTGGCCAAGGCGCCGGCCGACCGGTTCGCGACGGCGGCGGAGTTCGCGCGGGCGCTGGATCCGGCAATGACTGCCCCGGCCGCACCTGTTCGCGCGCCGGGGGAGGCGCCCCGGCCGCCGGCGCCCGCGGCCGCCACCGTCGCCACGGCTTCGCCCCGCCCGGCGCTCCTGCGCCGCCCCCTCGCTCTCGCGCTCGGCCTAGGCTTCCTGCTCGGCCTCGGCGTGCTGTTCGGTTGGATCCGCTCGCGCGGCGGCGGCGAGGCCGCGGATCCGGACAGCGCCAAGCTGCTGGCGGTGCTCCCGTTCGAGAACCTGGGCGACGCCAGCGACGAGTACTTCGCCGACGGCGTCACCGACGAGGTGCGCGGGAAGCTCGCCACGCTGCCCGGATTGCAGGTGATCGCGGGCAGCAGCGCCGGACAGTACAAGCACTCGACCAAGACGCCGCAGCAGATCGCGCAGGAGCTGGGCGTTCAGTATCTCCTGATCGGCAAGATCCGCTGGGAGAAAGGCGCCGGCGGCCAGAGCCGCGTGCGGGTGAGCCCCGAGCTGGTGCAGGTGGCGGGGGGCGCCCCGCCCACCACCAAGTGGCAGGAGCCGTTCGATGCGTCGCTGACCGACGTGTTCCAGGTGCAGGCCGACATCGCGGGCCGGGTGGCGCGGGCGCTGGACGTGGCGCTCGGCGCCCAGGTCCAGCAGCAACTGGCCGAGCAGCCGACGAAAAATCTCGCGGCCTACGATGTGTACCTGAAGGGGGTCGAGGCGTATAACACGGGGGCCACTCCGCTCACGCTGCGCCAGGCGCTGGGGTACTTCGAGCAGGCCGTGGCGCTGGACACCACGTTCGCGATGGCGTGGGCGCGGCTGTCGCAGGCCGGCTCGCTGCTGAACGGCGCCGCCGCCCCGTCACCCGCCATCGCCGCGCGGTCCCGCCAGGCGGCGGAGCGGGCGCTGGCGCTCGCGCCCGACCGGCCGGAAGCCCACGTGGCACTGGGCGACTACTACCGCCGGAACGACCAAGACAACGCACGCGCGCTCGAGGCCTACGCGCGCGGCCAGCGCCTGGCGCCGTCCAACTCGGAGCTGCTCCGCGGCGCTGGCCTGGCCGAGCAGGGCCTCGGCCGATGGGACGCGTCGCTCGCCCACCTGCAGCAGGCCCTGACGCTCGACCCGCGCTCGGCCACGACCGCCCGCGTGCTGGCCACGGCGCTCGTCTTCATGCGGCGGCCTCGGGAAGCGCGAGAGGTGGCGGACCGCGCCCTGACGATCGCCCCGGGGGGCATGCAGGCCTTCGAATGGAAGACGATGTCGTTTCTGGGCGAGGGAGACTTGCCCGCCGCTCGGCAGCTCGTCCGGAACGCCCCCAAACCGATCGAGCCCGCCGCCCTGGTGGCCTATCTCGCCACGTATTACGACCTCTTCTGGGTGCTCGACGCCGAGCAGCAGGAGCTGCTGCTGCGCCTGGGGCCCGACCAGTTCGATGACGACCGCGGCGCGTGGGGGCTGGCGCTGGCCGGCACCTACGCGCTGCGCGGGGACCGGGGGCGGGCCCGCGCCTTCGCCGACTCGGCGCGGGCCACGTTCGAGGAGCAGATTCGCGCCGCGCCCCAGGACCCCGGGCTGCACGCGTACATGGGGACCGCGCTGGCCTATCTCGGCCGCAAGGCCGACGCGATCGCGGAGTCCGAGCGGGCGGTCGCGATGCTTCCGGTCAGCAAGGATGCCAGCAACGGCCCCTACATGCAGCATCAGCTCGCGCGGACCTACATCCTGGTCGGCGAGCCCGACAAGGCGCTCGAGCAGCTCGAGCCGCTGCTCAAGATTCCCTACTATCTCACGCCGGCCTGGCTCCGGATCGACCCCACCTTCGACCCGCTGCGCGCGAACCCGCGCTTCCAGCGCCTCGTCGGCGGCACGCCGTGAAGCCCGAGCTCCGCGCCCAGGTCCAGGCCGGCCTCGCCGACCGCTACACCCTCGACCGCGAGCTCGGCCGCGGCGGGATGGCGACGGTGGTGCTCGCGCGGGACCTCGCCAACGACCGGGACGTCGCGCTCAAGGTGCTCCACCCCGAGCTCGCCTCCACCGTCGGTGGCGACCGGTTCAAGCGCGAGATCCGGGTGGCCGCGCGGCTGCAGCACCCCAACATCCTGAGCATCCAGGACTCGGGCGAGACGCCCGGCGGCCAGCTCTGGTTCACGATGCCGTTCGTGGACGGCGAGAACGTGTACGAGCGGCTGCAGCGCGAGCACCAGTTCGCCCCGGCGGAGGCGCTGCGGATCGCGACGGCGGCGGCCCGGGCGCTGGCCTACGCGCACCTGCAGGGCGTCGTGCACCGGGACATCAAGCCCGACAACATCCTGCTCGCGGGCGACCAGGTGCTGGTGGCCGACTTCGGCGTCGCCCGCGCGGTGAGCGAGGTGGCGGAGAAACTCACCGCCACCGGCATGATCGTCGGCACGCCGACCTACATGAGCCCCGAGCAGGCGAGCGGCGACAAGGCCATCGACGGCCGGAGCGACATCTTCGCGCTCGGCTGTGTGCTGTACGAGATGCTGGCGGGGGAGCCGCCGTTCAAGGGGCCGAACCCGCAGGCCACGCTCATGCGCCGGTTCATGGGGCCGCCGCGGCCGCTGCGACCGATGATCCAGATCCCCGAGCACGTGGAGGCCGCCATCGTGCGGGCGCTGGCAAAGGATCCCGCCGAGCGCTTCGCCACCGGCGGGGCGTTCATCGACGCGCTGGAGGGGCGGGCGGCCCGGCCGCCGTCGGCGACGCCGGCCCGCGAGCCGGCGTTGACCACCGCCGTGGCGGCGGGCGGCGGACAGGCGAAGAGGGGCTGCGCCGGCGTGCTGGTGCTCGCGGCCGCCGCCGCGGGGCTCGCCGCGCATCTGCTCGGAGCGCTGTGACGGCTTCGCCGCAGTGATCACGTGGCCGTCAACGCCAGGTTGTCAGGTGACAGCCCTCATTACCTTGCCCTATCCTCACCTCAGCGGGTGATCTCGTCTATGGCCTCCGCGCGCCGGAAGTTCCTCATACGGCTGCACCTGATCGGGCTCGCCGCCGTGCTCGCCCTGGGCGCGCTCGTGGCTGTCCTGCTGTGGCGCAGCAACGCCGAGTCGGGCGACCTGGCCCCGGTGGCCTGGGGAACGCTGGTCTTCCTGGGCGCGGGGGCGCTGGTCGAGGTGGTGATGGTGCGGCTCCTGATCGACAACATCCTCAAGCCGACCGGGCGCGCGGCCCACATCGCCCGGCGGGTGGCCGAGGGCGACCTCAGCCTGCCCCGCGTGGAGGCCGGCGGCGCGCGAGACGCGCTGAGCGTGTCGCTCACGGCGATGCTCGACAAGCTGCGCGACCTGGTCGGGACGATCCGCCAGCACGCGCACGAGGCGGCCGCGATGTCGGAGCAGATCGCCGCGTCCACCCAGGAAATGACGGCCTCGACGCAGGAGGTCGCGAGCACCACCGGCGACCTGACCGAGCGCGCCAACCAGCAGGCGGTGGTGGTGCGGGCCGCCGCCGAGGACGCGATGAAGATCCTGGACATCGCCCAGGAGCTGGCGGCCGGCGCCACCCAGGCCGCGGAGCGGAACGCGGCGCTGGCCCGGCTGGCCCGCTCGCACCGCGAGCGGCTGGACGCGAGCACCGCCGAGCTGACGCGGCTGGCCGAAGAGGTGGAGCAGGCGGCGGTCGAGGCCGAATCGCTGGCGGCGGCCTCGGAGGAGATCGAGAAGTTCGTGATCCAGACCAAGGCGATCGCCAAGCAGACCCACATGCTGGCGCTCAACGCCTCGATTGAGGCCGCCCGCGCCGGCGAGGAGGGCAAGGGCTTCAGCGTCGTGGCCGAAGAGGTCCGGAAGCTGGCCGGCCAGGCCGCGCGCTCGGCGGGCACGACCACCGAGACGGTACAGATGGTGGTCGAGCGGGTCCGGACCGCGCGCGAGCGCCTGCTTCGGCTCGGCGCGGGCGGGCTCAAGGCCAAGGACGCGGCGCA
Organism: uncultured Gemmatimonadales bacterium; assembly: GCA_963711915.1. Lineage (GTDB taxonomy): Bacteria > Gemmatimonadota > Gemmatimonadetes > Gemmatimonadales > GWC2-71-9 > CAVVWJ01. The sequence continues at coordinate 124,960 of CAVQGA010000023.1, forward strand.
CGAGGCGGCCGCGGGCCTGCTCAACGTGGCGGCCGACGCCGAGGCCAACGACGAGTGGACCCGGCGGATCTCGGGCTCGGCGGGCGAGGTGCGGGGATTGATCGAGGGGATCGCCGGCCGGATGCGCGAGGTCTCCGCCGGGACCGAGGACTACGCGGCGGCGGCCCAGGAGATCGCCGCCGCGGCCCAGCAGCTCAATGCGTCCACCGAGGAGATCTCGACCTCCGCGAGCCACCTGGCCGACGCGGCCGAGCGGCTCACGGGCGCGGTCGGCGGATTCAAGCTGGAGTGAGTGCGGCCGCCAATGGCATGAGCCCGCTGGCGCTGCTCCGGAACGCCGAGCTGTACGATCCGGCGCCGCAGGGACGCCGGCACCTGCTGGTCGCAGGCGAGACGGTGGTCTGGACCGGCGTCGAGGTTCCCGCGCTCGACCGCGCGCTCGGCGTCGAGGAGGTGGATCTCGGCGGGCGCCGGGTCATCCCCGGCCTGATCGACGGGCACGTGCACCTCACCGGCGGCGGCGGCGAGGCCGGCCCCGAGACGCGGGTGCCGCCGGTGGCCCTCTCCCGGCTCACGCTCGGCGGAGTCACGACCGCCGTCGGCGTGCTCGGCACTGACGACACCGTGCGGACGACCCCCGAGCTGGTGACGGTGGCCCGCGGACTCACGGCGCTCGGGCTCACCGCCTACTGCCACACCGGCGGCTATCACGTGCCGCCCCTCACGGCCACCGGCAGCGTCCGGCTCGACATCGTTCTCATCGATCTCATCCTCGGCGTCGGCGAGCTCGCGATCAGCGACCACCGCTCCAGCCAACCCACCCTGGACGAGCTGCTCCGGATCGCCGGCGACGCGCATGTGGGCGGGCTCATGAGCGGGAAGGCCGGGATCGTCCACCTGCACGTGGGCGACGGGACGCGCGGGCTCGAGCCCGTCCGCCAGGCGCTCGAGCGGAGCGAGCTGCCGCCCGGCGTGTTCAACCCCACGCACGTGAACCGCCGGCGCGCGCTGTTCGACGAGGCGCTCGAGCTGAGCCAACGCGGGTGCACGGTGGACATCACCGCGTTTCCGGTCGGGGAGAGTGAAGACGCGTGGAGCGCGGACGAGGCGCTGGTCCGCTACCTCGACGCCGGGGCCAACGCCGCGCGCGTGACGGTGAGCTCCGACGGAGGGGGCTGCCTGCCCGTGTTCGACGCCGAGGGCCGCGTGGCGGCGATGGACGTGGGAAGCCCCGGCTCCTGCGGCGAGACGCTCCGCTCGCTCCTCGGCCGGGGCCAGACGCTCGAGCGGGTGCTGCCGGCGTTCACGGCGAACCCCGCCCGGCTGCTCCGGCTCCCGCGGAAGGGCCATCTCCGACCGGGGGCCTACGCGGATCTGGTGGTGCTGGACGCGCGGGGGGCCGTGGCCGACGTGATGGCCCGGGGACGATGGCACGTGCGAGAGGGCCGGGCGGTCGTGCGGGGGCCGTTCGAGGCGACGGCGTGACCGGTGGCGCTCAGCGGCGCACGTACCTTCGGACGGCGTCGAGCAGCCGGTCGACATCGAAGGGCTTGTAGAGAGTCGGCACGTCCGCCGGAAGCTGCATCCGGTACTCCTGGCTGCGATCGTCGAGATGCACAATCGGCAGGCCGGGAAAGTCGGCGCGCAGCCTCGTGATCAGCTCCGCTCCGTCCATATGCGGCATGCGGTTGTTGGTGACGACCAGGTCGTACACGGGGTCGGCTCGAGTCACCGCGTCGAGCGCCTCCTGGCCATCGCTCACGACGGCGACCTCGTAGCCCTCCTCCTCGAGTGCTCTTGCGACAACCCGCTGGATGGCCGGCTCGTCATCGACCACCAGGATGCGCGGGACGCGCGGGGCCGGCATCAGGAGCCCGCCGGCACGCGGACGGCCGGGAGGTAGATCTCGAACGCCGAGCCGTGCCCGACCTCCGAGGACGCCCAGATGTAGCCGCGATTTTGCTTGAGCGCGCCATACGTCGCGGCGAGGCCCAGCCCCGTCCCCTTCCCCAATTCCTTCGTGGTGTAGAACGGCTCGAAGACGTGCTCGAGCACCTCGGCGCTCATGCCGCTCCCGGTATCGTTGATAGTGAGGATGATGTAGTCGCCCGGGGGAATGTCCACGCCGGTGTGGCGCTGCCGCAGGGTCGGCTCATCCAAGTACCGTTCCACGGTCTCGATGGTGAGGCGGCCGCCCTGGGGCATGGCGTCGCGGCCGTTGAGGGCGAGGTCGACGAGTACCTGCTCGATCTGGCCCTGATCGGCCCGCACCTGCATCGGGTCGGAGGCCAGGCGCAGCCTCAGCGCGACCGCATCGCCCAGCAGGGAGCGCAGCGTCGGGGCGAGCTTGACGACGACCGCGTTCAGATCGAACACGGCCGGCCGGATCACTTCGCGGCGGGCGAACGCGAGCAGGCGCCGCGTCAGGGCGGCCGACCGGCTGGCCGAGGCCAGGATCTCCCCGGTGTAGCGACGGCGCTCGTCGGTGTCCGCCAGGTCGCGCTCGAGGATCTCGCCGAAGCCGATGATCGCCATCAGCATGTTGTTCAGATCGTGCGCCACGCCCCCCGCCAGCCGTCCCAGCCCCTCCAGGCTCTGCGCCTGGCGGCGCAGCAGCTCGCTCCGGCGCTCGAGCGTGACGTCGCGGGCGGCGCCCAACATGCGGAGCGGCACGCCGTCGCTGCTCCGCGTGATCAGGGCGCGGTCGTGCACCAGGGCATAGTCGCCGTCGGCGCGCCGGAAGCGGTATTCCGCCTCCCAGTCCGCGCTGCCTTCCCGGATCGCGCGGTGAATGCCCTCGACCACCTCCGCGCGATCGTCCGTATGGATCCGCTTCTCCCACCACGCGATGTCCCGGCCGATCTCCTCGGCGTTCCAGCCGAAGACCTGGTCGAAACCCTCGGCCCACGTGATGGTGTCGCTGTTGAGGTCGCGATCCCAGAGCGCTTCGTGCGCGGCCCGTGCCGCGATCCGGTAGCGCTCGGTGGTCCGGCGCAGCTCCTCGTCGAACTGGCGCTCGACGGTGAGGTCGCGAAAGACCTTGCCGAACCCGACCAACCGGCCGCCCTCGCCCCGCAGTCGGTAGGTCAGGCCCGAGGCCCAGAACCGGCTACCGTCCTTCCGGATGAGCCAGCGCTCGTCGCTAGCCTCGCCCTCGGCGGCGGCGAAGGCCAGCTCGCGCTCGGGCACGCCGGCGGCCCGGTCCTCGGGGGTGAAGATCTCCCGGGTGTGGCGCCCGACGAACTCACGCTCGCCGTAGCCGAGCAGGCGCTCGACACCGACGTTCCAGCTCAGGTTGCGGCCGTCCACGCCGATCAGGAACATCGCGTGATCCCGAGCCTGCTCGATCAGGGCGCGGAGCAGCGCCGGATGGTCCGGCACGGGCGTGGATGTCGAGGTCATCGATACGCTCCTCCCGGCTGAGAGGATACGGCCGAGCCGGGGAGCGTCTCCGTGAGTCCGCTCACGCTAGAGGCGGCCAGCCGGCGGGGGCCCCGAGCCCCGGTTCCGCCGGGTCGGACCCGGCCCTGTCTCTCCACCCCCGGCGGTGTATCTTAGGCACCGAAGGAGACTTGCGGGGCCGGCCCAGGGGGCGGCCGCACTCTTGGCGGGAGGGCGCTGGTGGCGGACGGCCGCGGCTACATCATTCCGGTGGGCGGAGCGGAAGAGAAGATCGGGGACGTCACCATTCTCCGGCGGTTCGCGGCACTATGCGGCGCCGAATCCCGCATCGCCATCATCCCCACAGCCTCCGAACAGAGCGACACGGGCGCCCGCTACGAGGCGCTGTTCCGCGAGCTCGGCGCGGCCGAGGCGAGATCGCTTCCGATCCACGAGCGGTCCGACGCGGGCCAGCAGGAGCTGCTCGACATCCTCGACGGTGCGAACGGGATCTACCTCACCGGCGGCAACCAGCTCCGGCTCAGCACGATGATCGGCGGCACGCCGATGGCCAAGGCGCTGCGCCGGCGGAGCGCCGAAGGGGCCCACATCGCGGGCACGTCGGCCGGCGCGGCGTTCCTGTGCGAGCACATGATCGCGTTCGGCAAGGAGGGCGCCTCGCCGCGGGCCAAGATCGTGACGCTGGCGCCGGGGCTCGGGCTCACCAACCGCGTGATCATCGACCAGCACTTCCGCCAGCGGGACCGGCTGGGGCGGCTGCTCACCGCGCTGAGCTACAACCCGTTCGCCGTCGGGATCGGGCTGGACGAGAACACGGCGGCGTTCATCGGGCCGGACGAGGTGCTGGAGGTGGTCGGCGGCGGCGCGCTCACGATCGTGGACCCGTCGGAGCTGGAGTTCTCCTCGATGGCGCGCGTCCGGAAGAACGATGCGGTCTGCCTCATCGGACTCAAGTTGCATATCCTGGATCACGGCTCGACGTTCAACCTGCACACCCGCGTGGCGGCGGCGGCGCCGGTGATCGCGGAGCGGGTGTAGGGCGGCGCCGATGTCATCCTGAGCGGAGCGAAGGATCGGGTGGGTGGTACGAGTGAGCGTCGAGCCTCACTCCCATGCCCGGGCCGATCCTTCGCTTCGCTCAGGATGACGGGCGCTCCTCACGATGACGGGGCAAGACCGCCGCTTCGAAGTCTCACGAGGCATCAATGCGAATACTCGACCGCGCCATCTACGTGGGCCCGAGCCTGTACGCCCACTTCCCCGTCATCCGGCTCGAAGTGGATCTCGGACCGCTCGAGGAGTGGCCCTCGGCCAAGCTCGGCCCGGGCTTCACCGAACGGCTCATCGCCGCGCTGCCCGGATTGCACGAGCACGGGTGCTCCTACGGCGAGCCGGGCGGGTTCATCCGCCGCCTCACCGAGGACGAGGGCACCTGGATGGGCCACATCCTCGAGCACGTGGCCATCGAGATCCAGAACGTGGCCGGCGAGCCGGTGACGTTCGGGAAGACCCGCGGAAACGGCACTCCGGGCCACTACCACGTGGTCTACCAGTACGAGCAGGAGGACGTCGGCCTCGAGGCGGGGCGGCTCGGGCTCGCGCTGCTGCACTCGCTGCTCCCGCGCGACCTCCGGCCCGATGGAGCCGTGCCCGACGACTTCGACTTCGAGGCCGAGCGCGACGAGTATATCCGGTTCGCACAGCGCCGGGCACTGGGTCCGAGCACGATGTCGCTGGTGCGGGCCGCCGAGGAGCGGCGGATCCCCTGGATCCGGCTCAACGAGCAGAGCCTGATCCAGTTCGGCCACGGGCGGTTCCAGCAGCGGGTCCAGGCGACGATCACCAGCCGGACGCCGCACATCTCGGTGGAGCTGGCGTCCGACAAGGAGGAGACCAACCGGATCCTGGCGCATCTCGGCCTGCCGGTGCCTCGCCAGCGCCTGGTGCAGCGGGAGAGCGACGCGGTGGAGGCGGCGGAGCGGATCGGCTACCCGGTGGTCGTGAAGCCGTTCAACGCCAACCACGGCCGCGGAATCTCGATCCGCCTGACGAGCGAGGAGCAGGTGCGGACGGCGTTCGAGGTGGCGCGCGAGCACAGCCGGAGCGTCATCGTCGAGAGCTTCATCACCGGCGAGGACCACCGCATGCTGGTGATCAACGGCGAGCTGGTGGCGGTCTCCCGGCGCGTGCCGGGACACGTCGTGGGCGACGGCACGCACACGATCGAGCAGCTGGTGGACGAGGTCAACCGCGACCCGCGGCGCGGCATCGGGCACGAGAAGGTGCTCACGCGACTGGCGTTCGACCACCAGGCCGAGACGATGCTGGCCAAGAAGGGCTACACCCGCGACACCGTGCCGCCGGCGGGCGAGCAGGTGTTCCTCCGCTCGACCGGCAACCTCTCGACCGGCGGCACCGCCACCGACATGACCGACCTGGTGCACCCGGACAACGTTGAGATGGCGGTGCGCGCGGTCAAGGCGATCGGGCTCGACGTCGGCGGCGTGGACTTTCTCAGCACCGACATCACCGAATCCTACAAGGAGATCGGCGGCGCGATCTGCGAGATCAACGCCGCGCCCGGGTTCCGGATGCACATGGCCCCGAGCGAGGGGCGCGCGCGCGACGTCGCGGGACCGGTGCTCGACATGCTGTTCCCGCCGGGCACGCCGAGCCGGATCCCGATCGCCGCGATCACGGGAACGAACGGCAAGACCACGACGGCCCGGATGCTGGCGCACATCCAGAAGCTCGCCGGGCAGCACGTCGGGCTCACCAGCACGGACGGCGTCTACATCGACGGCCAGCGCACGGTGGCCGGCGACATGACCGGCCCGGTCGCCACCCGCATGGTGCTGAGCGACCCCAACGTGGACGTGGCGGTGCTGGAGATCGCGCGCGGCGGCCTGCTCCGCGCGGGGATGGGTGTGCGCCACTGCGACGTCGGCGCGGTGCTCAACATCAAGGCCGACCACCTCGGTCTCCGCGGCGTCGGCACGCTGGACGAGCTGGCCAAGGTCAAGCGGATCGTGGTCGAGGTGGCGCGCGACACCGCCATCCTCAACGCCGACGACGCGCTCTGCCTCAAGATGGCCGACTACACCTCGGCCAAGCACCTGTGCTACGTGACGATGGATCCGACTCACGCGCTCGTGGGCGAGCACATCCGGGCCGGCGGCCGCGGCGTGGTGCTCGAGTCGGGCATCAAGGGGCAGATGATCACGATCTACGATCACGGCGCCCACATTCCGCTGCTCTGGACCCACCTCATCCCCGCCACGCTCGAGGGTCGCGCGCTGCACAACGTCCAGAACGCGATGTTCGCGGCGGCCATGGCCTTCAGCATGGGGCTCAAGCTGGAGGACATCCGCCATGGCCTCCGGACGTTCGACACCACGTTCTTCCAGGCGCCCGGCCGGATGAACATCTTCGACGAGCATCCGTTCAAGGTCATCCTCGACTACGGCCACAACCCGGCGGCGGTGGAGGCGATGTGCCAGCTGGTCGAGCGGCTCGAGGTGGTGGGCCGCCGGATCTGCGTGCTGGCCGCCCCCGGTGACCGGCGCGACCAGGACATCGCCGACATCGGGCGGATCGCCGCGGGGCACTTCGAACGCTACATCCTGCGCCGGGACGACCATCTCCGCGGCCGCGGCCCCGACGAGGTGCCGCACCTTCTGCGCGACGCGCTGCTCGCCGCCGGCGTTCATGCCGACCAGATCCTGGTGATCCCCGACGAGCAGGTGGCGACGGATACCGCGCTCCGCGAGGCGCAGGCGGGCGACCTGCTGCTCATCTTCGGCGACGCCATCACCCGAAGCTGGAAGCAGGTCATCCAGTTCCGCCCCGAGGCCCCCGCCCGCCTGGTCGAGCGTCCCCGGACCTCCCGCCCCGAGCCCACCCCCGCGCTCGCGTCGGCGGCCATGCTGGAGGAACGCCGCCGCGACTTCGTGCGGGACGTCCGTGGCGTCTGGCTTCCGCGCGAGGAGACGGCGGACTGAGGGGAGAAGCGCGGCACTTGAACCTGTCACGAGTCACCCTGAGCGCAGCGAAGGGGGCGTGCCCTGGGGCCTGGCTCCTTCGCTGCGCTCAGGATGACTCCTTGTGACTCGGGGACTCCTCCCCACATGATCCTCGCCGACTCCCGCCGGCTCACCGGGCCCTCCCTGCTGCTCGACCGACCGGGCGCCATCCTCGAGGTCCGGCTCGATGACGAGGTGCGCGACCCGGCCGTGGCCGCGTGGCGGGACGCGGCCCGGCGGCTGCTCGACGCGGTGGGGTGGAACGACCAGCGTCTCGCCACGCGGATCTTCGCGGGCGGGGCCAGCCTGGCGCTCACGGCGCCGGTGGATGCGCTGTACGCGGCGACCGACCTGAACGAAGCCGCGTGGACCGCAGCCTCCGCCCGGCTCGACAGCCGACCGGCCGAAGCGGAAGCGGAGGTGGCGGCGCGACTCCGGCGCCTCATCGAGGCCGAGCGGGACCCGGCGCTGGTGGCGCTCCGGGAGGCCGCCCGCGCCCGCGACCTCACTTTCCTGGCCGGCGAGGAACAGGCCTCGGTCGGCACCGGCGTCGGGGGCCTGGTGTGGCCGGTCGCCTCGCTCCCCGGGCCGGCCGAAGTCCCCTGGGAGCGCGTGCGCGATGTGCCGGTGGCGCTCGTCACCGGTTCCAACGGCAAGACGACCGTCGTCCGGCTGCTCGCGGCCATGATCGAGGAGACCGGGCGCGCGGTGGGCATCACCTCCACTGACGGCGTGAGCGTTCACGGCGTCACGCTGGTCGAAGGCGACTACTCCGGCCCGAGCGGCGCGCGCCTGCTGCTTCGGCGCCCCGAGGTGCAGGCCGCGGTGCTGGAGACCGCGCGCGGCGGGCTCCTCCGCCGGGGGCTGAGCGTCGACCGGGCGTCGGTCGCCGTAGTCACGAACGTGGCGGACGATCACCTCGGCGAGTTCGGGATCCTGTCGCTCGGCGACCTGGCCGACGTCAAGCTGCTGGTCGCCCGCGCGGTGCGCCCGGGGGGCGCCGTGGTGCTCAACGCCGACGACCCGCTGCTGGTCGAGCGCAGCGCGGCGGTCCGGGTGCCGGTGGTCTGGTTCTCAATGGAACCGGACCTCCCGCTCATCACCCGGCACCTGGAGGCGGGCGGGCGGGCGGCCGTGTGCGAGGACGGACACCTGGTACTCGTGGAGGGGCGGAAGCGCCAGCCGGTGGTCCCGGTGAAGGAGATGCCGGCGGCGATCAACGGCGCGGCCCGGCACAACGTCGCCAACGCGTTGGCCGCACTGGCCGCCGCCGCGGTCATGCACATACCGACCGACAAAGTCGCCCGCGCGCTGCGCCGGTTCGGCCGGGCCGCCGACGACAATCTGGGGCGCGCCAACCTGCTCGAGCTCGGCGGCGTCCGCCTGGTGATCGACTACGCCCACAATCCCCACGGCATGGCCGCCCTGGCGCACATGGTGACCGCGCTGCCGGCCAAGCGGCGCCTCGTGGTCCTGGGCCAGGCGGGCGACCGAACCGACGAGGCGATCCGGGCACTGGTGCGGACGACGCTCGCATTCGCGCCGGACCGCGTCGTGCTCAAGGACATGGACCGCTACCTTCGGGGCCGCCGCCCGGGAGAGGTCCCCGGGATCATGGCGGACGAGCTGGCCGCTCAGGGCGTCCCCAAGGCAGCGGTGAGCCGGCCCGGCGGCGAGCTCGCGGCCGTGCGGGACGCCCTGGCCTGGGCCCGCGACGGGGATCTGCTCCTGCTCACGGTGCACCAGGACCGGCCGCTGGTCCTCGCGTTGCTCGAGCGGCTCCGCGCCGCGAGCTGGCGCGCCGGCGACCGCGTGCCAGGGTGACTCGGGCGGGGATCTCGCAGCACACTCCAAGCCACCCCTGAAACGCAGGCACCCCGCCCGGGCTGATCGCCGCCATGGGTATCTTGCACGGTCGTCCCGTTTCATCTATTCGAGGACTCGCCGGGGTGCCCAAGCCGAAGGACCCGCTGTCCCCTCGGCGCCCCTGGGTACCGCTGGGCCTGAGTGCCGCGCTGCACGCGGCGATCCTGCTGCTGACCGTGCACCTGACGCGCGAGCCGGCCGTGGCACCGGAGAAGGCCCCGGCCGCGCCGGCCGACCCGTCGCGACAGGTAGAGATGGTGTACCTGCCGCCGCCACCGCCGACGCCCAAGGTCACGCCTCCGCCCCCGCCCCCACCACCCCCGCCGAGGCCGGCCCCCACTCCACCGCCGCCACCGCCGCCACCCAAACCGAGCGCGCCGCCCCCGGCGAAAGCGCAGCCCACGCCCGAGCCCGACGCCAACGCGCCGCCCGAAGCGGAGCGCTCGAAGGGAGAGGAGCCGACGAAGGACGAGCCGCCGGGCGGCGAACGCGCCGACGCCAGCGCCGACAAGACCGGCACGCCGGTCCCGTCCGAGAACAGCGCGGTGACGATGGAGTCGGAGGCGCGCCGGATCTTCGGACGGCCGCGAGAGGAAACGCGGCCTGGGGTCGGGCCTCGCGCCAGCCGGCCGATGGAGGCATACCTGCCCGACCATCCGGAGCGCTGCATCCCCCACCCCCCCACCGACTCGGCCGGCGCCCCCCAGTTCGGCGTGGTCGTGGGCAGGATCTTCCGGCAGGACAACGGGCGGCCGCTGTCGGGGGCGCATCTGCAGATGATCGGGACGCCCTACGTCACGTTCACCGACGAGGCCGGCGAGTACCACTTCCGGTTCGATCTCGCGCTGGTGGACAACTGCCGCACCCAGTACGTGCGGGTGACGGCGCCGGGCTACGAGTCGCGGCTACTGGTGCTCATGGTCGGTGCGAACGTGCGGAGCGACGACGTGGTGCTGAAGAAGAGGTAGCCAGGCGGTCAGGCGGTCAGGCGGTCAGGCGGTCAGGCGGACGGTGAGGGCGAGGGCGGTGGCGGCCAAGGCCAGGGCAGCGGCGATAAGGATCCAGAGAACTTTCGCGCGCTTCCGGGAAGCGACGAGCTCAGCCTCGGCCGCCGCGGCGGCGGCGGACTGACTCTGCTCGAGCTTCTGCAGGCTCTTGCCCTGGCGGCGATCCATGCCGTCCAGGCGCTCCGCCATGAGGGCCAGCTCGGCGCGGAGCGCCTCCTGGCCCTCGGACATCTCCTCGGCGAAGCCGGGGGCCGGGACCTGGGTGCCGTCGTCGAACAGCGACTGGCCCATGACCGAAGTACCCGCGACGACCTCCTCCATCCCCTGCACGAAATGCCGCTGGTGAATGCGCTTGGCCGCGTCCGGGCCGGGCTCGGTCGTGGCCATCTGCGCGGCCTTCAGCACCGCGTTCTTGATGTCGCCGCCGCTCCGCGGAAAGGCCTCGGCCAGCGCGCGAAAATCCACGTCGTCGGCCAGCGGCGTCTTCCGCGGGTGGAGCTGCACGCGCCAGATCCGCTCGCGGGCCTCCACGTCGGGCATCTCGAACAGGATGTGGGTGCGGATGCGCCGCTCGAAGGCGGGATCCATGTTCGCCGCGAGGTTCGTGGCGAAGATCACGACGCCCGGGAAGGTCTCCAGCTCGTGCAGCAGTACGTTGACCACCGAGTTGGCCTCGCGCTCGACCGCGGCCTGCATGGTTGTGAACCGCCGGCCGGCGATGGCGTCCGCCTCGTCGAAGAACAGCACCGCGTCCTGCCGCTCCGCCGCCCGGAATACCGAGGCGACGTGCTTGGCCGTCTGGCCCACCCAGCGGGACTCGAGCTCCGAGTATCGAACCACCAGCAGTCGCCGGTCGAGCGTGTTCGCCAGCGCCTCGGCGCAGACCGTCTTCCCGGTGCCCGGCGGCCCGGCGAAGTGGAACGCCAGGCCGAGGCCGGTCGTGTGGCGCTCGGCGAGGCCCCACTGGCGGAAGATGAGATCGTGCTTCCGGACGAGGGCCAGGGCGTGGTTGAGCGCGCGGAGCGTGCGCTCGGGCAGCACGACGTCGTCGAAGGTGCGACGGGGCTCGATGGCCTCGACCAGCTCCCGTCCCTGGGAGCCGAAGAAGAGGTCGCGGATGGAATCGGCCATGCTGAAAGATAGGGGCGCGCGAGCGGCGCGGGGGGCCTATTCGCGCGCCCGAGGGCGTTGCGCCTTGCTGTCGTCCGTCCGGGCGCCGGTCACCCGGTCCCAGGCGTCCCGGACCGCGGCCTTGATGTCTTCCCAGGTCGACTCGCTGCCGATCTCCGCACGGTAGCGGTCCCAGCCGGTCGCGAGATCGGACTCGGCGTCGTCCCAGCGGCGTCCGAGCGAGTGGCGCGCCGAGTCGAAGCCGTAGCGGTAGGCGGGGCGGAACCGGTCGTAGTAGTCCGGCCCCAGGGAGTAGGGCCGGCTGCTGAAGTTCTCGGCCCAGTAGTTGTCCTCGGTCTCCCAGGCGGCCTGCCAGTCGGTGCCCAGCTCGCCCTGGCCCTCGGTTCCTTCGCGCTCGTGGTCGGCCATGCAGTGCTCCTTCAGGGGTCTGTCGGGTTGTCGGTCCGGACCCATCAACCTAGCGCCGCTCGCCCTGCTGCCCGGTGACTGCGGTCACCCGGACACCGGGAGCACGTGTCCGGCTGACCGGCAGCCGGGCCCGGAGGTGGCACGGAAGCGACCCGTCGTGGGGCCTCAGCGGTCCCGGCAGCAGGTCAGCGAGCGCGGAGCCGGCCGGCCGCGCCCGGCGTTTGCGCCGGTCCCACGACCCCAGCCATACTCCGGTCCCGGGCATCGTCGCCCGGATGCGCAATCCGGAGATGCGTCTGACCCCTGACCCCGCTTCGCCCCGATGAGTCACGCTCCCGCCCGCGTTCTGGCGCTGCGTGCGGTGTTCCGGACGGTGGGCTCGGTGGCCCCCGAGGTCGCCGCACGCTGGGCCGAATCGATCTTCTGCACGCCACCCCGGCACGAGCCCCGCGCCGGCGACGAGGAGTTTCTCGCCACCGGACACCGGTTCACCGTCGTGAGCGAGGCGCAGGAGCTGGCGGCGTGGGAGTGGGGTCGGGGTCCCACCGTGGTCCTGGTGCACGGATGGGGCAGCCGGGCGGGCCGGTTCAGCGGGATGGCGCGCGCGCTCGCGGGCAGCGGGTTCCGGGTGGTGGCCTACGACGCCCCGGCGCACGGCCGCTCGACCGGGCGGTTCGCCTCGCTGCCGGAGTTCGCCCGCGCGCTCGCGGCGGTGGGACGCACCGTCGGTCCGGTGCGCGGGATCGTGGGCCACTCGCTCGGCGCCGCCGCCGCCACGCTCGCGCTCCGGGACGGGCTCAACGCGGAGCGGATCGTGCTGCTGGCGGCGCCGGCGGACGTGATCCGATTTTCGACCGCGTTCGCGGATCATCTTCGGCTGCCGGCCGGCACCCGGGTCGCGCTCCGGCGGAACCTCGAGACCCGGCTCAAGGCCCGGTGGGACGAGCTGCACCTGCCGACGATCGCGCGCTCGCTCCGCGTGCCGGCGCTCGTACTGCACGATCGCGACGACAAGGACGTGCCGTTCGGCCACGCCGAAGAGATCGCGCGCGCCTGGCCGGGCGCCCGGCTGGTCCTCACCGACGGGCTCGGCCATCGCGCGATCCTGCGCGACCCCGCGGTGGTGCGCCGGGCGGTCGCGTTCCTCGAGGAGACGCCGGAAGCGTGATCGTGATGGACCGGGAGAACACGATGGCGCGGGGGTGGTCGCACGTCCTGTCCACCACCAACGACCTTGACGAGCTGGATCGCTTCCGCGTGCGGGTCGGCGCGCCCCGGCAGGCACTGCACGCGAGCAGTCGCTGGCCGCATCTGGATCTCAAGCTCGAGCCGAGGGCGCGGGCGCTCGCCGATCCGGAGGTTCGCGTGTTCGAGCGGACCTCGGACATGCTGCGGTACCTCAAGCGGCGCTAGGCTGTGTCTGACAAGGGGGATGGGAGTCACCCGGAGCGCAGCGAAGGGGGCATGCCGCAGGTCATGGCTCCTTCGCTCCGCTCAGGATGACTCCCTTGTCAGACACAGCCTAGCGCCGGCCGGCGCCGGCGCTCACGCCTGGGCCAGCACGGCCCTCGAAGGCGGCGGCACGATGAGCCCGGGGTGGCGCTCGATCCATGTCCTGAGCTCCCGGACCTCGGCGCTGTCGCTCCGCATCTCGGGGGGCGGCTGATAGGCCTGGCCCGGCGAGCGGTCCTCGGACAGCGAGTCGGCGGAGACCGAATCGGCGGAGAGCGAATCGGCGCCCGCCGGGAGATCGGTGGGGAACGAGTCGACCGGCTCGGTAGCCCGGAGCGTGTCGCTGGGGAGCGTCGGGGCAAGCTCGGGCATCGGTCCCGGCCGGCTGGGCGGCGCGTAGTTGGCTTCCAGGGTATCGCTCGGGAGGGTCGGGCTCGGGCTCGTGATTACGGCCTGGGCGGCCAGCGGCTCTGCGCTGAAGGTCAGGATCGCGGCGAGGACAAGGCGAATCGGGGCGGACACGGGGCCTCCTGGGTCCGGAGTCGAACGGCACTTCCTCCATTATAGATGAGCCCCCGGACGCGACCGCGCGCGGCTCCAGGACGGCACCCGGGTGTGACGCCGGTCACCGTCGAGGGGTCGCTACAGGATCTTCTTGCCGAACGCCGACTGCACCAGCTCCACCGCGAACGCCGCCGACGCATTGCCCTGGTCGAGGATCGGATTCACCTCCACCATTTCCAGCGACGTCATGACCTCCGAGTCGTGCAGCAGCTCCATGATGAGGTGCGCCTCCCGGTAGTCGAGCCCGCCCTTGACTGGCGTGCCGACGCCAGGGGCCACGGTCGGATCCACCGCGTCGAGATCGAAGCTCACGTGCACGTAGTCGGTGCCGTCCGTGATGCGGGCGAGCGCCTTCTTCATCACCCGGTGGATCCCGTGCCGGTCGATGTCCGACATGGTGTGCACCTGGACCCCGGTCTCCTTGAGCCGGTGCTTCTCGCCCTCGTCGAGGCTCCGGATGCCGACCAGCGCCACGTTGGCGGGATCCACCTTCCGGAACTTCCCGCCGATCCCGGTCAGCTCCTTCGGCCCATACCCCAGCAGCGCGGCCACCGGCATCCCGTGGATGTTGCCGGAGGGCGACGACTCCGGCGTGTTGATGTCCCCGTGGGCATCCACCCAGAGGAGCCCGACCTTTTTCCCCCGGCGGCGGGCAAAGGCGGCGATCCCCGACACCGTTCCGGCGGCGATCGAGTGGTCGCCGCCGAGCACCAGCGGGAAGTGACCGCGGCTCATGATGCGATCCACTTTCTTGCAGGCGACGCCCGACGCCCGGACGATCTCTCCGAGGTAGCGCGCGCGGACGTCCCCGACCTTGAGCGCCTCCATGTTCTTGATGGTGATGTCGCCGTCGTCCACGACCGTGTGGCCCAGCTCGTGCAGCCCGGCCTCGACGCCCGCGATGCGAATAGCGGAGGGTCCCATATCCACGCCCCGTCGCCCCGACCCCAGGTCCATCGGCACGCCCAGCACGTGAACGATCATGCGTCGAGTGTCCGGCCGTCGTCCTTGAGCGCGACGCCCGACAGGCGGCGGCGGGCCGCCTCCTGCATCAGGTAGGCGAGCTTGTCGGCGGCGAGAGCGGGCACGAGTCCCTCCGGTCGGATGTTGGAGACGCAGTTGCGCTCGGCATCGGTGCGGCCGGGGCGCGGATCCCAGGTGAGGTAGGCGCCGAGACTGTCCGGGGCGCTGAGACCGGGCCGCTCCCCGAGCAGCACGACCACGAGCCGGGCGCCGAGGACCGCGCCGATCTCGTCGGCCAGGGCCACGCGGCCCTGTTCGGCCACGATCACCGGCGCCACCCGCCAGCCCGCGTCGCGGAGGCGGGGCACGAGTGCCGCGAGCACCGGGACGGCATGCGTCTGCGCGGCCCGGGCCGAGAGCCCGTCGGCTACGACGAGCGCCGCCTCGACACCGTCGGAGGAGGCGGCGGCCTCGAGCCGCGCGCGGTCGCCGGAATCGAGCCGCCGGCCGAGATCGGGCCGCTGCAAAAAGGTGGCGCGATCGGCCGCGGCGCTCCGGACCGACATGCTCTCCAACCCAACCGCCGAGAGCTCGGCCCGAAGCCGGCCGACGTCGAGCCCGTCGTGCACCGCGTCGCGCGCGCGGGCGTGGGCGAGCTGGAAATCGAGGTGCACGCGGGTGGGAAGGCTGACGCCCGCGCGCCCGAGCGCGATGCGCGCGGGGGTGAGCGCCCGAAGGGCGTGCCACGGATCGGGCGCACCGATGGGCGGAGGGAGCAGCTCCCCGGTGTCGGTCACCCACGCGCGCCGGCGTAGGAGCCGCGCTCCAGATCCTCGAGCGCGGTGGCGCCGGTGAGAACGACGTTCATGCTGGCCAACCTCCTTGGTGAAGCACCGTCGCGGTCATCGTCCCCGCGGACTCCAGCGCACCGCACTCAGCCGCACCCGCCCGCGAAGGTCGAAGGCGACACCCTCGCGCTCGAGCAGTTGTCGCTGCGTCAGCTCCGCGCCCGGCACCGCCCGACGGCTCACCATTCCGGCGGCGTTGATGACCCGGTGCCACGGCACCGCGCTGCCGGCGTGGAGCGCATGCAGCGCGTAGCCGACCTGGCGGGCATGGCCCGCGAGACCCGCGAGCTCGGCCACCTGACCGTACGTGGCCACCCGACCGCGCGGAATGCGCCTGACGACCGCGTAGATGCGAGCGTACGCGCCGGCGGCGGACGGCCCGGCGGCCCGGCTCATCCCCGGCGGCGGCTGCCCGCGATCAGGAGCACGATACCGCCCGCGACGGCCACGGCGCCGGCCCAGGCCGGCACGTCGCGGCGCTCCTCGACCGATGCCTGGAAGTCGCCGACCTTGAGCACGCTCTTCTGGGATGTGAAGCTGAGGCCGCGGAGGAGCACGAACCCTCCGAGGACCACCAGGAGCAGACCTGCGATGGCGAGGGGACGCATGGGGAGGGAAACTAACGCGCGGGGCACGCCCGCGCTCGCGGGCGCGCCCCGGCGTCACTTCCTCACCCGGTTCCTCGGACGGGCTCGTTGCCGACACCGACCCGTCGTGTCAGGTAGCGCGCAAGCTCGGGGCCGGCCGTGCCGGCGCCGGCGAGACCGACGTAGCCATCGGGCCGGACCAGGAAGAAGGCGCGGGCGGGGATCCCGGCGCGCGCAAGCTCCCGCAGGTTGGCGGGATCGGCCGGCACGGCGAGAACGTGGACCAGGTCCTCGAGCCCGGGGATCGGCGGAGGCGCGGGCTGTCCCACGACGACCAGAGTGAAGCGGGTGTCGTCGAGCCGGGCGAACAGATCCTCGACGAGACCTTCCGCGGCGAGCTTGAGCCGGAGCCAGGGGAACCGGTCGCCGGCGCGTGGCGACGAGCGTGGCAGGTCGGGCAGGGTCTCCGAGAGCGGGCTTCCTCGGTAGGCAATGCCGATCTGGGAGATCGTGCGAAAGGCGAGCTCGCGAATTCGTCCGACTCGCATGGCGAGGGCCAGCGCCCTCGCCGCCACCCGCGTGCGGATCAGTCCCGCCAGTCTGTTGTCCGATACCACGATGGCGAACGCCCGGTCGGTCGTGGCGAGCAGGCGCTCGGCGACGGGGATCCGCTCGGCCTGGTACGAGTCGAGCAGGCCCGGCCCGGCGCCGCCGCGGACGACGAGGGCCAGCTTCCACCCCAGATTGTAGGCGTCCTGGAGTCCGGTATTCATTCCCTGCGCCCCGACCGGACTGTGGATGTGCGCGGCGTCGCCCAGCAGAAAGCACCGCCGTTCCCGAAAGCGTGCGGCGCGGCGATGATGGATGCGGTAGGTGGAGAACCAACTGCAGTCCTGGACCGACAACCCGGGCGACTCCCGCAGGATCGAGGGGATCACGTCGTCGAGCGTCAGATCCTCGCGTCCACGGAGCGCCGCCGGCACGATGCCGACGAGGCGCCAGTGATCGGGTCCGCGCATCGGGAAGAAGAGGTGGAAGCCGTCGCGCCAGAGGTAGACGTTGAGCTCGCCCGGCACCATCGTGCCGGTCAGCCGGGTGTCGGCGACGAAGAACACATGCTCGTACGGCGCGCCCTGGAAGGCGATCCCGTTGAGGTCGCGGACGGCGCTCCGGGCACCGTCGCAGCCCGCGACCCATGCGGCGACGACCTCCCGAACGGTCCCGTCCGCTTGCCGCAGCCGGGCGGTCACCCCATCGGGCGCCTGCGTCAATCCGACCAGCTCCGTGTTCCACTGCACGGCCATGCCCCAGCGCCCGAGGGTCTCGCCAAGGAGCCGTTCGTTGTCGTCCTGCCCCAGGATCAGGAGGTAGGGGTAGGGACTCAGATCGCGTCCGATGTCCCCCAAGGGCACCCGGGCCATTCGCCGGCCCTCCGCCCACATGTCGGCGCCGGTGGCCCGGGTTCCGAGCGCGACGGCCCGGTCTGCGATGCCGAGATGGGAGTAGATCTCGAGCGTGCGCGCCTGGACGCCCAGGGCCCGCGTCTGGAGCGCGGGGCCGGCGTGGCGGTCGATGATGGTCGCGCGTAGGCCTTGCCGGCCGAGCTGATTGGCGAGCATCAGCCCGGTCGGTCCGGCGCCAACGACCAGCACGTCGGTGTCCGTGGGTCCCTCCGGTGTTCGGCGACCCGAGGCACGAGCGCACCCGGTTTTTTCTCAGCCAGGTGCTCCACCGACCGACCCAACGTGCATCCGCCGGCGTGTGGTGCGAGTAGACCTCCGGGCCGCGGGGCCGTCTATCCTGCCGGCGCGAATTCCGGGCAGCTAGGCTCCGGCCAGAATATACTCGCTCTGAACCATGCCGCCCGCGAACGAGCGGGTCGCCACGTGCTCGAACCGAACGTCGTGCGGCAACGGCCCGAACAGCGGAATTCCCGCGCCAAGGAGAATCGGGAGGCGGGTGATGGTCATGCGCTGGATCAGCCCCTCGCGCAGGAAGCCCTGGATGGTCACGCCGCCGTCGACGTAGAGGTGCTGCAGGCCCCGGCCGGCCAGGCGGTCCACGATCTCACGGGGTGCGCCGGCCATGACCTCGCACACCGCGCCTTCGGGCACGGTGACCTGGGACAGCGTCGTGCTCAGCACGACCACCGGCATCGTTCCATAGAACCAGGCATCGAACGCCCGGACCGTATCGAAGGTCTTCCGGCCGATGACGATGGCGTCCACGG
This sequence comes from uncultured Gemmatimonadales bacterium, assembly GCA_963711915.1. Classification (GTDB taxonomy): domain Bacteria; phylum Gemmatimonadota; class Gemmatimonadetes; order Gemmatimonadales; family GWC2-71-9; genus CAVVWJ01. Next base: position 143,440 of record CAVQGA010000023.1, read on the forward strand.
TGGCGATGAATTCCTCGTAGCCGTGCGGCTCCCCGCCTCCGACGGGCAGCCAGTCGATCGCCCCGTCCGGGCGCGCGATGTAGCCGTCCAGGCTGGTGGCGATGAAGACCGAGCACAGCATGGGCGGCCTACGCCGGCACGGTCCGGTCGCGCACGACCTGGCGCTCCTCCGTGACGCGGACGGCCCCCCGTTCGGGCGCGATCCCCTGCCCCTTCGTCCGGGCCCAGGTCTCGGTGAACTCGGCCCCAAGCAGCAGGATCATGGACGAGTAGTAAACCCAGACGAACAGGACCGCGAGCGAGGCGGCGGCGCCGAACGCCTGCCCGGGGTTGCTGCGCCCGAGATAGAACCCGATGAGGAACTTCCCCGCCACGAAGAGCAGTCCGGTGGCGAACGCGCCGACCCAGACGTCCCGCCACACCACGGTGGCGTCGGGCAGCACTTTGAAGATGGCGGCGAACAGCGCGACGATGACCGCCAGCGATACCGCCTGCGTGACCACCAGCAGCAATGTGGCCGAGACCCCGTCGGGCAGGAAGCCGCCAAGCGCGCCGCCGAACGCCGTGAGCGCGGCGCTCACCGCCAGAGAGACCAGCAGGAAGAAGGCAACCGCCAGCACCATTCCGAACGAGAAGACCCGCTTGAGGAGGAACTGCTTGAGACCACCCTGTTCCGGGTCGGGTGCCACGCCCCAGGCGCGGTTGAGGGCCATCTGGAGCTGCCCGAATGCACCGGTGGCACCGAGCACGAGCGCTCCGACGCTGATCACGCCGGTAAGCAGGCCGTGACCGCCAGGCTGGTGCACCTGCTGCAGGATGGTGCGGATCTGCCCGGCGGCGGCCGGGCCCATGAGGTCGCCGATCTGCCGCTGGAGCTGCCCCTGGATGTCGCTCGGGTCCAGGATCAAGCCGAGGATCAGGAGCACCACCGCCAGCAGGGGCGGCAGCGAAAAGATGGTGTAATAGGAAAGGGCCGCGGCTTGGGTCGGGCAGTCGTCCGCGAGGAAATCCTTGCCGGTTTCGGTGAACAGGGAGACGATTTCCTTGATGCGCATGGCCCTACCACGTCCCCTCGGTCCCCCCGGCCATCACGCCGAGGGCCAAGCCGACCAGCCCGGCGACGAGGGCGAAACTCAGCGGGTGGCGCCCCGCGATGGTTGAAGAACCCATCCGGTGCCGGGGAGGGCGACCGCCGTTGCCCCGAAGAGCGAGCAAGGCGGCGCCCAGCCCGGCCGCCGCCGCGGGCACGGGGCGCCGGCGGATGAGATCCAGCAGCCGGGCGGGGGTCTCTCTCGTCCGCTCGGCGACCGCGGTTTTTACCTGTTGCTTGAGATGGTCAGGACTCAACTTCTCGCCCAGCGCGTCCAGATTGACGCCCATCCGCTCGCGGGTCCGCTCGATTTCGCGCTCGATGTCGCGCGGGGAGCCCGGCCCCGACCGTCGCTCGTGCGCCATCGTCATTGTGGGTACTCCTCGCTGGCCCAGGCCCTGGACGGTCCCGGCGATTGGAAGGGCCGGTGGCCCCAGTGGGGGGACGGCCGGCGGTCGCCGCCGCCGGCCGCTTCCCGTGCTACCCTCGAAGCTCCTGCTTGGCCTCATCGGCAGCTCGCGACGCCGAGTCCTTGAGCTGGTCCTTCACCTTCTCGGATGCATCCGCGAAGGCGCTCTTGAGCTCGGGCCCTTTCTGCGACAGCTCGTCACGCACGGTGTCCTGCAGGTCGCGGCCGGCCTCGACCGCCACCTCCTTGACCCGGTCGGCCGCGTTCTGGACGCGGCCCACGAGCTCGTCCCGTTTGGACCCCATGACGCGGTTCTCCGACTCGCTCTCCGGCAGCAGCATGCCGAGCGCGAGGCCAACGACCGCGGCGCCCGCGAGCAAGGCCAGCGGGTTCTCCCGAACCGTGCGGTCGAAACCACCACGGGCGGCGTCGCCGAGCTCACCCGCCCGCTCCTGCACCTGCTCCTTGATCTGGCCGGCCTTGCCGCCGGCCTCGGACACGGCGTCGCTCACGCTGTGCCGCATCGACTCCGCCCGGTCGGCAACCCGGCGGGCGAGACCGGAGCCGGGGCGTCCGTTCGGCTCGCGCCGCTCGGGACCGGTGTAGGCGAAGCGGGCCATCCGATCGCCGGACACTTCGCTCCGGCTGCCCTTCCGGAGACCGAAGAGCCAGATCGCGCCGAGGCTCACGGCCGCCACGGGAAGCGGATTCTGGGTGATGAAGTCGAGCATGCGCGACCCGGTCTCGCGCGCCTGGTCGCCGACGCCGGCGACGACGTCCTGCGCCTTTTCCGCGATTGCCTCCTTGGCCTGCTGCTTCAAGTTCTCGGGGCTCAGCCGGTCGCCCAGCTCGTCGATGTTGCTGCTCATGCGCTCCCGGGTGCGCTGGATATCGTGCTCGATCTCTTTGGGCGAACGCTCGCCCGAGACTTCACGTTCGTTCTGGTTCTCGAACTCACTCATGGCCGCTGCTCCTTCGCCCATTGGATGTCGTCCTTGATGGTCTCCACGGTCCGCCGAGGTGTCGGGTCGGTCCGTTTGAGGTCCTTGATCCCGCGCCGCAGCATGACCCACCCGGCCACCCCCAGCATCACTCCCACCACGAGCGCGGCCAGCCAGGGCTTGAGGCCCACGGGGTCGATCAACAGCAGGATCAGGGCAGCGGTCAGGGCCAGTCCCCCGACGAGCGCGACCACCCCGCCGGTCGCGAGCGACACGAGGTCGGTCGTGACGTTCGACAGCTTCTGCTGCATTTCGGTCTTGGCGAGCCGCGCCTCCTGGCGGACCAGGAGCGCCACGTCCTGGGACAGCTCGCCGAACAGCTCACCCAGCGTCCGCTCTTCAGCGGTCCGACCCCTAGGCCCCGCCATGGGTACCTCCGGACGGCGCCGAGCTCTTGAAGAATCGCGCGGCCAGGATGCCGAGCCCGAGGGCGGCACCGATGACCACGGCCGGCCGCTGGCGGGCCAGATTTTCGAGGTCGGTCCGAAATCCGCGCAGGTCGCGGTCGCGCAGGTAGGACGAGAGCCGCTCCACCTGATCGGCCAGCGATTCGGTCAGGTTGGCGGCGCCGGGCTGGTTCTCCGAGCGCAGGTGATCGCTGGTGCTCCGCATCGCGCCGGCGAGCCCCCCGATGCGCTCGGCCGCCTGCTGGCGGCTCTGGCTCAGGCTGGAGGAGGCGCTGTCACGCGCCTGGCGGAAGGAGTTCTTCGCCTCACCCACCACCTGGTCCTTCACATCCCGGATCTGGGCGCGCGCGCCCGAGCGGGTTTCCCCCGAGGGGGTCTCCATAGTCTCCGTTCCCACCGGCAGGGCCGGGGAAGGAGGGGTGAAATCGTCTGGCATCGTCATGTATCGCTCCTGTCGCGGCCGGCCAGTGGCCGCCGCGGGGGGTGTCGCACGTGAGAAGGGGAATCAGGATGCGTTCGCGGGCGGAGCGATGCGGTGCGCCAAATCACCAGTTATGGCGAGCGGCTGGAACCGTACGGGGGCGGACGGAGTTCAACGATGAACGACGACTCCAGGGCTGGCAGCCTGGCGACGTCAGTTCCCGTTGTCCGGGACGGACTCGAGCCGCGCCAGCGCTCCGTCAGGGCCGAAGAGCGTGAGGCTCGAGCCGGCGATCTCGTAGCGGGTGGTCGAATCGAGCGCCGCGAGGAAGGCCTGCTCCGTCTCCATGGCGGGGCAGGCCATTTTCGTCGACGCGAGCGGTCCGAACCTGAGCCCGGAGCCGCTCAGCTCGTAGGTGCCCATCATCCGGTTGCAGCCCGCAGAGCCCTGCACCTTGCGCCCGTCGGCGAGGAGCCGCATGCCGGGTCCCGGGCCGGCATCCGTGGCGGGCACGGGCCGGCCACCGACCGCCACGAGGCGCCAGTAAGTGTCTTCGAGGGGCGTGGCCGCGGCGGAGGCCGGCGCTGGGGGCGTCGAGTCGGGTGCACCGCCCGGACGAGGCGCGGGGGAGCAGGCGGCGAGGGCGAGCAGGGCCAGAGGCGTGGTCAGCCGCATGGCGGTGTTAGCTCCGGTGGATGTCATCTGTCGTCTGTCATCCCAACCCCGCGCCCTCGACCAACTGCATGACCCGGCCCCGCGCCGGCAGCAACCGGTTGCCCTCGTCCATCACGCCCATGGCCTGCAGCCACTTCTCGAATTCCGGCGCGGGACGCAGGCCGAGCACTTCCCTGAGGTAGAGCGCGTCGTGGAACGAGGTGCTCTGGTAGCCCAGCATGACGTCGTCGGCGCCGGGGACGCCCATGATGTAGGTCACGCCGGCGGCGCCGAGGACGGTGAGCAGGACGTCCATGTCGTCCTGGTCGGCCTCGGCATGGTTGGTGTAGCAGACGTCGCACCCCATGGGCAGGCCCATGAGCTTGCCGCAGAAGTGATCCTCGAGCCCCGCGCGGGTGATCTGCTTGCCGTCGTAGAGGTACTCCGGCCCGATGAAGCCGACGACCGTATTCACCAGCAGCGGGTCGAACCGGCGCGCCACCGCATACGCGCGCGCCTCGCAGGTCTGCTGGTCGACGCCGTGGTGCGCCTCCGCCGAGAGCGCGCTGCCCTGGCCGGTCTCGAAATACATCACGTTGTCGCCCACGGTTCCGCGATGGGACGCCAGCGCCGCCTCGCGCGCCTCGGCCAGCAGGGCGAGCGAGACGCCGAACGCCGCGTTGGCCGCCTCGGTGCCCGCGACCGACTGGAAGACGAGGTCGACCGGCGCCCCGCGGCGCATGGCCTCGATGGTGGTGGTGACGTGAGCCAGGACGCAGCTCTGGGTCGGGATGGCGTAGCGCTGGCGCAGCGCGTCGACCATCTCCAGCAGCTGGATGACGGTGTGCGGGCTATCGGTGGCAGGGTTGATCCCGATGACGGCGTCGCCGCTGCCGTAGAGCAGTCCGTCGAGAATCGCGGCGCCGATGCCGCGCGGGTCGTCGGTCGGGTGGTTCGGCTGCAGCCGCACCGAGAGCCGGCCGGGGAGGCCGAGGGTGTTCCGAAACCGGGTGACCACCCGGCACTTCCGCCCCACGAGGACGAGGTCCTGGAGCCGCATGATCTTCGAGACCGCCGCGGCCATCTCCGGCGTCACGCCCGGGGCGAGGACCGCGAGCACTTCGGGCGTGGCCTCGTGCGAGAGCAGCCACTCGCGGAAGCCGCCCACGGTGAGATGGGCAACCGGCCGAAACGCCAGCGCGTCGTGGGTGTCCACGATGAGCCGGGTCACCTCGTCGCGCTCGTAGGGGACGACCGGCTCATCGAGCAGCCTTCCGAGCGGCAGGTCGGCGAGCGCCATCTGCGCCGCGACCCGCTCCTCGGCGCTCGCGGCCGCCACCCCTGCGAGCGCGTCACCCGAGCGAGCCGGCGACGCCCTGGCCAGCAGGACTCTGAGGTCGGGAAAGGTGTAGCGAACCGCGCCCACCGTCTCGGCGTACATGTCTCAATCCTGCCCGCGCCACGTCGGTGCGCAAGGGCGTGTTATACTTTGGCCGTGATCGAGTACACCCTCCGCGCCTTCATCTCTCAGCCTCGTTCCACGCCGTCACCGGCATCCGTCGCGCCGACCACGATCCGGATGGCGGCGCTCGTGATCGCGGCGGCCGCGTTCGCGGTGGTGATGGCGGCGCTTCCCTATTCGCTGTTCGAGCTGGACCGCTACACCTTCCCCAAGGAGTTGGTGCTTCTCGCCGGCGCGCTGGCGGCGACCCTGCTCTGCCTGGCCTCGGCGCGTCGGCTCAGCGTGTTCGTGGTGGACGCCCTGCTCGCCGGGTACCTCGCCGTGTCGGCGGTCTCGGCGCTGTTCGCGACCAACGGATGGCTCGCGTTCCGTGCTCTGGGGGTGAGCCTCGCGGGCGCGGCGCTGTTCTGGTGCAGCCGGGCCGTGGCCCGCGCCGGGCGCGGCAAGCCGGTGCTGATCGCATTGGCCGCGGCGGTGGTGGTCGGCGCCTGTACGGGGCTGGCCCAGGCCTACGGTCTGGTGGACAGCAGCCTCGCCAGCCTCACGCGGGCGCCGGGCGGCACCTTCGGCAACCGCAACTTCATGGCGCACCTGGTCACGATCGGTCTGCCGGTGCTGCTGTACGTCACGATCGAGGCCCGCTCGCGCACGCGCTTCGCCCTGGGCACCGTGGGCCTCATGATCGCCGCGACGGCCCTGGTGCTGTCGCGCTCGCGCGCCGCGTGGCTCGGCTCGGTGGTGTGCGCGGTATTCCTCGCGGCCGAGGGCCTGTGGGTGGGCCGGCTCTGGGCCGAGCAGCGGCTCCGGCGGCGCGGTCTCGTGCTGGCAATCGTCGGCGTCTCGGGCGTGGTACTGGCGCTGGTCCTGCCCAACCGCCTCAACTGGCGCTCGGACTCGCCATATCTGGAATCGCTGACCGGAGTGGCGAACTACCGGGGCGGGAGCGGACGAGGGCGGCTGATCCAGTACGGGAACACCCTCGACATGGCGGCGCACCACCCGATCCTGGGCGTGGGGCCGGGCAACTGGCCGGTGTTCTACCCGACATACATGTCGCCCGGCGACCCCTCGTTCGACGCGGACGACATCATTCCCACGAACCCATGGCCGAGCAGCGACTGGATGGCGATCGCCTCGGAGCGCGGGTTCGTCGCGCTGCTGCTGCTGACGCTGGTCGGCGGGTCCATCGCGCTCGGCGCGTGGGCGCGGATCCGGCGCCCGGGACAGTCGCCCTCGCTCACCGACCTCGCGATCGTTGCCACCCTCATCGCCGTCGCCGTCGTGGGGGCGTTCGACGCCGTGCTGCTGCTGCCGGTGCCCACCCTGTTCACGTGGACCGTGATCGGCACGCTGGCCTCGTCGGCCCGGCCGATCCGGGAGGTCGCGCTCCCGCCCCCGCGCCGGCGCGCGGCGCTGATCGGCGTGGCGCTCGTGGGACTGCTGTTCGCCTGGCGGAGCGCGGCCCAGACCATCGCGATCAGCGTCTTCTCCGGTGGCGACCGCCGCGCGATGGAGACCGCCGCCGCGATCGACCCGGGGAGCTACCGCATCCGCATGCTGCTGGGCCGGGCCTGGGCGCGCGCCGGCCGGTGCGACCGGGCGATCCCACAGGCCACCGCCGCGCGGAAGTTGTTTCCGAACCATCCGGCCCCGCGCCAGCTGCTGCGGGCGTGCGGGGTGAGGGTGCGGCGGTAGGGCGGGCGGACGGAGCGGATGGAGCGGATGGAGCGGATGGAGCGGATGGAGCGGGAAAGCTAGTGCGCTGTCATCCCGAGCGCAGCGAGGGACCTCGCTGGGGAACGGGTCGACCCATTCCTGAGCGAGATCCCTCGCTGCGCTCGGGATGACAGGACAGCTTTTGCGCTTCGCTGGAGTCTACGGTGCGCCCCTGTCCGCCCGTCCGCCAGTCCTCCTCACAGCTCCCCGGGCTCCGGCTTCACGGCGCGCTTGATCGTCGCCGCCAGCCACTCGGCCTCGCGTTTGTCGCGGATCGCTCCGCCCGCCGGCACCCGTTTCCCCGCCGTGGTCACGATGACGATATCGTAGAACGGCGTCCCGCCGGCCTGTGCGCCGATCCCGGTCGTCACGTCCGCGATCTCCGCCGCCTGGAGCGTGCGGCCGCCAGCCGCCGCCAGCCAGCCACTGGCAACCGTCACCGCGCCGTCGCCGGCCGTCACCCGCGTGATCCGGAGCCACTGGTCGAGCGTCACGAATACGAGTAACAGCTCGAAGCCCCCGAACACGATGGGAAAGATCAACGGCGTGTGGAGCGCGATGGTGGCCCAGACGGCCCCGGACCAGATCGCGAGGAACGCGGTGAGCCCCGCCGCCATGCCCGGATTCCGGGCCCGCGGATAGAGGATCTCGGTACCCCGGCGCGTGGTGCTCACCTCGATCCTGGAGCCCGCGGGCGGGTGGTAATCGGCCGGCACCAGGGACTGCGCCGCCACCGCCCGCTCCTCGTCGGTGCGCGGCTGGTCGCTCGCGGCGGTGCGGAACACCGGCACCTCGAACGTCGCCGCGTAATCCACGCCCGGCACGTCCGCCGAGATGGCGAGGCGCCAGAGCGTCCGATCGGACGCCCGGGTTGCGTCGCACGGCACGGCGTCGGGCGGGATCGCGAACGCCACCGGCACGCCGACCCCGGTGCCCGGCACCTGGCGCTCATCCTGCCAGAGCACGTACTCCGTGGTGGAGCGGCTGCGCCCGGTGCCGGTCGTCACGCGCCGGATGCAGGTGAGCGCGACCTTGAACCCCTCCGTCGGCCGAAGCCCCGCTGGGGTCCGCACGGTGCCCTCGAGCGCGTGGCCCACGGCGGCCGGCAGCGTGGCCAGCTCGAACCGCGACACGCCGTAGCGCTGGTATCGGAGCGTCGCCCGGGCCGCCCACACGAGGAGGCCGAGACCAATCGCGGGGAACAGAAGCGCGACCAAGGCGGCGCGGTTCCCCCCGTGCAGCGCCGCGCGCACGGCGACGATCGCGCCCGGTAGACTCACCAGGTTCCAGAACGCCGCCATGCCCCACGCGAGCCACACCTGAGTGCGCGACCCGTCGGTGATCCGGCGCGCGGCCCAGTCCTCGCGCCACAGCCACGGCGCGTCGGGCTGCCGCGCCTCGCGGGCCTGCACTTCCAGCGCCCGCCGCCGGCCGGCGAACACCGCGGCGATGCCGCCGAGCCCCACGCCGCCGAAGACGAGCATGAAGATCGAGGCGTATCCCGCCTGCGCCCAATCGCCCAGCCGAGCCGCGCGCGCGGCCATGACCGCGGCGTACACCCCGAAGCCGGCGAACGGCAGCAGGAAGAGCACCAGACAGCCGAACGCCACCGCCGTTCCGGCGGGAGCCGTGGCGGTGGTGGCGGTGGTGGCGCGCGTGCCGGGTGCGGTCACGCCGGTCCCGTCGCCACCGGGGTCTCGGGCCGGCCGCCCCATTCGGTCCACGACCCGTCGTAGAGCGTCGCGGTGTCATGGCCGAGCACGTGGAGCGCGTGAATGAGCGCGCAGGCGCTGGTGCCGGAGCCGCAGGTGGCGACGATCGGCCGCGCTGGATCGACGCCGGCCGCCGCGAGCCGGCGCCTGAGCGCGTTGGCGGGGCGCAGCGTCCCGTCCGGGGCGACCAGCTCATCGAACGGCAGGTTCCGGCTCCCGGGGATGTGGCCGCCGCGCAATCCGGCCCGCGGCTCGGGCTCGGTGCCGGCGAACCGGCCGGCGGAGCGCATGTCCACCACCTGCTCCCCACCGACGCGGTCCAGGTTGGCGAGCATGGCCGCGCGATCGCGCACCGCCCCCGCCGCCGGGCGCGCGGAAAATCGGGCGGGCACCCGAGCCGCGGTGCCCGACTCGATCGGACGGCCCTCGCGGCGCCACTTCCCGAACCCGCCATCGAGCACGGCGACCTGATCGTGGCCGAACACCCGGAAGGTCCACCAGACTCTGGGTGCGCTGAGGTTCACGCCCGAGCCGTCGTAGACGACGATGTCGTCCGCATCGTCGAGGCCCAGCGCGGACATCCGCCGCGCGAAGGCGTCGGCCGAGGGCAGCATGTGCGGCAGGGGGGAGGCGGCGTCGCTGCTGGCGTCCAGATCGAAAAAGATGGCGCCGGGAATGTGCGCCGCGGCATACTCGGCGGCCGGGTTGCGGCCGCTGGTAGGCAAATACGTCGACCCGTCCACCACTCGGAGCCCGGGCTGCCCCAGGTGCTGAGCCAGCCACTCGGTCGAGACCAGCGCCGGCAGTGCCGCGCTCACGGGATCAGGAGCACCTTGCCCGTCGTGCGGCGGCCTTCGAGCTCCCGGTGCGCCTGGGCCGCGTCCGCCAGCGGAAACTCATGGCCGATCCGTACCCTGAGCGAGCCCTCGGCGAGCCAATGCAGCACGTCGCCGGCCCGCTCGAGCAGTTCCGCGCGCGATGCCGTGTAATGGCCCAGGCTGGGCCGCGTGAGAAAGAGCGAGCCCTTCTGGTTCAGCACCTGGGGCTCGATCGGGTCGACCGGGCCGCTGCTCTGGCCAAACAGGACCATCATTCCCCGGCGCGCGATGCAGTTGAGGCCCTTGGCGAACGTCGTGCGTCCGACCGAGTCGTAGATCACGTGCACCCCGGCGCCGGCCGTGAGCCGCTTGGTCTCAGTCTCGAAGTCCGCCTGGGTGTAGAGGATGACCTCGTCGGCGCCGGCCTCGCGAGCGAGTGCGGCCTTTTCTTCAGTGGAAACGGTGCCGATCACCCGGGCCCCGCGCCGCTTCGCCATCTGGCAGAGCAGCAGGCCGACCCCGCCCGCAGCCGCATGGACGAGGCAGGTCTGGCCTCGGCCGAGCGGGAAGGTCGACGTGGTGAGATAGTGCGCCGTCATTCCCTGCAGGAGCACCGCGGCGGCCTGCCGGGTGGTGGCTGCATCGGGCAGCGGCACCAGGACGTCCGCGGGTGCGAGCGCATACCCCGCGTAGGCGCCGAGCACGCCGACCGAGCCGACCCGGTCCCCGGCTCGGACGGTCGTGACACCGGGCCCGACCGCCTCGACCGTGCCCGCAGCCTCGGTCCCGGGCGTGAATGGCGGCGAGACCTTGTAGAGCCCGGTCCGCTGATAGATCTCGATGAAGTTGACGCCGATGGCCTCGACGCGGAGCAGCGCCTGTCCCGGGCCCGGGCTCGGGACCTCGACGTCCTCCAGCAGGAGAACCTCCGTGCCGCCAGTCTGGTGCACCCGAATCGCTTTCACCGGCGCCCTCCTTCAAGGGGACGACGTAATCTGGCGGCACGACGGGGGAGGGCGCCATGCACCCTCCCCCGTCGTCTGCCGCGCCGCGTCGAGATGCTTACGAGTCACCCTGAGCCTAGCGAATGGGCTCAGGATGACTCGGGTGTTGCAATCCCCTATCCCCTCTTAGAGCAACACCTCCCGCCGCTCGGGGCCGCCGTAGCTCACCTCCTGGCGGCGGCGGCGCTCCTTCCCCTTGTATGATCTCGCGGCCCGGCTGATCGCGGGCTCCTCGAGCACGAGGGTCTCCTCCTCCTCGACCATCACGGGCTCCACATCGAGCTCGAGATCGGCCTGGTCGCGGTCGGTGGTGCCGGCGCCCCGGAAACGTTCCCCCCGTGAAGGACCGAGATCCACGCCGTGCTGCTCCAGGACGGCGAGCGCCTCGGGCAGCCGCTCCGCCGCCTCGACCGTCACGAGCACGGCGCCGGAGCGGAGTCCGGTCTCGAAGTGACGGGCATCGGCCTCGGGCACGCCGAGCCCCATGAGGGCCCCGATGATTCCGCCGGCGGCCGCGCCGATCCCCGCGCCCGTGAGCGTCGACGCGAGCACTCCGCCGACGACGATCGGCCCCACCCCCGGGATGAGCAGCGAGCCCAGCAGACCGATGAGCCCGCCGACGATCCCGCCGCTGATGGCCCCGGTCGCCGCAGCCTCGGCGGTGGTCCCGCCGGTCTCCTCGATCAATTGGTGCTGCTCGTCCCGGTCCAGCAGGGCGACGCCGATCTGTTTGTCGGTGAACCCGGCGTCCTTGAGCTCCCGAATGGCCGTGCCGGCCTCGGTACGGTCGGTGAAGATGCCCACGATCGTCGGACCGTGGGCGCCCCGGCCGGTATCGCTGGATGCGGTGCTACGAGTTGCCATGAGACGATCCTCCTAAGATTGCATGCGTCGCACGCGATCGCCGGTTGGTACAACGGGGGCCGCGCGCGCGTTTGTGTTTCCGCGGCGGACCGTGAACTTACCGCCTGAATCCCGTGCAATTCGTGACACTCCTCACACCGGCTGTTAACGAACCCAGTCCCCTGCCGTCCATCCGTCCGTTCCCGACAGACACCGATCGAGATTGCTCTCCACCCGCACTGGAAGGAGCTCGAGCCATGCGCCGAACGCATTGGGCCGCACGGGCCTGCACGCTGGCGGGAGGGCTGCTCGCCTTCGCGCTGGGCGGCTGCAGCGACTCGACGTCGCCCGCGACCGCCCCGTCGATCCCCGCCGCGGAGGTGAGCGACCTCGGCGCCGCGGAGGGCGACGAGGTGGACCAGGCAGTGAGCGCTCTCACGACTGCGGCGGACATCGGACCGGCCGGGCCGACCGCCCCGTCCGGGTGTGCCACGGTGAGCGATCTGACCGATACCGATGGAGACCTCGCGCCCGACAACGCCGTCTACACCTTCGCGCTTCCGGCCTGCAGCTTCACGGGATTCCGGGGCGGGACGCTCGAGATCACCGGCACGATCGCCGTGTCCGATCCGACGCTCGCTGCGGCCGACTTGGCCGTCACCGCCACCCTGACGGATTTCCAGTTCAAGCTCACGAATCTCGACCAGACGCGGACCTACACCGCGCTCCGGAACGGCACCAGAACGCTGACCGGCAACGCCCAGGGCGCGGCGCTCAGCAACCAGATCACCGTCGTCCGGAGCGCGCCGGGACGGCTGGACGCGACCGTGACGCACAACCTGCTCCTCACGTTTACGCCAGCGGCGGGCCAGAGCCTGTCGTTCGGGCAGCCGCTCCCCGACGGAACCTTGGTGCGGTCGGGCGGCTTCACCTGGACCCGCGGGGGCGTGAGCCGGACCTTCACGGTGGAGACCGTCACGCCGCTCGTGTGGGACAGCTCGTGCACCACCGACCGGAAGATCACGGCCGGCGAGGTGCATGCGATCCTGTCGGACGGGAGCTACGTCAGGACGGTGTGGACGGGCTGTGGGGCGGATCCGACGCGGAGCTTCGTGCCGGCGGGCTGAAGGGCGCTGGCTGGGGAGGCACGAAGCCCGCGAACAAACAGGAGGGCGCGGCCACGTCTTCGTACCTCGGCCCGAGTCACCCTGAGCGCAGCGAAGGGGACATGCCTTGGGGCATGGCTCCTTCGCTGCGCTCAGGATGACTCGGAGGATGGGCCACGCTTACGCCGCGACCTCGGCCGCGTGCAGCTCGTCGGCCGGCGCGCGCGCCCGCCAGGTGTAGCGCTCGAAATACGCGCGGGCCTCCTCCAGGTCGGCTGGATGGAAATAGCTCGGGCCCAGACTCGCACAGCCATCGAGCGCGATCTGCGACAGGTCCGCGGCGGTCCGGGCCATCGCGGGGTCACGCAGCCCCGTGCGACCCGCGCGCGCGAGGAGCCCGAGATCGGGTGCGCCCAGCAGATCGGCGGCGGCGCGGAGACCCCCGGGGTCGTACGCGATGCCGACCGCGAGCGCGAGCGGCGCCGCGTACCACCGGGGCTCCACGGCGTCGGCCGAGCGAAGCTCCAGGTGCCCGCGGGGACGGACCTCCGGAAAGAGGGTCGTGAGGTGGTCGTGCCACTCCTCCGGCATGAGCTCGGCCCGCGACAGCCAGTCGCCGAAGCGCAGATACTCGCCGCCGACGGTCGGCAGGAGCAGGGCCGGCGCCGCGAGCGCGAAGTCGAGATAGGTCGTCGCCGCTGCCGCGCCCCAGGGAAGGCCGGTGCGGTCCGGATCCAGGGTGCGCCACACCTCCGCCCGCGCGCTCACGCAGCCGGTGTCGGCCCCGGCGTAGATCGAGGAATTCGCGAACATGGCCACGACGTATGGCGCGGCGGCGTTGAACACCTGCCAGCGCCGCCACGGCTCGTCGTCGAAATCCAGGTTCATCTGGAACGATGCCGTCTGGCGCATCATGCGGGCCCCCATGGGACCGCGGCGCGCGAGGTAGTCCGCCATGCGCGCGTACCGTGGGGTGGTGAGGAGGAGCGGAGCCTCCTCGATCGAGTTGGCGGGATCGATCCCGACCGCAAGCAGCGTGACGCCCTCGCCTGCGGCGGCCGCGCGCAGCGGCAGCACCACGGAGCGCAGCAGTCCCAGCAACGCGCTCGGCGAGTGGCACGGCGGCGAGCTGTACTCGAGCTGGCCGCCGGGCTCGAACGTGAAGGTCCCTCCGCCCGGCAGCAGGAAGCACGGGGTGCCCTTCGAGGTGCAGGTCTCCACCCACCCCTGGCGGGCGCCGTACCGCCGGAGAAACGGCAGGGTCGCGGGCACGCCCCCGCCCTCGCTATCGATGGGACAGCGGCGCCAGGTCGCGGTCTCGATCGGGATGAACTCGGTCTCCGCCCCGACCCGCCGCGGGGTGAGCGACGCGCTGATCGGCGCGGCGAAAGCGTGGGCCTCGAGATCCGCCAGGAGCGCCGTGCGGGTGGGCGAGCTCATGCGGGCGCTCCCACCACGAGCCCGAACGGCGTGGCAGGGTCCGTGGGCCACGCCTCGATGCGAAGCCCCGCGGCCTCGAAGAGCTCTTCGACGCTCCGCCGGTCGTACTTGCTGCTGATCTCGGTCCGGATCGACTCGCCTCGCGCGAGCGTGACCGGCTCCAGTCCGGGGATGTTGACCCGCTGGTCGCGCGAGGAGACCAGGTGCATCTCGATCCGGTGCGCGACGCGGTCATAGAAGGCGCGGTGCTCGAACGCGCTCGGATCGAAGTCGGCCCCGAGCTCGTGGTTGAGGACCAAGAGCATGTTGCGGTTGAACTCCGCCGTGACGCCCCGGCTGTCGTTGTACGCCGCCTCGATGCGGGGGATGTCCTTCCGGAGGTCCACGCCCATCAGAAAGCGATCGCTCGGCTCCATCGCCGCCCGAACCCGCCGGAGCAGGCGGATCGCCGCCGGCGGATAGAAGTTGCCGATCGTGCTGCCGAGGAACGCGAACAGGGCAGGATGCGGCATCCGGCGCGGTAGATTGAGCTCCTCCGCGATGTCCGCGATCGCGGGCTCGACCGTGAGCCCGGGATATTCACGCCGGAGCCGCGCCGCCGTCTGGCTGAGGAACGTCGCGCTGACGTCGATCGGCACGTACAGCTCGCCCAGGCCCGTGGCCCGCATCGCGTCGAGGATGATGCGGCTCTTCTCCGCGCTCCCCGCGCCCAGCTCGATCAGCGTCCGGGTGCCGAGTTGGACCATGAGTTCCGGCATCCAGCCCTCCAGCAGGGCTCGCTCGGTGCGGGTGGGATAGTACTCCGGCAGCCGGGTGATCTCCTCGAACAGCTCCGATCCCCGCTGGTCGTAGAAATACTTGGGCGACAGCTCCTTCTGCGGCGCGGCGAGGCCGGCCGCGACCTCCGCCAGCATGCGGGGATTCCGGATTCGCTCGCCGAGGCGGGCGGTGTGGGTACGGGCAAGATTAGGCATCGCGGGCGCACCTGAAGCCGCTGAAGATCTGGCGGCGGATGGGGTAATCCCAGTTGCGGAACGAATTGCGAACGGCGCCTGGCCGCGTGGCCCACGAGCCCCCGCGCAGGACCTTGTACTCGGTGCCGAAGAACGCCTCGGAATACTCCCGGTAGGGAAAGCTCTCGAACCCGGGCCACGGGCCGAAATCGCTCGCCGTCCACTCCCAGACGTCGCCGATCATGCCCTGACAGCCGATCGGCGACACGTTCGGTGGATAGCTGCCGACCGGTGCCGTGCCAAAGGCGAGCTGATCGACGTTGGCAAGGCTCGGGTCGGGCGGCGCGTCGCCCCAGGGATACCGTCGGCTGGTTCCGGTGCCCGGATCCCACGAGGCGGCCGCCTCCCACTCGATCTCGCTCGGAAGGCGCTTGCCCGCGTAGCGCGCGAACGCCTCCGCTTCGTACCAGCAGACGTGACACACCGGGTGACTCGGATCCACCGGCCCCTGGCGGTCCATGCTCCGCGTCGACCAGATGCCGTCCCCGAAGCGCCAGTACTTGGGCGCGCGAAGCGCCGCCTCATTGCACCACTGCCACCCTGCCTCCGACCAGTAGTCCGGCGTCTCGTACCCGCCGGCCGCGATGAAGGCGAAAAAGTCCTGGTTGGTGACCGGGTGGACGTCGATCCAGAACGGCGCCACCGCCACCGCGTGCGCCGGGCGCTCGTTGTCGTAGGCCGCCGAGCGATCGTCGGTGCCGATCCGGACCGGGCCGCCGGGAAACCGGACCATCTCGCCCCGGCCCGCGACCCCGGCAGGCCCAGGCGCGCCGCCAGGGGGCGCGACCCGCACGAGCGGCGTGTAGGGGGCGCCCTGCTTGAGCTGCAGCGTCTGGAGGATGGTCTCGTCGTGCTGGTATTCGTGCTGCAGCACCATCTGATACACGAACCCGTCGCGGAGCAGCGGGTTGGCGGTGTCGAAGTCGGCGGCGATCAGGCGGGCGAGCACCCGGCCGCGGATCTCGTCCATGATCTCCCGGCACTGGCCGAGCAGCGGCAATGGAAGCGATCCCCGGGTGCTGCGGGGGTGCTCGAACGGATTGTACAGCCCCGGCATCTCGACGAACTCGATGGGGCCGTCCAGGTTGCGCGTGAGCCAGAGCTCCTCGAAGTGCGCGATGTGGCCGAGGTCCCAGAGGATCGGGCTCATCAGCGGGTCGTGCTGGGCCCGGAGGTCCTCGTCGCTCAGCGGCGCCGCCAGGAGCAGCGTGCGGGCGCGCGCCTCCAGCAGTTGGTCGGCGACGACCTCGGGGTGTATGCGGCCGGGGGCCGACGCGACGGTCATAGAGGTCTCATTCGAGCGTCGTAAAGAGGGTGTTCAATGATTCGGCGAGCGTGGGGTGGGCGAACACCGCATCCCGAAGCCGATCGTAGGGCACCTTGCCCATCATCGCGAGCTGGAGCGCCGCCATGAGCTCGCCGCCTTCGATCCCCAAGACCGCGGCCCCGAGAATGGTCCCGGAGTCGGGATCCACCAGGGCCTTCATGAACCCGCGCGCCTCATCCAGCTCCAGCGCCCGGGCCACGTAGGTCATGGGGATCTTCGCCACGCGGTACGGCCGGCCCTGCCGGCGAGCGTCCTTCTCGCTCAGTCCGATCCGGCCCAGCTGCGGGTCGATGAATACCGCATACGGTAGAAGCCGGTCTGTGATGCAGGCACTCCCCCCTTGTAACAGATTGGTACGAATGACCCTGAAGTCGTCGTACGAGATGTGGGTGAAGGCCGGGCCGCCCTTGACGTCGCCCAGGGCGTAGACCCCCGGAACGCTGGTCTCGAGCCTGGAATTGACCGTGACGAAGCCCCTGCCGTCGCTCTCGATGCCGGCGGCCCCCAGGTCGAGCCGGTCGGTGTTCGGCACCCGTCCCGTCGCCCGCAACACGTGGGAGCCATCGAGCACCCGGTCACCGCCCGGAGCCCGGACCGTCACGCGGACGCCCGCGCCGGCCGCTTCGGCGCGCCGCGCCTCGGTCTCGAGCAGGACCTCGATGCCGTCCTCGCGCAGCACGCCGAGGACCGCCTCGGCCACGTCCGGGTCCTCCAGGGGCAGGAGCTGGGTGGCCCGCTGGACGATCGTTACTCGGCTGCCGAACCGGCGGAACATCTGCCCGAACTCGAGCCCGATATAGCCGCCGCCGAGCACGAGCAGGTGCTCGGGCACCTGGTCGAGCTCCATGATGGAGGTGGAGTCGAGCGAGGAGACCCGGTCGAGGCCTTCGACGTCTGGTGCGGCCGGGCGCCCGCCGGTGTTGATGAAGACGAGGTCGGCCGAGAGCTCCCGGCCGTCCACCGCCACCCGCCGGGGGCCCGTGAACCGCGCCTCGGCGCAGATCAGATCGAGCCCGGCTGCGGCCTCGATCCGGCGCAGGCTACTGGTCCGGAAGCTCTTGACGATGGCCCGCTTACGCTCGCGCACGCGGCCCATGTCCACCTGGACCGGTCCGCTCGAGACGCCGTAGTCTCCGGCCCGGCGGGCCAGGTACGCGACCCGGGCGCTGGCCACCATGGTCTTGGTCGGAGTGCACCCCTCGTTGATGCAGGTGCCACCGACGTGCTCGCGTTCGATCAGCGCCGTGCGCTTGCCGCTCCGGGCAAGGGCCGACGCGAGGGGTCCCCCAGCCTGGCCCGCTCCAATGACGATCGCATCGTACTGCTCGAGAGCGCTCATACAGCCGTCTGGTCTTGGGTGGAGGGCCCTGCGGACCATCGTGTAACGACGCCGCCCCCCCACCGGTTCCAACGTGCTTCCTGAATCAGTTCGAGCGCAAGATCCGGATGGTGTCACGCCGGGACGGGTGCTACCATCCTTTCCATGCTCCTCGCGACCCCTCCCACGGATGATGGACGCTGGACGGCAGTGCTGGACCGGGACACCGCCGCCGACGGTCACTTCGTTTACGCTGTGGCCTCGACCCGGATCTATTGCCGTCCGTCGTGCCCGTCGCGGCGGCCGCATCGGCGCCTTGTCAGCTTCTTCTCCACCCCGGCCGCCGCGGAGGCGGAGGGCTACCGGGCCTGCCGCCGGTGCCGGCCGGGGGAGCTCGAGACCGAGGCCGTGCGCCGGGTCCGTGAGGCGCAGTGCTATCTCGAGCAGCATCTCGACGAGACCGTCACCCTGGAGCGGCTGGGCCGGGCGGTGGGGATGAGCCCCTACCACCTGCAGCGGACCTTCAAACGGCTCACCGGGCTGACTCCCCGGGCGTATGCGGGCGCGCACCGCATGGACCAGATGAAGCTGCGCCTCAAGCAGGGCGACACCGTCTCGCGGGCGACGTACGAGGCCGGCTACTCGTCGGCGAGCCGGGCCTACGACCACAGCCGGTCGCGGCTCGGGATGACCCCCGGCTCGTATCAGCGGGGAGGCCGGGGCGTACGGATACGGTTCACGACGGTGCCGACGGCGCTGGGCGCGGTGCTGGTCGCCGCCACCGACCGCGGACTCTGTTCGGTGACCCTGGGGGACGATCCGGCGGCGCTCGAGGCGGCGCTCCGGCGGGAATATCCCGCGGCGCGGATCGAGCCCGCGGACGAGGAGCTCCGGGACTGGGCCGGCGCGGTCGTCGCCCGGCTCGCCGGTGACGAGGCCGAGCGGCTTCCGCTCGATGTGCGCGGCACGCCCTTTCAGTGGCGCGTCTGGGAGGCGCTGCAACGAATCCCGGCGGGAACCACCCGCTCGTACGCCGAGATCGCGCGGGAGCTGGGGCAGCCCTCCGCGGCGCGGGCGGTGGCGCGGGCGTGTGCCAGCAACCGGCTCGCGGTGGTGATCCCGTGTCACCGGGTCGTACGGGAGGACGGCGGATTGGGCGGATACCGCTGGGGGATGGAACGGAAGCGCGAGCTGCTGGAGCGGGAGCGCCAACCGGACAGGGCCTCAACGGGCTGACGCGCGGAGCCCGGCGCGGGGTCGACGTTCAGCGTCACGCTGACGGCGGAACGGACGCCGGCCCGCACGGGATGACCTCGGGCACGCCCTCCCGCAGCAAGGCCAGCTCCAACCCGTCGCACAGCGCCAGCCAGCTCGCCTCGATGATGTTCTCCGAGCAGCCGACCGTGCTCCAGCGCTCCGTTCCGCGCGCCGACTCGATCACCACCCTCGGCCGGGCGCCGGTGCCGAGGTGCTCGTCCACGATGCGGACCTTGTAGTCCACCAGGTGGACCTCGGCGAGGCCGGGATAGTGCGGGACGAGAGCCTTGCGGACCGCGCGGTCGAGGGCGTTCACGGGCCCCTCGCCCTCGGCGGCGGTATGCATCATCTCCTCGCCGACCCGGACCCGAACGGTCGCCTGCGCCCGGCTCCCGCCCCCGCCCCGCTTCTCGATGATGACCGTGAACTCCTCCAGCTCGAATGGCGCGCGATACCCGGGCGCGGTCCGCCGGACCAGCATCTCGAACGATCCGTCGGCGCCCTCGAACTGAAACCCCTGGTGCTCGAGCTCCTTGATGCGCCGGAGCACCGCGCCTTCCCGCTCGCCGGCATCGAGTCCGAGGGCCTCCGCCCGGAGCCGCACGTTGCGCCGGCCCGCCACCTCGCTCACGACCACGCGCATCTCGTTGCCCACCGCCGCGGGGTCCACATGCTGGTAGCTCTCCGCCGCCTTGGCGACCGCCGCGACGTGGATCCCCCCCTTGTGCGCGAACGCACTCCTGCCCACGTAGGGCGCGTGGGGGTCGGGGTGCTGGTTGGCCACCGCCGCCACGAACTGCGAGACCTCGGTGAGCCGGCGCAGCGACTCGGCCGTCAGCACTTCGCAGCCCAGCTTGAGCTGCAGCGTGGCGACCAGCGGGACGAGGTCGAGGTTGCCGCACCGCTCGCCGTAGCCGTTGATCGTGCCCTGCACCTGAACGCATCCCGCGCGCACCGCGGCGAGGCCGTTCGCGACCGCGAGTCCGGCGTCGTTGTGGGGGTGGATGCCGATGGGGGTCGGGAAGCGCCCGAGCACCTCGCGCACCCGCTCGGCGACGACATCGGGCAGCTCCCCGCCGTTGGTGTCGCACAGCACCAGGCAATCGGCCCCGGCCGCCGACGCGGCGGCGAGGGTCTCGAGCGCGTAGCCGGCATCCCGGCGGTAGCCGTCGAAGAAGTGCTCGGCGTCGTACACGACCTCACGGCCCAGGCGCTTGAAGAACGTCACGCTCTCGCCGATCATGCGCAGGTTTTCCGCGCGCGTGGTCTCCAGAATCCGGTCCACGTGCAGCGTGGAGCTCTTGCCCACCAGGGTCACGACGGGGGTCTCGGCCTCCGCCAGCGCCCGGAGGTTGCCATCGTCCTCGCACCGGGTGCCGGCCCGGCGGGTGCTGCCGAAGGCGGCGATGCTCGCGCGCTCCAGCGGCGCCTCCCGGATCCGGCGGAAGAACTCGGCGTCCTTGGGGTTGGAGCCGGGCCAGCCGCCCTCGATGTAGCTCACCCCGAGCCGGTCGAGCGCGCGGGCGATCTTGAGCTTGTCCTCGACCGAGAGGGACAGGCCCTCGCGCTGGGTGCCGTCGCGCAGGGTGGTGTCGTACAGGCGGAACGTCATCGTCGGCTCGAACTCCGTGGGTGAAAACGACGGCGGCCTCTCGAGGTGAGAGGCCGCGTGTCGCTGCTTGGACTCGGGAACCTGCTACCCGCGTGCGCGCGCGCCGCCTCTCGAAGGGAGTCGGAGCGGAATAATGCTGAGGAGCGCGCGGGGGCTAATCATTGGCATGAATATCTATACACTGCGGGCGGGCGGTTCGTCAAGCTTCCGGCCAGCGGCATGGGGGCGTGCCGTGGCCGCCGCGCGGGGCGCCGAACCCGTCGGTCGCTGCCGGGATCGCGCAGGGGATACGGCGCACTTGGTCTCCGGCACCCGCCGATCCTGCGGCGGAGCGCGCCGCGGGCCGGCGGGGCAATGGCGGCGAGGGAGCGGAGGGGTACCCTCCGATGCCGGACCGTGGCAGTATTCCCGAATGTCGAATATCCAGGACCCCGGCTGAGCATCGTTCCATGCCCTCGCTCGATACCCTGATTCCCCGGTTCAAGGCCGCGGATCGCACCACCCGACTCGAGACCCTGCTGGACTACTCGCGCAAGCTTCCGCCGGTGCCCGAGCGGTACCTGGAGGCGAAGGCCCGGGGGGAGCACCGCGTGCACGAGTGTCAGACGCCGGTCTATCTCTGGGTCGAAGTGGAGGGCGGAAAGGTTCACATCCACGCCGACGTGCCGCCCGAGTCGCCCACGGTTCGCGGCTTCATCTCGCTGCTGGCCAAGAACCTCGACGGCGTCGCTCCAGCCGAGGTGGCTCGGATCCCGGACGACCTCCTCGATCAGCTCGGCCTGAGCGAGACGCTCGGGATGAACCGGACCCAGGGACTCACCGCCATCCTCTACCGGATCAAGCGCTCCGTGGCCTCCGCCACCTGATGCTCGGCGTCCTCGAACTCGCCGGGCGCGGCGCGGGTTTCCTCCGTCGCCGCGAGCACGGCTACCTTGCCGCCGCCGGCGACGTCCACGTCGGCGAGCGAATCATCCGGCAACACGAGCTCCGCGTCGGCCATGAGATCGACGGCACGACCCGGGCCGGCGGCAAGGGCCGGAGCGCCTCGCTGGAGCAGGTCACCTCCATCAACGGTCATCCACCGGCCGAGCTCCGCGGCCGGCCCGACTTCAGCCGCCTCGGCGCCATCCATCCCAACGAGCAGCTCCGGCTCGAGAGCAACCTCGTCCGCCAGGGACAGCCCGATTTCACCAACCGGGTGATCGACATCCTGTGCCCGTTCGGCAAGGGCCAGCGCGCGCTGATCGTCGCCCCGGCGAAGGCCGGCAAGACGATGGTGCTGCAGTCGATCGCCCAGGGAATCGGGGCCAACTATCCCCACGCCACCCTGCTCGTCCTGCTGGTGGACGAGCGGCCGGAAGAGGTGTTCGAGATGGAGGCGATGAACGTCGGCGAGGTGATCGCGTCGAGCTTCGACAACCCGGCGCAGCAGCACGTGACGGTGGCCGAGCTGACCCTCGAGCGCGCGCGCCGCCGGGTGGAGATGGGCGAGGACGTCGTGTTGATCGTCGACTCGCTCACACGGCTGGCGCGAGCCTACAACGCCGTGGAAAAGGGGACGGGGCGCACGCTGTCGGGCGGGCTCGATGCCCAGTCGCTCGAGCGGCCCAAGCGGTTTCTCGGCAGCGCCCGGAAGATCGATGCGGCGCAGGGCGGCGGCTCGCTCACCATCCTCGCCACGGCCCTGGTGGACACCGGCAGCCGGATGGATCAGGTGATCTTCGAGGAGTTCAAGGGGACGGGCAACAGCGAGCTGGTGCTGAGCCGGGAGCTGGCGGAGCGGCGCATCTATCCGGCGATCGACCTGGTGGCCAGCGCGACCCGGCGGGAGGAGCTGCTCCTCTCGCAGGAGGCGCTGGCGGTGACCCGTCTCCTCCGGCAGCGGATCGCCGGCATGCCGCCGGCCAGCGCGATGAGCGACCTGCTGACGGACATGCGGCGGAACAAGACCAACGAAGAGCTGGTGCGGACGCTGGCCGCGAGCTGAGGCGGCCGGGGCTAGCCCCGTGCCGCCGCGGCCCCCCGATTGGCCTGCTCGAACTCCTTCATGAAGGCGACCAACGCCTCCACCGCGGCCCGCGGGCAGGCGTTGTAGATGCTCGCCCGCATGCCGCCCACCGATCGGTGCCCCTTGAGTCCGTCGAGGCCCCGCTTCGTCGCCTCGGCGACGAACTTGCTCTCCAGCTCTTCGCTCGGCCCACGAAAAGTGACGTTCATGAGCGAGCGGCTGTCGGGCTGGACCGTGCCGCGGAAGAAGTCCCCGGCGTCGATGTAGTCATACAGCAGCTTGGCCTTCGCGGCGTTGTGCTCGGCCATGGCCGCGAGCCCGCCCTGCGACTGAATCCATTTGAACACTTCGCCCATGATGTAGATGCCGAACGTGGGCGGCGTGTTGTACAGCGACTTCTCGGCGGCGTACGTCCGGTACTGCAGCATCGTCGGCAGCGTCTTCGGCCCGACCTCGACGAGATCCTTCCGGATGATGACCAGCACCACGCCCGAGGGACCCAGGTTCTTCTGCGCGCCCGCGTAGAGGAGGCCGTATTTGCGGACGTCGATCGGCCGGCTGTACATGTCGCTCGACGTGTCGGCCACCAGCGGCACGCCCGCCGGCACCGCCGGCTCGCTGCGCCACTGCGTGCCGTAGATGGTGTTGTTGGTTGTGAGGTGCACGTACGCCGGACTCGCCGAGTAGGCGATCTCGGCCGCCCTGGGGATGCGGTCGAACTTGGTGGCCTCGCTGCTGGCCGCCAGATGCACCGTGCCGCCGAGGATTTTCGCCTCCTTCACCGCCTTCTGCGCCCACACACCGGTCAGGAGGTAGTCGGCCGTGCGATCGGCCGGGAGCAGGTTCATCGGCACCATCGAGAACTGGAGCGAGGCGCCGCCCTGGAGGAACAGCACCGCGTAGTCGTCGGGGATGCCCGCCAGCGACCGGCACGCCGCCTCGGCCTCGTCCAGAAGCCGGTCGAAGACCTTGCCGCGATGGCTGTGCTCCATGATCCCGATGCCGCTGCCGGCCACGTTCCAGATCGCCTCCTGCGCCTTCCGGAGGACGGGCTCGGGCAGCACGGCGGGGCCGGCGCTGAAATTGTGGATGCGGTCGGTCATGGTCGGTCCTTTGAGTGTGGCGGTCGGACGGTCGGACGGTCGGACGGTCGGGACGGTCGGACGGTCGGACGGTCGGACGGTCGGACGGTCGGACGGTCGGACGGTCGGACGGTCCGCGCGGGAAGGTAGCACGCTGTCATCCCGAGCGCAGCGAGGGATCTTGCGGGGGAGCGGTTCGAACTCGGCCGGAGCAGATCCCTCGCTGTGCTCGGGATGACAGCGCCTTCCCAGCCGGCGACTCTGTTCCGTCCTCTCCGTCCTCTCCGTCCTCTCCGTCCTCTCCGTCCTCTCCGTCCTCTACATCCCCTTCCCGTCGATCTCCCCGAGCTCCACGCTGATGATATCCGCGTTGCCCGACCGGATCCGTTCCAGGGCGCCGTCGTCGGGCACGCCGTCCAGGTGGATCCGCGCCAGCGTGGCCTGCGCGCCGTGATAGATGATGTTCTCCACCTCTTCGACGTTGATCGCCCCACCGGCGAGCACGCCGAACACGTGGGCCAGCACGCCGGGCCGGTTCCGGTGGCGGATCGACAGGACGTGCGTGGCGGAGCTCCGGGCGAGGCGGTTGACCACGTTCGGCACCTCGCCCGTGGTCTGAAACGTCTGGACGATCCGGATCACCTCGTGCGCGATCGCCACCTGGGCCTGATCGGTCGACGCGCCCACGTGGTGCGTGCCATAGACGCCCGGCGCCTGGACGATCGCGTTGCCGAAGCTGCCCGTCCCGCCGGCCGGCTCGTTCGCGAACACGTCGAGGCCCGCGCGAATCCGCTTCTCGCGGACCGCGTGCTCCAGCGCCGCCTCATCCACCACGGAGCCGCGCGAGGTGTTGATCAGGTACGTCCCCGGCTGCATCGCCGCCAGGAACTCGGCACCTACCAAGTGCCTGGTGTCGGCGTTGCCGGAGACGTTGACCGTGACCGCGTCCGACAGCCGCGCGACCTCCAGTGGCGTCTGCGCGTAAATCACGCCCAGCCGGTCCGCTTCCTCGTGCGTGAGGCTGCGCGACCAGGCCACCACCCGCATGCCGAAGGCCCGGGCCCGGGCCGCGATCTCACGCCCGATCTGGCCCAGCCCGACGATCCCGAGCGTGCGACCGTGCAGCCCGCGCGCCTTCGAGTACTCGCCCTTGTTCCAGGTGCCCTGCCGAAGGTCGGCGACCTGGTCGGGGATGCGCCGGTCGCAGGCGAGCAGCAGCCCCAGAACCAGCTCGGCCACGGCGATCGAGTTCTTCCCCGGGCAGTTGGAGACGAAGACCCCGATGCTCGAGGCGGTGGCGACGTCGATCGTGTCGATGCCGGCGCCGGCGCGAATCACCAGCGTGAGTGCGGTGCCGGCCTTCAACGCCTCGGCGCTCACCTTCTTGCCGCGCACGATCAGGATGTGTGGATCGGCCGCCCGGATGGCGGCGGGCAGGTCTTCGGCCTTGACGTCGGGCGACGACACGACGGTACATCCCAGCTCCTTGAGCCCGTCGACGCCGACCTTCTCGAACTTGTCCGCGATCAACACCTTCATGTCCGCCGCTCCACCCCGGTCTGGTGAGCCTACAAGGTATGCACGAAGAGCCCGCTGCGCAGCTTGGGCTCGAACCAGGTGCTCTTGGGCGGCATGATCTGTCCCGCGTCCGCGACCGCCATCAGCTGATCCAGCGAGGTGGGGAAGAGCGAGAATCCCATGGCCATCTCGCCCGAGCGCACCCGCCGCTCGAGCTCGGCCGGCCCCCGGATGCCGCCGACGAAGTCGATCCGCTTGTCGGTGCGCGGATCGCCGATCTTGAGAATCGGCCCCAGCACGCGATCCTGCAGCAGCGAAACATCCAGCGAGGCGATGGGATCGGACCGGTCGATGCCGGGCTCGTCGAACTCCAGCCGGTACCAGGCGTTCATGAGAAAAAAGCAGAACGTGCCCGACCGCGTCGGAATGGGATCGTCGGTGACGGTCACGTGGCCGAGGTGCGCCATCCTGGCCAGCACCGTGCCGGCCCCTTGCCCCGCCAGATCGCGCACCAGGCGGTTGTAGGGAAGGATGCGTAATTGCGCCGCGGGGAACAGGACGGCGAGGAACCAGTTGTACTCCCCGTCGCCGCGGCGCTGGGCCGGGGCGTTGCGCAGCTCGAGGCCCGCCCGCCAGGCGCTGGCCGAACGGTGGTGGCCGTCGGCGACATAGGCATGGGGGACCGTCCGGAACGCGTCGAGCAACGGCCCCGCGTCGGCGATCCGCCACGCCGTGTGCCGCACGCCGTCCGCCGCGGTGAAGTCGTACAGCGGGGCGGCCAGGGTGACGGTCTCGGCGAGCTTGTCGATCTCGCGCTGGCCGCGATAGGTCAGGAAAACCGGCTCCGCGTTGGCGCGGAGCGTCAGGACGTGGCGGGTCCGGTCATCCTCCTTGTCGGGCCGGGTCTTCTCATGCTTTCGGATGACGTCGTGCTCGTAATCGTCGATGTGCACGCAACCGACCACGCCCGTCTGCGCCCGCCCGTCCATCACCTGACGATAGAGATAGAGCGACGGGCTCGCCTCGCGGAGCAGCGTGCCCTCCGCCTGGAATCGGTCGAGCGCCTCCCGCGCCTGGGCGTAGACGCGGGCGTCGTACGGGTCCACATCCTCGGGCAGATCGATATCCGATCGGCCGATGTGCAGGAAGCTGTACGGGTTGCCCGCGGCGAGCGCGGCCGCCTCCGCCCGGTTCACGACGTCGTACGGCACCGCCGCGACGCGGTCGGCGAGCTCGGGCGTGGGACGAACGGCTCGGAAGGGATGCAAGCGCATGCGACGAGGCTCGGAAACGGGAACACGTGATGACCGGAGCGCATCCTAGCGATGAATGGCGAGGGGATGCAAGCGGGCGGACGGGCGGACGGGCGGACGGGCGGACGGGCGGACGGGCGGACGGGCGGACGGAGCGAGAAGGTAGCCCGCTGTCATCCCGAGCGCAGCGAGGGATCTTGCCGGGGCATGATTCGAACTCGGCCAGAGAAGATCCCTCGCTCCGCTCGGGATGACAGCGGGCGTGGTGCCACCTCCGTCCTCTCCGCCTTCTCCGTCCTCTCTACCCATCCGTCCTCTCCGCCCCCTCGGTCTTCTCCGCGCCCTCCGTCTTCTCCGCCCCCTCCACCCTCCTCACCCCCTCGGCCGCACCACTCGTTCGCACGCCCCGAGGACCGCGTCGACACCGAGCGCCAGCGCCGCGGCGGGCAACGCGCCCGAGAGAATCATGCGCGTGTCCGAGAGCGCCAGCCCGGCGGCGATCGGATCGCCAAGGCCGCCGGCGCCGATGAAGGCGGCCAGCGTCGCCGTACCCACATTGATGACCGCGGCCGTCCGGATGCCGGCCATGATGAGCGGTGCCGCGAGCGGCAGCCGCACGTAACGCAGGACTTGCCGCGGCGTCATCCCGAGGGCCCGGGCCGCGCCGACCGCGTCGGGCGCCGCGTCCCGCACCCCGGTATAGGTATTTCGAAGGATCGGATACAGCGAATACAGAAACAACGCCACCAGGGCCGGCACCACGCCGATGCCAAGCACCGGAATCATGAAGGCGAGCAGCGCGATTCCCGGTACCGTCTGCAGGACACCCACGGCCCGGATGGTCGTCTCGGCGCCCCGCGGGGTGCGCTCGAGCCCCAGTCCGAGCGGAACCGCGAGCGCGATCGCGCCGGCGAGCGATACGGACACCAGCAGGAGGTGCCGCGCCGTGAGCGCCAGCAGCGTGCGGCGCTCGGCCCAGAGGTAAGCCAGAAGGCCGGCACGCTGTTCCCGGGCGCCCCCGGCGGGACGCGATGTCGCGGGCCCGAGCAGCCCGAGGCCCTCGAGCGCGTCGGCCGCGACCCGCGCCACCGGCTCGCCATCCACCTCGATCCGGCGGTTGAGCGTGCGCATCGCCGTCTCGCTCAATCGGCCGCTGAGCTCCGTCAGCGCGGCCACCGCGGCCGGCGAGCGCTCGGCCAGCCCCGGCGCCAGCAGCGCCGCCGCCTCGTAGGGCGGAAAGAACCCGCGGTCGTCCTCCAGCACCACGAGATCGTACCGGGCGATGAGCCCGTCGGTCGCGTAGCCGTCGATGACATCCACCTCGCCCGCGGCGAGGGCCTGGTACTTCACCGCCGGCAGCAGCGCGCGGACCTCGCGGAAGCGAAGCCCGTAGGCAGCCTCGAGTCCCGGCAGCCCGTCCGCTCGCCCGATGAAGTCGGGCGTGAGCCCCGCCCGGATCGCAGGTCCGATCCGGGCCAGATCGCTCAGGGTTCGAAGGTGGAATCGCGCCGCGGATTCGCGCCGGACGGCGATGGCGTAGGTGTTCTGGAAGCCGAGGGGAGGGAGCCACCGGACGCCGAAGCGCGCGCGGAACTCGCGCGCCACCTGGGCGTAGACCGCGCGCGCGTCGGAGGTCGGCCGCTCGTGCAGGATCGCGAGCAGGCCGGTGCCGGTGTACTCGGGATAGACGTCGATCGCGCCGCTCCGGAGCGCGGCGAACGCGATCTCGGTGGCGCCGAGCCCCAGCCGGCGCTGCGCCGGAATCCCGCGGGCTTCGAGCAGCTGCGCGAACATCTCGGCCAGGAGGTAGGACTCGCCGAACGGCTTCGAGGCCACGATCACCGCCCGAGGCCGGTCCTGCGCCGCGGCCGGCGGGATGCCGATCGCCAGAGTCAGGCGCGTGCCCGCGCCCAGCACAAGCGCCAGGCGACGCCATCTCACGCGCCGACCCGGGCTCGAGCCAACAGGGCGCGCACGTACGGTGTCGCGGGCGCCGACCGGAGCTCGTCGGGGGGCCCGATCTGCTCGACCCGGCCCTGGTGCAGCACGGCCACACGGTCGGCCAGCAGAAACGCTTCGGCGAGGTCGTGGGTGACGAGCAGCGTCGTGAGCGCGAGGTCGCGCCGGAGCTGGAGGAAGCTGCCTTGCAGGTCGGCGCGCGTGATGGCGTCGAGCGCTCCGAACGGCTCGTCGAGCAGGACGATGTCGGGGCGCGCGGCGAGCGCCCGCGCCACGGCCACCCGCTGCCGCTGACCGCCGGACAGCTCGCGCGGCCAGCGGTCGCCGATCGCACCCGGCTCGAGTCCCACCAGCCCCAGCGCGCGGTCGGCCAGTGCGGAGACGTCGTCGAGTCCGCGCAGCCACGGCACCAGCGCCACGTTGCGGCGCACGCGCCAGTGGGGCAGCAGGCCGCCCTCCTGCGGCACGTAACCAACGCGGCGGCGGAGCGCCACCGGGTCCAGCCCGGCCACGTCCTGGTCGTCCACCAGTACCGCACCGTGGTCCGGATCGGTCAGCCGGTTGAAGCAGCGGAGCAGCGTCGTCTTGCCGGAGCCGCTCTCGCCGATGAGCGCCACGCACTCGCTCCGGCGCACCTCGAGCGAGACGCCGTCGAGCGCCGTCACGGCGCCATACCGCTTGGAGACCTCCCGCGCCGAGAGCGCGATGCCGTCGTGCATCGCGTCAACATACGGCCCGCCGGGAAGCGGAGACAGCCCGCGCGCGCCACCCGCCAGTGGCCCCGCCGGTCTCGCAAACTACGAGGGCTCGATCGCACGCCGGCGCTCATGCGCGCCCCTTCAGGAGACCCCCGCCACCCGCTTCCGCGCTGCCGCCGGGGGCCCGCCGCCTGGGCCGCACCGCTAAGCTCCGCCGGCGCTGGCTGTTCCGAGGGAGGCGGCGGATCGGACACCGATCGCGAGAGAGCCTACGCCTTGCATGCGACAGCTCTCTGCACATGCAGAAAGGTGCACGTTTCGCGAGCACGAAAATGGCGTCGTGTGGCGTCACCCTCTCTCACACCCGAGGATGCGGCATGTACCGGATCGAGCTGGCCCCCGGCGAGGTGACCGTCTTCCGCACGATCGAGGAGCTCGCGACCGGCGTGCGCAACGGCGTGATCACCGCCCGGGCCCGGATCTATCACAACGCGTCCCAGAAGTGGCTGCCGATCGAGTTCCATCCCCACTACAAGCTGGCGCTGGAGCTGCTTGCAGGCCGGACCATCGACGTGCCGACGCAGAAGCCCGCGGAAGGGCCGCGCTTCGACAACATCGTGACCCCAAGCGTGAGCTCGTCCAGCGCGCCGAGCTCACCAGGCGGAAATCTTCCTTTCATCGCCGTGGATGATGATCCACCCGCCGATGAGCCGGTGGCGCCGCCCGCCGCGACGTCCCGGTTCGCGCCACCGCACGTCGCATCGCATGCGAGGCCGCTGCCGTGGGCCGCGCAGCGCTCCGCGCCCACCGTGGCGGCCGAGCCCGTCCGCCACGACTCGAGCTATGCACCGCAGGTCGAGATCGAACCGGTCCGGGTCGCGAGAGACTACGAACCGACGCCCCAGGTCGCTCCGCCTGCGCCCGCAGCGGCGCCGTTCACACTGCCGTCAGCCACGGCATCGCCGGTGCTCGACCTCCCCAGAATCTCGTATCCCGAGTTCACACCGGCCGAAGCCCCCGTCAGCGAGCAGCCGTCGCCGACCTCGCGCGGGCGCCGCTCGGTACACCTCGCCGGCGCGGTGGCCGTGCTCGTGGTCGGTGCATACGCGGCGCGCCTGGCCTTTTCTCCGGCTTCTCCAACGCGCGCGAGTGCCGTCGCCGTGGAAGTGCCAGTGCGCATGGTCGCGGACCGGCCCGCATTGCCCGTGGCAGGCCCCGCGGTGTCCGATGCCGGCCCCCCGAGCCCGGCGGGCGCGCGGTCACGGGTCGTCGCCACGCCGGCACCTGCCTCGTCGGGGTTCGCGCGCGCGCTCGAGCCGCGTGCCATCGTTTCGGCGCCGGTCCCGTCAGACAAGTCGATCGCGAGCGCGCCGACCCCGTCCGACTCGGCCATCGTCTCGATCACACCCGAACCGATCGACGTCGACCTCTCGCTCCCGGCGCTCCCCACGTCGGACTCGCTCCTGCCCAGCTCGCGGCAGCGCGGAGATTCGGCGATGAAGCGGATCCTCAAGGCCGTCGGCGGCGGCACGGAGTCCTCGATCCACCCCTGAAGTCGCATGTGACTCATCCCACAGCACCCGCCTCTCCCATTATAGATTATCCGGCAGCGTAAGTTGTTGTTTATCAACAACTTATGTTGATAACCCTGTGGATATCCCGCTCCGGTGTGGAAAACTGGGGCGCAGCCTCCGGGAGGGCGCATGGCGAGGGCGATCTGGAGTGGTGCGATCAGTTTCGGAATGGTCAACATCCCGGTGAAGCTGATGGGCGCGACCGAGAGCAAGGACATCAGCTTCAACCTCCTGCACGCCACCTGCGGGACCCGTCTCAAGCAGGTTCGCTGGTGCCCGACGGACGAGGTGGAGGTGCCCTGGAATGAGACGATCCGAGGGTACGAGTACGCCAAGGGCGAGTACGTCACGCTCACCGACGACGACTTCGAGAAGCTGCCGCTGCCGAGCCGGCACACGATCGACCTGAGCGCCTTCGTGGGCGAGTCCGAGATCGACCCGGTGTACTACGAGCGGACCTATTACCTCGAGCCCGAGGAGCGGGGAGAGAAGCCGTACGCGCTCCTGCTCAAGGCGCTCGAGAAGAAGAACCTCGCGGCGCTGGCCACCATCACGATCCGGAAGAAGGAGCAGCTCTGCGCCATCCGGCCGCGCGACGGTGTCATTCTGCTGGAGACGCTCTTCTACCCGGATGAGATCCGGCAGGCTCCGGAAGCCGGCCTCGACCGCGTCAAGGTGAGCGAGCGCGAGCTCGACATGGCGCTCACTCTGATCGACCTGCTGCGGAAGCCGTTCGAGCCCGAGGAGTATCACGACCACTATCGCGAGGCGCTGCAGCAGCTCATCGAGGCCAAGCTCGAGGGCCGCGAGGTCGTGACCGCACCAGTGGGCAAGGACACCAAGGTGATCGACCTCGCCGACGCGCTCCGACGGAGCGTGGAGCAGGCGCGGAAGGGAGGCAAGGCGAAGCCCGCCGCCAAGGCGCCGGTTCGCCAGCGCTCCCGGACCGCGCGCCGGACGCGAAAGGTGAGCTGAGCGTGCACGGGCACCGGCTTCACTACAGAGGCATAGAGACTACGGAGCACGCCGGGAGAGACCCCGCAGTGTCGCGTCCTCTCCGTGCCCTCTGTGCCTCTGTGGTGAAGCGTGGCGAAGCCTAGGGCGCGGAATGGTGCCCGCACGGTCCTCGATCAGCTCGCCGCGGCCGGGGACCGCGCGGTGCTCACGGTGGACGGGCACGAGCTCCCGGTCACCAGCCTCGAGAAGCAGCTCTGGCCCGGCGCAGGCCGGCGGCCCGGCGCCACCAAGCGCGACCTGCTGCGCTACTACGCGCGGATCGGGTCGCACATCCTGCCACATCTGGCCGACCGGCCGCTGTTCGTGACCCGCTTTCCGGACGGCGTCGCCGGCAAGAGCTTTTTCCAGAAGCACTGGGAGCCTGCCCCGGCGTTCGCGCGCACCGTAGAGATCCACTCCGCCCAGAACGAGCGCGACGGCGAGTATCTCATCTGCGAGAACCTCGCGACCCTGCTCTGGCTGGGCCAAATGGGGGGGCTCGAGCTGCACGCCTGGTTCTCGCGGGTGGCGCCGGGACCCGACACCGCGGTCCGGAGCCGTCGCTTCACCGGCTCGGAGGCGGCGCTCGAGCGCTCGATCCTCAACTATCCGGACTTCGTGGTGTTCGACCTCGATCCCTACCTCTACTCGGGGCGCGAGGGCCGCGGCGAGGAACCCGAGCTTCACCGCCGCGCCTTCACGCGCACGCGCCGGCTGGCCTTCCGGATCCGCGACATCCTGGGCGAGCTCGGCCTCGCCACCTTCGTCAAGACCTCGGGCCGGACCGGCCTGCACCTGTACCTCCCGATCAGGCGCGACCTCACCTTCGATGCCGCTCGGGGCGTGGCCGAGACGATCGCGCGGCACGTGGCGCGGGAGCGCCCCCGGGACGTGACCGTGGAGTGGGCGGTCCGGCGGCGGACCGGCAAGATCTTCTTCGACTACAACCAGAACAGCCGCGGCAAGTCGCTGGCGACGCCGTATTCTCCGCGACGCCATCCGGCCGCGACCGTGTCGATGCCGCTCTCGTGGGACGAGCTCGAGACGGTGTACCCGACCGACTTCACCCTGCACACCGTGCCGGACCGGCTTGACGAGGAGGGCGACGCATGGGCAGGCATGCTGGAGGTGCGGCAGGATCTCGCCGAGGTGGTCGGCATGGCGAGCGCGGGATGAGCCGCCGGATCCAGGGACTCGCCAGGACGGCCGGCGCGCGGCTCCGCTACCGGGCCCAGCCGGGATGGATCGCGCCGATGCTCGCGACCCTGGCCGATGCGCCGCCGCGGGGCGGCCACTGGCTCTACGAGCCCAAGCTCGACGGTGTCCGGGTCCTGATCTCCGCCGCGGGCGGAGACATCCGGCTCTACTCCCGGAACCGGAAGCCGCTCGACGGCGCCTACCCGGAGCTGGTCGATTCGCTCTCCTTCGCCGTGCGCGGCGACGCCGTGCTCGACGGCGAGGTCGTGGCGGTGGATCCGAAGACCGGGCAGAGCAGCTTCTCCCGGCTCCAGCGCCGGATGCAGCTCCGCGACGAGGCCCGCGCGCGCGGGAGCGGCGTCCCGGTCGAGCTGTACCTGTTCGACTGCATGTTCTACGAGGGGATCGACCTCACCAGCCTGCCGCTGGTGGACCGGAAGGCGGTGCTGCGCGACGTCGTGTGGTACGACGACCCCATCCGGTTCACGCCGTACCGCGCCACCGGCTCGGCAGCGATGTTTCGCGAGGCGTGCGCCAGGGGCGCCGAGGGGATCATCGCGAAGCGGGCCGACAGCCGCTATCTGAGCGCGCGCTCCACCGACTGGCTCAAGATCAAGTGCGTCCACCAGCAGGAGCTCGTGGTGGGCGGCTACACCGCCCCCAAGGGCTCGCGCGAGAACCTGGGCGCGCTCCTGGTGGGCTACTACGAGCACGGCGCGCTCAAGTATGCCGGCAAGGTGGGCACGGGGTATGATCGCGCGACGCTGGGGCTGCTGCAGCGAAAGTTGGCGCCGCTTCACCGTCGCACGTCGCCGTTCGCGCCGGGGCCGGCGCCCGCCGGCGAGGTGCAGTGGGTGACGCCGAAGCTGGTGGTCGAGATCGGGTTCGGGGAGTGGACGCCGGCGGGATTGCTCCGACATCCGAGATACCTGGGCATCCGGGAGGACAAGACGGCGGCGGAGGTGCGGAAGGAGGTGTGAGCCCCGGTCCGTGCGACTAGGCGATGTCTGACAAGCGGGGTGGGAGTCACCCTGAGCCCTTCAAAGATCCGCGAAAATCTGCGGGAATTCGAGCCCCGCCCTCGCATTCCCCACCAGTCCTGAGCGCAGCTTCTTGCAGTCGCGGCGCGTGCGGCCCGGCTAACCTCAGCCAGGCCGGTCAGAACGGCGCGCGGCAAGCATCTGCACGCTTCTTGCCCGCCTCCTCTCGATCGCTTCCCACCGATTCCAGGAGGTTCGATGCATCCGCGCCGCTTCGCGGCGGGCCTCGCGCTCGTCGCCGCCGCTCTCACTCTCGCCGCCGCCCCGGCCCACGCGCAGGGCAAAGGTCGCGAGAAGCACTACGCCGTCTCCACCGACCGCGCCGTGAACGTCACCCGCACCGTCCTCGTCCGGCAGGGATACGACGTGGTCCGGGTCGAGCGCGTGGGCGCCACGCAGGTGGTCTACTACCGGGCCGGCAACCGCGGCCGCGGCAAGGGCCGCGGGCCGCTCCAGCGCATGGTGATCCGTACGGTGGACCACCGGGTCTACTTCGAGGAGACCCCGCCCGCCGTCCTGGTCGACATCGACGTCAATCTCAAGCTCTAGTCACTCGAGCTCGACCGTCCAGGCCTAGTTCTCCAGCCGCTCCGTCCGCGGGCCCACGCCCTCCGTATGCCCTGGAGGGACGGGCGAGGTGGAGATGATGAGCGACCTGCGAAGCGAGGGCAACGGCGCTTTGGGCGGGCCAGCCTTGGCT
Source organism: uncultured Gemmatimonadales bacterium (assembly GCA_963711915.1). Classification (GTDB taxonomy): domain Bacteria; phylum Gemmatimonadota; class Gemmatimonadetes; order Gemmatimonadales; family GWC2-71-9; genus CAVVWJ01. The sequence goes on from CAVQGA010000023.1 coordinate 178,075, forward strand.
CAGCGCGTTGCCAACTGCACGCCGAGTGGCACCCACCGCCGGGCCGCGGCCAGCGGCAGCGGGGCCAGCTTCCCCGCCAGGAACGGGAGAAACCGGCCTTCGAGGCTGCCACTCGAGCGAGCGTCCCCCGCGCTCCTGCCCGTCCGTTACCGGAGCGCGCGCGGCGGCACGGCGGTGAGCGGCGAGGTTCATGGAAATGCACGGAGTCGAGGTACGGCACCGCCGCTCGTGGCGGCCGCGGAAATGTCTGCACTACCACGATGGCGGTCGGTCACGCGTCCAGCGTAGAGTGCCCCGTATGCGCCTTCTCCAAGTCCCCCGAAGCGCGCCACGTCCAACTCCTTCACCGAGGTGGCCCCGGAAGGCCGACCGCCCGATCTCGAGCGACAGGCCGGCGAGGCAGTGCAAGTATCCGTCTACAGCCTCCGGGAGTGGACGACCCCCGCCAGCGACGCGAACCGGAATACAAAGAGGGCATGCCTTTCGGCATGCCCCTTTCTGTTCGATGACCGACGAGCTGAGGGCTACTGCTTGTCCCCCGCGTGCCCGCCAAGCGGAATCGAAAGCCCAAGCGAAGCGACGAGGTCGTTCTGGAACTTGTCTCCGCCCCCGAAGTCGCCGTTGTAGAGATAGTCCTCGAGATCGAGACGGAGCGCCGCGTTCCCGCTCTGGCCCAGGCCGAACCGGAAACCGGCGCCCGCGGTCGCGCCGAAATCGGTGCTGCTCTTGTTGTTGTCGAACGGGTTCTTGCCGCGAGTGATCAGGGCCGGCCCTGCGCCGAGGTAGAAGCCCACTCGATTGGTCACCGGGCTCAGCGCGAGCAGGAGCCGCCCGCTGGCGAGCAGCATGTTCTGATGGGTCTCGTTGATGGTCTCGCCCGAAATCTTGGCAGGGGCGTATCCGCCGGTGGCCTCGAGGCCCAGGACGCCGGTGCCCCAGAACGTGAGCCGGGCGCCACCGACGACGCTCACGTCGCGGCTCAACGCGTTATCGAGATCGGAGACGGAATTCCTGGTCGGGATATAGACGCCGGCCCACGGCACCAGATTGACGCCGCCCTGGGCCTCGGCGCGCCCCGGCGCGATGGCCGTCAGCGCGGCAACGGCCAGGAATGCCGGAACCTTCGCGAGCTTGAGGATCGACATACACACTCCGCTGTATTGAGGGGTGCCAGCCGCGGCGAAACGCGCGCGAACGGGCCGGGCGCACCCGGCGGAGTCACTATCGGGAAATATGAGGGTGGCCGCTGTGAAGCCGGGGTGGTTAGCGGTGTGAAGTAAGTCACTTCGCGTGGATAAGTCCCGGGTCCACAACGCACTCGACCCAGGGAACGGCCTCGAGCGGGGCGAACACGGTGGTGCTGCCCCGCAACATCGCTCCACCCGATAGGACCCTCCTGGAGGCACCTCCTACCGGCTTCGGCTCCGCCCGCGGGCGCTCTTCGGTGTCGCACGGCCAGAGGCGCGCTTCCGCGCCGAACTGGAGGCGCGCCGTTTCCGGGTCGCGGCGGCCTTCTTCGCCGAGGCCGAGCGGGCGGCCTTCGGCCGCGAGGCCGACGCGCGGCCGCCGATCCGGCCACCCTTTCGTGAGGAGGTTTTGGAGGTCTTCTTCCCTCGGCCCGAGCCGCTCTTCTTGCCGCCCTTCGTCTCCTTGTTCACGGTCGCCCAGGCGCGGCGCGCTGCCTCGTCTCGCGAGACGCCCCGGCTCTCGTAGCCTTCCTCGATGTGCTCGGCCTGGCGCTTCTGCTTCGACGTGTAGGCCGACTTGTCACCGCGCGGCATCATCCATCTCCGGTCAATAGGTGATGGGGCAACATCGAGCCTCCCGGGGAAGCCGTCGGTAATCCGGGTCACCGGGGGCGAGGAGAAACGTGAAAATATCGGAAAAAGGTGGGTGGAACGGGCACGAATGCCCGTTCCCGCGAGATAATTTGAGAAGGGGTGTGTGATGGGATAAACAGCGGGAGCAGGGGATCGATTGGCCCGCCCGGCCGCAGAGCAGGGTGCCCAGGGCTGTCTCGGACGTCTCGCAAAGTGCCGCTCGGTTCATGCTCTCACTACGTCGCAAGATAGGGTGTCGAAAGGGCTCCGCTGTGCGGTGGATCACACGCGCGCGGCGAGATGGCCCTCGAGCCCCCGGCCGGTCAGCGCATCCTCGGTTCGCAGAAACCGGACTCCCCGCTCGGCCCAGCTCGCCAGCAGTCGCTCGGCCTCGTCGGGGTAGATGGGCCGGATCGCATCGGTCACGAGGAACAGCTCGGCACGCTGCCAGTGTCGCAGCAGTCCCTCGATGGTGTACTTGTCGCAGAAGTCGGTGGCGACGCCATAGACCACGATCGCCTCGGGCTCGAGCGCGCGAAGCAGCGTCGGGACGTTGGCATTGCTGAACACGTCCAAGGTCCGCTTGTGGAGCAGAAAGTCCCCGCGGTGAGCGAGAATGCGGTGCGCGAGCGCGCCGGGATCCTGGAGCTCGGGCTCGATCACGAGTGGATCGCGGAGCGCAGTCTCCGCGATCTTGAGCTGACCCGGCGTGCCGCGCATGCAGTGCGGCGGAAAGGTGGTGGTCCAATCGGGAGCCTCGCTGATCTCGGCGTCCTCGACTTCATGATTATCCGCCGAGGCCACGATGGGGATGCCGCGCGCGTGAGCGAAGCCGGTCAGCGCCTCGAGCGCGGGGATGATCTCCTCACTCCCAGGGACGTAGAGCTTGCCGTCGGCGCGCATGAAGTCGTACAGCGTGTCCACATCCCAGAACACCAGTCGAGTCATCCGACGCTCCGCGAGCAGGGGCCGATCACGTCACCGGGCCGAGACCGGTATCGATAGGAATCTACGGGCTTCCAGTGCGGGGAGGCCACGTGGAGGTCGCGTCGCATCCGGGCACGCTCGAGGAAGTGGTTGACATCCGTCCCGCGTTTCCCTAAATCCCGGCAGCTTCACTCCTTCGACCCATCGCTCGCGGAGGCGTCTCGGCCATGACGGAACGCGTTACACGCCGCTCGCTCAATCGAGCCGGGGGCGGCGAGCGCCCCGCCGCCTCGCCTGCGCCGGACGACCCGTGCATGCGAGCCGTTGGTGTCACGACCTACCTGAAGAAGAGACCGCGCTGATGCGCCCATGCCGCGCGGGGCTGCTGGTGTTCGCCCTGGCGGGCGCGCCCGCGCTCGCTGCCCAGACTCCCGACTCCCAGGCGACGACAGCGCCGCGCGAGACGCCGGACTCGGTCACTACGGTCGAGTCCGGCAGCCGGACGCCCGACACCAGCGCGCCCTGGCGCACCAGCTACTTCCCGTACCTCACCGGCGGTGCGAACGACAGCCCTGTGCTGTCGTTCCGGGTCCGGCACTGGCAGGCCGCGGAGTACGAGGCACGGACCACCTATACCGCCGCGCTCAACGGGGACGCGGGGATCGCGTCCAAGGGGAGCCGGTTCGTCGCCGTGTCGTTCAAGGCGCCGGGGCTCTGGACCGACTGGCGTCTCGCCGCGCTGGTCGCGGCCGAGCGGCAGGCGCGCTACGGCTACTACGGGCTGGGCAACGCCACGCAATTCAACAGGGACGCCGTGGGGGACGCCACCCCGTTTCTCTATCGCATGCGGCGCACACGGTACCGCGCAGCGGCGGAGGTGACTCGCCGCCTGCGCGGCTCGCTCTCTGTCGCCCTGCTGACCGAGGTGGAGCATGCCAAGTTCACGTCCCTGCCGGGACCTTCCGTGTTCGCGAGCGAGGTCTCGTCCGGGGAGCTCGAGGACGACGATGTCGCCGGCCGGCTGGCCGTCGTGTACGACACCCGGGACAACGAATACAACACGCACCAGGGTCTGCTGCTCGAGGCCGGAACCCAGGTCGGCAGCGGAGGCCCAGCCGACGGCTACACCCGGCAGTACGCCATTCTGCGCGGCTACCTGCAGGTGCGTGAGGGCACGGTGTTGGCGGCGCGGATCGCCGGCTCGGGCATGGGAGGTCACCCGACCCTCGATTCGCGGTTCGCGCTTCCCGGCTGGGAGAAGGCGGTGCCGGTCCTCGGCGGCGAATACTCCAACCGTGCGCTCGACTACGGGCGCTTGACCGGCCGCGGGACCCTGTTCGGCAATTTCGAGGTGCGGCACGACCTGCTCTCGCTCGGCGACCTCGGCGGCGTCACCCTGCTGGCATTCCTGGACGCGGGGCGAGTGTTCGAGCAGGAGTCGTTCAAGCTCACGACCGAGAACATGAAGGTGGGCGGCGGGGGCGGGGTGGCACTCCGGATTCTGCGGTCGAGCATCTTCACCTTCAACTTCGCGGGGGGGCCGGACGGGTTCAACTTCTCGGTGGGGAGCGGGTGGATGTTCTAGGGGGAGGGACGGAAAGGCGGCGCGGCGGCGCGAAGCTAACGGACGGTCATCCCGAGCACAGCGAGGCAGCTTTCTCGGGCCGAGTTGAGCCATTCCCGGGCAAGGTCCCTCGCTGCGCTCGGGATGACGGTGCCGCTCCCCCTCGACGAGGCCCTATGCCGCCTTGCCCACCGGCAGTCCCGCCGCCTCCAGCACCTCACGCAGCGTGGTCTCGCCGCGGTCCCGGGCGTACCACTGCCGCACCTGAGGATACAGCTCGGCCTTGGGCACCGTGAGGCGGTGCTCCATGACCCACGCCTGCAGCTCGCGCGGACGGGGGCCCCAGTGCCCCAACTCGTTGAACTCCTCGTCGAGCGCGATCGCAATCGGAATCGAGCGCGAGCCGTTGGTGAGATACCGGTCCATCAGCTCGGGATGCTCATCCCGGAGGACGATCCGGAGCTCGAGCCCCGGCGCCGCGTCGGCCAGCCGCGCGAGCACCGGGACCGTGCTCGACGCGTCACCGCACCAATCCTCCGCGATGACGAGCAGCCTCCGCCGGACGTCGAGGGGCACCGATTCGGTCGCCCACGCGGGCAGGCGGGCGATCCGGTAGAGCCCTTCCCAGAGCCCCTTGTGCTTGGTGCTCGCCGCCAGAAAGGCGTCGAAGGTCAGCGCATGGTCCCACAGGGTCCTGAAGTCCTGCATGCTCACCGCCCGCAATCGTTGGACTACTAACACCGGCTCGGCCCTCAGAGTTCCTCGATCCGGATGCCGCGCCGGCCCAGCTCCTCGACATAGGCCTTGAACGGGATCGCCTCGTCGGGCGTATGCACGCCCTTGAGCGTCACCCGGCCGTCGGCCTGCATCTGCCCGGTGATCGAGAGCGAATAGCCCGTCGTCCGCATCATGGCACTGATGCCGTGCTCGGCATCGTAGCGGTCGATGAGTCGGAAGGACGCGCGCGCGGGCTTGCCCGCCCTGCTGCCGCTGACGATGACCTGCAGCGCGACCAGGTCCTGGCCGGCGGGCTTGTGCAGCTTCGGGTGCACCGCGGCGATGAACACGTCGCGGGGGACCACGCTCTTGCCCTTCACCTCGACCGGCTTGAGATCCAGCAGGCCGAGCTCGCGGATGGGCCGCATGATGGCGACGTGGCCGGGGTAGCGCAGCGTCTTGTACTCCATGACGTCGATCTTGCCCTCGTAGGCGAACGGCAGGGTACTGATCCCGCCCCCGGTGTGGAACGCCTCGAGCGTACCGACCGGCTGCGGGAAGTCCACCGCCTCGAGCTCGCTCAGGGCGTCGACCTGGATCGGCTTGCCGCCGCGGAGCACCCAGGAGGGCGTGGTGTAGTAGTCGAGCGCTCCTTCGAGCGAGTAGACGATCTGGTAGTTGAGCGGAGGCTCAGGCTGCTGCGGCAGCCCGCCGACGTAGACCTTCACCTGGTCCGCCCGATCCAGGCGCCGGATGCCCTCGGCGGCCAGGATGTTGACCATCCCGGGGGCGAGACCGCAGTCGGGGATGACCGAGACCCCCCGGGCCAGCGCCTGGCCCTGGAGCTTCTTCTGCTCGAACACGATCTCGGTGTTGCCGCCGAGGTCGGAGAAGTGGCACCCGGCCTCGACCGCCGCCCGGGCCATCGGGCCGTTGTAGTAGTACGGAATGGCGCTCATGACCGAGGTGTGGCCGCGGAGGGTCTCCTGCACGGCCACGGGGTCGGTCACGTCGAGCCTGACGGTGTGGAGGCGCCCGCCCCAGTCGCCCTTGCCCGCCAGAAACGAGGGCAGGTTGTCGGGCCGGAGATCGGCCAGGGTCACCTGGCTGACCGCCGGATTCTGGAGCAGATCGTACGCGCACGCGCATCCTTGCAGACCGGCACCGAGGACCAGCATCTTCATCACATACCCCTTCGAAGAACGACCGAGAGACCGACCAGAATTGTGATGGGTAAAAAGCCCCGGAAGATAGTGACGAATGGGGTCGCGGTTCAACGCCGACGCTTTGTATTCTTCGGGCATGACTTCAACCCAGCCTATGCGCCGCGATGGTGAGGCCACCCGTCAGCGGCTGCTTCGAGCAGCACTCGAGTTGTACACGACCGTCGGCTTCCGGGCCACCACCACACCGGCCATCGCCGCCCGCGCCGGTGTGGCCGAAGGCACGATCTATCGCCATTTTAGCGGCAAAGAACATCTCCTGAACGAGGTCTTTCGCGCCGCCCAGCGCTGGGGCACGACCGTGGTGAAGGAGAGCGAAGGGGGCGGACCCGCGCCCGGCCGGCTGCAGCAGATCGCCCGGCTGTTCCTGGAAACGGCCTCCAGTGACGCCGCCACCACCCGGATGCTGCTCCGGCACCGGGACGACCAGCATCTCGACGAGCGGAGCCGCGAGGCGGTGCGCGAGTTCCGGGGGGCGGTCCAGGAGGTGGTGGCGGCCGGCAAGTCGGACGGCGTGGTCCGGTCCGGGCCGGCGGATCTCTGGACGGATGTCTGGCTCGCGCTGGTGGCGTTCGTGGCCGAGCGGGTCGGAGCGCAGGAGTGGACCCCCGACGCGCCGCCGGTGGACCTGGCCCTGGACGCGGCCTGGGATGCGATAGCGGCAAGGTAGGGGGACGGGCGCACGGGCGGCGGGCAGATCCGCAAATCGGCGCACCGGCGGAACGGCGGAACGGCGGAAGGGGAACGGCGGAACGGCGGAACGGCGGAACGGCGGAACGGGAGGCTAGCGCGCGGTCATCCCGAGCGCAGCGAGGGATCTACTCGGGCCGAGCTCGAGCCATTCCCGGACAAGATCCCTCGCTGCGCTCGGGATGACACGCCTCTGCTCGGGACGACAGCCCGCCGCTCGGGACGACAGCTCTCCGCTCGGGACGACAGCTCTCCGCTCGGATGGCACGATCTCCAGCCTCACCAATGCCACGCTCTCCCGGAACTGATCGCACGATCTCCTGCCCTACTGCTGTCCGCCTGTCCGCCCGTCCGGCTGTCCGGCGCCTGTTCCAGCGAACACCGTCATCTCCCGCGCGCCCGGCGGCTCATTGTCCCATTCGAGCAGCCGCGCACGGCCGGGACCGGCCGGCCGGATCTCGACCTGGTCCCCGAGGAAGTAGGCCACGGAGTCCCGGCCCCACCGAATCGGCTCGCGAGCACCCCGGGCGAGGAGCCCCGGAGCGCCCGTGTCCGCCGCCACACAGAGCGCGCCGGGCTCGGGGCACGGGACGACCTCCGCGAACACCGGATCCCCGAGTAGCACCGCCAGGGCCGATTCGGCCGGCGCCCGTTCGGCCGGCGAGACCGGCCGCGGCTCGCTCGAGGCGGGCGGGGCGTTCATCCGGTACAGCCCGGCCTTCGCGCGCACTACGAGTGAGCGGCCGTCGTCGGCCCATCCGACCTCGGCGGGAGGCCCGGCGCCTTTCGGCAGCTCGAGCTCGCGGTCGGCGCCGCTGATCAGGTTCATCACCCAGACGCTGTTGGGCGCCGAGTCCCGAAGCGACGTCCCCCGCAGGAACGCCACCATTCCCCCGTCGGGCGAGAGCGCCGGCCGCATCTCGCCGACTGGCGTGAACGTGATCTGTACCGCCGGGCCACCGTCGGTGCGGACCGCGTAGAGATCGCCGCCCGCGGGCCCCGTGCCGCCGACGAAGATCGCGTAGGCGTCGCGACCCACCTCCATCCGGCCCCGGAGCGGCGGGAGCGTGCCGCTGCATCCGGCGAGCGCGGCCGACCCGGCCGCGATCAACGCGGCCCATGTCGACGCAGAGCTCACTGCGCCGACCCGGCCGCCCGATCGAAGCTCCAGTCGAGCTTCCGCCCGGCCGCCTCCGACATCGCCCGCTCGAACGCACCCGGCGGCGCGGTCGCGTTGCGGTTGGTCTCGACGTAGCGCCGGAGGCCGCGGAAGAACGCGCTGTCGCCGACCATGTGGTGGAGCCCGCGGATGGCTTCGACGTTTCGCGCCAGCATCTCGGTGATCGGGCCGGTCCGGCCGCGACGCGACCAGAGGAAGCCCAGGTAGGCCGCCGCCGAGGCCGACGGCCCCGTGCTCGGGGGGCCCGCCTCGCTCACGGCGTCGCCGAGCCACTGGGCGGCCGTCGCGGCCGCCACCTCGCGCTCGTCCACGCCGCCCGAATGCACGCGGCCCTCGTCGTACAGCACCACGGACGCACCCGGCCGGCCAGCCGGCGGCAGCGACGAGGCGACATGCGCGAGGCCGGGGTACGGAAACGGACCGAGCAGCCCGCTCAGGTAGTCCACCATTTCGCCCGCCCTCCGGAACGGGCCGGCGGCCGCCGCCGCCGAGTCTTCTGGCGAAGTCCAGAGCGTCACGGGAACGCAGCCGGCGCGGCACCCGGGATGCGGCAGCACCGTCACGGCGTAGTGTCCGGCCGCTACGGCGAATGCCCCGAGTGGAATCGGCGCGTCGAGCCTGAAGCGCCACGCCAAGTGCCCGTACGCGAGGGTATCCACGCCCAGAAGCGTGCCGTTGGCCACGGCGCGCTGGCCCTCGGACGTCTGCACGCTCCAGGTGACCCCGGCGCGGAGGCTGCCGTCGTCGCCCGAGGGCACCGGGAGCCAGAGCGACGCGCGGCCGTCCGCGGTCTCGCCGGCGAGAGCGCGGGCGCCGGTGCGGTCCGGACCGACCCGGAGGCCTCCACGCGGAAAGCCGTGGTAGCGCACACGGGTCGTGAGCGTATCACCCGGTGCCTTCTCGTGGGGCACCACGACCTCGCCGTCCTGCCGCGCGTACATCGTCCGCGACAGCCGGGTGTTGGGCTTGCCGTCCACCAGCACGCGGATCACCCGGAAGACGGAGTCCAGCACCATCTCCACCGGCTGCACGGACTGGAGCCGCCAGCCGGTCTCGACTTCGGCGAGAATGTGGCCGCCGGTGTCGCTCGAGACGAGCGTGATGCTGTAGGTGGTCGGAGTGTGGGGGCGCGATGGGGTGTCGGACTGGGCGGCGGCAGGCGTGGGAGCGACGAGGACGACCGACGTAACAAGGCCCGCGAGCATGCGCATGGCGATCCCCGCGCTCCCATGCTCGTTCATACGCCGCGGCCGATCCTTCGCGGAGTTTACCGTGAGCGCTGCGACGGTGCCCAGGGTGACCGCCCCGCTTCGTCCCCGCCTCATTTTCCGAGCCGGGCCCGGTAGAACTCCAGGATCCGGGTCCACGCACGCTCGACCTGGGGCCCGTCCGAGCCCTGGCGGCCGGGCTTGAGAAAGCCGTGGCCGGCGCCGGGAAAGACCTCGTGGGCGAACGTTTTGCCCGCCGATTGCATCTGTGCCACGACGAACGGCAGCGAGGCGGTGATGCGGGCGTCCTCCTCGCCGTAGATCCCGAGCACGGGCGCCTGGATCCGCCGGAAGGCGGCCGAATCTGGTGGCGGGCCGTAGCACACGACGACCGCGCGGAGGTTCGGGTTGTTGGTGGCGTAGCGGAAGCTCTGGCCGCCGCCCCAGCAGAAGCCGATGGTCCCGATCCGGTCCTTGAGCACCGCCGGCAGCCCGTTCACGTAGCCGTAGGTTGCGTCGAGATCGCCGGTGATGCGCTCGGGCTCGAGCTCGTCGATGAGCTTCCGGCCGGAGTCGGGATCGGCTGGGCTCACGCCGTACTTCGACGACAGCAGGTCCGGCACGATCGCCACGTAGCCCGCCTTCGCCAGCCGGTCCACCACCGTCGGCTCCCACTTCGTGAGGCCGAAGATCTCGTGGATCACGATGACGGCCGGTGCCTTGGTTTTCCGCTCGGGATAGGCGACGTACGCACGGATCGAATCGGTGCCGCGGGCGATCTTGACCCACTCGCCGTGGGTGGTGACGCGATCCAGCCGGGCGGGCGCGTGGCCCTGAGCCACCCAGGCGCCGCCAGCGCCGACGCACACGGCCAGACCGGCGACGGCGGCGTAGGAGCGCGCGCTCATGGCGCGGCCTTCGCCGGGACCGGCCGGAACTCGACTCTGTTCTGCATCAGCAGCGGGATCGCCACCCGGCTTCTTCTGGTGTCCACTCCGATGTCGGCCGGGGACGGGAGGTCCTTGTCGGCCACGGTGGCCGTGCCGTTCTCGAACACGTCGAGGGTCGAATCCGCCCAACTGGTGATCAGCATCCGCTGGCCGTCGAGGATCTCCACGCCGTCGAGCTGGCCCGCGGACGTGCCCAGCGGGACCGCCACCTTGCCGCCTGGCTTCCAGCCGCGGACCACCTTGCCGAAGAACGGCACGATGATGAACTGCCCGCGCGCGCCGTCCCAGGTGATGCCGTTGGGGCCGGCCAGGCTGTCGTTCTCGAGCGCCACGCTGGTCGAGCGATCGGGAGCGATGCGGTAGACCCGGTCGGGGCCCGGATGCGACATGCCCTTGGCGTCGGCCTTGATGCCGGTGTCGGTGATATAGAGGCCGTCGGGCCCGACCGCGACGTCATTGAGGAACCTGGCGCCCTTGAGGGGGATGCTGGCGACGGGAATGCCTGTGCGCCGGTTGAAGCCCCGGACGGCGTCGATGTCGGCCACCCAGAGGGTGTCGCCCTGCAGCGCCATGCCCTTCGGCCCGTTCAGGGTCACGCCCGACTTGCCGCCCACGATGAACTTCATCGAGTCGACGGTGCCGTCACCCTTGAGGCGCGAGATGTAGCCGTTGCCGTCCTTGTCGACCGGAGAGCCGTTGATGTTCGATACGTACCACACATCGAGCTCGGCGTCGTACTTGGCCGACTCGGGGGCCTGGAATCCCTCGACGCTGGTCGGTCCGGCGGCGGCGGCGGTCGCGGCCGAGTCCTTCGGGCCGGCCGCGGTGGAATCGGCCGCGGCGCCGGCGTCGGGCTTGCGCCCGCAGGCGGCGGTGGAGACGAGCGCCGCGATCGCGAGCGCCCAACGCAGTTCATTCATGGTCTGCTCCTCGCTTGATGGCACCTGCCCGTCAAGATAGCCGCGACCCCGTCCCGCCGCCCCTGGGAGCGACGGCCCCGACCGCCACCACGTGCGGCGCGTGACCCGCGTCATGGCCCCGAGCTCATCCCCGGGCCATGTTGTCCAAGCTCCCTGTCCCGCCATCACTTGCACGCAGCCCAACGGAGGTCGCCATGCTCAGGTCGAGGCTGTATGGCACCGCCCGGATGACACTGGTCTGCGCGGCCCTCGGCGGGGGGACGGCGTGCGGCTCGGAGAAGGTGGCGCCGCCCGTGCCCACGGCGACCGGTGTGTGGGTGGACACGCTGCCGCCGGTGCCGACGTCCTATGTCGACGTCCCGGTGCGGTACGATCTCGGTCCCGCCATCAAGTGGCTCGAATCCGAGGTCCCGGCCTCGATCGGGGATCTCGAACAGCGCCAGGATGTGCCTGGAAAGAAGCGGCTGCACTACGCCTACGTGGCCGAGCGGAAGCCATTCCACCTGAGCGTGGCGGGCCGCACCGCTACGCTCACGGCCGACGTCGATTACCGGGTCAAGGCGTGGTACAACCCTCCAGTGCTGCCCGAGATCAGCGCCAAGTGCGGGGACGATCGGATGCGACCCCGCGCCCGGCTCACGCTCCGGACGACCGTCCAGCTCACCAGCGGCTGGACGCTCCGGCCTCGCACGCGAGCGGTTGTCGCGCCACTCGCCAATCCCCAGCGTGACCGCTGCAAGGTGACCTTCCTCCGGTTCGACGTCACCGACAAGGTGATGGGCGCGGCTCAGACCGCCCTGGATCAGAAGCTGCGGCGGCTCGATGAGCGGATTGCGGCGTTCGACCTCCCCGATGAGTCGCGCCGGCTCTGGGGCATCCTGGGCTCACCGCTCAAGCTCACCGATAGTCTCTGGCTCACGATCAACCCCTCGGCCGTCCGGCTCGGGCTGCTCCAGATGCGCGGAGACACGCTGGTGACGACCGTGGGTCTCTCGGCCAATCCGCGCGTCATCGGCGGTCCCCGGCCGGACGTGAGACCCACGCCGATGCCCGCGCCGCAGGACTCGACCTCGCGGCCGCCGGTCCTGCACCTGCTGACCGAGGGCCGGCTGCCTTACGACGTGGCGAGCAGCATCCTGACGAAGGAGCTGCGCGGCACGGTCATCAAGGTGGCCCATCAGCGCCTGGTGCTCGACAGCCTGCACCTCATCGGCGTGGGTGACGGGCGCGTGGCCGTCGGCCTCGCGGTGCACGGCTCGGCCAAGGGCGTGCTCTACGCCGTCGGCCGCCCGGCCTACGACACGGCCACGGCCGAGCTGTACATGCCGGACATGGTGTACGACGTGGGCACGAAGGACCTGCTGACCGGAACGCTGGCGTGGCTCGCGGGCGGCCAGATCGAGGACTTCCTCCGCACGAGGGTGCGCATCAAGCTCGGGCCGGTCCTGGCCGACGGGCGCGCTCTGCTGGAGCGGAACCTCAACCGCGACCTGGCGGAGGGGGTGCATCTCAGCATGGCCGTGAGCTCGGGCCGGGTGCTGGCCGTGCGCGCGGCGCCGAAGGCCCTGCTGGTGCGCGCGGTGGCCTCGGGCCAGGGTGAGCTGGTGCTGGACCTGAAGCCGGAGCAGCTGGTCGGGCCGGAGAGTCTGGGAGCGGCGGTGGCGAGGTGAGTGGAGGGACGGAGGGCGCGGAGATAACGAAATGTCATGATGTCATGTCATCCCGAGCGGAGCGAGGGACCTTGCCGGGCCGAGTTCGAGCCATTCCCGGACAAGATCCCTCGCTCCGCTCGGGATGACAGGGGACAGGCTCAGGCTGCTAACGCTTCTCCGGCCCTGGAAACGCCTGTCGCAAGCGAGTTCCTCCCACTAGCCGGTCCCCTATTCCGACCCTACCAATTCCCCGTCGGCGCGTGCACGCCGTCGGGCCGTCCAGCGTGCCGGTTCCGCCACCACCGATAGGCCAGCATCCCGAGCCCCGCGATCGCCGCGCGGCGCAGGCCGCCACCGCCGAGAATGCCGGCGCCGCGTGCGCCCGCGCGATTCCAATTCCGGCTGCCGAATCCGAACATGAGCGACCTCCTATGCGTTCTTCGCCGCCGCAAAGAGGCGGCGTGCGATGTGAATTGCGGTTTCGTCGGGCGATCGTGCGCCCACGACAGGCTAGCGGCCGCCTTCTCCCGGGACGCCGTCGCAGATCACAATTCGGCCACGAATGCCGGCCGACCATCTTTGCGGGCGGGTACGCACTCTCCCCCCGCTCACGCCGCGCCTCCGTCCTCCGGCGGTCCCGACGCCCGGGCTACCTGATCCGCTCTCACCTTCCCCGCGTCGAACCGCCGGGCAGAGGCGGTCATCTTCTCGATGGTCTCGTCGAAGTCGGCCTTCACCCCGCGCTTGAATCGCAACGGATTGATCCGGGCTACCACGAACGCGCGCAGGTAGGGACTGTCGAACCCACGCTCCTTCAATCCCTTCACCACTTCCGACACCGCCGCCTCCAGCTCCAGGACGCTGGCCGCGCGTTCCCGGCGGATCTCCAACGCCTTGGGCAGCGAGGCGCCCAGGAACGCGTCGATCCGCTTGAGCACCGGATGGTACGCGCCGCCGGCGAACCGCCCGTTCTCGAGATAGCAGAGTCCGAGTGTGATCAAGGCAGGCTCCTCGAACTCGGTCTCGAACTCACGCTCGGGCCGGTCGTCGAGCTGCGCCAGGTTCTCCGCCAGCCTCGCCACCTCGAGCGCGCGCTCGCGGAGGTTGTGGGCCTTCTCGGTGTTGAGCAATAGGATGCGGCGGGCCACCTCGGGCTCGGGCACCACGATGGCCACCGCCGCGCGGGCGCCGAGCGTCCTGAGCGCGGCCAGGCGGTGGTTGCCGTTGGGCGTCCAGTATCGGCCTTCGGCGGTGCGCACCACGATCATCGGATCGAGGTAGCGGCCGAGGCGGTCGAGCGCGGAACACAGCTTGGCCACGTGCGCGTCGCTCAGGTCGCGCTGGTACGGAGTGGGCTCGACCAGGTCGATCGGGAGTCCGGCCAGGAGCTGCCACTGTCCGCCGAGCGGGTCCTTGTAGGTGGCGAGGACGGAGCCCCCGTCGGACTCGATCGCCTCGGCCAGACGCGTCACGGCCGCCGGGTGGGGTCCGGCGCCAAGCGCGTCGGCGGCGAGTCCTCGGGACTTGGGAGCGCCCTCCGGGCGCTTCTTGCGACGCGGGAGCTTCTTGGCGGCCTTGGTGTCGGCCATGGATCACCTCCTCGGGATCGTCCCTCGATCCTCTCCGGTACGTAAACCCGGTACGCCGTGCGGGGGAAGCGACGCACGCCGCGCAGCACGTGACCGGCGGCCGGTCAACGCGGCCAGTCAACAGGCCGGTGTCATCCCGAGCGCAGCGAGGGATCTTGTCCGGGAACGGCTCGAACTCGGCCCGGCAAGATCCCTCGCTGCGCTCGGGATGACAGCTCCGCCCTCGGCACCGCGGGTGGTGGCGCCGGCGCCGGCGTCGGCGGGTCCGGCGACAGGTGTGCGGCGGCCGCGTGCGCCGACTTGGCCAGAAGGCGCAGCCGCTCGGGCGGCAGCGGCACCGTCGAGAGCCGCGCGAGCGTTTCGGCGGGAATGTCGCGCACATCCCGACCGAACAACCGCTCGTAGATCGTGAGCGCCGCGAGCAGGGTGCCGGCCGGCGCGGGATGGTAGCCGTCGGGGCCATACAGTGGAATGGTGGCGTCGGCAATCCACCGCGTTCTGCCACGCGATGCCCACCGGAAGCACGACTCCGCCGACGGACCGCGCCGCCAGCGTCGCGGACGCGCCCGCGTACTGCAGGGTCTCCGGATGGCCCTGGTGCGGCCACGGCAGGAAGAGGGCGGACCGGGCGCCCACCGCGCCGATGTGCGGGGCCAGGCGCATCGCCGCGATCACCAGCGTGTCGCGGCAGACTCCGGCCGGGGTCGGACCCTGCTGCAGCACGACAAAGGTCCAGCCGCCGCGATCGATCTGCGCCACCGCGTCGGTCGCGCCGTTGGTGTGATCGATCACGGCGAGGTTCCCGCCGACCGCCATGGCGACGCGGACCGAGTCGTGCGCCGCGCGGGCCACCTGCGTTACCATCGCCGGCAGGTCGTTGGTGTAGGTCAGGCTGTTGCCGATGAAGAGAACCGAACGCGGGGCGGGATCGTCGTCCGGAGGCGCCGACGACGTACAGGCGACCGCGAGCGCCAGCACGAGCGCGCGACGCGCGAGGACGGTCATCCGCGCTGCTCCCCGGGTGAGGCGACGGCCCACGCCCTCTTCCCTCGACTCGGGCCACCTGCAATCCTTCGACCCGATGCCCATGCGCGTGCTCTCCGTCCAGGTCGGCCAGGCGGCCGACCATCCGGTTCCCGACCTCGACGCCCCCCGGGGGACGACGTTCCGGAGCGCCATCGCCAAGCGACCGGTGGCTGGGCGCGTCCGGCTCTCGACCGGCGGGCTGGCCCACGACGAGGTCGTGGACCGGCGCGCCCACGGCGGTCCCGACCAGGCGATCCTGGCCTATGGCGCTGCCCACTATCCGCTCTGGGCCGCGGAATGGGGCCGGGACGATCTCCGGTACGGCGGCTTCGGGGAGAACTTCACCGTTGCCGGCGCCGACGAGGACTCGGTCTGCCTGGGCGACCGGTGGGCGATCGGCAGGGCGGTGCTGGAGGTGACCAAGCCGCGAAGTCCCTGCAATCGGCTCGCCTGGTACCAGCGGCGGGAGGACCTGATCGCGCGGGTCCGGGCGACCGGGCGATCGGGCTGGTATCTCCGCGTGCTCGCGGAGGACGAGGTCGAGGCCGGCGTCGCCGTCACGCTCGCGGCCCGCCCCTGTCCCCGGCTCACCGTCCGGCGGGCGGCGCTCGCGATGGCCCACCGGGACCGAAATCGGGAGGAAGCAATGCTGCTGGTCCGGTGCGACGCGCTGGCCGAGGATTGGCACTATCGGCTGGCAAGGGAGGGGTATCGCCGGGGGGAAAGCTCCGCGGAGAGGGGGTCGGAGTGAGCGCCGGCGACCGCTTCAGGCCCTCCAACCCGGACTACGACGCTGTCGTCCGAGAGAGCTTTGCCTACCAGACGTTCATGGCCACGCTCGGCGTGACCATCGCCCGTCTGGCCCCGGGGGAGGTGGACCTGCGGCTGCCCTACGACCCGGCGCTATGCCAGCAGAACGGCTTCCTTCATGCGGGCGCCATCGCCAGCGTGGCTGATTCGGCCAACGGGTACGCCGCGCTCTCGCTCGCCCCGCCGGGGACGGACGTGCTCGCCGTCGAGTTCAAGATCAACCTGCTCGCCCCCGCGCGCGGTAGCGAGTTCCTCGCGTGCGGCCGGGTCCTCCGGGCGGGCCGGACGCTCACCGTCTGCCTCGCCGACGTGCGGGCCGTGGACGGGGCCACGCGCACGACCATCGCCACCATGCTCTCCACGATCATCGTGCGACCGACGCCCTCGCGCTGAGCCCCCTGCTCTCCGACTCGACGTATGTATTCGTGGAAGTAAGCGACCCCAGAACGTCGGGGATTCGCGGCCCGTCCGGGCGAGCCTACGTAGCCGCGGCGGGTCGAGCCGGATCCGGCCGCCTCACATCCGCACGCGCCGATCGGCCGGGGTGGCGCTCGCCAGCATCTCGCGCCGGAGCCGCCCGGCGGTCCGGAGCACCCGCAGCGGGTAGCGTTCGCACCGAGGCGTGTTGGCGCCCCGGACGCATCCGTTGTACCGACGCAGGGCAACGGCCACCGAGCGGGTTCGGACCAGGTACAGGTGCAGGATCCTGGCGCCGTAGCAGATGTTCGTGTCCACGTTCCTCAGATCCCCCGCGCCGCAGCCGTAGCTGCCGGCGTGAATCGGCATCACCTGCATCAGCCCGATGGCCCCCTGACTGCTCACGGCGGCGGAATCGAGCTGCCGGTTTTCGATGAGGAGCACGGCGGCGAGCAGGCTGGGGCTCACCCGTGAGCGGCCCGCCTCGCGCGTCACGGCCCAGGCGGCGCGCTCCGCGACCTCCGGGTTGCGGGTGCGCCGGGCGAGAGCGCGGGCGAGCGGCTCATGGGCGAGCCGCGCGGTCACGGCGAACTCGAGCGCGGTGCTGTCCACCCGGACCGGCGCCCGATCGGCCCGGACCGGCGCCTTGGCGGGCACCCTGGCCGCCAACGGGGCCGGCCGTGGGGCCGTCGCCCGACGGACTGGCGACTTTGGTAGCGCGCGGCGGGGCCGCGCCCTGGACCCGAGCGCCGAGTCCGGCCGGACGCCCGCCAACGACACCGGCTCGGGCGCCATTTCCGGCGCCGGGTCCGGCACCATCACGGGCAGCTCGCGGCGCGCGCCCCCGGCGCACGCCGAGACGGCGAGCACGAGCGTGGCCAGGCACGAGTCGAGCGAGCCGCGGCTGCCGATCGGGAATGCCAAGGGTTCTCCAGGTGAAGACCACCGGACTATCGTGGCCGCCTGGCGGGCGCTCAAGTGTGAGGAAACCGGCCGTGACGAGAAAGGTGACAGTGGAGCGGGCGTGGCACGAAATCGCAGCTCGCCAAGTCCAGCCGGGCGAGCGCGAAACCCGCCGCCGGCGGCACGGTGCAGAGCCTCGCATAGGGGGTGGGGAGCGGAGGATCGTTACACAGGAAGGGGGCAGCGGACGGCCCCGGTTCGGCGCTTGCTCGCGTGCCGCGGACGGGGTACCATCGACCCATGAGCCCCGATCTCGAATCCCTCGCCGGCATCGAGCGCGTCGCGCCGTTCGCGGGGTTCGTGCCGCGCTTCGAGGAGCTGATCGCGGGATCCACCCGGATGGCGCTGTACTTCATTCACTCCCGCCGCTGGCGCGAGAACCACGACGCCGCGCTCAAGGCGTTCATGGGCCGCGCGGAGACCTCGCTGGAGGTGTTTCTGCCGGACCTCGAGAGCCACGAGCTGATGTACTCGCTCGAGCGGCACTTCGAGGACGGCGCGTTGATTCCTCCCATGGTGATGGACGGGTACCGCTATTTCGCCCGGCTCGCCCGTGAGTTCAAGAAGCCGGTCTCGATCCGCCTGTTCAGCCGGTATCCGACCTATTCATTCTACCGGTTCGACGATCGCGCCGTGATCGCGCTCTACTCCAACACGGTGGCGAAGAAGGAGCTCCCCGCCTTCGAGCTGGCCCTGGACGGCTTCCTCGGCCGGTTCCTCGACGCCGACATCGACGACCTCAGGCGCGAGTGCCGGCTGCGCGCGCCGGAGGACCTCGACCAGGTCATCGCCGACTCCCAGGGCGGCTAGCCCGCCGCGCTACTGCTTCACCCAGGTCGGCCGGAGATCGCGCGTCACTTCCGCCACCAACGAGCGGACCACGTCGCCGGTGGCCTCGTCCTGGTCCCGCATCGCGACCGACGGCAGCCCGCCCCCCGACATCGCGACCCGACCGACGGTGCCGCTGGCGGCAGCGCTGCTGCGCCAGACCGTGCCTCCCGTGCGCGTGGACAGCAGGCGGACCGTGAGCTCGCCGTTGAGCGCCGCGCGCACGCTCACGCCCGACGTGCTGAGATGGCCGCGCGGCTGCGCGCGCGAGACCTTGAGGCTGCCCACGAACACCGCCGGCACGTCCTTCTCCCGGCCCAGCGCCTGAGCGAGCGCCGCCGCGTCGGCGGTCCGCGCCAGCGCCTTGAGCGACGAGTCGGCAGAGCCGAGCTCGAGCAGCTCGACGCCCGACTGGCTGGCCAGCAGCGCTTCGGCGAAGCGCTGGGTGGCGAGCGTGCTCATCGCGCTGCTCGACTGATCGTCGGCAAAGGTGACGATGGCGACCCGGCCGTACGGCGCGAGATCGAGGCGGGCGGGAACCTGGGCGTAGTGGGCGGCGCACCCCGACAGGAGCAGGGCGCTGCAAAGCGCGAGCAGGCATTGCGTTCGGACAGACCGAACGGGACGGTTCGCGGGCATCTCGGCGCACCTGGGGATGGGGTTGCCGGCCTGAGGGGCAAGAGCCAAGCCAGTGCGCGTCCCTGCGAGGCAGCGGGGGCCCAGGCCGCGGCGGCTCCCGCCCGTTGGCGCCGCCGGCCGAAGGCGCTCAGATTTGAGCGCGCGAGACCGAAGCCCATCCCTCGGGAGGCTGCCATGGACAACGATGACGCACCGATCGGCCGGATCCTCAACCGCCGCGACGCGCTCGCGCTCCTCGGTGCATCGGGCGCGGCCTTGCTCGCGGGATCGCGCCTGTTCGGGAGTGTGCCCCGGGCCGCGGCCGCCGTCGCGCCGTCCTGCGTGGCCCGGCCCGAGCAGACCGAGGGTCCGTACTTCGTGGACGAGCGGCTCAATCGGGCGGACATCCGCTCCGAGCCCGGCACCGGCGTCGCCAAGCCGGGCACGCCGCTCCTGCTCGCGCTCAGCGTCTCGAGCCTGCGCGGCGGCACCTGCGCTCCGCTCGCCGGAGCGCGGGTGGACATCTGGCATTGCGATGCCGAGGGCGTCTACTCCGACGTGACCGATCCCCACTTCACCACCGTGGGCCAGCGGTTCCTGCGGGGCTATCAGGTGACCGACCGCCAGGGCGCCGCGCGGTTCACGACCATCTTTCCCGGCTGGTACGACGGCCGCACGGTGCACATCCACTTCAAGATTCGCACGGCGCCGGCCGCCGCCGCGGGACACGTGTTCACCTCGCAGCTGTATTTCGATGACGCGTTCACCGACCGGGCATTCGCACGGGCCCCCTACACCGGTCGAGGCGACCGCACGACGCGCAACGCCGACGACGAGATCTTCGGCGAGACCGGCCGCCAGCTGATGCTCGCTCCGACGCCCAAAGGCGGCGGCTACGCGGCGAGCTTCGCGCTCGGGCTCGACCTCGGCTAGGACGCTGCTCTTCCATGGGCTACCGCTTCTTCATCTGCGACGTGTTCACCGACACGCGCTTCGGCGGCAACCAGCTCGCCGTCCTGCCCGACGCCCGCGGGCTGAGCGACGGCCGGATGCAGCAGATCGCCCGCGAGTTCAACTTCTCGGAGACCACCTTCGTGCTCCCGGCCGAGTCCGGGCACACCCGGCGCGTCCGGATCTTCACACCCAGGGCCGAGCTCCCCTTCGCGGGCCATCCCAACGTCGGCACGGCATTCGTGCTGGCGGCCACCGGCGAGCTGGGACCGCTGGACCACGCGATCACCGTCACGTTCGAGGAGCGGGCGGGCCTGGTCCCGATCACGGTCGCGCGGCGCGATGGGCGGCTGATCTGGTGTGAGCTGTCGGCGCCCGAGCGCTTCTCCCTCGGCGCGGTGGTTCCGGTCGAGGCGCTGGCGGCGGCCGTCTCGCTCACCCCCGGCGACGTGGAGACGCGGACCCATCCTCCGCAGGTGGGCTCGGTCGGCCTGCCGTTCCTGATCGCGGAGCTCCGGGACCTCGCGGCCCTGGGCCGGGCGCGGCCCGGCATGCCGGGCATCGATGCGCTCGTCGCCCTCGGCGTGGTCCCGGACATCCACCTCTACGTCCGGAGCGGCGGCGAGACCGATCTCCGGGCGCGCATGTTCGCGCCGCTCGACGGCGTGGCCGAGGATCCGGCGACGGGCAGCGCGAACTGCGCGCTCGCGGCCCTGCTCGCGCGGCACGACCCGGCGAGCGACGGCAGCTACCGCTGGCGCATCGCCCAGGGCGTCGAGATGGGACGGCCGAGTCTGCTCGAGGCCGCCGCCGAGAAGCGGGGAGGCGTGGTGGTGGAGGCGAAGGTCGGGGGGGCGGCGGTGCTCGTGTGCGAAGGAACGATCGAGGCGGACTAGGCGCGGGGCCGCTCCGTGCGCTCGGGACCGTGCCGCCGCCTGACGCTCCAGCGCCGCCACCACCATTCGTACACGATCCACGAGAGCCCGGCGATATACGCGGTGACGAGCGCGGCGTCCGCCCAGCGGCCCGCGTGTGCCAGCGTTCCCCACGCCCCGGCCATGACGAGGCTGAGGGCGAGCGCGCCGTAGGACGCCACCCAGGGCACGACCAGCGCGAGCCCCGCGACCAGCTCGATCGCGCCGACGATCACGCGCAGGCCTTCGCCCTCGAGCTTGGTCCATCCCATCCGCACGTACATGCTGGCGAACCAGAGCCCGAGCGCCCATGCCGCCGCGAGTCGGGCACGACGGAGCCGCCCATCGGTGGCGGGCATCGAAAACAGAGTCGTGATCCGCATGGCGTCGTTCCCCGGTCAGCTCGATGGGTGCGGACGGAACACGAGGTCGAAGACCGGCGCCCAGGTCTTGCCGCCGTCGGTCGAGCGCTCGGCCTTCTCCCGCACGTTCTTCCCCTCGGCCCACCAGGTGCCCCGAAGCAGCGACGTGCGGCCATCGGGGCCGCGGTCCGCACCGGTCAGCACCATGCGGCCGCTCTCGAACCGGCCGTCGAGCAGCAGGATGGTGCCCCGGTTGGTGACCCAGCTCTGGTGCCAGCTCTTCCGCGCGCCGTCCCAGGCGCTGAAGCTCTCGCCCCGGAGGCCGTCGTTCTGCTCGTACACCTCGCGGAGGGCGCAGCCGCCCAGCATCGGGGAGACATGATTTCGGGCCACGACCTTGTCGGGCTCGGCCACGTCGAACGTGTCCCAGTCGCCGGACCAGAAATCGAGCTGGTGAAACTCGCTGGCGGTGCACGGAGTGCCGGCCTGCCCCTGGGCGGGTATCGTGCCCGTGAGCGTCATGCAGAGGCCCGCCATGACAATGCCGGCGCGCCAGCACGCCAGGAGGTGTCCGCCGTGTGCCCTCATCGATCGTCTCCAGGAATAACTTGGATCTCGGTCCCCGTTCGCATCATACCTTCATGACGCCGGGACGCGCGCCGGATCCGGACCTGGAATCCGGCGGTGCGGGCACGCCGGTGACGTGACGGTCGCGGCCGTCAGGCGATGCATGGGGAGCCCCCGGAAGGTGACATCCAAGGATGCGTCCCTGCGATGTCGTCGTCTTGTGCGAATGGAGCGTGCTTGTGTGGCGTTAGCTGCCTCTCCGCCGGCCGCCGATTGCGAGTCCGGATCCGGCGAGTCCGCACCGGCAGGTGACAGGTAGATTCCTCCTTATGACCGGCATCGCCGTCCCTCCGACCCAGCTCAGCCCCGACGTCTGCGAGCGCGCCCTCGACAGCCGCGATGCCCGGTTCGACGGCATCTTCTTCGTCGGCATCACCACCACCCGGATCTACTGCCGGCCGGTGTGCCCCGCCCGGGTGTCGTACCACGACCGGCGGCGGTTCTTCGACACCGCCGCATCGGCCGAGCGGGCCGGGTTTCGGCCCTGTCTCCGGTGCCGGCCGGAGCTGGCGCCGGGGCGGGCGCTGATCGATGCAGTGCCCAACCTCGCCCGTGTGGCCGCGCATCGGATCGGCGCCGGCGCGCTCAACGGGCATGGCGTGGCGCAGCTCGCCCGCGAGCTGGGGGTGAGCGACCGCCATCTCCGCCGCGTGCTGGAGCGCGAGCTCGGCGTCTCGCCCGTGGAGCTCGCCCAGACCCACCGGCTGCTGCTGGCCAAGCGGCTCCTCGCCGACACCGCCCTGCCGGTGACGCGCATCGCCTACGCCAGCGGGTTCCAGAGCCTGCGCCGGTTCAACTCGGTGTTCCGGGAGCGCTACCGCCTGAGTCCGCGCGCGGTCCGACGGGGGACCCGGACCGCCCCCGCCGGGGACCTGGTGCGGCTCACGCTGGCCTACCGGCCGCCGCTCGCCTGGATGGCGCTGGTGGCGCTGCTCGGGCGGGACGCGCTGCCGGGCGTCGAGCTGGTGGAGGGCGGGCGCTACGGGCGCACGGTGCGGCTCGACGGCCGGAGCGGCGTGGTCCTGGCGGCGGACGCGGCGGCGCCCGGTGCGCCGCGCGAGCGGACCCATCTGGACGTGGACGTGTCACCCGCGCTCCTGCCCGCGCTGATGCCGCTGCTCGCGCGGCTCCGGAACCTGTTCGACCTCGACGCGGAGCCGAGCGTGGTCGACGCGCTGCTCGAGCGGGGCGGCCTGGGCGCCCTCGTGGCGCGCCGGCCGGGCCTTCGGATTCCGGGCGCGCTCGACGGGTTCGAGGCGGCGTTCCGCGTGCTGCTCGGCGGCGGCGCCCGCTCGGCAGTCGTCGCGGCGCTCGGGGAGCCGTTCGAGACGGGCATTGCCGCACTGAACCGGCTCGCGCCGGACGCGGAGCGGGTCGCCGAGGCGGGCGCGGCCCGCCTGGTCGCGCTCGGACTCGCGCCCCGGCGCGCGGAAACCCTCGTGGCTGTGGCGCGGACGCTCGCCGCGGGCCGGCTCTGGCTGGAGCCGGGGAGCGACGCCGGCGCGGCGCACCGGACGCTGCTCGCGATCGACGGCGTCGGCGACCGGCTCGCGACGACCATCGTGGCGCAGGCCCTGCACTGGCCCGACGCGTTCCCCGCCACGGATCGCGCGCTGCAGCGGGCCGCCCGGACCTCGAGCGCGGGCGAGCTCCGCGCTCGGGCGGAGGCGTGGCGGCCGTGGCGGGCGTATGCGGCGCTGCACCTGCGCCTGCGCGCGGAGGGGCCAACGCGCTGAGCGGGGCCCGGCTCCGGCGCCGCGCGCCTTGGCCGGCGCTCGGACGGCCCGAGCGGCTGGCGCGCGGGTCCGACTGAGCCGGTGGCCGCCCCGCATCGGGGCCCCTATCTTGGCGGGATGAACAAGGGGCGACTGGAGGCGTTCAGCGACGGCGTCATCGCCATCATCATCACCATCATGGTGCTGGAGATGAAGGTGCCCCATGGCACCGACCTGGCCGCGCTCCGACCGCTCCTCCCCGTCTTTTTGAGTTACGTGCTCAGCTTCGTCTACGTCGGCATCTACTGGAACAACCACCATCACCTGCTGCACGCCGCCCAACACGTCACTGGCCGCGTCCTGTGGGCCAACCTCGTGCTGCTGTTCTGGCTGTCGCTGTTTCCATTCTGCACCGGCTGGATGGGCGAGAACCACTTCGCGTCGCTGCCCACGGCGCTGTACGGCATGGTCCTGCTGGCGGCCGCCTACTCCTACATCGTGCTCCAGCACGCCATCGTCGCGGCCGACGGCCCCGACTCTCCCCTGGCGCGAGCCGTCGGCCCCGACCGGAAGGGGCTCGTCTCGCGGCTGCTCTACATGGCGGCCATCGCGGGCGCGTTCTTCCGCCCCTGGATCGGCTGGACGCTCTATATCGCGGTCGCGGTGCTCTGGTTCGTGCCGGACCGGCGGATCGAGCGCGTGCTCGTGCCGGAGGAGACCGCCGGGGAAGGCGCGCGAAGGCAGTCCGTCTGACGCCGGCGCGCGAGTCGAGGAGCCATGACAGAGTTTCACTACGATCCGCGGGTCACGAGCCCGCTCGTGGTCCTGGCCGCGGTGATCGTCACCGCCGTCTGGGGGCCGCGCACGCTGGCTCGTGGCCCCTCGGCGTGACCGCGCGGCCCGCGGCCCAACGCACGGAGAAGCACACATGCTCGACCAGCCCCAGATCGTCCATACCGACGTCCGCCGCGCCGCCGTCATCCGATTCACGATCCCGCGCTCGGAGATCCGGAACGCCATGGGGCCGGGCATCGGCGAGCTGATGGGCACACTCGCCTCGCAGGGCATCGCTCCGGCCGGTCCGCTATTCTCGCACCACCTCCGAATGAGCCCCGACATGTTCGACTTCGAGCTCGGCGTGCCGGTCGCGGCGCCGGTGGCCGCCGCCGGGCGGGTGCAGCCTGGCCAGCTGCCGGCCGCCAAGGTGGCGCGGGCGGTCTATCACGGGCCGTACGAAGGGCTCGCCGCGGCCTGGGCCGAGCTCGACGCCTGGATCGCGGCCCAGGGAGAGAGGACCGCGCCGGGCCTCTGGGAGTCCTACGTGGCGGGACCCGAGTCGGGTCCCGACTCGGCCACCTGGCGCACGGAGCTCAGCCACTCGCTGAGGGGCTGACCTTTGCTCCGGGGCTTCATGCGCAGGGAATCGTGACCTGCCGATGGACCGCCAGGACAGCGTCGTGCTCCCCTACGAGTTCGACAGCAGCGGCACGCCGGCGCTGATCGTCCGAGGCGTGCTCGGCCTGCTCTTCCTCGTGGTCGTTCCCGGGATCCTCTATTCGCTCGTCGTCTCGCGCAGCGTCGCGGCAGCCGCGCAGCTGCTCATCGTGGGCGGGGTGGTGGTGTATTTCGGGCGGCTGTTCCTCAGGAATCTGGAGACCGCCCGCGGTACCATCACGCAAGGGGTCGTCGTGGTCCAGCCCGGCAGCCTGTACGGAATCCGTCTGGCCGGGCCGGCCGGCCGGTTCCCGGTGCCGCAGTTCGAGTCGGTGCGGGTGGAGCGCATTCCCGCCCCCGTGGAGGCTCGGGGCCGACACCACGAGCGGGTGCGATTGATCGGCCGGAAGGGGACGCCGGACATTCTGGTCGCGCGAACCGCGCTGGACGCGGGGCAGCCGTTGGGACGTGGCCTGGCCGCCGCGCTCGGCCTGCGCTACGAGGAGGTGGATGCGCCCTACTAGGATCGGCCGCCGCCGGGTCGCATGGCCGGGGCGTTTGGCGGCAGCGGCCATGGGACCATCACTCGCCTAGGACCGATCCTTGGCGGAGTCCACCCTGCGAAGCCGGCGGGCTCGGGATGATCTTGCGCAGAGTATCGAGCGATGACGGAGCCTGAGCCCGCCGGCCGAGACCGGCCGGCCGGCGTGGTCGAATACGAGCTGCCGGGACCCTGGCGGGTGCTCGCCGGCCGAACCGGCGCGGCCAACGACTACCTGAGCCTGAAGTTCGCGCGGCCGGACGATCTTTGGTTCCACGTCCGCGGCATGCCCGGAAGCCACGTCGTGCTCCGGGTGCCGCAGGGCGCCTTGCCCGACCGCGGGACCCAGGAGCTCGCGGCTGCGATCGCGGCGTATCACAGCAAGGCGCGAGGCGGCGGCACCGTCGGTGTCTCGTGCACCGAAGCCCGGCACGTCTCCAAGCCCCGCGGGGCGAAGCGCGGGACCGTCACCATTCGGAAGGAACGGGTGCTCAGGGTCCGGCCGCTCGGCGAGGATGCGGTGGCGGCCCTTCGGCCGGCGGCGGGCTAGACCCCCTCGCGGCCCAGTAGCCCCCCGTGGCAAACACGGCCTGGCGCGGGTCGTCCCTCCGCGAAGAGGGAAGCGATCGGGCGCGCTCCGCCTGACCGATCGTGCCCCGTCCCACCCCACTTGCTCCGACCTGTGGAAACCCAGCCGGCCCCGGACCCGTCGGGCCCGTACGCTCCGGGTGCCATTCCCGGCCGTGCACGGTCCTCGCAAGTTTGGTCCGTCGCCCAATCCACCTGTCACAGCGGCGTTTGCCGAGGATTCCATGCTCCATCCTCCCCGTCCCGCGCTTCCCATCCTCCTCGCCGCCATCGCGCTGGCAGCCTCGGCTGGGCCCGGGTCCGTCGCGGGGCAAACGAGCCATGCGCCCTCCGGCCTCGACCTGTCGGGGATGGATCGCTCGGTGAAGCCGGGCGAGGACTTCTTCGAGTACGCCAATGGCACCTGGATCCAGCGCACCGAGATTCCCGCTGACCGGAGCTCCTACGGTTCCGACGCGATCCTGACGGACTTGACCGACCGGCGGGTGGCCGAGCTGATCCAGGCCGCGGCCAGGGGCACCGCGCCCGCCGGCTCCGAGCTCCGGATGATCGGCGACTACTACGCCAGCTTCATGGATACCGCTGCCGTGGAGCGGGCCAGGCTCACGCCGCTCGAGCCGACGCTCGACTCCATCGCCGCCATCCGCGACCGGAAGGACCTGGCCCGGGTCCTCGGCTCCGAGCTCCGCGCCGACGTGGACGTGCTCAACGCCACGAACTATTACGCCGAGCAGTTGTTCGGACTCTGGGTGGCGCAGGACCTGAACGATCCCAGCCACTACTCGCCGTTCCTGCTCCAGGGCGGCCTCGGCATGCCCGACCGGAGCTACTACGTCGACTCGTCCGCCTCGATGGGCGCGCTCCGCGACCAGTATCAGAAGCACGTCGCCGCCATGCTGGGCCTGGCGCACGTCGCCGGCGCGGCCGCCAAGGCTGCCGCGATCGTCCAGCTCGAAACCGCCATCGCGAAGGCGCACTGGACCCGGGAGGAATCGGGCGAGGTCACCAAGGGCAACAATCACTGGGCCCGTGCCGATTTCGGCGCCAAGGCGCCGGGGCTGGATTGGGAGACGTACTTCGCCGCGGCCGGCCTGGCCCGGCCCGCGACGTTCGTCGTGTGGCAGCCCAGCGCCGTCACCGGCCTCTCGGCCCTGACGGCGAGCGAGCCGCTGGCCACGTGGAAGGACTACCTGACCTTTCACGCCATCCAGTCGCGGTCCGCGTTTCTCCCCGGCGCGTTCGGCCGTCAGACGTTCGCGTTCTTCGGCACGGCCCTGAGCGGCGCCCCGAAGCAGCGGGACCGCTGGAAGCGCGCGGTCAGCGTCACCAACGACGCGCTCGGCTTCGCCGTGGGCCGGCTCTACGCCGCACGCTATTTCCCGCCGGCGGAGAAGGCCCGGGCCCAGGCCATGGTCGCAGACATCATCGCCGCGTTCGGGGAGCGCATCGATCATCTCGACTGGATGGCGCCGAGCACGAAGCGGGAGGCCAGGGCCAAGCTCGCGGCGCTCAAGGTCGGCGTCGGCTATCCCGATGCCTGGCCGGGGTACGCCGGTCTGAAGGTGGTGAAGGGGGACGCCTGCGGGAACGCCGAGCGCGCCGAGCTGTTCCAATACCGGGAGAAGGTGGCCAGGCTGGGCAAGCCGGTCGACCGCGGCGAGTGGGTCATGACACCGCAGACCGTGAACGCGGTAAACCTCCCCGCGATGAACGCCATGAACTTTCCGGCCGCCATCCTCCAGCCGCCCTACTTCGATCCCTCCCGTCCGCTCGCCATGGACTACGGCGCCATCGGCGCGACCATCGGGCACGAGGTGAGCCACAGCTTCGACGACTCGGGCGCGCTGTTCGACGCCCGGGGCCGGCTGCGCAACTGGTGGACGCCGGAGGATTTCAAGCACTTCCAGGCATCCTCGCAGCAGCTCGTCAGGCAGTACGATGCGTACAAGCCATTCCCCGACCTCGCGCTCAAGGGGCAGCAGACCCTGGGGGAGAACATCGCGGACGTCGCGGGCCTCAACGCCGCGTACGACGCGTACCACCGATCGCTGCACGGCACGCCGGCGCCGGCGGTGCAGGGGTTCACCGGCGACCAGCAGTTCTTCCTCAGCTTCGCCCAGAGCTGGAGGGGCAAGCAGCGGGAGCCCGCGCTTCGGAGCCTCATCCTGACCGACGGCCATGCGCCTGAGCGGTATCGCGCGTCGACCGTGCGCAACCTGGACGCGTGGTACCCGCTGTTCGACGTGAAGCCGGGACAGGCGCTCTACCTCGCGCCCGCGGACCGGGTGCGGGTCTGGTGAGACGTATCGAATCTATTGAGCGTCACTATGGCGATTGACGGAAGCATTGCTCAACGTCATCCCGAGCGCGGCGAGGGATCTTGGTGGGCCGAGTTCGACCCGCGGGGCGAGTAGGTCCCTCGCGGAGCCTGTCCTGAGCGCAGCGAAGGGCTCGGGATGACATAGGACGTAACCCCCATCCGTGACGCCCATCAGTGCGAAGTCCTGGCCCTCACGTCGGCGAACCAGTTGTCGGCCTGCACGACGGTGATCAGGGCCGTCGTCCGGCCGGTCTGCCGCGGCCGCACGAAGATGAAGCCCCGGCCGCCGGGCAGCACCTCGTACGACTGATGAAACGGATCGGTCGGGAACGCGGAGGCGTCGAACAGCGGCCGGAGCTCGGTGACCTCGAACTGCGGCCCCGGGCGGATCTCGGCGGCCACCAGGCGGGCGGCGCCGTCGAGGAAGAACAGCTCCCGCCCATCGGGCGACCAGCGCGGCTGCGACCCGCCGCCGTTGGAGACCTGCCAGCGCGCGCCGGTGGTGGCCGGAAACGGCCGGACGTACACCTCGTTGGTCCCCGACTCGATCGAGGTGTAGGCCAGCCAGCGGCCGTCGGCCGAGACCGTCGGGTGGAGCTCCGTAAAAGGGCTCGACACCAGCGGGACCGGCGTCGTGTCGCCGCTGGTGCGGACACCGATGATGTCGCCTGCCCCTGGGCCGCCGTTGTCCGTCCGTAGCAGGAGCCAGCGCCCGTCCGGCGACCAGGCAACTTCCTGGATCTGCCGGTCGAGCCGGGCCAGCAGCCGCTCGGGCGCACTGCCATCGACCCGCCGCTCGAAGACGCTGGTGAAGTTGAGCGAGTCCCGCAGGAACGCGACGATCTGCCCGTCCGGCGACCAGACCGGACGCCGGTCCTGTCCGCCGAAGGTCAGCCGGGTGAATGGCCCGCGATCGAGCTGCTTGATCCAGATGCCGAGCGCGCCGCTCGCGAGCCCCACACCCACCGCCAGGCGGCGCCCGTCCGGCGACTCGGCGAACGAGTTGAAGCCGCCGTGCCACGCGGTGTCGATCGGCGCCGCGACGCCTTCCCGCGTCACGCGCACCAGCTCCCGCTCGTTCTCCCCCGCGACCCCCTGGAGATACGTGAGCGTTCCCGAGGGCGACCACGTCAGGAACGTCGCACCGTTGGACACCAGCACACCGTCGAGCACCGGTACGGCCGGGCCGGTGATCGCGAGCCGCTCGAGGTCGAAGGGCGCCGCCAGCGCAGTCCCGTCGCGCCGGATGTACAGCAGATGCCCGGTCGGGAGGTACCAGGCCGTCACGATGTCGTCGAGCAGCAGGCGCTGGCGTCCAGTGCGCAGGTCGAGCAGGTGCACGCTCATCGTCACGCAGCCGGAGCCGCACACCGTGAACAGCACGCCGCGGGCGCCGGGAAGCGGCGTGGGCGAGCCGAACCCGAAGCCCGCGAGCGTGGAATCGCGCAGGACGACCGTGCTGCCGCCACCGCCGCCGGCCGTGCGCGACATCAGGCTCAGGGAAGGACCGACGAACACGATGCTCCCGTCGTCAAGCCAGGTCGAGCCGCCCAGCGTGACGTCGGTGGAATCGGCCAGCGTAATCGCGCCGCCCTCGCCCGGGCGGATCTTCCGCAGCCGTCCGTCGGCCTGGAACGAGATCCACTGGCCGTCGGGCGAGAACGCCGGCTGGCTCGCCCGCTCGGTGCCGGGCACCGGCACCGGGTGCAGCTCGCCGCGGCGCTTGACCCAGATCCGTCCGTTCTGGACGTTGTCCCGGATGGCCAGCGTGGACCCGTCGGGCGAGAGCGCGAGCGAGGGCAGCCCCGTCCCGGGGACCACGCCGTCGCCGAAGGTGATGTACTGCCAGGTCGTGCCCTGGCGCGGGGCGCGCTGGCGCCAGGCCCAGCCGGCGGCGCCGAGCGCGAGCAGCGTGAGGAGCCATGGGGCGAGCGCGAGCGCCCGCGCGCGCGGGGTCGCCGGCCGCCCCGCACCTGCCGCGGCCCGCGTGGCCGGCGTGACCACCGTGGTGCCCCCCGGCCGGCCCAGCGCTTCGGCGAACAGCGCCGCGGTCGCGAACCGGTCGGCCGGCAGCTTCGACAGCGCGGTCACGACCGCGGCCTCGACGTGCGGCGGGATCGTCTTTCGCTGGAGCGTGAGCGAGCGCGGCTCCTCCGTCATCACCCGCGCGATGATCGCCTGCGCGGTCGGGCCTGTGAACGGCGGCTCGCCGGTGAGCATCTCGTACAGCACGCACCCGAGCGCGTAGACGTCGCTCTTGGCCGTGATCTCGCGCTCGCCCATCGCCTGCTCGGGGCTCATGTAGTGCGGCGTGCCGAGGCTCATCCCGGTCTCGGTCATGCGGCTCCCGCCCTCGGAGCGGGCCGCGGCGAGCGCGATGCCGAAGTCCGCCACCATCGCGCGGCCGTCGTGCAGCAGGATATTCTCGGGCTTGATGTCGCGGTGGATCACGCCGTGCCGGTGGGCATAGTCGAGCGCGGAGGCGACCTCGGTCGCGATGCGCACGGCTTCCTCCACCGGGAGCTGCTTCTCCCGGACCAGCCGGACGCGGAGGCTCTCGCCTTCCACATACGGCATGACGTAGAACACCAGTCCGTCGGCCTCACCCGAGTCGAACAGGCCGAGGATGTGGGGATGCTGGAGGTTGGCGGTGGTCTTGATCTCGGCCAGGAACCGCTGCGCGCCGAGGATCGCCGAGAGCTCGGGCCGGAGCACCTTGAGCGCGACCTTCCGGTCGTGCCGCACGTCGTGCGCGAGGTAGACCGTGGCCATGCCGCCCTGCCCGACCTCGCGCTCGAGCCGGTACCGGTCGGCGAGCGAGGTCGCCAAGTGCGTGAGCGGCTCGGCCACGGTCCGGGCTCCGGGGTGTGGGGGTCTGCCGACGTAGCATGTAGAGGGAAGCTCTAATATGCCCGGCGACGGCCGCGACAGCCAGGGTCCGTGCCGGAACGTTCCTTCAGGATGCCATTCCCACGGGAGCCCGACCCGACATGCGGCCGCACCTTCCGCTCGCGCTCGTCCTCGCTTCGCGCCTGCCTGCGCGGGCCGCGATGCCGCGGTAGCGCCTTTCAACACCGTGCGGCTCTCGAGTCACCCTGAGCAAAGCGATGGGGGCATGCGTCTGGTCATGGCTCCTTCGCTGCGCTCAGGATGACTCCACGCGAGGTTTTCGCAACGCGCTCTACGGCGGTGCAGGGGGCCGGAGCGCGGTGCCCTGTCCGAGCGACACTGGCCGCACGTAATCGCCGGCGAGCTCCCGCACCCACCACGCGCCCGTCGCCTTGCGCTCCTGCCGGGTCGAGTAGCGGTAGTGATAGTAGCGGGCGCGTATCCACACCGGCGGGGCGTCCGCGAACGGATTGCCCCCGAGCAGACGCAGCACCGCCCGGTCTCCCGCCAGCAGGTTCTCCACCAGCCGTGGAAGCCAGCCCTCGGCGTATTGCGGCGAGAGCGCCGCGAACCACATCATCCAATCGAGCCGCAGGTGGTACGGCGCGACCTGCCGCGGCCGGCGGCGCGGGTCGCCCGGCTTCCCCTTGAACTCGTATTCCCGCCACACCGTCTCCGGCGAGAGCTCCTGCTCCCCGGTTCCCTCCAGGATGACCTCGAACCGCTCGCGGGTGACGCTGCCGAAGGCGCCGTAGGTGCCCGCCAGATGAAACCGGTTGAACGCGTAGTTCATCAGCTGGTGCCGCGCGAACAGGTTCCGGACCGGCCAGTAGCTCAGCACCACCATGAGGCCGGCCAGAGCGAGCACGGCCGCGACGAACCAGGGCGCGGTCGGCGCGAAGGCCGGCGTTGCGCCCACGCCCGGCACGAGCGCCCGGACGAAGCCGTCGGGCAGCGCCGCGACCGTGATCACGACGGTCAGCAGGTTGAGCCAGGCGTAGTTGCCGGTCGCGATGAGGTAGCTCTGCGTTCCGATCATGACCAACGCGCCGAGCCCCGCGATGGGCTGCGGCAGGAACAGCAGGAACGGCGCGCCGAGCTGGGCGGCGAAGTTGCCGGCCACCTCCGCGCGGTGAAGCGGGCGCGGCAGCCGGTGGGCGAGCCGGCTGAGCGGGTTCGGCATCGGCTGGGTCTCGTGGTGGTAGTCCATGCAGGTGAGGTCCCGCCAGCAGGTGTCGCCGCGGAGCTTGATGAGGCCTGCGCCCAGCTCGACCCGGAACGCCAGCCAGCGGAACAGCAGCAGAACCGGCAGCGGCGGCGCCGTCCGTGCATTGCCGAGGAAGATCGCGAGAAAGCCCGCCTCGAGCAGGAGCGACTCCCACCCGAAACTGTAGAATCGCTGGCCGACGTTGACGATCGAGAGGTAGAGCAACCAGAGGACCAGCCACGCGAGCATCGTGAGCGGAAGCGGCCCGGCCTGCGGCAGACCCACGATCAGCGCCGCGGACACGGCGAGGCCGGTCCAGGCGACGGTGCGAAGCAGGCGATCGGAGTAGCGGAAGTGAAACAGGCTCGGCGCCGCGCCGAACGTTACGCGCCGGAGAAAAGCCGGGACCGGCAGCAGGCCGCGCTCGCCCAGCAGCGCCGGGAACTGGTTGAGCGCCACCAGGAAGGCGACCAGGTAGATCAGGCCAAGGCCGCGCTCGATGAGGAATCGGGCGGCGCGGTATTCCGGAGCGATGAACCATTCCATGACGGGACCCGTACGGGGAGTATGGCAGGGCGCAACGGACGGCGCCAGCGTTCGCCGGGACGATGCCGATGCTTGCCGGCGCCCCGCCGGGATCGCAGCTTCAGACCATGCGAGGGATCGTCCCATGCGAGGGATCGTCCACCCCGGAGACGCTCCATGCCCGACTATCCAGGCGGAGCGGCGACGGCGGTCCTCCTGCGATCGCCATGACGAACGGCGTGTGGACGCCTCCCACCCCGGAGAAGCCCAACTGATGGATCGAAGCGCAGTGCATCTCGACCTGCCCCACCTGACCTATTCCGGCGCTCCGCTCGACGACCCCGACATCCTCGATCGCGTGCCGGTGCCGCTCGCCGCGGCGCTGCGCGTCCGGAACGGCTGCATCGCCTACCTCGGCGGGCTGCACGTCCGCGGCGCCTGCCGGGAGCCGGCCTGGCATTCGCTCCGGCAGGCGTGGGAGGGCCCGGACGCGCTGCACGCGCTGTTCGACGAGGTGCGCCAGTCCGACGTGCCCTTCGCGGAGGACGCCTTCGG
Source organism: uncultured Gemmatimonadales bacterium (assembly GCA_963711915.1). Classification (GTDB taxonomy): domain Bacteria; phylum Gemmatimonadota; class Gemmatimonadetes; order Gemmatimonadales; family GWC2-71-9; genus CAVVWJ01. Next base: position 211,805 of record CAVQGA010000023.1, read on the forward strand.
CGATCAGCTGCTCGTGCGGGATGGGGGCGTGATCCGCCTGAGCGGTGAGCTGGGAGAGATGGAGGACGTCACCGAGTCGCTCGAGGCGTTCTTCGCGCGACTCCACGCCGATGCCGAACAGCTTCTGGACTACGAGCCGCTGATGGACCTTCGGCGCCGCGGGGGCGAGCTCCGGCCGGGGCAGTTGCTCGCCGTGTATCCGCCGTTCGTGCTGAGCGCCGACGGCGCGACCCGGGACATCCGGCCGATCGACGCGCTCGACCGCCGCCGATTCCTGGCCGATCTGGCCCGCCAGCTCCACGGACTTCCCGACGGAGCGGAGGTGCGGTTCAAGGAGGCCGACTGACGGCGGCGGGCACCGGTCTTACCTTCCCATCCCGAGCCGATAGCTTTGTCGGCCTACCCTTACCCTGGAGCTCGTATGGCGACCTATCTCTGGCGTGCATCCTACACCGCGGAGGGCGTGAAAGGCCTGACCAAGGAAGGCGGGACCAAGCGCAAGGCGGCCGTGCAGCAGATGGTGGAGAAGGCGGGCGGCAAGCTGCAGGCGTTCTACTTCGCCCTCGGCGACGCGGACGTGTACGCCATCACCGAGTTCCCGGATGCGGCGACGGCGGTGGCGATGAGCCTCGCGGTCAATGCCAGCGGCGCGGTCCATCTCTACTCCACCCTGCTCCTCGCCCCCGAGGAATTCGACGCCGCGGCCAAGAAGTCGGTCGACTATCGCGCGCCAGGCGCTTGAGTCAGTCGGCCGGTGGCGCCGCGCCCCTAGACGTGCCGCCGCCGGTCGAGCTGCTCGCCGTCTCCGGCAGCCTGCGCGCGGCCTCGTCCAACCGGACGCTGCTCCAGGCCGCGGTCGCGCTCGCCCCCGAGGGCGTGACGGTGCGGCTGTCCGAGCACCTGACCACCCTGCCGCACTTCAACCCCGACCTCGAAGGCCCCGCTCCCCCGGCCGCCGTCACCGAGTGGCGCGCGGCCGTCGGGAGCGCCGGGGGCCTCCTGCTCTCCGCGCCGGAGTATGCTCACGGGCTTCCGGGCGCGTTCAAGAACGGGCTCGACTGGCTGGTGAGCGACCCGGCGCTACTTCACAAGCCGATCGCGCTCTGGAACGCTTCGGCCCGCGGGACGTACGCCCAGGCCTCGCTGGTGGAGATCCTCCGCACGATGTCCACGCGGATCGTGGAGGAGGCGGGCGTGACCCTTCCGCTGCTCGACACGCCGCTGGAGCTGGCGACGCTGGTCGAGACACCCGCCTTGCGCGCGCTGCTGCGTGGGGCGCTCGAGGCGTTCGCGAAGGACATCCGGGAGCCGCCGCCCGGGAGCTAGTGTAGCGGATGGCCGCCGGCCGATTGCGCCCTGGATCGGTGATCGCACCGGCGACCCGGTCGCGGCGAATGGTATCCAGGTCACAGCCGCCGCCATCGCCTCCCGGTACTCATGATGCATGCGTCCACCCGCAGCCGCGTTCGTCCGCTTCGCCCTCCTGGCCCTGGCCTTTCTGCTCCCGGCGTGTAGCGACAACGGAGGCGACGTCCAGGCACCCGACGCCCCCGCGGTGGCGCAGGTGGTGGTCGAGGCTCCGGATAGCACGGTCGCCGCCGGTCAGACCGTCCAGTTGACGGCCGCCGCGCGCGACTCGAGCGGGAACCCGCTGGACGGCCGGACCTTCACCTGGGCCTCCGCCGACGCGGGCATCGCCGCGGTCTCGGAGGCGGGGCTCGTGACCGCGGTGGCCGCGGGCCAGACGACCATCAGCGCGACGGCCGACGGGGTCACAGGTAGGCTCGCGATCACCGTCACCGCCGCTCCCGGCCCGGTGACTCCCGGCCTCCAGCCGATCGCGACCGGGCTCGCGTTTCCGCTCGCGCTCACCTCCCCTCCGGGCGACGACCGGCTCTTCATCGCCGAGAAGCGCGGGACCATCCGCATCATCAAGGGCGGGGTCCTGCTCGATACGCCGTTTCTCGACCTCTCCGGCGAGGTGTCCAACAAGGATGAGCAGGGCCTGCTGGGCTTCGCCTTCCCGCCCGACTACGCGACGAGTGGCCGGTTCGTGGTGCACTACAGCAACCTCGATGGCGACACCCGGGTCTCGATCTTCCACGTGTCGAGCGATCCCGACCGAGCCGACCCCGCGAGCGAATCGCCGGTGCTGGCGGTAGTCCAGCCCGGACCGTCCCACAAGGGCGGCCAGCTCGCGTTCGGCCCCGATGGCATGCTGTACATCGGCCTGGGCGATGGCACCTCGAGAGATTACGTGGACCGGGGACGGGGTCAGTCGCTCGACGATCTGTTCGGCAACATCCTCAGGATCGACGTCTCCTCGGGGTCCGGCTACGCGATCCCTCCCGACAATCCGTTCGTGGGCAACGCCGCCGCCCGGCCCGAAATCTGGAGCTACGGCCTGCGCAATCCCTGGCGTTTCAGCTTCGACCGCGCGAACGGAGACCTCTTCATCGCCGACGTCGGCCAGACCCGCTGGGAGGAGATCAACCGGGCCACCGCCGCGGACGGCGGCGGCCGGGGTGTGAACTACGGCTGGGTCGTGATGGAGGGTGACGAGTGCGCGGTCCCGGGCTGCGACCAGACCGGCCTCACGCTGCCGCTGATCGAGTACAACCACGACCTCGGCTGCGCCGTGATCGGCGGCTACGTGTATCGGGGAGCGGCACTCCCGGCGCTCCAGGGCAAGTACTTCTACGGTGACTACTGCGGCGGCTGGGTCCGCAGCATCCAGGCGGCCGGGGACCCGGGCGAGCCGGTCGAATGGCCGGACCTCAAGCCCGGCGGCCGCGTCGTGAGCTTCGGGCAGGACAACGCCGGCGAGCTGTACGTCCTTACCGGGGAAGGCGGGGTGTTCAAGATCGTCGCTCGATAGTCACCGGCCTTCGCCCGGGACGCGCGACGTCGGTGAAAGCGCTGTCAGCGGTCATCCGGAGCGGAGCGAGGGATCCTCCGGGAACGGCTCGAACCGTCTCGAGCAAGATCCCTCGCTCCGCTCGGGATGACAGGGCCGGTCACGCCCTGTCCGCCGTCTCTCCGACTGTCCGACTGTCCGCATGCCTGCCCGTCCGCCGCCCGCCCCCTCACCCCCCTGCCGCCAGCCGATACCCCGCCTTCCGCACCGTCAGGATGTGCCGCGGCCGCGCCGGCTCCTCTTCGAGCTTCCGCCGCAACTCCCCCACGTGCGTGTCGAGCGTCCGGCTGATGACGCTGTCCTTGTATCCCCACACCTCTCGCAGCAACTCGCCCCGAGTCGCCACCTGTCCGCCCCGCCGGAGCAGCGCCTGGAGCAGCTCGTATTCCTTGGGCCTGAGCGACACCGCCTGCCCCGCCCGCGTGACGGCGCGGGTGGCCGGGTCCACCACGACGGCCCCGAAGCTCAGCGCCGGCGAGGGGCCGCGTGCGCGCCGGAGCAGCGCGCCGACCCGCGCCAGCAGCTCGCGCAACGCGAACGGCTTCGTGACGTAGTCGTCCGCCCCGCTCAGCAGCCCCCGCACTTTGTCGGCTTCGTCCCCGCGCGCCGTGAGTACCAGGACCGGGGTGTCGATCCCCTCGCCGCGAATGGTCTCGAGCACCCGGAAGCCGTCCAGCTCCGGCAGCATCAAGTCCAGCAGGATCAGGTCGTGCACCCGGCCGCGCGCGAGGGCCAGCCCCGCCCCCCCGTCCTCCGCGACCTCGATCACGTGGCCCTCGAACTCGAGGTTGGTGCGGAGGCCGTGGGCGAGGTTCCGGTTGTCTTCGACGATCAGGATGCGGGCCATGGCGCCTCCACCGACCCCGGTCGCCGGTCCGGGGCCACCGGCATGCCGACCCGGCCGGCATCTGGCAGCTCGACCACGAACCGCGCGCCGCCGCGCGCCGCCGCCTCGACCCGGCACTCGCCGCCGTGCGCCAGGACCAGCTCCCGCACCACCGCGAGGCCGATCCCGCTTCCCGGCACCAGCGCCTCCATCCTCAGGCGCACGAACGGCTCCCAGATCTGGAGTCGGTCCCCGGGTGGCACGCCCGGGCCCGAGTCCTCCACCTCGATCCGCGCCCGGCCGCTCGCGAGCGCGGCGCGGAGCGTGATCGGCCCGTCACCGCCGTACTTGACCGCGTTGTCCAGCAGGTTGATCACGATCTGGTGCAGCGCCTCCGAGTCGGCCGCGGCCACCAGGCTCTCGTCCAGATCGGTCCGGAGTCGCACCGCCGCGGCTCCCGCCAGCGGGGCGAACCGCTCCGCGATCTCCCGGAGCAGCGGGGCGAGCGGCACGGTCGCCTTCATCACCCGCACCATCCGGCGCTCGGCGCGGGAGAGTTGCAGCACGTTCTCCACCAGGTGCGCCAGGCGCCGCGCCTCCTGGACGATGATCGCCAGGGCCTGCCGCCGCTCGTCCTCGTCGCCCGCGCGCCCGAGCTCGAGCGTCTCGCCGAAGAGGAGGATCTGGGTGAGCGGCGTACGGAGCTCGTGCGAGACGCTGGAGGTGAAGTCGTTCCGGAGCCGCACCAGCTCCTGCTCCCGGCGGAGCTGGTGCGCCGCGACCGCCGTGAGCCCGGCGGCGAGCGTCAGCAGGCCCAGCAGCAGCGGGATCCGGGTGCCTGGGCGCGCCACCACCAGCCGGCCCGCCACGCGCGGTGGGAGCGACGCCCGGACGACGACCGAGCCGGGATGGGCGGCGGGATCGCCCGCGTAGGCGTCGCGCGCCTCGGGCGGCCCCGAGCGGAACAGCACGCGGCCCTCCGGGTCGGCGACCGTGAGGCTCACCAGCTCCGAGTTGGGGATTCCCCCCGCGACCTGCGCCGGGAGCAGCGGGTGCCGCGCCAGCACGCCGGCGTAGAGCGGCTCGAACGCCGCGGGACAGGTGACGACCCCATAGGCGGCGAGCGGCGCATCGTGCGCCGCCACCACGTTGTACCGGACCGCCTTCACCGCGTAGACGGCCACCGACCCGGCAGCGGCCCCTCCCCCCGGCCCCCAGACCGTGCCGTAGCGCCCGGCGCGGACCTCGCCGTCCCGTGCCTCGGCCGCGACCGTATCGGCCAGCCAGAGCCGGAGCGCGGGGGATGGAGTGGCGCCGTGGGTGGTGAGAGCGCCGGTGCGGAGGTCGAGGGCGAAGCTGAACCGGGCCGAGCCACCGGCCGACCCGCAGGGGAGCAGCGAATCCGAGGCGGGGGAGAGCGCGGCCGCCGACGGCAGCGAATCGTACGGCGACGCGGCCGGGCTGCCGGCGACCGGCCCGAACGCCAGGGCGGCGCCGCGCTCGAGCTGCTCGTCGGCGGCCGACAGGAACTCCCAGGCCGCCACGGTGGCGTAGTCGCGCAGCGCGCGCTCCGCGGTCACCCGGTGGGAGCGGGTGGCGCGCAGGGCCTCGACCGCCAGCATTCCCGCGAGCGCGAGCGTGAGCCCCAGCAACAGAATCAGGAAGCGCGACGAGGACTTCACTCAGCCGCCGATCGGTTCCGCCGTTTCCGCGAGGCCCGCCGTCCCCGCCACCGCCCGCTCCACCCGCCGCGCCCGGGCCCGCTGCCGGCTGTACAGAAAGTAGATCACGAACCCCATCGCCATCCAGATCACCAGGCGCTCCCAGGTGGCCCGGGGCAGGCTCACCATCTGCGCCAGGCATGCGAGCGCGCCGAGCACCGGTACCCAGGGGACGCCGGGAACCCGGAACGGCCGCACCACGTCCGGGGCCGTGCGGCGGAGGACGAGGACCCCCACGCAGACGAGCACGAACGCCAGGAGCGATCCGATGCTCACGAGCTGGCCCAGGACGCCGATCGGCAGCAGCCCCGCGGCGACCGCGACCACGCTGCCGGTGATGATCGTGCTCAGCCACGGCGTCCGGAACCTCGGATGTACCCGGCCGAACAGGTCCGGCAGGAGCCCGTCGCGGCTCATGGAGAAGAAGATACGGGTCTGCCCCAGGAGCTGGACCAGCATGGTGCTGAACAGCCCGAACAGCGCGCTGAGCTTGACCACCGGGCTGAACCAGGTGAGCCCGGTGGCGTCGATCCCGACGGCGAGCGGATCCGCCACGTTGAGCCGCTGGTACGGCACGATCCCGATCAGCACGATGGCGACCGCGATGTAGATGATCGTGCAGATGAGCAGCGAGGCCAGGATCCCGACCGGCATGTCGCGCTGTGGGTTCCTGGCCTCCTGCGCCGCGGTCGACACGGCGTCGAAGCCGACGTAGGCGAAGAACATGACCGCGGCGCCACGCATGACGCCGCTCCAGCCGAAGTGGCCGAACTCGCCGGTGTTGGGCGGGATGAACGGCGTCAGGTGGTCCCGCCGCACGTAGGCCGCGCCCAGCGCGACGAACACGATCAGCACCATGACCTTGATCAACACCAGCACCGTGTTCGCGCTGGCGCTCTGGCGGATGCCGGCCACCAGCAGCGCGCTCACCAGCAGCACGATCAGCGCGGCCGGCAGGTTGAAGAGGCCGGTCACCATGCTCCCGCCGGGCCCGACGGCGGTGAAGGCGGGCGCCGCGGTCAGCGCCGGCGGCAGGGCGAGTCCGAGGTCGCGAAGGAAGCTCACGAAGTAGCCCGACCAGCCCACCGCCACCGTCGCGCCGCTGAGCGCGTACTCGAGGATCAGGTCCCAGCCGATGATCCACGCCACCAGCTCGCCCGACGAGGCGTACGCGTAGGTGTACGCGCTGCCGGCCACCGGGATCATCGACGCCAGCTCGGCGTAGCACAGCCCGGCGAGCGCGCATGCCACCGCCGCGATGATCATCGAGAGCACCAGCGCCGGGCCGGAGTTCTGGGAGGCGGCGGTCCCGGTCAGGACGAAGATTCCGGTGCCGATGACCGAGCCGATGCCGAGCGCGGTGAGGTGAAGCGGGCCGAGCGCGCGGCGGAGCGATGGCCGCTCGGCCTCGGCCTGAAGGTCGGCGATGCTGCGGGTGGTCGTGAGAGCCATGAGCCCATAGATACCGCGCGCCGGCGCGTGGTACCTATGGGTTCAACGACAGAATCTCGTCAGAGCGGCGCACCCGCCCGGCGGGTGGCCGTCATCGGTCAGTAGTCCCAGCCCCCGAGGTCCGCCGCCGGCGTCGGCCCGATCGGGAAGCTGACCGGGAGGTCGGCGGCCACCGTCGTCTCGGTCGGCGGATCGATGCAGTGGGCCTGGCCGAATCCGCCGGCGCTGTGGCCGTTCGCGTCGAGGTCGTAGATGATGTTGTCGTCCGCGCCGCCGTCCGCCACGCCGGCCGGCACGTTGTCGAGGTTGAGCAGGAACCGCACCTTCCAGCCGATCGCGTGGTCGGCGCAGGAGGTGTCGCCGCTCACGCCCACGCCGCCCACGATGGCGCCGGTGTCATCGTACAGCGCGAAGCCGCCGCCGAAGACGTTGGTCCCGCCGATGCGCTTGCCCACCATGAAATCGGCGGCCGTGCCGTAATCGGAGGAGTTGCCACCGTACGCGACGTCCTCGTTGATCGGGTTGGCTTCCTGCAGCCCGAACAGGCTGCCGCCCGGCTGGACCGCGGAGAACAGGTTGGCCGTCGACAGCGCCAGGCCGTCGAGGCTGAAATTGTTCGCGGTGTTGGCCTTCTGCGCCGAAATGATGCGGCTGCCGGGCCACTGGTCGCCGACCTTTTGCCCGGTGAACACGACCGCGACCACGATGCCGCTCCGGTCCACGACCGTCGCCCACATGTTGAGGCTCAGGCCGCCATTGCCCGCGGGGGGATTTCCCACGGCCTGATCGAGTGCGGCCTTGAGCTGATCGGCGGTGACGACGGCCGTCGGGGTGAAGGTGGGTGGTCCGGTGGTGCTGTTGTCGTCACTGCATGCGGCGGCCATCACAAGGCCGGCGCACGCGGCGGCCCGACCGAGGCCGCGACGCGGGGCGCTGCAGGCGAACATGGTGGTCCCTCCAGGTGGAAGGCGGGCCGAGCTGGTCGGCACGGGGCGGGCGCGTTCGCGGAGGCCCGTGCCTGGCGCCAATGTGCATACTTATTCTCGACGCCGCCAGCCCGGCCGGGAAAACGCAACGGGGCGCCCCGAGGCGCCCCGCACGGTCGATCGGTCCCGGCTGTCTCACCAAGGGAGTCATCCTGCCTAGCCCGGTGCTACTGGATGTGCACGATCTTCCCCACCGACGGCACGCCGTTCCGGTTGAGGATGAAGAGGATGTAGTGCCCCGGCGGCGCCAGGTTCGCCGTCGCCGGCGCCGTGACATCCACGCCGGTCGCCGTGCGGACGAAGCTCAACGTGTTGGCGCGCTGCCCCGCGTCGAACGCATGAGTGACGGAGCCGATCCGGATCCATCGCACGTCGGTGATCTGCGCCGCGTTGGGCGTGGCGACGGAGAAGGTCTGCGTGTAGGTCACGCTGCTCGGGACGGTCGTGATCGTCGGGCGCGCGCCCTTGAAGAGATACGGCGGCGAGAAGATCTCGTGGTTGTTCTCGTCCGGGACCACGGACGTGCCGGCCAGCGCGTTCCCGCTGGCGCCGTGGAGCACGGTGCCGTCGGGCAGGAGCAGCGACACCGAGTGGTACACCCGCATGACGCTGTTGGCGGCGAGGGTGGTCCACTGGGTCGGGTTCTTCGGATCCCAGAGCTCCGCGCTCCGCGCGGCGTCGCCCGGGTTGATGTCCACGAAGCCGCCGCCGCTCGTGCCGCCGGTGATGAGCACCGTCCCGTCAGGCAGCACGGTCGAGTTGAGGTGGCGCCGGGGCACCGACATCGAGCCGGCGCTGGTCCATGTGGGCGTGGCGGCCGTGAGGTCGATCCGCTCCGCGGTCGCGGTGGGCACCGCCGCCTTGGCGTCGGGCGTGGGCCAGCCGGTGTCGCCGCCGCCCCCGGCGTAGAGGATCTTCCCCGCCTCGTACATGACGGCGGTGCCGTAGTCGCGGTTCTTGTTGTAGATGTGGGCCGGGCCGGTGGTCCACTGCCCCCGGCCGGACGCCGTCGAGCCGTCCGGATCGAACCAGCGCGACACGATGCGCTCGCCGGCCATGAAGATGCGGTGGCTCCCGGCCGCGGGGTCCACGAAGTTGCGCGGATAGTACGGGATCTGCAGCGTGCCGGCGCCCGGCAGGGTGACCCACTGGTTGTTCTCCCAGATCTCCGGCGTCGTCACCACGTTGCCGGCCGAGTCCCGGCCCGCCATGGTGAGCATCCGGCCGTCCGGCATCTCCGTGACGGTGGGGTACCAGCGCCCGAACGCCATCTTGGGCAGACCCGACGCGAAGCTCTGCGTGCCCGGGTCGAAGATGTTGGTGACGTCGATGCCCTTGTCGTCCAGCTTGTGCCCGCCGGACACCATCAGCTTTCCGTCCGCCATGAACGCGTGACCCGAGCAGAACAGCATCGTGTCCACGTTGACCATCGGCGCGCCCGCGGGCGAGCCGCTGGCGGGATCCCACAGCCGCGGCCGGCCGCCCATGGTGCCGGTGGCGCCCGCATCGTACTTGCCCCAGGCCAGGATCTTTCCGGTGGGCAGGAGGTGCATGTGCAGCGGCACGATGTCCCAGGTGACCAGCGGGCCCCAGGAGCCGGTCGACGCCTGGGCCGACAGCGCCGAGAGGTTGACGGGAGCGGAGGTGACGCTGCTCGAGCCGGTGGTGAACTGGAGCGTCTGCGCGCCCGTGCCCGCGATGCCGAGGTCGCCGAACTTTGCGTTGCCGCCGGCGTCGGAGGTCGCCGTCACCGTGCCCTGGAGCGTTCCACCGCCCGAGAGGACGCTCGCCGTCACGACCGCGCCGGCCATCGGGTTGCCGCCGGCGTCGTTGACCTGCACGGCCGGCTGGACCGACGGATCGAACACCTCGCCGGTCAGCGCCGATGTGGGCGGGTTGGTGGTGATGACGATGCCCGCGCCCGAACCGCCGGTGGTGGCCGTGGCGAGGAACGTCACCGGCGAGCCCTGCAGGCCGGCCACGGTCGCGGTCGTCGTCTGCGCGCCGGCGGTGCCGCCGAGGGTGCGCTGCACCGACGCCCTGCCGTCGGTCCCCGTCTTGGTGGTCGTCGCCGAGACGCTGCCGCTCCCCTGCGGATCCCACGCGACGCTCACGCCGTCGACCGGATTGCCCGACTGGTCGGTGACCTCCACGACCAGGGGATGGGCGAGCGTGCTGCCCACGGCGCCGGTCTGCCCGTCCCCGCTCGCCATCGCGATGGCGGTCGGGGTCGCGGGCTGGGTGGTGCCCCCGCCGCAGGTGATCGAGGCGGTGCCGAGGGCGGCGGCGAGGGCCGCGAGGGTCAGCTGCTTGAATCGAGTCATGGCCTGTCTGGGTGTTCGGGTCACCGGCTCCCGCATGAGACACGGGATCGCTCGCGGCCCACGGCCCTGCACCTTCCGGGCCGGGCCGCCGTTGGGCGAGCCGATGAAAACAACTGCAGCGATTGAACTTACAACCGCTGCCCTGGATGCCGTTGGATCGGCGCCACGGAAGGCGACTCCACCCCGCGGTGCCGCTACCTCAATACCTGCATCGGGATCCTAATACGGTCGTGGCGAGTGTGCAGCGATGCGGCCGGCGTCGGAGAGATTCGTGAGATTCCCTTCAGACCGCGCCGGCGCCTTCCTGCGGCTGCTCCGACCCCGGCTCCGGCTCGGCGTCGGTCGCCGGCTTGAGCCGGCGCGGACGCCCGCCCCGGAACTCGAAATGCTGGTCGTTGAGGACTTCGGCGATCGAGACGGCGGCGCCGTCACAGCGGATCCGGGCGAACTGCCGCGCCGACAGCCAGGCCGCCGAGTACCAGACCTCGGGACGAAGCCCGGGGTAGAGCACGGCGAACTCGGGTTTGAGGCGCGCTTCGCGGCGGTCGGTCATGAGTGGCCCGTGGTTCATGGGGGAAGGGGATCGTCCAAGTCTAACGCTCGCGCCCGGCGCTGTCTAACCCGCCCGAGCCCGCTGCGGGGGATCAATCCGGTTACGTTACGGAAGGCCCTCGACCCTATGCCCTGAAGGTGCAGGAAGCCCCAATCTGCAAGAAAGCCATCATGCGCGAACTCACGGACGTTGAACGTGCGGGAAGTTCTCGGTCAAGGCCCCCAACGACTCCCGTCGCCTACAAGGGGTTTGCCATCACGGCGCGCACGTTCCAGATACGTGGCTCCGGCCGCTGGACCCTCGATCTGTTGATCGGACGCCAGTCCGGCCTGCGGACCTTCAGCGGTCCTCTCACCTACGCATCACAAGAGGCGGCCATCACGGGGTGCTGCGAGTTCGGCCGCCGCATCATCGACGGGCGCGAGCGGGAGTGCTCGGTCGCGGACCTGTCCTGAGCCGCGGCTGAGGCGCTCGCAAGGCGCCCGTTCTACGGTCGGACGATCCGGCTCATGTAGGCGTCGCCGTGATAGTTGCTCTCGAGGACGGCCGTGCGCTTGAGATCGTCCGACGCGCTGATGGCCGCGATCGGGCGGGTCACCGCGCCGAGCCGCTCGCGCCGGCCGGGGCCGCTGACCTGGTACAGCACCGCCGATTCCGGGGTGTCCCACGCGGTGAACAGGATCGAGCCGTCGCCAAGAAAGTTCGCGCCGCCCTGTTCGGCCAGCGATGCCGCCCAGAGAGCGGGCGCACCGCCGGCGGCGGGGACGACCGCCACGCCGATGGAATCGAAGGTGCCGGCGTTCCAGCCGATGACCGCGAGCCGCTGGCCCGACCGGTCGGCGGTCAGGTCGACGAGCGCGCCGAACCACGGCACCTTGCGGATGTCGGTGTCCTTGCCGCCGCGCTGCACGACGACCCGGTCCCGGGTCGCCGGAATCCACGCCCAGCCGTCGGGGAGCGGCACCACGCTGGACGCCAGCGAATCGCCGATCTCGATCGAGCGGCCCGGTGCGCCCGTCCGGACATCGACCAGGCTCACGCGGACGCCGGTGGCGGTCTGGCTCGACACGGCGACCGTGACCGAGTCGGTCCAGGACGCGCCCCGCGGCGACCCGGGAAGGTTGAGCGGCGTCTCGCTGCCGCCCGCGAACGGCAGCACCGAGAACCGCCGCTCCGCGCCGCCCGTGCTGCTGGGCAGGGTCCGCGCGAGCAGCAGCCGGCCGCCGTCGGGCGAGAGCTGCGCGCCGACCCGGGTGGAGGTCTTCACCAGCCGCTGGGTCTCGTCGAACCTTCCCTTGAGCGCGTCGGCCAGGCCGAGGGCCCAGAGGCTGTAGTCCTGGGTGCCGTCGTCCACCACCAGCGTCGAGCCGTCGCCGGTGACGCTGAAGTTGTTGAAGTTGCCGGTGAGCAGGGTGTCCTGCTGCCGCGCCAGACGCCCGGTCGACGGATCGATCCCGATGCGGACGATCGATTCGGCGCCCACGCCGGAGCGGGTGAGCCAGAGGGCGTCGCCCGTGATCCGCCCGGGGCAGGTGCAGGAGTTGACCACGCGGTCAGCCACGTTTCCGTTGCGGTCGAACACCTGCCACAGCCCGCGTCCCGCCTGCAGCACCAGCGCGACGATCCACCGCCCGCCGGGCGACACGCTGAGCCCGGCCAGTCCGAGTCCCGGTCCCGGGACCCGGATGCTGTCGCGGACCGTGCCGTCGATCGAGGCGACCTTCACCTGGAACACGGAGTCGCTCCCCGTCACCTGCGGGCCGATCAGGAGCGAGTCGCCGCCGGCCCAGAACATGGCGGCGCCGGAGCTCAGATAGCGCGGCGGCCCGCCCAGGGCGGAGACGAGGTAGAAGCCCCACCGGCCCTTCCAGGTCCCGACGAAGATCAGGTTCCGCCGGTCGGGGCTCCACTCGAGGCCGTAGGCCGCGGTGGCGCCCTCGAGCACGCGGTGCGTCGCGCTGCCGCCTACGTCCTGGAGGTCGACCGAGTAGGTGCAGCCCGCGGTTCCGCAGTTGTGGGTGATGTAGGCGAGCTGCTTGCCGTCGGCGCTCACCGCGGACGCGAACACCGCGCCGCTGGAGGTGAGCTGGGTCCGGTCGCGCAGCACGAACGCCGGCCCGCGGTGCCCGAGCCGGCGCATGGCCACGAGTCCTCCGGTCACGGCCGCGGCCAGCACCACGACGGCCGCGGCGCCGAGCAGCCACGGCCGCTTCGAGCGGGCGGCGGGGACGACGACGGTGGCGGCCGGGGCGGGCTTCGCGTCCAGCGCGCGGGCGAACTCGCCGGCGCTGGCGAACCGGTCGGCCGGGGTCTTGTCGAGCGCGCGCGCCACCGCGGCGTCGACCGCCTCGGGCACCGAGCTCCGCACGACGCGGAGGTGGACCGGGCGCTCGGTCATGAGCTTGGCGATCATCGCCTGGGCGGTGGGGCCGGTGACCGGCGGCTCGCCGGCCAGCATCTCGTACAGCACGGCGGCCAGCGAGTAGAGGTCGCTTCGCGCGTCGAGCTGGCGGTCGCCCGTGGCCTGTTCCGGGCTCATGTACTGCGGCGTGCCGAGCGAGAGCCCGGTCTCGGTCAGGCGGTTGCCGCCGGCCTCGCTCACCGCGAGCGCGATGCCGAAGTCGGCCAGCATCGCCTCCCCCTCGAGCAGCAGGATGTTCTCGGGCTTGATGTCCCGGTGCACCACGCCGTGCCGGTGGGCGTAGTCGAGCGCGCTCGCCACCTGCCGGGTGATCGTGAGCGACTCCTCGAGGCCGAGCTGGTGCTCGCGGTTGAGCTTGTCGCGCAGCGACTCGCCGCGGACCAACGGGAGCACGTAGTAGAGGAAGCCGCCCTCCGCGCCCGAATCGATCAGCGTCAGGATGTGCGGGTGGTCGAGCCGCGCCGTGATCTTGATCTCCGCCAGAAACCGCTCGACGCCCAGCACCGCGCCCAGCTCGGGCCGGAGCACCTTGAGCGCGACCTCGCGGTCGTGCTTGAGGTCGGTGGCGAGGTAGACGGTCGCCATGCCGCCGGCGCCGAGCTGGCGCTCGATCCGGTAGCGCTCTTCCAGGGCCGTGGTCAGCCGCGTCATGTCGCTCATGGTGCGCTCGAAGATGGTGTGGACGTACGCCCGACCTCCATGGTCCAGATGTCGCTCTGGCGCTCGTCGCTGGGGAAATAGAACCGTCCGTTCCCCACCGCGAAATTGACCCGGTAGGACGGGTGGAGCGCCGGGTCGAACCGGACCAGCAGCCGGGGCGCGCCACCGGCGGCCGGCACCGACCAGATCGACGCATTCCCCCGGGCATCGTGCGACTCGAAGTAGATCTGGTTGCCGACCCACCACCCCTGCTCGACGATGGGCGCCCCCGGCGCCGATGCGTCGACCAGGGTCCGCTCGGGGCCCGAATCCGCCGGCATGATCCCCAGATTCCCCCCCGAAATGGACTCTGGAAAGGCGATCCAGCGTCCGTCGGGGGACCAGACCGGCAAGCTGCCGCCCACACGGCGCCGGACCGGCTCGCCCCAGCGCCCCGAGCCGTCGCGGCGCACGATCCAGATGCCGTCGCCGGTCGTGAAGTCGGTGAAGGCGAGCGCCCGGCCGTCCGGCGACCACATCGGCTGCGACTCCTGGCGCGGCGAGTGGGTGACCTGCTGCACCCCGCCGCCATCGAGCCGCATGACGTAGATGTCTCGTGATCCGGAACGCCAGGAATGAAACGCGACCTCCTTGCCGTCAGGCGACGTTTCGGGGGAGAAATCGTCCGCCGGATCGGTGGTCAACTGTTCCGGCTCACCCCCGGCGAGCGACAGCCGGAAGATGTCCGCGTTGCCGGTGAGATCGGAGTCGTACAGCAACCACTTCCCGTCGGGCGAGACGCTCATCGCCTCGATCGATTGGTTGGCGTTGATCACCGGCGTCGCGCCGGCGGTCGTCACCGGGGGGGCCGTCGGGATCGGCAGCGACCAGATGCTGGTCCTGTTGGCGTACCGCGAATACGCCAGCCGCGACCCATTGGCGGCGAGGGAGATCGTGTGGGCACCGAGGCCGGTGCTCAGGCGGATGAGGCGGCCGCCGGCCCTGCCGTCCGCAGCGACCGGGAGACCGTAGACGTCGCGCGGGCCATCGCGGTTGGAGACGAAGAAGAGCCACCGGCCGTCCGCCGACCAGGCGGGACTGTGGTTGAGCCACAGACTGTCGGTCACGGTCGTGAGCCGGCCATCCCGCACCCGGCACAGCACGATCCGGCTGGGCGACAGATTGCCGAAGACGATCCCGGCGGCCGCGTAGTAGTGGTTCCCGGTGGCGCAGGCGATGAACGTCCCCACTGGCGACCAGGCACAGAGCGTCGGCTCGGCCATGCGTGCCACCGGTCGCACCGAGGCATCCGACTCACGCAAGAACAGCGAATCGCCCCGGGTGAACGCGAGACGCTGGCCATCGGGCGACCAGACCGCCGAGGCGATCGGCGAGCGCGTATCACCGGGCACCTCCGGCCGCGCCGGGCCACCGCCGGCGGGTGCGCTGAACACGCCGTCGTGCGCCAGAAACAGGATGCGCGAGCCATCGGGCGACCACTGCGGATTGGTTTCCGCGGCGGTGGTGTCGCCGGTGAGCGCCACCGCGCGCCCCTCGCCGACCGGCCGCACCATCACGTGCATGTTGAGGAGCGCGCCGCCGGCATAGGCCACCGAGCGCCCATCCGGCGAGAGCGCGGGCGTCACCTCGAGCTGCGGGTCCCAGGTGACGTGGGTCGCGCGGCCGAATACGAGCGGCGGCGCCTGGCGGCCGCCGAGCACGCGGCCCCCCAGGAAGAACGCCCCGGCGGCGATCGCCAGCGCCGAGCCGGCCGCCGTTATGATCTGGCGCGGCGGCCACCGCCGGGACGGAAGCGCGACCGGGTGCCGGGTCGCGCCGGCCGGCGCCGCCAGCGCGGCCGCCAGCTCCGCCGCCGTCCCGAAGCGGTCGGCCGGGAGCTTCTGCAGGGCGACCTGAATCGCTTCTTCCACGTGAACCGGCACGGTGGCGCGCTTGGTGCGCACCGCCGGTGGCGCCTCGGTCAGCACCTTTGCCACGACCGCCTGCGCGGTCGGCCCGGTGAACGGCGGCTCGCCGACCAGCATCTCGTACAGCACACAGCCCAGGGCGTACACATCGCTCCGGGCCGTGATCTCGCGCTCGCCCATCGCCTGCTCGGGGCTCATGTAGTGCGGCGTCCCGAGACTCATCCCCGTCTCGGTCATCCGGCTCCCGCCCGCCTTGCTCGCGGCCAGGGCGATGCCGAAGTCGGCCACCAGCGCCTGGCCGTCGTGCAGCAGGATGTTCTCGGGCTTGATGTCGCGGTGGATCACGCCGTGGCGGTGGGCGTAGTCGAGCGCGCTCGCCACCTCAGTCGCGATCCTGAGCGCGTCGGCGATCGGGAGCTGCTTCTCCCGGGTCAGGCGGTCGCGGAGCGACTCCCCCTCCACGTACGGCATGACGTAATAGAGGAAGCCGTCGGCGGCCCCAGAATCGAACAGCGGCAGGATGTGCGGGTGCTGCAGATTGGCCGTCGTCCGGATCTCGCTCAGGAACCGGTCGGCGCCGATCACGGCGGCCAGCTCGGGCCGGAGCACCTTGATCGCGACCAGGCGATGGTGCTTGAGGTCCTGCGCGAGGTACACCGTCGCCATGCCACCGGCGCCGAGCTCGCGCTCGATGGTGTAGCGGTCCGCAAGGGCCGCGGTCAGGCGAGCGTAGGCCGCCCCCGGCGCCCCGGCTTCACTACCCACGCGCCAGTCTCATTGCCGCGAAGGGTGAGATGGAGAGTTCACCGCGCCACCAGGATCTGCACCCACGCCGGCTTCTTCGGATCGCCGACCACCAGCCGATACGTCCCGGGCGCGGGCACCAACTCGACATCCCGCGTCTCGCCCACATCCAGCACCTCGACCGATGGCTCCCTGAGCGCCTGGGCGGGCGGCAGCTCGGCGCCGTCCCGGGCCAGTCTCCGCCACTCCACCAGCGTGGTGTCGCGGTAGACCGCGAACGGCCACGGCTCCGCGGCCCCGATGTTGACGAACCGGAACCGGTGGCGGACCCCGGCGGCGAGATGGAGCGGCTTCGGCAGCGAGTCGCCGTTCACCAGCAGGTGCGGGTTCTCACCGCTGTCCCACCCGGCCACGTAGATGTGGTCGCGCCGCGGATCGAACCGCCGACCCGGCTCGAGCACCACGATCCCCCCGTAGAGCCCCGAGGTGAGCTGCTCGACGTCGTTCATGTGGGTGTGATAGATGAACGTCCCCGCGCGCGGCAGGGTGAGTCGCGCGACGAACGAGTCGCCCGGCTCGATCGAAGGCGCGACGTGATCTCCGGCCCCGCTCCAGCCGGCCACGCCGTCGGAGTAGCTCTCCAGCTCGATCCCGTGCCAGTGAATCGCCGCCGGCTCGGGCAGCCGGTTCACGACCACGATGTCGGTCGGTTCCCCCCGCGTCAGCACCAGGAGCGAGCTCCGGGCTTCGACCGAGTCCGCCGCGGGACCTCGCGCGCCGCGCTGCAGCACGAAGCCCAGCGCCCGAAGGGCGCGGCCCCTCCGGGCTCCTTCCTGGACGAAGAGATGCAGCCGTCGCGCCGGCCCGCGGACGGGCTCGGTCACACCCGGCACGGGCCGCACGACGATGCCCATCACCAGCCCGGCCATGTGCACCGTGGGGTCGTCCGCCATGCGGTCGTGGCTATCCGCCGGCGGCGGGTCGAGCCTGGCCTCGGGCACCACGTGAAATCCGATGTGACAGTGAAAGAGCCAGTCGCCCGCCCGGTCCGGCGTCCAGGTCACCGCCATGGTCTGGAACGGATCCAGGGTCTGGGTGACGACCATCGGCCGCTTCTCGGGAGCGAGCACCGAGTCCGTGCGCCCGTCCCCCAGCTCGTCGATCCGGAAGTAGAAGCCGTGCAGGTGCATGGGATGCGGGCGCCAGCTCGCGTTGATCACCCGCCAGCGCAGGCTGTCGCCGACCGTGGCCTCGATCCGCTCGGTATTGGGCCAGGAGCGGCCGTTGATGGTGAGGGCGTTCCGGTAGCCGGTCGAGTCCACCGGCGTGCCCCAGATGTTGATCACCAGGATCCGGTCCGGCGGCGACCCGCTCGGGGGATCCACCACGAACGCCCCCGCGAGCTGCTCCTGCTCGGGGTCCACGCCCCGCCGGTGGAGTCTGGTCCCGAACGCCGCGCGGTAGTCGTAGGTCCCCGCGTCGCCCGCGGCGAACGTCACCCGGGTCGACGCCCCCGGTCGGAGCATGAGGCTGTCGTCCCGGATGGAGGGATGGGTGACGAGCCCGTGGAGGGCGATGGTCGAATCGGTGAGCGCGTTCCGCACCGACGCGACGATGATGGTGCCGGCGGGCACCCGGATGAGCGGGGCCGGGATCTCCGGCGCACGTCCCTCCTCGGCGAACGCCGCGACCTGGATGGCCGGTCCGTTGTCCGCTTCCGGCCGCCAGGTGGCCATGCGGACCTCGAGCCGAAGCTCGAGCGTGTCGTCGTGGAGCCGGCCAGCGGGGACGCGGTTGTCGTTGGCGTGAACCGGCGGTGGAGCGTCGCAGCGCGAGGCCGGGAGCCAGGCGGAAGGTGGCCGCCCACCCGCCAGCATCGCGAAGGTGGCCATGGCGATCGTCCGGGCGCCGATCATGCCGGCGAGCCCGGGCCGAGACTCATGGTCCGGTGGTCCATGCACTTGTCCACGGGCGTACGCTCCCGTTCGGTGGGACGGTGATACGAACCCACGGCGCGACGCGGCCCGGCCGGGCTCCGATCCGCCTGGAATGCCTGGAACGATGTTCGGGGAGACTGCCCAATATCGCTCCGCGGCGCTCCCGGAGCTAGCTTGTTCGGGCCACCCCCTGCTGCCCCCTTCACGATTCCGGGACACCTCCCCATGACCGCAGAGCTCGGCCTTGCAGGTGCACCTCCGCTCGCGCCGGGCGCGGCGGCCCTGGGATGGAGCCGCGACCGCCGGTTCTTCACCGGCATGGCGATCGCCATGATCGTCACCGTGTTCGTCGGGTTTCGCGCTGACGTACTATCTCGGCGCCGCCCTGGGCGCCCGGCCGCTTCCGGACGCCGGAGCGAGACCCACAAGCGCCTGATGCTGCTGGCGACCATCTCGATCCTGACGCCTGACCTCGCGCGCCTGCGGTGGATGGGGTTGGAGGGGCCCGCCGTCCCCATCGCCGGCACCTGTCTCTTCGTGGTGGCGTGTCTGGTCTACGATCGCCGGGCGCACGGCCGGGTGCACCCGGCGTTCCTGTGGGGCGGCATCCTCGTGATGGTCGCCCTGCCGGCGCGCTTCGCGCTCGGGCAGACCGACGCGTGGCTCGCCGTGGCCCGCTGGCTCACCGCCTAAGAGTGCGTTTCACTAGCGAGTCATCCTGAGCGCAGCGAAGGAGCCATGCCTCGACGCATGCCCCCTTCGCTGACTCGTCGGGAGGTTTCGCATCGCACTCTAAGCTTCATGAACCCATGAATTCCCGAGCCCCGGACGGC
Source organism: uncultured Gemmatimonadales bacterium (assembly GCA_963711915.1). Lineage (GTDB taxonomy): Bacteria > Gemmatimonadota > Gemmatimonadetes > Gemmatimonadales > GWC2-71-9 > CAVVWJ01. Next base: position 231,087 of record CAVQGA010000023.1, read on the forward strand.
ATCGCCGCCCGGGGCTCGGACCTGCCGCTTCGAAGTCGGCTCAGGACGTCGGCGCCGCGAGCGCCTTCGCCGCCTCTGCCAGCGTGCGCACCTTGGCGCCGTCCGCCGCCCTGGCCGCATCCGCCTCCACCTCGGCCGCCAGCTTCGTGAGCGCATCCCGCCGCGCCGGGCCCGACGCCTTCTCGGCGCCGGCCAGCGCGTCCCTGATGGCGCCGATCCGGGCGGCATCGAGACCCTTCGACCGCTCGAGCTGGTCCACGTAGGAGCGCGCCAGCGCGAAGCTCGGCGGCCAGACCATCTTCGTCTGGCCCTGCACGTTCAGGTAGTCGAGGTGCACCGTCCTGGCCGCGTCGATCTCGTTCTGGGAGATGAATCCGCTCGGCCTGAGCTCGAAGATGTCGAGCCCGCGCATGGTCTCGGAGCTGACGATGACGCCGTTGTACCAGTAGGCCGACCACGAGCCGCCGAACTCCATCCGCGTCGAATCCATCGGGCCGCGGTCGAAGAAGGCGATCTCCTGCGGGTGCGCGGCGTCGGTCCAGTCGAACACCGAGATGCCGCCCTGGTACCAGGCCTGCACCATCACGTCCCGGCCCGGGATCGGGATCAGCGAGCCGTTGTGCGCCACGCAGTTCTCGAGCGAGGTCTGCGCCACCGGCAGCTTGTAGTAGCTCCCGAACTGCATCTTCCGGTCGGCGAGCGTGAAAATCGCGTCCGCGCCCCATTCCCGCTTGTCCGTGGTCCGGCACTTGGGCTGTCCGCCGCCGCCCCATTCGTCGGAGAACAGGATCTTGGTGCCGTCGTTGTTGAACGTCGCCGAGTGCCAGTAGGAGAAGTTGGAGTCGGACACGGCGCCGATCCTGGTCGGATGCTCCGGATCGCCGATGTCGAGCAGCAGCCCATACCCGCCGCACGCGCCGCCGGCCAGGCCGATGGCGGGATACAGCGTGATGTCGTGGCACTGCGTCGGGCCGGACTCGGGCAGCTTCGGCTTGACCGACGCCTGGATGATGGCCGGGAGCGCCTCGCGCAGGGTGCTGCTGTCGGCCGCGGTCGGTGCGCCCGAGCCGTGCCGCGCCTGGACGACCTGGCCCAGCAGCGCGTCGGCGTCCTCCTTCGCGAGGATCTTGTCCTTCCCGTGAATCTGGACGATATACGCGCCGGCGGCGCGCGCCGAGTCGATCTCCTGCTTCTCCGCCGCGATGTCCTCCGGGGCGTCGCCGTGCTCCACGGGCGCCGCCAGGTCGTTGAAGATCCGCGGCGAGCTGACGATCGCCGCCTGCTCCGGATGCGCCAGCGGGACCTTGATCACTTCGATCCGGAACAGCGCCGAGTTGGGGTCCTGGTCGGGCGTTGCGCTCACGCAGCCCGGCAGCTCGCTCGGCGAGCGCACGTCGGATGTGCCCGAGATGTAGACGTACACGTTCGCCGTGTCCTTCGGATTCACCAGCAGCGAGTGCGTGTGGGATCCGCGGCAGGTCTGCACATTGCCGACGTTCTTCGGGTGGTGGATGTCGGTGATGTCGAAGATCCGGAGGCCGCGGAGCCGGGCCTTGCTCACCGTGTCCTGCACCCCCTCGCTGCCGCAGTCGAGCCGCCCGCTCAGCCCCTCGCCCGAGACGAACAGCAGGTTGCGGTAGACCGACACGTCGCTCTGCGAGGCCGGGCAGACGAAGCCCGTCTCCAGCGCCGGCTTGGCCGGGTTGGAGATGTCCCACACCTGGTAGCCGTTGTAGTTGCCCTGGATGACGTACTTGCCGGTGAACGCCAGGTCGGAGTTGGTCTCGGTCGCGAACTCCTTCGGCGACGGCGTCTTCGAGACGACGCGCAGGTTCCACGCCGCCTCACCGGCATTCTGCACCCCGGCGCGGAGGCCGATCCGCGGGTCGGGATTCGGCGCCGTGGTGGACATGTCCGGCGCCGGCGAGCCCCCGCCGGACGAGGAGGTCGAGTGGGCGCAGGCGGACGCGCCCACGAGCCCTGCGGCGAGCGAGAGCTTCCGGAGCCGAGCGAAGAAGGCCATGGAGAGGTCCTTGGAGGTCAGGGAGTGTGGACGGCTGGAGGGAGTGCCGCGAGCATCGTCTCCATCCGGGCGATTTCGGTGGACTGATCGACGTTGACGTCGTTGGCGAACTTGAACACGGTCTCGTCCTGGGCGGCGCCGTAGGTGCCGAACAGGTCCTTCACCATGGAGACGGCCCCGCGGTGGTGCTGGATCATGAAGGTCAGGAACAGCCGCTCGAACGCCGGCCCCTTGGCCCCGTCCAGCTCCGTCATCTGGGCGTCGGTCAGCATCCCGGGCATCAGCATCTCGTGCTCCATGCCGTCCATCTTCATCGTCATGGTGCGCGCCTCGGGCACCGGCTTTCCGCGATCGCCGAGCCAGCGCTGCATGGTCGCGATCTCGTCCTGCTGGGCGTTGATGATCCGGGCGGCCAGGGTCTGGACCGACGCCCCGGCGCCGTGAGTCGGCGCCCAGCCCGCCATGACGATCGCCTGGGCATGGTGCCCGATCATGTGCGACATGAAGTCCACGTCCGCCTGGGTGTAGGGATGGCGGACACTGTCGGCCCGGGCCCGGGCGACGGCCGCGGCGTCGCCGTGATCGGCGGACGCCTTCTGCGGGCTGGGCTGAGACGCCCCGCCCGCGCCGTGGCTGCAGCCCGCCGCCACGGCGGCGGCGACGAGCGCCCCCGTGAGCCGCTGAGTAAGCGAAGGGTTCATGCCGGGTGCGGTCCTGGAATGGCGATGGGGCGGGCTCGTGTGGGGGTACGCGGAGTCATGGTTTGGACCGTAGGATAGCAGCACCGGCCCCGCGGGCGAAGGGCGACGCAGGCGAACCGGGCGCCTGCAACTCCCCCGCCCCGGCCGCGTAGTGCGGTCACGGCTTCCGGCAACCCCTCACCTTCGGATCCCCATGCCCGCACACGCCCGCCGGGTTGCGCTCTGCCTCCTGCTTGCGCTCGCGCCCGCTGCGCTCGCGGCCCAGACCGCCGGCTCGGTCCCCGACACCGCCGCGGTCCAGCGACTGCTCGCGGCCGAGGACGCGCGCGGCACCGGGGCCGACGGCCTCGAGCCGCTGCTCGCGCCGCTCGCCGGCACCGATACCATGCTCCGCCGGCTGGCCGTGCGCGGCCTGGGACGATTCCAGCGGCCGGAGCTGGGACGCCGGCTGCTGCCGCTGCTCGCCGATCCGGTGCCGGCCGTGCGCACCGAGGCGGCCAACGCGATCGCCCAGTCGCTCCGACGGGTCAAGCGCAGCGAGGGGTCCGCCGACGGCGCCCGGCTCGGCACCCGCGAGGCGGCGGCGGCCCTCATAGCGGCGCTCGCCTCCGAGCGCGATCCGGCCGTCGTGGGTGCCCTCGGGCAATCGCTCGGCCGCCTGCCGCTCCCCGACAGCGCCGCCGCCCGCATGGCCGAGGCGGCGATCCGCGACCGGTTCGCCGCCGCACCGTCGCCGGGGCTGGCGCACGGCCTGTACACGCTTGGCCGGGTGCGGAAGGCGACGGGCAACCTGGAGCCCGCGAGCATCGACCTGCTCCGTCGCGCCGGCGCCGCGGCGTCCGACACGGCCGTGCGCCGGCTCGCGCTGCTCACCCTCGCCGCCGTTGGCGGCCTCGACAGCGCCACCGCCGCCTCCGCGATGCGCGACCGGGACGACGAGACCCGCCGCATGGGGCTTCGCGGGAGCGGCGCCCTCCCGGCCCGGCTCCGGGCCGGCATGATCCGCCGCGCGCAGTCCGACCCGAGCCTTATCGTCCGGGTGGAGGCGATCGCGGCGGCGCGGCTGGGCGCCGAGCCGCCCGACTGCGGTCCCCTCTTCGCGGGCACACGGGACCGCGAGCCGTACGTCGCCCTCACCGCCATTGATTCACTCGGGAGCGGCTGCGCCGATCGCCGCGCGGCCGCGGCCGCCCTGCGCCGGCTCGCTGCGTCCACCCCGGGATCCGGGCCACCCGACCACCGCTGGCAGATGGGCGCGCACGCGCTCCTCGCCCTCGCCCGGCTCGACTCGGCGGCCGCCACCGCGCTGCTGCCGGCCATGGCCGGCGCGGGCCGTCCCGAGGTCAGGACCTACGCCGCCCGCGCCGCGGCAGTGGTCGGGGCGCGGGCAACGCTCCTCCGCCTCGCGGCGGACCCCGACCGCAACGTCGAGGAGGCGGCCATCGCGGGCCTGGCGGCCACGGCGGCGCACGAGGCGGACAGCGTCTACATCCGCGCGCTCGGCTCGAGCGGCTACCAGGTGGCGCTCGCCGCGTCCGAGGCGCTCAAGGGATCGGCGAGTCCCGCGGCGCTCCCCGCCCTGCTCGACGCGCTCGACCGCCTGAGCGCGAGCCGGAGCGAGAACGCGAAGGATCCGCGCGTGTCCATGCTCGAGCGCATCGGCGACCTCGGCTCCGCCGCGAGCGCGCCCCGGCTCCGGCCGTACCTCGCCGACTACGACACCACCGTGGCCGGCATGGCCGCCGCCACCCTCACCTCCTGGGGCGATCCGGCGGCGGTTGCCCGGCCGGCTCCGCTGCCCATTCGCGCCGAGCCGCTGGCAAGCGTGTTCCTCGACTCGGCGACGCGCATCCGGGTCACGATGGCGCCCTCGAGCGGCGGCGGCAGCTTCACCGTGCGGCTCTTCCCCGCCGAGGCGCCCGCTACGGTCGCCCGGGTGCTCCGGCTCGTGCGCGAGCGGTTCTACGACGGCAAGGTGTTCCAGCGGGTCGAGCCGAACTTCGTGATCCAGGGCGGCGGCCCGGACGCGAACGAGTACGTGGGCGATGTCGCGTTCATGCGGGACGAGCTGACCGCGCGAACGCACGCCCGGGGCACCGTCGGGATCTCCGCCCGCGGGCGCGACACCGGCGACGGACAGTGGTTCATCAACCTGGTGGACAATCCGCTGCTCGATCACGAGTTCACGATCTTCGGCCGGATCGACGGCGGGCAGGCGGTGGCGGAGCGGATCCTGGAGGGGGACCGGATCGGGCGGATGGAGGTGATCGGGCCGCGCTGAAGTTTGCGCCCTTCCGGTTCAGGCTGTATGCTCTGCGCCGAGCTCCCTCACCCATCGCGCCACGTTCCTTCTCGATCATGGAGGCAGATATGCGCCGCATCGCCCTGTGCTGTTGTGCGGTCGTCCTCGTCGCGTGCGGCAAGCCGAAGGAACAGCCGGCCGCAATGGACTCGACCGCCGCCGCGCCCGAGCCGGCGGCAGCGACGCCGGCGCCCGTGACGCTGGCGGATTTCGCCGGGAAGTGGAACGTCCGCACGATGGCCGAGGGCAGCGACAGCACCCTCGTCGCCTTCGAGATGGTCGCTACCGCCGACAGCACCGGCTGGGCGTTCAACTTCCCGAAGCGGAAGCCGGTCCCGATCCGCATCGTCGCGGTGGGCGGCGACAGCGTCGTGACCGAGGCCGGCCCGTACGAGAGCGTCCTGCGGAAAGGCCTCAAGGTGACGACCCGGAGCGTGCAGCGGCTCCAGGACGGCAAGTTGGTGGGGACGACGGTCGCGCACTACGCGACCGGCGGCGCGGACAGCGTGCGCAACCTGCACCAGGAGGGCACCCGAGCGCAGTAGGTCGCGATGTCGGGGAGCCGTCGCTGTCATCCCGGCGGAGCTGACATCCAGCCGCGGAGCTGTCCCGAGCGCAGGTGTTGTCTCGAGCGAAGGTGTCATCCCGAGCGCAGCGACGGATTTACTCGCACGGATCGGAACCTCGGAACGGTTCCGGACCGGCGACCAAGATCCCTCGCTGCGCTCGGGATGACAGGAGGGGCCGGGATGCGAGCGCCCGGCCCGGCTCCCGTCTCCGCCCTCTCCGTCCTCTCCGCCTTCTCCGTCCTCTCCGCCCTCTCCGCCTTCTCCGCCCTCACTCGGCCTGCAGCGCGCGGGCAGGGTCGATCGCCGTCGCCCGGCGGGCGGGAACGAGCGTCGCGAGCGCGGCGACGGCCGACAGCACGATCGCGGCCGCGAGGAACGTCGCCGGGTCGGTGGCGCTGATTGCGTAGAGCTGGGCTCGGAGCCAGCGCGTCGCGACCAGCGCGCCCGCGCCGCCGATCACCACTCCGATAGCGGCGAGCCGCATCCCTTCCCGCAGCACCAGGCCGAGCACGGCGCGCCGCTGCGCCCCGAGGGCCATCCGGATGCCCATCTCACGGCTGCGTTGCGTCACCAGGTAGGCGACCACGCCGTAGATCCCCAGCGCCGCGAGCAGGACGGCCGGTACGGCAAAGGCGGCCAACAGCCCGGTGATGAACCGGCGGTAGGCGAGCGACTCGCCGAGCGATTCGCGCAACCCGTAGACCCGCTGGCCCAGGTGCGAGCCCTCGAGCGGAAGGTCGGGATCCACCCCGCGGACCGCGCGGACAACTGACGGTGCCAGGCGTAGGGGGTCGGCGGCCCGGACCAGCAGCGCCATGTGGGGCCAGACCGTGATGGTGTAGGGGAGGTAGACCTCGGGCGTGAAGTCGGCGTCGAGCGAGAAGTGGCGGACGTTTCCGGCGACGCCGACGACCGTGGCGTGTACCGGCTGCCCGAAATCCGGCCGCCCCTGGGCCGATTTGTAGACGGTAATCCTCTTCCCGATTGGATCGCCCTTGGGCCAGTAGCGCGCCGCGAGCGCCTGGTTCACCAGCACGGCGCCTTCCGGGTGAGCGATCTCAGCCGGGGTGAATCCGCGGCCCCGAACTATCGGCACCCCCGCGGTTCGGAAGTACTCCGAGTCCACCTCGCGGAACAACACCTCGTCCGTGGCGTCACCGCCGGATGGCATGCCGTCCACTTCGATGGCGGTGTTCATGGAGCCGCCGCTCAGCGGCACATGGTTGGTGAGCGCGACGGACTGCACGCCGGGCACCCGTGCCACCGCCGCCGCGACGTCCTGGTAGAGCAGGAGCGCGCGCTCGGGCGCGTCGTAGCGGGGCGAGGGCGGCTCGATCGGTACCGCCAGCAGGCGGTCGGTATCGAATCCGGTCGGTACGCCTTGAAGCCGGTCGAGACTCCGGAGCAGGAGGCCCGCCCCGGTGAGGAGCACCAGCGCGAGCGCGATTTCGCCGACGACGAGCCCACCGCGCAGGCGCCGCCTCGCCGGCCCGCGCCCGGCTCCCGACCCGTCCCGAAGCGCGGCCGTGAGCGGGCCCGCCCCACGCATCGCGGGCAGGAGCCCGAGTGCCACGACGAGCACGATGGCAAGTGCCACGGCAGCAAGGAGGACTCGCGGGTCCACCACCACCTCGTCCGCCCGGGGAAGCAAATCTTGGCCCGCAAACCGGACCCAGCGGACCAGGAGCAACGCGAGGCCCCATCCCAGCGCGCCCGCGGCGGTTCCGAGCACGACGCATTCGGTGGCGAGCAGCCGGAGGAGTGCCGTCCGCCCGCCGCCGAGCGCGGCGCGGATGGCGAGCTCGCGCGAGCGGGCGCTGGCGCGCGCGAGCGCCAGACCCGCGACGTTGATGCACGCGATGAGCAGGACGAGCACGGCCGCCGAGCTGAGCAGGCGGAGCTGGGAACCGGTGTCGCCGAGGATCTCGCTCGCGACCGGCAGGAACGCGACGCTGCGCCAGCCGCCACTTTCCGCCGGGTATGTATCGGCGAGGCGCGCGGCGACCGTGGAGAGCGCTTTCACTCCGGCAGCCGAATCCACGCCCGGCCGGAGGCGGCCGACGACGCGACTGTCCACGTGCACCCCTCGCTGTTGGAGCGCGGGGTCGGTCGAGAGGATCGTCGTGACCGGCGCCCAGAGGTCGGCCCACGTCGGGTAGATGTATCCCGCCGGCATCACGCCGACCACCGTGTAGGTCTGGTCGCCGAGCGTCACGCTCCGCCCCACGACGGAGCGGTCGCCCCCGAATCGCCGCTGCCAGAGGTGCCACGAGAGCACCAGCGCGGGGGGTGCTCCGGGCGCGTAGTCGGCCGGCTCGAGCGTGCGGCCGCGGGCGGCGGCTTGCGGCAGCGCGCGGAAGAACTCGTCCGAGACGTACGCGCCGACGAGTCGCTCCGCGACATCGCCGGTCCTGAGCACCCGGCCAAGGCCGCGTGCGAACGCGATCGCCTCGAACGCATCGGTCCCGCTCCGCCAGTCCCGGAATGTCGGGTAGGAGGCGGGCCGGATGTTGGCGGCGGAGTCGCGCTCGGCGATCATCATGACGCGCTTCGCCGGGGCGTAGGGCAGCGGCTGGAGAATGACCGAACGGAGGATGCTGTAGATGGCGGTGGTGCCGCCGATGCCGAGGGCGAGGGTGAGCACAACCGTAAGGGTGTAGGCCGGCGTGCGGCGAAGCGTGCGGAGCGCGTGGCGGAAGTCACTCATCATGAGCCTCCAGGTCGCACGAGCATTGAGTGATCAAATCAATAATACGGCCCACCCAGCCCCGCTGGCGTCACCGCCCGCCTGCCGCCACATTCAGACACCTCTAAATATGCCAGGTCCCTGCATCCCCCGTCGCCCCGCCAGCCGACCGGCCGGCGGCGACTGAGAATCCCGGCCCGGTCGCGCCGTCTTACCGGCGTCACCCCCGCGGGATCGCCGGCCGGTCAGACCCATCAAGGAGTGATCATGCGGAATCCTCATGGGCGGCTTCGCGCCCTCGCGCAACTGGCGGCGGTGGCCGTCGTGACGCTCGCCCTCGCCACCCCGGCCTCCGCCCAGTTCGGTGGCCTCAAGAAGAAGCTCAAGGGACAGGCCGCGCAGGAAGGCGTGAACAAGGCCGCCACCGCGGCCGGCGCCCCCGCGGCTCCCGCCGAGGCAGCCAACGCCGCGGCACCCGGCGGCGGCACGATCGTCCTCACCGACGACGTGGTGGGCCAGCTCCTCATCGGGCTCAAGGGCCGGGAAGGCCGAGCGCGCCGCCGCCGCCAAGGAAGACACGCCCTACGGCAAGTACCTGAAGGCGCAGGCCGCCTACGCCGACGCCCAGCCCAAGTGCCAGGCGGCGCAGCAGACCTTCCCCCAGCGCGTGGCCGGCAACGACAAGCTCTCGAACAAGTACAGCGAGCTGATGGACAAGATGGTGGCGGCCCAGGGCAAGGGCGACTACAAGACCATGGGCATCTACCAGGACTCGGCGATGGTCATGCAGGACCCGAGCTGCACCGTCAAGCAGCCCACCCAGCCGGACAACTACTACGAGGCGCAGCGCGACATCGACAGCCGGGCGGAGAAACAGGAGGTGAAGGCCTCGGGGCTGAGCCAGGGCGAGTACGCCATGGCGAAGGAGCGGGCCGAAGCGATCCTGCGCGGCGCCACCCCTCCGGGCGACGCGTCCGCCGGCGAGAAGTCGGCGGTCGGCGCCAAGTCGGCGGAGCTCAAGTCGCTGCTCGGCATCCAGGACCAGACCGCGGGCCCGGCCCAGAAGCCGGCACCAGCCGCGGCGGCGGCCGCCCCGCCGCCGACGCCGGCCGCGCCCCAGATGTCGCCTGCCGCATCGAAGATGAACGACTGCATGACGAAGAACATCCAGAGTCACGAGGCCGAGCTCAAGGCGCTCGGGGACCATGCGGAGCAGGCCCAGGCCGCAGGCGACACCCAGAAGCTGATGGCGATCGCCGACACCATGCAGCGCATCCAGATGGCCGGCTGCCAGGCGCGGTAACGGCATGCGCCCGGACGCGCGCTCGGTGATGCGGGTGGTATCCGCCGCGGCCCTGGCGGCCGCCCTCGGGAGTGGCGCGATCGGCGCGGCCCGGGGCGGTGACCGGGGGCCGGCGGAGGCGCTCGCGGTGAAAGCCGGCGCCGGCTGGGTCACCTGGTGGCGGAGTAATGGGGCGCCGGCCCGGTGGGACGGCGCGGCGCCGCTCGCCGCTCGCATCGCCTGGCGCGCCGGAACGAGCGGCGTCGAGTGGGGCGAGCTCCAGCTTCGCGGCGCGAGCGAGGCGTGGCGCACGCGGGTGGTGCTCCTCCGCGTCGATCCCCGCCGGGTGGATCTCTCGCTGGTGACGGCGTTCACCCGGAACGAGAGCTGGACCGTCGCCGACGCCGACAGCGGCGCCGCGCTCGCGCTCGACGCCGGGCAGTTCCGCCAGTCGCTGCCCTGGGGTTGGGTGGTGACCGGCGGGCGCGAGGTGCTGGCGCCGCAGTACGCCCCGCTCGCGGGGGCGGTCGTGGTGGATCCGTCCGGCGCCGTGCGGGTGGTGCCCCCGGACGGCGTGGCCGCCGAGCGGGCACGCGGCACCGCGCGCGAGGCGTTCCAGAGCTATCCGATGCTGCTCCGCGACGGCGTGGTGCCGGCACCGCTGGTCGAGGCCGGCCGCGGCGGCGTCGACGTCGGGCATCGCGACGCGCGCCTCGCGCTCGGCACGCTCGACGATGGCCGCGTGGTCGTCGCCCTCACCCGGTTCGACGCGCTGGGCTCGGCGCTGGGCCGGGTGCCGTTCGGGCTCACGTCCCAGGAGATGGCCGCGGTGATGGGCGCGCTCGGCTGCCGCCAGGCGATCCTGCTCGACGGCGGGATCTCGGGCCAGATGCTCGTGCGCGGCGGCGAAGGCGCGGTGCACACCTGGCCGGGCACGCGGAGCGTCCCGCTCGGGCTCGTGGGACGGGGGCGCCGCTGAGATGCCCGACGCCCCGGTCAATCTCTACGACAACGTCTACGCCGGCTTCGCCGGCAGCGCCGAGGAGGCGGTTCGGCGCGAGACCTACGGCGAGGATCTCGGCCAGAGCAGCTGGCTGACCGCGGAGGAGTGGCTCGGCTTCGCCGACCGGCTCGGCGTCGGCGCCGGGTCCGAGGTGCTGGAAGTGGGGAGCGGATCGGGCGGGCCGGCCGTCCACCTGGCCGGGGTGCGCGCTTGCCGGGTGACCGGCGTGGACATCAACGAGCACGGCGTCCGCAACGCCGTCGCGCTCGCCGAGAGCCGCGGCCTCGCCGGCCGCGCCCGGTTCCAGGCGGTGGACGCCGGCCGGCCGCTGCCCTTTCCCGACGGCCGGTTCGACGTCGTGATCTCGAACGACGCCATGTGCCACATCCGCGACCGCCTGGCCGCGCTCCGCGACTGGCACCGCGTCCTGCGCCCGGGCGGGCTCGCGCTGTTCACCGACGCGATGGTGATCACGGGCGCGGTCTCGCACGAGGAGCTGGCGACGCGGAGCTCGATCGGCTTCTACATCTTCCTGCCCCCGGGCGAGAACGAGCGCCTGCTCGCCGCCGCCGGCTTTCGCCTGCGCGGCGTGGAGGACGTGACGGCCAACGCCGCCGACGTCGCCCACCGCTGGCGCGCGGCGCGGGAGCGGCACCGGGAGGCCCTCGTCGCCCGGGAAGGCCAGGCCAACTTCGACGGGCTGCAGCGGTTCCTGCAGTGCGTCCACACGCTGTCGGTCGAGCGCCGGCTGTCGCGGTTCGCGTATCTGGCGGAGAAGGCGGCGGGTAGTACCTGAGCCGCCGCCCCATTATCCCAAGCCATCTCCGTTTCGGAGCATGGGCCCTGAGGTGCGATTGTCATCCCGAACGCAGCGAGGGACCTTGCCGGGCCGAGTTCGAAGCATTCCCTGGCAAGATCCCTCGCGGAGCCTGTCCCGAGCGCGGCGAAGGGCTCGGGATGACATCAGCCCGACCCCCTACGATTTCGCCTTCGACCGCTTGCTCCCCCCGGCGCTCTTCCGCCGGCTCGTCGATTTCTTCCGCGGCACCTTCGCCCCCTTCTTCCGCGCCTCGGACAGGGCGATCGCGATGGCCTGCCTGCGGCTCTTCACCTTCCCTCCGGCGCCCGCCTTGCCTCGCCGGAGCGTGCCCTTCTTGCGGCGGTGCAAGGCGCTCTTCACGCTCTTGCTCGCGGCCTTGCCGTATTTGCGGCCGCCCTTCCGAGCGGTCGACTTCTTCGTGGCCATACGTCCTCCTCGCACCTGACGGTGCCGACTGTTCCCGATGCCGAGAGCCTCAGAGACCAAAGGCGGGAGCCGCCCGGTTCGATGCAGACGCACCGCATCCGTCCGTGCAGCGCTCGCCACGAGGAAGGTCGGGGCTCTCGAAGGTCGAGGCCGTGAGGATCGTCACACATGGTACACACTGTCAACTGTCATCCTGTCATCCCGAGCGGACCTGTCATCCCGAGCGAAGCGAGGGATCTACTCAAACGAAGTTCGAGCTCCGCCCGAGCAAGATTTCTCGCTTCGCTCGGGATGACATCCGAGGCCTGGGATGACTCCGCAAGCACCCGCCCGCTCGCCCACCCTCCCCTACCTCCGCACCTGATACGCCAGCTTCACGAAAAACCCATCGTTCCGCCGCCGGAGCCGCGACCAGTCGAACGCCTCGTCGGTCTCGAGCGAGCTGCCGTAACCCAGGAACGCCACCGTCCCCGGCGTCGGCTCGAACGACGCGAGCAGATCGACCCGGAGACCGTTGAACTCCGTCCTCGGCTGCGCGTTGCCGTCGAGGAGAAGCGGCGCCCCGGTCGCCGGATCCTCCGGCGCCGCCGTCCGGTCCGACCGGTACTCCCCGATCACCCGGAAAAACAACTCGCGCCTCGGCTGGTACTCGACCTTGAGCCGCGGGATGGTCGAGCGGGCGAACTCGCGCCCGTCCAGCCGGTCGATCCGGAAGACCGTGGCCGTGAGCGCCATCCGCACCGTCGGCATCGGCCGCACGTCGAGCTCGCCCGTCAGGAGCCATGCCCTGCCGGTCGCCGCCTCCTGGAAGATCGCCACCCGCCCGCGCCGGTACTGCACGAAGCCCTGGAACTGGCGCCAGGTCGGCGTCGTCACCTTGGTGTGCCAGACGAAGCCGGAGAAGTCGTCGGCCGGGCGGTAGACCGGGCCGGTCGCGCTCCCCACCGTGTACCGGGCGTAGGTCGAGTCCTCGAACGTCACGAAGTCGCGCTCGAGGTGGCCGTTGAGCTCCCAGCCGCCCCGGAGCTGAAAGGTGGCGTCGAACTGCTCGTCGCCCTCGATGCCGGGGGTGAAGCCGAAGTGGTCGTACAGCCAGGTGCGCTCGGGGCCGAAGAAGACCGTGAGGTTTTCGAGCAAGGCACCGCGCGCGCCGTAGTGCGTCAGCCGGTTGAACGCGTGCCCGTAGGCCACGTTGCTGCGGAGCGAGTTCACGAACCCCGCCTGGTCGTCGAACCCGCGCCCCAGCCCTTTCACCAGATAGTTGAAGCCCCACGTGCGCCCGGTCCGGTCGTACTCGGCCTGCCAGATCGGGGCGGTGCGGCGTCCGGCGGCGTCGCTCGTGAACGACGCGCCGTACTGGAGCTGGGTGTAGTACAGGCCCCAGACGTAGCGGAAGTCGCCCGCGAGCACGCGGTTGTGGAGGTCGCCCTGGTCGCGGTTGGTGAAGGTGACGCCGGCAATCGAGTTCCGGCCGAAGTCGCGCCGGAGCCGGGTGATGTTGAACCAGGCGTCGCCGGCGTTGGTCTGGTCCACCGCGGTGAGATGCGCGACGCCGAGCTGCCCGAACTTGCCGGTCAGCTTGGCGCCGGCCTTGGGATCGTTGATGCGGCGGGTGTAGACCAGGGTCTGCGGTGTCCCGAACAGCTCGATCCCCTCGAGGAAGAACGGCCGCTTCTCGGGGAAGAAGAGCGCGAACCGCTCGTTCACCGTCACCTGCCCCTGGTCGCTCTCGACCTGGCTGAAGTCGGGGTTGAGGGTGGCGTCGAGCGAGTAGCTGGTGAAGCCGAGCCGGAGGTTGAGCCCGGCGTCGGGGTTGACGCTCTCGCGGTCGAACGCGCCGGTGAGGTCGTCGCGGGCGCCGTCGGCGGTGGCGGTGACGAACGGCTGCGCCTCGACCGCGACCCCGCGCTTCAGGTCGTGGAGCCCGCCGATCGCGCCCTCCTGGCCGAGGAAGCTGGCGTTGGCGCGGCGGACATCGGTCCAGGTGTCGGTGTAGCCGGTGCGCTGGACCACGCGGGTCACGTTGACGCCCCAGGTCTGCTGGTCGCCGGACGGGTAGCGCAGGCTCTTGAACGGGATCCGGATCTCGACCTGGTAGCCCTCGCCGGTCACGCGGCCCTTCGATTCCCAGGCGAAGTCGGGGTTCACGTCGGTGCTGCCGGGGATGAGGCTCGAGACCTGGCCCGCGCCCTCGCTCCGGACCCCGTCGCTCTGGACGCCGAGCGGGTTCACGGCGAAGAAGAAGGCGCGGCGGCGGTCGTGAAAGGTGTCGAGGTCGATGACGACGTAGTCCTCGTTGTCGATCCGGTCGCGGTCAGCCACGGTGGCGCGGATGGCGGCGGGCACCTTGTCGTGGGCCACGATGCCGAACCAGATCGCGTCGGGCGCGTACCAGACGAGGACCTCGGTCGCCTCCTCGGCGGGCCGGCCGTCCACGGGCTGGTACTGCCAGAAGCCCGTGAGTCGGGTGGCCTGCCGCCAGACGGGCTCGTCGAGCGTGCCGTCGACCCGGGCGACGGCGGAGTCGACCCGGGGAATCGCGGCCGTGGGCGATCCCTTGCCATCGACTGAGACGCCCCGGACGGCGGCGGGATCGTCGGAGGCGGTGGAGACCGCGGTCTGGACGAGCAGCAGGAGTGCGAGCATGGCCGATCGGATCGAGGTTGGGTAGCGTCGGCCGGCCGGGGCGGCGCGGCGGAGCCGGCCTGGCGGTCGCACTGGTATCACAATTTACGATGGGGGTGGGATCGGGGTTTCCGGGGTGGGCGGAGATTACGAATCGTAGGGCGCGTGGGCCTCGGTGGCGGATAGACCGGCCGGCGTTGCCACCGATTCTGGTCAGGCGGGTCACTGGCAGATCATTGAGATCGATCGGCTCGGCCACAGGCTGTCGCGAATTCGTCGATTTGGCGCAATCCGAATCACGGCCACCATCCGAAACCATCATGCAATGGCCCCGGCTCATGGCCGCCGACATATTACCGCGGTAGGTCCTTCCAGTCCGCCAAGCTCGACACAGGAGGAAACCGGTGCTGAAGAGCACGCGCATGCGGACGATTGCGATCGGAACGGCACTCGTCAGTGCCCTGGGCAGTAGCGCACTGTGCGCGCAGCAGGACAAGTACACCTTGAGACTGAACGGATCCGGCCGATGCAGCGTAGCCCTGCACCGTTGATGATCATCGTGGCGGGGCCGTATCGCTCGGGGACGGGGACGATCCGGCGAAGTTGGCCGAGAACCTGCGCGCGATGGAGGCGTATGCGCTCCCACTCTTTCGGGCAGGCCACATCCCCGTGATCGGGGAATGGCTCGCGCTCCCTCTGGTCACCTTGGCGGACTCCCGCCGAGTGGGCGACGCGGTCTTCGAGGAGATCTTCCACCCGGTCGCGGAGCGGTTGCTGGCTCGCTGTGACGGCGTACTTCGCGTGGGCGGCGCCTCGCGCGGAGCGGACCTCATGGTACATGTCGCGCGGGAGCGTGGGCTCGAGGTGTTCTCCAGCCTCCACGAGGTACCGGGGTGCGGTTGATCGGGTGGACGACAGCAGCGCTCCCGCCGGCGTGAGCCTCGAGCCATTCGGGACCAAGTGAGCAGGGCCGAGCCGGCGCCCCGACGACGCTCGCACCAGGCAGGCCTTCGCCGCTGTCTTGAATCGGGGTGCTGATACGACGTCGCCGGTCCGCATGAGCGCGGTAGGCGCCCGAAGGCCCGGCGCCGAAGCCTCGCAAGCGCGTCGTTGCAAGCGCGTCGTTGCGGAGACCCGCACCCTACCTCACTCTGACGGAGTATCCGGATGCCCCGCCTCAGCCGCATCGTTGCTTCCGGTACATTCGCCTCGCTCCTCGCGGTCACCGGCCCTGGCGCGCTCCAGGCCCAGCGCCCCACCACCCTGGCGGGCCGCTCCACCGTCTACGCACCGCACGGCATGGTCGCCACCAGCCAACCGCTGGCTTCCGAGGCCGGCCTCGAGGTCCTGCGTCGCGGCGGCAACGCCATCGATGCCGCGGTCACCGCCGCGGCCGTGTTGAGCGTGACCGAGCCGCACATGACCGGCATCGGCGGCGACATGTTCGCGATCGTCTGGCTCGCCAGGGCGCACAAGCTCGTCGCCCTCAATGCAAGCGGCCGTGCCGGTTCGCTCATGATGCGCGACACGCTCGAGGCCCGCGGCTTCCACCCCGGCACGCAGCAGGGCGCCATGTCGGTGACCGTCCCCGGCGCGCTCGCGGGATGGGATATGCTGCTGCGCACCCACGGCCGCCGCACGCTCGCCCAGGCGCTGCAGCCCGCGATCGCCTACGCGCGCGACGGCTTCCCCGTCTCGCCGATCATCGCGGCGCAGTGGGCGGGCGAGGCGGCCTTCCTCGAGCGCGACTCTGCGGCCGCCGCGACCTTCCTGCCAGGACGACGCCCGCCGAAGGCCGGCGAGTGGTTCCGGAACCCCGACTACGCGCGGACGCTGCAGGAGATCGCACACCGCGGCATCGGCACCGTCTATGGCGGCGCACTCGGCCGGCGCATCGTGGCGCGACTCAAGACGCTGGGCGGTTTCGTCACGCTCGACGACCTCAAGCAGAATGCGCCGACCTGGGTCACACCGATCTCGGTGCCGTTCCGCGGCTATCGGGTATGGGAGCTGCCGCCGAACAATCAGGGAATCGCCGCGCTCGAAATGCTCCGCATCCTCGAGCCCTACGACCTCAAGGCGATGGGGCACAACTCGGCGCCCTACCTGCACCACCTGATCGAGGCCAAGAAGCTCGCGTATGCCGACCTCGACCGGTTCGTCGGCGATGCGAAGCATCTCGACATGCCCGCGGAGGCGATGCTGACCGACGCGTTCATCGCCGAGCGGCGCCGCCATCTGGACCCGTCGCGCGCGCAGTCTCGGGTGGACCCGGGACCCCTTCGGACGCAGAGCGAGACGATCTACCTCACCGCCGCCGACGCCGACGGGAACATGGTGTCGTTCATCAACTCGAACTATGACCTCTTCGGCTCGGGCATCGTGGTCCCGGGCACCGGGTTCGCGCTCCACAACCGCGGCGCCGGGTTCACCCTCACCCCTGGTCTGCCGAACACCGTCGCGCCCGGGAAGCGCCCGTTCCACACCTTGATCCCCGGCTTCGTCACCCGCACGGTGAAGGGGCGCGAAGCGGCGTATATGAGCTTCGGGCTCATGGGCGGCGGCATGCAGGCGCAGGGACACGTGCAGTTCCTCCTCAACTACTTCGTCTTCGGGATGGATCTGCAGGCCGCCATCGACGCGCCGCGTTTCCGCCACTTCGACGGGCTGCGGGTGGCGCTCGAGGCGCCGGTGGGCGACTCCGTGCGCGGGGCACTCATGGCGATGGGACATGAGCTCATCGACCAGCCACCGGGGGCCTTTGGTGGCGCGCAGGCGATCGTTCGACTTCCCCGGGGATTCGCGGCGGGCAGTGACCCGCGGAAGGATGGGATGGCGGTCGGCTACTGACTCGTCGCTTTGGCGACATCGATCCCGATGAACACCATAGGGCAGGTCGGAGAAACGGCTCGCGTCCACCTTGCAGGATGCGAGTTCGTGGCCGACGCAACTGTTCGGGCTCTCGGCGAAGAAGCGGCGCGACGCCGCCGGCGGCTTATTGAAGGTTCGCGGCTGCGGCGCGACGTGCAACCCGTTGCACTTGCGACACATTCCCGCCCAAACCTGACGCATTTCCGGTTGATCCGCGCCCGATTGCTCTCTGGCTCCGCATCTCGGCGCCGGGTATATTTGGGCATCTCTTCTGACCATATACGAGCGGCAACAATGCCGACGTGCGTCGCGTACACGGTGCCTGTCCGCAGGCGGGAACTGTGAAATTCGTGGCCGTGAGACCGCCAGGGATGGTGCGCTCGGGCGTGTCCGAAGGAATCCGCTGCCCGCTGCCCCTTGCCGAGCTCCTCTCGAGGCAAGTCCATCCATGCGAACTCGTCTCCTCTTCGACCCTGGTCGCCAGGCTTCCCGGCTGGCCCGCCGCCCCGCGCCGGCAGCCGCCGTGTCGCTCATCTCCGCAGCGCTCGGCTGCGGCGAGAGCGCCTGGACACCGGCGGAGCCCGAGCCGCTGACAGTGACGCCCTAGGCAAATGACCGTGCGCCTCCCGATCCTGCTCGCGCTTGCCGCGGGGCTCGCCTGCAGTGGCGACCCCGTCACGCCGCCTCCCAGTGGAACCGTCGGCTCCCTGGGTGGCGTGACGCGGAATGCCGCCACCGGCGACCCCGTGGAGGGCGCCCAGGTGGTCATCGCGGGGTGAACGACGCCGAGTACACGTGGTCCGTGCGGGGGTAGAGCTGAATCGCCTCGTCGAGCAGCCGCCGCGCCGCGCCGGGCTCCCCGGCGCGCAGATGGAGCCCGGCCTGGAGGGTTCGGGCGCCGACGAATTTCAGGTCGCGAGTCGCCCCGCTCCGCTCGATGCCGAGCGCGCAGTCGATGAGCGTCCTGGCGGGCCCATACTGGCCGTCCATGGCGTACAGCCAGCCGAGCCCCAGGTAGCCGGGCTGTCCCGTGGGCTCGGCCTGGAGCGCCGCGAGGTAGGGGTCCACCGCCCGCCGCACGTCCGTCGGCCGGCGCTCGTGCAGCGCGCCCAGGTGCCGGGCGGCCGCGAGCATGTAATGGGCATAGAAGGTGTCGGGCGAGATCTCCGCAGCGCGGAGACCGGCCACCTCCGCCTCGGCATAGCGGTGCTGGCGCGTGTACGAGTAGCAGAGCCACGTCCGCGCCTCGCCCAGGTCGGGATCCAGCTCGAGCGCCCGCTCGAGATGCGTCACGGCGGCCCCGAGGTCGTCGCGCCGGGTTCCGGCGATGTAGCGGAACGCGTACAGCGAGCCCAGGCCCGAATAGGCCAGCGCGTACGCCGGGTCGGTCTCGAGCGCCAGCCGGAACCAGCGCTCCGCGTCGTCGAATGCCGCGGGGCCGAACTGCCGGAAGGCCTGGCGGCCCTTCGCGTAGGCCTCGTAGGCGGCGACGATCCGCGCCTCGGGGCGCTCGACGAGGGGAGCCGGCGGGCTCGGGAGACCCGGCCCGAGCGCATCCACCACCGCCGCGACGATCCGATCCTGCAACGCGAAGATCTCATCGAGCCCGCCGTCGAGCCGGCACGTGACGAGGACGTTCCCGCTCTCGGCGGCGACGCACTGGGCGGTGATTCTGAGCCGCGGCCCGGCGGACTGGAAGCTGCCCAGCACCACCCAGCGCGCGCCGAGCGTCCGGCCCAGTCCCACGGCCTCGCCCGCCGTGGTCACCTTTCCACCTCGTTCCTTGACGCCGCGCGCGATCCGGTCGCGGCCGGTGACGACCAGGCCGGGCACCCGCTGGAGGTCGAGCTGCAGCGCCTCCGACATCCCACCAGCGAGCCACGAGAGTCCCTGGTCGTCGCCGAGGCTGACGAAGTCGAGCACGGCGATGGCGGCATCCTTCGCCGGCGGTGCCGGCACCACCAAGGTCGGCTGGTATCCTTCCGCCGTCGGCGCCGCTGACGGCGGCTCCAACGCCGCCGCGAACTCCTCGGCGGTGGCGAAGCGTCCCTCCGGCTCCTTGGCCAGTGCCCGGGGATGACCGCGGCCTCGATGTGGCGGGCCACACCGGGCCGCAGTGTCCTCAGCGGAGGCGGCGGTGTCATGAAGTGCTGGGTGATCACCGCCATGGCCGAGGGACCGCCGAACGGAGGCTCGCCCGCCAGCAGCTCGTGCAGCATGCAGCCGAGGCTGTAGATGTCGGTCCGGCCGTCGGTGTCGCGCCGGCCGCCGGCCTGCTCCGGGCTCATGTACGTGACCGTGCCGAGGGCCATGCCGGTCTCGGTCAGCGTCGCCTCGCCCGCCGCGCCGCTCCGGCGCTCGGTCGAGCGGGCGATGCCGAAGTCCGCCACCAGCGCGTGGCCGTGGGACAGCAGCACGTTCTCCGGCTTGATGTCGCGGTGGATGATCCCCTGGCGGTGGGCGGATCCCAGCGCCTCCGCCACCTCGCGCGCCAGGCGTACGGCGTCCGCCGAGGGCAGCGCGCCGTCGCGGCGGAGCCGGTCGCGCAGGCTCTCGCCCTCCACGTAGGGCATCGTGAACCACAGCATGCCGTCGGCGACGCCCGAGTCGTGGACCGAGAGGATATGCGGGTGCTGCAGGCGGGCGGCGAAGCGAATCTCGCGGCCGAATCGCTCCGATCCCACCGCGTGCGCGAGCTCCGGGTGGAGCACCTTGAGCGCGACCGGCCGGTCGTGCCGGAGATCGCGGGCCAGGTAGACCGTCGCCATCCCGCCGCGCCCGAGCTCTCGCCCAAGTGCGTAGCGTTCGCGGAGTGCTTCCGTGAGCGCGGCCAGGATCTCGGCGATGGCGACGGCTCGATGGGAAAGGACGCCTCGAATCTGCGGCCCGGCGCGGGCGGACGCCAGCGCGACGTCCGCCGGCAGCCCGGCGCGGCCGAGCGCCACGAGGTCGTAGGTTGTGGAGGCGTCTCGGCCCCGGCGCCGGTGGGATGGTCGTCCCCCCCCCCACAGGCGGCCACCAGCAGCAGCGCCGACCCGCCCGTCAGGGTCGCCAGGCGTCGCTTCACCCGGCGCGACACGTGCGCCCCTCCTTCCCGCGCGCGTCTCCACTGCGTCGATTCAGCATTCCCCGCCCGCCGAGGCCGCTCGATGACCCGCCCGATCACCTTGATCGCCGCCCTGCTCGCGTGCGCCGCCGCCGCCGCTTGCGGCAACAGCGCGGCCGTCGACTTCGAGACCTTCTCCGTGAGCCTCGCGGCAGCCCCTCAGACCACGGAGCAGGCCGACAGCACGCTGGTTACCGTGATTCAGCTGGTGGTCGACACCGACGGTGGCCACGTGATCGGGGCCAGCCTCAAGTACGCGGTCTCCGCCGGCGACCTCTCGCCCGCGACCGGGCAGAGCGGCGCCAACGGGCTCGCGTCGGTCACCTGGACGGTCACGGCGGCGCAGGCGGCCGGCCAGAATGCTCTTGGCTTCGCCGCCTGCGCCGACAACCAGGCGCCGTCGATGTGCACGCCCGAGACCCTGGCCACCCTCAACCTCCAAGGGAGGCCGACACTGCGGACCGGGCGCCGGCCCTAGGCCGCGAGCTCGTTCGTCTCCGCCGTCGTCGGATCGATGATGGCGGCCACCTCGAGCACGCGGTCCGCCGGAAACCCGCCCCGCCGCGCGTGCTCCAGGATCAGCGCCGCGCTCCGTGCGATGTAGACGCAGGTGAGCTTGTCTTCGGTCACGAAGCTCTGCACCCACTGAATGCCCGGACCCAGCGCCTCGAGCACCGCGCACGAGCGCAGCGCGATCGCCTGCAGCTCCGCGGCGGTGAGCGCCGCCGCGTTCGGGATCTCGCGCTCGATGATGTATTTCGGCATGGCCCGCTCCTAGTGATGGGCCATGACGACCGTTGACGGGGCGAACTGGCAAGAGACGGTCGGATTCCAGTTGGTGTAGAGGCCCGCCGGGTTCTCCTTCCCCACCCAGACGTGCAGCGCCCAGATCTTGAGCCCGGTGTTGAACGTGAACGGCTGGTCGAACAGCGTCGGCGCCGGGTCCGTCGGCGGCGCGTCCTTTACGTACTCGACGCCCACGAACTTCATCGAGCCGTCCTGCTGCGGCTCGTAGATCAGGAACGGGGGCTTGGACACGCCCGGCGTGGCCTTGAGATCGATGGCCGGGTCCTGGAAGTGGATTCCCATGCCGCCCGAATCGTTCGCGAAGCATCCCATGAATTGCGCGTCGTATCCCGCCGCCTTGCCCGCGTCGAAGCTCTCGTATGGCGCCGTCAGCGTCCGGAGCGTGGCCAGATCCTGGCTCTCGCCCGTCCCCGCCGGGTCGTCCGAGCATCCGCCCAGCAACGCCATGCAGCAGAGCACTGTGGCCGTCCGTCTCATGGTGCCCTCACGTGATATTTGAGTAGTTTCCTGCACCCACGGACAACATGCGCCGGAGCGGTTAGTGACTCCTTGCGCCCGGGATTAGCCGTGGATTAGCGGAAGAGAGAGGCGCGTGATCAAGATCCAGCTCCTCGGCGGCGCCAGCCTGCGCTCCGGCGAAGTCCCGCTCGCCGGTCCGCCGGCCCAGCGCCACCGGATCGCGTTGCTGTCGCTCATCGTGGCCGCCTGGCCCCAGCCGCTCTCCCGCGACCGGGCGATGGCCCTGCTCTGGCCCGAGCGGGACCTGGCCCGGGCGCGCCGGCTGCTCAACCTCGCGGTGCACGTGCTCCGCTCGGCGCTCGGCGAGGACGCCATCACCTCGACCGGCGACGGGCTGCTGCTCAACCCGGCGTCGCTCAACTGCGACCTGCACGAGCTCCGCGCCGCCGTCGCGGCCAACGATCCCGAGCGGATCGTCGGGTGCTACACCGGGGCGCTGCTCGACGGATTTCACCTGGGCGAGTCGGCCGAGTTCGGCTACTGGCTGGACGAGCGCCGGAACGAGCTGGCGCACGCCTACACCGGCGCGCTCCGGACGGTCGCCGAGGACCAGGAGCGCACCGGAGACGTCCACGGGCGGGTGCGCACCTGCCGGCGGCTGGTGGCCGCCCGGCCCCACTCGGGCGTGTACGCCCGGGCGCTGATGCGGGCGCTCGACGCCGCCGGGGACCGGGCCGGGGCCGTCCGGCATGCGGACGAGCATGCCCGCCGCCTGGCCGCGGACATGGAGCTGCCGCCCGATCCCGAGGTCGCGGCGCTGGCGGAGCAGCTCCGCACCGCCGCGCCGGCGCGGCGGCCGTCCTGGAGTGTCCGCGCCGCCGCCCGGCCCGGCGGTCAGGCCTACCACCTCTACCTGCAGGGCCGGCGCCTGGTCAGCGACTACACTCTGCCGGCGCTCGCGCGCGCGGCGGACTGCTTCGAGCGCGCGGTGGCGCACGACCCGGCCTTCGCTCTCGCGAGCGCGAGCCTGGCCATGGTCTACGTCGAGCTGGCCGAGCAGGGCGGGATGGAGCCCGAGGCCGCGTACCGGCGCGCCGGGGCCGCCGCGGCGACGGCGCTCGGGCTCGACCCCGACCTGGGCGAGGCGCATTGCACCATGGGCTACCTGAAGGCGGTGCGCGAGTTCGACTGGCCGGGCGCCGAGCGGGAGTTCAAGCGGGCGCTGGAGCTGAGTCCCGACCACGCCGATGCCTACGACCTGTACGGCCGGCTGTGTGCCGCGCTCGGCCGCTACGACGAGGCCATCGCCCTGCAGCGGCGGGCGCAGGAGCTCGATCCGCTGTCGCACCGGCTGGACGTGGTGTCGACCCTGCTGCGCGCGGGACGGCATCACGAGGCGGTGATGGGTGCGCGGGATGCCGTGGAGCTCGATCCCGGGCACGACCGCTCACGCGCCACGCTCGGGTGGGCGTACTTCCTGAGCGGACGGCGGGAGGACGGGCTGGCCGAGCTGGAGCGGGCGGTCGCGCTGACGCCGGGGAGCACGTTGTGGCTGGGGCAGCTCGGGCAGGCGTACGGGATGGCGGGCCAGACGGCGAAGGCGCACGAGATCCTGGAGGACCTCGAGGGGCGGGCGGAGCGCGGCTACGTCTCGCCGTACCATCTCGCGTACGTGTACACCGGGCTCGGCGACGCGGACGGGGCGGTGGAGTGGCTGGAGCGGGCGGTGGCGGAGCGGGCCGGGGCGGTGTACGGGATCAAGGGGTCGTTTCTGTTCGCGGGGCTGCAGGGGCATCCCGGATTTCATGGGTTGCTGCGGCGGATGAAGCTGGAGTAGACATGCTCAGCACGGAGCAGGAGAACGGCCCCGCGGACCGGCATGGTCCGCGGGGCCGTCTTCCAACTGGGCCCGTTCCCTGGTCATACCGATGCTACGGTACGACCTCCGCGTGAACGGCGAGCACGATGTCGGCGAAGTCGGGCTCTCCCACACCTCCCAGATTCCCTCCATCGTCGATCGCGACGGTCCAGTCCGGGAAGCTGCCTGTGACCCGGATGGCGGGCGGACCCTTGGGCGGGTCGGTCGGCTTCCCGGACCCCTGGGTGAACTCCGCCTGGAGACTGGTGGGCGCGTCGAACGACTTGTCCGGGTTGGGACCGTTGAGCGTGTAGGCCGTCCCCGGCGCCACCGAGCAGCCGTTGGTGAAGAGCGTCTGCTGGATCGGCTGCGTGATCGCGAACCTGTTGCCCACGAACTCGCACTGCTTGCTGGTCAGCGTCACCGTCACGATCGCCTTCTGGGTGATGTCGAGCGTGCACGCGCTGGTGGACCCGGAGCCGTTGTCGCACGCGAGGCCCGCGGCCGGGGACACCGTGATGGTCTGCGTGGATGTCGCGGTGGCGTTGGTTGCGTCGGTGACGGTCAACGTGATGGTGAAGGGCGTCACGGCGGTCACGGTGTATGTGTGCGTCGGATTGAGATCCGCCGACGTATTGCTGGCGCCTGACGACGGCTCGCCGAAGTCCCAGCTCGAGGTAAACGACCCGCTCGCGCCCGTGCTCGTGTTGGTGAACGTGCACACGTTCGCGTTGCAGGAGGGGGTAAAGGCTGCCGTCAGCGCGGTGGCGGATCCCACGGTCACCGGATTGGTCTTGCTGGACGTCTCACCCCCGGCATCGGTGACGGTGAGCTTGACCTGATAGGTGCCGGCCGCCGCGAAGGTGTGGGTCGGGTTCTGATCGGTCGACGCATTGGCGTCGCCCGAGGTCGGGTCGCCGAAATCCCAGGCCCACGACGAGATTCCGTGGTCGTCGGTGCTGGCGTCGGTGAAGTTACAGGCCGCGCCCGCGGTGCAGCTGGGCGGGGTAAAGGCAGCCACCGGCGCGGCGTTGGGCGCGGTGCCGCCACCTCCACCACAGGCCGTACCCAGCGCCAGCACGCCGGTGAGCGCAGCAATCAGACGGATGGATCGCATAAACCTGTCTCAGCAAGAGGTGAGCGGTCATAAGTCCTGGGGAGCCGCCAAACCGGTTCGCGTGCACCCGGCGCCGATCCGCCGCCGGATGAATGGCGGATGCGGCCGACATATGGTAGGAGGGGGGCGGACGGGGCGCTGTGACGCAGGTGCGGGATTGGGCGCCGTCAATCCCACTCGGCGGCGGATTTCGGCATATTTTCGGGTCGTACGGTGTGCCTAGGACCCGTCGGAGCGCGTGGCCGGCCTCGCGGCCGAACTGCCAGGGTGTCATCCCGAGCGGAGCGACGGATCTTGTCCGGGAACGGGTCGAACTCGGCCGGACAAGATCCCTCGCTTCGCTCGGGATGACACCGGCGCCCGTCCCGCAAACCGGCTGCATTCCGGCTGCAGTTGCCTCTGGCCCCGGCTCCCCATTCCAGCTAGCATCAAGACACTCCAGACACATCGATTTTGCGCCCCGGCGTGGCCGGCGGATGGCATCACTGAACGGCCCCAGGCGACTCTCGTGCCTCAGCGTCGGCACAGTACAGCGTCGCCTGCCAGTGCGCGTCTCACCGACACACCCAAGGACGAGCCCCGTGCGCCCGCTTCGGCTGCTGCTGTTCGCGATCGTGCCGTGCCTGGGCTGCGGCAGCAGCCTGGAGGAGGTCAACCCCGGGCCGGCCAGTATGGACGTGTTTCCGGCCGGACCGCTTATCGTGCGCCGGGGCGACGTTGTTCCGCTGTCCTTCGCGGTGCGCGATCGCAACGGTCACGGCTTGTTCCCGCCGCCCATCGAGTTGAGCAGCAGCGCCTCGAAGGTCGCCACCGCGGCGTCGACCAGCATCGATTCCTACGCCCTTACTGCGGGGGCTCCCGGCACCGCGGTCATCACCGCCATCACCGGCAACGCCGTAACCAGGCTGACGGTCACGGTCACGGACTGGCCGCGAACGGCCGTGAGCGGGGGCGCCTTCGGCGCCGCCGCCCGTGGCGGGACGGCACTGGTCACCACGCTCGACGGTCACCTGCTCCGGCTCGATGCGGCGAGCGGTGCGGTCGCCGCGACGTACGACTACTACTCGACCTACGTCGCCTTCAGCAACGACGGCACGCGCGCCTTCTTCGGGAACAGCGTCTTCGATCTCGCCTCGGCGACCGTGGTCCGGCCGCTGGTGACGGATGCGAACAACACCTGCGGCGACATCGCCGCCGCGCGCGAGCGCCCCCAGGGCTCCATCATGTACCTGGGCTGCACGGTCGGCGTCGTCGCCGCGAGCACGGCGACCGGCGACGTCGTCAACACCTTCTCCACCCCGTTCCCCGTCAACTCGCTCACGCTCCATCCCACCGATCCGCGGCTCTACGCCGCGGCGCCGACGGCGGGACGGGTCTACGAGCTCAGCACCGAGACCGGCCTGCTGGTGCGCGAGCTTCCGATCCTCGGCGGACCGCAGACCGCGGTGCTGCCCGGCGGCGGCGAGATCGACGTGGCGATGGAGGGCGAGCACCAGATCGAGCGGTGGGACCTGACCGGCCCGACCGAGACCGACTCGCTGACCGTCCGGCCGCTGCCGAACGGTGCGGGGCCGTTCGATCTCGAAGCGAGCAACGACGGCACGCGGCTCCTGGCCAGCGCCGGGAGCTTCGTGGTCGAGCTGGACCGGGCCACGCTCACCGCGACGAAGACCTACTGGGTCGGTGGCACCGCGCGCCGGATCGGCGTCGCCGACGGCGTCGCGGTCGTCGCGAACGAGGGCGGCTGGGTGGATATCCTGCCCTTCTGATGGCCCGGCCGCCGGCCCGGAGCGCGCCGTCACGAGCCGGCCGGTGCCGTAGCCGCCTGCTCGCCCCGCTGTCGCGGGCAGCTCACTCCGGCCAACATCGGCCCCCGCTCGCACGCGCCACGGCTTGGCACCTCTGGCTGCCACCCCTCGTAGGAACCATTCGGCCCGGCGCGCGCCCCCTGTCCAGGGCTGTCGCCATCCCGCCGCGTGCGTAGTATGCAGCAAGGAGGCTCCATGACCTGGTCGCTTTCGCGGCTCCGGCCGCTCCACATCGCCGTGCTGAGCGTGGCATACTGGCTCGGCCTCACCGCTGTGAAGCTCGGCTCCGCCATCCTCGCCGCCTGGTGGATCAGCCGCCTGCCGCCGGGCCGCGGATCCATCTCCGCGGGGCTGGACAACACGCTCCTGCACCTCACGATGGTGACGGACGGGAAGCCGCTCTGGATCGGCAGCGTTTCGATCGTGACGCTGATCGCGTGGATCGTGGGGCCGCCGCTCCTGCTCGCGCTCACGTGGCGCTGGACGCGGGAGGTCGAGGCCGCGGGTGTGCCGGACGTGGAGCCCGCGGTGCGTGGGCCGGCCGATGGCTCGGCGCCGCCGCTGCCGGAGCCGCCACCGCCATGGCGGCCGGACGCGACGCGGGTGGTTGAGGCCAGACGGCCCGACGCGAGCGAGCCGCGCACGCCACCGTCGGGCCGGGCCCGATGACGCCACACGCTGCCGATCCCGGCCGGGCCACGCGCCGCGCCACGGCCGTCCGGATCCGATAGTCCTCGAGGCGTCCCTGCTCCGATTCTCCCTCCGGCTCGTCCGCCCCTACACGACCTGGCTCGTCATCGTCACCGCCGCCATGCTCGTCGAGACGGCCGCGGGCCTCGCCGCGCCGTGGCCGCTCAAGATCGTGCTGGACTCGGTGCTCGGCACGGCCCCGGTGCCCGCCTCGTGGCAGGGGCTCACCGGCGCCCACCCGGCCCGCCTCGCCCTGCTCAACCTCGCCGCGATCGCCACGGTCGCGATCGCGCTGCTCCAGGCCGGGAGCGCGTACCTCGCCGCCTACTACACCGTGAGCATCGGCCAGTGGATCGCGCACGACCTCCGGCAGAGCGTCTACGCGCACCTCCAGCGGCTCTCCCTGTCGTACTACGAGCGCATGGAACTGGGGCCGCTCGTCAGCACGATCACCGACGACATCAACGCGGTCCAGGACTTCGCCTCCACCTCCCTGCTCGACCTCGTGATCGACACGCTGACCGTGGCCGGGATGCTCGGCATCATGTTCGCCCTGAACTGGCGCTTCACGCTGGTGGCGCTGGCCGTGACGCCGCTGCTCACGCTGTTCGTGCTCCGGCTCCGGGGCACCGTGCGCGAGGCCACGCGCAACGTCCGGCGCCGGCAGAGCGAGATCGTCTCGGTCGTGCAGGAGGGACTCGGCGCGATTCGCGTGGTCAAGGCGTTCGGTCAGGGCGCCTTCGAGCGCCGCCGCCTCGAGACGACCAGCCGCGAGACCGTGGAGGCGGCGCTGTACGCCCGCCGGGTGCGGTCGCTGCTCGGTCCCGTGGTTACGGGGCTGACCGCGGCCGGGACCGCGGCGGTGCTCTGGTTCGGGGCGCGCGAGGTGCTCACCGGCGCCATGACCGCCGGCGCGCTCGTGATCTTCATCAGCTACCTCGGCCGGCTGTTCCAGCCCATCCAGGCCATCGCGCGCGCCGGCACCGACATCGCCCAGGCGGCCGTGGGGCTCGAGCGGGTGCGCGCGGTGCTCGACGCCGACGAGCGCCTGCCCCGCGTCGCCGCCCCGCGCCGGCTCGAGGCGGTGACCGGCCGGGTCGAGTTCCGGGACGTCACCTTCGGATACGAGCCGGCGCGGCCGGTGCTCCGGAACATCTCGCTCGACGCGGCGCCCGGCGCGCTCGTCGGCCTCGTGGGCCGGAGCGGCAGCGGCAAATCGAGCCTCGCGAGCCTCATCCCCCGGTTCTACGATCCGGATGCCGGAATCGTGGCCGTCGACGGCGAAGATGTCCGGCAGTTCACCATCCGGTCGCTCCGGCGGCAGATCGGCTTCGTGCTGCAGGAGACCCAGCTCTTCCATGCCCCCATCTGGCAGAACATCGCCTACGGGAAGCCCGAGGCGACGCGCGACGAGATCATCGCCGCCGCCCGCCTGGCCCAGGCCCACGACTTCATCGAGGCCCTGCCCGACGGCTACGACACGATGGTCGGCCAGGGCGGCGTCCCGCTCTCGGGCGGCCAGCGCCAGCGGCTCGGCATCGCGCGCGCCATGGTCCGCGACGCGGCGATCATGATCATGGACGAGCCGACCTCGGGCCTCGACGTCGAGAGCGAGCGGCTGGTGTTCGAGGGGCTCAACCGCCTGCGCCGGGGCAGGACGACGTTCGTGATCGCCCACCGGCTCCAGACGATCCGGAACGCCGACCCGATCCTGGTGCTGGACCAGGGCCGGATCGCCGAGAGCGGGACGCACGAAACCCTGCTGGCCGAGGGCGGGCTCTACGCCGAGCTGCACGCCGCGCAAGGCGCGGAGACGACCGGCACGCTTGCGTGACGGTCGCACCTTTCGCCGCCCTCGCGCTGCCGATGGCGTTCGGTGCAGCGACTGTCAAACACGCGGCGGTGGTGCGCGACCAACGACGCGTTGCTGAACGTCATCCAGAGCCCTCGCCGCGCTCAGGACAGGCTCCGCGAAGGACCTACTCGCCCGCGGATCGAACTCGGCCCACCAAGGTCCATCGCTGCGCTCGGGATGACGAACGGGTGAACCCCCATGCGTGACGCACATTAGCTTTCCGCGACACCGGCACGGAGGACCCAATGGCCCACCACGCGGACGGCACGTTCGACGTGACCCTCACCCCACAGCCGCCCCCGGGCGGCGAGGCCACCGGCCTCGGCCGTATGACGCTCGACAAGGCGTACCACGGCGGCCTCGAGGGCATCGGCCTCGGCGAGATGCTCACCGCCGGCACGCCGGTGAAGGGCTCGGCCGGGTACGTGGCGGTCGAGCGCGTGACGGGTACGCTCCACGGCCGGCACGGAAGCTTCGCACTCCAGCACAGCGGCACCATGAACCGCGGCGCGCCCGCGCTCGGCATCACCGTCGTGCCCGACTCCGGCACCGGCGAGCTCGAAGGCCTGACCGGCCGCCTGAGCATCACGATCGACGGCGGCAAGCACGGGTACGGATTCGACTACGACCTGCCGGCGGGAGTCGGGCGGCGGGGTCGAGGCGGTCGTCGTGCGTGAGCGCTGACGAGCAGTGAACCGGCGCGAGCCGCGCCCGGGCTCACGCCGGGCGGCACAGGGAGGTACCATGTCACATCGAACGATTGACGCGGCCGCGACCGGCTGGCCGCCGCTCGCCTACCCCGAGTGGAAGGACACCCAGGCCACGCTGCACCTGTGGACCCAGATCGTCGGGAAGATCCGGCTGGCGCAGGCCCCCTGGACCAATCACTCCTGGCACGTGGCACTCTACGTCACGTCACGCGGCCTCACGACGTCGCCGATTCCGTACGGGGACCGCACCTTCGAGATCATCTTCGATTTTCTCGCCCACGAGCTTCGGATCGAGACCAGTGACGGCGGCCTGGAGACGCTGGGGCTCGCCCCGCGCACGGTGGCGGACTTCTACCAGAAGGTGTTCGGGCGGCTCAGCGCGCTCGGGCTCGACATCAGCATCCGGACCCTTCCGTGTGAGATCCCCGTCGCGATCCCCTTCGAGAGCGACCGGGAGCACGCCAGCTACGATGCGGAGCAGGTCACCCGGTTCTGGCGGGCGCTGGTGCAGGCGGACCGGGTGCTCAAGGCGTTTCGCGCCCGATTCCTCGGCAAGGCGAGTCCGGTGCACTTCTTCTGGGGCAGCTTCGATCTTGCCGCCACCCGGTTCTCCGGGCGCCGGGCGCCGCCCCATCCGGGCGGCGTGCCCCATCTCCCGGACTGGGTGGCCCGGGAGGCGTACTCGCACGAGGTCAGCAGTTGCGGCTTCTGGCCCGGTGGCGACGCGATGCCCCAGCCGATTTTTTACGCCTATGCGTACCCCGAGCCGGAAGGCTTCAGCACGGCGCCAGTTCGCCCGGCAGCCGCGGGCTACAGCGCCGAACTGGGGGAGTACTTCCTGCCGTACGACGAGGTGCGGCGATCCAGCTCCCCCGATGCGACGCTGCTCGAGTTCCTGCAGAGCAGCTACGAGGCGGCAGCCGAGCGGGGAGCGTGGGATCGCCCGGCCCTGGAAGTCGACGCCGAGCATCGGCGCGAGCGGTGATGGCGCTCCGCCGATACCGACGTTACCGCCCGCCCGCTGGTTGAAGTGCACGTTCGCCGCGCCAAGGCGGCGTGCACGACCGCGGTGCGTGCTCGGGAGTCACCGGCTCAGGGGGTCTGCGCTGCGGTCGCTCTTCCTCGGACGGCGGTCCCACCTCAATGCGCGATCCCCACCTCCCGGCCGATCGTCTCCGGCTGCCCGATCGCCGCGAGCATCGCGTGCGCGACGTCCGCGCGCGAGACGAGCGCCCCGCCGCGCAGGTTTCGGCCGAACGGCCCTACGGCACCACCAGGCCGGTCTACGTGCTCACCAGCGAGGACACCTTCTCGGGCGCGGAGGAGTTCGCGTACGACGTGCAGACGCAGCGCCGGGGCGAGATCGTGGGTGACACGACCGGCGGCGGCGCCCACCCGGGCGGCATGCGGCGGGTGACCGAGCAGTTCGGCGTCTAGGTCCCCGCGGGTCGCGCCGTCAACCCGGTGACGCACACCGACTGGGAAGGGGTCGGCGTCCGGCCCGACGTGCCGGTGGCGGCCTCGGACGCGCTCCGGACCGCGCATCTGCGTGCGCTGGAGCGGTTGCTCGCCGCCGAGCACGACGAGGCGATGCGAGGGGCGCTCCGGAAGGCAATCGCGGACACGCGAGGCGCGCCGGCGACGTTCTGACGCGCGGCGGCGCGAGGCCTCCTGATACCAGAGGGCATTGCGCGCTTCCGAATGGCGCTTTCGGCGGACCGGCCGCACATTCGAGTCGTCCCCAGCCGAGCCGTCCGATTGCCCGATATACCTGTAGACTTTGCCGCGGCCCTGGCGGGCCGCTACACGCTGGAGCGGGTCCTGGGCCAGGGCGGCATGGCGACGGTCTACCTGGCCCAGGATCTTCGGCACGATCGTCCAGTGGCGCTAAAGGTCGTGCTGCCCGAGCTGAGCCAAAGCCTGGGCCCTGAGCGCTTTCAGCGCGAGATCAAGCTGGCCGCCCGCCTGCAACATCCCCACATCTTGACGGTCCTGGACTCGGGAGAAACCGCCGGCCAGCTGTGGTACACGATGCCGTTTGTCGAGGGGGAGTCGCTTCGCGATCGCTTGGATCGCGAACGACAACTCTCGATCGAGGATGCGCTCCGTGTCACGCGGGAAGTGGCGGACGCGCTGGACTATGCCCACAGCCAGGGAATCGTTCACCGGGATATCAAGCCCGAGAACATCCTGCTTGCCCGGGGTCACGCCTTGGTTGTGGATTTTGGGGTCGCACGGGCACTTGAGGGAGCGGCTGGTCAGAAGCTCACCCAAACCGGGATGTCCATCGGGACGCCCGCGTACATGAGCCCCGAGCAAAGCATGGCGGATCCCGCTCTCGATGGGCGGTCGGACCTCTACAGCCTGGGGTGTGTGCTGTACGAGATGCTCGTGGGTGAGGCGCCGTATACCGGACCCTCGGCTCAGGCGATCGTGGCAAAGCGTCTGAGCGATCCGGTCCCGTCCGCCCGGCGGTTGCGGGAGACAGTTCCGACCTCGGTGGATCGGGCGCTCCAGCGCGTGCTGGCGAAGGCGGCGGCGGACCGCTACCCGACGGCCGGCGCTTTCGATAGGGCGTTGGCGACCCTGGAGCCGGAGACCTCCGACGGTTTCTCACCGCCGTCCACGCGCTCGATCCCGACAACGGCCTTCGGACGCCCGCAACCCTCCGCACGGATCCACCAGAGCTCGTTCCGCGCGTCGCTCCTAGCTGGTGGCGCTGTCGTAGCGGTGGCCCTGGCGGGTCTTGCCGTGTGGTGGCGTGGACACGAATCCGAACCGAGAGCTGACGCTACCTTGGTTGCAGTCCTTCCATTCCAGAACAGGGGCAGTCCGGATGACGACTATTTTGCGGAAGGGTTGGCCGAAGAGGTCCGCGGCAAGTTGACCCTCGTCCCGGGCCTGGAAGTCATCGCGGGGTCGAGCTCGAGTCCCTACGCCAAAACCGACAAAACCATCGAGCAGGTAGGCAGAGAACTCGGCGTCCGCTACCTCCTCACCGGTACGGTCAGGTGGGACAAGCCCACTCAGGGTGTCAGCAAAGTGCGCGTGAACCCCGAGCTGGTAGACCTTGGTCGTGGCCGCCCCAAGACACGCTGGCAAGAGCCCTTCGAGGCGCCGTTGCAGGACGTCTTCCAAGTACAGACCCAGATCGCGACGAGGGTCGCGGATGCGCTCGGCGCAGTGCTCGCGGAGACCGACCGCTCCAGGCTTGCCCAACAACCGACGAAGAGTCTGGCCGCATACGACGCGTACCTGAGGGGTCTCGACCTCTATGGGGGCGGCAGAGCTCAACTCGGAGATGGCCGCCGCGCCTTGGACTACATGGAGCAGGCCGTCTCCCTTGACTCCTCATTCGCCCTGGCCTGGGCTGGACTCAGCCGAGTGGCGTCCTACCTCTACGTATCGTCCGGCGATCCCTCCGACGAGATGGCAACGAGAGCACGGATGGCGGCCGAACATGCCCTCCGTCTGGCCCCGTCAGAGCCGACTGCACATTTGGCCATGGGAGGGTACCTCAAGAACGTCAAGAAGGACCTGCCCGCAGCTCTGGACCATTTCCTGGAGGGTCAGCGGCTCGCCCCAAACGATGCTGCGTTGGCCAGGGCCCGGGGCATCACCGAAGTCGGTCTTGGCAGGTCCGAAGCCGGACTGGAGCAGCTCGAGCTGGCGGCGAGGCTCGATCCAAGATCAGTGCTCGTACTGTCTGCCCTCGCTTGGAGTCTGTTGCACCAACGGCAGTATGCCGAGGCGCTGGACATGGACAGACGGGCGCTGGCGGTGGATTCCACCAACGTCGTGATGCTGCAGCTACGAGCGTTGATCCATGCCGGACAGGGGAACCTCGAAGCCGCCCGAGCTTCCCTGACGAATGTCCCTACCAATGTCGATCAGACCGATTTGGTGGCCTTTGTGGCAGGGTGGGGAGGATATACATGGCTCCTCAACGAGGAACAGCAAGCCGATCTCCTGCGGTTGCGGCCGTCGGCCTTTAACAACGACCGTGGGCTCTGGGCCTTGACGATCTCAGCCGAATATTGGTTTCGGGGCGATAGCACGTTGGCTCGGGCGTATGCCGACACCGCGTTGCCAGTGTTCGCGGCGAAACTTCGGGCCCATCCGGATTGGTCTAGTGGACGTGCTCTCTATGGCTTGGCCTTGGCCCGGAAGGGTCGCAGCAAGGAGGCCCGCCATGAGGCCGACGAAGCTCGACGCTTGGCGCCGCTCGCCGTCGATCCTGTGGCGAATAGTCACGTGCATCGGACCGCCGCGTGGGTATATGCGACCATCGGAGACGCGGATGCTGCTCTGACTGTGGTGGATTCTCTTCTCCACGTCCCGGGCGTGCTGTCCCGAGGCATGTTGCGCGTGGATCCTGCCTGGGCACCACTTCGTGGGGACCCGCGCTTCCAGAGGCTCGCGGCGGCCGAATGAGATGGACACCGCTGCATTGCTCTGGGGCTCTTAGTCGACGGATTCCTCCCCCAGGAATGCAGCGGCGCCGACGGTCAAGGATCCGCCGATGCGCCGGCGATCATGCCGGCGAAACCGCCAGTGCCCTTGCCTGCGCCTCGCGGGCGAGTGCCCGCAGCGTGCCTCCGGCGGGCGGGATTCTCAGGCGCCGCCGGAAACTCCCTCCGCCCACACCCCTCTCCTTCGACGGCGGCCGCATGCTCCGAACGATCCTCGCGCTTCCTCTCGCGACGCTGCTGCTCGCGACGCCGCTCCGCGCCCAGGCCCCGCGCCTCTCCGCCGCCGAGGCGCGCATGCGCGACTGGGCCCGCGCCCAACGCGATGAGCAGATCGCGTATCTCGCGCGCGTGGTGGAGATCCCGAGCGGAACCATGAACGTCGCAGGCGTCCGGCGGGTGGGCGACGTGTTCCGGGCCGCGCTCGACTCGCTCGGCTTCGCCACTCGCTGGGTGCCGCAGGACAACGTGCACCGCGCCGGACACCTCGTGGCCGAGCACCCCGGCCGGCAGGGGTACGCGCGCATCCTGCTGCTCGGGCATCTCGACACGGTGTACGAGGGGGATCAGGTCGGGTGGCGGCGCGAAGGAGCGGACACCATGGCCCGCGGCGCCGGGGCCCACGACATGAAGGGCGGCGACGTCATCCTGCTCTACGCGCTCCGCGTGCTGGCGCACGCGGGTGAGCTCGAGCGCGCCAACGTCACGGTGATGCTCACCGGTGACGAAGAGGAGGCCGGCGCGCCGTACGCGGTCTCGCGCGGCGACCTGCTCGAGGCCGCCCGGCGCTCGGATGTGGCGCTCTCCTTCGAGAGCGGCGGCGGCAACACCGCCGTAGTCGCGCGGCGGAGCGCCGGCACGTGGCGGCTCGAAGTGGCGGGGCGGCAGGCGCACAGCTCCGGCGTCTTCCGCGATGGGGTGGGCTACGGCGCCATCTACGAGATGGCCCGCATCCTCGACGGGTTCAGGACCCGGCTCGCCGGGCCGCCGACGCTGAGCTTCAATCCGGGCATCGTCGTCGGCGGTACGGAGGTGACGCTCGACTCGGCGGGCTTCAGCGGCGCCGCGGCGGGGAAGACCAACATCGTGGCGCCCCGGGCCATCGTGCAGGGCGATCTCCGCACCCTCAGCGACGCCGAGCGCGACTCGGCGCGCGCGGTCATGCGGAAGATCGTGTCGCGGAGCCTCCCCGGCACCAGCGCCACGATCGCGTTCGACGACGGCTACCCCTCGATGTCCCCGACCGAGGGCAACGCGCGTATCCTCCGCCACTACAGCGCCGCGAGCGAGGCGCTCGGCTACGGCGCGGTGGGCCCCGACGATCCGGTGAAGCGCGGCGCCGGTGACATCTCGTTCGTGGCCGCGACGGTGCCGGGCCTGCTGGATGGCCTGGGCGCGGACGGCGACGGCGACCACTCGCCCGAGGAGATCGTGAACCTCAACTCGCTCGTCCCGCAGACCCAGCGCGCGGCGGTGCTGATCGCGCGGCTGGCCCGGGAGCGCCGGCCCTAGGGCACAAATGCCACGACCCGCCGCACCTTACCGGGTCTGGTGCGTCAACCGGTCTAGGTCGCTGATCGTGGCGACGACCAGCGACCTCCGCGCGCCATTCTTTAGTGACCGAGAGACCGCGACGATCGGCTGCGCGAAGACGTCACTGGACGGCGCGAACGCGACGCTCGACTGCGCGCACGGAATCGATGACCGAGCGGTCGCGATGCTCGACTCCGCACCCCGAACGTTCGACCGCGCGGACACGCTGACGACCGCGCGGCGGCGATGACCGACCGCGCGGCCCTAGCGCTCGACACCAAGGCAGGAACGCTTGACCGCGCGGCTCTGATCGATG
Organism: uncultured Gemmatimonadales bacterium; assembly: GCA_963711915.1. Classification (GTDB taxonomy): domain Bacteria; phylum Gemmatimonadota; class Gemmatimonadetes; order Gemmatimonadales; family GWC2-71-9; genus CAVVWJ01. Next base: position 267,123 of record CAVQGA010000023.1, read on the forward strand.
TCCGCAACTCCGGGTCCGACACCTGATTGCGCGAGCCGATCGCCCCCGCGGCCGGTGCGGCCGACCGCGCCACTCCGGTGCTGGCCTGCGCGGCAAGAAACGCCCGGCCGCGTGACCTCGACCCTCGCCGCGCCGCCGTGGTGATCAACGACGCGGCGGCGGCGCTTCATCGCGCGGCACCGCACGGCGACTTCGCGACACGTTGCGGCGACCCAGGCCGGCGACCGGGCTCGCCAGAGGGGAGTCACCCGGATGACTCTCGGCGAGGTATTGCAACGTGGTTTTAGACACGAAGCGCTTCCCGCAGGGCTTCTGGCAGTCGGTCGTTCCCGGCCAGCGGAAGGGTGACGCTTCGCGGAAGCCGGTGGCGCTGGTGGAGGCGGTCGGGATGACAGCTCACAGCGCGCGCTTGTAACAGCGGCCCACTCGGCATTTCACCGCCCGCCCTCTCACCCCACCGCCAGCCCCGCCTCCCTCCGCGCCGGTCCGGCCCGCGTCCGCGCCTGAATCGTCTCGACGATATGCTCCGCGTCGCGCCCCGCCCCATGGATCATCGTCGACGACATGGCATACAGAAAATGCAGTCCGGTGAAGTAAAGCCCCGGCTCCCCCGGCACGATCCCCCGCTGGTGCACGGGCTCGCCGCGCGCATCGAGCACCGGCAGATCGATCCACGAGAACCCCGGATGGAACCCGGTGCACCAGATCACGTTCGCCACCTCGAGCACGCGGCCGTCCTCCAGCGCCGGCTTGCCGCCCTGCACACCCGCCACCCGCGGCACGCGCTCGACGCCGAGCGCCGCCAGGTCCTTGGGCTTGACCCGGATCAGCGGCCCGCCCTTCGCCAGCACCGCCGGCCGCGCCTTCCGGCCGATCGGGGTGTCGGTCGTCAGCACCCGGTGGAACAGCACCCGGAGCACGAACCGCACGAGCCCCAGCCGGCCGGCGGGCCCGTCGATCCGGAACGGAAGGTGGCCCGTGCCCCGGCCAGCCATCCAGGTCGGGTGGCCGCCCCGCACCGTCTCCCGCGCGAGCTCGGCCCCCGAGTTGCCCGCGCCCACGATCAGGACGCCACCCTCCCGGAGCTGGCCCAGGTTGCGGTAGTCGAGCGAGTGGAGCTGGACGATGTCCCTGTCGAGCTCGGGCGCGAACGCCGGCAGCCTGGGACGCTGGTAGCTCGCCATCGCCACGACGACGTGCTCGGCCGCCCACGCTCCCGCGGACGACTCCACCAGGTACCGGCCGCCGTCGCGTGAGACCCGCTCCACCCGGACCCCGGTTCGCACGGGCAGCTCGAACCGCGCCGCATACGACTCGAGGTACGCCGCCATCTCGTCCTTGGTCGGGAACACTTGGCCGCCGGCCGGGAACGGCATCCCGTCCAGTCCGTCGAACTGGGCCGGCGTGAACAGCCGGAGCGAGTCCCAGCGCTTCCGCCAGGTGTCCCCGACCCGCCCGTTCGCCTCCAGGATCACGCCCCCGATGCCGCGCCGCTTGAGGTGGTAGCCGACCGAGAGGCCGGCCTGGCCCCCGCCGATCACGACCACCGGTACCCGCTTCGGTTCACGTCCGATCATGCACCGCTCCCCTCATTTGAGATCCGTCTTCATGAAATCCGTGCCGAGAGTCACCCTGACGCCGCGGAAGCAGGTGCGCGGCCGCGGCGCGCTGCATGAGGTCGTCGGGATCGAGCGGCTCGCGGCCGAGCTCGACGCCGTCCGTCGTGGTCATGCCGGAGAATTTAATGAGCGTCGCGGGCTCGGGATGACAGGGATGACAGATGATACCATGCAGTGAACGACATCCATGACCCGTACCCCGCCGGCCTGCAGGAGCTTGCAGAGCGCTCTCCCCGCCGACTGGCGCACTGCGAGGCTCCGCGGGCCGGCAGCACGATGCAATACTTTGCCGCTGTCACGGATCGCTGAACAGCGGCGCGCGGTTACGCGGAAGGGCCCCCAATCGGCACGACAAATGCCGCGCGAGCCATCGCCGGCACCCTTCCGCCTCGTCGCAGGACTGACCTATGCCCAACACACCGCACGGCTCTCAGCTGGATCCGACGTCGCGAGACGTGGAACGCCTGCTCGCCAAGCTGTCGGGCCTCGGCTCCGCGCCGGTGCGCGAGCCGGCGGCCGCGCGAGCGGGCGGAGGCGCGTCGTCGTCCTACGCCGCGAGTCAGCCCCGGATCGCCGTCGGGGTCGCGCGTCCCACCGGCCTCCCGAGCCGCGAGGAGCATTTCGCGCTCTGGGCCCGCGTGCTGCTCGGCGTCACGCTCGCCGCGGCCATGACCCAGTGGCCCTACCAGCACGCGTGCGACCTCCCGCTGTTCGGCTATCTCGGCGCGGTCGCGGCGATGCTCCTCGCCGGCGGATGGATCGCGTTCGCCTCGTGGCACATTCGGAGCGGTCCGGCGCACGTGCTCTCGCTCATTCTGGTCTACTGGGGGATCGTGCTCGCGGCCGAGCAGGCGCTGCCGCGCCTCGGGTACGCCGCGGACGCGGAGAGCTGGCGCTGCCGGGCGGCCCCGTCCGCGCTGCCGGCGGCGGAGCACCGGCTCGCAGCGACGGAGGGAGCCCGCTAGATTCGACTGAGCGTCTCCGTTCGACCACGAGATCCCGCTCAGGAGCAGCCGACCATGCCCCCGTCGCACCGCCCCGCCCGTTGGTCTCTGCCGCTCGCCGCGGCGCTCGTCCTCCTCGCCGGCTGCGCCTCCACCACGCCCATCGGCGACCTGCTGAGCAATTCCTCGAAGTACAATGGCAAGAGCGTCCGCGTCAAAGGCGAGGTGACGAAGTCGGTCGGCGCGCTGGTGGCGGGGGCGTATCAGGTGCGCGACAACACCGGCACGCTCACGGTCGTGAGCCAGGGCAACAGCCCGCCGCCCGAGGGGTCGAAGATCGGCGTCAAGGGCATCTTCCAGGCGCTGCTGACGCTCGGCTCCAAGAGCCTGGCGGTGTTGAGGGAGGAGAAGCGGTTCAATCCGTGAGAGTGCGTTTCGAATCATCCTGAGCCATTCGTTACGCTCAGGGTAAACTCCGCGAAGGGGGCATGCGTCTGCTCATGGCTCCTTCGCGGAGCCTTGCCCTCGAGCGCAGCGAAGAGCTCAGGGTGACTCCACGTGGAGCGAGGGGAACCCAGGGTTTCGCGCCGGGGAAGAGCCACGCAGATTTCCCCCGCTCGTCGCCCTGGCCGCCCTCCATCCCCGGACGCTCCATGGTCTCGCTCCGCCCGCTCGCCTGCGCCGCCGTGCTCGGCCTCGCCCTCGCACCAGCGCTCGCCGCCCAGACCGCCGACTCCTCGCTCCTCACCCTCGACCGGGTCTACGCCTCGGACGAGTTCGCGCCCGACTTCCTGGGCCAGGTCCGCTGGCTCGCGGGGGAGGCGGCGTACACCAGGCTCGAGCCCGATAGCGCCGCCGCCGGGGCCCGGGCGCTCGTGCGCTATGACGCCGCCACCGGCCGGCGGGACGTCTGGGTGCCCGCCAGCCGCCTGGTCCCGCCGGGCGATACGCTCCCGCTCGCGATCGAGGACTACACCGTCTCGCCCGACAAGCGGCGGCTCCTGATCTTCACCAATTCCCGGAAGGTCTGGCGTCAGAACACCCGGGGCGACTTCTGGACGCTCGACCTCACCACCTGGCAGCTCCGGAAGCTCGGCGGCGCCGGCGCGGCGCCGTCCACGCTCATGTTCGCCAAGTTCTCGCCCGATGGGGGCCGGGTGGCGTACGTGCGGGAGCACAATCTCTACGTCGAGGACCTGGCCGCCGGCGGCATCACCCAGCTCACGCACGACGGCTCCCGGACCCTCATCAACGGGACCTTCGACTGGGTGTACGAGGAGGAGCTCAACCTGCGCGACGGATTCCGCTGGAGCCCGGACGGCCGCCGGATCGCCTACTGGCAGCTCGACGCGTCGGGCGTGCGCGACTTCCTCCTGATCGACGACACCGACTCGCTGTACTCGTTCACCGTGCCGGTCCAGTACCCGAAGGCCGGCACCACCAACTCCGGCGCGCGCGCCGGGGTCGTGCCCGCGGCCGGCGGTCCCACCGTCTGGCTCAGGGTCCCCGGCGACCCGCGCAACAACTACATCGCGCGCCTCGAATGGGCGGCGAGCTCCAGCGAGGTCGTGCTCGAGCACATGAACCGGGCGCAGAACACGATCGAAGTGATGCTGGGCGACGCGCGGAGCGGGCAAGTCCGCACCGTGCTCACCGAGCGCGACAGCGCCTGGGTCGATGTGGTGGACGATCTCCGCTGGATCGACGGCGGCAAGAGCTTCCTCTGGATCAGCGAGCGTGACGGCTGGCGCCACCTCTACGTCGTGAGCCGGGACGGCGCGAAGGCGCGGCTGGTGACGCCCGGGCCGTTCGACCTGCACAATCCGAAGAGCGCATTCGGCGAGCCGTTCGTCGTCGGGGTGGATTCGGCGGCCGGGCGGCTCTACTACACCGCCTCGCCGGACAACGCCACCCAGCTCTACCTCTACCGCACCCGGCTGGACGGCCGTGGAAAGCCCGAGCGCCTCACGCCCCCGGATCAGCCGGGCTATCACCTCTACCAGATCTCGGGTGACGGCCGCTGGGCGTTCCACACCTATTCCGCGTTCGGCACCCCGCCGATCGTTGAGCTGGTGAGCCTGCCCAGGCACGCTGAGGTCCGGACGCTGGTCCGGAACGAGCGGCTCAAGGACGCCGTCGCCCGGCTCCGGCGGGGGCCGGCCGGCTTCGTCCGGGTGGACGCGGGTGCGGGCCTCCAGCTCGACGGCTGGGTCATGAAGCCGCCCGGGTTCGATTCCACCAAGCGCTACCCCGTCCTGTTCAACGTCTACGGCGAGCCCGCCGGCCAGACCGCGCTCGACTCGTGGGACGGCGAGGAGTACCTCTGGCACCTGATGCTCACGCAGAAGGGCTACGTCGTGGCGTCGGTGGACAACCGCGGCACGCCGTCGCCCCGGGGACGGGCATTCCGGAAGGCGATCTACAAGCAGATGGGCGTGGTCAACTCGGCCGACCAGGCCGCGGCCGCGCGGACGATCCGACGCTGGCCCTGGGTGGACTCGACCCGCATCGGCATCTGGGGCTGGAGCGGCGGCGGCTCGAGCACGCTGAACGCGATGTTCCGGTATCCCGGCGTCTACGCGACCGGGATGGCCGTCGCCCCGGTGCCGGATGTGCACCTGTACGACACCATCTACCAGGAGCGCTACCTCGGCCTGCCGCAGGAGAACGAAGCCGTGTACCGGACCGACTCGCCGCTCACCTTCGCCGACAGCCTGCGCGGCAACCTGCTCGTGGTGCACGGCTCGGGGGACGACAACGTGCACTACCAGGGCACCGAGCGCCTGGTGAACGCGCTCGTCGCCGCCAACCGGCCGTTCACGTTGATGGTCTACCCCAACCGGTCGCACTGCATCTGCGAGGGCGAGGGGACGAGCCTGCACCTCTTCTCGCTGCTCACGCGCTACCTCGAGCAGAACCTGCCGGCGGGAGGGCGCTGACCGGCTCTTGATGCGGTCCACGGCGGGCCGCTGATGTGCATCACGGATGGTCGTTAACGCCATGCTGTCATCCCGAGCGGAGCGAGAGATCTGCTGGTCCAAGTTCGACCCGGGGGGCGAGGAGATCCCTCGCGGAGCCTGTCCTGAGCGTAGCGAAGAGCTCGGGATGACGGATGACAGGCCTCACCTGAACACGCGACTTTCATTAGCTTGCCCGGCCTATGCCAGCGCCCGCCGCCTTTCCGGTGCTCTTCGCCATCAGCTTCTGCCACCTGCTCAACGACATGATGCAGGCGCTGCTGCCGGCGATGTACCCGATGCTCAAGACGAGCTTCGCGCTCGACTTCGGGCAGATCGGGCTCATCACGTTCACGTTCCAGCTGACCGCGTCGCTGCTCCAGCCGGTGATCGGACACTACACCGACCACCATCCGAAGCCCTACTCGCTCATGGTGGGGATGGGGTGTACGCTCGTCGGGCTGCTCTACCTCTCGGCGACGCACACCTACGGCGGCCTCCTGCTCTCAGCCGCGCTGGTGGGCCTGGGCTCGGCGGTGTTTCACCCGGAGTCCTCGCGGGTGGCGCGGATGGCGTCGGGCGGGCAGCACGGTCTGGCGCAGTCGCTGTTCCAGGTCGGCGGCAACACCGGCTCGGCGGTCGGGCCGCTGGTGGCCGCGTTCATCGTGCTGCCCCGCGGCCAGCGCAGCGTAGCCTGGTTCTCGGGCGCCGCGCTGCTCGCCATTCTCGTGCTCTGGAAGGTGGGCCGCTGGTACCGCGCGCACCGGGCGGTCGCCGCGGCCGGACGGGCCGCCGCCGGCCGGGCGCATCCGACGCTCTCCCCCCGGCGGGTGCGAGGCGCACTCGCGGTGCTGATCGCCCTCATCTTCTCCAAGTACATCTATCTCACGAGCTTCGGCAGCTACTACACGTTCTACCTGATCCACCACTTCGGGGTCGGCGTGCGAAGTTCCCAGCTCCACCTCTTCGCCTTCCTCGGCGCGGTCGCCGCCGGGACCATCATCGGCGGGCCGGTCGGCGACCGGTTCGGACGAAAGCTCGTGATCTGGTGCTCGATCCTCGGCGTGCTGCCGTTCACGCTGGTGCTGCCGTATGTGAGCCTGACCTGGACCGGGGTCCTGAGCGTGATCATCGGTCTGATCCTGGCCTCGGCGTTCTCCGCGATCCTGGTGTACGCGCAGGAGCTGGTGCCCGGCCGCGTGGGCCTGATCTCGGGGCTCTTCTTCGGGTTGGCGTTCGGCGTGGCCGGAATCGGTGCCGCGGTGCTCGGCCAGCTTGCCGACCACACAAGCATCGAATACGTGTACCACCTGTGTTCCTACCTGCCGGCGCTCGGGCTGCTGGCCGCGTGGCTGCCGGACATGGAGCGCGGCCGCGGCGACCATCCGGAGCACGGCGCGGTCGGCTCGGACGCGGTGCCGGCGAGCTGACCATTCCGCCGAGGGGACAATGAGCGCCAGCGATCTCCAGGGCCGCACGTTTCTCGTCACCGGCGCCAACTCCGGGCTCGGCCGGGCCACCGTCGAGGCGCTCGCGGCGCGCGGCGGCGTCGTGATCCTGGCCGCGCGCTCGGAGGAGCGGACGCGGCCGGTGCTGGACGGGATCCGCGCGCGCATGCCGTCCGCGCGGGTGGAGTCCCTGCAGGTCGACGTTTCCGACCTGGCCTCGGTCCGGCGGGCCGCCGACTCGTTCCTGGCCTCCGGCCGGACGCTCGACGTGCTGATGAACAACGCCGGCGTGGCGGGCACCGAGGCGCTGAGCGCCGACGGGTTCGACCTGACCTACGCCACCAACCACATCGGCCCGTTTCACCTGACCAACCTGCTCCTGCCGGCGATCCGGCGGGCGCCGCAGGGCCGCGTGGTCAACGTCTCGAGCGTGGGCCACCGCTCGGCCAGGGGCATCGACTGGTCGGAGCTCGAGCGCCGCACCGCTCCCAAGCGGGGCCGGTTCGCCGACTACGCCGTCACCAAGCTCATGAACATCCTGCACGCCAAGGAGCTCGCCCGCCGCCTCGCCGGTACCCCGCTGACGACGTACGCGCTCCATCCCGGCGGCGTGGCGTCCAACATCTGGCGCTCGGTGCCGCAGCCGCTCCGCTGGATCATCCTGCAGTTTCTGGTTTCGAACGAAGAGGGCGCGAAGACCCAGCTCTGGTGCGCCACGGCGCCCGAGCTGGCGTCGGAGACCGGCCGCTACTACGTCAAGTGCCGGGAGGCGCCGTGCAGCCCGCTCGCCAACGACCCGGCCCTCGCCCGCGAGCTGTGGGCCCGGACCGAGGCGGCGATCGGCGGCGCCTAGCAGGCCACCCGGCGCGGATCACGGACGAACGCGGCCAGGTCCCGCATCACCGGCGCGCTCACGAATCGCGGAAGCGAGAGCGCCACCACGATCCCCACGTGGCCGAGCCCGGCATACTCCTTCGCCCGCGCGCAGCCGCCCGCGGCGCGCACCTTGGCCGCCAGCCGCGTCGAATTGACGGGCGCCACCGTGCGGTCCCGGGCGCCGTGCAGCAGCAGGAGCGGCGGCGCGTCGCCGCGGAGGTAGGTCCGGGGGTAGGTCGCCGGCCAGCGGCTCCGGGGACCCATGAGTGCCTGCACGTCGGGGTCGGTCCAGGTCGTGTCGACCGGACCCGCGAGGGCCGCGACGCCGCGCACCGCCGCCGGCGGCACGCCCGCCGCCCGGAGCCAGCGCGGGTCGAGGGCGAGCAGCACCACGGTGTGGGCGCCGGCCGAGTGGCCGGCCAGGACCAGCCGATCGGGATCGCCGCCGTAACGCGCGATGCTGTCCCGGACCCAGCGGACGGCCCGTGCCGCGTCCTCCACCCAGCGCGGAAACCCCACCGCCGGGGCGAGCCGATAGTCCGGCACCACCGCGACGAATCCCTCCCGCGTGAGCGCGTCGCCGAGCAACCGGTACTGGTCCTTGGAACCGCCCTGCCAGCGGCCGCCATAAATGAAGACCACCACCGGCGTCCCAGCGGGCGCGTCGCGCGGCCGGTAGACGTCGAGTCGTTGTCGCGGGGCGGGGCCGTAGGCGAGGTCCGGCGTGCGGACGAACTGCCGCCCCAGCAGCACGGCCTCCGCCGCACGCTGGCACGAGCAGCCGGCCAGCGCGAGCGCGGCGATCAGAGGCACGGCGAGCCCGCCGCGGCGAACGGACGCGGCGCGGACGGCCGGGGCTGGTCGGTGGGGAGCGGGACCGGAAATCACTGCCGCTCAATGTGTGGACCACGGGAGCGGCCCGCCAGTTGCCCGGCCCGCGTCTTGCCTGCGGCACCTGCTCGCGCGGAACGGCACGCCCGGGTTCGTTCCGGACGACCCAGGTGACCCCGGTCTCCGTGCGCTGATCGCGGACGGCACCGCCGCCGGGTAGCTTTGAGCATGCCACACCAGCGCGCGACGGGTCGGGAATGATACTGGACGAGGCCGCCGTCCGGCGGCACCTCCGAATGGACCAGCTCATCCCGGCCATGGCCCGAGCGCTCGCCGAGCTCTCGGCGGGGGCCGTGGTCCAACCGGTCCGCACCATGCTGGCGGTGCCCGGGGAGACCGGCTTCTTCGCCGTCATGCCCGCCTACGCCGGCGGCGCGCTCGGCGCCAAGCTCGTCACCTTTTATCCCGACAACCGGAACCTCCCCACCCATCACGCGCTGATCCTGCTGTTCGACACCGGCACCGGCGCGCCGCTCGTCACCGTGGACGGGACCCTGATCACCGAGATGCGCACCGGCGCGGTGTCCGCGGTCGCGACCGATCGTCTCGCCCGGACCGACGCCGCCATCCTCGCGATCCTCGGCTCGGGTGTGCAAGCGCGGAGTCACCTCGAGGCGCTCCGGCTGGTGCGCGCGTTCCGCGAGGTGCGGGTCTGGAGCCCACACGGCGCCCGCGCCTTCGCCGAGCGCCACGGCGTGCACGCCGCGGCATCCGCCGAGGCGGCGGTGCGCGGCGCGGACGTGGTGGTGGTCGCCACGACGTCCCGTACGCCGGTTCTTCGCGGCGAGTGGCTCGCGCCGGGAGCGCACGTCAACGCGGTGGGGGCGGTACGGCCCGACTGGCGCGAGCTGGACGACGCGGCGCTGCGCCGCTCCCGGCTCTACGTGGAGTCGCGCGAGGCGGCGAGCCTGGAAGCGGGCGACGTGATCGCGGCGGGCGCGCCGTTCGCGGAGATCGGCGAGGTCGTGGCCGGCACCCGGCCCGGCCGAGGCAACGCAAAAGAGGTGACCCTGTTCAAATCGGTGGGCGTGGCCGTGGCGGACGTGACGGCCGCCCGGCTCGTGTACCAGGCGGCGCTGCGGGAGGGCGAGTCATTCTGAGCCCATTCGCTGCGCTCAGGGTAACTCCGCGAAGGATCGGCCGACTCATGCAAGTGAGGCTCGATGCTCACTCGCGCCACCGACCCGATCCTTCGCGGAGCTTGCCCTGAGCGAGCGAACGGGCTCAGGATGACTCCGGCACGCCCAGCGCCGACTGGTACGCTTCCCGCGCGCCGCCGGATCTCACATCCGCTCGCCGGCGGGGCGCGTAGGTGGGGTGTCACGCAACTCACCCCTCACCGGAGACCGAACATGATGTGGAAGCACACCGCTCGCCTGGCCGTGGGACTCTCGCTGGCGCTGGGCGCCGCGTCCGCCGCGGCGGCGCAGGACACCGGCATGGCGAAGATGGGCATGGAGAAGGGCACGACGATGGTCGGCGGCCAGGCGATGTTCCGGAGCAAGGACATCGTGGACAACGCCGTCAACTCGGCCGATCACACGACACTCGTGGCCGCGGTCAAGGCCGCCGACCTCGTCAGCACGCTCAAGGGCGCGGGGCCGTTCACGGTGTTCGCGCCGACCAATGCGGCGTTCGCGCTGCTCCCCGAGGGCACGGTGCCCACGCTGCTCAAGCCCGAGAACAAGGGCGAGCTCGCCAAGGTCCTCACCTATCACGTGGTCGCCGGCCGGTACGACGCGGCCGCGCTCATGAGGGCGATCCGGAGCGGCCACGGGCAGGCGACCCTGAAGACCGTTCAGGGCGAGGCGCTGACGCTCATGATGAACGGCGACCGCAACATCGTGGTGCGCGACACCAAGGGCGACGTGGCCGACATCTCGACCTACGACGTGGTGCAGTCGAACGGCGTCATTCACGTGGTGGACAAGGTGCTGTTGCCAAGCTGATGGCGCCGGCTTCAGCGACGTCGCGGCGGGGTGCGTGGCAGTGACCCGCATCCCGCCGCGGTCGGCGCCGGGGTGGCCGGCCAGTCCTCATCGTGTCGTGGATTGACGGCCTCGCCGCCCAGCCGGCGGCCGGCGGCGTCGAGCCACCAGGTGTGTGGGTGACGAGCTCCCAGATGCTGTGCGCGCCCGGAACGGGATGGGCCGCGGCGAGCCAGGCACCCACCCAGCAGGGCGCGAAGCGGGGTGCCGTGCCAGGCATCCCCGGCGTAGGCCCGCTCGAACTGATCGAGCAGCCGGTCGATCTCGTGGGAGCCGCCCATGAGTCAGCCCGGGCGGCGCCGGCGGGGCTTCGTCGTCTTCGATCGGCCCGGCCAGCAGATCGGACAGGGTCCCGCGCCCCGGTACTTGTGGCCCCGCCGGCAGGTCTTCCACCCGTGGTTGGTCTTCGTCGCCATGGTACTCCTCCTCATTGAATGAATGGCGCCCGGTCCGGATCGCCATCAAGCCCGGACGCCGAGAGCGCGGCGGCTGGGCCGCCTCGACCGCCGCCGAGAGGTCCGCCCCGAGGATTGGCATTCGCGCCGGCCGGCAGCAGATTGACGCATCTATCCACTTTTTCGAACAGAGAGTACGAACATGGCAGACCACAAGATCATCGCGGTTGTCGGAGCGACCGGCGCCCAGGGCGGCGGCCTGGTGCGCGCGATCCTGGCCGATCCGGCCGGTGGATTCCGCGCCCGGGCCCTCACCCGGCATCCCGACTCCGCCAAGGCCAGGGCGCTTCAGGCCGCCGGCGCGGAGGTCGTCGCGGCCGACCTCGACGACCCCGCGAGCCTGGCGGCGGCGTTCGCCGGGGCGTACGGCGCCTTCTGCCTCACCAATTTCTGGGAACACTTCTCCCCCGAGCTGGAGCTCGCCCAGGCGGAGCGCCAGGCCCAGGCCGCCAAGGCCGCGGGACTGCAGCACGTCATCTGGTCCACGCTCGAGGACACCCGGAAGTGGGTTCCGCTCTCCGACGACCGGCTGCCCACGCTGATGGGGAAGTACAAGGTCCCCCACTTCGACGCCAAGGGCGAGGCCGACCACTTCTTCCGCGACCTCGGCGTGCCCACCACGTTCCTGCTGACCGCGTTCTACTGGGACAACATGATCCACTTCGGGTCCGGGCCCCAGCGCGGGCCCGACGGCCGGCTCGCCATCACCTTTCCGATGGACGACAAGAAGCTGCCGGCGATCGCCGTCGAGGACATCGGCAAGTGCGCCTACGGCATCTTCAAGCGCGGAAAAGAATTCATCGGCAAGACGGTGGGCATCGCGGGCGAGCATCTCTCGGGGCAGGAGCTGGCGGCCGGGCTCACGCGCGCGCTGGGCCAGGAGATTCGCTACAACAACGTGCCGCCCGAGGTGTACCGGAGCTTCGGCTTTCCCGGCGCCGACGATCTGGGCAGCATGTTCCAGTTCAAGCGCGACTTCAACGACTACTACGTCGGTGCGCGGAGCCTCGCGTTCAGCCGGAGTCTCAACCCGGAGCTGATGACGTTCGCGCAGTGGCTCGAGCGCTATGGCCATGAGATCCCGCTGCCGGCGTGACCGCGTGGTGACCGGCGCGTGGTGACCGCGGAGACCCCTTAGCATCCGCCACGTCCTCGAGCTCCTCGGCGTCGCCGTCTTCGCGGTCAGCGGCGCCCTGGCGGCCGGCCGGAAGAGCCTCGACTGGCTCGGCGTCGCCGCCATCGCGGTGGTCACGGCGATCGGCGGCGGAACGGTCCGCGATCTCCTGCTCGACCGCCACCCCATCTTCTGGATCCGTGATCCCAAGTATCTCGTGGTCTGCCTGGCGGCGACCGCGCTGACCCTCCTGTACGTTCACCTGCGCATTCCGGCGTTCCGCGCGCTGTTCGTCGCCGACGCGCTGGGTCTGGCCTTCTTCACGATCGGCGGCGTGCAGATCGCGGAGCAGGCCGGGCTGGCGGGACTGCTCGCGCTGCTCATGGGATTGATTACGGGGGTCGTCGGCGGGGTCGCGCGCGACGTGCTGCTGGCCGAGATCCCGCTGATCCTCCGGCGGGGGCAGCTCTACGCCAGCGCGGCCATCGTGGGCGCGGCGCTGTATCTTCTGCTCGAGCGGGCCGGCGTGCCGCGCGACCCGGCGGGGCTCGCCGGGATGGCCACGATCGCCCTCGTCCGCTTCGCCGCCATCCTCTGGCGGCTCGAGCTGCCGGTCCTCACCCTTCAGGACCAGGACAACCAGGCTCCGCGGCGCGACGGCTGACGCGGCGGGCCCGACCGGGGTCTCTCATGGCCGAGCACGTGACCGTCGTCCCCCCGCCCGCGCCCTCCGATGGGACCTCGCGGGTCTCGGCGCTCCCGCCCGACCTGCTCGAGCAGGTGCGCGGGCGGGTCCGGCTGCTGGCCCTCCTGCTGTTCGTCGCCTTCGCCTTCGATCCCGTCCTCTACCTCCTCGTGTGGATCGCCTCGAGGGTCACCGGGCGGCCGGTGATCTTCGGCAACGTCGGCTTCATGACCGCCGACCTGGTGCTCGCCTTCGCCTCCGCAGGGCTGTGGTGGACGGCCCGCCGGGCCATAGTCTCCCCGACGAGGCTCCACACCCTGGGGCTGATCTACGAGGTGCTGGTCTGCTTCCAGATCGCCTACACGAACCTGTGGCAGTGGTGGCTCGACAAGGGAAGCCTGCCGCCGTTGACCTGGGCGCCGACCGTCATGGTCCTCTTCCCCCTGGTCATGCCCGGGCCGCCGCGCCGGATGCTCGCGGCCGCCATCCTCGCCGGCGTCACGTCGCCGCTCGCGCTCTTCCTGCTCGATCACTCGGGCCGAGTGCAGGCCACCGCGGACGACTACGTGCGCGCCGTGATCGCCCCCGCGTTCGCGGTCGGGTTCGCCTACCTCAGCGCGCGCGTGGTCTACGGCCTCGGTCGTCAGGTGGCCGCGGCGCGCGAGCTGGGGAGCTATCGGCTGGAGGAGCGGCTGGGTGCGGGCGGCATGGGCGAAGTGTGGCGCGCCCGGCACCGGATGCTCGCGCGGCCGGCCGCGATCAAGCTCATCCGTCCCCCGCTCGGCGGGGGTGGTGCCTCGGAGGAGCTGCAGCGCCGGTTCGAGCACGAGGCGCAGGCTATCGCGCGGCTCCGCTCGCCCCATACGGTGGAGCTGTTCGACTACGGGGTCGCGGCCAACGGCGCGTTCTACTTCGTGATGGAGCTGCTCGACGGGCTCGACGTCGACGCCCTGGTCCGGCGGCATGGCCCGGTGCCGAGCGAGCGCGTCGTCTTCGTGCTGCGGCAGGTGTGCCACTCGCTCAGCGAGGCCGAGTCGTGCGGGCTCGTCCACCGCGACATCAAGCCCGCCAACATCTTCCTCTGCCGCTACGGCGAGGACCACGACTTCGTCAAGGTGCTCGATTTCGGGCTGGTGAAGGGGCTCGACGCCGCCGCCACCGCCGGGCCGGGCCTGACGGCGGAGAACGTCGTCCAGGGCACCCCCGCGTTCATCGCGCCGGAGCAGGCGCTCGGGGGCGCCGGGGTGGATGGGCGGGCGGACATCTACGCCACCGGCTGCGTGGCGTACTGGCTCCTGACCGGCCAGTACGTGTTCACGGGGGAGACGCCGATGGCGATCCTGATGCATCACGTGCACACCACGCCGGTCGCGCCCTCGGCCCGGACCAGCCAGCCGATCGCGCCCGCGCTCGAGCGGCTCGTGCTCGCCTGCCTCTCCAAGGACCCCGCGGATCGCCCCCAGACCGCGGGCGAGCTCTCCCGCCGCCTGGCCGAGGTCGAATCAGCCGAGCCCTGGAGCGAGGCGCGGGCGCGGGAATGGTGGACGCGCCACCAGCCGACCTGTTGAGAATCATCCGATCGAGTGAACGACACCGTCCTCCCGAGCGGAGCGAGGGGATCTTGCTCGGCCGAGTTCAAGCCCCGCCGAGCAAGATCTCTCGCTCCGCTCGGATGACAACGGCCCTCATCCGTGACCCCTCATTAGCGAGCGCTCGCGCCGGCGAACCGACCGACTCCTCACCCGCTCGGGCCGCGCACCCCTCTCCAGCAGCCTCGCCGCCGTGAGCACGCTCACAGCTTCTCCCGGCCCGCGGGCCCACACTGCAGCCTCGACGAACACACTTTCTCGCCGACGCGATTGGGCGCCGGTGATCGCTTGCAATCAGAGGTGACGCATCATGGGTTTGCTATCGAAGCCGATCAAGTCGCTGGACGACCTGTTCGTCCACACCCTGCAGGACATCTACTACGCCGAGCAGCAGATCACGAAAGCCCTGCCGAAGATGATCGAGAAGGTGACCGACCCGCAGCTCAAGCAGGCATTCCAGAGCCATCTCGCCGAGACCAGGAACCATATCACCCGCGTGGAGCAGGTGTTCAAGCAGCACGGTGAGACGCCGAAAGCCGTGACCTGCCCCGCCATCGACGGGATCATCGACGAAGCCAACGCCATCATGAGCGACGCGAGCGATCCCGAGGTCCTCGATGCGGCCGCGCTGGCCGCCGCGCAGGCGGTGGAGCACTACGAGATCGCGCGCTACGGCACGCTCATCGCCTGGGCCCGGCAGCTCGGCCGGGACGACTGCGCCACGGTGCTGGAGCCGACGCTGGTCGAGGAGAAGGCCGCGGACGCCAAGCTGACCCAGGTCGCCGAGGCCCGCGTCAACCGGCTGGCCGCTCAGCGCGCCTAGTCCGGCCGCACGAATCGGCACGACGGCGCCGCCGGCTTCGGCCGGCGGCGCTTCGCGTGTCTCCCTAATCCTTCAGCATCTTCGGGTCCTGGTACACCATCAGGTGCGCGTACGGCGTGCCCGCGAACATGATGTAGCTGCCCCCGGCGTTCGGCCGCGTCGGGATCCCGGTCGCCACGGGGTCCATCGGCACGAGCAGCATCCAGTGCGGCGGCTCCTTCACATCCTTGGTGTTGGCGGACGGCGCCATGACGATCTTGCCGTCGGGCAGCTCGTAGTGCACGCCGCCCTTGGCCATGTACGCCACGCCACCCGGCGCCGGCGGCTTCGGCTGTTGCGACATGGCCGCGACCAGCCAGCGAAAGCCGTTCTGATCGCCGCAGAACGGCGCGTGCGACTCGTCGGGAAACAGGGTGCAGGTGAAGCCGTTACTCCCCTGGCGGAGCGTCGTCACCTTGCCCTTGGGCTCCATCCGGGCCACCGCCGCCTTCTCGGAGATGCGGGGCGGCGCCCCCTCCTCGGCCGACTTGATGAACTCCGCTTCGGCGGCCTTGGCCTGGGCCAGCGCCGCCGTCCCGGGGACGAGCAGCAGCAGCGCGACGGCGGGGTACGTGATCGTAGCAGTCATCGGATCCTCCTCGGATGCCGCCTCCCGCGTGCCAGGATCGGCGGCGGTCGGGACAGCACGGCCGTCACGGCCGTGGCCACGCTCACCGCCTACGGTAGGGGATCAGCCGGGGAAGGCAAGCCTTGGCCGCTCAGGCGGGCCGTCCGGGGGCCGTGGGCCCTCGCCCCCGATCCGCCGCCCAGCGCCTGGCCGCCTCAGCGGTCGATGAACGCCATCATGGTCTCGTTGTACCGCGGCCCCGCCACCACCCAAGGCGGCAGCGCCGCGTCGAGCCGGGCCATGTCGGCGGCGCTGAGCCTCACCGCGGCCGCGGCCACATTTTCCTCGAGATAGCGCCGGCGCTTGGTGCCCGGGATCGGCACGAAGTCCTGGCCCTTGTGCAGCACCCAACTCAGCGCCACCTGGGCGGAGGTGGCACCCAGCGCCGCCGCCACCTCGCGCACCTCGGCCGCCGCGCGGGTGTTGGCATCGAAGTTGGCGCCCTGGAACCGCGGATCGCCGCGGCGAAAGTCGCCCTTGGGATACTCCTCGGCCCGCCGCACCGTCCCGGTCAGGAAGCCGCGGCCGAGCGGGCTGAAGGGCACCAGCCCGATGCCGAGCTCCCGGAGGACCGGGATGATCTCGTCCTCGAGGTTCCGTTCCCACAACGAGTACTCGCTCTGGAGCGCGGAGATCGGATGGACGGCGTGCGCCCGGCGGATGGTCTCGACTCCCGCCTCGCTCAGGCCGAGAAAGCGGGCCTTCCCCTCGCGGACCAGGTCGGCCATCGTCCCGATCACGTCCTCGATCGGCACCGCCGGGTCCACGCGGTGCTGGTAGAGCAGGTCGATCCGGTCGGTGCCCAGCCGCTGGAGCGACCCGGCGACCGCCTCGCGGATGTGCGCCGGGCGGCTGTCGAGCCCCGTATAGGCCTTGCCGTCGAAGCGGAAGCCGAACTTGGTGGCGATGATCGCCTGGTCGCGCCGCCCTCGAAGCGCCCGGCCGACCAGCTGCTCGTTGGTGTGCGGACCGTAGACCTCGGCGGTGTCGAACAGCGTCACGCCGAGCTCGAGGGCGCGGTGGATGGTGGCGACCGACTCGGCGTCGTCCGGCGTCCCGTAGGCGTGGCTCATCCCCATGCAGCCCAGGCCGAGCGCCGACACAGTCAGCCCCTGTTGTCCCAACTTGCGTTTAGTCAACGTCTTATCATCCATGGTCGAAGTGCGGGTGAAGGCCTGGAGAGGGCCGGCACCACCGTCCTTTTCCGATCGTAAGGTAGACGCGGTTCGGACGCCGGGCACCGGTCGATGTCGATTCCAGGCGCTCCCGGACGACTATTTGCGTCCACAATCGATTCACATCCCCAGCCGGAGGACGCCATGAAATACCTGTGCCTGATCTAGGCGAGGCCGGTGAGCGCGAGAGCCGCCGAGAGTGTACGAAGCAGGGAAATCTCCGGGAGATGGTGAACAACGATCCAGCGGGCGCACGCTATCGCGCGCCGGCGCCGTCCGCAAGGCTCGCTGGCGCCGGTCCGCCGCGCGCGTCACATTCGGGCGTGACCCAGGCATCGGATCTCCCGCGACGTCTCCGGCTTTGGCTCCGCCTGCTTGTCTCGGTGCTGGCTGCGCCGACGGCCTGCGCGCCCCGGCCCTCGGCCGCGCCGCCGACGCCGCCGCCGGTGGGCGCGCGCGGGCTGGCGGCCGCGGAGGCCGGCTACGCGGAGCTGCGCGACCTCCGCGACCGGATCGAGGTCGCGAAGGCGGCGGGGCGGCCGGTGCCCGCGGCGCTCGCGCTTCGGCACGACTCGCTCAGAAGCGGGGTCGAGGCCCGCCTCGAGGCGGTCGACTCGAGCGTGCTTTCCGGTGAAGACGCACGCGCGCTCGGCGTCATGCGCGCGACCCTCGCCCGGGATCTGGGTCCCGTGGCCTCGGCGCGGGCGGACGCTCCGAGGCCGGCGGCGCCGGACTGCAACTACGACCCCGCCGCGATCGCCGGCGCGGATTCGCTGGGCGCGCGCATCTATGCATGCTACGCCGCGAGCCAGTCGCGCGTCGTGCTCGGCCTCGACACGCTGGACCGGCTCTCGGCGCTCGGCGCGCTCGGGCGGACCGACGATGCAGGGCGACGCCGGGCGCTGTTCCTCGCGCTCGGCCCCGTCTGGGCCAGCATCAACGGGGACGGCGGGCCGGGCAGCCCCTACCGCCGCCTCATCGCGCTGACCGTCGCGGCCCGCGGCCGGGGCGAGGCGGCCGCCGTGGCGCAGGCTCGGGCGGCGGGTGTGCCGCCCGACTCGCTCGAGGGGTGGCTCCACGCGATCCTGGCGGCCTGGCGCGACGCGACGCCCGATTCGCTGGTCGAGCCGTGGGACTGGTACTGGGATACCGGCGGAGCCAGCCGGCGCCTGAGCCCTCGGATCTCCCGTGACCGACTCGTGGCGCTCAACGCGGCGGTCTGGAAGTCGCTCGGCGCCGATGTCGCCGCCCTCCACGTGCACTACGACCTCGCTCCCCGCCCGGGCAAGGACCCGGTGGCATTCACGACGTTCGGCGCGCGCGCGCCCGCGATCGAGCCCTGGGTCTTCGCGACCTACCGGGACGGCGGCCTCGACAACCTCAACGAGCTGCTGCACGAGACCGGGCACGCCGTCCACCTCGCCGCGATCCGCACGCGGCCGGCGTTCCGCGACTGGCCCGACAGCGATCCGTTCACCGAGGCGGTCGCCGACGTCGCCGCGCTCGATGTCTACGAGCCCGCCTGGCAGGCGCGCTGGCTCGGAGACTCGGTGCCGCTCGCCGACGGGCTTCGCGGCCGCTACGGGGGGATCGTCATGGACGTGGCGTGGGCGCTGTTCGAGCTGCGGATGCTCAGGGAGCCGGCCGACGATCCGAACGAGGTCTGGACCACGCTCACGCGCGACTACCTCCGGATCCGGCCGCACCCCGAGCTCTCCTGGTGGGCGATGCGGGGCCAGCTGGTCGATGCGCCGGGGTACATGATGAACTACGCGGCCGGCGCGATTCTCATCGCCGCCATCCGCGCGCGCATCCGGGAGCGGCACGGGCCCTTCGTCACCGGCGACGCCGACTGGTACCAGTGGGTGGCTCCCCGGCTCTATCGGTTCGGCCTGGAGCGCACGACGAGGGAGGTGGTCGAGGAATTTCTCGGGGGGCCGGTCACGCCGGCGGCACTGCTGCAGGACATGCGGCGGATGGGCATGGCGACGTCACCGCCAGGCGCGACCTCGCCCTGACGGCGGGCGGCCACCCGACCGCCAGCGATCACCGATGCGACGCGGCCACCAGCGCCATCTGCGCCTGCTGGATGAAGAGCAGGAGCGGGCCCGGGATCGCGACCACCGGGGTCGAGCTCGGCGTATAGAGCGGGCGGCGCATGGCGTCAGTCCTCCGGGCAGCGTGAACGGCGTCACTTCTACTTCATGGAATTCACATGGCCCGCGGCAAGTTCCCCGGCGGCGCGGGCGACCGGACGCGGTGGGCTGTGGGGCGGCGGGGGTAGCGCGAGCGGCGGGTGTCGTGTTATTGAGCGTCACAGATGACGGTTACGTTGATGTCATCCCGATGTCAGATTTCATCCCGAGCGAAGCGAGGGATCCTGCCGGGCCGAGTTCGACCCATTCCCGGGCAAGATCCCTCGCTTCGCTCGGGATGACGGTGTCGTTGACCCGATCAGGTGACGCTCAATAGCGTGCACGCTCCCCTTGCGACGGACTCGATGAATCGATTCGGCATGCACGGCAAGATCACCGCCCAACCCGGCCAGCGTGAGGCGCTGCTCCAGCACCTGCTCACCGCCGCCGAGCTCGTGACGGACGCGCCCGGGTGCTACCTCTACGTCGTGGCGCTCGCGCCGAGCGACCGGGATGCCATCTGGGTCACCGAGGCCTGGCGCAGCAAGGCGGACCACGACGCGTCGCTGTCGCTCCCCGGCGTCCGGGAGCTGATTGGGAAGGCCCGGCCGCTGATCGCGTCGATGTCGGACCAGGCGATCACGATTCCTGTGGGTGGCAAGGGGATTCCGCAGTAGTCGAACGACGGTGCGCGGTCCACGCGCGCCTGGTGGTACGGTCCGAAGAACCGTCGACAGGGAGGCCCAATGTCGGAGCACGTGTACAAGACCGTGGAGCTGGTGGGTTCGTCCACGCGGGGGATGGAGGAAGCGATCCGCAATGCCATCGCGCGGGCGGGCCGGACCCTCCGCAACCTGCGCTGGTTCCAAGTGGTGGAGACCCGGGGCGAGATCGCCGAGGGCAAGGTGTCGCACTGGCAGGTGACGCTGAAGGTGGGGTTTACGCTGGACGACAACGGCTAGGCTGTGTCCGACGAGGGGAGGTGAGAGTCACCCTGAGCGCAGCGAAGGGGGCATGCGTCGGGTCATGGCTCCTTCGCTCCGCTCAGGATGACTCCCCTTGTCAGACACAGCCGAGCCCCGCCCCGCGATCCGTCAGGCGGCGCCGCTGGAGCGTCCCGCCGCCTCGAGCACCCGCCGGCGCTGTCCCGGCGTCAGCATGTCCCGCTCGATCACCTGCCGCACGATCCGGGCGACGAAGGAGTAGCCCCGGGGCTCGGCCGCGAGCCAGCGGTGCCACTCGAGCTCGTCCAGCGCCCGGGCGACTTCCTCCGCGTCCATCGCCAGCGCGCGCTCCAGCACGGGCGGAGCCGTCACGTCCCCGAGCGCCGCCGTCGCGACCAGCACCCGCTGCGCCGCGTCGCTGAGCCGCCGGACGCCGATCCGGATGGCCGCGACCACCGCATCCGGCAGGTCGCCCGGTAGGCTGTGATCCAGCGTGTGGAGCGGCGACGGCCAACTGCCCCCGATGGTGCCCAGGTCGAGCCCGAGCGCGACGGCGCGGAGCAATTCAACCGCCAGCAGCGGCAGCCCGGCGGAGTCGCTGGCGACGCGGCGCACCACGCGGTCGAGCGCTTCGGGGTCGTAGCCCGGCAGCATCCGCTCGGCCAGACCCCGGAGCGCCGCGCGATCCAGCCGCCGGAGGCGCACCGCTCCGCCCTCGAGGTCGCGGCCGATCCGGCTCCGGAGCTCGTCCAGCTCGGCGCGCTGGGGATACGTCGCCGTCGCGAGCACGACGGTGAGTGGGGCGGCCGCCAGATCGCGCAGGGCGGCGCCCAGAGCGAGCGTGGAATCGGCGTCGAGCCATTGGGCGTCGTCCACCGCCAGCACGACCGGCTGCTCCGCGGTCACCGCGCGGAGCGCCTCCGCGAGCGCGCGCCCGAGCGGTGTCGGGTGCTGCGACACCGCTCCGGGAAACCGGTCCGCCCACTCCGCGGACACGGCCGCGAACGCCGCCAGCGCCGCCGGGGCGGATCCGCCGACCGCGGGCACGTCGAGCATCCCGCCGCGGAGCAGCGCGAGCACACCGCTCCAGGGCTCGGCGCGGTCGCTCTCGACCGCGCGCGCAGCGACGACCGACATCCCGTCGAGCCTCAGGAGGGCCAGCATCTCGCCCAGCAGGCGGCTCTTCCCGATGCCGGGCTCACCCTCGAGCAGGAGCAGCGCCGCCCGGCCCCCGCGGGCCGAGCGCGCGGCGCCCTCGAGCAGCCGCGCGAGCTCATCGGCCCGGCCGCCGAGCGGCGGGCGCACGACGGCGACGTCCTCCGCGCTCTCCGCCTGGACCTCGCGGCGCGGGCCGCGCTCGCGCCGCACGCGCTCGGCCAGCAGTCGGGTCTCGGCTTCCGGCTCGACGCTGAGCCGCTCCAGGCGGGACCGGAACTGGTCGAACCGCTCGAGCGCACCGGCGCGGTCGCCCGAGAGCGCGTGGGCCCTGAGCGCGGCCCGCAGCGCCGGCTCCGAGGCCGGATCGAGCGCCAGCGCGCGGTCCGCCAGCCCGGTCGCCTCCCGCGCCCGTCCCGAGCGGGCGAGTCCTTCGGCGCACCGTACCAGCACCTCGACACCGCGCCCGCGCCAGGCCTTCCGCTCCGCCGCGAGCCAGTCCTCGAACGCCGAGGCGTCGGGCACCGCGAAGCCTTCGAGAAACTCGCCCCCGATCAGCGCGGCCGCGCCCATCCAGTCGCCCGCGGAGGCGAGCAGCTCCAGTCGGTCCACATCCAGCTCGACCGCGCCGGGGGCCAGGCCCACCTGGCCGACGCTCACTTCCACCGCGGTATGGCCGGCGTGCCGGCGAATCACGCCCAGCGCCTCGCTCAGCGAGTGCCGGGCCGAGGTCTCGGTGCGATCGCCCCAGAGGAGCCCGATGAGATGCTCCCGGCTCCGGTGGTGGCGCGGGGAGCGCGCCAGGTAGATCAGGAGCGCAAGGTGCTTGCGCCAGAGCAGCTCGGGCGGCGCGGGGGCGCCGTCCACCGTCACCTCCGTCGGCCCAAGGGTGCGACAGACGATCACGCTATGCCTCGGTGGCGGACACGGGGCTCGCTGCGCGAGTCGGTATGGCGAGCGGATGCCGGACGCTGAGGAAGCGTACGGCAGGCGGGAAGCGGCGGCTCAGAAATCGGGAGACCCGACGACGCGGCAACTCGAGAGGCCCCACCCGCGGGGTCCGCGCGCGAACTCGGCGCGGAACACCGGCTCGCTGGCCCGCTGCTCGCCGGACGAGGCCGTCCAGGAGAGCGGCACGCTGAACTCCGTCGTCGCGTCCTCGAGCCCGATGTGCCGATCGCGATCCGCCCTGGGGCCCACCGCCACCGCGCTCGCGCCGAGAATGCGCCCGAGACGCTTCAGGGTCTCGCGGTCCGCCTTGGTGGCCGGATGGTACAGCGCCGTCAGACGGCCCACGTCCTTCGATCGGAGCGCGGCGTAACACGTCTCCACCCCGGACTCGACCAGCGACTCGGCCCGCAGCTCGTCGGCGTCGCCCGCGCCCGCGCTGACCGGCTGGGGCCGCGGCAACACGGTGAGATGGACCCCGTCGGCGACGCCGCCCGCCTCGGCCACGATCCTGGCCGTGCCCGGCACGCGAGCGATCACCACGCCGCCTCCGTCGACCGTCGCCACGGTGGAATCGGTGCTGGTCCAGGCGATCGAATCGCCGTCTACGTCCTGACCCCACGCGTCCCGCGCCAGCACGCGGAGGGCGAGCGTCTCGCGGACCGCCATCGGCCGCGCGCCGAGGATCTGCAGGGCGGCCACCGCGCCGGGCAGCACCGTCAGCTCCGACGTCGCGGTCTCCTCGCCGCTTCGAACGAGGATGAGGACGGTGCCGGGTGCCAACGCCCGTACCACCCCCGTCAGCGGCTCCACGGTCGCGATGCGCGAGTCGCTGGAGGCCCAGGCGACGTCCGCACCGGACAGCGTATCCCCGTTGGCGCCGAGGGCGATCGCGGTCAGCGCGGCGGCCTCGCCCGGGCGCAGCGCGCCGTGCGGAGCGACGTTGACCGAGGCGACCGGCGGCGACGCCGCTCCCCGCCGGCGCACGACGATCAGCGCGCTGTCACGCCGCTCCCCGCTCGACGCCACGATCGCCGTCCGTCCGACATGGAGCGCCCGCACGATCCCGGTGGCCGGGTCCACCCGGGCGATCGTGGTGTCGCGCGATGACCACGCCACCGCCGCCCCCGGCACCGTCCGGCCCGCCGAGTCCCGCACTTCGGCGGCAAGCTGCACCACACTGTCGCGTCGGAGCGCGCCAACGGGCCGCCGGGTGATGACCACCGCCGCCGGTGCCGCGCGGTCGACGCCGATGCCGGACGCCGCGTACCCCATCGGCTGCGCCGGCCGGGGCGCCGGTGTGTCGGCCGGCGGGCGGCGCGGAAGGAACCAGAGCGCCGCGTCCAGCAGCACGACCGCCGCGATGGCGGCCACCAGCCGCCGGCGGCGCGATCGCCGGGAGCGGCGGCGGGGGGCGGCAGGTCCGGGCGGGGGCGGGGGGAGCGGTGCCGCCGGCGCCATCACCGTCACCCTCACGGACGCGCTCGCCCCTTCGCAGGTGGCCGTGAGCGAGACCGACCCGGGCCGGAGCGCCGCCACCAGGCCGTCTCCGGTCACGACCGCCACGGCGACGTCGCTCGCGCTCCACAGGATGGCGCGCCCGGGGAGCGGGCCGTGCATCCGGTCGAGCGGCGTCGCGGCGAGGGCGAAGCTCCGCCCCGCCACCACCGACGCCGGCGGATCGGCGATGTCCACGGCGGCGACCCTCGCCGGCAGCACCGGAATGACGATGCTCGCCCGCGCGTCGTCGAGCGCGGCCGTGATCCGTACCGTGCCCGGCATCCGTCCGGCGATCGCCCCGTCGGGCGTGACCACCGCGACCTCGGGGTCGGCCGAGTGCCAGGTGACGGGGCGGTACACCGGCCAGGCGCGCTTGTCGCGCGGGGTGGCCTCGAGCCGGATTTCGTCGCCCGCGTGCAACGGCTCGTTCACCGGCTCGATCACGATGTCGTCCGCCTTGGGCGCGACCACCTCGACCCGGAGCAGGGCGGTGACGCCCTTGCAGACGGCGGTGAGCAGCGCCGACCCCGGTGCCAGCGCCGTGGCGAGACCGCCGGCCGCGTCGATGCGCAGCACGGCGGGCGCGTCCGTGCTCCATTCGACCGCATTGGGCGGAAGCCGGGTGCCGTGCTGTCCGCGGATGACGGCGACGAGGGTGAAGCTGTCGCCCACCTCGAATCCCGCCGGCGCGGGCATGATCGAGATGCCACCCACCGGCCGGCGGGCCGCCGCGCCCGCGAGCGACGCCTTCGTCCGCGGCGCCGGGCTTGTCGGCGTCGGCATGCCGCTCAACGTCGCCCCCCCGATCGAGGCGGCGTGCCCCTGGAGCTCGGTCCGGAGCGGGTCGTCCTCGGCGAGCGGCTCGGCGTCGAGCGCCGTCATGGCATC
Source organism: uncultured Gemmatimonadales bacterium (assembly GCA_963711915.1). Lineage (GTDB taxonomy): Bacteria > Gemmatimonadota > Gemmatimonadetes > Gemmatimonadales > GWC2-71-9 > CAVVWJ01. The sequence goes on from CAVQGA010000023.1 coordinate 291,924, forward strand.
CATCAGTCGGGGCCAGCGCGCTTCGGCCTCCTTGTCGAGCATGCGCAGGATCGCCGCCTCCACCTCCGGTGGGCAGTCGTCCCGCACCTCGCGCACCGGGCGCGGCGCCCGCTCGACGTGCGCCTGCATCACGGTCAGGGTGGAGCCCGAGAACGGCGGCACCCCGGTCAACATCTCGTACGCCACCGCGCCGAGCGCGTACTGGTCCGACGCGCCCGAGACCTCGCCGCCGCTGCACTGCTCGGGGCTCATGTAGGCGGGCGTGCCCACCAGCGCGCCGGTCAGCGTCTGGCTCGGGCGCTCGGCGGCCTTGGCGATGCCGAAATCGGTGACGACCGCGTTGCCGTCGTCGTCGATCAGGATGTTGCCGGGCTTGATGTCCCGGTGGATCACCCGCGCCCGGTGGGCGTAGGTGAGCGCGGAACCGACCTGGAAAAGGATCGACCGGACGATCGGGAGCGGCAGCCGGCCCGCCTGCTGGATCACCTGCTCGAGCGAGCGCCCCTGCACGTATCGCATGACGAAGAAGTGGAGTCCCTCCGCCTGCCGCACGGAGTAGACCGACACGATGTTCGGATGGTGCAGCTGCGCGATCGTGATGGCTTCCTGCTTGAACCGGTCGACCATGCCCTCGCCCAGCAGCAGCCCGGGCGACATCACCTTGATCGCCACCTTGCGGTCGAGCGAGATCTCGTGCGCGAGGAACACGGCCGCCATGCCGCCGCGCCCGAGCTCGCGGCCGATCTCGAACTCGCCCAGCGTGGCGCGGCGGAGCCGCTCGACGATGTCGGCCATCGGTGAGGCGGCATCGGGGGGCGTGGAGAAGGGATCGGGCAACGCGGCCGGCGCGCCGCAGTGCGGACAGGAGAGATCGCTCGGGAGCAGCGGGCGGGCGCAGGCCTCACACGCGACCGACTCCATGCCGCATTGCGCGCAAAAGCGATCGCCCGCTTCCAGATCGCCGCCACAGTGCAGACAGGTTAGAATCGCGGTCATGGTCCCACCGTACGGGGGAACGAGCGAACCTAGCATGATAATTCTGCAGGTCGGCACGCGAAGGCGCAACGTGACGGAGATCACCGGACCGAGGCCGCTTGAGATCTGCTTGACATCGCGTGCACAGAGTGGTGGGGCATCAAACCGACCCACTACCTGGAGCACGTTTCATGTTGAGTCCTCGCCCGCCAGCCCTGTTCGATATCTCCTGCTCGGCCTTGCACATCCGCCAGCGGCGTCCGGGAAACCGGCGGTCGGCCGCGCGGTCGGTCCGGGACCAGGAGCGACGTTATAAGCCTAACCTTTACAGTGATTTACCGAATCAAGCCAGAGACTCAATCCGTGAAACCAGAGCGTGAGGTCCCGATGGACGCCCTGCTTAATCCCCCGATCGCCAGCGCACCGGAATCGTTCGATCTGCCTCGGCTCCGGGCCGAGCGCCTGGCGCAGTCTCACCGGCACGCGCTCAGGAGGATGGACTCGAACCCCAGGGTGATGGCGATGCTCGGGGGCCCCCGCACCGCCGCGGACACCGACGAATATCTCGCGCGGAACCTGGCACACTGGGACGAGCATGGCTTCGGGATCTGGGTCCTGCGGGATCCGTCGAGCGGCGAGGTGCTCGGACGGGCGGGCCTCCGGCACCTGGCGGTGCACGGCGTGGACGAAATCGAGCTCGCGTTCGCCCTGCTTCCGGACTTCTGGGGTCGCGGGCTGGCCACCGAAGCGGCGCGGGCGTGCCTGACCATCGGGCGGGACTGGCTGAGCTTTCCGTCGGTGGTGGCGCTCGCGCTCCCCGGCAACCTGGCGTCTCAGCGGGTGCTCCGGAAGTCGGCTCTGACGCTCGAGCGGGAGGTGGTGCACGCCGGAGCGCCGTACCTGCTCTACCGGAGCGACTAGGCCTCGACGACGTACGCCTCCATCGCGAAATACTCGGCGAGCCCGAGCCGGTCGAGCTCCGCCGCGGTGCCCTTGTTGCGCGCCTCCACCCGCTGCCAGAATTCGCGCTCGTCCGGCCCCGGAAACGGGGCCGAGTCCTTCTGCGTCTGGTGTTTGAAGATCGCCTGGATCTTGAGCCGGAGCTCCTCCTGGGCGAGCGGCACCAGCCACGTGGCCTCGATCACGGGCCACTCCTGCCAGGCGCCCCTGTAGAGCCACACCTCGGGCCGGCGTCCACCGGCCGCGGCGTATTCGCCCAGCGCGAGCTCGATCGCCTCCTTGCACATCCGGTGGGTGCCGTGCGGATCGGACAGATCGCCGGCCACGAACACCAGATCGGGCGCCAGCTCCTCCAGCAGCGCGCGCACGACCGCGACGTCCGCCGGCCCGATCGGATCCTTCTTCACCGTGCCCGTCCGGTAGAACGGGAGGTTGAGAAAGCGGGCCGCCTCGTCCGGCAGCCCGAGGGTCCGGATGCCGGCCACCGCCTCGGTCTCGCGGATCACGCGCTTGATGTCCTGCACCTCGGCGAGATCCACGTCGCCGGGACGCTTGGCGGCGAGGAACTCGTCCACTCGCCGCGCCAGGTCGTCGGCCGTGGTCGCGCCGATGTGCCGCTCGGCCGCCAGCCGCCGCATGAAGTCGAGATGGCGGCGGACGTCGTGATCGAACACGGCCAGGCTCCCGCTCGTCATGTAGGCGACGGTGATCTCGTTCTCGTTCTCGACCAGCTTGCGCAGGATCCCGCCCATCGAGATGACGTCGTCGTCGGGATGGGGCGAGAAGCAGATGACCCGCTGGTCCCGCGGCAGCTTCGAGCGCCCTCGGATCTTGGCGCCGAGCGCGTTGAACACCAGACCGTTGAGCGCCCCCGGCGAGCCGTGCCGCGCCACCAGCGACGACAGCCGGTGCTCGATGTAGTCGCGCTGCGTGAGCTTGAGGATCGCCTTTCCGGCCTGATGCGAGAGCCACACGACCGCGCGGATCACCAGATCGGGCGTCCACTCGACGGCGCCGAGCAGCCACGGTGTCGCCACCCGGGTGAGGGCAGCGGCGGCGGGCCGGTCGACGTAGAATGTCGTGTTCGGGTGGCGCTGGAGGAACGTGGCGGCGATCTCGTGGTCGACCTCGCCCTCGACCGCGCGGGCCACGATCGCCGCCTTGTGCTCACCGGTCGCGAGGATGACCGCCTCGCGGGCCTCGAGAATGGTCGCGACGCCCATCGTCAGCGCCTCGCGCGGCACGTTCTCCTCGCCGAAGAAGTCGGCCGCGGCGTCCTGCCGGGTCACCAGGTCGAGCGTCACGACCCGAGTGCGGCTCTCGGCGCCGGAGCCCGGCTCGTTGAAGCCGATGTGGCCGGTGCGCCCGATGCCGAGCAGCTGGAGGTCGATGCCGCCCGCCTCGCGGATCGCCGCCTCGTAGCGGCGGCACTCGGCCTCGACCTGGTCGCGCGGCAGGTCGCCCCGGGGGATGTGCACGTTGCCTGGCGGGATGTCGAGCTGGGAGAACAGGTTCTCCTGCATGAACCGATGGTACGCGTGGATGCTCGCGGGATCCATCGGGTAGTACTCGTCGAGGTTGAACGTGACCACGTCCTTGAAGCTCAGTCCCTCGTCGCGGTACAGCCGGATCAGCTCGCGGTAGACGCCGATCGGCGTCGAGCCGGTGGCGAGCCCGAGCACGGCGTGCCCGCCCGCCCCCGCGCGGGCGCGAATCACCTCCGCGATCCGGTGCGCGACCAGCCGGCCGATGTCGTCGTGGTCGTCGACGACGACGGTCCGGATGCGCTCGGTGTGCGGGAGCGGCGGAGCGGAGGTCGCGATGGAGGGGACGGTGGCCGCCATGAGTCACCCTGAAGCAGGCGAGAGGACCGAGACCGGGACGCCGGTGCGGAAGCCAGAAACCTAGTGCCCGGCGGCGCTCAGCGAAGCCCGTGACGATCACGCCGAGCACCCGATCGGCCTGGTGATGGCGCCAGTCGCCGCCGCCGCTCGTCGTGCATGGCGGTGATCGGATCCTCCCGACTTGTTCACCGGCTTGGCGTTCGGTATGTTGGCCACGCCCCCGCCCGTCTACCCTTCACCGGCGGATCGAAGGATGCAAGCTGACCCCGAGGCCGGGTCCCCGGCGACCCTCAAGCGGCGCAGATTCCTCGCCCGCGTTTCCATCGCCCTTTCGGCCGGAGTCGCCGCGGTGCTGGGCGTCCCCGTCGTCGGCTTCCTGCTTTCGCCGCTCACCCGGAAAAGCCCGCGCGTGTGGCGCCCGGTGGGATCGGTGGACGGGTTCCGGGTGGGCGAGACGGTGAGCGTCCGGTTCGAGGACGCGTCGCCGTTGCCGTGGGCCGGGGTCACCGCCCGCACCGCCGCGTGGCTCCGGCGCGACGACGAGTCGCACTTCACCGCGTTCACCGTCCACTGCACCCATCTGGGCTGCCCGGTGCGCTGGGTCGCCGACGCGAAGCTGTTCCTTTGTCCCTGCCACGGCGGCGTGTACTACGCCGACGGCAGCGTCTCCGCCGGGCCTCCACCCAGGCCGCTGCCCCAGTATCCCGTCCGGGTGCACGGCGGCCAGGTCGAGATCCTCACCAGCCCGATCCCGATCGCCTGAGACCCGCGTGGTCCAACGCTTCTTCGCCTGGCTCGACGACCGCAGCGGCCTGCTGACCGCCGCGCGGCACGCGCTCGAGCACCCGGTGCCGCCGCGCACCGGCTGGTGGTACGTGTTCGGGAGCGCCACCTTCATCGCGTTCGTGCTGCAGGTCGTGACCGGGATCGCGCTCGCCACGGCCTACGTGCCGTCGAGCGGCCAGGCCTACGACAGCCTCCGGTTCATCTCCGAGCAGGCGCTGCTCGGCCGGTTCCTCCGGGGGATGCACTACTTCGGGGCGTCGGCCATGGTGCTGCTCATCGGCATCCACGTCTCGCGCACCTACCTGATGGCGGCCTACAAGTTCCCCCGGGAGCTCAACTGGCTCACCGGTGCGGTGCTCCTGCTGCTCACGCTGGCGCTCGCGTTCACGGGACAACTGCTGCGCTGGGATCAGAACGCGGTCTGGTCGGTCATCGTCGGCGCGGCGCAGGCGGCCCGGATGCCGGTGCTCGGGCAGGACATCGCGCGCTTCATCCTGGCGGGGGACACGATCGGCGGCGCCACGCTGAGCCGGTTCTTCGCCTTCCATGTGTTCTTCATTCCGGCGCTGGTGTTCGGGCTGATCGGTCTGCACCTGGTGCTGGTGCTCAAGCACGGCATCTCCGAGCGGACCCGCGCCGGTTCGCCCGTCGACCCTGCCACCTACCGCGACCGTTACGACGAGCTGCTCCGGCGCGAGGGTGTGCCGTTCTGGCCCGACGCCGCCTGGCGCGACGTGGTGTTCGGCGCGGCGACGGTGGCCACGATCGTGCTGCTCGCGCTCATCATCGGCCCGCCCGCGCTGGGCCAGCCGCCCGACCCGAGCATCCTCGAGGCGTACCCGCGGCCCGACTGGTATTTCCTCTGGTACTTCGCCCTGCTCGCCCTGCTGCCGCAGCATCTCGAGACCATCGTCATCGTGCTCGGGCCGCTGGTCTTCGGCGCGTTCCTCCTGCTGGTTCCGATCTTCAACCGCGGCGAGCGCAACGTCCGGCGGCGGCCCTGGGCCGCGCTGGTGGTGGTGTTCATCTGGACCACGATCGGGGCCTTCTGGTACGCCGGCGAGCGGGCCGAATGGTCGCCGGATTTCTCGGCCAAGCCGCTGCCGGCGGAGGTCGTGAACGATACCCGACCGGAGATCGTCGAAGGCGCCCGCCTGTTCCACGCCAAGGGCTGCGAGTTCTGCCATGCCATCGCGGAGCACGGCGGGAAGCGCGGCCCCGACCTCAGCGACGTGGCCGAACGGATGAAGCCCGATGAGATCGCTGCCCGGATCACCAACGGCAGCCCCAGCATGCCGGCCTATGCCCGGAGCCTCACCCCGGCCGAGGTGCGGGCGCTGGCGGCGTTCCTGGCGACGCGGAAGTAGGGCGGACGGACGGGCGGGGGACGGGGACGGGGACGAGGACGGGCGGAGCTCGAAGGTAGCACGGTGTCATCCCGAGCGCAGCGAGGGATCTTGCCCGCCTGCCCGGACCGAGGCGGCCGTCCGTGCACAGTTCTAGATGATCCCTCGCTGCGCTCGGGATGACAGCGACCGTCCGACCGTCCGACCGTCCGACCCTACCCGCCGTCCCGCGCCACATAGATCTCCCCGCCCCCCTCCCGGAACTCCGCCGACTTCGAGGCCATCTCCGCCGCATAGTCCCGCACGTCCTGCGTGATCTTCATCGAGCAGAACTTGGGCCCGCACATCGAGCAGAAGTGGGCCAGCTTGGCGCCCTCGGCCGGCAGCGTGGCGTCGTGGAAGGCCCGGGCGGTCACCGGGTCGAGCGCCAGATTGAACTGGTCCTCCCAGCGGAACTCGAACCGCGCGCGGCTCAGCGCGTCGTCCCACCGGCGCGCCCGCGGGTGTCCCTTGGCAAGGTCCGCCGCGTGGGCCGCGATCTTGTACGCGATCACGCCCGCCTTCACGTCGTCCCGGTCCGGCAGCCCGAGGTGCTCCTTCGGCGTCACGTAGCAGAGCATCGCCGTGCCGTACCAGCCGATCATTGCGGCGCCGATGGCGCTGGTGATGTGGTCGTAGCCCGGCGCGATGTCGGTGGTGAGCGGCCCGAGGGTGTAGAACGGCGCCTCGCCGCACCACTCGAGCTGCTTCTCCATGTTCTCCCTGATCAGGTGCATGGGCACGTGTCCCGGCCCCTCGTTCATCACCTGCACGCCGTGCGCCCAGGCGATCTTCGTCAGCTCGCCCTGGGTCCGGAGCTCGGCGAACTGCGCCTCGTCGTTCGCGTCGGCGATGCTGCCGGGCCGGAGCCCGTCGCCCAGCGAGAACGAGACGTCGTAAGCCACCATGATCTCGCAGATCTCGCGGAAGCGGGTGTAGAGGAAGCTCTCCTGGTGATGGGACAGGCACCACTTCGCCATGATCGAGCCGCCGCGCGACACGATGCCGGTGACCCGGTTGGCGGTGAGCGGCACGTAGCGGAGCAGGACCCCGGCATGCACGGTGAAGTAGTCCACGCCCTGCTCGGCCTGCTCGATCAGCGTGTCACGGTAGAGCTCCCACGTCAGGTCCTCCGCGGCACCCCCCACTTTCTCCAGCGCCTGGTAGATGGGTACGGTGCCGATCGGCACGGCCGAGTTCCGGACGATCCACTCCCGGGTCTCGTGAATGTCGGCGCCGGTGGAGAGGTCCATGACGGTGTCCGCGCCCCAGAGTGTGGCCCAGCGAAGCTTCTCGACCTCGTCCTCGATCGACGAGCGCACGGCCGAGTTGCCGATGTTGGCGTTGATCTTCACGTGGAACGCCCGGCCGATGATCATCGGCTCGAGCTCGGGGTGGTTGATGTTCGCCGGGATGATCGCCCGTCCCCGGGCCACCTCGCTCCGGACCAGTTCGGCCGGCATGCCTTCGCGGAGCGCGGCGAACTCCATTTCCTCCGTGATCTCGCCCCGGCGGGCGAACTGCAGCTGGGTGACGGCGCCCGTGCCCCGCAGCGTGCTGCGGCGCAGCCCGTCGGGCACGAGCAGCGGGTCGCCGGCGGTGCGTCGACCGGTCTCCTCGACCGCACGAGCGCGGATCCACGCCCTCCGCAGGGCCGGCAGGCCTTCACGCACGTCGAACCCCTGCGGCCCGGCGGGGTCATAGACGCGGAGCGGCGGCTCGCCGCCCGAGAGCGCGATCTCGCGCATCGGCACCCGGATGCCGCGAGGGCCCTCGACGTACACCTGGGTGGAGTGCGGAAACGCGTCGGCGTAGCTCTCGGCGGGCGCCGGCGACGGGGTCGCCCGGGGCCGGGCGGTGGGGGAACGGGGGGTACGAGTGGCCATCACGAGCGCTCCATGAGGTCGGCCGGATGGAGGCGCAGCGCTGGCGCGAGGAACGCGCGGGCGCCGCACTCCCTTCGCCGGTATCAGCCGGATCAGGTTCCAAGGGTGACGTCTCAATCCCGCCTCGCCGTTGCTCCGGCGTTTGGGATGCCCCTGGCGGCAGTTGAACTGTAAGGGGTTGGACGCGAGGAGTCACCGCCCGCGGCCGGGTTGCGGAGTGCCGCGGGGCGCGGCTGGAGTGGCGGCGGCGTGGTGGCTGACGGTGCAACGAATTGCGCCCTGCCCAGCGTCAGCCTGAGCCCGTTCGCGGCGCTCAGGGTAAACTGAGCGAAGCACCGGGTCGGTAGTGAAAGTGAGTCTCGAGGCTGACTTGCACGCCCTGGCCGATCCTCGCGGAATTTACCCTGAGCGCAGCGAACGGGCTCCGGATGACCTTTCCCCCACCGTACGCTGGCTCAAGTCTTGCCAAATCCAATCCGATAGGAAAGAACAGCCGAACCAGTCAGCCCTCACTGGAGCAGAACTGTTGAGCCTCTGCAAGACGCGATGGGTGATTTCCGGACCCACGCTGGTTCGATACACGCGAACGCCTCGCTGACGCGCCGCTCCGCGACGTGCCCGATGCCCTCGCGACTCGAACCCGAGGCGCGGGGGTGTCTTGCTCGGGGGGGAACTCGACCCACAATGGTCACGTCCCCCTCGCAGGTCGCACGAATCGAGGGAGCGAGGATACCATGCGCAGGTTCACGATCGCCACAATCGTTGCGGCGCTGCTGCTGCCGGCCGGCGCCAGACCGGCCCGGGCGGTGCAGCGCCTGATCGACGTGCGGCAGATCGCGACCGACACCCTGCGCGACGTGGCCCTTGCGACGATCGAGAACGGCCGCCCGATCATCTACTACAATCCGGTGCTCATGCAGCAGTTCGGCCCGAATCTCACCACGTTCTTCTTCGCCCACGAGTACGGCCACATCCATTTCGGGCACACCGGCTCGGCGCTGCTGGCCGGCGAGAGCGATCCCAGCGCGGTACGCCAGCGCCAGGAGCTCGAGGCCGACTGCTATGCCGCGCGCACGCTCGCGGAGTCCGACCCCACCGCCGTAGGTGCCGCGATCCGGTTCTTCACCCGCATGGGGCCGTTCCGGTTCGACCCCTGGCACCCGAGCGGATCGCAGCGTGTAGCCAAGATCCTGGCCTGCCTGCCGGACGCGCGGGATGCCGTCCGCAATCCGGGGCCGACCAATTCGTCGGATTCCTCGGCCGTCTCTCACATTCCTGTCACCCTGCCCGAATCCGCCGCCGTGCCGCTGGACGCCCCGCCGAGCTGAGAGCGCGTTTCGCGTTTCAATACCCGAGTCATCCTGAACCCGAGTCATCCTGAATCCGAGTCATCCTGAACCCGAGTCATCCTGAACCCGAGTCATCCTGAGCGCAGCGAAGGAGCCGTACCCGAGGGCATGCCCCCTTCGCGGAGTTTACCCTGAGCGGAGCGAACGGGCTCAGGGTGACTCAGGCCGAGGTTTCGTGGAGCGCCTCAGTTGACAACCTTGCCGGCGCGCGCTAGCGTACGCGTATGATTATGCGTTCCGCCGTATCAGCCGGTTCCGCCGCCGCCACGCCCCTCGCCGGGGCCATGGCCTGTTGTTGTATGCGGAGTCTCCCCCCCGACCGGACGACCTGACGGCTCGAAGTTCACGCGCATTGGTGTGAAGCCCGCAGGCAGCGTCCTGCGGGCTTTTTCATTTGTGGTATCCGGAGGAACACCGAATGGCGATGCAGGCGACGGCCGCGGCCGCGCTGGACGAGGAGGAGTCGGATCCGCACGAGATCCTGGCGTGGGCCTTCCGCCGCTTCGCGGGCCGGAAGCTCGTGCTGACCACCTCGTTCGGGATGGAGGGGTGCGCGCTGATCGACATGGTGGCGCGACACCCGGTCGAGATCCCGGTGATCTATCTCGACACGATGTTCCTCTTCCCGGAGACGTACGCCCTGCGCGACCGGATGGTCGCCCGGTATCCCCGGCTCCGGTTCGAGAACCGGGGCACCACGCTCACGGCCGAGGCCCAGGCGCAGCACTTCGGTCCCGAGCTCTGGCGCCGCGATCCGAACCGCTGCTGTGCCATCCGGAAGGTCGAGCCGATGCGTCGGGCGCTCGCCGGGGCGGACGTCTGGATCACCGGGCTGATGCGGAGCCAGGGGAGCGACCGCTCGACGCTGCGCGCGGTCGAGTGGGACGGGGCGTACGAGCTGATCAAGGTGAGCCCGCTCGCCGGCTGGGACCGGCGCCGCGTCTGGGACTACGTACGCGCGCACGACGTGCCGTACAACGAGCTCCACGAGCGCGGCTACCCGACCGTGGGCTGCACGCACTGCACCCGCCCGGTGCCGGGCTCGACCCCGGGCGACTACTCGCGCAGCGGCCGCTGGGCCGGCACCGACAAGACCGAGTGCGGACTGCACGTCCCCGCCGGCCCATCTCTCGCCAGAAAGGCGTGACGGCACCGATGACCGGACAACCGGAATCCAAGATCGAGGTCGCCAAGCGCCACGGCCGGCACCTGCGCGGCACCATCGCGGAGACGCTGGCCTCGGAGCGCACCCACTTCGGCCACGACGACGTCGCGCTGCTCAAGTTCCACGGGACCTATCAGCAGGACGACCGCGACGCCCGGCGCGCGCTGGAGGCCGCGGGGCTCGAGAAGGCGTACAGCTTCATGGTCCGGGTCGCGATCCCGGCCGGCGCCGTGACCGGCGAGCAGTACCTCGCGCTCGAGCGGCTGGCCGACGAGCACGCCAACGGCACCCTGCGCGTCACGACCCGGCAGGGCTTCCAGTTTCACGGCGTGCTCAAGGGCGACCTCAAGGCCGCCATCGCCGGCATCAACCAGTTGCTGCTCACCACCATCTCGGCCTGCGGCGACGTGCAACGGAACGTCATGGGCTGCTCCGCCCCGCTGGGCGACGCCGATCACGTCGCGATCCGGCGCGTCGCCGAGGCGCTGGCGGTGGAGCTCCGCCCGGCCACGCGCGCCTATCACGAGATCTGGCTCGACGGGGAGAAGCAGGTCTCGACCGAGCAGGAGGAGCCGTTCTACCGCGACCGGTACCTGCCGCGGAAGTTCAAGGCCGCCGTCGGCCTCTCGACCGACAACTGCGTGGACATCTGGGCCCAGGACGTCGGGCTGCTCGCCATCGTGCGCGACGGCCGCATCCAGGGGTTCAACCTGCTCGTGGGCGGTGGCCTCGGCATGACCCACCACAAGGGCGATACCGCCGCCCGGCTGGCCGAGCCGCTCGGGTTCGTGCCGGCCGAGCATGCGGTCGAGGCCGTGCGGCTCGTGGCCGCCATCTTCCGGGATCACGGCAACCGGAGCGACCGGCGGCACGCCCGGCTCAAGTACCTGCTCGCCGAGTGGGGCACGCCGCGGTTCCGGGAGGAATTCCAGCGGCGCGCCTCGTTCACCCTCGGGCCGGCGGTGGCGCTTCCGCGGCTCCCGTTCCACGACCACCTCGGCCGCCACCGTCAGAGCGATGGGCGCTGGTTCTACGGGGTGTTCATCCAGAGCGGGCGGATCGTGGACGCTCCGGGGCATGCGCTCAAGAGGGCGCTGCACGAGATCGTTACCAGGCTCCGGCCCGGCGTGCACCTGACTGCCCAGCAGAACCTGCTGCTGACGGACCTCGACACCCACGGCATCGACACCGTCGAGCGGATCCTGCAGGCGCACGGCGTTCCGCTGCCGACCCGGCTCTCGGCCGCGCGGCGGTACTCGATGGCCTGCCCCGCCCTCCCGACCTGCGGTCTCGCGGTGGCCGAGTCGGAGCGGGCCATTCCGGCGATCCTCGACCAGTTCGAGGCGGAGCTCGATTTCCTCGGCCTCCGGGACGCGCCGCTCACGATCCGGATGACCGGCTGCCCGAACGGCTGCGCCCGGCCCTACACTGCGGACCTCGCGTTCGTGGGGCGCTCGATCGATCTGTACAACGTGTACGTGGGTGGCGGCCTCGCCGGCGATCGCCTGGTGGACCTCTACCAGGCCGACGTGCCGACGGATGAGCTGCTCGCCACCGTGCGGCCGCTGCTCCACCGCTGGGCCGCGGAGCGCGCCGAGGGGGAGGGGCTCGGGGACTTCTACCAGCGACTCATGGGACTGCGTGCGACGCGCACGGTGGTGACCGGGCGCGAGCTGCCGACGATCGACCTGGTTCCGCTCGAGGTGGCGCGGTGAGCGGCCGGGCCCTGGTCCTGGCGGCGCACGGCTCGCGCCGCGACCCCGCGGCCAACGCGCTCGTGCGCCGGCTGGCGGAGTCGCTCCGCGGCCGCCGGCTGTTCGACGAGGTGGCCACGGCGTTCCACCAGGGGGAGCCCGGATTCGAGGGCGTGCTCGACGAGCTGAGCGCCGACGAGATCACGGTGGTGCCGTTCTTCACCAGCGCGGGCCACTACAGCGAAGTGGTGCTGCCGGAGTCGCTGGCGCGGAGCCGGCGCTACGCCGAGGTGCGGCTCCGGCGCACGCCGCCGGTGGGAACCCACGCGGGGCTGGCGCCGCTCGTGGCCCGCCGGGTCACCGAGCTGCTGCGCGAGGAGCACCTCGACCGGGGGTCCGTGGCGCTGGTCCTGGCGGGCCACGGCAGCCGGCGGCACCCCGACAGCCGGGCGGCCACCGAGCACCTGGCCGAGACCCTCCGGCGGCGCAGGGTGACGGGGCAGATTGCGGCCGCGTTCATCGACGACGATCCGCCGATCGAGGTGGTCCTCTCGCGTGTCGACCTTCCCAATGTCCTGGTCGTGCCGTTCCTGATCGGCGGCGGTGCCCACGCCTTCGAGGACATCCCGCGGCTCCTGGGGCTCCCGCCGGGCGCCGCGCCCCGGGACGGGCGCGCCGGCGGCCGCCGCATCCTGATCGACGTCGCGATCGGGACCTATCGCGGACTCGAGGAGATCGTGGTCGACCTGGCGCGCCGCCACTCGCCCCCGCCCGCGCCGCGCTTTCGGCCGCGGATGGTGGCGGCGGCGCGAAAGGAAACCGGCTCGGTGCATCTGGTGGGCGGCGGCCCGGGCGATCCGGGCCTCATCACCTCGCGGGGCCTGGACCTGCTGCGCGCGGCCGACGTCGTGGTCCACGACCGGCTCATCAGACCCGAGCTGCTGCGCGAGGCGCGCGCCGACGCTGAGCTCATCGACGCGGGCAAGGGACCGGGCCTCGCACCGCTGGCGCAGGGCGAGATCAACGCGCTCCTCGTCGCGCAAGCGCGGCTCGGCCGGACCGTGGTGCGGCTCAAGGGCGGCGATCCGTTCGTGTTCGGGCGCGGGAGCGAAGAGGCGGCGGCGTGCCGGGAGGCGGGGGTTCCGGTCTACGTCGTGCCCGGCGTGAGCAGCGCGATCGCGGGCCCGGCCGCCGCGGGCATTCCCGTGACCGTGCGCGGCCTGGCGCGATCGTTCGCCGTCATTACGGCCCGCACGGCGGGGCCGGACGGTGAGCTGCCCGACCTCCGCGCGCTGGCCGGGCTCGACACGCTCGTCGTGCTGATGGGCCGTGGCAGTCTGTCGGCGCTCGCGGCGGAGCTCGTCGCGGCGGGGCGGGATCCCGCCACGCCGGCCGCCTGCATTCAGAGCGCCACGACGCCCGAGCAACGAGTGACTCGTGCCACGCTGGCCACGATAGCCGAGGCGGCCGACCGGGACGGGCTCGAGAATCCGGTGGTCACGGTGATCGGCGCGGTGGCGGCGCTGGGACATGCGGCGCTAGGTGTCGCGGAGGTTGCGCCTGCCGGGCTGGCGGTGGCGGCCGGGGCGTAGACCGAAGGCAAGTCATCCTGAGCCGAGCAAAGGATGGTAACGGGCCGCCAGGCATCCCGCTGCCTCCGTATCCCGATCGAGCGTCGCTTGCCGCTCCGTCCGCGCCTCTCATACCCGCCGCGAATGGTGAGGACGTGGAGCCTGGCGCCGATCTGGCTGGCGAAGTCATCGGCCCTTGGAAGAGGGTACGCGGCTGAGGCTGAAGAGAGGATGAAAGCGCTCCGAAGCTTCGGCGGGGTTACGGATGGCGTCGTCCAGACCGTACTTTGAAACCATGCCCTTCCCGTGGCTCAACCCGCGCGTGCCGCAATTCGTGAAGAACCCTTCATGAAGGCTTCCGAGTGGGTTCAGGAGTCCGGCCTAGATTGGGGCGCATGAAGATCCTCGTGGTGGAGGACGACCGGAAGGTCGCCGGGTTCATCGAGCAGGGGCTTAAGGAAGAGGGCTGGGTGGTCGACGTCGCCCCCGACGGGGACGAGGCCACCATGCTGGCCCATGTCTACGAGTACGACGTCATTCTCCTGGACGTGGTCCTGCCGAAGAAGAATGGGTTCCAGGTCGCCACGGAGCTCCGGCGCGAGGGGCGGAACACGCCCATCCTCATGCTGACCTCGCGCGACGCCGTCGAGGACGTCGTCCGCGGGCTCGACGCCGGCGCCGACGACTACCTGTCGAAGCCGTTCCGCTTCGACGAACTGCTGGCACGGATCCGGGCCCTGCACCGGCGCGGCGGGGCCGAGCGGCTCGAGGTGCTGCGCTACGGGCCGCTCACGCTCGATCGCCTCCGCCACGTGGCGACCATCAACGACGCCCGCCTCGACCTCACGCCCAAGGAATTCCAGCTCCTCGAGTACTTCCTGCTCCATCCGGAGGAGGTCGTCCGCCGGACCACGCTCCTGGAGAAGGTATGGGACATGCACTTCGATCCGGAGAGCAACGTAGTGGACGTTCACGTGGGGAACCTGCGCCGGAAGCTGACGCAGGCGGCTGGGGAGCCGCTCCTCGTGACGGTGCGTGGGGTAGGCTTCAGCCTGCGGCGGGGTCAGGAAGCGGAGATCTCACCCGGGTGCTGATGCCGCGCCACGCGGCGCTCCTGCCTGCGGGGCGCTACTCTCGATCGTCATCGGGTTGGCCGTGCGGCTGACCATCTAGCCCGGCGCGGCCACGTGGATCTGGTCGGCCGGATTCGCCGTGACTCGCGGGCTCGGACTCGGCGGGGCCGCGATGGTCGCGGCCGGCCTGGGCTACATCCCACCCGCGCTGGGCGCGCTGCTGCAGGAGGTGATCGACGTCGCCGTCATTCTCAACGCGCTGCGGGCGACCTTCGGAAGCGAGGCGAGCCACTCGCCGCGCGACCGGTCGTGTCGGCTGACGCGGGAGGGCGACCAAAGTCGTACCGCTCGCCGTCAGACCGGACCGGAACGCTGGGCCAGAGCGCGTTCGATGGCCTCCAGGTGTCGCGCCATCTTCTCCTGCGCCTGCATCCCGCGCCAGAGGGCGATGAGGACCGTCCCCACCACGAAGATCCAGGCGACAACATACCCCAGAGCAAGCCCGCGCATTCCGCCGTAGCCCATCATCGGACGACCCTGGCTTTCCGTCGCCGGGCCCCGGCGCGTCGCGAGGCCGGATCCTTCGGCTTGGACCTGGCGCCGGCCGGCCGGCAGACGAGCACCGGCACGTCGGCGCCGCGAACCACCTTGTCCGCCACGCTCCCGAGCGCGAGCCGGCGGAGACCCCCGCGGCCATGCGTGGCGATCACGACAGCCGCGACGCGTTCCGGCGACGCGACCTCGAGAATGGAGCCGGCTGCATTCCAGCCGATGATGGCTCCACCCGAGGCCCGGAGGCCCTGCGACCGAAGGCGCTCGATGATGCCGTCGATATAGGCCTGCGCCTGGCGGCGCCAGGTGGTGGTGAGCTCCGCGTCGTGCGCCGAGGGGAGCGGCAGGGCCGGGTCGGTCGACAGCAGGACGGGCGGCACCACCTGTAGCAGCGCGATCTCAGCCTCCCACAACCGAGCGAGCTGCACGGCCGGCTGCAGCGCCTCTTCGGCCAGGGGCGAGCCGTCCAACGGGACCAGGATCTGGCCTGCCGCCGTTTCGCGCGCCGCCGGACGGTCTGTCCCTGAGCGCAGCAGCAACACCGGGACGTCGACGTGGTGGATCAGGTGATCGGCCACACTCCCGAGCCAGGCCCGCCGAATGCCGCCGCGGCCGTGCGTGGCCATGACGATCAGATCGATGCCCGTCTCCCGCACGTATTGGGCGAGGGTCGGTCCGGGAGCGCCCACCAGCGTCACCGCCGACGACAGCCGGGTGCCGCCTGCCCGCAGCCTGGCCTGGATGGCGCGAAGGTATCCACGCTCCGACTTGCGCGTCGCGAGCTCGATGGACACGAACAGCTTGGCGCCGACCGCATCGACCGGGGCGGGCGGCAGCTCGTGGACCAGCGCGAGACGCAGCTTGCCGCCGCCGCGCTGGGCGATCTGCGACGCGAGCGGGACCGCCTGTTCCGCCAGGGGGGAGCCGTCGAGCGGAACCAGAATCGAGTTGAAGGACAGCGGGTCGCGTGTCATGGGAGCCTCGCTGCCGTTGGACCGCGCACTTCCAGAAGATTGCCCTCGATCAGACGCTTATCGGACGAGGGTGAAGGAAGGCTGAAAGGACGGCGAAGTCCGCCATGCAATGGCCGGTCCCTCGCCGCCGAAGGAAGCGCGCGGCGGCGCTGGTCCGCCGGGTGCCGGGCCGTCTTCGGCACGGATCTCGAGGCGTTGCTACTGCAGGGAAGCCACCGGGGCTCCGCCTTCCATGGTCGCGAGCACTCGCTGAGCCTGCTCGGACACCATATCGCGCCCGACCCACGCGCCCACCAGCTCGATCTCCGCACACCACAGCCCCAGCGCCGCGACGAACTCACGCCCGAGCCGCACGAACTCGGTGGCGGTTCCACGCCGCCGGCTGAGCCGGTCGAGCTCGAGACTCAGACTGGCCACACGGTCGGCTCCGGCGTCGAGGATCTCCAGATCTCGGGCGGCCCCGAACGGCCGGAGCTCGCTCACCAGCTCGCGCTCCAGCCTGAGACGGGCGCCGAACCGGTCGTTGAGGTAACGGACCACCGACCACCGGTGCCAGAGCGACGCTTCCTCCGCGCCGTCGGGCGCAATGAGTTGCCGGGCCTCCTCCACCCATGCATCGTGGTTGGGACCGAGTACGGCGTCGAGCGTCTCGCAGGCCTGTGGGATCCAGGCGGCTGGTGCGGTAGCGGCGCGCATGACTTCCTCACGGTTGAGAGAGTCCGATGGCGCAGATTACGCCCGTCGTTCTGAAGAAACGGTGAAGCCCGGGGGAAGGACTCTTGTGCCGGATGGGACGAACGCGATGGTGCTCGAGCGGCCGGGCGCACCGCTCGTGTTCCGGCGGCTGGAGCGGCCGCGGCCGGGTCCCGGCCGGCTCCTGCTGCGGGTCGAGGCCTGCGGCGTCTGCCGGACCGACCTCCATATCCATGCCGGCGAGCTGCCCCGCCCGAAGCTTCCCCTGGTCCTGGGACACGAGATCGTGGGCATCGTCGAAGCGGCAGGACCCGGGGCGAGCCGGTTCGCCCCGGGCACGAGAATCGGGGTGCCGTGGCTGGGCTGGACCTGCGGCGAGTGCCGGTTCTGCCGGTCGGGACGGGAGAATCTGTGCGACCGCGCCCAGTTCACGGGCTACGACCGCGACGGCGGGTACGCGGAGTACGCGGTCGCGGACGAGCGCTACTGCTTCGCGCTGCCGGCGGCATACACCGCCGAGCAGGCCGCGCCGCTGCTCTGCGCCGGCCTCATCGGCTACCGGTCGCTGGTCGCGGCGGGAGACGCACCTCGCCTCGGCCTCTACGGCTTCGGGGCGGCGGCGCACATCGTTGCCCAGGTGGCGCGCCACCAGGGACGTCGCGTGTTCGCGTTCACGCGGCCCGGCGACGTCGAGGGCCAGCGTTTCGCCCGCGAGCTCGGCGCGGCCTGGGCCGGCGGCTCCGACCAGACCGGGGGCGTCCCGCGACCGGTGCGGCGGCGGGCGGTAGTGCGTCAGTTTGAACGTAACGTTGAGAATGTCAGTTAGGCTTATCTCGCCTGGGATGCGGAACGAATCTCTTCGTGCCGAATCTCTCCTCCGCTCAGGGCGGCGAAGGCGAACAGAACGGCGCTCACGAGAAGGCCCGCGAGGACGAGTTTGGTGAGCAAGGGGCCGAGTGCCTGTGCTCTCCGCGCACGCCATAGGGCGAGGAGCGAGATTGCCCCTGTAGCCAGCACTGCCACGAGGCCGGCTTCAGCCCGCTCCTCATGGGTCTCCACCCGGCTCTCCTGAAACCAAGGAGCGTTCTCGATCTGCTTCTCAGCTGGCTCGCCGGTCAAGTAGATGGGCACGGCCGTCACGGCAAGAACCACCGCGAGCGACAGTCCCGTCATGGTGATGTCTCTAGAGTGTCGCACCAGACCCCAGATCAGGATCAGGGGAGCAAAGATTAAGGTTCCCAAAACGGGAATATGATTGAGAACGAGATGTAGGTGCGCAGGACTGAGGTTCATATGCCGCCTTCGGAGTAGGCTAAGTTGTCGCCTTCAAAGCAGCCCACTATCCCACGACCCCCGCTATGGCGGCCGGGATCACGGATCACCTTTGGAGCATTGAGGATGTGCGCGCTGCTAGACCCGAGTCGGTTGTTACATTGGCAATGATACACTAAGGCGGGCGGGCATGTTGCTTGCGAGTCTACCCATGACCATCGCAGAACCGTGGCACGTGGCGCGGGCAACCGACCGTCCAGCCCGTTCGCCGGTGGACCCAGGCGGTCCCGCAGATAGCGGACGGTTTCACGCCGGGTCACGAACACCAAGGTGACCCGGCCGTCGGCCAAGAGTCGGCGCAGGCGTTCGGCTTTGGGGTCGGTTCTAGCGCCGAGGTTCCACTTGGCGCGTTTCCGGTCCCTGCGCCAGCAGCCGTTCGGCGAAGTCTAGCCGCTCCTGCGTCTCGATCATCTCCCGCCGGAGTGTCCCCACCTCCTGATCCAACGCCTGGAGATGGGCAGCGGTGTCAGGGTCCCCGGCGACGCGGCTGCGGGCAATAATCTTCGCGATCTTGACTGCGCCCAATGTCCCCATGGCGGCGATGAGGATGGTGACGACGGCGGTGAGAAAAAACTGTGGGTCCATGTTGCCTCGCTGCGCCTAGGCGCTGCCAGGGGTGTAGAAACAAAACCTACGGGCGGCCCCTAGAGCAATGGCCAGTCTCGCTCTCCTTGGCCCAACCACATGCCAGCCTTGCATTGGCCCATAGCTCGGACCGTAGGCGGTCCAGCCGTGGGCACGTTGCTTGCGACTCCGCACATTACGCCGCCCGAGCCGCTCGACGCCGCCATCCTGTTCGCGCGGTCGGCGATCTCGTGCCGGCCGCGCTCCGCGCCACCGACAAGGGTGGCCGCATGATCTGCGCGGGCATCCACATGTCGCCGATCCCGTCGTTTCCCTACGAGATGCTGTGGGGCGAGCGCCGCATCCGGTCGCTGGCCAACCTCACGCGCCGGGACGGCGAAGAGTTCTTTCGGCTGGCCGAGCGGGTGCCGCTCGCGATCAGCGCGGAAGTCTTTCCGCTCGGGCGCGCCAACGAGGCCCTGGACCGGGTCCGCTCCGTGGCCGTACGCGGCGCGGCGGTGCTGGCCGGCTGAGAGGACCTCCTTCAGGGCTCAGCGCGGCGAGACCTGGGCTTCGCGCCCCTGGTGTAGCCGAGGCGGACCAGCATCCTGTACGCCGATGTGGATCGCCTGTTCATGACGAGCGGGGTCGTGTGCGTCATCTCGAGCAGCGACGGCCCGGGCGGTGCCGCGGGGGGCTGATCCAGGATCCATGAAGCGACCTTCATGAGGAGTCTGCCCGAGCCTTCATCGATCCGGGACTAGACTGTGACGCGCCCGATTGGTGACCCGTGCCCGTACCCTGGCTCCGGAGAGTGTCCCGTGCCCGACCGCGCCGCGCCCGCTCCCGTCACCTCCCGCCGCGATTTTCTCAGGAAAGGCGCCGCCGCGGCCGTTACTCTGCCCGCGGTCGTGAGCCTGACCGCGTGCACCGAGACCAAGGCAGCCGTCAGACCCGACAGCATTGCGAAGGCGGCCGCGCCATCTCCCGCGCCGGCCCCGGTCCTCTCCGCCCGCCAGAAGGCGGATGCGATGGACGCGATGCACGAGAAGGGCCTCAAGGCGTTCCCGGCCAGGACCGACGGGAAGGGCAACCAACTCCTCGCTCCCAGGCTGGCGCAGGGCGCGAAGCTGTACGAGCTGACCGCCGAGGAGATCGAGTGGGAAGTCGAGCCGGGCCGCAAGGTGAAGGCCTGGGCGTACAACGGCCAGGTGCCCGGCCCCCAGATCCGCGTGCGCGAGGGCGATCGCGTCCGCGTCGTGCTGCACAACCGGCTCTCGCAGTCCACCGCCATCCACTTCCACGGACTCGAGCTGCCGAACGACCAGGACGGCGTGCCGTTCATCACCCAGCCGCCGGTGAAGCCGGGCCAAAGGTACACGTACGAGTTCACCGTTCCCAATGCCGGCTCGCACATGTACCACTCGCATCACAACGCGGCGGTGCAGGTCGGCAACGGGCTGCTCGGCGCTTTCATCGTCGAGCCGAAGCGGCCGCTCCCCGCGCACAAGGCCGACGTGGACTACGTGATGGTGCTGAACGACGGGTCGCACGGATACACGCTGAACGGGAAGGGCTTCCCCGCCACCGAGCCCATCGTCTGCGCGCAGGGCCAGACCGTGCGCATCCGGTTCATGAACGAGGGGATGATGATCCATCCCATGCACCTGCACGGGATGCACATGACCGTCATCGCCAAGGACGGCTGGGACCAGCCGGCACCCTGGAAGTGCGACACGCTCAACATCGCACCCGGCGAGCGGTGGGACGTCCTGGTGCGAGCCACCAATCCGGGCACGTGGGCGTTCCACTGCCACATCCTGCCGCACGCGGAGTCGGAGCACGGGATGTACGGGATGGTGACCGCCCTCGTGGTGAAGAAAGCCGGCGTCGCCTGACGCCCGTCGAGGGGCGGCCGTGCCGACGCTGACGCGCTGGCTGGTGAAAGCGGGCCTGCTGTACCTGGTCGCCGCGCTCCTGCTCGGCGTGGCCATGCAGCTCCCGCTTGCGCAAGGGGTCCCGCTCCTCGCCGTGCTCTGGCCCACCTACCTGCACTTGCTGGTGGTGGGCTGGCTCCTGCAGCTCATCTTCGGGGTGGCGTTCTGGCTGTTTCCGCGCTGGTCGGCCGAGCGCCCGCGGGGCAGCGAGCGGCTGGGCTGGCTGAGCTTCGCACTGCTCAACGCGGGCCTGCTGCTCCGGCTGGTGGGCGAGCCGCTTCACGCCCTGGGTGGCGAGGCCGGCAACCTGCTGGCTGTGTCGGCGGCGGCGCAGCTCGTGGCGGTCTGGGGGTTCGTGCTGAACACCTGGCCGCGCGTGCGCGAGCGCTGAGCGTGCCGAGGCTCAGCGTCTGGATGATCCGGACGGCGCTGGTCGAGCTCGCCGGCGGGGCGCTGCTCGGCGCCTTGATCCTGGCGGGGCGAGGCATCGGCGCGGGCGGTCTGCTCCGCTGGCGTCCGCTCCACGCCGAGCTGCTCCTCATCGGGTGGACCCTTCAGCTCGCGCTCGGCGTGGCCTGGTGGATCCTGCCGCGGTTCCGGAGCGGTCCCGAGCGCGGGGGCGGGGGCGGCGGCCTCACCTGGGCGTCATTCCTGCTGCTCAACGCCGGCATGATGACGACGGGGGTGGCCGGCTCGCTCGGCGGCCTCGCGGCCTGGACGGCGGCCGGCCGAAGCGTGGAGCTGCTCGCGGCGGTGATCTTTGCATGCCAGGCGTGGCCACGGGTGAAGCCGTTCCGCTGATGCCCGACTCGGCGTTATACTAGGCTTCCCCCCTCTGACACTCGAAGATTTTCGCGGCACGTTCCTGCGCGGCGCCCGGTGGCGCACTCGCACAGGACCCCGCCCCACTCTGAGGATCACCGGTATGCGCCGAATCTCGTCGGCCGTGTTCTCCGTGGTCAGCACTGTCCTTCCGGTAGTCGCCCTCCTCGCCACGCCCGCCGCCATCGTCGCCGCCCAGGAAACCGGGACCGTCAGCGGGACCGTGACCCGCGCCGCCGAAGGCGCCGCCCTGAGCAGTGTGAACGTGACGGTCGAGGCCACCGGCCAGACCACCGTCAGCGGCGCCGACGGCCGATATACCCTGCGGCGGGTCCCGGCCGGACCCCAGAAGATCGTGTTCCGCTGGCTCGGCTACCGCCCGACCCAGGTGGATGTGGTAGTCGAACCGAACGCCACCGTGACGGCCGACGCGGGACTCGAGGCGGTGACGATCGCGCTCTCGGAAATCGTGGTGGAAGGCGCCTCGCGCGCCCCCGATCGCATCGTCGAGGCGCCCGCGGCGATCTCGGTGGTGCCGCCGGCAGTGCTGCAGAGCGCGTCGATCACCGGCCAGGCGCCGGTCGCGCTGCAGGCGGTGCCGGGGGTGGACATCGTCCAGAGCGGCGTGAACGACTTCAACGTCAACGCGCGCGGCTTCAATTCCTCGCTCACCCGGCGCGTGCTGGTGCTGCAGGACGGCCGCGACCTCGCCATCGCCTTCCTCGGCTCGCAGGAGTGGAACGGGCTCACCCAGCCGCTCGAGGACCTGGGCAAGGTCGAGATGGTGCGCGGCCCGGGCTCGGCGCTGTACGGCGCCAATGCGTTCAGCGGCGTGATCAACATCACGACCCCGACCGCGCGTGAGGTGCTGGGGACCAAGCTGACCGTCGGAGCCGGCGAGCTCGAGACCTTCCGCGGCGACCTCCGCCACGCCGGCACGTTCGCCGGCGACCGGCTCGGCTTCCGCGTCAACGCCGGGTACAACCGGAGCGACACCTGGTCCCGCACCCGGACCCGGCTCGATGGCACCTCGCTCCAGCGCGAGTACGCCGATGCGACCGACGAGCCCGTGGGGCTCGCCCGCGAGGTCCGGCCGCTCGACGGTCAGACCCTCGACCCCGTGACCGGTGATGCCGTGGGCGATCGCGATCCGCTGAGAAACGCCTACGGGTCGGCCCGGCTCGACTACTACCTCGACAACGGCTCGGTCCTCTCGGTCGATGGCGGCGCGTCGCAGGTCCAGAACGAGATCTTCGTGACCGGCATCGGGCGGGTGCAGGTGACCAAGGCGATCAAGCCCTACGCCCGCGTCGCGATGGCGGCCGACCGCTACAACGTCTTCGCCTACTGGAACAGCCGCACGTCGCTCGATCCGCAGTACTCGCTGCAGTCGGGCCTCCCGCTCGAGGAGCGGAGCGACATCTTCCACGTCGAGGGCCAGAACAACTGGCACTTCATGGGGGATCGCGGCCGCGTGGTGTACGGCGCCTCGCTCCGGAACACCCGGGTGAACACCAGCGGCACCCTGATGAACCTGGCCAACGACGACCGCAGCGACGACACCTATTCGATCTACGGCCAGGTGGAGTACAAGCTCGTGCCGCGGGTCCGGCTGGTGGGCGCGCTCCGGTGGGACGACGGCGATCTGTTCGACCGCCAGTTCTCGCCCAAGGGCGCCGTGGTCTTCAGCCCCAACGAGAACCACTCCTTCCGATTCTCGGTCAATCGCGCGTTCCAGACCCCCAACTACTCGGAGTTCTTTCTCCAGGTCCCGGTGGCGGCGCCGTCGGCCGGCCCGGCCACGCTCGAGGCCACCATCGAGGGGTATTACGCGCAGATTCAGCAGAGCCCGCTGGCGCCGACCCTCGCCGGCCTCACGACCAGCCTGCCCTGGAACTTCTCCGCCGGCACCCAGGCCCTCGCGCTCGGCAACGCCAACCTCAAGGTCGAGAAGGTGACCGGCTGGGAGCTGGGGTACAAAGGCAGCCTGTCCAACAAGGCGTACGTGACGGTGGACGGCTACATCAACGAGCTCAAGGACTTCGTCACCGACCTCCTGCCGGGCGTCAACCAGACACAGTATCCGACCTACGCGCTCGACCAGGAAGTCGACGTGCCGGCCGACCTGGCCACGCTCGACGCCAGGCTCGCGGGCGCGGGGCTCCCGGCCAACCACCCGCTGCGCGCGGCCATCCCGCAGCTCCTCGCCGGGTATGGCGCGGTGCAGGCCGGCACCCGGATCCAGGGCGCCAACGCCCTCGCCACCCTGCCTGACGGAAGCCGAGCGATCGTCCTGTCGTACACCAACGCCGGCCGCGTCACCGAGCGGGGCGTCGAGCTCGGGCTGGGCTACCAGTTCACTCCCGAATTCCGCGGCGACGTCTCGGTCACCGGGTTCGACTTCACGGTGAAATCGCAGCAGGTGGGCGACCAGCTGCTGCCGAACACGCCGAGCAAGAAGGCCAGTGTCTCCGTGACGTACGCGGGCCAGCAGGGGATCGATGCCAACGTGACGGTGCGCCTGGTGGACGGCTACCAGTGGGCGGCGGGCGTCTTCCAGGGCTACGTGCCGTCGAGCGAGTTCGTGAACGTGAGCGCCGGCTACCGGGTCAGCAACTACGTCCGGCTCCAGGCCACCGCCACGAACCTGTTCGATCAGCAGCGGTTCCAGCTCTACGGCGGCTCGGTAATCGGACGGCGGGTGCTGGGAGGGGTGACGGCGGCGTTCTAGGAAGGGCGGAGAGGGCGGAGAAGGCGGAGACAGCGGGGAGCGCGGGCAGGCGGCTCCGCCCCGTCATCCCGAGCGCAGCGAGGGACCTACTTGGCCGGACTCCGAACCTCGGTTGAGTAGGTCCCTCGCTGCGCTCGGGATGACATATGACAGCGTTAGCTTCCCGTCCGACCGCCTGCCCATCCGACCGCCTGCCCCGTCCGACCGTCCGACCGTCCGCCCTACCTGCCGCCCGCCCCCTCCCTGGCCGCCATCTGCCGGCGCTGGAGCGCCTCGCTCGGAACCACCGGGTAGGTCGGGGCCTCCCGCAGGCGTTTGAGCGTATCCGGCAGCGACCCGAACTCGGCCGCGCAGTGCTCCCGGAGCTCCGCGAGCGAGGGGTGCGGCCGCACCAATTGGCCGCCCCGCATCACCGGCTCCAGCAGTCCACGGCGGCCCTCCGGCACCGGCTCCTCCGCCAGCGCGAGCACGTCCCCCGTCAGCCTGCCGTCGGGCCCGAGCCCTCGCGCGACCTGTTTGGCGCCGACCCAGGTCTCCTTGCCTGGACTCACCTTGAGCACGTCCCGTCCATCGAAACGCACCAGCTTGTAGACCATGTCGAGCGAGGGCGCGTCGGCCGAGACCGCGGTGCGGGTGCCGATGCCGAAGGCGTCGATGGGGGCCCCCGAGGCGAGCAGCGCGGCCACGTCGTGCTCGTCGAGTCCGCCGCTCACGATGATCGGGACGCCCTCACATCCTTCCGCGTCGAGGATCTGCCGCACGTTCCGGCTGAGCGCGCCGAGGTCGCCGCTGTCGAGCCGCACGCCGGCCAGCCGGTGACCCCCGGCCGCCAGCTCGCGGGCCACCTCGACCGCGGTGTGCGCGGCCGCCAACGGATCGTAGGTGTCGAGCAGAAGCACCGCGCCGTCGGGAAAGGCGCGGGCATAGGCGCGGAAGGCGTCGGCTTCCCGCGCGAAGGCCATCACGAACGAATGGGCCATCGTGCCCGAGAGCGGCAGCCCGTACGTCCGGCCGGCGAGCACGTTGCTGGTGGAGTCGAACCCGGCCAGGAGCGCGGCGCGCGCGGCCTTCATGCCCGCGTCGATGCCGTGACTGCGCCGGAGTCCGAACTCGGCGAGCGGACGGCCGTGCGCCGCGAGCACCGGACGGGCAGCCTTGCTCGCCTGGACGGTCTGCAGATGACAGAAGTTGATCACCGCGGTCTCGAGCAGCTGGGCCTCGATGATGGGGCCGGTCACCTCGAGCAGCGGCTCGTCGGCGAAGAGCACCGTGCCCTCGCGCACCGCGCGCACGTCGCCGGTGAAGCGGAGGGCGGCGAGGGTGGCGAGGAAGTCCGCCTCGAACCGGCCCAGCGAGCGCAGGTACGCCAGCGACGCGGACGAGAAGCGGAAGCCGCGCAGGTAGTCGAGCACGTCCTGCAGGCCGGCGGCCACGAGAAACGCGCGCTCGGGCGGCAGCCGCCGCACGAACAGACTGAAGGTGGCGGTGCCGCGCACGCCTTCCCGAACGAAGGCGGCGGCCATCGTGAGCTCGTACAGATCGGTGAACAGCGCGGCGTCACCGAGCGTGAGCGGCGCCGACGTGAACGCGCCGGACGGCTCGGAATCCATCGGGCTCCTCGCGGGAAGAGTGGCTCCCAAAAGTACCGTCGGCCCGGCTTGCGCGCGCCACCGGCCCCGCCCACCCTTCGGCACCACTCACCGGAGGGGCGCGTGCAGCAGATCAAGGGCGCCGTGCTCAAGTCGCGGCTCGCCTTCGTGCAGGACAACTTTGGCAAGGACGGGCTGCAGCGCGTGCTCGCGGCCATGGCCGAGGGAGACCAGCGCACGCTCAGGATGCTCTTCACGTCGAACTGGTACCCCTTCGTGCTCGGCAAGACCCTCGACGATACGATCGTGCGCGTCTTCGGCGGCGGCCGGACCGAGTTCTTCGAGCGCCTGGGCGCCGCCTCGGCCGAAACGAACCTGTCCACCATCCACAGCGGGTACCTGACCAAGGGCGACGCGCACGGCTTCCTGGCCAAGTCGCCGTCGTTCTATTCTCTCTACTACGAGACCGGGCGGCGTGAGTACACGCCCGCCGGGCCCACCGCCGGCGTGTTCACCACCTACGACGCGGAGACCTACAGCGCGCCGGACTGTCTGACCGTGGTCGGGTGGTATCGGAAGGCATTGGAGATGTGCGGCGTGAAGGGCGTGAAGATCGTGGAGGAGGAGTGCCGCGCGAAGGGCGGAGCGGTGTGCCGGTACCGGGTGACCTGGGAGTGATGACGGCCCGCCTAATGAATGAGCATCACGGATGGTCGCTAACGGCATGGTGTCATCCCGAGCCCTTCGCCGTGGGCTCGGGATGACCACGTCGGCCCGCATTCACCCGCCCGCGCCTCAGGGCGTGCTCGCCCGCGCCGGCAGGCTCAGCTCGCGATAGAAGGCCGCGTCGTTCACGGGCCGGCCGAGGAACCGCTGCACCAGGGTGTCCGGCTCCTCGGTGCCGGACGGCGCCAGGATGTCGTCGCGGTAGGCGCGGCCGGTCCGCGGATCCAGAATTCCCTCGCGCTCGAACCGGCTGAACATGTCCTGGGCGTAGACCTTGGCCCAGAGGTAGCTGTAGACCCCCGCCTCGTACCCTCCCATGATGTGGCCGAGACTCGCCTCCGGCACCGTGCCCGCGGGCATGGTGAAGGGGACGAACTGCGGGAGCAGCTCGAGCCACATCGCGGTGGGATCGACTCGTCGCGCGCTGGTGTGGAGCATCATGTCGTAGGTCGCGTAGAACAGCTGCTTGCCCCAGTAGACGCCATCGTCGAGGTGCTTGAGCTCGACGATCCGGCGGATCAGCGAGTCGGGCAGCGGCTGGCCGGTGGTGACGTGGTGGGACACGCGGCGGAGGATCGCCGGCTGCCACATCCAGTTCTCGAGCATCTGGGACGGGGCCTCGACGAAGTCCAGCCGGTCGTTGCTCGTCGTCGGGTAGGGCGACCGGTCCAGGACCGCCGCCATGGCGTGCCCGAATTCGTGGAACAGGGTGACGACCTCGGCGTGCGTCAGGAGCGACGGATGGCCCGCCGCGGGCAGCGACCAGTTGCCCACGATGCCCGTCCACGGAAGCTGGTGCGAGCCGTCCGGTCGCCGGAACGTCGGCAGCACCGTGAAGTCCGCGAAATGACCGAACTTGTTGGGCCGCGGGTAGAGGTCGAAGTAGAGCCGGCCCAGCGGCGCGCCGGAGGCCGAGTCGATGACGGTATAGCGCGACATGTCCGGCGCCCAGGCGTTCGCCGGTGTCACCTGCTCGAACCTGATCCCCAGAAGCTCGCCGTAGAGACCCATGACCGCCGGGAGCACGTGGTCCACGGGGAAGTACTGCTTGACCTCGTCCTCCGCGAGCGCGTACCGGCTGCTCCGGAGCCGCTCGAGATAATAGGGATAATCCCACGCTTCGATCCGGCCGGTGATGCCGTCCCGGCGGGCGAGCGGCCGCAGCCCGGCGACCTCGGACACGGCCTTCCGGCGGAGCGGCGCCTTGAGGCTCGAGAGCAGGGCGAACACCCGGGCGGGCGTCTTGGCCATCCTCGTGCTCAACTGGTACGCCCCCCAGTTGGGGAAGCCGAGCAGGTGAGCCAGCGTATCCCGCACGGCGAGCGCCGAGTCCAGCCGGGCCACGTTGGCCTGGCCGCCGCGGCGGTTGAAGGCCACGTAGAAGCGCGCCCGCGCCTGGCGATCCGCGAGCGGCTTCATGAAGGGTCCGAACGTGCTCTCGTCCACCTTGATCGCCGCGCTGTCGCCCTCGCGGGTGAGCTGCGCGCGGAGCTGCGGATCGAGCTGGAGCGTATCGCGCAGCGGGATGCGCACGCGGGTGGAGTCGCCGGCCAGGGCGATGCCGAAGGCCCGCTCGAGGTCCGCGTGGCGCTGCAGCAGCCGCACCGCTCGGGCGCGGGCCACCGAGTCGAGGCCGGCGCCCGCCTGGCGCCCGGTCTCCACGTAGAGCTCCGCGAGCTGCCGGTCGGCGGCGGGCGCCGGATCGCCGGCCGACCCGAGGTCCTCCCGCGCGCGCCGCGCCAGCGCGTACAGCCGGGGCTCGGCGGACGCGGCGGCCTGGAAATTGGCGACGAGCTGGTCGCACGCGACCGCCGTGTCGCGGGTGGCGCCGTCGGGTGAGAGCACTTGCAGCGCGCGCGGCAGCGTCGTCGCGGACTGGAGCGCGGCATTCGCCTGTTCGACCGCCTGCAGTGCCGGGAAGGCGGCGCCCCCGCTCGCCGACGCGGCCAGCACGGTCTCGAATGTCCGCTCGGCGCTCGCGACGGCGGCGCGGCAGCGGGCACCGAGCGCGGGTGGCGGGAGCCGCCACGCCTCGAGCGAGTCGTCCGGGAGCGGGGCGTTCGCGGCGGCAGTCGCGCGCGAGGTGTCCGCCGGCTGCTGGGTCCAGCCGGAGGTGGACAGCGCCGCGAGGACAAGACCCGCGGCGGGCAGCGAACGGAGCACGCGACTGAATCTGACGGCGGACATGACGACCCTCGCGAATGGGCACAGGCGGTCGGACGGTCGGACGGATCCCCGCCGAGGATACCTCGAAAGCCGGTGGGATGCCACGCCCTGTGATCGTGCGGCCGTCCCAACAGGAGGGCGCATACGCGGCTCGGCTCCGGTCGCGTGGCCCGGCCGTGGCCCCGCTCGCTCCCGGCCACGGGTATGTTCCGCTGCCATGGCCGCGCTCCGCCCTTCCCCGCCGATGCCGCGTTCCGACGGATACGTCCACGTCCGCGGCGCCCGGGTGCACAACCTCAAGAACATCGACGTCCGCATCCCGCGCGACGCGCTGGTGGTCTTCACCGGCGTGTCGGGCTCGGGTAAGTCGTCGCTCGCGTTCGGTACGCTCTATGGCGAGGCGCAGCGGCGCTATCTCGAGTCGGTGGCGCCGTACGCCCGCCGGCTGTTTCACCAGGCGGGCGTGCCGGAGGTGGACGCCATCGAAGGCCTGCCGCCGGCGGTGGCGCTCCAGCAGCAGCGCGGCGCGCCGACCACGCGCTCGTCGGTCGGCAGCGTCACGACGCTCTCCAACCTCCTCCGGATGCTGTACTCGCGGGCCGGTGACTATCCCCCCGGGCAGCCGCTGCTCTACGCCGAGTCGTTCTCGCCCAACACGCCCGAAGGCGCCTGCCCCCGGTGCCACGGCCTCGGACGGATCTACGACGTCACCGAGCGATCGATGGTGCCCGACGACACGCTCTCCATCCGCGAGCGCGCCATCGCGTCGTGGCCGCCCGCCTGGCACGGCCAGAACCTGCGTGACATCCTGGTCACGCTCGGCTACGACGTGGACCGCCCGTGGCGCGAGCTGCCCAAGCGAGACCGCGACTGGATCCTCTATACCGAGGAGACGCCGACCGTCCCGGTATACGCCGGGTACACGCCGGCGGAGACCCGGCGGGCGCTCAAGCGGAAGGAGGAGCCGAGCTACATGGGCACCTTCACCGGCGCGCGCCAGTACGTGCTCGAGACCTTCGCCAAGACCGAGAGCGCCGCGATGAAGAAGCGGGTCGCGCGCTACCTCGTGAGCGCCGAGTGCCCCGAGTGCGGCGGGAAGCGCCTCCGGCCCGGGCCGCTCGGCGTGACGTTCGCGGGGCTCGACATCGCCGACATGTCGCGCCGGCCGCTCAAGCGGCTGGCCGAGATCTTCCGGCCGTACGCCGCGGGAGCGGCGCGGGGGTGGAAGACGCTCGAGCGCGACCACCCGGAGAAGGCGATCGTGATGCGGCGCATCGCCGAAGACCTCGAGGCGCGGCTCGCGGTGCTCATCGAGCTGGGCCTCGGCTACCTCTCGCTCGAGCGCAGCACGCCGACGCTCTCGCCGGGCGAGCTGCAGCGGCTCCGGCTCGGCACCCAGGTGCACAGCAACCTGTTCGGCGTGGTCTACGTGCTCGACGAGCCGTCGGCGGGCCTCCACCCGGCCGACACCGAGGCGCTGCTCGGAGCGCTCGACCGGCTCAAGGCCGCGGGCAACTCGCTGTTCGTGGTGGAGCACGAGCTCGATGTCATGCGGCACGCCGACTGGATCGTGGACGTGGGTCCGGACGCGGGAGAGCACGGCGGGCAGGTGCTCTACAGCGGCCCGGTCGAGGGGCTCGACCGCGTGCCCGAGTCGCGGACCCGCGCCTACCTGTTCGGGGACGCGACCGCGCCGCACCGGGCGCCGCGGCGGCCGGCCGGCTGGCTCCGGCTCGCGGGCGTCACCCGGAACAACCTGCGCAACCTCGACGTCGCTTTCCCGCTCGGCGTGTTCACCACGGTCACCGGCGTGTCGGGCTCGGGCAAGTCGAGCCTGGTGAGCCAGGCCCTGGTCGAGCTCGTGGCCGGCCACCTCGGCCACAGCATCGAGGAGGAGCCGGAGGGCGAGGAGCTGGAGCGCGGCGAGGCCGTGCCCACCGGTGGACGGATCGTCGACGGCATCGACCGGATCCGGCGGCTGGTGCGGGTGGACCAGAAGCCGATCGGGCGGACGCCGCGCTCCAACCTGGCGACGTACACCGGGCTCTTCGACGGCGTGCGCAAGCTCTTCGCCGCGACCAGGGCGGCGCGGGCGCGGAAGTACGACGCGGGCCGGTTCTCGTTCAACGTGTCCAAGGGCCGCTGCGAGACCTGCGAGGGTGAGGGGTTCGTCATGGTCGAGCTGCTGTTCCTGCCGAGCGTGTACGCGCCCTGTCCCACGTGCCACGGCACCCGGTACAACGCGCGCACGCTCGAGATCCGGTACCGGGAGAAGAACATCGCCGAGGTGCTGGGGATGACCGTGGACGATGCGTGGGCGTTCTTCGCGGACGAGCCCGGCGTGCGGCGCTCGCTGGACGTCCTCCGGAACGTAGGGCGTGGGCTACCTCCGGCTGGGCCAGCCGGCAACGGAGCTCTCGGGCGGCGAGGCCCAGCGCATCAAGCTCGCGACCGAGCTGCAGCGGGCCGCGCACGGCAATACGCTGTACGTCCTGGACGAGCCGACCACGGGGCTGCATCCGGCGGACGTGGAGAAGCTGGTGGCGCAGCTCGATGGGCTGGTGGACGCCGGCAACACGGTGATCGTGGTCGAGCACGACATGCGGGTGGTGGCCGGAAGCGATTGGGTGATCGACGTGGGACCCGGCGCGGGCGACGAGGGCGGTCAGGTGGTCGCGGAAGGAGCGCCGGGAGACGTGGCGGCGGCCGAAGGCAGCCGGACGGGGGTCGTATCTGGGGCGGTTTCTGGAGGGTAGCGGGGCCGTCCGGCGCTCGGGTGACTCGGGTCCCGCCCTCAGGGCCCGAACCGGGTCGTGAGCACCGAGAAGCCGTACACGATGAGGCCGCAGAGGACCGAGGCGAGCAGGACGCGCTCCGTCCACGACGAGCCGATCGAAAACGAGACCCCCAGCCCGACCGCGAGGGCGATCAGCAGCAGCACGTTCCACATGATCACGGCGACAGCCTTTGCACTCTCCAGCCCCGTCCCCCGCCCTCCCGCACGTACCGGATCCGGTCGTGCAGCCGGCTCTCCCGCCCCTGCCAGAACTCGATCGTCGTCCGGCACCACGCGGTACCCGCCCCAGTGCGGCGGCAGCGGCACGTCGCCGTCGCCGAAGCGTGCCTCGACCTCCCGCAGGTCGGCCTCCAGCACCGCCCGTCCCGGAATGACCCGGCTCTGGTGCGACGCCCACGCGCCGAGCCGGCTGCCGAGCGGCCGGCTCCCGAAGTAGCGCTCCGACTCCTCGCGCGAGGCGAGGGCCACGCCGCCGGTGATCCGCACCTGCCGCTCCAGCTCGCCCCAGTAGAACACCAGCGCCGCCCGGGGATTGGCCTCCAGCTCGCGCGCCCTTCCGGCTCCGGTAGTCGGTGAAGAAGACGAAGCCGCGCTCGTCGAACGCCTTGAGCAGCACGATGCGGGCGGACGGCGCGCCGTCCGCGCGTGGCGGTGGCGAGCGTCATCGCGTTGGGCTCCGGCAGCTGCGCCTCCTGCGCCTCGGCGAACCAGCGGGCGAACTCGACGAACGGATCGTGGCTCACGTCCGCCTCGTCGAGGCGGGCGCGGGCGTACTCCCGGCGAAGATCGGCGATGGAAGTCGGGCCAGGTCACTGGCGAGGCCTGGGTGGAGTCGAAGTATGTATAGTCAGCTGCATCGCCATGCCTTTCCTTCGCGACGCGCTCTCTCCGGCGAGCTCCTGGTGACTCCTCCGCCAGCTGCTCGCGCACCCCCACGTCGCCGCCGCGCATGTCGCGCCGTCTCGGCCGCCGGTCGAAGCGCGCCGCACACGTCCGCGTGGCCGGGGCGTGGAACGCTCGGTGGACGGGATCTCCGCCGTACCTCCTCTACGTGCCGAGCGGCGTACCGACGGGCATCCGGCGCCGCTGGTGCTGGTGTTCCACGGCGGCGGCGGCCAGGCCAGCGGGATGGCGCGCGCACACCGGCTTCACCGCGCTCGCCGAGCGCGAGGGGTTCGTCGTGGCGTATCCCGACGGGCTCGACCGCCGGTGGAACGACGGGCGCGGCTACGGCGGCCACGCACGACGACGTCGGCTTCGTGCGCGGCGCTGCTCGATACGCTCGGGCGCGAGCTGAGCATCGACCCGCGCCGGATCTACGCCACCGGCATCTCGAACGGCGCGATGTTCACCTACCGGCTGGCGTGCGACCTTCCGGGCGTGTTCGCCGCCATCGCCCCGGTGGCCGGCGCGATGCCGGCCGCGCTGGCGGCCGCGCTGCGCGCACACGGCGCCGGTCCGCGCGCTCGCGCCTTCCAGGGCACCGCCGATCCGCTCGATGCCCTACGGCGGTGGCGGCGTGGCGCGGCGGCGCGGGCGGGTGCTGTCGGCCGACGCGGAGCGTCGAGCTCTGGGCGGCGATCGCCGGCTGCACCGGCGGCGCCGGTCACGACCGTCGAGCCCGACCGCGCGCCGGCCGACGGCACCCGCGTGCGCGGACGCGTGTACGGCGGCTGCCGGGACGGGCGCGACGGTCGAGCTCTATACGATCGAAGGCGGCGGGCACACCTGGCCGGGCGGACCGGCGGCGGGACGCGGCGGTCGGGCGGGTGAGCCGCGAGATCGACGCCACGCCGACGATCTGGTCGTTCTTCGCCGCGCATCCCAAGCCGTGAGCGACCGCCCCTGCGCGGCCTCACGATGGACTACCCGCTCACCCTCGCCGCCGATCGCCCGGCGCGCCGAGACGCTGTTCGGCGACGCGCCCGGTGGTGAGCCGGCGACGCGGACGGCTCGCTCCACCGCACCACCTACGGCGAGTGCCTCGCGCCGCGCGCGGCGGCTCGCCGGCGGCGCTGCGCGGGCTCGGCGTCCGCCCCGGCGACCGCGTCGCCACGCTCTGCTGGAATCACGACCGCCACCTCGAGGCCTACTTCGCCGTCGCCGCTGCTCGGCGCGGTGCTCCACACGCTCAACCTGCGGCTCCATCCCGACGAGCTGGCCTACATCGCGCGCCACGCCGAGGACCGGGTGGTGCATCGTGGACGCGTCGCTGCTGCCGCTGCTCGAGCGGTTCCGGGACGCGCGCCGGCATTCGAGCAGGTGATCGTGGTCGGCGACGGGCGCCGCGCGCCGGAGGGGATGCTCGACTACGAGGCGCTGCTCGCGCCGCGCCACCGGAGCTCGACCGCGCTGCCCGAGCCCGACGAGCGCGCCGCGGCCGCGATGTGCTACACCTCGGGCACGACCGGCCGGCCCAAAGGCGGTGGTCTACTCGCACCGCGCGCTGGTGCTGCACTCGATGGCGACCGCGATGGCCGGCAGCTTCGCGCTCGGCGCGGCCGACGTCGTGCTGGCCGTCGTGCCGATGTTCCACGCCAACGCCTGGGGGCTGCCCTACACCGCGGCGCTGACCGGCGCCGGCGCTGGTCTTCCCGGGCGCGCATCTCGATGCCCGCGCGCTGCTCGATCTCTGCCAGCGGAGCGGGTCACCTTCAGCGCCGGCGTGCCCGACCGTCTGGCTCGGCGTGCTCGAGCGCGCTCGACGCCTGCCCGCGGCGCGTGGGACCTCTCGCGCGCTCCGGACGATCGTGATCGGCGGCGCCGCGGCGCCCGAGGCGCTGGTGCGCGGACTGGAGGACCGCCACGGGCTGCGGCCGATCACGTCGTGGGGCATGACGGAGATCGCGCCGGTCGGCACGCTCGGCCGGCTCGCGCCGAGGGCGAGATGCTCCCCGCGGAGCGGCACGCGCTCCGGATGAAGGCGGGGCGGCCCGGCGCGCTGCTCGAGCTGCGGGTCCGGAACGAGCGGGGCGACGTGCCGTGGGACGGCACGACGATGGGCGAGCTCGAGGTGCGCGGCGCCTACGTCGCCTCGGCGTACTACCGGCCGGAGGACGGACGGCGGCTGGTTCACCGAGGACGGCTGGTTCCGCACCGGCGACATCGCGTCGATCGATCCGCGGGGCTACCTCGAGATCCGCGACCGCAGCAAGGACCTGATCAAGTCGGGCGGCGAGTGGATCAGCTCGGTGGCGCTCGAGGGCGCGCTCATGGGCCACCCGGCGGTCGCGGAGGCCGCGGTGGTGGCGGTGCCGCATCCGCGCTGGCTCGAGCGGCCGGTGGCCGCCGTGGTGTTGCGCGAGGGCAGGCGGCGACGCGCCGCGGAGCTGCCGCGCCTACCTCGGCGAGCGGTTCCCGGCTGGTGGCTGCCGGACGACGTGGTGCTTCGTGCCGGCCATCCCGCGCACCTCCACCGGCAAGTTCCTCAAGTCCGCGCTGCGCGACGCGCTGCGGGCCCACTACGAGCGCCGGCACATGAACCCGCTGCTCGACCTCGACGCCCGGCCCGGTCATCGCCCACCGCGGCGCCTCGGGCTACGCGCCGGAGAACACGCTGCCAGGCCTTCGAGCTGGCGCGTCGAGCAGGGCGCCGACGCCTTCGAGCTCGACGTGCGGCTCACGCCGCGACGGCGCGCCGGTCGTGATCCACGACGCGACGCTCGACCGCACCACCGACCTGGCCGGCGCGGTCCGCGCGCCGGACGCTGGCCGAGCTGCGCGCGGCGGACGCGGGCTACCGCTTCACGCCCGACGGCGGCCGCACCTTCCCGTTCCGCGGCACCGGGCGTGCGGATCCCGACGCTCGGCGAGGTGCTGTGGGCCTTCCCGCGGATGCCGGTGCTGATCGAGGTCAAGGAGCCGGAGGTGCAGGAGGCGGTGCGGCGGGTGCTGGTGAGGAGGGCGCGGCGGAGCGCTGCGTGGTGGCCTCCGAGCACCTCGGGGCGCTCGAGCTGTTCCGCGAGCCGCCGTTCGCGTGCGGCGCCTCGGGCGCCGGAGATCTCGGCGCTGTACCGCGGCGGCGCTGCTCCGCCGCCCGCTGCCGCGAGTGCCGCTACCGGCTGCTGTCGGTGCCGCTCCGGTATCGCGGGCTCCCGGTGCCGACCCGCCGGTTCGTGCGCCGCGGCGCGGCGGCTGGGCTGCCCGGTGCACGTCTGGACCGTGAACGACGCCGCCACCGCCCGGCGCCTGTGGGCGCGGGGGGTGGCGGGGATCGTGACCAACGTGCCGGATGTGATCCGGGCGGCGCGGGATCGCTACTTCGATCTTGAAGTAGGCGGTCAGCAGGCTGCCGTCCAGCGCGGTCATGGTCGTCCGATAGCAGGCGCTGGCCGACTTCGGTGTTTGCCAGTTCTGCATGAACTGGCCTCCGGTGTACCGCAGCTCCGTGCCGCCGGTGGTGGTGATCTCGATCGTGTCCTCGGTCCCGGGCGTGCCGCAGGTCGTCGGCGTCGCGGTAAAGGCCTTCACGGCCCCGATGTCGGTCCGCTCGACGGTGCCCACGTAGATCTGGAATTTGAGCGGCACGGTCAGCCGCCCTTCACCGTGTTCCACACCATGCTGCCGGTGGGCATGTCGACCGGCTGATAGTAGCCGGCGACCGTCCAGGCTCTTGATGGTGAGGCCGGCGCCGACGTAGGTCAGGTTGTAGTTGGTCCCGAGCGTGAGCGAGCCCTGGAGGATCGCGTAGGGGCTGCCCGCGACGGCCTCGCCCGCTACGGCGCGTGAGCGCGCCGCTGAAGCCGTCACCGGCGACCAGCGTGCCGCTCGTGATCTGGTAGGTCGAGCGCCGGATCCGGCCTGGCCGAAGAACTTGCTCTTCGCGTCGGCGGTCACCGTCACCGGCGCGGGCGGTGATCGTGAAGCTCGCCCCGACGAAGGTGAGCGCGTAGTTGGTCGAGAGCGCGAGCGTGCCCTGGGTGATGGCGTACGGCTGCCCAGACGTTCTCGCCCGGCGCGCGCGAGTGATGGCGCCGCTGAACGCGTCGCCGGCCACCAGCGTGCCGAGAGTGATCTGATAGGTCAGCGCCGGGTCGGCCGTTGCCGTAGGTCTTGGACTTGGCGTCCGCGGTCACGGTGATCGGCCGCGCGGTGATCGTGAGGTTGGCGCCGACGAAGGTCAGCGCGTAGTTGGTGCTCAGCGCCAGCGAGCCCTGGGTGATGGCGTACGGGCCGCCCAGACGGTCTCGCCCGGCGCGCGCGTGAGGGCGCCGCTGAAGGCGTCGCTGAATGCCAGCGAGCCGCTGGTGATCTGGTAGGTCAGCGCCGGATCGGCGTTGCCGTAGATCTTGGTCTTCGCATCGGCCGTCACCGTGATCGGCCGCTGGCGTGATCGCGAAGGTCGCGCCCACGAAGCCGAGGGTGTAGTTCGTCGTCAGCGCGAGCGTGCCCTGCTGGATCAGGTAGGTGCCGACGTTCTCGCCGCGCCGCGCGGCTGAGCGCGCCGGTGAAGGCGTCGCTGAAGGCCAGCGAGCCGCTGCTGATGTGATAGGTCAGGACCGGGTCGGCGTTCCCATAGACCTTGCCCTGGCCCGCGTCGGCGGTCACCGTCACCGGCCGCGGCGTGATCGTCAGGGCCGCGCCGACGAAGCTCAGACTGTAGTTCGATGCCGAGCGTCAGCGTGCCCTGCTGGATCGCGTAGCTCCCGACGTTCTCGCCCGGCTCGCGGGCCAGCGCGCCGCTGAAGGCGTCGCTGAACGCCAGCGTGCCGCTGGTGATCTGGTACGTCAGCGCCGGGTCGGAGTCGCCGTAGACCTTGGTCTTGGCGTCCGCCGTCACCGTGACCGGCCTCGGCGTGATCGTGAGGTCGGCGCCCGACGAAGGTGATCGCGTAGTTGCCGCCCAGCGTCGAGCGTGCCCTGCTGGATGGCATGGGCGCCGACGTTCTCCCCGGCGGCCCGCGCGAGCGCGCCGCTGAACCCGTCGACGCCGACCAGCGTGCCGCTGGTGAGCTGGTAGGTCAATGCGGGGTCGGAGTCGCCGTAAACCTTGGTCTTGGCATCGGCGGTGACCGTCACCGGCCGCGGGGTGATCGTGAGAGTCCGCCCCCACGTAGGTCAGCGTGTAGTTGGTGCCCAGCGACAGCGTGCCCTGGACGATGGCGTAGGGGCCGCCGGCGACCGTCTCGCCGGCCGTCCGGGTCAGTGCGCCGGAGAACACGTCGCTGAAGGCGAGCGAGCCCGCTGGTGATCTGATAGGTCAGCGTCGGGTCGGCGTCACCGTAGACCTTCGCCTGGGCGTCGGCCGTCACCGTGACGGGCCGCGGCGTGATCGTCAGATCCGCCCCGCTGAACGTCAGGGTGTAGTCGGCGGTGAGGGCCAGGGTGCCCTGCGTGATCGCGTACGGGCTCCCCGTGACGCTTTCACCCGCCGTGCGCGCCAGGGCGCCGGCAAAGGCGTCGCTGAACGCGAGGGAGCCGGCGGTGATCTGGTAGGTCAGCGCGGGATCGGCATCGCCGTAGACCTTTGACTTGGCATCGGCGGTAGCGGTCACCGGCCGCGGCGTCACCGTAAGGGCCGCGCCGACGAAGGTGAGGGCGTAGTTGGTGCCCAGCGTCAGGGTGCCCTGGGTGATGGCGTAGGGACCGCCGGCGACGCTTTCGCCCGTGGTGCGGTTGAGCGCGCCGCTGAAGCCGTCGCTGAAGGCGAGCGTGCCGCTGGTGATCTGGTACGTCAGCGCCGGATCAGCGTCGCCGTAGACCTTGGTCTTGGCATCCGCCGTGACCTCCACCGGCCTGGTGGTGATCGTGAGATCCGCGCCGACGAACGTGATCGCGTAATTGGCCGACACCGCGAGCGTGCCCTGCTGGATCGCGTGCGTCCCCACGTCCTCGCCGGCGGCCCGGGCCAGGGCGCCGGTGAAGGCGTCGGCCCCCACGAGCGTGCCGCTGGTGAGCTGGTAGGTCAGCGCCGGATCGGCGTTGCCATAGACCTTGGTCTTTGCGTCGGCCGTGACGGTCACCGGACGCGGGGTGATCGAGAGATCGGCGCCCACGAAGGTCAGCAGGTAGTCGCTCGACAGCGCGAGCGTGCCCTGAGTGATGGCGTATGGGCCGGCCGCCACGCTCTCCCCGGGCGCGCGGCTGAGCGCGCCACTGAAGGCGTCGCTGAACGCGAGGGAGCCGGTCGTGATCTGGTAGGTGAGCGCCGGGTCGGGGTCGCCGTACACCTTGATCTTCGCGTCAGCCGTCACCGTGACCGGGCGCGGCGTGATGGCGAAATCGGCCCCGAGGAACGTCAGCGCGTAATTCCCGCCGAGCGAAAGGGTACCTTGGGTGATCGCGTAGGGGCCGGCGGCCACGCTCTCGCCCGCCGTGCGGGCAAGTGTGCCCGTGAAGGCGTCGCTGAACGCCAGCGTGCCGCTCGTGACCTGGTAGGTCAGCGTCGGGTCGGCCTCGCCGTAGACCTTCGTCTGGCCCGGATCGGCGGTGACGGTCACCGGCCGCGGGGTGACCGTGAGATCCGCCCCGACGAATGCAATCGTGTAGTTGGGTCCGGCCGTCAGCGTGCCCTGCAGGATGGCGTACGGACTTCCCGCCACGCTCTCGCCCGAAGTGCGCGTCAGCGCGCCGGTCAATCCGTCGCCGGCGATCAGCGCCCCGCTGGTGAGCTGGTAGGTAAATGCCGGATCGGCGTCGCCATACACCTTGGTCTTGGCGTCCGCCGTCACTGTCAGTGCACGGCCGGTGATGTCAGCCGTCGCGGTCGTGGTGCCGTTGGCCGCGTAGTTGGCGGCGTCCGGCCCGCTGAGGCTGATCCCGCTCACCGCGACCGTCTTGGCGGTACCCACGTTCGCGTCGGCGAACGTCGCCGAGGCGTAGCTCAGCGCGAACACGTCCCCCGAGATCCGGTCGTCGGCCAGCGTCACGGTGGCCGCGGTGGTCCCGTCGTACTCCTTGTTCTGGCCGGCGGCGGTTACCACCAGCGCCCGGGGCGCGATATCCGCCGTCGCGGAGGCGGTGGTCGAGCTCAGGACGTAGTTGCCGGCCGCGGCGCCGCCGAGGCTGAGCGCGGTGACGGTCACCGTCTTGCCGGTATTGGCCTGCTTGGTGTCGAACGTCGCGGTCCCGCCGGTCAGGGTGACGTCGTCGGTCCCGAACACGCCGGTCAGGCTGCGGGTCGCGATCGTGGCCGCGGTGGTGCCGTCGTAATCCTTATTGTCGGCGGTGACGTGCGGCGTCAGGGCCAGCCGCAGCACGTTGATCGTGACGGTCGTGCTCGGCACGCTGTTGTAGTTGGTCGCGTCGGTCGGCGTGAAGCTCACCGACAGGGTCTGCCCGTTGCCGGCCGGCAGCACGGTGCCCGCGGCCGGGCTGTAGACGAAGGTACCCGGGACCGAGGCCGTGGCGTTGAGCTGCGTCCCGCTCAGCGCGGTACCGTAGCTGATGTCCGCCGGATTGGCCCAGGTGACGGCCGGCGTCCCCTTGTTCACCGTCTGCGACACGTTGCCGTTGCTCGCGGCGAAGTTGGTGCTGCCCAGGAAGCACGCGGTCACGGTGTGCGGGCCGGCGGTGAGCGCGCTGGTCGCCAGGGTCACCTTGCCGGTGCCGTCGAGCGCGGCAGCCGCCTGGAGCGTCGTGGTCGGGGCCGTGCAGGTGCCGCCCTCGATGAACGTAGCCGAGCCCGCGGGCGTGCCTCCGGCCGAGGTCACGGTCGCGGTGAAGGTGACCGCCTGGCCGAAGCCGGACGGATTGAGCGAGGAGGTCACGGCCGTTGTGGTGGCGGCCTGCGTGATCGTGAGACTGCCGGTGCCGCTCGCAGTGGCGAAGTTCTGCTCCGCGGGGAAGGTGGCGGTCACGGTGTGCACGCCGGCGCCGATGCCGGCGGTCGCCGGGTTCACGTTCATCAGCTTGGCTTTGCCCGCGCCGTTGGTCACGTCCGTCCCGACCGGCGTGCCGTCGATGCTGAAGCTGATGGCCTTACCGCTCAGCCCAGGGCTCAGATCGGCGTCGAGCTCGACCAGACCCCCGTACCCGATGCTGGTCGGGATGACGGTCACGGTGACGCTGACCGTCGCCGGGGTCACGGTGAGCGCGCCGGTGCCGGTGGAGGCGGCGAAGCCGGCATCGCCCGCGAAGCTGGCGCCCACACCGGTGGGATAGGTGCCGGCATTGATGCCGGTGAGGCTCGCGGCGGCGACGGCGGCCACGCCGGAGGCATTGGTGGTCGCGCTGCCCGCGGGCGAGCCGTTCAAGCTGAATGTGATCGTCTTGCCCGAGATCGAGCCGTCGGCGGTCCGGGTGAGCGTCGCGGAGAGCGCCGCCGACCCGCCGAACGCCCCGCTGGCGGACGCCACGGTGAGCGTGGTGGGCGCGACGTTGACGGTCTGCACGACGCTGCCGTTGCTCGCGCCGAAGCTGCCGGACGCGCCGTAGCACCCGACGACCGTGTGCGAGCCGGCGGCAAGCACCGCGGTCGCGAAGGTCACCTCCCCGCTACCGTTTACAGGCTGGGCGGCCTGGAGGGTCGTGGTCGGGGCGGCGCACGTGCCGCCCTCGATGAAGGTCACACTGCCCACGGTCACCGGATTGGCGCCGTTGGTGACGATGGCCGTGAATGTGACCGAGCCGCCGAACGTGGACGGGTTGAGCGAGGACGTCACCGCCGTCGCGGTCGCGAGCAGGTTCACCGCGTGGGCCGCGCCCGCCGACGTGCTGCCGTTGAAGTTGCCGTCGCCTGCGTAGGCGGCCGTGAGCGTGCGCGCGCCGGCAGTGTTGAGCGTAATGGAGCAGGTGCCCGCGGCCACGGTACCCGTGCAGCTGTCGATTCCGTCGCTGACCGTCACGTTGCCCGCGGGGGTGCCGGCGCCAGGCGCCGTCACGGCGACGGCGTAGTTGACCGTGACAGCCTGGCCGACGGTGGACGGATCCGGAGTGTCGGTGCTGATGGTCGTGGCCGTGGCGGCCTGGTTCACGGTCTGGGTGAGCGTGGCCTGGCTGGCCGCGAAGCCGGCGCTACCGTCGTAGCAGGCGAGGACGCTGTGTGCGGCCACCGTGAAGGTGGAGCTCACGAACGTCACGACCCCGGTGACGCTCGGCGTCTGGTTGGCCTGGAGCACCGTGCCGGGGCTGGCACAGGTGCCCCCCTCGATGAAGC
Source organism: uncultured Gemmatimonadales bacterium (assembly GCA_963711915.1). GTDB lineage: Bacteria > Gemmatimonadota > Gemmatimonadetes > Gemmatimonadales > GWC2-71-9 > CAVVWJ01. Next base: position 333,591 of record CAVQGA010000023.1, read on the forward strand.
TGACGTTGCCGACGGTGACCGCGACCGCGCCGTTCTTGACCGTGGCGGTGAGGGTCACCGGCTGACCGAATACCGAGGGGTTCGCCGAGGAGGTCAGCGTGGTCGTGGACGGCGCCTGGTCAACCTGGTGCGGCGTGCCGGCGGAGGTGCTGACGCTGAAGTTCGTGCTCCCGCCGTAGATGGCGGTGAGTGTGCGCGCACCGAGCGTCGTCAGGGCGATCGAGCAGCTCCCGGCGGTCACGGTGCCAACACAGCTGTCCACGCCGTCGCTCACGGTGACGTTGCCGGTCACCGTGCCCGCCCCAGCGACACCGGCGCCACGGCGTAGCTGACGGTGACGGCCTGTCCCGCGATGGATGGATCCGGTGAGTCGGACGTGATCGTCGTGGTGGTCGAGGCAGCGTTCACCTGCTGGGAGATGGGCGCTGAAGTGCTCGCCGTGATTTGCCCGAGCCATTGTAGGCCGCGGTGATCGAGTGGGGGCTGCCGGTGACGGTCAGAGCGCTCGTGACGAACGTGGCGACCCCGCTGGCATTCACCGGCGGCGAAGCGAGGGTGGTCGCCCCGTCCTTGATGCTGACGGTGCCGGCGTTGACCGTGCCACCGATAAGCGACGTCACCGTCGCCGTGAAGGTCACCGACTGGCCGAACACGGACGGGCTGACGGATGACACGACGGAGGTCGTCGTGGTGGCGTAGATCGGCACGAAGGTGTCGGCTTGGTTGCCGTTGGTGCCCGGCACGCAGATCGACAGCGGGTCGC
>CAVQGA010000024.1:0-57301 GCA_963711915.1 uncultured Gemmatimonadales bacterium
CACCTCGGGTTGAGGGACGTGGATAACCCCGTCATCCTAGCCCGCAGCGGGGGCTCGCGCGGTGAGCCGGATCATACCGGTTGCCCACAGTCAATGACGAAAAAAATGCCAATAGTGACCTGTGTAAGTCGAGTAGGAGTAAGACTTTGATATTTCGTTGTCAACAATTTCTACATTGAGTGAGGATAACGGCGGCGACGGATTTTGGCCCTGCGTGACCCCGCGCACAGGCGGCCTGAGCCCGGCGCCTCAGATTGCCTCCAACACAAGGGCCCGAGCGCCCAGGCCCCAGTCCTCCCTCCATTCAGGAGATCATTCATGCGGAAGCTCACACTGGCAGCGGGAATCGCGGCCCTGATCATTACGGGTGCCTGCAAGAAGACCGGCGAAGGCGAGTACGAGGTGCAGAAGCCCGTCGTCGGCAGCACCACCGATACGCTCCACACGCCCAGCGTGGAGACCGGTACGGTCAAGGACACCATCAACGTGCCCAAGGTCACGACCGAGAAGAAGGAAGTGGACATGCCGAAGGTCGAGGTCAAGAAGCCCTCGGAGCAGAAGCCCTAGGCGGCCACGCGCAGTCGCCGCTCAGACCCTCGCCGCGTATATTCTCTCGACCGGCGCCTCCGGGCGCCGGTCGTCGTTTATCCCCCACCGCACACCGCAGGAGCCGCCATGTCGAGGCTCTGGTCCCGGCTCGCGCTGGTCATGCTCGCGGGCGCCTTTGCCACCGGGTCTCATGCGCGCGCCCAGGAGCCGGCGCTGATCGCGATCCGGGCGGGCCGGCTGGTGGACGTCGACCGCGGCGAGGTGCGGCGGGACCAGACGATCCTCGTCCGCGGCGACCGGATCAGCGCCGTCCAGCCGGCCTCGGCCACCATTCCGGCCGGCGCCCGGATCATCGACCTGAGCCGGGCCACCGTCGTGCCCGGCCTGATCGACTGCCATACCCACCTGATCGGGGATGCCCAGAGCGCCGACGTGCTGGAGCCGCTGGAACGCTCGGAGGCCCAGGAGGCGTTCAGCGGCGTCCGGAACGCGCGGGCCACCCTGCTCGCGGGCTTCACCACGGTGCGGGATGTCGGGACCTACCGCGCCTTCGTCGACGTGGCGTTGCGGGATGCGATCGACGACGGGACGGTGCTCGGGCCGAGGATGCGGGTGGCCGGCGCCTACGTCACGGTCTCGACCGGCGCCGGGGAGCTGGTGGGCGCGGCCCCGGACGTCACCATTCCCTTCAGCTACCGGTTCGGCGTCGCCAACTCGGCCGACGAGGTGCGCGCGCGGGTGCGCGCGATCCTCAACGGCGGCGCCGACTTCATCAAGATCCTCGCGACCGGGGCGGTGCTCACCCGCGGCACCAAGCCCGGCGTCTCCGAGTACACCGAGGCGCAGATCCGGGCGGCGGTGGAGCAGGCGGCCGAGTACGGCACGTTCGTCGTCGCCCACGCGCACGGTGCGGAGGGCATCAAGCGGGCCGTGCGCGCCGGCGTGCGGTCCATCGAGCACGGCTCGCTGATCGACGACGAGGGGATCGCGCTGATGAAGGCGCGCGGCACCTGGCTCGTCGCCGACATCTACAACGGCGACTACACCGACAGCGTCGGCCGCCAGCAGCACTGGCCCGCGGACATCATGCGGAAGAACGCCGAGACCACCGAGACCCAGCGGGTCGGGTTCCGGAAGGCGGTGGCCGCGGGGGTCCACATCGCCTACGGTACCGACAGCGGGGTCTACCCCCACGGCCTGAACGCGGCGCAGCTTCCCTACATGGTGAAGTACGGCATGACACCGATGCAGGCGCTCCAGAGCGCCACCATCGCGGCCGCGCAGCTCATGCAGTGGGAGGACCGGGTCGGCTCGATCGCGCCGGGCAAGTACGCCGACATCATCGCGGTGGACGGCGACGCGCTGGCGGACCTGCACAGCTTCATGAAGGTGGGGTTCGTGATGAAGGGCGGGGTGGTGTACAAGCGTCCGGGGGCGGCGGTGGCGCACTGAGCCCTGAGGAATCTCCGCTGCATGCACCACGATCTTCGTGGTGAAAGGCCGCAGGAAAGACGCGGCGCGCAAGGAGGACGCGGGGCGCTTTCACCACAGAGGCACAAAGCCACGGAGTCTCACTGCGAACGAAGACGAGGTGGCTGCCTCTGCGCCTCTGTAGTGAATACATGGAGCCAACCATCCGCCGGGAGCCTGTTGTGATGAGTCGCATCTCGTTCGTGGTTGTCGCTTTCATGCTGGCGAGCGCCGCTCCCGCGCCGGCCCAGCGGCCGGTCGGTGTGGACGATCTGGCACGGGTCCGGGACGTGAGCGATCCGCGGCTCTCGCCGGACGGCGGGTGGGTGGCGTACACCGTGTCGGTGTCGGACACGGCCAAGGACCGCGACGACACCGATGTCTGGCTCGCGAGCTGGGACGGGACGGCCCAGGTCCGCCTCACCCGGAGCCCGGCCGACGAGCACGCGCCGCGTTGGAGTCCCGACGGCCGCCGGATCGCGTTTCTCTCCAACCGGGATGATCCACGGGAGTCGGACCAGGTCTGGCTGCTCGACCGCGCCGGCGGCGAGCCCGAGCGGGTGACCGATCTGCCGGGCGGTGTGAGCGACCTGGCCTGGTCGCCCGACGGGACCCGCCTGGCGCTCATCGCGAGCGACTCCGCGCCCGATACCCGGCTCCCGGGCGACACCTCGAGCAAGGCGCCCCCGCCCATCGTCATCGACCGCTTCCAGTTCAAGGCGGACGAGACCGGCTGGCTGCGGGCCGAGCACGACCACCTCTATCTCTTCGACGTCGCCAGCCGGCACTCCACGCTGCTGCTGCCGGGCGACTACGACGAGGCGGCGCCCGCCTGGTCGCCAGATGGCCGGTCCATCGCGTTCGTGAGCCGGCGCCGCCCCGATTACGACCGCACCGACAACTACGACCTCTATGTCGTGGAGGCCACGGCCGGCGCCGAGCCGCGCCAGCTCACCACCTTCGAGGGACCGGACCTGGATCCCGAGTGGGGCGGCCGAGCGCCGGCCTGGAGCCCGGACGGATCGCTGATCGCCTATGTCCAGGGCGGGCCGCTCGCGCTGCTGTACTACGGCGGGCAGAAGGTGGCCGTGGTGCCGGCCGCCGGCGGCCCGGCCCGCGTCCTCACGCCGACGCTCGACCGAAACGTGCTGTCGCCGACCTTCTCCCCCGACGGATCCTCGGTACTGTTTCTGCTCGAGGACGACCGGGTCTACCATCTCGCCCGGGTGCAGGCGGCGGGCGGCGCGGTCGAGCGGGTCGTCGAAGGGGCCCGGGCGCTGACCGACCTCTCGGTTGCGCGGGGCGGCCAGATCGTCGTGGCCTCGAGCACCACGGCGCTGCCGCCCGAGCTCTACGCCGTCGAGGGGCACGAGCTCCGGCCGGTCACCCGGCAGAACGCGGCGTGGCTGGCCGGCGTCCGGCTCGCCCCGGTGAAACCGATCTCGGTGCGGAGCCGGGACGGCACCGAGATCCACGGCTTCATGGTGAAGCCGCCGGTCTATCAGGCGGGCCGGCGCTATCCGACGATCCTCCGGATCCACGGCGGGCCGGTGTGGCAGTTCTACCACGACTTCGCGAACCTCGACTGGCAGGTCCTCGCCGCCAACGGGTACGTGGTCCTCGGCGTGAACCCGCGCGGGAGCTCCGGCCGGGGGGAGAAGTTCTCGACCGCCATCTGGGCCAGGTGGGGGCAGCGGGACGGCGAGGACGTGCTCGCGGCGGTGGACTGGGCGGTCAAACAGGGGATCGCCGACCCCGACCGGCTTGGCGTCGGCGGCTGGAGCTATGGCGGAATTCTCACCGACGAAGTCATCGCGCGGGACCGCCGGTTCAAGGCCGCGACCAGTGGGGCCGGGATGGCCAATGCCTTCGCGGGCTACGGCACCGATCAGTACGTGAAGGAGTACGAGGCGGAGCTGGGCACGCCGTGGAAGCATCCGAAGGCCTATTTGGAGGTGTCGTATCCGTTCCTGCACGCCGACCGGATCGTGACGCCTACCCTCTTCCTGTGTGGGGACCAGGACTGGAACGTCCCGCTCATCAACTCCGAGCAGATGTACCAGGCGCTCAAGAGCCTCGGACGGGAGACTCAGCTCGTGGTCTACCCGGGCGCGTCGCACTCGCTCGCGAAGCCGAGCCACCGGCGGGACCGGATGGAGCGGTATCTCGCCTGGTACGGGAAGTATCTCGGCGACGGCCGGAGCGGAGTGCCGAGCACGCGATAGGGGCTGGAGCGGGGACGCGCTGGTCATCCTTCGCTTCGCTCAGGATGACTGCGTCCCGCGGGCGGACCAGCCGGCCCCGGGGGCTGGCGCCGCCGCCGCCGCCGTCGCATTCCTTCCCAGGGAGGCGCAAGACGCGATGCGGATTCTTCGAACGATTCTACCCGGGCTGTTGCTCGCGGTGATGGCGGTCGGGTGCCGGTCCAAGACACCCGACACGTCGGTGCGGCCGGACCCCAACACCCCGGTGCCGATCGAGATCGAGAGCCACTTCATGGGCGACGTGGTGATCTACCTGGCACGCGACTCGGATCGCCAGCGGCTCGGCATGGTCACGGGGCTCAGCAAGGCCGAGTTCTCGGTGCCGTGGCGGCGGCTGTCGGGAAGCTCCAACTACCGGCTGATCGCCTACCCCATTGCCGGCGCCGCCGCCTACGCCAGCGATCCCCTGCTGCTGCAGCCGGGGCAGGGGATCAAGTGGACGCTCGAGAGCGATCTGGGGCGGTCGAGCATGGGGGTGTGGTGACGGGTGGGCGGGTGGGCGGACGGTCGGAGGAGGCGCTGACGCCGTCATCCCGAGCGCGGCGAGGGACCTGCCCAAACCGGAGTTCGACCTCCGGATGAGTAGGTCCCTCGCTGCGCTCGGGATGACGGCGCGTTAGCTTCGCGTCCTCTCCGTCCTCTCCGTCCTCTCCACTAGGCGTTCCGGTCGATGCAGCCCGTCGAGTTGGGGTTGTTGAGCTCCTCGATCGGGATCGGCAGGTTCACGTCGGGCCCGTAGGTGCCGTTCTTGTGGTAGGCGCCGGTCGGAAACACCGTCTCGGGGTCGCGGCCATATGCCTTGATCAGGCGGCGCATGTCGCCCAGCCGGTGGCCGGTCGCGTACAGCCAGAAGGCGCGCTCGGAGAACAGTTGGTCGATCGCCGCATCGCGGTTGCCGGGCGTGGGGAGGCTCGGCAGGGCCGGATCGATCGCCGTCTGCCGCAAATCGTTGAGGGTCGTCCTCATCCCGGAAAAGTTGTTGGCCTGGAGCTGGGCCTCCGCCTCGATGAGGCGGGCTTCGACGCCGTCCGCGACCGCGACCGGCGCGCTGGCGTCGGGGTATTTGAGCAGACTGTACTGCGGCGTGATGAGGTCGAGTCCGGGATCGGCGAACCGTCCTCGTCGTCGTCCAGGCTGTCCACGCCCACCCGGGGGTCGAGCGCGGAGATGTACGGCAGGCCGTTGCCGCCTTCGGCGTCCGACACCGACCACAGTCCGCCGTTGGTGTAGGACCAGATCGCGTTCTGCAGCCGCTGGGGGCTGTCGGCGTGCTCGGTGTCGTAGCGGAAGTCGGTGGGGACGGCCGCGGCGGCGGCCGCGGCGTCGACGTACTGGCCGAGGTCGAGCAGCGCCCGGGCGCGACCCACGAGCGCCAGGTTGGTGATGCTGCCGTCCTCGTCGGCGGCGAGCCCGGGGTGGGCCAGCGCGGAATCGAATTGGCGAGCCCGGCTGAAAACATCTCCGCCGTGGTCTGGGGCAGCCCGAACGTGGTCGTGTCACCCCGCACCTTGCTGAACGGCACGCCCGAGCAGAAATCCTCCCCGAAATACAGGTAGGCGAAGCCGGCGATGCTCTGCATCTCGCTGATCTCGGGGCTCGCGGTCGGGTCCACCAGGTACGTCTGCAGCGCTTCCGCGGCGGGCTCGGCGCCGGCGCGCGCCTTGTGCAGGTTGCGGAAGACGTCGGAGAGGCTGGGGTTGATCGTGGCCGTGCTTCGCTGATCGATCTCCTGCTCGGAGGGCGGCGTCGTGGAGTGCACGAACTCGTCGCTCAGGAGCCCGGCGACGAGAATCAGGCCGTCGGTGAACTGGGTGCCGTCTCCGTCCTTGACGAAGGCGAAATCGGCCAGGGCGCCATTGCGCAGCGACTCCGCGCCGGCCGGGCGAGTCGAGGGTCCCAGGGTCGATGATGTTCGGCTGCTGGGTGTCGAGCAGCCCGCAGCCGGCGGTCAGGAGGGCGCAGGCGAGCGCGCCGACGTCTCTCGCGTGATCATGGTCGATGTCCTCCGGCCTCAGAAGCCGACGTTGAGGCGCGCCGTCCAGTAGCGCACCTGCGCCTGGGACTCGAAATCCGAGGACGCGAAGTTGTCCTGCGCGAAAGCGTTGACCTCGGGGTCCACGCCGCTGTAATCGGTGATGGTCCAGAGGTTCCGGCCCGCCAGCGTGAGGCTCAAACGGCTCGCCCGGAAGGCGCGCGCCAGCCGGTCCGGCATCTCGAACGTGAGCGACAGCTCCCGCAGCTTGATGAACCACCCGGGCTCGAGGAACGCCACCGGTTGCCGGCGCCCGGAGGAAGGTCGCCTGAGCCAGGGCCTGCTCCTCGAGCGGCGCGGTCTTGTCGTACAGCCCGCGGCAGTTCTGCACCGAGAAGCAGCGGAACTGCTCGAGCGAGTTGTCCACCAGGTGCCCGCCGCGGTAGTCGAACTGGGTCCCGATGACGACCCGGCCGCTGAAGATGGCGAGCTGGCTGTTGAGCGATGCCTCCTTGGTGGGGAGGGCGGAGCCGCGGAAGACCGCGCTGTCGCTGATCGAGACTTCGGTGAGGTCGATGATGCCGTCCCCGTTGGCGTCGTTGAAGCTGACCGTCGGGGCCCAGAACCCGCCGGCGGGGTAGCCCGCGCGATGCTGCTGGTAGAACCCGACGAAGATGTTGCTCACCCCTGCACCCAGATCCAGAACCTTGTTCTTGGTGGTCGACCCGCTCAGGCTCAGGTCCCACGCGATGCTGGGCTTGTCGATGATCCGGGTGTTGATCGCCGCCTCGAAGCCGTGATTCCGGATCCGCGACAGGTTGACGAACTGCGTGCGGGAGGAGCCGAGCGACGGCGCGATGTCGCGCTCGATCAGGGCGTCCTTGGTGTGCTTGTTGTAGTAGGTCAGCTCCACCGACACCCGGTCCTTGAACAGCCCCGCGTCGAGGCCGACCTCGAACTCGCGGGATCGTTCGGGCTTGAGGTTGGGGTTCCCCAGGCTGCCGAAGCTGACGCCGGTCGTCCCCAGCCCGCCCTTCTTGCCGGCGACGGCGTTGTAGAAGCGCAGCGCGTCGGTCGTGCCCGGCTGCTGGCCCGAGACGCCATAGGCCGCGCGAAAGCGCAGCGTGTTGAGCGCGCTCGCGTGGAAGAACGGCTCGTCCGAAATCAGCCACGACACGCTGGCTTTGGGATACACGGTGGCGTTGAAGTTCTGGCCGAAAGCGCTGTTGTCGTCGAACCGGAGGGCCCCGGTGAGGTACAGGCGCTCCTTGAGGTTCACCTCCTCCTCGACGTAGCTGCCGATGGAGCGGGACTCGAGCGCGGTATCGCGGGCTTCGGTGGTCTCGGCGCCGGTGATCGTGCCCGAGCCGGCGGGGAGGCCGCGCCCCGACGCATAGGCGCCGCGCGACAGGTCGCGGAAGAACTGCCCGCCGACCGAGGTACGCGAGCCCACCGCGGGTGAGAGCTGGAACCGCGCGGACGCGCCCAGGTCGACGGAGGTCTGCGAGATCGTGAACCGGTTGTTGCTGCGCGCCCCGAAGCGGTTGGACTGCGGACCGGTCGGGTAGTCGGCCACTTCGCCGGTGGGGAAGAACTGCACGTCCGTGCGATTCACCACGTCATAGCCGATGGTGGCCCGGCCGGTGAGCCACCCGATCGGTCGCCAGTTGCCGGTGAAGCCGCCGGTGAAGCGGTTGGCCGCCTGCTGCGCCAGCTCGGCGAACAGCTCGGCGGGAATGAAGTACCACCCCCGCTGGAAGTCGGGCAGGTACCCGCTCGCCGTGCCGCTGCCGTTCACCGTCAGAAAACTGTTGTCGTTCTCGATGAAGCGGGTAGTGCTGGTGAGGAATCCCAGCGAGGCATCCACGTCGAACGTCTTGGAAACGTTGGCCGCGACGTTCGCGCGGACCCCGAATTTCTCGAGACCGTTCGGCCGCACCTGGTTGTCGGGGACCGAGCCGCGGGACGCGAGGATCGAATCCTCCTCGAACTTCGGCAGCCGGAAGGGACCGATCTCGTTCTCGTAGTTGCCGGACACGTAGTACGTCACCTGATCGCTGCCGCCCGAGACGCCGGCGCCGTACATCTGCCGGAGGCCCGCCTTGTACGGCCGGGTCGCCTTCTCGTTCAGCGGCTGGAAGCTCTGGACCGAGGTCTGGACGCAGAGGCCGTCGAGCTCGCTCTGGATGCTGCAGAACCCGTCGTAACCGTTCAGGATGCCGTCGGGCGTCGTGTCGCGCCCGGCGAAGTTGAGCGGGTAGGTGTTGTTGTCGGAGACCGCGCCGATCTCGGAGAACAGGTTCCAGCGCGGCGGTCCCACGGACCCGTGCTTGGTGGTGATCCGCACCACACCGTTCGACGCCTGGATCCCGTACAGCGTGGCCGCGGCCGGTCCCTTCACGATCTCGATGTTGTCGATGTCGTCCGGATTGATGTCGTTGATCCGCGAGGGACCGGCGCCCGACGGGTTGTCCACGCCGAAGCCGCCGATGTCGAGCGTGCTCGAGGCCGAGCCGCTCTCGAGCCGCACGCCGTCGAGGTAATACAGGGGCTCGTTGGACAGCGAGATGCTGTTCGACCCGCGAATGCGGATCCGGGTGCCGGTGCCGGTGGTGCCGCTGCTCTTGAGCACCTGCACGCCGGCCGCGCGGCCCGAGATCAGGTTCGCGAACTCCGTGATCGGCGCCTGCTCGGCCACCTTGGCGGCGTCGATGGTGGTGACCGAGTTGCCGATCTCGAGCTTGCGCTGCTCGCCGGTCGCGGTGCTCACGATCTCGTCGAGCTGCACGGGGGCCGCGGTCATCGCGAAGTCGGCCGTGGCGGTCTCGCCGTCGGCGAGGGTGGCGCTCTGGGTCTCGGGCCGGTACCCGACTCTGAGCACGCGGAGCTGGTACGTGCCCGGCGTCACCCCGCGGAACGTGTACTGCCCTTCGCGGCTGGTGGTCTCGATCCGGGTGGTGCCGGAGAGCACGACCCGCGCGGCCTCGAGCGGCGCGCCGCCTGCCGCGTCGGTCACCCGCCCGGTGATGACGCCGGCCTGGGCCGCGGCGATCGAGGGGAGCAGGAGCGCGAGCGAGGAGCGCAGCAGGACGGCACGGAGAGAGCGCGAACGAATGCCAGTGGCCATGAGCCTTCTCCTCTGAGCTGGGCCTGCCCCGCGCGCGCGATCGTCGAACGAAAAAGTTGGGTCGGAACGGGGCTGGAGAAACGGTGCCTGCCAATGTGCAGAGCCCCGTGCCAGTTGTCAAAAGGGCCGGCGCGTGCCCCCGCTTGACGATCCTGCGTGGCGAGCCTATCTAGGGAGACCCGCTCCACCGTTGCTATACGACACGCAGGCCGTCCACCGAGCGCCGCGCCGGACACGGGCGCTCCCGGCGCATCCGCCGCTCCTCGCACCCCGCTTTCGGAGGCTCCGTGCTCGAACGCCCCGTTCGCATGGCCGCGTGCTTCCTGTCGGCCCTGCTGGCCGCCGCTCCTCTCGCCGCGCAATCGGGCGGCCTGCAGGGCACGGTGTCGGACAGCAGCGGCGCGACGCTGCAGAACGTCTCGGTGACAGTGGACGGCACCGGCCTCCGCGTCACGACCGGCGCCACCGGCCAGTACCAGCTCCGCGGCGTGCCCGCGGGGCCGCACACGGTTCGCGCGCGACTCATCGGCTACCAGGCGTCGACCGCCACCGTCACCATCGTCGCAAGCGACATGGTGCGGCAGGACTTCACCCTGACGAAGAGCACGGTGCAGCTCGCCCCGATCGACGTGGTGGTCGGCTCCCGCGCCCGCCACACCGCGGCCGAGGAGCTGGCCGTGCCGGTGGACATCTTCCCGGCCGAGCAGCTGCAGCAGCAGGGCAGCACCGAGACCAGCATCATCCTCCAGTCGGTGTCCCCGTCCATCAACTTCCCGCGGCAGAGCGTCACGGACGCCGGCGACATCGTCCGGCCGTTTACCCTCCGCGGCCTCAGCCCCGACCACACCCTCGTGCTGGTGAACGGCTGGCGGCGGCACCAGACCGCGCTGGTCAACAACTTCACGTACGGGATGGGCGCGGGCTCGAGCGGCGTGGACCTCAACGCCATCCCGTCGAGCGCGCTCGACCGGGTCGAGGTGCTGCGCGACGGGGCCGCCGCCCAGTACGGCTCCGACGCTATCGCCGGCGTGGTCAACCTGGTGCTCAAGGATGGAACGTTCACGCCGTTCGTGAACGCGGACGCGGGGCGCTACGTCAGCGACGACTTCCCCGACGACGGCACCACCGTAAACGTGAACGGCGGATGGGGCATCCCGATCGGCCGCGGGGCGCTCGGCCTGTTCGGCGAGTTCCGCGACCGCCAGCCCACCAACCGGGCCTATGCCGATCCGTTCGAGGTTACCGGCACCGGCGTGGCCGACTCGATCAACGACGTCGGCCAGGTGGTCCACAAGAACAACCCGGTGCCCCAGCCCAATCACCACTGGGGCGATGGGCTCGAGCGCGACGCCCTCGCGTGGGGCAACTTCCGCTTGCCGGTCGACGCGTCGGGCAACAGCGAGATCTACGCCTTCGGCGGCTACAGCCATCGCAACGGCATCGGGAATCCGTACCGGCGCTACGCCGGCAGCGCCCGGAGCTGGGACGTGCTCTATCCACTCGGCTTCCTGCCGACGATCGGCGGACTGGTGACGGACTACTCGATGGCCGGCGGCCTCCGCGGCCTGGTGTCGGGCTGGAGCTACGAGCTTGGCGCCGAGTTCGGGCACAACGATGTCGACCATGAGATCGGCAACACCCTGAATGCTTCCCTGGGCCCGTGCCTCGACGTGCCGTGTGCGCCCGGAGCCGACGGGATTCTCGGAAACGCCGACGATCCCGGCATCCCCGACCAGCTCTCGTTCTTCGCCGGCCGGGTGTTGCGCGAGGAGCTCGTGACCGCGCTGAACATCGCGAAGCCGGTCGAGCTCGGACTGCGGAACCCGGTCAACCTCGCGTTCGGCGCGGCGTTCCGGCGCGAGCGCTATGCGATCCGTCCAGGCGAGCTGGCCTCGTACATCAACGGCGGCGCCACGAACCAGCTCGGCGATGCCCCGGCGCCTCCCGGTTCGCAGTCGTTCGGGGGGTTTACGCCGAGCGACGCGACCGACCGGCATCGGACCAATTTCGGCATGTATGCCGATGCCGAGACGAACCTCTCGCCGAAGGTGCTGGCCGAGGCCGCCGCGCGATTCGAGGACTACAGCGACTTTGGATCGAGGGTGAGTGGCAAGGCGTCCGTGCGCTTCCAGCCGTCTCCCAGGGTCACCTTGCGAGGCGCGGCCAGCACGGGCTTCCGCGCACCGGGTCTCAGCCAAATCGGGTTCAGCAAGGTGGTCACGAACGTGATCTCCGGCGAGTTCATCGACGTCGGGATCTTCCCCACGGACAACCCGGCTGCCCAGGCACTCGGCGCCGTGCCGCTGCGGGAGGAGACCGCGTACAACCTGAGCGCCGGCATCGCGGTGACGCCGGTGAACAATTTCACGTTGACGGCCGATTTCTTTCACATTCGGATCAACAACCGCATCCTTCTCAGCGCGACCTTCGATGACGCGGCGACCCTGGGCATCCTGGCCGGTATTCCCGGGTTCAGTGACATCGATGGCGTGCAGTACTTCACCAACGGGCTCGACACCAGGACCCAGGGCCTTGACATCACGGCAGGCTACAAGGTGCCCGCGGGCACGAGTGGCACGCTCGAGCTCACCGCCGGCCTCAATTACACCAAGAACAAGATCGTTCACGTCGATCCCTTGCCGCAGGTGCTGGTGGACGCGGGCTCGACGGAGCCCGGCCTGCTGGACTCGGTGACGGCGATCGGCATCGAGGACGAGCGGCCCGACTGGCGGGGAACCCTGCAGGCCAACTACAGCACGGGCCGCTTCACCGCGCTCGGGCGCTATTCGTACTACGGAGGCTTCTCCTCGGCTCAGCCCGGCTTCTGCAACCTCTGCCGCGAGACCTACGGCGGGAAGGGCCTGACCGACGCCGAAGTGGGATACCGGTTCAACCTGATCAAGCTCTCCCTCGGCGTGCGTAACCTGTTCGACGTCTATCCCGACAAGCCCAGCTCGCAGGTCGTGGTGGACGAGTTCGGCGACACCTCCAAGGACTTCAACGACAACTTCGGCATCTTCCCCTGGGCCGCGGCGTCCCCGTTCGGGTACAACGGACGGTTCGTGTACGCGAGGACGGAGATTCAGCTGGCCTGGTAGCGGGAGGCGGACAGGCGGACGGGCGGACAGGGCTCCAAGGCAGGGAGGCACCGTCATCCCGAGCGCGGCGAGGGACCTGCTCACCCGGAGTTCGAACCATGGTGAGCAGGTCCCTCGCTGCGCTCGGGATGACGGTGCACTGCCTTCCCGCTCTCCCTGTCCGCCTTCCCCTTCCGTCCCCTTCACGCCGGGCATAAGATTCCCCGCCCTCAACCCCGCGAATCTCATGTCCGCTTCGTACGATCTCATCGTCATCGGTGCCGGGCACAACGGCCTGGTGACGGCCGCCTACGCCGCACGCGCCGGGCTCAAGGTTCTCGTGCTCGAGCGCCGCGACGTGCTCGGCGGGGCCTGCGTCACCGAGGAGGTGTGGCCGGGGTACAAGGTGTCGACCGCCGCCTACGTGAACAGCCTGCTCCGGCCCGAGATCATCCGCGAGCTCGAGCTGGCGCGCCACGGGTTCGAGATGCTGCCCCGGAGCCCGTCGTCGTTCACGCCGTTCCCCGACGGCCGTTCGCTGATGCTCGGCCCCGACAAGGCGCTCACGCACCGGGAGATCTCGAAGTTTTCGTCCAAGGACGCCGAGGCGCTGCCGAAGTACGAGGCGATGCTCGAGCGGGTGGCGGATTTCCTCGAGCCCACCCTCGTCATGACGCCGCCGAACCCCTGGTCGTTCCGGCCGGCGAACCTGGCGCAGCTCGCCAGACTCGGCCTCGCCTTCGTCCGGCTCGGCACCGACGGCCAGAAGGCCGTGGAGATCCTCACCGGCGCGGCCACGCCGATCCTGGACCGGTGGTTCGAGAGTGAGCAGCTCAAGGTGACGCTGGCGACCGACGCGATCATCGGCGCCATGGCATCGCCGTCGATGCCGGGAACCGCGTACGTCCTGTTCCACCACGTGATGGGCGAGTGCAACGGCGTCCGCGGCGTCTGGGGCTACGTGCGGGGCGGGATGGGCGGGATCAGCAACAGCATCGCCGCGGCGGCGCGCGAGCGGGGCGTCGAGATCCGTACCAACGCGGAAGTCGGGCGGATCCTGGTGCGGAACGGCGCGGTGCAGGGCGTGGCCCTGAACGATGGCACCGAGCTCCGGGCGCCGCGTGTGGCGTCGGGGGCGGACGCGAACGTCACCTTCCTCAAGCTGATGGACGCCGCCGACCTGCCGGCCGAGTTCGTGCAGGCGGTGCGGAACATCGACTACGCCAGCGCGAGCTGCAAGATCAACATCGCGCTGGGCGAGCTGCCCGACTTCACGGCTGTGCCGGGGACCGCGCCGGGCCCGCAGCACCGCGGCACGATCCACATCTCGCCCACGATGGAGTACATCGAGCGCGCCTACGACGACGCCAAGTACGGCCGGCCGTCGCAGCACCCGATCATCGAGGCCACGATCCCTTCGGTGCTGGACGACACGGTAGCGCCCCGGGGGCGATACGTCATGTCCATGTTCACGCAGTACTTTCCGTATCACCTGGCGCCGGGGCTCGACCTCGAGATCGAGAAGGAGAAGTACGCCGACCGCTGCTTCGACCTGATGAACGAGTTCGCGCCCAACTTCAAGCGCTCGGTGATCGCGCGGCAGATCCTGTCGCCGGTGGACCTGGAACAGCGATTCGCGCTCACGGGCGGAAACATCATGCAGGGCGTGATGTCGCTCAGCAGCCTCTCGTTCATGCGGCCGGTGCCGGGGTACGCGGACTATCGGACGCCGGTGCGGGGCCTGTACCTGTGCGGCGCGGCGACGCATCCCGGCGGGGGCGTGATGGGGGCGTGCGGGTACAACGCGGCCCGTGAGATCGTTCGGGATCTGCGCCGGTGAGCGGGGGCTCCTGAGACTCGGGGTGCGGATTGGCTCCCGGGCCCGGGGCGGCGGGGCTCGCTCTGGTCGCTGCAGGCCGCCGTCGGGCGTCCGTCTCGGAGCGGATCGCCCGGCCTGACGCTCCCCGCCGCGACCCCCGCCGCCCCGGCGCCCACGCGTCACGGCGCTTCGTGGGCGTGCGGATCGGCTCCGAGCCTCGAGGCGGCGCTGTTCCGGTGGTGCCGGTCTCGACGGAAGACCACGGCATCAGTGGGATCAGCTACCCGAGGTTGGGCGATCCCGGCGTGGGGGGCACCGGCCACCCATCAGCGCGGCAGACCAATCGGCATGCCACCTGTGCGTGGCTGCGAGACGCGGCGGCGCGGCGGCGCCCGAGTGGGGCCCGGATGCTCGGGCGCAGGCGGGGGATGGTGCTCCCAAAGGGAGCGTCAGGCCGCGCGATCTTCTCCGAGTCGGACGCCCCACGGCGGCCTGCAGCGACCGGCGGGAGCGCCGTCCCCCGCCTGCGCCGCGGACCCCGAGCCCAACCCCGCGTTCCCGGACCCGAAGAGGCCGACATGCCTGATCACCACCTGACCATCGCCGAGGGCCTCGCCCGGCTGCCCGGACCAAAGGGCGAGCGGTTCGTCGAGCTGTTCGGTCACGGCACGCTCAGCGTCGAGCTCTACGCCCCGCGCGGGCACGATCCGCAGACGCCGCATACGCGCGACGAGGTCTATGTCGTTGCCGCGGGGCGCGGGCAATTCCGGAACGGCAACCGCCGGCATCCCTTCGGCCCGGGCGACGGCCTGTTCGTCCCGGCCGGCGTCGTGCACCGGTTCGAGGAGTTCAGCGACGACCTCGCGGTCTGGGTGTTCTTCTACGGGCCGGAGGGCGGGGAGGTGCCGCGATGAGCGCGGATCAGCCTGAGGGCGGGCTCGAGCGCACGCTCTCGCGCGAGTACTACCAGTCGGCCGACGTGTTCGCCCGGGAGCGGGAGCGGATCTTCTGCCGCGAGTGGTTCTGCGTGGGGCGCGAGGAGGAGCTCGCCGGGCCCGGCGACTACGTGGTAAAGGCCGTGGGGGGGAAAGCATCCTCGTCGTGCGGACGAAGGGCGGCGGCCTCGTTGGCCACTACAACCTGTGCCGCCACCGGGGATCGCAGCTCGTGCCCGAGGGCTGCGCCGGCAGCTTCGGCGGCGGGATCCGCTGTCCCTATCACTCGTGGACGTACACGCTCGAGGGTGAGCTCCGGACGGCGCCGTTCCTCGAGGTGTCGCTGCGCTCCGAGCAGGCTCCCCGTTCCGCCCCGGCGACGTCTCCGTGCCGAGACGAGCTGTCGCTGCATCCGGTCGGCGTCGAGTGCTGGGGCGGGTTCGTCTTCGTCCACCTGACGCCGGCGGAGGCCGCGGCGCGGGGGCACACCCTCGCCCGCCAGCTCGGCCCCGTGCCGGAGCGCCTCCGGCGCTACCCCCTCGCCGAGCTCCGCGTGGCCCGGCGCATCGTGTACGAGATCGAGGCCAACTGGAAGGTGATGCTCGAGAACTACAACGAGTGTTATCACTGCGGTCCGGTCCATCCCGAGCTCTGCCGGCTGGTCCCCGCCTTCAGGCAGCACGGCGGATCGGACCTCGACTGGGAGCGGGGGATCCCGCACCGCGACGGCGCCTGGACCTTCACCGCGACCGGCACGAGCGCGCGCGCGCCGTTCGCGGGGCTCGACGCGGACGAGCAGGTCCGCCACAAGGGCGAGCTGATCTATCCCAACCTGCTGCTCAGCCTGAGCGCCGAGCACGTGGCCGCGTTCTATCTGTTGCCCGTCGGTCCGGACCGGACGACCATCGTCAACGAGTTTCTGTTCCACCCCTCGGAGATGGCCAGGCCGGGGTTCGATCCATCGGACGCGGTGGAGTTCTGGGACCTGGTCAACCGGCAGGACTGGGCGCATCTGCGAGTCGGTCCAGCGCGGCATGGCCTCGCGGATGTTCCAGGCCGGCTACTACGCGCCGATGGAGAGCTGGAGCCTCGATATCCGGCGCTACATCGGCGAGCGGCTCGGCGACGGGGGCTAGCTGGCTCTTCACCACGAACGCACGCAGGACACGAAGGGGAAACAAGCTGAGCAGCGCCTTCGCACCCTTCGTGACCTTCGTGGTGACAGGCCAGCGATCTCGCCGGTTCCCGGATCTTACCCGGTCCCCGATTCACCACAGAGGCACAGAGGCAGGAAGATGCACGGTAACCAGCAACACATTTTCCCGGTTTTCTCCGTGCCATCGCTGTTCTCCGTGTCTCTGTGGTGAATCGGAGGCGTGTTCAGGCGGACCGGTGGGCCATCGGGGGGAGTGCCATGATGAAGCGTGACTACGAGTATATCGTCCTCGGCCTCGGCGGCTGGGGCAGCGCCGCCGCCTACTGGCTCTCGCGCCGCGCCGGAGCGGGCGTGCTCGGCCTCGAGCAGTTCGAGCTGGCCCACGTCCGCGGCGAGTCGCAGGACCATTCGCGCATCATCCGTCTGTCCTATCACACGCCGGAGTACGTCGAGCTCGCGAAGCATGCCTACGCGGCCTGGGCCGAGGTGGCGAAGGATGCCGGCGAGCAGCTCGTGCTCAAGACCGGGGGGCTCGACTTCGCGCCGCGCGACAGCGCCATCCCGCTCACCAACTACAGCGGCAGCATGGACGCGGCCGGCGTGCCCTACGAGCACCTCGATGCGCCCGAGATCCGGCGCCGCTGGCCGCAGTTCACGGTCACCGACGACATCCACGGCCTGTATCAGCCCGAGAGCGGCATCGCGATGGCGGCGCGCGGCAACGCGGCGCACGTGCGGATGGCGCGTGCGCACGGCGCCACGCTGATCGATCGCGCGCCGGTCGAGCGGGTGCGGCCCGTGGGCGGCGAGATCGAGGTGACGGCGGCCGGCACGACCTACCGCTGCCGCCGGCTCGTGATCGCCGCGGGGGCCTGGTCCAACGGCACGCTCACCCACTTCGGCGTGCATCTTCCCCTCCGGGTCACCCAGGAGCAGGTCACCTACTTCGCCACCGCCTACCAGGCCGACTTCCAGCCGGACCGGTTCCCGATCTGGATCTGGATGGACGACCCCTGCTTCTATGGGTTCCCGATCTTCGGCGAGGCCGGCCCGAAGGCCGGGCAGGACGCGGGCGGTGAGCAGGTCACGGCCGAGACCAGGACGTTCGAGCCCGACCGGGCCGCGCTCGAGCGGACGGTGGCCTTCCTCGGGAAGTACATCCCCAAGGCGCTGGGGCCCATCATCTACACCAAGACCTGCCTGTACACCTTGACCCCGGACCGGGACTTCGTGCTCGACACCGTGCCCGGGCATCCCAACGTGGCGGTGGGGATCGGCGGCGGGCACGGCTTCAAGTTCGCGTCGCTCATCGGGCGGATCCTGAGCGAGCTGGCGATCGACGGGCGGACGGAGCGCAACATCGAGCCGTTCCGGATCGACCGGGCGATCCTGCAGCTGCAGAATCCGCCGGCGAACTACATGGTCTGATGTGGATGTGGCTGGGTCGGGCGGTGGGGGTGGGGTGATGGGTTCGGGGTCCACGGCTACGGCGGGGGACGGCGGTCCCTCCGGTCGCTGCAGGCCGCCCCGGCGGGTCCGTCGTGGGAACGGATCGCGCGGCCTGACGCTTCCTGCGGGACCACCATCCCCCGCCTTCGCCCGGGCATCGCGGTAGGGCCGCTTGTGCAGCCGACCGCCGCGGGCCAAGGTGCGGCATGTGTTCTGTGATCTCGCGATAGTCTGCTATTTGCTCCGAGAGTTCCCATCTCTGCCCGCGCATCCCAACGCCTCGGGCACCCTGCTCCATTCTTGCTGACCTGCGGGATGCAACGTCGCCCAGGCCGACGCGACCCCCGCCGGCGTCGCCCCAGTGCCGCCGACCGCCCGTCAGCCCGGAACCCCGTGCCCGAGGCTTCGCAACACCTCGCGGTCGAACTGCACGGACAGGCTCTCCCGCTTCGAGTACGGGCCCGGCGTATACACGCGGGACTCGACGCCGAGCTGGCTCTGCTCGCAGATGTGCCAATCCTGCCGGTTGGTCATGTCCCAGAACTCGATCCCGTCGTCCGGATTGAAGGTCGGGTCGCCGAGCGTGGCGGGATGGAAGAGCCACGAGCAGGTGATCAGCGTCCGGCCCGTGCCCTGGGGCCACAGCGTGTGGAACATCACGTAATCGGGGTGCAGGCTCAGGAGCATGTTGGGGAAGATCGCGTAGTAGTACACCCGATTCATGTCCTCGTCCGCCAGGTCACCGACCGCCACGCCGCACGACTGTCCGCTCATCGTCATGCTCTCCGCGCCGCGGTTGAGCACCATGTAGCCGCCGGTGAACGGCCCCTCGACCAGATCGTTCTCGCCGCTGGTGGGCGGCGTCAGCTTGGCGAGCCCCGGGTGCACCGGGCCGCAGTGGTAACACTCGGAGTAGTTCTGGAACAGGAGCTTCCAGTTGGCCTTCACGTCGTACTCGATGGTCCGCGCCACCTTGAGGTTGGGCAGGTTGAAGCGCGTGAAGCGGCCCAGGAGCGGGGCCCACGCCTGCTCGAACGGCTCGGCCTGGTCGGCGAGGTTGATGAACAGGAAGCCTTCCCAGGTGGCCACCGGCACCGTGAAGAGCGGCCAGTCGGCCTTGTCGAAGTTCTCGATGTCGTTGGTGGACGGCGCGCCGATGAGCCGGCCGTCGAGCCCGTAGGTCCAGGCATGATATGGGCACTGGATGGTGCCGCTGAACTGGCCGCTGTGCTCCTCGCAGATCCGGGTGCCACGGTGGCGGCAGACGTTGTAGTAGGCCCGGTACGCGCCCTCCCGGTCACGCAACACGATGATGCTCTCCCTGCCCACCTCCTGGGTGAACCAGTCGCCCGGGCTGGGCAGGCGGTCCTCGCGCCCGACGCAGAGCCAGCGCTTGGTAAAGATGTGCTCCAGCTCATGGTCGAAGATCTCGGGCGACGCATAGTATTCCCTTGGCAGGGTATGCGCGCCGTCGATCGAGATTGCGGTGGTCTTGAGGAACGTGGCCACGGTGGGTCTCCCGAGAGGTAATCCTCAAAATATGCCATGCAGCCGGGCGACGGGGAAGGCGCGAAACCGGCTTCTGGCTCGACCATAGAGGAGGAGTCATGCAGGCGACATCGAACCGGCCGGCGAGCCGGCTGGGAGCGTGGATCGTGGCACTGGCGATCGCGGTTTCGACCACCGGGTGCGTCGCGGCGGCCGCCGCCGGCGCCGCGGGGGCCATCTACGCGACGTCGCGGGGCGTGGAGTCGCTGGTGGCGAGCCCGATCGATCAGGTCGCGGCCCGGTCCGAAACGGTCATGAAGGACATGGGTATCGTGCAGGACGCGTCCAGCACCAAGAGCGGCGGCGCCCAGCGCGAGCTCAAGGGCAAGCACGGGGATCTCGACGTCACGATCCAGCTCGCCCAGCAGGACTCGGCGACGACCAAGGTGGAGGTCTACGCCCGGAAGAATCTGGCCGAGTGGGACAAGGATTTCGCGCACCAGGTGTTGGAGAAGATCATCAAGTAGGGCGGCCGGACGGTCGGTCAGGCGGACGGTCGGACGGTTCGGTGGTCGGACGGTCCGGTGGTCGGACGGTCGGAGGTCGGACGGACCCGGCGGCCTCGGGCAGTCGGGGAGCACGGAACGCAGCGGCTTGACGACGCGCTGTCATCCCGAGCGCAGCGAGGGATCTTGCCCGGGAACGGTTCGAACTCTTCCCGGGCAAGATCCCTCGCTGCGCTCGGGATGACAGTATCCTCGCTCCGCCCTCTCCGCCCTCTCCGCCCTCTCCGCCCTCTCCGCCCTCTCCGCCCTCCTCGCCCCTCATCCCACCACCACCCCCCGGCACTCCCCGAACCCGATCCGCGCCGCGCCCTCGCGCTCCGCGAAGCCGCGCAGGATCACCTCGTCCCCGTCCTCGAGAAACGCGCGGGTCTCCCCCGTCGGCAGAGTCAGGGGCTCGGCGCCACGGCGGGTGAGCTCCAGCAGGCAGCCCAGGGAGTCCTTCGAGGCGCCCGACACGGTGCCGCTGGCGAACAGGTCGCCCGGGGCGAGGTTGCAGCCGCCGCTCGTGTGGTGGGCCAGCATCTGGGCCGGCGTCCAGTAGAGCTCGGCCGTGCGCGCCCGGCCGAGCCGGACGGGCGCCGTGCCCGCCTCGCGCATGCGGGTCGAGGAAAGCTGCACCTCGACCTGAATGTCGAGCGCGCCCGCGGCCTGGTCCTCGGATGATGACAAGTACGCGAGTGGCTGCGGGTCGCCCGGGGCACGCGCGGCGGCGGGCGTGCGGAACGGCGCCAGGGCCTCCAGCGTCACCACCCAGGGCGACACCGTCGTCGCGAAATTCTTCGACAGGAACGGCCCCAGCGGCTGATACTCCCAGCTCTGGACGTCCCGAGCCGACCAGTCGTTCACGAGGCACACGCCGAACAGATGGTCCGCCGCCTCGGCGACCGGCACCGGCTCGCCGAGCGCGTTGCCGGTGCCGACGAAGAACCCGATCTCCATCTCGTAGTCGAGCGAGCGGCTCGGCGCGAATACCGGCGCCTCGGCCTTCGGATCCTTGAGCTGGCCGCGCGGCCGGCGTACCGGCGTGCCGCTCGGCACGATGGACGACGCGCGGCCGTGGTACCCGATCGGCACCCACTTGTAGTTGGGCAGCAGCGGGTTGTCGGGGCGGAACATGCCGCCGACGTTGGTCGCGTGGTGCACCGAGGCGTAGAAATCGGTGTAGTCCCCGATCGTCGCCGGGAGCAGCAGCTCGGCGTCGCGCATCGCCACCAGGATCCGGTCGCCGAGGCGGCGGTTGGCGCGGTACGCCGGCGAGTCCGTGGCGAGCAGCGCACTGGCCTGCGCCCTGAGCGCGGACCAGGTCTCGCGCCCGAGCCGCATGAGCGGATTGAGCGTGGCCGAGGCGAGGGCGGCGCCGGCGCCATCCGCCGTGCCGCTGAACCACCCTTCGTCGTGACAGGCGGCGAGGTCGAGGATCTGGTCGCCGATCGCCATGCCGGCGCGGGGGGGCTCATCGTCGTCGCGGGGACGGAAGATGCCGAACGGCAGGTTCTGGATCGGGAAGTCGGTGGCGCCCTGCGCCGATTCGACCCATGAGCGGCGTGCGGGATCGTGCGTGTCGTCCACGGGGCGGGCTCCGGTGTCAGGGCCTGGCCGTCGAGTGTGATCGTAGGCATCCGTCGCGGCTCGGGCCATCCGAGGCAAGATCCCTCGCTGCGCTCGGGATGACAATGCTGGCGCTGGGTGGCAATGCTCGCGCTGGATGGCAATCCTCGCGCTGGATGGCAATGCTCGCGCTGGATGACAATGCTCGCGCTGGATGGCAATGCTCCCGCTGGACGGACAATGCTCCCGCTGGACGGCAATGCGCGCTTGGATGACAACGCTCGTGCGCGGATGACAACGACAGCCCGCGGATAACCATGCTCGGATTCGGAGGACAGGCGCCCGTCGATGACCATGCCGGGTGGGGATGCCAGGGCTGCCCGCGATGACGGGCCGAGCTGGCGGAGATGACCCGCGGCGCGCTGTCATCCTGAGCGCAGCGAAAGGGTCCAGGATGACTTCCTTCCGGCCGAAGCCCCGGCCACGACCGCCAGCCCGCGGGTGCGGCACCGCCACACCCAGCGCCGTCTCCCCGTAGTCGGCCTCGCGCTCGCAATGATCACACTACCCCGCGACATGACGCCGGCGCGCGAGGGACGCTGCCGGCGTTCGGGGGATATCTCCCGATCGCGGGATCGTCCCGCCGAGCGCGCGGACCGATCCGCATGCTGACCCCGCCCCGCGATCAGCGGGTGAGCGCCACCACCCCCGCCGCCAGCACCGCCAGGGCGATCAGGCCGCCGATCACGAGCATCGGGTGGATCCGCCGAGCGGGCGGCTCCGGCATGAGCGCGGAAACCGCGTCACCGATCGCGGGCATGCCGCCCGGCGGGGTGGACGCCGTCGAGGCGCCGAGCGCGCGGATGAACTCGGCGGTCGTGCCGAACCGCTCCGCCGGATCGAGGGCCAGCGCGCGTTGGAGCGCCCGGTCGGCCTGCTCGGGCAGCTCGGGGCGGGCCCTGCGCGCGCTCGGCGCCGGCGAGCTGAACCGCTTGGCGATGACCGCGGGTCCGGTCGTCCCCTCGAACGGTGGCCGGCCGGTCAGCATCTCGAAGCAGGTGATGGCGAGCGAGTACTGGTCGGTGCGCGCGTCGACACCCCGCTCGCCCGTGGCTTGCTCGGGCGCCATGTACGCCGGCGTCCCCAGCGCGAGCCCCGCCTGTGTGAGCCGGCTCTCAGCCGGCCCGCCGAGCGCGCGGGCGATGCCGAAATCGGCCACCAGCGTGTCACCGTCGAGCGTGAGCAGGATGTTCTCCGGCTTGATGTCGCGATGGATCACGCCCTCGCGGTGGGCGTAGTCCAGCGCTCGTCCGGCCTCGCCGGCGATCCGGAGGGCCTCCTCGAGCGGGAGGCGCTCCTCGCGCTTGAGGCGGTCGCGCAGGCTCTCGCCCCGGACGTAGGGCATGGTGTACCACAGCAGACCCTCGGGGGTCTCGCCCGAGTCGTGCACGCTGAGGATGTGCGGGTGCTGCAGCCGCGCGGCGGTGGTGATCTCGCGCCGGAACCGGTCGGGTCCCATGGACATGGCCAGGGCCGGTCGCAGGACCTTGAGGGCCACGGGCCGGCCGTGCTTCAGGTCGTGGGCGAGGTAGACGGTGGCCATGCCACCCCGCCCGAGCTCCCGATCCAGCGCATAGCTGCCGCTCAGCCCGCTCTCGATTGCTGCCCGTGGATCGTTCAGGGATGCCCTGCCAATGGTCGGTGGTGGATGGGTTCAGGGTAGGATACTGCGGTGAGGCGGAGGGCGCGAGGGTGGCGGACCGGCGGACCGGGAATTGTGATTAAAGCAAGCCCAGCGCGCGGAGCTCGCCGACCGGCTCGGTGAAGGAGCACGAGCCGAACCCCTGGATCCCACCTGTCCGGGCCTCGTCGATCGCCGGGCGATTCAGGCGGTGTCCCCGCCAGGCGATCCCATCCGGCGAAAACTCGAACGCTTCGGCGGACCGTTCCTGCAGCAGGCGCTCGGCCTCCGGCAGTCCGAGCCCGCGGCGGAGGAAGGTGGCGGCGAGAAAGACGTTGAGGAAGCCGAACATCGGCCCGGTAGGGCTGTCGGGCGCGTAGGTCAGCCGATATTCGGACCGGAGCGGATGGTGGAGGCCGGCGGTCACCTTGAACGGCACCTTCGCGGCCGTGCAGGCGTGGAGGAACCGCACGATGTCGGCCGCGGACGGAAACGCCTCAAGGGTGACGCCACCGGTGCGCGCCTTGGCCCGTGCACCGTGGCGCGCGATGGCCGCCACCAGCGGCGCCGGATCCCCGCCGAGCGGGATCTCGACGTACGCCTGCGCCCAGCGCGGCATGCGGCCGAGCAGCCGGTCGATTGCCTCGACCGAGTCGGCCCGCCCTTCCACCACGTCGGCCGAGAGGGCGGCGGCGCTCTCGGCGGCGTGGCGGCAGTTGAACTCGCCGATCGCCTCGAGCTCCTCGGCGCCGCCGGCGCCGAGCAGCGCGCTCAGGCGCCACGGCTCCGCCGGCCGGCGCGGCGCCAGCCGCTCGGCCCCGCCCTCGAGCTCGGCCAGCCGCGCCGCCGGCACCACGAACCGGCCCAGTGCCCACGCGTCGGGCCCGGCGCGATACTCGGCGTACTGCCGGACCGCGGTGGCCATGTCGAGCCCGGCCGGCGGAAAGAGGCCGGCGTAGTCGATGCTGCCCGCGAGGAGGGAGCGGAGGAGCGTCTCAGGCATGCTGAAATCTAGCCGCCACCGGTGCTCCCAGCGTTGGCGCGATCCGGGCGGGGGCGCGGAGGGCCTTACGCCGGTCGCCGCAGTGCGCTTCGAGCGTTGTGATCGCGCAGGGATCTGAGGGCGCACCGGGTACTCGCGTGGCGGGTGGGCTCCCTCTCTGAGGCCCCCCGTGTGAGGCCCCCCGCCCGGGCGTACGATCCGCCCGGCCCCCGTACGCATCCACATGTGGCAAACCAACGCAGATCAGCGGAAATGCACTCAGGCGTCCAGTGATCGAGGCCCGGTGCCCCGTGGCGGCCGAAGCCAGTGCGCGGCATCTCCGATGCTCGGGGAGCCGACGGGGCGCGGCGCTCCCGAAGCGAGCGTCAGGCGGCCTCCATCCTCTGCGCGATCCCTCCCATCGAAGCCGCCTGCAGCGAGCCCGAGGGGGTGTCGCGCCCCGCCGGCGACCTGCGCTCGAACCCCGCGCCCGCCGGCACCACACGGCGGTCATCGTCCTCGCGGCCCCCGCACACCGCGGCTAGCTTTCCCGCATGCCCATCGCC
This sequence comes from uncultured Gemmatimonadales bacterium, assembly GCA_963711915.1. GTDB lineage: Bacteria > Gemmatimonadota > Gemmatimonadetes > Gemmatimonadales > GWC2-71-9 > CAVVWJ01. Next base: position 24,650 of record CAVQGA010000024.1, read on the forward strand.
ACCATCAACCCCGCCACGGGGGAAACGCTCCGCACCTTCACGCCGCTCACGCCCGCCGAGGTCGAAGCCCGACTCGAGTGCGCCGCGTCGGCCTACCGGCGTCATCGTCGCACCTCGTTCGCCGACCGCCGGCGCCTGATGCTCGAGGCCGCCCGGATCCTCGAGTCGGAGAAGGAAGCGTTCGGCCGCCTGATGGTGACCGAGATGGGCAAGACGCTCAAGGCCGCCGTCGAGGAAGCCGCGAAGTGCGCTCTCGGCTGCCGGTACTATGCGGACCACGCCGAGCGCTTCCTGGCCGACGAGGCGATCGAGACCAGCGCCACGCGGAGCTGGGTCGCGTACCAGCCGATCGGGCCGGTGCTCGCGGTCATGCCGTGGAACTTTCCCTTCTGGCAGGTCTTCCGCTTCGCGGCGCCGGCGCTGATGGCCGGCAACGTCGGCCTCCTCAAGCACGCCTCGAACGTCCCGCAGTGTGCCCTCGCCATCGAGGACATCTTCCGCCGCGCGGGCTTTCCGGAGGGCTGCTTCCAGACGCTGCTGATCGAGACCGACCAGGTCGGGAAGCTGATCGCCGATCCCCGGATCGCCGCGGTGACGCTGACCGGCAGCACCGGGGCGGGGAGCGCCGTGGCGAGCGCGGCCGGCAAGGCGATCAAGAAGTCGGTACTCGAGCTGGGCGGCAGCGATCCATTCATCGTGATGCCCAGCGCCGATCTCGAGACCGCGGTCCGGACCGCCGTCAAGGCGCGCACGATCAACAACGGCCAGTCGTGCATCGCGGCCAAGCGGTTCATCGTGCACGAGGCGGTCGCGGCCGAGTTCGAGCGCCGCTACGTCGAAGGGTTCAAGGCGCTCGCGGTGGGCGATCCCATGGACGCCGCGACCGACGTCGGCCCGCTCGCCAACGAGAACCAGGTGCTCACCATCGACGAGCAGGTCACGCGCTCGATCGCGGCCGGCGCGAAGCTGCTCGCCGGCGGTCGCCGGCTCGACCGGCCCGGATTCTGGTACGAGCCCACGGTGCTCACCGGGGTCACCCCCGACTCGCCGGCCTACCACGACGAGGTCTTCGGGCCGGTCGCGATCCTGTTCCGCGTCCGGAACCTCGACGAGGCCGTGCGGCTCGCCAACGACTCGCCCTTCGGGTTGGGCGCGAGTGCGTGGACCACCGACGCCGCCGAGCAGCGGCGATTCGTGGAGGACATCGAGGCCGGGATGGTGTTCATCAATGCCATGGTGGCGTCGGATCCGCGGGTGCCGTTCGGCGGCGTGAAGGGCAGCGGATACGGGCGGGAGCTGGCGTGGCACGGGATCCACGAGTTCGTGAACGCCAAGACCGTCTGGGTGATGGGGACGCCTGAGCGCGGTGGGGTGCTGTCGGACTCGGAATAGGCTCGTGGCGGGGCGCGGGGGGCCTCACGCCGGTCGCTGCAGGCGGCTTCGATGGGGAGAGATCGCGCAGGGAATTGAGGCCGCCTGACGCTCCCTCTGTGAGGCCCCCCGCGCACGGGCGCACGATCCGCGCAGGCGCCGAGCCGGGCGAGCGGCACCTCACCGCTCGGGTCCCTAAAGTGTTCGACGCCTGGTCCGCGCGGCGGGCCGAGGGCCGCTCGCGCGTCCCGGATGCTCGGGGAGCCGCGCCCCGCCGGCGACCTGCGCCCCGACCCTCGCAAAGGCCCCCGGCGACAACCCCAAGTGACCTACCGCACACCACTCGCGCCCGGTCCCGGTTACCTTCCACGGTGTAACCGTCCCGTTACGAAAACCAACAACCGTCCGTGACCTCTACGCAAACGGGGGAAGCATGTATCTCGATCCCACCAGTGGTAGCCTGGTGATGCAGGTGATTGCAGCCGGGGCCATTTCCGCCATGGCCATGATCGGCCGCGTGCGGGAAGTCGCGAAGTCCTTCTTCCGGACCGTCTTCGGCGGCCGCCGGTGGACAGGCAGCCGCTAGACAGCTCGTACCGCGACCCCAGCGGGTTCGTCTATACCCGGGGGGGCGTCCTGTACCGGCAGGTCAATCGGGTGTTCCAGCCGGAGTTCGACGCGGTCACGGCGTCCGGGTTATACCCGGAGCTGGCCCGCGACGGACTCCTCGTTCCGCACGAGATCGTCGCCCTCGACCTCGCCGCCACGGCCGACGCCGTGGCGGTGCTGCAGCCCGAGCCGGTGCGGTTCATCTCCTATCCCTACGAGTGGTCGTTCGGCCAGCTCAAGGACGCGGCGCTGCTCACGCTCGAGCTCCAGGAGCGGGCCCTCGCCAAGGGCCTGACCCTGCGGGACGCGAGCGCGTACAACATCCAGTTCGACGGCGGCGGGCCGGTGTTCATCGACACGCTCTCGTTCGAGCCCCGGAAGGACGGCGCGCCCTGGGTGGCGTACCGCCAGTTCTGCGAGCACTTCCTGGTGCCGCTCGCGCTCATGAGCCGGGTCGACGTCGATCTGGCCTCGCTCCTCCGCACCCACATCGACGGCGTGCCCCTCGAGCTCGGCTCCCGGCTGCTCGGGGCCGGCACCTGGTTCCGGCTCGGGCTCCTGTTCCACGTCCGGCTCCACGCCATGGCGCAGCGCCGCTACAGCGACCGCGCGCCCGAGCCCGGCGTGAGCCGGCGCGGAGTGAGCGCGGATACCGTCCGCGGGCTGGCCCGGAGCCTTCGCGGCGTTATCGAGGGGCTGAGCTGGAACCCCGGCGGCACCGAATGGTCCGACTACACCAGCGACAACAACTACAGCGCCGAGGCCGCCGGCTCGAAGCGCGACCTGGTGGCCGGAATGCTGCGGGGGCGGGGGGCGCGCACGGTGTGGGACCTCGGCGCCAACACCGGCGAATACAGCCGCGCCGCGCTCGCGGCCGCCGAGCACGTGGTCTCGTTCGATCTCGATCCCGCGGCCGTGGAGCGGAACTACCGCCGGGTGCGCGCCGAGAACGAGCGGGCGATCCTGCCGCTCCGGATGGACCTCACTAACCCCTCGCCCGCGCTCGGCTGGGCTCACCGGGAGCGGCTCTCGCTCGAGCAGCGCGGGCCGGCCGACGCGGTACTGGCGCTGGCGCTGATTCACCACCTCGCCATCGGCCACAATCTGCCGCTCGAGCGGATCGCGGACTACTTCGCGCGCCTCGGCCACACCGCGGTGGTCGAGTTCGTGCCCAAGAGCGACTCCCAGGTGCAGCGGATGCTCCGCTCGCGGCCCGACATCTTTCCGCGCTACACCCGCGAGGGCTTCGAGACCGCCTTCCGGTCGAGCTTTCACATCGATACCGTGACGCCCGTCGCGGGCTCCGACCGGCTCATGTATCTGATGACCTCGCGCGCGCGCGGCTCGGCGATCGAGGCCGCGTGAAGCGCTGGGCGCTGCTGCTCTATCCGTTCCTCTTCGTCGTCGCCCGCATCCTCCAGATCGCGGACGCCAACCCCGGCCAGTTCTCGCTCGGCGATCTCTGCACCATCCTCGCGGCTATGCTGGTGGTGACCGGGGCGATCTACGCGCTGGCCGCGCTGCTCCTCCGTGGGCGTGCCCCGGGGCTGCCCGCGCTGATCGCGTTCGTGGCCGTCGCCTGGATCCTGAGCCGTGAGCTGCTCCGGTCCCTCGGCGTCCGGGGCCAGCTGGATCTGCACCTCGTCCTCGCCGTCCTGGCGCTCGCCGCGAGCGCGGGCCTCATCTGGTGGCTCGCGCGTCGGCCCCGGCTGCTCGGCACGGTCGCCACCTTCCTGACGCTCACCTGCGGCCTGCTCGCCCTTCGCTACACCGCCGGCATCACGCTGGACCGGATGCGCGCCCGCTCCCTCGTCGCCGGCAGCAAGGTCGCCCAGGCACTCGCGTGGCCCATCGCCGGCCCCCGGACCGTGCCCTCGCCGGCGCGCAACGTCTACCTGATCGTGCTCGACGAGTACGCCAACTCGGCCGTGCTGCGCCACGTGTCGGGCTTCGACAACCGGCCGTTCGAGGACAGCCTGAGGGCGCTCGGGTTCTACGTCCCGAAATCGATGACCAGCAACTACACCCAGACGGTGCTCTCGCTGCCCTCGATGCTGAACGCTGCCCACGTCCACGGCGTGGCCCAGGATCTTCCGCCGCACGCGAACGACCCCACGCTGGTGAACGAGCTGCTGGCGCACACCCGGGTCGCCCGCTACCTCAAGGAGCGCGGGTACCGGTACGTGCTGTTCCCTTCGGGCTGGTGGAGCTCGACCCGGACCAGCCCGATCGCGGACTCGGTGGTCCACGTCTGGCGCGGCTTCCATCTCAACCACGAGCTGTCGCGGACCGAGTTTCGCCGGGTGATCATGCGCGCGACGCTGCTCAACTTCTTCATGTCGGAGAACCCGTTCGACGGCGATTTCATCCGGAGCTCGCTCGATGGCATCGCGCGGCTGCCCTCCGCCGAGGGGCCGGTGTTCGCCTTCGCGCACGTGCTGAGCCCGCACTGGCCGTTCGTGTTCGACCGGAACTGCCGCCGGCCACCCGTCAACCTCGGGCTGCGCGACCGCCGCCGCGCCTACGTGGGCCAGGTCGAGTGCCTCAACCGCCTGGTGCTGGCGACGGTGACCCACCTGGTACGCGACTCCAAGGTGCCGCCGGTGATCCTGCTCCAGGGCGACCACGGCTCGCAGATCGTGTTCAACAACGCGCTCAAGGACGTGAAGCGGGTGGGGCCGCCGGGCGCGTGGGAGCGGTTCGGGGCGTTCGGGGCCTACTACCTGCCCGACGGCGGTGCGGCGGCCATGGGCGACACGGTCACCGTCGTCAACGTGCTCGGCGACGTCTTGCGCCGGTATTTCGGGGCGGAGCTCCCGCGGGAGCCGGACGAACACTGGCTCTCGATCGAGCACTCGCCGTTCGACTTCGTGCGGGTGGATCCGGCGTGGCTGGCGCGGGGCGGTCCCAGCGAGACCGAGCTCCGAGCCACGCGTTGAGTCGCGGCCCGCCCGGCGGGGCCGGGCGGGGCGCCGGGGCCTCACGCCGGTCGCCGCAAGCGGCTTCGATGATTGAGATCGCGCAGGGAGTTGAGGCCGCCCGACGCTCCCTCTGTGAGGCCCCCGCGCACGGGCGCACAAGCCGCGCGGGCAGCCGTAGGGTCGCTGGGCGCTGACGGTGTACGGGGGGTCCAACTCCACCGCACGTTCGCACGAGACGGGCCCTCCGCGATGCTCGGGGAGTCGGCCGGGCGCGGCGCCCCCGGAAGCGAGCGTCAGGCGGCCTCGAACCCCTGCGCCATCCCCCCGCCGAAGCCGCCTGCAGCGAGCGTGAGGGGGTGCCGAGCCCCGGCCGGCGACCGCGCACCTCGACCGCCGCCTACCGTCCGACGACGCGGCGAGCAAGAAGCGTTCGATCTATCTTGTCTGACCCACTCACAAGGCAACGTCAATGCGTCGGTGGCTCGTCGGAACCGTGGTGTCGTGCGTGGTCTCGGTGGGATGTGGCCCGAGGCCCGCCCCCCCGCCGCCGGCGACGCCCGCGGGCGAGGTGTCACGAGCGGAGGTCACCGCGCTGATCGGCGCGCTCGCCGACGACTCGATGGAAGGGCGGGGCACCGCGACGGTGGGCGGCGACCGCGCCGCGCGCTTCATCGCGGGCCGGATGCTGGAGTACGGCCTCGCGGCCGCGGGCGACAGCGGCTATTTCCAGCGGGTGCCCCTTGCCGCCACGATCGGCCCCGATGGGGTGCGCCGGCTCGCCCTGATGACCGGCGACTCCGGGACCCGGGTGACCGCCTTCAACGTCGTCGGCATCGTGCGGGGAACCGACCCCGTCCTCAAGGAACAGGCGGTCCTGATCGACGCGCACTACGACCATCTCGGCATCGGCCCGCCCGTGAACGGCGACTCGATCTACAACGGCGCCGACGACGACGCCTCGGGCGTCGTGGCGGTGCTGGGCGCGGCGCGGGCGCTCGCGAGCGGCCCGCCGCCCAGGCGCACGGTCGTCTTCCTCGCCACCACCGGCGAGGAGCTCGGCCTCCTGGGCACGCGCTGGTATGTCGAGCATCCGGCCGTGCCGCTCGACCGGATGGTGGCGAACCTCGAGATCGAGATGATCGGCCGGCCCGACTCGCTCGCGGGCGGACCGGGGAAGGGGTGGCTCACCGGCTTCGAGCGCTCCACCATGGGCGAGCGGCTCGCGGCGGCCGGCGTCCCGGTGGTGGCCGACCCGCGGCCCGACCAGCACTTCTTCGAGCGCAGCGACAACATCGCCTTCGCGCGCCGCGGCATCCCGGCGCACACCCTCTCGTCGTACAACATGCATCACGACTACCATACGCCCGCCGACGAGGTGAGCCGGGTGGACACCGCCCACCTCGCCGCGCTGGTGAACGCCGCCGCCCGGGCCGCGCGCCTCCTCGCCGACGGCGATCCGCCCACGTGGAAGCCGGGCGGGCGGCCCGTGCCGCCGCAGCCGTAGCGATGTCGCCCGGCGCGCTGTGGTGGGTGCTCAAGCGGGCGTTGGGCGGCTGGTGGAACGACAACGTTCCCCGGCTCGGCGCCTCGCTGGCCTACTACACGCTGTTCGCCCTCTCGCCGACGCTGATCATCGCCATCTCGGTCGCGGGGCTCGTCTTCGGGCCCGAGGCGGTGCGCGGCGAGGTCGTGGGCCAGATCCAGGGTCTGGTCGGCCGCCAGGGCGCCGAAGCGGTCCAGGCGATGATCGAGGGCGCGTCGAAGCAATCGTCGAGCGTCCTCGCCACCGTGATCGGCAGCGTCACCGCGTTCCTCGGCGCGACGGGCGCGTTCATCGAGCTCCAGACCGCGCTCAACGCTATCTGGCGGGTGAAGCCGCGGCCCGGGACCGGCGTCAAGGAGTTCCTGCTCCAGCGGCTGGTCTCCTTCGGGCTCGTGGTCGGCGTCGGCTTCATCCTGCTGGTCTCGCTGCTGATCAACGCGGCGCTGTCGGGGCTCAGTTCCTACCTCGGCCACATCCTGCCCACGCTCACCACGGTGTGGGAGGCCGCCAACGTCCTGGTCTCGCTCGGCGTCGTGACGCTCCTGTTCGCCATGGTGTACAAGGTGCTGCCCGACGTCCGGCTCCGCTGGCGCGACGTCTGGGCGGGGGCGCTGGTGACGGCGGGGTTCTTCACGGTGGGCAAACAGGTGATCGGCCTCTACCTAGGCACCAGCTCGGTGGCGTCGAGCTACGGCGCGGCCGGCTCGGTGGTCGTGCTCCTGATCTGGGTCTACTACTCGTCCCAGATCGTGCTGCTCGGCGCCGAGTTCACCCGCTTCTACGTCGAGCGCTACCGCGGCGAGCCCCCGCCGATGAAGCACGCGATGCACGACCCCGCGCCCGAAGCGGTGGGGGGGAAGAAGTAGGCGGAGGGTCGGAGGGTCGGACGAGTCGGACGGTCGACGGTCGGACGGTCGGACGGTCGGACGGTCGGAGGGGTCGGACGAGTCGGTGGGCAAGGTCGAACCACCGATGTCATCCCGAGCGGAGCGAGGGATCTTCTCGGGCCGAGTTCGACCCATTCCCCTGCAAGATCCCTCGCTGCGCTCGGGATGACAGCCTGCTACCTTCCCGTCCGCCCGTCCGCCCGTCCGCGTCCGCCCGTCCGCCCGTCCGCCCGTGGGTTACCGGTTCGCCCGGCCCATGATCGGCGCCGCGTCCGACGGCGCGTAGGCGCGCAGCCGCTGGAGCAGCGCCCGCGGCTCCGCCTCCACCATGATCGTGTCGCGGTGCGCGTCGGTGAGAAATCCCTCGGCGACGGCGTGGTCGAGGAACCCGATCAGGCCGTCGAAGTACCCGGCGGTATTGAGCACGGCGCAGGGCTTGGCGTGAATGCCGAGCTGGCCCCAGGTGAGGATCTCGAAGAAGCCCTCCAGCGTCCCGATGCCGCCCGGCAGCGCGATGAATCCGTCGCTCAGGTCCGCCATCTGCGACTTCCGCTGGTGCATCGACGCGACCACGATCAGGTCCGGAATCCCCCGATGCGCCGCCTCCTTCTGGATGAGCTGCTGGGGGATGATGCCGGTGACGTGGCCGCCGCCCTCCTGCACGGCGTCCGCCAGCTCCCCCATGATCCCGACGCTCGCGCCGCCATAGACCAGCTCGATCCCCTCGGCGGCCAGAAGTGCCCCCAGCTCGCGCGCCGCCGCGCCGTACTCGGGCCGCGCGCCCGCGTTGGTGCCGCAGAAGACGCAGAGCCGGGTGATTGCGTTGGTAGTAGCCATGGGGTGGAAATTACTCTTGAGGCGGACAGGCGGACAGGCGGACAGGCGGACAGGCGGACAGGCGGACAGGCGGACAGGCGGACAGGCGGACAGGCGGACAGGCGGACGGGCGGATGGATGGACGGATTGACGTACTCATGACGGACCCCGCCCCTGTCATCCCGAGCGGAGCGAGGGATCTTCTCGGGCCGAGTTCGACCCATTCCCCGGCAAGATCCCTCGCTGCGCTCGGGATGACAGCGTGCTACCTTCCCGCTCCGACCGTCCGACCGTCCGACCGTCCGACCGTCCGACCGTCCGACCGTCCGACCGTCCGACCGTCCGACCGTCCGACCGTCCGACCGTCCGACCGTCCGACCGTCCGACCGTCCGACCGTCCGACCGTCCGACCGTCCGACCGTCCGACCGTCCGTGCCTAGTCTCAACCGGAGATCCCACCATGCCCCAACTTCCACATCGCACCCTCGGCCGCGCCGGCCTCTCGGTCTCGGCGCTCGGGCTCGGCTGCATGGGAATGTCCGATTTCTACGCCGGCCGGGATGACGCCGAGTCGGTGGCCACGATCCAGCGCGCGCTCGACCTCGGCGTGGACTTCCTCGACACCGCCGACATGTACGGCCCGTTCACCAACGAGCGGCTGGTCGGCCGCGCGATCAAGGGCCGCCGCGAGGAGGTGCTCGTCGCCACCAAGTTCGGCAACGAGCGCGCGGAGGACGGCAGCTTCCTCGGCGTGAACGGACGCCCCGAGTACGTGCGCAAGGCGGCCGACGGCTCGCTCCAGCGCCTCGGCACCGACTACATCGATCTCTACTACCAGCACCGGGTCGACCGCACCGTGCCGATCGAGGAGACCGTCGGCGCGATGGCCGAGCTGGTCCGGGCCGGCAAGGTGCGCCACCTCGGCCTTTCCGAGGCGTCGCCGCCGACGATCCGGCGCGCCGTCCGCGAGCACCCGATCGCCGCGCTCCAGACCGAATACTCGCTCTGGACCCGCGACCCCGAGGACGAGGTCCTTCCCACCTGCCGCGAGCTCGGCATCGGCTTCGTGGCCTACAGTCCGCTCGGCCGCGGCTTCCTCACCGGCCGCTTCCGCACGCTCGACGACCTCCCGCCCGACGACTACCGCCGGAACTCGCCCCGCTTCCAGGGCGAGAACTTCCAGAAGAACCTCGATCTCGTGCGTCGGGTGGAGGAGATCGCCCGACGGAAGAAGCTCACTCCGTCGCAGCTCGCCCTCGCCTGGGTCCTGGCCCAGGGCGACGACATCGTGCCCATCCCGGGCACCAAGCAGCGGAAGTACCTGGAGGAGAACCTCCGTGCGCTCGACGTCGAGCTCACTCCGGCCGAGCTGGCCGAGATCGACGAGGTCGCTCCCCTCGGCGTCGCCGCCGGCGCGCGGTATCACGAGGCGGGGATGAAGACGGTGAACGGGTAGGGGAGGGCGGAGAGGGCGGAGAGGGCGGCGAGGCGAGCGTTGTCATCCCGAGCGGAGCGAGGGATCTTGCTGGGGAATGGTTCGAACTCGGCCCGGCAAGGTCCCTCGCTCCGCTCGGGATGACAGCACCCCGAATACGCTACCTCTCCGTCCTCTCCGTCCTCTCCGTCCTCTTCTCCGCCCTCGCCGCCTTCTCCGCCCTCGCCGCCTTCTCCGCCCTCGCCGCCCCCTCCCTCGCCGCCCCCGCATAGATCAGCTCGTACGGCGACCGCTCCGCCATCGCGCGGTACCAGCCGGCGGCCTCGGCGTGGCGGCCGACGGCCTCCAGCAGCTCGGGCCCGGAGGAAGCGCTGCGACGCGAGCGAGAAGAACGGCGACGCGACCGTGAGCTGGAACCAGAGCTCGGGCCGCGCGCGCTCGAGCCGCGCGAGCGCCTCTGCGTCTCGTCCCCGGGCGTGCGCCAGCGCGGCGTCGAGCTCGACCGTGAGGTTCCGTACCAGCGGGCCGCCGGCCTCGAGCTCGGCCAGCGCCTCCAGCCGCTCGGCGGCCGATGGCAGATCGCCCAGGCGGAGCTCGAGCAGGCCGAGCAGGTAGGCCCGGATGGCGGGATGCAGCTCGTTGTGCATCGCGAAGATCACGAACGTGCTCGGCGCCGCCTGGGCCGGGTCCCAGCGCTCGAGCGCGTCGTGCACGCCGCGCAGCTCGGCCTCGGACGCGGGCAGGAAGGGCAGCGTGGCGAACAGCGCCCGCAGCTCGAGCCCCCAGGTGGCGTCGAGCGACTCCGCCAGCGCCAGCTCCGCGCGCATCCGCTCGACGCTGCCCGCCGCGAGCGCCAGGTGCGCCAGCAGGAGGTGGCACAGCGCGCGCAGCTCCGGTGCCCGCGCCACCTGGAGGAACCCGCGCGCGAGCTCGTCGGCGCCGGCGAGGTCGCCCGAGTAGAGCGCCACGTCGGCGAACGCGATGGCGACGGTGATCGCGCGCGCCTGCTGCAGCTCGGCCGTGACCCGCGCGATCTCCGCGCGGTCGCGCGTGGCGTACGCCCGGAGCGCGCGCATCGCGAGCGCCTGGTCGCCTTCGGGGCTCACCCGGAGAATGTGCGCGATCCGCTCCAGCATCTCGGGCGTGCGCCCCTCGATCGCCGAGATCCGGACCAGGTGCACCAGCGCGCCCACGTGATCGGGCTCGAGCCGCACCACCCGCTCGAACGGCTCGCGCGCCTCGGCGGCCGGCCGGCCGCGCAGCGGGTTGGAGTGGAACAGCAGGTCGCCCAGGTGGAACCAGGCCTCGACGTCGTCGGGATAGGTGCCGGTGATGGTGTTGTACAGCGACTCCGCCTGCTCCACCGCGCCGTGCAGCCACGCCCGCTGCGCGCCGAGCACCAGCCGGTCGTGCGGCGAGAGCCGCTGCTGGTGCTCGGCGGCGCGATCGGCCGTCTCGCGCGCGAAGTCGGGGATGGCGCAGCCGGCGGCCGCCGCGGCCAGGCGATAGTGGGCCAGCGCGAACGACGGGTCCGCGTCCACCGCCGCCTGGAACCGCTCCATCGCGTCGAAGTAGCGGCCGGCCCGGAGCTCGCGCTCGCCGCCGAGGTACGCCTTGAGCGCGTCGAGCGAGGTCGTGGTGAGCGCCGCGATCCGCGTGAGCCGCGTCCCCGGCGCCACGCCGTGGGCCGCGAGCAGCTGCAGCGCCAGCTCGTCGACCAGCTCGAACAGGCCGGCCTCGCCCGGGGCCGTGGCGCTTACGCTCGCGACGGCGGCGCCGTCGGCGCCGTAGAGCGTCGCGGTGGCCTGGAGCCGTCCGCCGGCCTCCACGATGCTGCCCGCAAGGTGCCGCCCCGCGCCGAGCCGGCGCGCCGCGGCCCGCCGGATCCGCGGCATTGAGCAGCGCGCGCGGCACCACCGTCCGGATCTCGCCCGCGCCGTCGAGCTTGGTGGCGAGCAGATCCACCATGCCTTCGCCGAGGTAGGCGAGCCGCGGATCGCCCCGCACCGCGAACGGCAGCACGGCGATGGTCGAGGGCGAGACCACGGTCGCGGGCCCCGCCGACGCCACGGGGGCCGCAGGCGCCGCCGCGACCGCAACCGGCACTTCGGCCCGCGCGCGCAGCGTGGCCATCAGCGCGCGGGTCTCGGGCGCCGGCTCCAGCCCCAGGTCCTGCGCCAGCCGCCGGGCGAACTCGTCGTACGCCCGGAGCGCGGCCGAGCGCTCGCCGGTGCGGTCGAGCAGCCCGAGGTAGCGGCGGAGCGCGGCCTCGTCGTCGGGGGCGAGGTCGAGCGCGCGCCGGGCATACTCCGCCGCGTCCGTCAGACGGCCCGCGCGTTCCGCCTCGGCCATGAGCGAGCGCGCGGCCGCCACCGCGCGCTCGCGCAGCCGGAGGCGCTCCCGGTCGAGCCAGTCCTGCAACTCGGGCGCGGCGCCCGCCACGTAGAGTCCCTCGAGCAGCGGCCCGCGGTAGAGCGCCAGCGCGCCCTCGGCGTCGCCCGCCGCCAGCGCCTGCGCGAGTGCCGTGGCGTCGCACCACACCGCCGGCTCCGGCGCCGACACCTCCTCGTCGCCGCGGCCGACCACGACCTCGGCGCCGACCTCCGCCCGCAGGAAGTAGAGCGCGCGGCGGAGCGCGGCGCGCGCGTGCTCCTGGTCGAGGTCCGGCCAGAACAAGGCGAGCAGCGAGTCGCGCCGGTGAAACCGCCGTGGCGCGGACACGGCGAGGTAGGCCAGCAGCCCGAGCCGCTTCGGCTGCTGGAGGACCGAGCGCAGCTCGCGGCCGTCCGCGTCCCGGAGGTCCAGTACGCCGAGCGTGTGAAAGCGGATCATGAAGCCGGAGGAATTGGGGGAGGAGCGTTACGCGGGCACCGCGGAGGTCGCGCCCTCTCGCAATGGTCCCGAACGTAAGAGCCGCTCCGGCGAACGGCAATGGCCGCCGGACGGGCTGCGGTGTCGACCCCGGCCGCCATCCGCGATCTCATCTGTCGTCCTCTGTCGCCCTCGCCCGAAGCTGGTCGCGCTCACGTGGGTCCCACCAACTCCGGTTTGGTCCGATTATGCGAAAGCGAAATGCAGCGCGAGGAAATGGTTCCGTCGGCCGGCCCGCGGCATTCGTTGCTCTCGTCTTCCCTGATTGCCGTTCCCGTCCCGCGCGTTAGATATGTCAGACCGACCCGCATTTCCTCACCGGCTTACTTCGAGGGTCGTCCCATGACGACACTGCTCGCGCCGCCCGCGTTGTTCCAGCTCGCGCCTCCCTACGACCAATTCGAAGCGGTGCCCGAATTCGCCGGGCACGCGCTCCCGGCGCTGCCGGACGCCGCGGTGCTGGCGGTGGCCGTGTCGTCGCCACCGGTGCCATGGGAGGATCTGGCCGGCCGCGTCGCGCGCCTGCGCACGAACTGTCCCGCGGCGCCGGTGGTGCTCCGGGTCGGCGAGCGGGTCGATGGAAGGGAGGACGACTGGGCGCGCCACGCGGCGCTGGTGGGCGCGCGCGGCGTGCTGTTCGAGGGGGAGCCCACGCGCCCGCGACTCCGCCGCGTTCTCACCGACGCCACGGCGCTGCCGGCCCAGGTCGAAGGCTGGCTCGCGCTCCGCGTGCCGGGCCTGCCGGCCGCGGTCCAGCACCTGATCCACGCGATCGTCGAGGGCGCGCCGTGCTTCGGGGAGGTCGCCGCGCTGCTGGCCTCGATCGGCCACGCGGAGCGGACCGCGCGCACCTGGTTCCATGCCGCCGGCGTGCCCGGGCCGGGGAAGTGGCTGGCGGCGGCGCATGCCGTGCGCGCGGCGCTCCGGCTCCAGGCCGAGCCGGCGCCGCTACTGGCACTGGCGGTGGAGTGCGGCTACAGCGACCACTCGTCGCTCAGCCGCCAGAGCCTTCGGCTCTTCGGCGTCCGGCCCGGCGCGATCCGCCGCACGCTCGGCTGGGAGTGGCTGCTCGACCGCTGGCTCCGGCGCGCGGCAGTCTAGCCGCCGAGGATCGCGGCGCGGACCGGGGATCGCTGCGGGTCGCCGGCGGGGCGCCACGCCCTCGCCGCTCGCTGCAGGCGACTTCGATGGTGGGGATCGCGCAGGGAATTGGAGGCCGCCTGACGCTCGCTCCGCGGGCGTGGCGCCCCTTGGCTCGACGAGCCTCGATCGCGGGCGCGCCGCCCGCGGCGGAGATCGGAGCCCCGCGGTTCCCTCGCGTCACCTGGGAGATGGGCGGTCCGGCAAGGTGGATAATAGCCGGGGTCGACCCCGCGCCCGCTACCCCGCGCCCGCCACCCCCGCACCGGCACTCCGGGCGCAGGCGGCTGCCGGGACTCCCAGAGGGAGCGTCAGGCGGCCTCCAGGTCCCTGCGCGATCTCAAAAATCGAAGCCGCCTGCCAGCGACCGGCGGGAGCCCCGGCAGCCGCCGGAGCCGTGGACCCCGACCGCCGCCGGAGCCGCGCATCCCGACCGCCGCGTAACACCCGGCTAGGCAGAGGCCCCCAGCACGTCGAGCACAAACGCGTACTTGAAGGCCACCTCCCGCAGGAAGTCCCACCGCCCCGACGCCCCCCCGTGCCCCGCGCCCATGTTCGTCCGCAGCAGCAACCGGTTCCCGTCGGTCTTCAGGGCCCGGAGCCGCGCCGTGAACTTCGCCGGCTCCCAGTACGCCACCCGCGGATCGTTGAGCCCCGCCGTCACCAGCATGTGCGGATATCCCTGCGCCCGCAGGTTGTCGTACGGCGAGTAGCCGCGGATGCACGCGTAGGACGCCGGGTCGTTCGGGTTGCCCCATTCGTCGTACTCGATCACCGTGAGCGGCAGCGACGCGTCCAGCATCGTGTTCACCACGTCCACGAACGGCACCTCCGCCAGCACCGCCCGGAACAGGTCGGGCCGGAGGTTGGTCACCGCGCCCATGAGGAGCCCGCCCGCGCTCCCGCCGCTGATCGCCAGCCGGTCCGGCGCCGTGAACCCCTCGGCCACGAGATGCTCCGCCGCGGCGATGAAGTCGGTGAAGCTGTTCGGCTTGTTGAGCAGCTTGCCGCCCTCGTACCACGGCCGCCCCATCTCCTCGCCGCCGCGCACGTGCGCGATCGCGACCACGAAGCCGCGGTCGAGCAGGCTCAGGCTGCTGGACGAGAACGCGGGGTCGTAGCTGATCCCGTACGCGCCGTAGCCGTTGAGCAGCAGCGGGCGCGGGCCGCCCGGCCGCTCGAGCGGGAGCTGGTAGACCAGCGAGATCGGCACCCGGGTCCCGTCCGGCGCCGTGGCGAACAGCCGCTCCGACCGGTAGCGCGCCGGGTCGTAGCCTCCCAGCACCTCGGTCTGCTTCTTCACCGTCCAGGTGCGGGCCGCCATGTCGTAGTCCACCACCGAGGCCGGCGTCACCATCGAGGTGTAGGTGAAGCGAAGCAGGGTCGTGTCGAACTCGGGGTTCTCGTGCTGGCGGACGGTGTAGACCGGCTCGGGGAAGCCGACGAGGTGGTCGCCCAGCGTGGCGCCGCCGGGGCCCAGGGTCACGATCCGGATCTGCCGGAGCCCCGCCTCGCGCTCGTACACCACGAGGTGGCTCGCGAACGCGTCGGTCGAGTCCACTTTCACGTCCGGCCGGTGCGGCAGCACCTCGGTCCAGCGCGCGCGCGACGGGTCCGTCACCGGCGCGCTCACCAGCCGGAAGTTGGCGGCCGCGTCGTTGGTGGTGATGAAGAAGCGCCCGTTGTGGTGGCTCACCGAGTATTCGATCCCGGTCCGCCGCGGCTCGACGATGCGCCAGGGCTCCTCCGGCCGGTCGGCGCTCACGTAGCGCACCTCGGACGTCGAGTGGCTCGCGAGCTCCAGCAGCAGCCAGGCGTGGCTCCGGGTGCGGTGGACGTCGAGGAAGAACGATTCGTCGGCCTCGAAGTGGACCAGCGCGTCGTCCGCCGGGTTGGCGCCGAGGGCGTGGCGGAACAGCCGGCAGGGCCGGCGAGCGTCGTCGAGGACGACGTAGAACAGGGTCCGCCCGTCGTTGGCCCACGCCAGGCTGGGCGAGACGTTGCCGATGGTCTCGGCCAGGAGCGCGCCCGAGGCCAGGTCCTTCACGTACAGCACGAACGACTCGGCGCCGGTCGTGTCCACCGCGTACGCCAGCATTCGGTGGTCCGGACTCACCTCGAACGCTCCCAGCCGGAAATACTCGTGTCCCGCGGCCAGCGGGTTGAGGTCGAGCAGCACCTCCTCCGCCGCCGCGTCGTCCGCGCTCTCGCTCGGGGCCGGGCGCCGGCAGTAGATGGGATACTGCGCGCCCTCCTCGGTCCGGTGATAGTACAGCCAGCCGTCGATCCGCTCGGGGACGCTGAGGTCCGTCTCCTTGATGCGCCCCCGCATCTCCGCAAAGAGCCGCTCCTGGAGCGGCTCCGTGGGCCGCATGACCGCGGCCGTGTACGCGTTCTCGGCCTCGAGGTACGCCAGCACCTCGGGGTCCTCGCGGTTCCGGAGCCAGAAGTACTCGTCCACCCGGGTCTCGCCGTGGATCGTGCTCTCGCGCAGGATTGCGCGCGCCACCGGCGGCTCGGCGACGATGTCGGGGGTGATCGGACGCGCTTCGTCGGCGCGGGCGCCCGGAAGCGCCGCGAGCGACGGCAGGGTGCGGGTGGGTCTGCTGGACATGGCGACTCTTTCTACTCGAGGCCCGAGCGGGCCCCGGACGAAGCGTTCGGCGGAACGGCGATGGCAGGGGCGGGGGCGGCCCAGCGCGGAATAACGGCGGGTGAATCGGGCAAGTCAAGGTTTAGTTAAGCTATTGCGTAGCATAAAGATGCGGCGGCGTCAGCGGGCACCGCCGCCGCGCCGTTTTGGCACGGGAATGCATGTCGGGGCGGGGCAGGGAGATAGGGGCGGTCGGGTGGTGGGACGGTCGATGGCCGGCGCTAGGCGGTCGGGCGGCTGGGGCGACTGGGGCGGTCGGCGGCCGGTGGTCGGCGGGCCGTAGACCACCGATGTCATCCCGAGCGAAGCGAGGGATCTTGCCCGGCACGGCCCGAGCCGTTCCCGGCAAGATCCCTCGCTTCGCTCGGGATGACATCGCACTAACTTCCGTCCCGCCCGCCCCGCCCGCCCCGCCCGCCCGCCCCCCCGCCCTGCCCCGCCCCCTACCGACACTCCGCCGTCACCTTCCGATCACTGAAGCTCCAGGTCTTCGCGTCCGCCGCCGCAACGGCAATGACGTCAACCGGTTGCGTGATCGCCTGGGTCACCGAGCAGCCCGAGCCGGGTTCGGTCTCCACTACCTCGACTGCCAGTCCCTGGCCCGAGCGGACCACCCGGCCGACCGCGATGGAGTGCCCGCCCGTCTGCCGCTGGCCCGCGGCCACGGCGATGACCACGTCGCGGCTGAAATCCACCGATGGCCGCTCGCCGGCGCCGAGGCCGTTCCAGAACCGGGCGTAGGAGCTGTCGTCGCGGATGACCACGCGCTCGGGGGTGCTGATGCCGCTGGTGCTCCACTGGCCGATCCGGCGGATCGGGAGCGAATTGGCGTCATAGGGGACGTAAGCGCTCGCTCCGGATGGGGCCGGCACTGGTGCCGCCGCCTTGGTCGGCTCGGCGGCCGGGGCCGGGGCGGCCACCGCGGTGGGTTCCGCCGGGGGCGGGCCGACGGGCGCCTCGCTGGTGGCGGGAACGATGCGTCCGGTGCCGCAACCCGCGGCCAGCACCAGCGCCAAGGTGAGCGATCGGGGAGTCATCGGTCCCTCCTGTGGTCGAAGTGAGGCACCTGTGGTCGAGCGTGTGGCAAGGTAGGCGCCGGGCCCACACGGCGCGTCGCTGCCCGATACCCGTCCGAACGTGACGTGGGCCACACAATGAGCAGGCTCACAGCCCCTGGGGTGGTAAAGGGGTATCCTCTCTCCCCGCGCACATCTGCGCGGCTGACAAGCACGACACGATTCGCATGTTACCGAGGATGGCTATGAGGAAACTCAGAGGAGTTCGCGCGGCCCTGATGGCAGTTGGCGCCGTCGCGCTGGTGGCCGGCTGCAACCAGAACCGCGATACCGGCGCGATCACGTCCAAGGCCGATGGGAAGACCTCCACGGCCCCGGCGTCGGAGACGGTGGAGAAGCACGACAAGGCGCTCATTCGCGCGGTGAACGCCGTGCCGGGCGACAAGTCGCTCAGCATCTGGGCCGGCGACAGCGCCGCCTTCGCGGACGTGGCCTACGCCAAGGCCACCGAGTACCGCGAGATCCCCGACAACATGTTCAACTTCCAGATCAAGTCGGCCGCCGGCACCGAGCCGCTGGCGGAGAACCGCGAGAACCTGCACGACGGCGGGCACTACACCGTCGTGGCCCTCCCCGACCAGGGCGGCGCCGACAAGCGGAACCTCCGCGTGCTCGACGACGACCTGAAGCCGGTCTCGCCTGAGAAGGCGCGCGTCCGCTTCGTCAACGGCGTCCCGGGCGACAGCGATGTGGACCTCTACATCCGCGGCCGCGACAAGGCCCTCTTCGACGGCGTGGACTTCAAGAAGGAAGCCGGCTGGGAGGAGTTCGACCCCGCCACCGGCACGCTCGAGGTGCGCCCCGACAACAAGAGCACGGTGCTCGCCAAGCTCCCGAACACCAAGCTCGAGGGCGGCAAGAGCTACACCTTCGTGCTGAGCGGGACGCCGGGCAAGTTCGAGATCATCAAGATCGAGGACGCGGTGGCCGCTCAGTAGGCGGACAGGCGGACGGGCGGACAGAGGGTCCCTGGCAGGGGCACCGTCATCCCGAGCGCAGCGAGGGACCTACTTTACGGGATTCGAACTCCGGTAGAGTAGGTCCCTCGCTGCGCTCGGGATGACAGGGCGTTACCTCCGCGCGCCTGTCCGCCTGTCCGCCTGTCCGCCTGTCCGCCTGTCCGCCTGTCCGCCTGTCCGCTACTGCTTACACACCCCCTCCGGATCCGGCTTCGGCTTGTCCACCACGAGCCGGTGGTCCAGGTCCGCCACGTGCAGCGCCACGTCCTCCACCAGGCCGGCCACCCGGGCCATCTTGGCGAAGTCGATGTACTGCACCTCGTCGGTCAGCATGTGGTAGTCCGCGTGCGGACCGGTGCTGAAGAAGGTGATCGGGATGCCGAAGCGGGCGTACATGTAATGGTCGCTCCGGCAGTAGGCGTTGGCGGGGTGGCCGTCGGCGTCCCAGGCGTAGTTGAAGGCGAGGCCGTGCCTCCCCGCCGTGTTCACTTTTTCCACCAGGTCGCCCAGCTCGGTGGACAGCCGGCGCGAGCCGATGAGCCCGAGGACGTCGGGCCCGCCGCCCGGCCCGTCCGTCGCCAGCCCTCGGCCGATCATGTCGATGTTGAGCTGGGCCACGATCGAGTCGCGCGGCACGGTCGGGTGCCGGGTGAACCAGTCGGACCCGAGCAGGCCGAGCTCTTCGCCGGTGTGCCAGACGAACAGGATCGAGCGCTTCGGCCGCTCGGGCGACGTGCGCCAGCGCCTCGGCGATCTCGAGCACGCTCACCGTGCCGCTGCCGTCGTCGTCGGCGCCGTTGAAGACCGAGTCGGGGCGGGGCGGCGCGCACCCGCCGGAGGCTGTCGAGGATCGTCCGGATCGCCGCGGACTCTGTGGCGTTCGGCGTCCCGGGCGTGTCTTCGGCGCCGTGCGGGCGCATGACCCGGTCGAACGCGCGCAGCGAGTCGTGCTCGGCCGGCTCGGACGCCATCCCGATGTGATCGTTGTGCGCGCCGACGGCCACCATCTGGCCGCGGAGTGCGGGGTCGCTGCCGGGGAGGAGGGCCACCACGTTCCGGGCGGGCGCCTCGGGCGGTCCGTCCACGAACGCCACCGTGCCGCGCACCATGCCGGCCGCGAGCAGCGCTTCCGCCATCTTTCCGGTCACGTACACGAACGCCGGCGCCTCGGGCGCGCCGGGCTTCGCCAGCTCGGCGCCCGTCGCCGCCAGGGCGCCGCGGTCCGCCGGCCCCACGTCGTCGAGCGTCGCCACCGCGATCCCGGCCGCGCCGGCGAAGCGCTGGGTCACGAGCGCGCGGTTCACCGTCCCGGTGGGGCCGCCCGTCGAGTCGGGCGCCATCCGGATCACCACCAGCTTGCCCGCCGCCGCCTCAGCCGCGAGCGCCGGGTGCGCGCTGTCGCCGAGCACGCCGCCGTCCACCACCTGCACGCCGTCGATCGCGCGGGTGCCCTTGCCCTGGTCGCGCGGGATGAAGTCGGTGTACGGGCTGAACGATGCCGACCCGGCGGTGATGTGGGCGGCGGAGACGAGCGTCCGCGCCACCAGCGGTATCGTCTGGAAGTACCCACCGTCGTCGCCCGCCGGCTGGAGCCCGATCCGCCGCGCCTCGGCCGCGATGTAGTCGGTGCCCTTCACGTTGCCCCGCGTGCCGGCCTTCCGCCCCTCCATCGAGTCGTCGGCGAAGATCGAGAGCCGCTGGCGGAGATCGGCCGGCGTGATGGCCGCCGTCGTGGCCGCGGGAGCCGCGGTCCCCGGCGCCGAGGCCGAGTGGGAGCAGCCGAGCACCGGCAACAGCATCGCCGCGGCGCTCAGGCGGGCGCAGGTCGAGACACGGGGCACGAGGATCTCCGCGAGGGGTGGGGAGGCGGGCGGGTGGTCGGAGGGCTTTACGGGGCCGGGGCGGGGGAGGTTTCCGGGGCGGGCGGACAGGCGGACAGGCGGACAGGCGGACAGGTGGACAGACGGTCGGATGGCCGGAGCACACTTGGCCGGAGCGGCAGAGGGTGAGGGGTGCACCATAGCCGGCCACCCGTGTCATCCCGAGGGGAGCGAGGAATCCTCTCGGGCCGAGCCATTCGCCGACTAGATCCGTCGCTGCGCTCGTGATGTCTGCGCGCTACGTTCCCGCCGTCCCGCCTCCCGCCGTTCCCGCCGTTCCCGCCGTTCCCGCCCCCCTCCCGCCCTCCCCGCCCGCCCCCTTCCCTCCCGCCCCTCCGCGCCGCACCTTATCTCGTCCATCCCGTCAGCCCATGCCCCACAGGAGAGCCCGATGAATCTCGTCGAGCGCGTCAAGCACATCCTGCTCACCCCCCGGCCGGAGTGGGAGGTCATCGACGGCGAGACCACCACGCCCGCCGGACTCTTCACCGGCTACGTCATGCCCCTGGCGGCCATCGGGCCCATCGCCCAGGTCGTGGGATACTCGGCCTTCGGCGTCCGCTTCGGCGGCGGGGTGTACCGGACGCCGATCGGGTCGGCGATCACCAGCGCCATCATCATGTACGTGCTGAGCCTGGCCGGCGTGTATGTGCTCGCGCTCATCATCGACGCCCTGGCGCCGACGTTCGACGGCACCCGGAACCAGATCCAGGCGCTCAAGCTGGCGGCGTACTCGAGCACGGCGAGCTGGGTGGCGGGGATCTTCTCGCTCATGCCCGGCCTTCGCGCGCTCACCATCCTCGGGCTCTACAGCATCTATCTCCTCTACCTCGGCCTGCCGGTGCTGATGAAGGCGCCGGCGGAGAAGGCGGGGGCGTACACCGCCATCGTCATCGTCGCGGCGATCGTCCTGTTCGCGGTGGTCACGATGCTCACCGGGACGTTTGCCGCGATGCGATGAGGGAGCGGCCGGCCCGGGCTCCGTCCCGTAGCGGGACGGCGAATGGTGCCGGCCTCGCGCCGGATCGCAACAAAGGAAGGGCCGGGGGTTCTCCCCGGCCCTTTCGCCTGCCCGGTCTGCTTCCGGGCCGGCCCGCCGGAGCATCGGCTGACGGCAGGAGTGCCGTGACGCCGGCGATCAGGGCACCCTCCCCGGCGCTTGAGCCGGATGGCCGGCGCCCGGGCGCGGCTGGTGCCAAAGGGGGGCCGGCACTACGCTTGAGATGTGGCCGCGCGGTGCATGCCGCGCCGCCACCCCCGCCTTTCATGCCGCACTCCAGGATTGACCAATGCCGGGCGAGCAGGGCTCCGATTCGAGCGAGCCCCAAGCCGGCGCCCGGCGATTCTCGCCCCCCGGGGCAGCGTCGATCGAGGAGTCCGGAAGCGAGGTCGTCTGCCGCTGCACCAGGTCTATAACCCGACGCTGGTCGTGCTCTCGGTGCTGATCGCGAGCGCCGCGTCCTATACGGCGCTGGCGTCGGCCGGCCGGGTCACCGCCGCGCGCGGCCGCCAGCGCCTCGCGTGGCTGGCGGGCGGCTCCCTCGCGATGGGGGTCGGGATCTGGAGCATGCACTTCGTGGGCATGCTCGCCCTGCACCTCCCGGTCCCGATTGCCTACCAGTTCGCCCGCGTCGTGCTCTCGGTCCTGGTGGCCGTCGCCGCTTCCACGCTGGCGCTCACGGTCGTCGGCCGGCCCAGGGTGAGCTTCTCCGCACTCGCCGTCGGCGCGCTCTGCATGGGGCCGGCGATCGCGGGGATGCACTATATCGGGATGGCCGCGCTCAAGGTCCCGGCCACGCTGCACTGGGATTATCGGCTGGTGGTGGCCTCGGTGGCGGTGGCCATCGGGGCCTCCTTCGTCGGCCTCGCGCTCGCCTATCGCCTGCGCTCGGATGATGGCATGGGCGGGATGGTGCGCCGGGCCGGCAGTGCGGCGGTCATGGGGCTGGCCATCGCCGGCATGCACTACACCGGCATGGCGGCCGCGCACTTCACGACCCCCGGTCAAACGGGGTCGCCTGCCGGCGGCGTCCTGGCCACGGGTGACCTCGGGATCGGGGTGACGCTCGGCACGGTGGTGATTCTCGCCCTCAGTCTCTTCGGCGTCACGGTCGACCGGTGGATGCGGCGGCAGGCCGAGGCGGTGGAGCGGCGGCAGCAGTCCCAGCGGCTCGAGGCCATCGGCCAACTCGCCGGCGGTATCGCCCACGACTTCAACAATCTCCTGACGGCCATTCTCGGGAACGCCGCCTTCGTCCTCAGCTCGACGCCCGCCGACGATCCCCGGCACGCGGATGTGCGCGAGATCGAGCGGGCTGCCCAGCGCGCGGCCGAGCTGACCCACCAGCTCCTGGCCTTCAGCCGGAAGCAGATCCTGCGGCCGACGACGCTCGATCTCAACGCGGTCCTCGCGCAGACCATGCGGATGCTGACCCGGCTGGTCGGGGAGCACATCCAGATCACGGTGCGCGCGGCCCCGGCGCTCGGGGCGGTGAACGCCGACGCGGCGCAGATCGAGCAGGTGATCGTCAACCTCGTCGTCAACGCGCGGGACGCCATGCAGCAGGGGGGAAAGCTCACCATCGAGACCCAGAACGTGACGCTGGGAGCGGACTACGCGAGCCAGCACGCCGGCACGGCGCCGGGCCCGTACGTGCTCCTGGCGTTCACCGATACCGGGGTCGGCATGGATCCGGCGACGCAGAGCCGCATCTTCGAGCCGTTCTTCACCACCAAGGGACGCGAGCACGGCACCGGGCTCGGGCTCGCCACCGTCTACGGGATCGTGAAGCAGAGCGGCGGCAGCCTGTCGGTCTACAGCGAGCCGGCCCGGGGCAGCACCTTCAAGGTCTACCTGCCGCGCGTTGACGCGGAGATCGCCGCGGGCGACGCGCTTGCCACCCTGCCCGAGAGCGCGGGCGGGACCGAGACCATCCTGCTGGTGGAGGACGAAGACATGGTGCGCCAGCTTGCCGTCCGCGCGCTGCGCGCGCGCGGCTACCGGGTGCTGACGGCCGCCAATGCGGACGAAGCCATGACCCTGAGCGAACGGCACGCGGGTCCGATTCACCTGCTGCTCTCCGACGTCGTCCTCCCCGGCACCAGCGGGCCGAAGCTCGCGGCGGCTCTCACGGGGTCGCGTCCGGAGGTCCCGGTGCTCTACATGTCGGGGTTCACCGACGACGCCATCGTCCACCATGGGGTGCTCCATCCCAGCACCGAATTCATTCAGAAGCCGTTCACGCCGGCGGCCCTCGCCCGGAAGGTGCGGGAGGTCCTCGGCAAGGCCTCCGCCGTTCCCGGCGACGGCTGAGACGCGCGCTGGTCCTCTCGACCCACCTTCCCAACAGCAGGCCCGCCGCCCCCCGAATGTGACGCTCGCCATGGTGACCGGGCGGGCCGTGGGTGTACCCTGGCTCCAACTGGAGCCTCGGAAACCGATGAACCGCCTGCGTTGCGCCCGTTACTGGCTCGCCCTTGTCCCGCTCTTCGCCCTGCTGCACTGTGGCAGCGGCGATCTGGTGCTGCCTCCGGGCGGGGCCGCGAGCGCTAGCCCCAGCCGGTCCCTGGTCACGGCCGATCCGGCGACTATCGAGCCCGGGACCGGCGTTGCCAACGTGACCGTAGTCGTCCGGGACAGCAGCGACCAGCCGGTCGAGGGGCTCCGCGTGACGCTCCGGGCCACCGGCAGCGACATCGAGCTGCAACAGCCTTCCGGCCCCACGGGCGCGGACGGCATGGCGACCGGCTCGCTCAGGAGCGCGACCCCGGGCACCAAGATCGTCTCGGCGCTGGTGGGCGACACGCTGCAGCTCAACCACACCGCCCAGATCACGGTCTCCGGAAACCCCGGGGTCGTGCCGACGATGGCCGTGCTCGACGGCGCCACGCAGAACGCTCCCGCGGGCGTGGCGGTCCCGGTCCGGCCGGCCGTCCGGGTGACGGACGGGCAGGGAAATCCCGTTCCCGGCGTCGAAGTGACGTTCGGGGTCACGGGCGGCGGCGGCAGCGTCAGTGGAGCGGTTCAGACGACGGACGCCGACGGCGTCGCCCGAGTCGGCGAGTGGACCCTCGGCCCCGAGACCGGCCTCAACAGCCTGGAGGCGAGGGCGAGCGCGGTGCAGGGGAGCCCCGTCGTCTTCGTGGCGCAGGGAACCGCCAGCGCCAGCGCGGTGGACCACTTCGTGTTCCAGATCCAGCCGGCGCACCGGCTCGACAAGAACCAGACCTTCACCATGCAGGTGGCCCTCGCGGACGCCGCCGGCAACGTCGTCCCGCTGAACGGGGTCGTCATCTACGTCGACCTGTTCCGGGCCGGTCACGACCACCCGAGCAACAACCTCGCCCTCGGCGACCGGTTCCGCGAGACCGAGAACGGCGCCGCCGTCTTCGATCTGCGGGTCACCGAGGACGAGCGCGGGTACCGGTTCCGGGCGCTGTCCGACGACCTGCCCCAGTTGGGTGCGGTGTTCAGCCGGGAGTTCGACGTCGAATGACGCTCGTCTGCCGGGCGAGACAGCCCGGCTTTACCGACCCTCGGGCGGAGCCGTCCGTAACCCGCCCGTCCCGATTCGCCGCCCCGTACGTCGACTACGTCACAGCCATCGCCCTGCCGTCGGCGTAGGCTTGTCGCTCACCCTGCGGCCCATGCCGCCGGGCACGGCAACCTAAGGCGGAGACGAATCGTGACCGACAGAAATGATGTGGTGATCGCTATCGCGGCCAGCCTGTACGCGAGCCGCGCGACGGAAGACGCTCTCCGGGCGGAGCCCGGCATCGAGTCGATCGCCAACGAGGCGTGGGACCTGTACTACAAGCTGGAGCGCGCGGTGCTGAATTCGGCCGAGGAATCGCTGGAGCGGGCGGGCAGGGGGGAGGCGTTCGTCGCCCGGTCCCAGCTCCCGGACGGCGAGTAGACCCGCGTGGCGTCGACAGGCGTCCGGGCTCGGCCTCGGCGCGCGCGTACGCTACCGTACCCCTGGCGCATCGCCCGCTTCACCTGAGTGTCTTCGCACGGCACCGCTGGGTCCGGGCCTGTCCTCGAGCGTGGACAATCACGCGGCCCGATGGACATCGGGCGGTGGCGCCGCACTTCGGCCTTCCGGTTGAGCGCGGCTCACCGAGGATCACGCGGGTTCGCCACCCCGCGTCAGGCCTGAGAGCTCGGCATGGGAGTTGCCTTCCTGCCCTTGAACCTTTCGACGAAAGGTGGGGGCATGGAGGCACCGGAAGAGACCTACCACGGCAGGACCGACGCCGTCTACCACATATATCCCGATTGCCCGAGGGGCCGTCAGATCCCTCCCGAGTGGAGGGTTCGCGGCCCCGGGTTCCTGCCGCGCTGCCTCATGTGCGACGCGCGGTTGAACGCCCGAACCGAAGCTTCGCGCCCAGGATGACCGAAGGGGCCCCGGTAATCGCACCCGGGCATGGTCGTCACGTGGGGCAGCGGTGGGGCGCGATCACGGGCGGGGCGTGCGCTTCAGTCACGGCGCACGTATGACTGCGAAAACGCAAAGCAAGGCCAGCAGAGCGCAGATGGTGAACAGAGCCAGGCGCGCGGGCTTCGACAGTGCGTGGGTCGCGTCGTAGTGGATCAGGAGCCCTACGACCACCATCGCCGGAATGATGCGCCACATCGCCGCCGCCCGCTAATTGCCGCCAACCCCCGCCCGCCCGTCCCCGCCCGTCCCGGTGCCGTGGGCTCTGCCGTAGTGTCCTTCCTCGGCCGGCCCCGCCGGCCGCGAGGTCCCCGCGCCCGCGTCGGCGGGCTCGGCGGGAACCAGCTCGACCGGGGCGCCGCCCGCGCCCGCGGCGTCGATCCGGTGGCTGGAGCCGAGCATGGTGCCACCCATGCCGTCCTGCAGGATCAGGAGCGCGAGCACCATTCCAAGGGACGCGAGGGCCAGGACGAGGGTGTATTCGATGATGCCCTGGCCCGACTCGCTCGCAAGCCGGCTGCGGCGCCTCGACGGCATACGCCTCCACCCGTTGAATGAGTCGGTACCGCGGGGACGCCTGCCGGAATCGCCGAACGACGACCCACCAAGCTATGTGCCGCCGCCGGAACGGGCTAGGGGGTCGGCCGCGAGCACCCGGCACCCCGCCCGGCTAGGGTGGTCCTCGACCAGACGGCCCCCCTCGACCCCGCGGAGAAGCCAGAGGACGACCAGGTCGCCGCCGGCGGCCAGGGTGAACACCAGGCTCCACGCCATGAGTAGCGGCGCCCCGGTCGCGATGGCGGCCGCGCCCGGCAGGAGGCCCATGAGCAGGGCGGGCATCACCGCGCCGGCGCGGTAGGGGCCCACCGGCATCGGCTCGCGCGGATGGGCGTAGGGCGCGAGGCTCCGCCACTGGATGCCGAACCGGATCGAGCCGAGCGGCCGGCGGGCGAAGGCCGACCAGGTGACGGCGTGGATCAGCTCGTGGACCACGATGCCGGCGGGCACGGTGAGGAGGAAGACGACGGGGTCGAGCAGCCGGTACACGCCGCCCGCGAGCGCGGGCATTCCCCATCGGGCGGCGAAGGCCAGGGCGAGCGCGGCGACCAGTGGCCCGGCCGAGACCAGGACCAGCAGGTTGGCGCCCAGCATCGAGACCGTGCAGTCGCGTTCCGTGTCCATCCCGAGGCCACCCGGTGTGCTGTTGTGCGCGGTTCAGCGGAGCTGAAGCGTAAGCGCCGGGGAGTGCCGGATGAAGACCTGCCGCCAACCCGGAACGGAACTTGATTGTAGTACCCGTCGGTCCCCGCACAGACGTTTGCGGCAAGCTACGCCCCTCGGTCCCAACCGGCGGGCTATTTCCTTGTCAACGGCGAAGATCGATGACTCGTCAGGGCTCATCCGGGCGGATGGCACGGGCTGATGCGCGGCTGCCGCGGTCGTGGCGGAACGGCCCCACGGGCCGGATTGGCTCGCCATGAGCGCCGGGATCCTGCCGGACGGCCTGGCCCGGCGGCTCCGGGTCGAGCTCCGGACGCCGGCAACGGTTCGCCAGCTCGCGCACCTGCTGCCGGCGGTGGCGCTGCTCTGGGTGCCCGTGGTGATCGCCATCTGGGCCCGCCTCCCGGGCGGAACCGAGTTCGACCGCGGCGTGCCGATGTTCCGGTTCATGCTGATCTGCGGCCTGGTGCCCATGGTGGTGGCGGCCGGGATCGCGCGGCTTCGCGCCCGCACGCTGGAGGGAATGGGACGGCTCCTCTGGGCGGAGGGCTGGCTCACCGAGCGCCCCATCCGCCACGTGCTCATGAGCGCGAGCCTGTCCGCCTTCTTCTGGGCCTTCGCGCGCTGGAAGTCGGCCATCCCGCTGGTGCACCCGTTCTCCTGGGACGAGCGGCTCTGGTCCCTCGGCGCCCTGATCCACGGCGGCCAGCCCGACATCCTGCTGGCCCCGATCTTCGGCGGCCCCCGGACGATCGTGGCGCTGGATCGCCTGTACGAGACCTGGTGGTTCGTGCTGTTCGGCCTGCTCATGTGGCAGATCTGGCAGCGCGACCTGGCCAGGGCCAAGCGCTTCCTGCTGGCGTTCGCGCTCATCTGGATCGTGCTGGGCATCTTCATGGCGACCCTGTTCTCGTCGGCCGGGCCGTGCTACGCCCGGCTGCTCACCGGCACCCACCGGTACGATCAACTCTTCGCCCGGCTCGAGCTGGCCAACGCGCTCTCCCCGCTCACCGTGATCCCGGCGCAGCAGTATCTCTGGATCGCCTACATGCGCGGCATCGTCCTCCAGGGCGGAGGGATCTCGGCGTTCCCGAGCCTGCACGTCGCCGGCGCCACCCTCACCGCGCTGGCATTGTCCGAGCGCAATCGCGGCCTCGGCGCGCTGGCCTGGGTGTACATGACGCTGATCGCGGTCGCGTCCATCATGCTGGGCTGGCACTACTCGCTGGACGGGTACGTCGCGTTGCTCGGGGCCGCCGCCTGCTGGACGGCGGCCGGCTGGCTGACGGCGCCCATCGCCCTCGCTCCCCCCGACGTGGCCCAGCGCATCGCCTCGTGGCGCGGGCATGCGTATGACGCCTCCTTACCCGAGGTCGCCGTCGTCCGGGCCACCCGCCGGGACGCGTGGACGATGTGGCCCTAGGCGCCCTCCGCCTCACCCACTCCGTTTCCATCCTGACGCCGCCGTTGTAATGTTGTGACTGCTGCAGCTTTCAGCCGACGCGTCCTCTCTCGACGCGCGGGCCCGCGGCCATCTCCCGCGGGCTATTTCCTTGTCTCAGCGAAGGTCCATGACCACTCAGGGCGAGGCGGCGGGATCGCATCCGGTCAGGTCGGAGGATCCGCGGTGACGCGGGACCGGCCGCGCGGCTCCGGGCCGGGGCAGCTCCGCTCGCTGGACCGCCGGCTCGGGATCACCACCCGCGTTCCCGCCACGGTGCGCCAGCTCAAGCACGCGCTGCCGGCGATCGTGCTGCTCTGGGTGCCCGTCGTGCTCGCCGTATGGGGCGCGTTGCCGGGGTCTCGAGATTTTTCCCGGGCCACGCCGATGCTCCAGGCGCTCCTGATCGGCGGCCTGGCCCCGCTGCTGGTCGCCGCCGGCGTCTCCCGGCTCCGGGCGCGGACCTGGCGAGGCACGCTGGCGCGGCTGTGGTCGAACGGGTGGCTGACCGAGCGGCCGCTGCGCTACTTCCTGCTCAGCGTTACGCTCAGCGCGTTCTTCTGGGCGTTCGCCTCGTGGAAGACCGCCATCCCGATGGTGCACCCGTTCACGTGGGACCCGGCCCTCTGGTCCCTCGGCGCGCGCCTGCACGGCGGGCAGGTGGACGCGCTCCTGGCCCCGGTCTTCGGCGCGCCCCGGGCCATCATCGCGCTCGACGCGGTGTACGAGACCTGGGGATTCGTCCTGTTCGGCCTGATCCTCTGGCAGACGTGGCAGACTGATCTCGAGCGGGCCAAGCGATTCCTGCTGGCGTTCGCGCTGACCTGGATCGGGCTGGGCGTGCTCATGGCCACCGCGTTCTCGTCCGCCGGTCCCTGGTACGAGCATCTGGTGACCGGGACGCACCGATTCGACCGGTTGTTCGCCCGCCTCACGGCGGCCGACGGGATCTCGCCGCTAGCTGCGCTCGAGGCCCAGCACTACCTGTGGGAAGCGCAGGTGCGGGGCGTCGTGACGCTGGGAAGCGGCATTTCTGCGTTTCCGAGCCTGCATGTGGCCGGCGCGGCATTGGCCGCGCTGGCGGTGTCCGAGCGGAATCGATGGCTGGGCGTGCTCGCCTGGGTATACGTGGGGTTGACCTTCGTGGCCTCGGTGATGCTGGGATGGCACTACGCACTCGACGGCGAGGTGGCGATCCTGGCGACGATCGTCGTTTGGAAGGTGGCGGAGCGGTCACCGACTCCGCCGCGGTGGCGCCTGTACCAGTCTCGACCTGGCGGGAGTGGCATCCCCGACGGCCACGCCGGCCGACGCTGTACCGGTCCAACGCCTGCCCGCTGAGAGGCCTTCGTGGAGTATGTGGCCGTAGTGTGGCGGTGTTGACCTGCGAATGACCCATGGGCGCTGGCTCACGGAGAGAATGGGCCGGGACCAGTCTTAAGGCCGTGTAACCCGCCATGGCATTGGCTGTCCTCGCGCCCCTACTATTCGTCACAAAACCCTACACCATCGATGACCCCATTTTCCTGGGGGAAGCCCGCCATTCTTCTGACCCACCCGTTGCATCCCACGGCGTTCGAGCTGGTATGGAATCAGGAACGGAGCCAGCACGCGTCGGCCTTTCTTCCCGGAGGGCCGCGGGCGGCTGTCCGCGGTCCCCATCGCGGTTGTCGGCGCCCGGAGTGCCTGGCCCGCGCGTACTGGATCGTGTGGCTGCTGGCCGGGCTTTGGGCTACCGGCGCGCTGGCGATCCGGGCCACCCGCCGGGACGGCTGGACCATGTGGCCCTAGGGCCTGCCTCGGCCAGGCGCCGAGTTCGATGCTCCAGCCGAGGGCCCATAATACCGTTCCGACGACACCTAGCCTGGTGCAGGCAAAGGGGTACCGCGCTCCCCTCGGGGCAAAAAGGTCGACATGCGTTGGAACACCATGCCGTGGGGCGGACTGGAGCTCTCGGGATGCGCTTCGGCCGCTATGCGAATCGTCTTCGTTCAAATCAGACTCAGGCCGACTGACGGCCCCTTTACCTCGAGCGCAACCCCGATCACCTTTCCGTCGCTTCCCCTCTAACGCCCAACTAGCCGAGGCGAGATCGCGCCTCCGCAGTCGTTCAGGCAAGCGGACGCGCTCAGGCCGCCTCAGCTGGTTCTGACCGTCCCGTTTCACCCAGGATTGATCTTGTGATACCGGCGTTCATCCGCTTCGTGCGACATCACTCGCGCTCGCTCTCGTGCTGCCCTTCGTCGCCGCTGCCTCCACCTGGATTCTTGGAGGCGGGACAATGGTTGCTGCGTTCTGGGTTCCAATGGGGGCGCTGGCCTTGCTGTCACTGGCTGTCGCACTCTGGATCGGTGCGAGGATCGGAAGGCTCAGCGGGGTACTCGAGACCTTGGGCGAGGCCCAGGCGCGATTTCTGGACGAGTTGCCCGGGTCGCGTATCCCGCTCGCCATCGTCGTTTCGGCCGGAGCGAGCCTCTTCCTCGAGCTGGCGATCATCCGATGGCACGGCACGGAATGGGAAGTGTTCGCCTTCTACAAGAATTTCAGCCTGCTCGGATGCTTTCTGGGCCTCGGTCTCGGCTATGCACTGGCGCGACAACCGCGCATTCCTGCAGTCGCGGTACTGCCACTGCTCGCATTCGAGGTCGCATACCTGCTCATGCTTCGCCACGCTGTGCCCGGTGCCTGGATCCTGAGCCTGCGCGCGACCCCGTTCGTCGAACAGCTCAACATGGGGCCGGGCGTCGTCAGAGGAGTTCCTCAGTATGTGGCGTTGTATGGCCTCCTGACGCAGGTGCTGCTCGCGACAGCGTTGGCGTTCATTCCGATCGGACAGATCTGCGGCCGACTCCTTGACCGGCTGCCTCGGCTCACCGCCTACGGGTGGAACCTCGCGGGGAGCTTGGCCGGAGTCGCCCTGATGTTCCTGACCAGCTTCCTGTGGACGCCACCGATCATCTGGTTCGCTCTGGCCTCGCTCCCCCTCGTCTGGCTGCAGCCCCTCGGTCGGCGCGCGGTGGTGGTCGGACTCCCCTCCATCGTGCTGCTTCTGTGCGCGCTAGCGTGGCCGGTCGAGCCGGGGGTGGGAACGAGACCGATTCGCCGAACCAGCTCCTCGAGCGGGGGCCGGCGGAGCGCGGCTTGGCGCTCATCCGCGCGGCGGGGCTCTACTACCAGCACGTCCATGACCTGTCGCCCCAGGCTCAGGACGCCTTCCCGGAGCGCCATGCGGTTGCCGCCTACTATGAAATGCCGTACCGGCTTCGCCCGGCCGCGAAGCGCGTCGCGATCGTCGGTGCGGGAACCGGCAACGACGTAGCGGCAGCCCTGCGCACGGGTGCACCCCACGTGGACGCGATCGAGATCGATCCAGCCATCCTGCGGCTCGGGGTGATGTACCATCCGGAACATCCCTATGCCGACCCACGCGTCACGACAATCGTTAACGATGCCAGAACCTTCCTCCGCTCGAGTCGCGACACCTACGACCTCATCGTCTACGGCGGCGCCCGATTCGCACACGCTCCTGAGCCACGCTTCGGGCGTCCGCCTGGATTCGTACGTATACACGATCGAGGGGTTGCGCGAGGCCCGCGCCCGGCTTGCGCCCGGTGGCGTCATGAGTCTCTCCTTTGCGGTCATGTCGGATGAGATCGGTCGCAAGCTCTATTTGATGATGCAGGCGGCGTTCGGTGGCCGCCCGCCGGTGACCATCTATGCGAAGTACGAGACCGCGGTGATATTCGCTCAGTCGAAGGAGGGCGATCTGCGCATCGACCCGGCGGTGCTTGCCGGGACCAGCTTCGAGCAGCAAGGCACCCGCTTCGCCGACCCTGCCATCAAGGCCGACGTCTCGCCCGACGACTGGCCGTTCTTCTATATGCCGCAGCGAGTGTATCCGCGCTCCTACCTGTGGTGGGCGGGCTTGATCCTCGGGCTTTCCCTCCTGCTCTACACCCAGTTTGTCGGGGGACGGCCTCGCACGGCCGACCTGCCGTTCTTCTTCCTGGGGCGCCGGCTTCATGCTGGTCGAGACCAAGGGCATCACGGAGCTGGGGCTGGCATTCGGAAACACCTGGCAGGTCGTCGGGGTCGTCATCGGCGCCATCCTCATCATGGCCTGGATCGGGAACTGGATCGCCGGCTTTCTGGCAGTTCGACGGGCTTGGATTCCCTGGCTGATGCTGCTCGCGAGTCTCAGCCTCGGGCTGCTCTTCGTCCGGGCCGGCGGGATCGCCCCGACGACGGCCGGTCGGTGGACGGCGGTCGTCCTGCTCGACGTGTCCGCTGCTGTTTTCGGGGATCGTATTCAGCGCGGTCCTGTCGCGATCGGCCGAAGCCTCGTCCGCGTTGGGAATGAACCTGCTGGGGGCGATGGCCGGCGCGGT
>CAVQGA010000025.1:0-171663 GCA_963711915.1 uncultured Gemmatimonadales bacterium
CCCATGAACGCCGCCTGAATCCGTCCCGCGATGGTCGAGTTCCGGAGCAGCGCGTAGGGCTGCACGCCGGCCCCATCCGCCAGCGACGGCACGACGAACACGGCGTACCCCGACAGGTCCACGCTCGCGAGATCCACCGTCCCCTGCGTGCCGTCATAGCCCGCGTCGGCACCGCCCGGGAAGCGCGCGGCATCGGCCGCCAGAGCGGCCACGACCGCATTGCAGCCGGCCGCGTCGATGCCGACGGGGCAGTAGACCAGCGCCTTCTGCGCCTGCAGCAGGGAAGGGCTCAGCGTGAGCGCGGCCAGGGAGACGAGCGCGGCCAGCCGCGAGGACAGGGTCCGGAACATAGGAGATCTCGGCGTGGGTGGAGGGGACTATTCGCAGGCGTCGGCGATCACGGCGTTCAGCGACAGCTCTTTCGCCTTGAGCTCGTCGGCGCGCGCCTTCCCGGTCTGCGTCATCTGCCGGAGCTGCACCACCCGCAGCTGCCGCCGGTACGCCCCGCACACGCTCGATTCGCCCTTGGCGCTGCCGGCCGCCGAGAACGTCGGCTTCATGCCGGCCGTCCGCGTCGCCCGGGCCACCGGACGCTCCTTCAACACGTTGTCGGCGCAGCCCACCGACGCGACCGACGCGATCACCAGCAGCGCTGCAGCAGAGACGCGGAACATGGGCACACTCCTCCTGTGGACGCGCGGAAGCTCCCCGGGCGATCGGGCAAAGCGGACGACGCCAAACGCGCGGCCCTGGACGGACCGCAGGCGCTTGCATGGCTATGGACGTGAGCGGTGGTGAGAATGCAGGCGGTGGGCCAGAATGCGACGGGAGTGTTAAGTGCTGCGGCGACAAGCGCAATTGTTGATGCGGCCGGCGACGTCGCCGCGCCCTGCGGGAACGCAACCACAGCGATCCGAGGCTCAGACTCCACGAACAGGCCGGAAACGAAACCGGCCCCCGCGTGTTCGCGGGGGCCGGCGACGTGCATTGAGTTGCGCGCGAGTTCCGCGCCTGGGTAACGACTGCCTACGGCTTTTCCACCGGCAGCCGCACCGCGTTTCCCCACTCCGTCCACGATCCGTCGTAGTTCCGCACTTTGTCGTAACCCAGCAGGTAGGTGAGCGCGAACCAGGTGTGTGACGACCGCTCGCCGATCCGGCAGTAGGCGATGGTCTCCTGATCCTGCTTCAGGCCGTTCTCCTGCTCGTACAGCTTCCGGAGGTCGGCCGCCGACTTGAACGTATGGGTCTCGGCGTCGATCGCCTTGCCCCACGGGATGCTCTTGGCGCCCGGAATGTGCCCGCCGCGGAGGCAGCCCTCCTGGGGATACTCGGGCATGTGGGTCTTCTCACCCCGGAACTCCTCGGGGCTCCGCACGTCCACCAGCTGGCCCTTTTTGTCGAGGTGCTTCAGCACGTCGTCACGGAAAGCGCGGATCCGGGCGTCGTTGCGCTCGCCGATCGTGATGTTGCCCGCCGGGTAGCCGGTCGCCTCGGTGGAGAGCTTCCGCCCCTCGTCCACCCAGCGGAGCCGCCCCCCGTCCAGGATCTTCACGTTGGTGACGCCGAACAGCTGCAGCACCCACAGCGCGTACGTGGCCCACCAGTTGTTCTTGTCGCCGTAGAAGACGATCGTGGTGTCGCTGTTGATTCCCTTCGACCGGAGCAGCGCCTGCAGCCGGCCCCGATCCACATAGTCGCGGATGGTCTGGTCGTTGAGGTCCGTGGTCCAGTCGATTTTCACCGCGCCCGGGATATGCCCCGTGTCGTAGAGCAGGATGTCCTCGTTGCTCTCGACCAGCCGCACCTTCGGATCGGTGAGGTGTTGCGCCACCCACTCGGTCGAGACCAGCACCTCCGGGTGGGCGTATCCCCGTTGCTCGATCGGCGTCGCCGCCGGGACCGCCTGTGCCGTGCCCATCTCTGCCTCCTTACACGTTGACGAGACCTTCGGTCATTCAAAACAGGACCGGCCGCAACTTCCACGCGGGAGTGCGGCCGGTCGGACTCGATGATGTCCTGAGCTCGCGCGCGACCGCAGCTACCCCAGCGCCTCGGCGGCGCGGTGGCGGCAACAGCAGGGCATGGACGCGGTCGGGCGCTCCAGTGGCATCACGAAATGCTCTCGGTCGAGTTGCCTGATATTTACGGGCTGTGCGCCCGGGGTGTCAACCTCGCGCGGCACTCCGGGCATCCATCGGGTCGGGGGGGCCCGCCCTGGCGCGGGCATGCCCTTCCCTGAGGCGCTCGGGGTGCGACGCCGCACCGGCTGTACCCGGGCCGCCGCGTGTCGGGGCAGCTATGGCCCCGACTCCCCACGCGTATAGCTGCCCGTGGGACGAGCCCCCCGGGGGATGGTGCGCCGGATCGATGTCGGAGGAAGCTCGGAGGCAGTGAGGCCGGCAGCCGGGTAGCGCGAATGGGCGACGGCGTACTCCTGCCGTTGCCGAAAGCTGGGCCGCCGGGGGGCCGGACGACTCTATCCGCGGCTGAGAGGGGCCGGGGACCGGCGGCCTCACCAGCTGCTCTGGGGCAGCTCCGCCAGTGGCCGGCGGGCGAGCACGTGGCGCCGGACGCCGTTGTAGAGCGCGAGGTGTCGCGTCGTCATCCGATCCCATGAGTGGGTGCGCTCCGCGTCGGCCCGGCTCCGCCGGCCGATCTCCTGGCGAAGCCGCGGGTCGGCCGCCAGGTAGCTGATGGCGTGGGCCAGCTCCCGCGGGCGCCCGGGCGGCACGAGCAGCCCATGCCGCTCGTGCTCGATCAGCTCGGGAATGCCCCCGGCCGTGCTCCCCACGATCGGAAGCCCGGAGGCAAGTGCCTCCAGGAACGCATTCCCGAAGGACTCGACCCGCGGGGCCAGCGTGAACAGATCGGCCGCGCGATGCCGCCGCGCCACCTCGGCCTGATCGAGCCAGCCCGTGAACCGCACGTGGCTCTCGAGCCCGAGCCGGCGCACCCGCGCGCGCAGCGCCGCCTCGTAGGGCCCGCTGCCGGCGATCTCGAGCTGATAGCGGCCCCGTTCCAGAAGCCCGACCGCATCGATGAGGTCGTCCAGGCCGTTCCGTTCGACCAGCCGGGCGACGGCCAGACAGCGCACCACGCCGTCCGGGATCCGGCGCAGCGCCATCCGCGGCCTGAACCGTCCGAGATCGACCCCGCCCTGTACCACCGAGTAGCGCAGGCCTGGCGCCGTCCGCCCTGCCTGCCGGCCCAGACTCTCCGAGGGTACGATGACGCGGTCCGCGCGGCGCCAGATCCAGCTGGTGAGCGGGTGCAGCAGCCGGTGCGCGCGCTGCACGCCGAGAAGGGCCGCGTCGTAGCCGGGGACGTCGGAGCCGTGCAGGGAGACGACCACCGGTGTCTCGCGAAGGTCGAGCAGCGGCAGCATCGCGGCGGTGGGCAGCGAAAATACGAAGTGCACGACGTCGTACTTCTCCTCGGCGAGCAGTCGCCGGACGAGCGGCGTGGCGGCCGCGAGGTAGCCCACGGCGCCGCGCACTCCCGCCTCGTGCGCCGCCCGGCGCCGGCTGGGCACCCGATGCACCGTCAGCAGCCCCTCTTCGTCCGCGTCGCCGTCCCAGAGCAGCCGGGGATCCGACGAGGCCCGCTCGCCCCCCGCCACGACGTCCACCGACACGCCGCGCGACGCGAGGCCCTCGGCGAGCGCCGCAGTCGCGATGCCGGCCCCGCTGCCGCAGGGCGGATACTCGTAGTTGAGCAGGAGCACGCGCATGGCTATCGGCCGCTCCGGAGGAGTGGGCTCGGAACCATCGGATGATCGCGGAATCGGGAGCCGAGAGGGCAAGTCGTACGCCAATGGCGGGCCGGGGGGAACAGGTCGCTGCCGCTTGAAACGGAGAGCGCAAGCACACGTGGCGGGCGCGTTTGCGTGCGGCGACGAGTCTCGTGCAGCGGGTTGCGCGTGGTCCGCGAGGGCCTGTGCTGTAGCGATTCGACGACAGAGGTCCTGGGAGGCGGCGCTTCAAGGTCAGGCATCGGAGCGTCGGGCGCAGGCGGGGACGGCGCTCCCGCAGGGAGCGTCAGGGCGCCTTTAATTCACTGCGCAATTTCCCCCTTCGAAGCGCCCTGCAGCGACCGAAGGGAGTGCCGTCCCCGGCCGAAGCCATGGACCCCGACCGCACTCATGCCGGTCGCAGCAACTCATCCAGCTCACGCGCCGCCGCCGCCTGCGCCGCGGCCTCGGCTTCCAGCTCGCGGGTCAGCTCGCCGAGCGTCGTATCGCTCTCGCCCGCGAGCTCGGCCTGTTGCGTTCGGAGCCGCGCCACCGCGGTCATCGCCTCGAGCAGCCGCTGGACGAGACTGTCGCGCGTGCGCTCGCAGCGGGAGAGGGCGTCGAGCCGCTCCGCGGGTCCGGCGACGAACTGCTCGCGCTGCCGCTCGAACCGCGACAGGTCGGCGTCGAGATCGGCCAGGTCCCGCGCCGCCCGACCCGCGGCCGTGATCAGCTCGGTCAGCGCCGCCGCCAGCCCGCGCGGATCGCCGTCTCTCGCGATCGTGGCGAACAGCGCCCCGCTCCCGCGCACGAGGTCGGCGAGCAGGCTCCGGGCGGTGCCGGCCGGCAGCGTGACCAACGCCTCCACCACCGTGCGCTCGAGTGCCGGTGGCAGCGCGGATGCGCGCGCGGGCGGAGCCACCAGCGGCGTGCGGGCATCCCGCCGGGCGCCGAGCAGGATGAGCGTGCCCACCACCGGACTGGTGAACAGCAGCATCGGCAGCACGGCCGTGCCCGCCATGAGGCCCGCCGTCACCGCCGCGCCCGCCAGCACCCACGCCTTGCCCGGGAGCGGCGCGCGTCCGAGCGCCACCGGGCGCGTGCCCAGCGCCCGGCGCTCGAGCTCCTCCACCAGCCGCGGCATCCCTGCCCGTGACACCCGGAACAGCGGGCGCTCGCCGCCGGCCGCGGCCAGCGCCGCGTCCCGGCCGATGCCGGGGAGGACCGCCTCCAACCGGAGCGCCGTCGCCCGCCGCGCCGAGGCGCCCGGCTCCCGGCGGAGGAACACCAGCGTGTCGCCCACGTCGGCCGATCCGCCGCACGCGGGGCAGAGCCCGAGCGCCAGCGGGTCCGGGCCGGCGCACAGGAGACAGGGGTTCCCGCCGTCCGCCGGCATTGCCGCGGCGCCCGGCCGCGCGAGCGCTTCGTCCAGCGCGGCCGCGGTCGGAAACCGTTGCTCGGGCGCGGCGGCCGTCGCGTGCGCCACCACGTCGTCGAGCCAGGCCGGGAGCGCTGGGGCCGCTGGCACCGGCCGGAATCCGATGGGAGATGCGGTCGGCGGCAGGTGAGGCGATGGGCGCTCGGGCAGGTCGCCAGTGAGCGCGTAATACAGCGTGAGGCCCAGCGCGTACACGTCGGCGCGCGCGTCGCCGCGCCGGCCCGCGAGCACCTCGGGCGCGGTGTAGGCCAGGGTGCCGGCCAGCGTGCCGCTGCCGGTCACACCGAGCTGCCCGTCGAGCTTGGCCGAGCCGAAATCGGTGAGCCGGGCCCGGCCGTCCTGGTCGAGCAGGATGTTCTGCGGCTTGACGTCCCGATGCAGGATGCCGTGGCGGTGGGCCGCCGAGAGGGCCGCGGCCACGTCACGACCGAGGCGAACGGCCGACTCGGCGTCAAGCCGGCCGCGGCTCGCCACCCGCACCTGCAGGTCGGGCCCGCGGACATACTCCATGACGATGAAGCTCCACGGGCCGTCCTCGAGGAAATCGAAGACTGCGACGATGTTGGCGTGGGAGAGCCCGCGGACCGCCTGCACTTCACGCCGCATCCGCTCGCGC
Organism: uncultured Gemmatimonadales bacterium; assembly: GCA_963711915.1. Taxonomy (GTDB): domain Bacteria; phylum Gemmatimonadota; class Gemmatimonadetes; order Gemmatimonadales; family GWC2-71-9; genus CAVVWJ01. The sequence continues at coordinate 5,787 of CAVQGA010000025.1, forward strand.
GCCACCAGCGCGGCGGCGGGCGGCGGCACCAGCAGCTTGAGCGCGACCTCCGCATCGAGCTCGCGGTCGCGGGCGAGGTAGACCACGGAATAGCCGCCCCGGCCGATCTCGCGGACGACCTCGTAGCGGCTCCGGAGCACCGTACCGGGAGCGAGGTAGCCCTGCCCGTTCACGGCGAGGGAGCCGGGGCCGGGGCGGCGTCGAGCCGGCGCAGCACGTCGCGTGCGTTGCCGCGCCAGCCGTCCTCGTTGCGATAGAGCTCGAGAAACTGGTGCAGGTGCGTCCGCGCCAGGTCCATCTGGCCGAGGATGTACTCCGACATCCCGGCGTGATAGAGCGCCATGTAGTTGTCGGGCTGGTAGCTCACGACCAGGCGCATGATCGGCCCGGCCGACTGGTCGTCGCCCGCGTCGGCCACCGGATGCCCGATGTCGAACACGATGCCGGCCGCGGCGGACCGGTCGCCGGTACCGAGGTGGTCGATCACCTCCCGCGCCCGGTCGATCTTGCCCGCGAGCGCGTAGCAGGCCGCGCTGTACCCCGCGCCCTCCACCCCCGCGGGCGCGGGGAGCTGCTGCTGGCGAACCTCGACTTCGACGGCGTTGCAGAATGGCTTGACCTGGGCGAACCACTGCCCCGCTGCCCCGCGGAACGGCGCGGCCGGGGAGGAGGGCTCACCGCCAGATGACAGGTGCCCGCCGCCCCGAAGCAGGACCCAGCCGCACAGCGCCACATACCCCCACCCCGCGGCGTAGAGCGCTCGATTCATGGAGACCTCACGTGAGGGGAGAGACCGTGACGATGGGGCAAAGCGCATGCCCCGGCAAGGCGGGCGACGGGGCAAAGGGAAAGAGTTGCACGGCCGGGCCTGCCGAGGCCGGGGCTGGGGGCCCAGCGCCGGGGAGTTCAGCGCGTCATCCTGAGCGGTTCGGCGCGTCATCCTGGGCGGAGCGAAGGATCGGATTGGTGGTACGAGAGAGCTCCGACCCTCACTCCCCTGCCCGAGCCGATCCTTCGCTCCGCTCAGGATGACGCGCGCGGCCGAAAGTCGCGGACCGTGGCGTAGAGCAGGTTGTCCACCACCTGCCCGTCCTTCACGGCCGCGCTGCGCATGCGGCCTTCGAACTGGTAGCCCGCCTTCTCCAGCACGCGGACCGACCCCGTGTTCCAGGCGAACACATTGGCATAGATGCGGCAGAGCTCGAACTGTCCGAACGCGAACTCGGTGAACTCGCGCACCGCCGCGGTCGCCAGCCCCCGTCCCCAGTGGGCCTCGCCCAGCCAGTAGCCGATCTCGGCGGAGAATCGCTCCACGTCCTGCTGCAGGAAGAGACCGATGCCGCCGGCCGCCTCGCCATCCTGCTCGATCGCGAACTGGGTCTCGGGCTCGGCGGTGGTCGCCTTCGCCAGCCAGTTCTCGGCATCGGCGAGCGTATAGGGGTGCGGAAACCGGTCGCGGACGTTGAGCCAGATCTTCCGGTTGTCGGCATGCTTGGCCAGCGCGCGCTCGTCGTTTGCGCGCCAGCTCCGGATCCGCCCGACCGGCAGCGCGAGCTCCATCTACGGCCGGGGGGCGACGCCGGCGTCCGGCGGAGCCAGGTCTTCCTCGGCGGTGGGCCGGAAGAGCAGGTCGAACGCCAGGAAGAGCGCCTTCGAAAACGGAAAGAACGCGAACGGGGCGACGATCATCAGCGCGATGCCCCCGAACTCGAGCAGCCTCCAGGGCGGCGAGGGCCAGGTCAGCACGATGAGCCCCACGAAGGCGACGGCGAACACCAGCTCCGAGGCGATCATGTTGAACATGTACGACCCGACCTGGTAGCCCTCCTCGCCGCGCTCGAACCTGAACCGGCAGACCGGACACTGCGCGCGCATCCGAAACCACGACTCGAACAGCGCCCCCTTGCCGCAGTGGGGACACCTGAGCCTCAGCGCCCGGCCGAACAGCCGCAGCACATTCGAGGAGAATGTTCGCATGCCGGGAATCTAGCGGGCGGACCAGATGGGTGGAGCGGCACTACCCGGAGACTCGCGAGAACGGACGCGGGGCAGACAGAGGCGTGGGCGAGCCACCGGCTGATCCAACTTCATGGAGCAGAGCAGCGGCGCAGGCGAGGCGAGCCCGCAGGAAGCGTCAGTGCGCCCCAAGGTCCCTGCGCCATCCCAACCATCGAAGCGCACTGCAGCGACCGAAGGGTTCACCTCGCCTGCGCCGCTGCGGCAGCATGCCCACGTCGCCGCCGAGCACTACATCCGAAACAGATAGCTCATCTTGAGGAAGAACCCATCGTCCGACCGGCGCAGCCCGGTCCGGGCCGGGTCCTCGGGGTCCACCGGGTCCCGAAGCGTGCTCCCGTACCCGGCGAACAGGACCGTGCCCGGATTGGGCTGGTACGAGAACAGCAGGTCGCCCCGGAACGACTTGTGGTGGAACGGCGTCGCCCGGACGAAGTCGCCCATCTCGGGGTCGAAGACGAGGAGTGGCGCCTCGGTACGGGTGTGATCCCGCAGGGCGTCCTGCCGCTCGCTGGCGTACTCGCCGACGACGCGGAGGAAGATCGGGCGGGATACCTGGTACTCCACCTTGAGCCGGGGGATGTGCTGGATGTTGACCGTGCTGCCGTCGGTCCGCCGCCCCACGCGCTGCAGCTGGTACGTTCCGTTGAGCCGCAGCTTGTCCGTCGGCCGCCAGTCCACGCCGGCGTTGAACAAGGTCAGGTCGGCCGTGGCCCACTCCAGGAAGTTCTCGTCGTGTCCCCAGAGCACGAACAGGTTGCCGGAGAACTGCGCGAACTCCGGCGTCTCCAGCTGCAGCACGTAGTCCCGGTTGGGAATCTTGGGTCCGCCCACGAATGGCACCGTATCCACTCCGGGTCCGTCCGTGCGCGGCAGCTCGACCCGGTAGCCCTGGTAGATCTCCGACGGATAGCCGAACGCCTCGACCAGCACGGAGGCGCCTGCGGTCCAGCCACCCTTGAGCCGCACGTTGCCGTTGAAGTGCATCTTCTCTTCCTGCATGCCCGCCCCGGTGAAGAACTGGTCGTAGCGGTAAAGCCCGTCCAGGTTCACGTCGCCCGTGACGCTCTCGATCACGCTGCCCGGCCGGCCGTAGAGCGTGACCCTCGGCTGGAGGTTGGCGTGCGAAAGGCCGGGCCGCGGGAAGAAGCCGCTCCGGGCCCGGAAGTCGGGATCGCTCGCGTTGGCCGTGGCGCGCAGGCCGAAGGTGCGGCCGTTCCGGGCGAAGCGGGCGTACCAGAGCGGCGCCCCCGTGGTGGCGCCGGCGGTGCGGGTGCTGCTGCCGGCGAGCTGCAGCTGGACGCTGTACAGCTCGCCGAAGAGGATCCGCGCGTCAGCGCCGAGCACCCGGTTGAAGTCGCTCCCGACGATCCGGTCGGTGTAGACCAGCCCGAGCCGCGACTGGGCACCGACGTCGCGCTGCAGGCGCAGGAGGTTGTAGATCGGATGGTCCTCGCCGGAGGGTGATACCGCCGGGTCGTCCACCGCCGACAGCAGCGCGATGTCGGTGCCCAACCCCTTGCCGGTGAGCTTGGCCGCCGCCACCGGCTGCACGATGCGGCGGGTATAGATGAGCGAGTTGGGCGTGGTGAACTGCTCGATGCCGTCGAGGAAGAACGGCCGCTTCTCGGAGAAAAACAGCTCGTTCCGCGGGTCGAACAGGAACTGTCCCGCGTCCGACTCCACCTGCGAGAAATCCGGATTGGCGGTGGCGTTGAGGTTGAGGTTGTTGGTGATGCCCCAGCGCACGCTGCCGCCCAGCTCGGGCCGCCCGCCGGAGTAGTCCCAGCCGTTGGCGCCGGGTACCCCGGTGGTCTTCGAGGTGACCGATGGGTTGAACTCGAGCACCAGACCGCGGCTGAGCTCGGTGAGGCCCACCAGGTGCCCCGACTGCGACAGGAACGACGCGCTCGCCCGTTTGGCGGGGGCCCAGGAGTCCTCCGCGCCCGAGTGCTGCACCTGGCGGGTGATGTTGATCCCCCAGCGCTGCTCCCGCGCCGGCTGGAACCGGAGACTCTTGAACGGGATCCGGACCTCGATCTCGTAGCCGTAGTCGGTCAGCCGGCCCTTCGAGTCGAACACGTAGTCGGGACTCAGGTCGGCCGTCTCGCGCCGGACGACCGCGTTGTTGAAGCCGTTGCCGGTGGTGGAGCCGGTCTCCACCAGCGCGCCGTCCGACTGGACGCCGAGCGGGTTGACCGCGAACATCGACGCCTGGCGCCCGTCGTCGAACGTGCCCAGCAGGATCTGCACGTTGTCGTCGGATGCGATCTTGTCGCGGTCGGCCAGGGTCGCATGCACCTGGCCGTGCGCCTCGAAGGCGCGGACGCCGAAGTGGATGGCGGTCGCCGAGTACCACACCAGCACTTCGGTCGAGTCCGCCGCCGCGACGCCGTCTACTGGGCTGAACTGAGAGAAGCCGGTGAGGAGCGCCGCCTCGGTCCAGACCGGCTCGTCGAGGGCGCCGTCCACCGTGAGCGTCGCTTCGAGCCGGGGCGGCTGCACGTCCAGACGTCCCGCGCGCCCGTTGTACACGGCGGCGGGATCGGTGTCACCGAAGGCGAGCAGCAGCGGCAGCAGCATGTGGGTGGACCGGGGAAGGTGTACTCTGGCCTACGCAGGGGCGCGGACGGCGGTTTCGAGGGGACGGGCAAACGGGACGAACGGGCGGACGGGCGGGCGGTCAGGCGGTCAGGGGGGAGGGGGGCGGACGGTGTGACGTATCGACGGGCCGGCGCCGACGCCGTCATCCCGAGCGGAGCGAGGGATCTTGCCCGGGAACGGATCGAACTCGGCCCGAGAAGATCCCTCGCTCCGCTCGGGATGACAGCGTCGGCGCTCGGGATGACAGCGCTTTCCCGGCTGGCGGCTCCACTCCGTCCTCTCCGTCCTCTCCGCCCGCTCCGCCCGCCCTCAGTTCGTCGTCGCCCCCCGCGGCAGATCCTCCGGCAGGTCCGCCACCACGTAGGCCATGACTGCCAACGCCGCCACGCAGCGCGCCAGCTCGCCCGGGTCCAGCTTGTCCAGCGTGTCACCGTCGCTGTGGTGGTACCAGAAGTAGCGCGACCCGTCCACGTCGAGCTCCATCGCCGGGACGCCGGCCTCCGCCAGCGGCGTGATGTCGGCCGCCGGGCTCTCGCCGACGCGCTGGACGCCCGTCGCATTGATCGGCTGCATCAGGGCCGCGACCTGCTGCACCACCGCCGCCGCCGAGTCCGAGGCGGCCAGCACATAGCCCTTCGGGTTGAATGCCCCGTTGTCCGACTCGATGGCCAGCACATGCCTGGACAACCCGTCGGCGACGCTGTCGCGATACGCCAGTCCGCCGCGCCCGCCGTTCTCCTCGTTGGTCCAGAGCACGACGCGCACCGTCCGCCGCGGCCGGAGCCCGAGGCGCTGCATCACGCGCACGGCCTCCCACGCGGCGACCGCGCCGCCGCCGTCGTCCATCGCGCCCTGCCCCACGTCCCACGAGTCGATGTGCCCGCCGAGCACCACCACTTCGTCCGGCTTCTCGCGTCCTACGATCTCGGCCACCACGTTCCGGGAGGGGGCGTCGGGCAGCATGCGCGCGCTCATCCGAAGCGTCACCACCACCTTCTCACCGCGATCCTGAAACCGGTGCAGCATCATCGCGTCCTCGACGCTCAGCGCCGCCGCGGGAATCCTGGCCGCCGTGGAGTCGTAGATCGTCGCGCCGGTGTGGGGGCTCCGGATCGACGCCGAGGCCACCGAGCGGATGAGGCACGCCACCGCGCCGACCCGCGCCGCGGCGGAGGGGCCGTCGGTGCGGATCTTCCGGACCGCGACGTAGTCGGTGAACGGCGCGTCGAACAGCACGATCTTGCCTTTCGCCTCGGCCGCCCGGCTCTGGAGCTCGTCGAACGAGCTCACGACCAGGACCGGCGCGGTGAGGCCGGCCTTCGGTGTGGCCACGCTGCCGCCGAGGCCCAGCATCGCGAGCTTGGCCGCCCGCGGTTTCACCAGCTCGGCCGACTCCGCCCCCCGGACCCAGTGCGGCACCATCACCGGCTCGCCACGCACGTGCTCGAGGCCATCGGCCTTCATCAGATCGAGCACCCAGTCGATGGCCGCCTCGAGGCTGGCCGATCCGCTGAGCCGGTGGCCGAAGGTGTCCACCATCCGGCCCAGGCGCCGGTAGGCCGCGCTGTCCGATGTGGCGCCGCGAATCAGGCTGTCCGCCGTCGCGCGGTATGCCGTGGCGATATCGCCCTGCTGCGCCCGGGCGACGGCGGGCCCGGCGACGACGAGGAGAGCGGTCAGGAGGAAGCGTCGTGCGCTCATGAGTGGACGTCGGCGATGAGGTGGTGTTCGGCCAGGCACGCGACGAGCTCGGCCATGGCGCTCTCGGAATATTGGCGGCGGACCCGGAGTAGTGTCTCTCCCGCAGTACCGGTTCCCACCGCGGCGCAGGCGACCGAATCCACCAGCGCCAGCGCGGCGCGCTCCTTGTCGGTGAACTCGACGCTGGTCGCATGACGGGCGAGCTCGGGAAGAAGATCCACCGGGAGCCCCTGCGTCCGCCAGTCGTGCCGGGCCCGGTCGATGCACCAGCGGCACCCGCTCCGCTCGGCCGCGAGCTGGCGGACGAGCAGCCGCGTCCGATCCCCGAGTCCGCTCCCCGCGTTGCCGGGCCGCTTGGCCAGCGCGAGATACCCGTACAGCAGGTCGAATTGGGGTTGCATACACCCTCCTTGCGCCGCATCGCAGTGAATGATACAGTTGTGACAATGAATGCTTCATCTGCGATATCCGCGCAAGCCCCCAGGCGTCGGAAGCCCGAGTGGCTCCTGCTCATCCACCAGATCCCGCCCAAGCCCGACTACTTCAGGGTCAAGGTCCGGCGCCGGCTGCAGGCCATTGGCGCCATCGCCCTCAAGAACTCGGTCTACCTCCTGCCCCGGCGGGAGGAGACCCGCGAGGACTTCGAGTGGCTCTTGCGCGAGATCCAGGCGGAAGGCGGGGAGGCCACGCTCTGCCGCGGGTCCCTGCTTGCCGGCACCAGCGACGAGGAGGTCGAGACCATGTTTCGGGCCGAGCGGGAGAAGGACTACGGGGCGATCGCCCGCGAGACGCGCGCGCTGGCGGACGCCGGCCAGCCGACGGACGACGAGCTGGCGCGACTGCGCCGGCGCTTCGAGGAGACCGAACGGATCGACTTCTTCGGCGCGCCGGGCCGGGAGGAGGCCGACCGGGCGCTGGCCGAGGCCTCGCGGCCGGCGGAGGCCGAGTCCCTTTCGGCCGGTGCGGTGGTCCACGGAGGCACCTGGGTCACCCGCACGGGGATCAAGGTGGACCGGATCGGCAGCGCCTGGCTCATCCGCCGCTTCATCGATCCGGCCGCCCGGTTCAAGTTCGTGCCCGCCAAGGGGTACCGGCCCGAGCCCGGCGAGCTCCGGTTCGACATGTACCAGGGCGAGTTCACCCACGCAGGGGACCGCTGCACCTTCGAGACGCTGCTGGCGCACTTCGGGCTCACCGACCCCGCGCTCCGTACGCTGGGCGAGATCATTCACGACGTGGACTGCAAGGATGAGAAGTTCGCTCGGGCGGAGGCGCCCGGGATCGCCTCGCTGATCGGGGGCCTTGCGCTCGCCTACCCGGCGGATGCCGAGCGGCTGGAGCGGGGCGCCGCCGTCTTCGAGGGTCTCTACGCGTATATTTCGTCAGGGGCGCATTCGCGCCCCGGGGATTGACCTTTTGGAGGTGGCATGACGAATCGTATTCTCGGCGCGCTGGCGGCCGCCGCTCTGATCCTGACCTCGAGCGCCTGGGCCCAGGGCGCGACGTCAAAGGAGCCGGTGTCGCACGGGCGCACGCTGACCCAGTGGGTGGCCGATCTCAAGGGCACCGCGCCGCAGACCCGCAACGCCGCGGCGTACGAGATCTCGGGCATGGGACCCGCTGCCGCGTCCGCCGTCCCCGCGCTGATCGCCGCGCTGGACGACCCCGATCCGACCGTGCGCTTTCCCGTCACGGTGGCGCTCGGTGAGATCGGTCCGGCGGCGAAGGACGCGGTCCCGCGGCTCAAGAAGATGATGGAGGACGAGACCAACGACGAAATCGCCGCGAGCGCCAAGCGGGCCCTGCGGCGCATCCAGCCGGACGCGGTCAGCGGCCAGTAGCCCGACCCCGGAGCGCCTGGTCGAGGTCCTCGACCAGGTCGTCCGGGTGCTCCAGACCGATCGAGAGCCGCAGCAGACCGGGCGGCGTGCGGCTCTCCGGACCCTCCACCGACGCCCGGTGCTCGATCAGGCTCTCGGGGCCGCCGAGACTGGTCGCGCGGGTGAAGAGCTTCACCCTCCGCACCACCTCGAGCGCCGACTCGGCGCCCCCCGACACCTGGACCGATACCATCCCGCCGAAGCCCGACATCTGGCGGGCCGCGACCGCGTGGCCCAGGTCGCCCGGGAGCCCAGGATAGTGCACCGCTACGACCGTCGGGTGCTCCGCCAGGAACGCGGCCACCACGGCAGCGTTCTCGCAGTGCCCGCGCATCCGCCACGCCAGGCTCCGGATTCCCCGCATCAGCAGCCAGCAGTCGAATGCGGAGGGTACCCCGCCGCCGAGCGCCTGCAGGGTGCGGAGCCGCGCCGCCCAGTCATCGTCCTCGGGCGACACCAGCGCGCCGCCGGTGAGGTCGCTGTGCCCGCCGAGGTACTTGGTGGTGGAGTGCATCACCAGGTCGCAGCCGAGCGCCAGCGGGCGCTGCAGCAGCGGCGTGGCCCAGGTGTTGTCGCAGACGCAGCGCGCGCCCGCCGCGCGCGCGATCGCCGAGATCCGCGCGATGTCGGTGACGGCCAGGGTCGGGTTGGACGGAGTCTCGATCCAGACGAGCCGGGTGTGCGGCGTGACGGCGTCGGCCACGGCGTGGGGATCGGTCATGTCCACGAACGTGCTCGCCAGTCCCCAGCCGGCCATCACTTCACGCAGCAACTTGGCGGTGCCGTAGTAGGCGTCCTGCGGCGCGATGACGTGCTCGCCCGGGAGCAGCGACTGGAACACCGCGGCCGTGGCCGCCATCCCGGACGCAAACGCGATGGCGGTCTCGCCGCCCTCCAGCGCCGCGAGCGAACGCTCCAGCTCGTTGCGGGTGGGGTTGTCGCTTCGCGCGTAGATGAAGCCGTGCGGGAGCGTGCCGTCGGCATCGCGGGCGAAGGTGGTGGACAGATGGATCGGCGGGCTCACCGCGCCGGTGGCGAGGTCGGGATGGTGGCCGGCATGAACCGCGAGGGTCTCGATGCGCATGAACGGTCCAGAAGTGGATGTGACCCGGTCGTGCCCGGGGTCCTACCGTCCCCCCGTCCCCGCTTCGACCCCCGTCTCCACCAGCGAGGACAGAAGCTCGCGCACGCCGGCCACGCCGTCCATCCGGAATCGCGCCTTCGTCGGCCCCGGTCCGACCCGGATCGTGATGGCCTCGGGCGGCAGCGCGTTGAAGAGGTCCTCGTCGGTGCGGTCGTCGCCGATCGCCAGGATGGCGGTGGCGGCCTGCCGCTCGGGACTCATCTGAGGAACGATTCGGCCCTTGTGGATTCCGTAGGGCCGGATCTCGATCACCCGGTTGCCCGGCAGGATCTCCACGGGCTGGTTGCTGAGGAGCTGATTGAGATGGAGACGGAGCTCGTTGGCTCGCCGGGCCCCGGTCTCCTGATCGGCCATGCGGTAGTGCCAGGCGAGGGCGGCCGCCTTGACCTCGACCAGTGAACCGGGAGTCCGCTGCGTGGTCTCGCGCAGCATGGCCAGCACCGGCTCGCGCCAGCTCCCGCCGAACTCGGCCGCCGGCACCCATTCGCCCGTGGCCGGATCGCGCGAGAGAAAGCCGTGCTCGGCGTGCAGCCAGATCGGGAGGTCGCCCATCCAGGCCTGCAGCGTGTCCTGAGGCCGGCCGCTCACCAGGTGCACCTCGGTATCGGGCCGGCTGGCCAGCGCACGCAGCAGCGCCAACACCTCCGCGTCCGGCCGCGCCAGCTCTGGTGTGGCCGTGAACGGCACCAGCGTCCCGTCGTAGTCGAGCAACAGGAGGAGGGCGTCGGTCTCGGCCAGCCGCCGCACCAGCGTGCGCCGGGCCGAGGCGCCGCCCGCGATGGCACCCGACCGCGGGCCGGCGGGCGTCACATCTGCCAGGCACTCGAGGAACGACGCGACCCAGCGATGGACGTCGAAGGTGTGGACCCGCGTCCTGAGCGGCGCCAGTCGCGACCGGCGCTCCTCGCGCGTCATGGCCAGCGCCCGGTAGTACACCTCCGCCGAGCCGTTCACGTCGTACGGATTCACCTGGAGCGCCTCGGGCAGCTCCCAGGCCGCGCCCGCGAACTCGCTCAGCACCAGCACACCGTCGCCGTCCGTCCGGGAGGCCACGAACTCCTTGGCCACGAGGTTCATCCCGTCGCGCAGCGGCGTCACCAACATCACGTCGGCCGCGCGGTACAGCGCGACCAGGTCGGGTTCGGAGAGCCCGCGGAAGATGTAGTGCACCGGCACCCAGCGGGACGTACCGAAGGCGCCGTTGATGCGCCCGACCAGCCCGTCCACCAGCGCGCGGAAGTCCTGGTACGCACCCACGTTGGTGCGCGAGGGGACCGCGACCTGCACCAGGCGCACCTTCTCCCGGAGCTCGGGATGCTCGAGCAGCATGCGCTCGTAGGCGAGCAGCCGGCGCGGAATGCCCTTGGTGTAATCGAGCCGGTCCACCCCCACCAGGATGCGGACGCTGCCGTCGCCCCGGATCGCCTCCGCCTCGGCGGCGACCGCGGGGTCGTCGGCCAGGGTCGAGAAGGCTTTGGCGTCCACGCCCATCGGGAAGACGCCGAGGCGGACCTCGCGTCCGGGCAGCTGCACGCGGTCGATCTCGACCGAATGCCCCAGGATGTCGGTGAGCGAGGTGGCGAAGTGCCGGAGGTAGGCCGGTGTATGGAAGCCGACCAGATCGGCCCCGAGCATCCCCTGCAGGATCCGGTCGCGCGCGGGGAGCGTGCGGAACAGCTCTTCCGAGGGGAAGGGAATGTGGAGGAAGAACCCGATGCGGGCACCTGGCAGGCGGTCGCGCAGGAGGCCCGGCAGGAGGAAGAGCTGGTAGTCGTGCACCCAGATCAGGTCGCCGGGCCGGTAGTGCGCGGCGACGACGTCGGCGAAGACCTCGTTCGCCTCGACGTAGCCCTCCCAGTCGCTGACCTGGAGCGGAATCTGCTCGAGCAGGTAGTGAAACAGCGGCCAGAGGACGCCGTTCGAGAAGCCCTCGTAGAACCGGGTGACCTGGTCGGCGGAGAGCGGGACGCCGACCAGCCGCATGGCGGCGAGCTGCTCGTCGAGCAGCGCCTGGCGCTCGGCGTCGAGACCCTCGGGCGCGCCGGACCACCCGATCCAGAGCCCATCGGACTGCTCATGCGGGCCCATGAGACCGGTCGCGAGTCCCCCCGGGCTGCGCTGGACCTCCACCCCCGTCTCGGTGGCGCTGACGGTGACGGGAAGCCGGTTGGCGACGATCAGGAGGCGGGCCATCCCGGAAAGGTAACGCGCCCATGCGGACCGCGGAGCAGGGAGCGGACTGGCGGACGGGCGGACGGGCGGACAGGCAGACAGGCGGACAGGCGGACAGGCGGACAGGCGGACAGGCGGACAGGCGGACAGGCGGCGCGAAGGGTAGCGCGCTGTCACCCCGAGCGCAGCGAGGGACCTAGCCGGGGAACGGTTCGAGCCATCCCCAGGTCAGGTCCCTCGCTGCGCTCGGGATGACACCGATGACACCGTAAGTTCCCGGGATAGCTCAGACTTACGACCTCCTCCGTCCCTCCGTCCTCTCCGCCCTCACCTCGGCCACCTCTGATTGTCCCGATTTACGTCCGGGAACTCCCGGGCCGGGTCGATCTCGATGCTCTTGACCGCGGGCTCCTTCGCCACGCGCACGGTCGTCCGCTTGGCGCCGCCGAGCCAGACGTCGACCGGTACGTCGAGGCTGTCGGCGTGGCCGTTTGTGCGGGTGACGACGAGGTGTACCGGCATCGGGGCCCGGCCCCGGTTCTCGATTCCGACCTCGAGCGAATCGCCGACGGTCGAGACGGTGTCGATGGCCTGGTCCAGGCGCCAGGTCTCGAAGAACCAGGTGCGCCAGAACCAGGACAAGTCGCGCCCCGAGACGTCCTCGAAGGTGGCGAAGAAGTCGTAGGGCGACGGGTGCCGGTACTGCCAGCGCCGGCCGTATTCCTTGAACGCCTTGTCGAACAGATCGCGGCCCAGCACGCCGCGGAGGGCCACCAGGGCAGTGGCCGGCTTGTTGTAGGCCGCGGTGCCGTAGGCGGGGTAGTTGGGGAACCGATCGGCGTGGTGCATCAGCTCGACCTCTCCGCCGGTCGCCGCGAAGTCGAGGTAGTTCTTCCGGTTCCGTGCCTCGTCGTCGAATCCCTTGAAGAAATCGTCCATGGATTGCGACTGGTCGAACTGGGTGAGTCCTTCGTCCATCCAGGCGAACCGCTTCTCATCCGAGCCCACGATCATCGGGAACCACATGTGGCCGATCTCATGGGTGGTGACCTCATACAGGCCCAGCGTGTCCCACTGGCCGCCGATGCAAGTCATCATCGGGTACTCCATCCCCCCGCACGACTCGGGCCCGTCCACCGCCGTCATGTGCGGATACGGGTAGGGCCAGAGGTACTTCGAGTAGAACGCGATCGAATGCTGCGCGTAGCGGGCGCTCTCGTCCCAGTGGTTGATCCGCTGCTCCGGGCGATAGAACGACTGGATCAGCGCCGTGTCCGGCGCGCCGTTCCCGTCCGCGTCGCCCACCGGCGCGGTGGTGGCGTCCCACAGGTAGCGGGACGACGCGGCCCAGGCGACGTCACGCACGTTCTGAGCGCGGAAATGCCAGGTGAGCTTGCCGTCCTTGCCGGCCGTGGTGGACCGGCCGGGCTCGCGGTCGAGGTCGGTCACCACATGCACGATGGCGCCCGTGGTCCGAGCCGAGTCCAGCCGGGCGCGGGTCTGCCCGGTCAGCACATCCTCGGGGTTCTGCAGCGTGCCCGTCGCGGTCACCAGCCACCCGGCCGGTACCGTCAGAGTCACGTCGTAGTTGCCGTACCCCATGTAGAACTCGCCATTGCCGAGGTACTGGTCGATCTGCCAGCCGTTGATATCGTCGTAGACGGCCATCTGGGGATACCAGTAGTTCAGGAAGAACACCTCGCCATCCTGGCCGCCCCGGGGCGCACCGTCGGGCGGCACGCGCAGCTTCCAATCGAACGCGAAGTCCGCGGTCCCGCCGGGCACCAGCGGCTTCGGCAACCGGATCCGCATGATTGTGCCATTGACATCGTACCCGGGCCCGTCGCCGGCGGCGGCGGCGAGATTCGTCCCCTGTGCCGTGACCCGGGCGAGCCCGATCCCCTCCACCGACCACGGCACGTTCGTGTTGTGCCGGGCGCCTGGGGCGAAGATGTTCTCCAGCAACTGGACATAGACGGTCCTCAGAGTGTCCGGCGAGCGGTTCTGGTAGCTGATGGTACCCTTGCCCGTCATGCGCTTGGACACCGGGTTGAGCTCCGCCTCGAGCTTGTAGTCCGCCCACTGCTGCCAGTAGTGCGGGCCGGGCGCGCCGGTCCGGCTCCTGGTCCCGCGGTTCAGGGCCAACTCGTAGCCCTCCAGCACCGGCAGCGTCATGGCCCGGGCCGGCGACGCCCCATCGCTGCCGCGCCCGGTGGCGGGGGCCGTCGGCGCCGGGGCAGCGTGCCGGCCGGAACAGGCCGTGAGGAGCACTGCCAGGACGAGGCCCCCGAGGGAGGGGCGGGAAACGACAGGACGGACCATGGAAACTCCGATCAGGGTGTACGCTCCGGGCTTTGCGCCCGGGCGCGGGATGATGCCCTGACTACGGCCGGCGGGCAAGCCTGGGTTTCGGCAGGCCGTGCCCGCACCAGCGGAGTACGACCGGACCGAGCAGGGCTCCTGTCCCAGGCCGCAGCTCGAGGGGTGGGTACGCCTCATTGAGCGAGACGAGCGAGAGCGCTCCTTCCCCACGGCGGTGCACCCGCTTCACCACATAGCCATGCTCCGGATGACGGGCCACCGCGACGGCCCCGGGATGCACGGTCCCCTCGAGATCCACCAGCACCACATCGCCCGAGTGGAGCAGCGGGATCATGCTGTCGCCCACGACCCGGAGGGCCAGGTAGCGGCCCGGCACGAGCTCGGCGGGGAGCGCCACCCAGAGATCGCACGGCTCATCGAACAGCTCCCGGCCGGTCCCCGCCGCCACGCCGAGCTCGGCCAGCGGCGCGGCGTGGACCGCGCGCGCCGCCGCGATCATCGGAGCCATGGGACCCGGCGCCGGGGGGCGGACCACCTCCGGCGCGCGGTCGATCCGGCGGACACCTCGCCCCGCCGCGCTCACGCGCCGGCGGACCTCGTCGGCGAAACTCGCGGCCTCGGCCTCGCGCGAGCCGGCGGCGCGCCAGGCATCGAACGCCGCCCGCGCCCGGGCGATTCGGGGAAGCGGCGCCGGGGCGGGCGGCCCTGCCTCGATGCGGCGACCGGTGAGCCAGACGACGGCGTCGCGCTCCCACTCCTCGTTCCGATGCGTCATGGGTTCGGATCCTCCGCGGCGCTTCGCATCGCGGCCAGCCGGGCGGCCGGGCCCGGCGCGAGCGAGGCGCGCCCGAGAAAGGTGAGCAGCTCCCGTCGTTCGTCTCCGCCAGCGGCATCGATGTAGTAGAGCGCCGCCCGCTGCAGCCGCTCGCGGAGACGCTCCATCCGCTTGGCCGCCGCCTTGCCGCCGAGGCCGAGCCACGCCGCGATCTCCGCCTGCGGCACGCAGTGGCTCATCCAGACGGCCAGGAGCCGCTCTTCGTCGTCGAGCAGGGCCGCGAGCGCGTCGGCCAGACGCTGAAGCGACGGCGAGAGCGGCGGCACCTCCGACGGGGACGGCACCGGGACTCGCTCGAGCTCGACCATTTCGGCGCCCAGATGGCGCTCGGCCCGGCCCCGGCTCCGGGCGGCGTTCAGCACCCGATTCCGGACGCTCCGGGCGAGGTAGGCGGGCAGCGAGCGCGGGGCCGGGGCGTCCGACGCGATCAGGTGCACCGCGACGTCGGCGAGGCAGTCGTCCACCACGCTCTCGACCTCTCCCGGATCGACGCCGAGGCGCCGTGCGGTGACGAGCAGCGCCGGGCGGAACCGAAGGAAGAACTCCCGCAGCGCGCCCTCGTCCTGGCAGCGCAGCGCGGCGACCAGGGCCTGGTCGCCCATCGCGGGCCGCCGGCCGGAGACCTTGCGCCAGCGGGTGGGGTGATGATCCATGGGTGATCCTGAGCGCAGCGAAGGATCGGTCGGTCGGTGATGCCAGTGAGCCTCGAGCGTCACTCACATGCGCGGGCCGATCCCTCGCGGAGCCTGCCCTGAGCGCAGCGAAGGACTCAGGATGACGTCCTCCTATCGCCTCACCAAGTAGACACCGGGTGGCGACAACGCTCACCCGCCCCGCCCCGCCCGCGCCGCGTGCTCCTCCATCCGCCGCTGCACGAACCGCCGGAGCTCATGCTGCACCTCGGCCAGCTCCGGCGCCGGCAGTCCGCGGGCGATGCGCGCCCGCAGAGACTCGGCGCGGGCGGGGCTCAGGCCGGCCCGCTCCGCCGTGCGCACCAGGTGGAGCGCCGCCTTGGCCACCTCCTCCGCGCTCGGGCGAAGGCGTGACGCGAGGAAGCCGAGGTTGGCGAGCGCCCGCCCGATGGCGGAGGTCTCGGTGTTCTCGAGGCAGGCGACCGCGTTCACCTCGCCGTCGCCCACTCGCTCCGCGGCCCAGCCGGTGGCGGCCGGCTCACGGTCCTCGGCGGCGCGGAAGACGGTGGCGCGGAAGATCACTTCCTGTTCGGTATGCTGGACCAGCTCGGTGAGGATGCGGCCGGTGGGGAATCGCTGGTAGAAGAGCTCGATGCGCTCGGCCACCGGCGCATAGGTCTCGGGATCGAAGTCGGGCGTCGTCTTGGGCATGAGCGGCACGGCGGTCGAAGGTGCGGGGTACCGCCGAATATACCGAACAAATGCCGAAGCCGGTAGCCCGACGGAGTGTCGCCCCCCGGTGTCATCCTCATGTCGGCAGGCACCTCATACATTTCTCAAGGAGGGCAACATGTGGTGGATTTTCGGGATCGCGCTGGCGATCATCGTCGCGGCGGCGTATGTGCTCACTCGCCGCGCCTCGCGGCGCACCACGATCGTGCTCGAACGGGACTGAAGCAGTCCCGCGACGGCCCGGGTGCCTGGGGCATCTGCACACACATCCGGGTATTGGACCCCGGGTCCCTGCATCACGACTCAGGAGAGGCACGACATGTCGCATGGATGGCTGAATCGTTTGCGGTCCGGAGGTGCGGGCCTCGCATTCCTTGGAGGCCTGCTCTTCGCCGGCCTCCTCCACCTCCCCACCTTTTCGTCCGCGCAGCAGCCTGCCACTCCGTCGGTCTCGGCCACGGCCAAGACGGCGCCCCCGGCGGGCGCGGCGGCGTTGGCCAGCCTGAGCGAGGCCTTCGCCTCGGTCGCCGAGCACGTGAAGCCGAGCGTGGTGTTCATCAAATCGGGCAAGACGGAGCGACAGTCGCCCCACCCGCAGTTCCAGGTGCCACCCGGGTTCGAGCAGTTTTTCCCCCGGATGCCCCAGGGCCAGGGGCCGGACTTCCAGGAGAGCGCGGGCTCGGGCTTCATCGTGTCCAAGGACGGCTACATCCTGACCAACGATCACGTCGTCGACGGCTCCGACCAGGTGACGGTCCGCCTGCTCGACCGGCGTGAGTTCAAGGCCAAGGTCGTGGGCACCGACCCCGGCACCGACCTGGCCGTGCTCAAGATCGATGCGGACAACCTCACCCCCGCGCCGCTGGGCGACAGCGACGCCTCGCGCGTCGGCGAGTGGGTGCTGGCCGTCGGCAATCCCCTCGGCGAGAACCTGACGTTCACCGTCACCTCGGGGATCATCAGCGCCAAAGGGCGGACGCTCGCGCTCCCGAATGCCAGCGACCGCAGCATCCAGGACTTCATCCAGACCGACGCCGCCATCAACCCGGGCAATTCAGGCGGGCCGCTCGTGAGTGTGGGCGGCGCGGTCATCGGCGTCAATTCCGCGATCGCCAGCCAGACGGGGTTCTACTCCGGCTACGGCTTCGCAATCCCGATCAACCTCGCGCGCAACGTGATGGACCAGATCATCGCCCACGGTCACGTCGAGCGGGCCGCGCTCGGCGTGATGGTGAGGAACGTGTCGCCAAACGACGCGGCTTACGTCGGCCTGCCCGACGTCCGCGGCGTCGTGGTCGAGGACTTCGGAGGCGAGACCTCGCCCGCACGAAAGGCCGGGCTCGAGGCGGGTGACATCATCGTCGCGGTGGATGGGAAGCCGGTCGAGTACGTGGGCCAGCTCCAGCAGCAGATCGCGTTCCGCCGAGCCGGTGAGTCGGTCAAGCTCGACGTGGCCCGGAAGGGCGGGGTGCGGAAGTCGTTCGAGGTGAAGCTGCAGGCGCTCCCGGCCTCGAAGGACACCGCCTTGAGTGACAGCACGTCAGGGAACAGCGAGGGGGTCGATCAGTCGGCGTCTTCCGTCGGCAAGCTCGGCATCACCGTGGCGCCGGTGGACCAGGACGACGTTCGCGAGCTCAACCTCAAGCCCGAGCAGCGCGGCGCCTTGGTAACCGACGTGAAGGCGGGGGGCCCGTCCTACGGCGAGCTGGTGGATCCCGACCATGGCGGCCCGGACATCATCCTCGAAGTCGAGGGCACGGCCGTCCGGTCGCCGGCCGATCTGCGGAAAGCGGTCGCGAGCCAGAAAAACGGCGCGATCGTGAGCCTCCGGGTTTACAACGCCCGGACGCAGACCCGGCGCGTGGAGCGGATCAAGCTCGGGGAGTGACCCGGGCCGGGCAGTCGCTCGAGCTGGCGTCGCCCATCCACGCCGCCCGAACCGGAAACGAAGGGGGCATGCCCGAACGGCCCGAACGGCATGCCCCCTTTGCCGTTGGATCGGGCCAGGTTCAGGCCCGGCCCGCTTCATCGCCTCTCCCATGGGCAGCCGCTGGATCCGAACGCCAGTCAAGGCAAAGACCGCGTTGGCCACCGCCGGTGCCACCGGCGGGACCGGCGGCTCCCCGGCTCGCGCCCGTTGCAGGCCTCGAGCCCGGGACCGCTCAGCTCTTCCGCCCGGGCTTCCGCTCCCACAGCACGTTCACGATCAGCCACCGCCCGTCCACCCGGGCGAGCTGCAGGTAGTCGATCCAGTCGGCCATCACGGCCTTGGCCACCGCGGCGTTGCCGAACACGTCCAACACGCTCACGTCCTTCTGGCGACGCTCGGCCGGGGTGCTCTTGCCGTAGCCGTGCCGGGCGCCGTTGACGAGGGCGGTGGCGCCCATCGTCTGCAGGAAACTCCGGCCCGTCGCGGTATCGGTCACCAGGATCCGTTTCACCAGCTCCGGGTGGAGGGCCCGCGCCATCCGGTCGCCGTCGCCGGCGTACCAGCCCTCCACGTAGTCGAGCGCGGCAGCGCGGATGCCGGCGGTGTCGGCGGACGTCTGGGCCTTGAGCGCAGGGACCAGTCCGAGCGCGGGGAAGATCACGAGGACGCGGAGACGCATGGCAGCGGGCTCCTCGATGGGGTGAAGTCCGGTAGAGGCCCGTACGCGCGCGCGGGCCGGGGCGTTTCGCGACCTCGCCGCGCCCGGTGGTGAGGCGTGTCACCGCTTCGCGACCCGCGCTCCCCCCATCCTCCCCACTCGAACGCGTCGAGCACCTCAGAGGAGGCCCTAGTGGCAGTCAAGAAGAGCACCGGACGCTGGTCCGGCACCAAGAAGGCGGGGAGCGCGGCCGGCGCCAAGAAGGCAGCCGCAACCGACAGAAGACTCCAGCGGGACGCGGAGCGGAAGCGGGGACGGAGCCAGCAGGCCAAGCCGAAAAAGGAGACTCCGGTTCAGGCGGGCGCCCGGCGCTATCCCGAGCCGCCGTTGCCGAAGCAGCATCTGGAGAAGCCGGGGCTCGAATCCGAGCTCGAGCCCCGACCCCGGTACGAGGCCCCCGAGTACACGGGCTCGGAGAAGCTCAAGGGGATGGTGGCGCTGATCACGGGTGGCGACTCAGGCATCGGGCGGGCCGTCGCGGTGCTGTTCGCGCGCGAAGGGGCCGACGTCGCGATCGTTTACCTGAGTGAGGACGAAGACGCCGAAGAGACCTGGCGGGCGGTCGAGGCCGAAGGCACGAGGGCCGTGCTCATTCCCGGCGATGTCACCAACTCGGGGTTCTGCATCGATGCGGTCGAGACCACCGTGCGGGAGCTCGGACGGCTGGATATCCTGGTCAACAACGCCGCCTTTCAGGAACATGCCGCCGCACTCGAGGACATCACGGATGAGCAACTCGAGCAGACCTTCAATACCAACATCCTGGGCTACTTCTACATGGCGCGGGCCGCGCTGCCTCACCTGGGGGAGCGGTGCTCGATCATCAACACGGGCTCCGTGACCGGGCTTCAGGGGAGCAAGGAGCTGCTGGACTACGCCTCCACCAAAGGCGCCATCCACGCGTTCACGAAGTCGCTGGCGCAGAACGTCGTGGACCGCGGGATCCGGGTGAACTGCGTGGCCCCGGGACCGGTCTGGACCCCGCTCAACCCGGCCGACCAGGACGCGGACAAGGTCGCGAAGTTCGGCGCGTCGGTCCCGATGAAACGCCCGGCCCAGCCGGAGGAGATCGCGCCGTCGTACGTATTTCTCGCGGCGCCGGCATGCTCGAGCTACATCACGGGGGAGATTCTGCCGGTGGTCGGTGGGTCCGAGGGAGGGTGAGGGCGAGCGGACAGGCGGACAGGCGGACAGGCGGACAGGCGGCGTGAAGGTAAGGCGCGGTCATCCCGAGCGCAGCGAGGGATCTTGCCGGGAGATGGGTCGAACTCGGCCCGAGAAGGTCCTTCGCTGCGCTCAGGATGACTGACGTTGCTACCCGATCCATCCACCTTGGCGTCCAGCGCGCTTGACGTCCACGGGAAGCCCGCTGGCCACCAGCCCCTCAGCGCAATGCGATCCTCAGATCATACGCCGCCCGCTCGTCGCCCGGCACGACGCTCACGACGTAGTCCTGGGCGGTTTCGACGCGTCCAGCGTAGAGCCGTTGCCGCTCCGCGAGCGGCGCCAGCTGCACGCCATCGTCCAGGCCGTATACATGGAGGCCGACCGTGGGGGCGCCGCCGAGGGTCACCTCGAGCGTCCGCCCCGCGTCCGCCCGGATGAGGTAGTCGATCGGCGCCCGCGACGGCGTCGAGCCGGTGAAGATCGCCTCCGGCGCATCGGGACTCACTTCCACCCGCCGAGGAATCTGGACCGCCAGCGTGTACACCGTCGGCGCCGAGACGGTGACGCGGACGACGTAGTTCCCCGTGAGCGGCAGCCGTGCGGACCACACCTCCGGCTCGCCCCGGGGCGACGGCAGCTCGCGGCCGTCGGCCGGGTCATAGACCCGCACTTCGGGCTCGGGCGGTGGATGCAGCCGCTCCGCGACCGGCCAGGCGATTGCGTGCGCCAGCATCACCTGGCCCTGCCGCGCCGCGAGCACGTAGCTCCGCGTCGCACCGGCCGCCAAGCTGTCGTCCAGGATGCGCGACGTGGTCCCGCGGGCGAAGCGGATGCGCGCGAGGCCCACGGTATCGATCGGACTGATCCGCGCCGCCCTGGGTTCGAGCGTGGCCGTCGGCGTGACGCCCTTGCCGCCTCCGCACCCCGCCAGCGTGAGCCCCACGGCCGCGAGCACGCCGACGAACGCCGCCCGTGCGACGGTGTGCATCCCCGGCTCCTGTGATAAGGACGCCGGTAACATAACCGCACCGCCCTGTGAGAGGCGGCGCGGCTACGGCTCATCGTATCGTGATGGCGCCGTGCTCCACCGGCCAGGTCCGCGCGTTCCCGTCAGGCCAGATCTGCGCGCCGCAATACTCCGCCGACGTGATGATTCCACCGCCCCCCTCGAAGCCCAGGAAGGTGCTCCGGGCTATCTCATCGCCATCTGGATCGAGCACCCGGAACCACGCGTCTTTGCCGACGAGCGCCACGGGGTCCGGATCGTTGCTCTGTGTGAGCACGCCGCCGATCCAGGCCCGGTGGTTGACGGGATCCACGGCGAAGCAGGTGACGTCGCCCTTGTAGGTGACGCCGAAGGCGGGTTGATGCTGTTGGAACCGGCCGGTGACGCGGCCGTCGGACAGCCGCTCGGCGGTGAACGAGAAGGTGACCGTGCCGAAGTCGGGGTGCACGAACTGACCGCCCCCGGTCACGGACTGGGCCACGCCGCCCGCGGCGGCCGCAAGCCGGAGGGCGTCATGGGTGCGGACCACTCCGGGCGCGGCCGGGTCCGCACAGGCCACCGCAAGCCCGAGCAGCACGCCACCGATCCAGCGATCGCCACGCATTGGGAATCTCCTGGTTGCTGGGAGCGAACACGAGGAGATCCAGCATAGCCGCCGGTGGCCGGCAGCTCTTGCATCCGGCGAACCCGCCTGGAATCTGATTTGCGCGTTGCATGTGCGGACCCCACCGGCTGGCACGTCCGCCTTCTGAAACGCCCAGTGCGCCTTCCCCTGGAGCCCCCGTGCCCTCCGACCCCGGCAGCGTCCCGGTCACGCTCGGCAGCCCCGCGTTCCACGGCCTCGATCTCGGCACCGCCACGGTGACCGAGGCATGGTTCCCAGCTCGGACCGTCCTGCCGCGCCATACGCACGATCGCGCGTCGGTCGTGGTCATGCTCGAGGGTTCGTTCGACCTGGCTCTCGCGTCCGTGACCCGGCGGTGCGCCCCGACGGCGGTGTTCTCGGAGCCGGCGGGCTCGGCGCACACCAACCGGATGGGAACCGGTGGCGCGCACGTGGTCGTCGTGCAGCCCGATCCTTCCGCGGTCGAGCTTTTCCGGCCGTTCGCCGGCGTGCTGGAGCAACCCACCCACCGCCATCACGCCGGACTGGCGGGCCGGGCGTCGCAGCTCACCCGCGAGCTCCAGGCCGTCGACGATCTGGGCGCCCTCGCCGCGGAGGGGATCGTGCTCGAGCTGCTGGTGAGTCTCGCGCGGCTCGCGCCGGGATCGGGCAGCCGCCCGCCCGCATGGCTCTGGCGCGCGCAGGAGCTGCTGCACGCGCGCTTCGGCGAGAGCGTGCGCCTCGGGGACGTGGCGCGCGAGGTGGGCGTCCATCCGGCCCATCTCGCGCGGGCGTTCAGGGGGCAGTTCGGGATGACGGTAGGCGGGTACGTGCGGCGGCTGCGGCTGGAATGGGCGGCGACGGAATTGGAGCGGACGGACACCGCACTTGCGGCGGTGGCGCTGGCGGCCGGCTTTGCCGATCAGAGCCACTTCACCCGGGCCTTCCGGGGCTACACGGGCTTCACCCCGAGCGTCTACCGGCGGACCAGGCGGGGCTGAGGGCGGCGAGCGGGGCCGCGCGCCAGGGCTGAGGCTGGCGCTCCAGCACAACGAGGACGATAGCGCGCGGGTCGGCCGAGTGCGCGCCGATCACGCCGAAGGCCTGGCGGGTGCCGTCCTTCCGCCGGAACACGACGCCGGAGACGCGCTCCGAGCCACGCTCGACCAGCGCGAGCACGCGGCACTGCTCCTCCCGGCTGCCGAACACGCCGAGCGAGTCGGCCATGCGCAGCAACTCGGCGGTGGTATCGTACCCGAGCAGGCGGGCGAACGGGCGGTTGGTGAGGAGCGGCATCCCATCGGGGCGGAACAGGCAGAGGCCCACCGGCGACGCATCCATCAGCAGGCGGAGCTGCTCCTCGGAGAGGCGCAACGCGTCCTCCACCCGGCGCCGGGCGGTCATGGCTTCGCGGAGGTCGGCGATCTGCTTCCGCAGGGCCGTCACCTCGTTGATCAGGTCCTGCTTGGGGCGGTGTTGATCGCGCATGGCAGAGACTAGGACGGCTTGGCGTCCCGGTCTTGCACGGCGGGAGGCTCAGGCGCGGAGAAACGCGGGGTGGTCGTGCCCGGTGAGTCCGACGATGACCCGCTCGTACACCCGCGGGCCGTTGCCGCTGTTGGTGAGCACCACGACAGCCCGATCGTTGGCGGGGTCGGCCACCACGAAATTGCGGAAGCCGTTGTTCGCGCCCCAGTGCCACAGGGTCCGGCCGTATTCATCCTCCTGGATTCCCCAGCCGAGTCCCCAGGCCAGCGCGCTGTTGATGCGGACCTGCGGCGTCGTCATCGCGTCCCGGGTGGCTGGACCGAGGGCCAGGCCCCCGGACCCGACCACGCGCACGAGGAAGCGGGCGTAGTCCCGCGCGGTCGTGAGCAGCGAGGCGGCGACGTTCGGCACCATGTAGACCGGCAGCACCGGCCACGCCGGGTTGATCAGCGGCACGGTCCGGACGGCGTCCTCGTAGCGCCACTCCTCGATCGGCTTCCGCCATTCCGCGGCGATGACGGCGGCGCGGCGCCCGATCGCCGCGTACACCTCCGCCGGCTTCCCGTCCTCGTCGTACCCCACCGCCATCCGCGCGTCGAACTCGGGCCGCCAGACCCAGCTGCTCTCGCTCATGCCGAACGGATCGAGCACGTCCTCGCGCAGGAGCCGCGCGATCGGGCGATCGGTCACCCGTTCGATCACGCGTTGCAGGAAGAAGAACCCTTCGCCGGAGTAGGCGTACCGTTCGCCGGGCTCGGTGGCCGGCTCGAGCGGGCCGGGGCGGTGGCGCCAGTTGGGCAGGCCGCTCGTGTGGGTGAGGACGTGGCGGGCGGTGACCCGGCGCATGCGCGGGTTGTTCGCTTCGGGTACCGAGAGATAGTCGTACAGTGGGCGATCGAGGTCGAGCGTGCCGGCGTCCACGAGCCGGAGCGCGGCGTAGGCGAAGAGCGGCTTTCCGAGCGAGGCGGCCTCGAACACCGTGGCGTCGCCGGCACCGCGCCCCGGGTCCAGCGATGCCCGACCGACGGTCCGCGCCACGATGCCACCTCCGTCCACCGACGCGAGCGAAACGCACGGCACCGAGGCGAGCTCGAGCAGGCGCGGAAGCGTGCACAGCAGCTCGCTGGTCGGGCGCCAGCGCGGACCGACGAGGTGGGGACCACGCCGAACGGCCGTCGCCTGCACCGGCCAGAGCGGCCGGACGGGCAGCGTCGCGAGCAGACTGCCCGCGGCGGTTGTGACAAAGCGGCGACGGTTCACGGCCTGAGACCTCTCCAGCGTACGGCGTGCGATTGCTAGAGAACTACGATGGGTTTTCGGAGAGCGTTTCGGTGTTTCAGACGTTCACCATTGTATCGGACGTTTTCTGCGACCTGACATCGCGGGCGGTGCCCTGTCATCCCGAGCGATGCGAGGGATCTTGCTGGCCCGAGTTCGAACTCCGGATGAGAAGATCCCTCGCTCCGCTCGGGATGACATAGCAGAGTCACCGAGACAGCCCATCGTTCCCCCTCCCTCCATAGATGCCCGGCTCCGGCAAAGGGTTTGCCTCCCCCGCACACCCGATCCGCGCCTCGCCCATTCGCCCGATCCCGGGACCGCCGGAAACCCGGCATGATCCTCTCCGGTTACTCACACTACTGGAGCACTCATGCCCGCCTCACCGATCGACGGCCCGCTGGCCGCCCTCTCGAACGACCTGGCCGCCGCGGTGGATACCGTCGGCCGGTCGGTCGCCGCCATTCACGCGCGGCGCCGCATCCCGGCGTCCGGGGTCGTCTGGCAGCCCGGCGTGGTGGTCGCCACGCACCACACCATTCAACGGGACGATGACATCACCGTGGTTCTCCACGACGGCAGCACCGCCGCCGCCACGTTGGCCGGGCGGGATCCCTCCACTGATCTCGCCGTGTTGCGCCTCGCCGACGGCGCCGCCGCGCCGGCCGCGTCCCCGGCAACGACACCGCCGCGGGTCGGGCAGCTCGTCCTCGCGCTGGGCCGGCCGGGCGCGTCGGTCACGGCCAGCCTGGGCATGGTGAGCGCGGTAGGCGGCGAGTGGCGCACGTGGCAGGGCGGGACGATCGACCGGTTCATCCGGCTCGACCTCACGGTCTACGACGGGTTCTCGGGCGGCGCGCTGGTGGACGCCTCCGGGCGCGTCGCGGGGATCAACACCTCCGGACTCGCCCGCGCGACCGCGTTGACGGTGCCCGCGAGCACCGTCTCGAGGGTGGTGGCCCAGCTGCTCGCCCGCGGGCATGTCGCACGTGGTTGGCTCGGCATCGCCACCCAGGCGGTGCGCCTTCCGGCCAGCCTTCGACGGAGCCTGGGCACCGAGGCGGAGCTCGGTCTCGTGGTCGTGAACGTCGAGCCGGACAGCCCCGCGGACCAGGGCGGTGTGCTCATCGGCGACATCCTCCTCGCGCTCGACGATCGCGCGGTGAGCGACCCGGGCGATGTGCTCGCGGCGCTCGGCGGCGACCGGATCGGGCAGCCGATCGCGCTCAAAGTCGCGCGCGGCGGCCGAGCCGAGCAGCTGGCGGTGACGGTAGGGGAGCGGCCGCGTGCCCGCCGCTGAGTCGCTGCTCGGCGGCGTGCCGGGCGTCGAGGCGGCGCTGGGCGAGGTCGCCGACACGCTCCGGCGGGTCACGGTGCATGTGCACGCGGGCGGGAGGAGCGCCGGCGCGGGAGTGGTCTGGCTCCGGAGCGGGCTCGTCGTCACCAATGCACACGTCGCCACGGCCCCGCGAGCCGAGGTGCTGCTGCCGGATGGAAGGGCCCTTCCGGCGACCCTGGTGGCGCGCGACCTCCGCAGCGACCTGGCGGCGTTGGCGCTGGACGCGGGTGAGCTGCCCGCCGCGCTGCGGGCCGACGCGCGCGGACTGCGGCCCGGCGAGCTGGTCGTCGCCCTCGGCCACCCGCTCGGCGTGGCCTATGCGGCGGCGCTGGGCGTGGTGCACCGGGCGCCGAGCGCCATCCGCGGCCCCGGCGGCTGGCTGCACGCGGACATCCGGCTGGCGCCGGGCAACTCGGGCGGACCGCTCGCCGATGCGGCCGGGCGGATCGTGGGGATCAACGCGATGATCGTCGGCGGGCTGGGGATCGCGGTGCCGACGCATCTGATCGAGCGGTTCGTTCACGGGATCGAGCACCGCGCGCGCGGGGGAGCGCGCGCGGCGTGATCCGCGTGCTGGTGGTCGCGCGCTCGGAGCTGGAGCGGGCGGGGCTCGCAGCCTTGCTCGCGGCACACGGGCACGTGGCCCTGGGCGGCGGCGGTGCCACGCTGGCGGAGGCGCGCCGCCGGATCGAAGAGGAGGCGCCGGACGTCGTGCTCGCGCTGATCGAGCGCGGGGCGGAGCCGCCGCGGCTCGTGCTGCCCCCGGACGCGGAGGCGCGGGCGCCGGCGCTGGTGCTGCTGGGCGATGGGCTCCCGCGCGGCTGGGCGGTGCGCGCGGTTCGGAGCGGCGCGCGCGCGGTGCTGCCGCGGACGGCGAGTGCGGCGGCGATCGTCGCCGCGGTCGGGGCGGCAGCGGCGGGGCTGGTAGTGCTGCCGGGCGACGCGTTGTCGGACGTGCCGCAGGGCACCGCCGCGCGCGCCGCGGCACCGCCCGAGGCGCTCACGGCCCGCGAGGCTCAGATTCTGGCACTGCTCGCGGACGGACTCGTCAACAAGCAGATCGCCGCGCGACTCGGGATCTCGCGGCACACGGTGAAGACCCACCTGGGTGCGCTGTTCCACAAGCTGGGGGTGTCGACCCGGGCCGAGGCGGTGGCGGCGGGGGCGCGGGCGGGGGTGATTCTGCTCTAGAGGGCGGAGAGGGCGGAGAGGGCGGAGAGGGCGGAGAGGGCGGAGAGGGCGGACCCGAAGGGACCGTCATCCCGAGCGAGCGCAAGCGACCGAGGGACCTGGCTCGGGTATGGCTGGAACTCGGCCGGCAAGCTCCCTCGCTGAGCCTGCCCTTGAGCGTAGCGAAGGGCTCGGATGACCGCGGCTCCCGCGAGCCCGCTCAGCGCAGCAGATGAAACGCATGCGTCCACTCGTCCCTGAGAAACCCCGGAATGCACCAGAGCACCGCCAGCGGTTCGATGGCCCGTGCGCCAGGGGCGCCGCCCATGTCGGCCGCGTCCCAACCGAACTGGTCGAGCAGCCGCGCCACCGTCGCCTTGGCACCGGGGTCGTTGCCGCAGTAGAACATCGTCGGCCGCGTCCCGCCGAAGTCGGGATCGACCATGCGGGCGGTGCCGACGCTGTTGAACGCCTTCACGAACCGGGCGTCCGGATAGGCGCGCTGCAGCTGCTCCATCAATGATGCGTTGGGACCGGTGAAGTAGTGGAGCACGCCCTGCTCGGGCGGATCGTCGCCGATGGGGTTGGTGGTGTCGATGACGAGCTTGCCGCGCAGCTGGTCGCCGCCGACCTGCGCCAGCGCCGCCTCTGCGGCGGACCCCAGCACCGCCAGCACGAGCGCCTCGCCCCAGCCGCCGACCTCGGCGAACGTGCCAGCGGGGATGCCGGTAGCCTTCGAGAACGCCGCCAGCTTGGCCGGTGAGCGGCTGCCGATCCGCACCTCGTAGCCATGGGCCTTGAGTCCCTTCGCCAGCACCTGCCCGACCTCGCCCGAACCGAGCACCCCGAACGTCGGCATGATGTCCACCTTTCCTTAGCCCGAACTCTTCGGGTAGCAAAACCTCAAGCGCTCCCACTCAAGCCGCGGGGGGCCGCGCGGGCGCGCGCGCCCGAGACCGCGGTCGGATCAGCCCGGGGTCGTCGGCCAACTCCCGCCCAGGGCGCGGTAGAGCTGTACCGCGGCGGAGAGCTGCCGGAGCTGCGCCTGGCTCAACCCCAGCTCCGCGTCGAACAGGCTGCGCTGGGCGTCGAGCACCTCGATGTAGCTGGCGATGCCCGTCCGATAGCGCAGCTCGGCCAGGTGCAGCGCGCGCCGGAGCGCGCGCGCCTGGGTCTCTTGCGCGGCGACCTGGTCACGCGCGGTGCGGACGCCGATCAGCGCGTCGCTGGCCTCGCGGAGCGCCACGAGCACGCTCTGCTCGTACTGCGAGCGGGCCTGATCGGCTCGCGCCCGGGCCACCCGGGTCTGGTTGACCAGACGGCCACCGGTGAAGAGTGGCATCGAGATGCCGGCGAGCGCCTGGTAGATCTCCCCGTTCGACGTGAAGAGATCACCGGCGCTCGGCACCTGGGTGCCATAGTAGCCGCTGATCGAGATCGTCGGCAGGCGCGCGGCCTCGGCCACGCCGATCCGCGCGGTGGCCGCGGCGAAGGCGCGCTCGGCCTGCTGCACGTCCGGCCGCCGGGCGAGCAGGGTGGCCGGCAGCGAATCGGGCACCGCCAGCGCGCTCACCGCCCGGGTCAGCGTGCCGCCCCGCGCGATGGTCACCGGCGCCTCGCCCAGAAGCAGGCTCAGCTGGTGCTCCTGCTCGGCGCGCAGCCGCTCGGTCTGGGCCAGGGTCGACGCGGGTACGGCCACCTGGGCCTCGAACTGCCGCACGTCGAGCTCCGAGGTCAGGCCCTGCTTGAACCGCTGCCGGGCGAGATCCAGCGTTGCCTGCCGCGAGGTGAGTGTGCGCTCGGCGATCGTGCGCTCCTGGTCCAGCTCCAGCAGCGAGAGGTAGCCGGTCGCGACATCGCTCACGAGCGACAGCACCACCGCGCGCTGCGCCGCCGCCTCCGACGCGAGGTCGGCCCGGGCGGCCTCGACGCCACGGCGGGCGCGACCCCAGAAATCCAGCTCCCACGCGACGTCACCGGTGACCCGGAAGGCGTCGTACGAGGTCGGGGGGAACGAGCCGATGGCCACCTGGTTGGTGCTCACGCTGCCGTTGGCGCTGAGCTCGGGGAAGAGCGGCGCCTTGGCGATGCCCACCTCGGCCCGGAACTCGCGGATTCGCCCGACCGCGGTCCGCAGGTCGCGGTTCTGGGCCAGCGCCGTTCGGACCAGCCCCACCATCGTGGAGTCGCGGAAGATGTCGAGCCACGCGAGGCTCGCGAGCGAGTCCGGCAGGACCGACGTGGGGGGGATCGGGACCGGGCCGGCGGCCAGGGTGTCCTTGGCCCGGGCCGCCGCCAGCGAGTCGAAGAAGGCGCGAGCGCTGTCGCTCGACCGCGCCGCTCCCACTTTGGTCGCGGTAGGCACGACCGACTCGGGGTGATAGCCGGGACCCACGGCACAGCCGGCCGCGAGCACGGCCGCGAGCGGGAACGCCATGCGCCGGATCATCGGGCCTCCGGCGACGCCGGCGAGGGCAGCGGCTCATGGGCGCCGGCCGGGTGTCGCGCCCGGCCCTCGGAGAGCCCGCGGATGACACGGAAGAAGAGCGGGATGAAGAAGATCCCGATGGACGTGGCGAAGAGCATGCCGGCGAACACGCCGGTGCCGAGCGAGTGCCGGCTCCCCGCCCCGGCTCCGCTCGCGATCACCAGCGGCGAGACGCCGAGGATGAAGGCGAGCGAGGTCATGAGAATCGGCCGGAACCGCTCGCGCGCCGCCTCGACCGCGGCCTCGCGCAGGCTGGTACCCCGGTTCCGGATCTCGTTGGCGAACTCGACGATCAGGATCGCATTCTTCGCCGCCAGCCCCACCACCGTGATCAGGCCGACCTGGAAGTAGATGTCGCTCGGCAGACCGCGGAGCCAGATGCCGAGCAGGGCGCCGAGAGCCCCGAACGGCACGCCGAACAGCACCGCGAACGGGATCGACCAGCTCTCGTACTGCGCCGCCAGGACGAGGAAGACGATCACCAGGCCGAGTCCGAAGACCAGCCCTGCCTGCCCGCTGCCCGCGCGCTCCTGGAATGACTGTCCCGAATAGCCGATACTCACGCCTTGCGGCTCGAACTGGGTAGCGACGAGCCGGTCGATCTCCGCCATCACCTCGCCGCTGCTGCGCCCGACCTTGGGCGTCCCGGTGAAGAAGGCGGAGCCGAAGCCGTTGAACCGGAGCAGCTGGGTGGGGCCGCTCCGGAACTCGGTGCGCACGAGCGAGGACACCGGCACCATCTCGCCGTCGCGGCCGCGCACGTAGGCCCGGCCGATGTCCTCCGGCGTGCGGCGGAACTGCTGCTGGGCCTCCGCCTGCACCCGGTAGGTCCGGCCATAGAGGTTGAAGTCGTTGATGTAGAGCGTGCTCAGGAAGGTCTGCAGGGTGCTGAACAGGTCCGTGAGGCTCACGCCCCGGGCCTTGGCGCTCGCGCGGTCCACGTCGAGGTACACCTGCGGCACGTTGGCCCGGAAGGTGGTCGTCATGCCCTGCACCGAGGGGAGTTTGCCGACTGCCGCCTGGAAGGCCTGCACTTGCAGCGCGAAGTCGCGGACGTCCTTGCCCGAACGGTTCTGCAGGTTGGCCTCGACGCCCGAGGTGGCGCCGAGCCCCGGGATCTCGGGCAGGTTGAACGCGAACCCGACCGCGTCATTCATCCCGAACAGCTTGCCGTTGATGCGCTTCGTGATCGCGTCGATGGTCTCATCCTTCCCGCGCTCGTCCCACGGCTTGAGGAGGATGAAGATCGTCGCGCTGTTGGTCTGGTTTGTCCGGGTCAGCACGTCGAGGCCGGCGAAGGCCACCACGTTTACCACTGCGGGCTCCTGGCGCAGAAAGCCCTCGACCCGATGGATGACGGCCTGCGTGCGCTGCAGCGACGCCGCGTCGGGCAGCTGCATCGCGATCGCGAAGTAGCCCTTGTCCTCGGTCGGGATGAAGCCCGTGGGGACGCGCTTCCAGAGCAGGATCGCCCCGGCCACCATCAACACGAATGCCCCGACCCACAGCCGCGGCCGCCCGAGCACCCGGCCGACGCCGTTGGCGTAGCGGTCGGTCACGCGCTTGAACCAGCGGTTGAAGGTGCCGAAGATGCCGCCGGTGTGGGCCTCGTTCGATTCGCGGAGGAGCATCGCGCAGAGCGCGGGGGTCAGCGTCAGCGCCACGATGCCCGACAGCACGACGGCGATCACCAGCGTCACCGCGAACTGCTTGAACATCTCGCCGGTCACGCCGCCCAGGAACGCCACCGGCACGAAGACCGCGCACAGCACCAGCACGATGGCGATCAGCGCGCCGGCCACCTGCCGGATGGCGCGATCGGCCGCGAGCCTGGCCGAGAGCCCCTCGTTGGCCATGAGGCGCTCGGTGTTCTCGATGACGACGATGGCGTCGTCCACCACGATGCCGATCGCGAGCACGAGCGCGAACAGCGTCAGCACGTTGATGGTGAACCCGAGCAGCAGGAGGCCCAGGAACGTCCCCACGACGCTGACCGGCACGGCGAGCATGGGGATGAGCGTGGCGCGCCAGCTCTGCAAGAAGATGAACACCACGAGGGTGACGAGGAGCATCGCCTCGACAAGCGTGGTCACTACTTCCTTGATGGACGCGGTCACGAACGGGGTCGTGTCGAACGGGATCTTGTACTCCACTCCCGGCGGCAGGTTGCGCGCGAGTTCGTTCATCCGCGTCACCACCGCCTCTTTGGCGGCGAGCGCGTTGGCGCCCGGCCGGAGGTAGAGCAGCAAGGGGGCTACCGACCTGCCGTTGAGCCGGCCGGCCAGGTCGTAGTTCCGCGAGCCCAGCACCACCTTGCCGACGTCGCGCACGCGGACGATCGAGCCGTCGGCCTTGGCGCGGATCACGATGTCGGCGAACTGGTCCGGCGTCTTGAGCCGCCCCAGCGTCGTGACCGGCAGGGTGAGCTCGGTGCCGGGGGGAGCCGGCTCCCGGCCCAGCCGCCCGGCGGGGCTGGTGACGTTCTGCTCCCGCACCGCGGCCGCCACGTCGCTGGTGGTGATGCCGAGCTGCGCCATCCGATCGGGATCGAGCTGGATCAGCATCGAGAACTCGAGCCCGCCGAAGGTCAGGGCGTTGCCGATCCCGGGCACGCGCTTGATCTCGTCCTCGATGTTCAACTTCATGTAGTTGGTGAGGTACGCCGCGTCGTAGCGCGGATCGTTCGACGTGAGCGCGACGACGCCGAGGATGTCCGTGTTGGCCTTGACGATGGTGATGCCGTTCTGCCGGACCGCGTCGGGAAGCTGCGGCTCCGCGAGCTTCACGGCGTTCTGCACGTCCACCGCGGCCAGGTCCTGGCTCCGGTTCACGTCGAAATAGATCTGCAGGCTCATGGTCCCGTCGCTCGCGTTGGCCGACGAGTAGTACAGAAGCCCCTGCAGGCCCGAGAGCTGCGCCTCGATCGGCGCCGCGACCGCCTCGGCGACGTCCTCGGCGGTCGCGCCGGGGAACGTGGCCTGCACCTGCACCGCGGGCGGCGTGATCTGCGGGTAGCGCGAGATCGGCAAGAGCCGGATCGCGAAGACGCCGAGCAGGGTGATGATGACGCTGATGACGATCGCGAAGACGGGCCGCCGGATGAAGAAATAGTGGACGTCGTCGTGCGTGCTGCCGTTCATTTCGTCGCTCCCAGCTTCGCCGTTTCTTCCGGGGCCGCCGCCGTGTCCGCCGCCAAGGGCACCGGGTGCACCGTGCGGCCGGGTGCGGCCTTCTGGGTCCCGTCGACGATCACCCGCTCACCGGCGTTCAGACCCTTGTCGATGATCCAGAGATTCCCGCTCCACGGGCCCGGCTGGATGTCGCGGGCGGCGACGGTATCGCCCTTGCCGACCACGTAGACGAACTGGCGGCCAAGCGCCTGGAGCACCGCCCGCTGCGGCACCGCGAGCGCGCTGTCGCGGCTGAACCCGTTGAGCCGCACCTGCACGAACTGGCCGGGCACGAGGAGGCGGTCGGGATTGTGGAACAGGGCGCGAAATTCCTGCGTGCCCGTAGTGGCGTCGAGGGACGGCGCCACGAAGTCGAGCCGGCCGGTCCGCGGAAAGGTGGTGCCGTCGGGCAGCGTCACCTGCACCGAGAGCGGGCTCCCGGGCTGGATCAGCTTCCGGGCCTCGGGATCCTGCTTCCACGCGAGCAGCTGCTGCGCGGAGGGCCGGAAGCTCACGTAGATCGGATCGAGCACGTCGATCGTGGTGAGGAGATCGTCGGTGCCGGTCACCCGGCCGCCCACCTCCATATTGGTCCGGCCGACCCGGCCGCCGATCTCCGCGCGCACCACGGCGTCGTCCACGTTCTTCTTGGCCTCGGCGAGATCGCCCTCGGCCGCTTCCATGTCCGCGCGGGCGTTGTCGACGTCCTGCTGCGCGACGGCGTTCTGCTTGAGCAGCGGCTCCAGCCGCTGCAGCGTCCGCTGGGCGTTCCGGGACCGTGCCAGGGCGCTCCGGTAGGCGGCATCCGACTGCACCCGGTCGAGCCGATAGAGCACCTGTCCCGGCTTGACCGTGGCGCCCTCGGTGAACGGGCGAGACTCGATCACGCCCTCGACCCGCGCCCGCACCTCGACCCGGCGATAGGGCTGCACTTCCCCGGTGAACTCATACGCGGTCGGCACCCGGCGCGGCTCCACCTGCACCACCGCGACTTCGGGCGGCGGCGGCGCCTGCGGTGCGGGATCCTTCTTGCATGCGCCCGCCAGGACCGCGGCGCCGGCCACGATCGCGCGCGCGCGCTGGCGCGCCCTTCCGGTCTCGCTCACTCCGGCTCTCCTTGTCTGGTGGCTCCGCGCTCGTCCACGAGCACGAACCGTTCGACCATCTCTCGTACCGCGGGCCACATGGACTCGCGCTCCGGCATCGTTGGATCATACACCCGGAAGACCGACACCTTCTCCGCCACCCCGACCAGCGCGTAACTGATCGTGCGAGCCGCGATGTCCACGTCCATCGGCCGGAACTCGCCGCCCTCCATGCCGGAGCGGAGAATCTGGCCGAAGATCCGGCCCCAGCGCTCGCCGAGCTGCCGGCACAGGATCCGGCCCGACTCGGGAAATTCAGGGCTCTCCACCTTCACCACCCGCATGAGATCGAGAATGCCTGGTTCCCAGGCCCGATCCCAAAGCCGGCGAAGCAGTTGCGCCAGGAGCTCCCGCATCGGCCCCCGGTGGGTGGCCAGACTCGCCTCCTCGTTCTCGACGAACGGCATCAACCGCTCGGCGATCACGATCTCGAACAGCCTGGCCTTGGTGCCGAAGTAGTGGGACACCGTCGCGGCGCTGACGCCGGCATGCTCCGCCACGTCGGCGAGGGTAGCGCGCTCATACCCCTTCCCGCCGAAGGCCAGGACGGCGCCGTCGAGAATCTCGGCGCGGCGCTCGTCCGGTCGCCGGTGCCACTTGGGGGACCGTTCCTCTTCCTCTAATCTCTTTGCTGTCAATGACTTACCAGATAGTCCATCGCTGTCGCCTCCACCGGTGCGCGTGGGCAACCGGCAGCCAAAATATTTGAGCGGCCAAATAATAAGCGTCTCCACCCGAGCCGCAAGCCCGACTCCGGCCAGCGGGAAAGTTGCGAGCTAGAAATGGGGTGTGGGGGCCGACCGGGTAATGATCCGGATCACAGAACCGCCCGGACCGGTCCCCTATCCTCGACCGGCCACCGGAACGGGCGGCAAACTACCGGCTCGACCAGTGGCGAATTGCTCATACGGGAGGGAAGGAAGCAGATGGCTATTCATTCACGCGTCACGCCCGTTCTCGCGGTGGTCGGTGCGCTGGCCCTGGGCGCCGCCTCCACCGCTCGAGCCCAGGACACCACCAACGCCATGCCGAGGGACACGAGCGCCGCGGCGCAGTCCGATACCTCGGGCTATCGCGGGTACCAGAATCCTGCCGATACGTCCCGGACAGGGCAGAGCACCACGCGGACCGACAGCAGCGGGTTCAGGTACAATGGTCCCCCGACCGACACGACCCTCAAGGCCGAACCGGGCGCCCAGACCGGCCCCACGGCGGGCGACTCTGGAAGCGCCCGCCGCACGTCGAGCGCCGCGGGCATGGCCGACACGGTCGTCTGCAAGGACGGCTCGAACACCGCCAAGGCGAAATCCGCCTGCGGCAAGCACGGTGGTGTCGACTGGGCCGCCACCAAGGCCGCGATGAAGGCGCGCGGCCGGGTGTCGGACTATGAGGCCGACAGCGCCGCGCGGTCGGACACCGGGCAGATGAACAAGACCGACACGTCCGGCTACAAGGCCAACTCGGCCGGCGCTGACACCGCCCTCAAGGCCAAGCCTGGAACGCAGACCGGCCCGGATACGAGCGCGGCCGGCAAATCGGACACCAACTCCGCCGATCACTACAAGAGCCCGTGACGAGGACAGTGGACGGGAAAAACGGCCACCCTGAACCGGGGTGGCCGTTTGCATGTCGAGCGGGTGGTGCGGACGACGCGGAGGCGACTCAGCGGGTGCCCGCGCGGGCGAACCACTCCCGGGGCACAGGCTGCTTCGGGGAGCCCCCGGTAGAGAACTCGAGTCGCAGCTTGGCGGGACCGGTTGCCTGGAAGAACACCACCTCGATCGGATGAAAGCCTCGGCGGAGCGCGATCTGCCCCTGACCCGGACCCCCGTCGCTGTTCGCGACGCTCTCGCCCCCGATGCTGAGCCTGGCGCCATCGTCCGAGGAGAGATACAGGGTGTAGAGCGCGTCGTTCGGCACGTGCACCAGCCCCGAGAGACGAACGCCGTAGTTCTCCGGGCGCTCGTCGCCACGGAGCTCGACGTCAGGAACCGTGCCCACCCGTCGCGGCTGGCCCTGTCCGACATCGGCGGTCGACCGAAACTCTCCCTCGAAGTACGCGTAGGCGAGACCCGGGTGAACGGTGTCGGCCAGGACCGGAGTCGGCTCGGTCCAGGTCGCGCGGGCGATCCGGGCTCTGGCGACCGGGCTTCCACGTCCGTTCGCCAGGAAGAGTCGGGCGCTCACGGTCACGGGAGCGCGGGCGACGCGGAGATCGAGGGGGCCCGTGTACCGGGAAGCCCTCACAGTAGGCTCCGAACCGTCGAGCGTGTAGTGGATCTCCCCGCCGGGAAACGGCCGGCCGATCGCGAGACGGATCCGGTGCTCGAGCACCAGCCGGTCGCCGCCGAGTCCGGTCGGCTCGGGGACGCGGTACTCCGCGCCCAGCGCATCCAGCCGCGCGAACTGCGCCGGGAGCCTTGCGGCGAACCGGTCCCAGTTCCGGGTCGCGTTCGCGGACCAGAGGGCCTCGGCGAGCGCCAGCATCCGCGGCAGGAGCATGTACTCCGCCCGCGCCGGTGTGGGGATGTACTCGGTCCACAGGTTTCCCTGGCCGCCGATGACGTGCGCGGCCTGCTCGGGCGTCAGCTCGCCCGGGACCGGCTCGAACGCGTACACGCTGTCGAGCGGGAGAAACCCGCCGATGGCCAGCGGCTCGGCCGCGGAATCGCCCTGGTAGTAGTCGAAGTACGTGCGGTTGGCCGGTGTCATGATGACGTCGTGCCCCTGTCGGGCCGCCTCGATCCCTCCCTCGACGCCACGCCACGACATGACCGTCGCCTCGGGCGCCAGCCCACCCTCGAGGGTCTCGTCCCAGCCGATCAACCTGCGGCCGTGGGCGCGGAGGAAAGCCTCGATGCGACGGATGAAGTAGCCCTGCAGCTCCTCTTCGCTGTGGAGGCCCTCCCGCTGCATCACCGCCCGGGCGACCGGGCTATGCTCCCACTGCGTCTTCGGCACTTCGTCGCCGCCGATGTGGATGTACGTGCTGGGGAAGAGCTGCATCACCTCCACGAGCACGTCCTCGAGGAACGCGAACGTCCGTTCGCTCGGGCAGAAGATATCTTCGTGCACGCCCCACCTGGTCGAGACCTCGAACGGCCCGCCGGTGCACGACAGCTCCGGGTAGGCCGCGAGGGCGGCCCTCGCGTGCCCCGGCATCTCGATCTCGGGCACGATCGTCACCTGGCGTGCCGCGGCGTACGCCACGAGCGCGCGCATCCGGTCCTGAGTGTAGAAGCCGCCATGGGGCGTGCCATCGCCGACGTAGGGATCGAAGTGCTGTCCGAGGATGGTCTCCTTCCGCCAGGCGCCGACCTGGGTGAGGCGCGGATACTTCCTGATCTCGAGCCGCCAGCCCTGGTCGTCGGTCAGGTGCAGGTGGAGGGTGTTGAGCTTGTAGAGCGCGAGGAGGTCGATGACCTTCTCGAGGAACTCGGGCGGGTAGTACCACCGCGCCACGTCGAGGAGGATGCCACGATACCGGAAGCGTGGGGCGTCTTCGATTTCCACCGCGGGGATGACCCATCGCGCCGGCGGCGCCCGAGCTCCTCGCCCCTGCGACGCCTCTCCTTTGGACATTGAGCGGGCGGACCCCGCGCTCCATCTCCGGCGGGAGGAGCTGCCGGAGCGTTTGAAGCCCGTGGCCGAGCCCGGCCGGCGTCGGGGCAGAGAGTCTCGCGCCCCGCTCGCTGACGACCAACCGGTAGCTCTCCGGCTCCCCCGAGGCAGCGTCCGGTATCAGCCGGATCGAGACGGCGTTGGTCACGTTGTCGGACGCCGGTTCCGGAGAGACCGGCAGCGGCAGTCCGGAGGCAGCCCGGAGGGGAGCGGCCAGAAGCTCCGCCAGCGTGCGGAGCTCCGTGCTGGCGGGATCGGAGAGCACGATCTGTGTGTCGCGATCGAGCCGGAATTCGCCGGGCCTTGGCTCGAGGTGCCGGGGCGCCGGAACGATCGGGTATCGCTCGACGACTTGAGGTACCGGCCCGGGCGCCGCTCTCATGCCGGAGCATCCACCGCCGATCAGTGCGACGAAAAGCGCGGCGCTCCGATTGCGCGCTAAGGAGCGTAGGTTTTCTTCAGGTCGCGGCAGCTGATTTGCCTTTCGTTAGGCGGCACCAGTTGGGCCCGTTGCACTCAGCCGCTCGTTTGAGGACAGAGCTTGCACTCTCGCCATCCCATACTCTCACGCTTACATCGACTGATGGCGTTCGCGCAGTCGATCAAGGGTCCGTCGCATGGTCGAAAGGATCGCACTCGACCCCAAGCAGACGTTCTGGATCATGACGGTCAATCTCTTAGCTGATGCGGCTGCAATGGAGTGGTGTAAGGTCTTTGGCTCATGGGACGAAGACACCCACTGGACGCGAGTTATTCCCAAGGAACGGCACGATGAAGTCCGCGCAGCCCTGCTTAATGAACTCGGCTTTTCCCAGTCAGAGTGGGAAGCCTATCACGACGGGATCTTGCGATACCGCAATGAGCTCGTTGCGCACCACGATCTTGCTGCAAGCGTCGCTAAGTACCCGCACTATGACAAGGCGATTGTCGCCGCCAACTTCATGTTCAATCAGTTGAGAGATGCTGCTGACCCCGATGAGGTAGGTGGTATCCCCACCTCGCTCGATCGCTGGTCGAGCGGGGTGGCAGAGAACATGAGTGTCATCGTGCGAAAGGCGTTTCAAGCGAGCGCTTCGCTTGGGTCAAACGTCCCAGGTGCCGCCTAACCAGCGCATGCAGCCGACAAGCGCTACTGGGCGAAGTTTAGTCAACCGCCACCCGCCGATGGCTGGCGGTGGAACGTAAGGTTGATGTATGAGCGAGCGAGTCGCTTGCAGCTGATGCGCAAGTCGTTAGATGGCGCCCACTCACTCATGTCGGGACAGATGAGACTACGTACCGTGGGACCCGATAGCCCCGGCCAGTGTGAGCCGGGACTATCGGACGACCGACCGCGAGATCCACGTCTCTGTTACTGTCCCGAGCTCTCACCCAGGGCGACGAGAAGCTCGTCCAGCTGATCGAACGTCTCGCCCATTGCATCGGCTGCTCCGGTGCCGGCAGCGTCGAGCGCTTCCTTCGAAGGATAGCTCTCGTGCAGGACCACCAGCGTCTTGCCGCCCTTTTCCTCGAAGGTCACCGTGGTGACAGGCCCGCCCTCGCCACCTTCCTCATTGGTCCACGCGAGGCGCGAATACGGCTTCACTTCGACATACGTGCCGAAAAACGCGGCAGGCTCGGGGCCACCGTGGTCGAATACCAATCGGTACTTGCCTCCGACACGAGCATCCACCTCGCAGGACAGCAGGGTCATTCCCATCGACTTGGGCACCCACCAACGCTTGAGCAGCTCGGCCTTGGTAAATGCCTCGAACACGATGCGCGCCGGGCCGTTGATGGTCCGCGTGACAACCACCTCGCGGTCCGACTTCCGTTCCACCGTGGTGCGGTTCTTCACGGGGCCGGGCTCACTTTCGATTCTTGCGTTCATCGCTCTTCTCCTTTCGTGTCAGTTCCTCGACAACCTTGTCCAACTCGTCGAAGCGTTCGTCCCAGCGCTGGCGGTACCTCTCGAGCCACGCCGTCTCTTCCTCCAATCGGCGCGGGCCCAGCTGGCACGTCCGCACGCGCCCGATCTTCTTCGTGGTGACGAGCCCCGCCTGCTCCAGAACGCCGACGTGCTTCTTCATGCCCGTGAGCGTCATGTGGAACTTCTCGGCAAGGTCCGTGATCGAAGCGTCGGCTCGCCCGAGCTGCTCCAGAACGCCACGCCGCGTGGCGTCCGAGAGCGCGGCGAACGAAGTATCAAGTCGGGTCGTCATATACTGAACCATATGGTTCAGTAGTTTAACGCAAGCATTCGCGGCATGCAAGGGGTGGCCGCGAAGAACGATGCGTCCTACGATCTCAGCAGTGCGCGCGCATCCGTGACCGGTCAGACCACCGCCTCTACTGCGGCTACCCCTATGACGCCGCCTCCTTCCGAGAAGTCTGGCTTGGTCAAGGATCTCATTGTGATCCTCGGCCTGCCTGCCCTGCTGCTTTCGGCGGGTGACTGGTATCACTGGGAGACAATATTCCCTGTCTACCGGGCACCGTCGGAGGACGCCGTCTTTGACGTCGCGACCGGGGTTTGGGACTGGCAGTCGCACGAAGGCTTCTGCAAAGACAACCCACATACCGTGGCCTTCACCCCGGACCGCAAGGTCATGGTCATCACCAGCCTCCGCCCGTGGAGTGACACTGCCGCGGCCGATGATCGCGTCGCCGTGTACGATATCTCTGAGCACACCGCCTCCTATATCCGCGGTCATCTGCGCGATGAGACCCGAACAACGGCGTCGGGCAAGGACGTCGTCTGAGACCTCGTCCTCACCTCAGCAGATGGATACGCGTGGCATCGAGGCAAAATCCACACCTCGCCCGGCGATCCAGGCGGAACGGATACAGGTTGGACACAGGTGGAGGGTCGAGCGGCGGGCTAAGTCAAATGGCCAGAGAGGGAATCGAACCCCCGACACGCGGATTTTCAGGGCGTCAGCAGTCGATCGCTCCAGTTCTGTCTAGAACGATTAGTTGCTGCCCAGTCATGACTTAGAACGGGTCCATGAATCATCGAGCATCAACCAGAACCCCTTAATACCACGGAGTTCAGGTACTAGAGAGGTACGAAGGTCATACCACATACAAGACACCCGACCTGGTCCTAGCACCTGGAACCCCACAGGCGTGATATCACCCGTCAAATTGTAGAAGTCTCGGCTGATAAGCGGTTTCTTTCCCGCAAGTCCTTCATAGTTCTAAACCAAACTTGATCGCAATCTCTCGATCGTGTTCAAGCGATGCCAACCGATCTGCGCTCAGTGGTCGGCCGACTCCCGCTCGACCGCCTCGAGCCCCTCGCGCACCCTCCGCACCTCCGGTTGCAGCCCGGGCTCAGCGTCGCCGCGGAGCGCGAGATAGTGACGGTAGGCGCGGATCGCGCCTTCACGGTCGCCCGTGAGCGCCGCGAGGCGTCCTTCCTCCCGCAGGTACTTCACGTAATGGGGGAACGACCCCATGCCGACGGCCCGCCGCCGGACCGCCGCCAGCGCTGCAGGTATCTCTCCCCGCTCCTCGTGGAGCCGGGCCGCGATGAAGTTGCCATACGACGCCCAAAGCACCCAGACCGGATCTGCAAGCGCCGAGTCGAGCTGGCGCAGGCGTTCCGGCGCATCGGCGCTCCGTAAAGTGGCGGCCACCTGTGCCTCGAGCAGCAGCGCATAGGCGCGAGGCAGGTCCGACTGCCAGGGGCTGCCGGAAGCGGCCCGAGCCGTCCGGAGATCGGCAATCGCCTGGCGTGCGAGATCGGCACGTCGGGCGGCCACCGCATACTGGCCGGCGGCGAACCGCGCGCTCACCTGGTCCTGGTCGCCCGCGGGGAGCGGCCGGCCGAGCTGACCCTCGAGCGCGTCCCCCGCAGCCCGCCCACGAGCCGAATCGCCGTCGGCGAACAGGGCGTCGAGCACGGCGTAGGTCTGGCGGACTAGCACCGGGCTGTCCACCAGCGGGGGCTCGTGGCCGGGGTGGCCACGCATCAACTCGTAGCGGCTCCAGGTCTCCTCGATACGGGCCCGATCGTCTGCGCTGGCGCTGTGGGCGAGCGCCCTGGGGTAGATGGCCTCGGTGCCCGCGAGGTTCAGGGGCAGGTCGAGCGAGGCGATGGTGACGTACCACGGTCCGGGATCGAGGATGCTGTCGCTCGCCAGAGTCTTCCGCATCTCGGCCGTGTCGCTCAGGATGGCAGCCACGTTCCACCGCCGCGCCTGGGCAATGGGCGACAGCGAGTCGAAGCGAGTGAGCAATGCGAGCCCGCGACGGACCCCGACCGAATCGTCTAGTCCCGCGGCGATCTCGCTCAGGTGCTGGATCGCCGGCGAGTAGGTCGAGTCGAGCGAGAGGGAGCGGTTGAACGCCGCCGAGGCACGGCGCCAGGTGTCGGTGAGACCCGCCAGCGCGCCGTTGTGCCAGAGATAGTCGCCCAGCCTGTACCAGGCGTCCGGGCTGTCCGGCGCGAGCTGCGCGAAACGCTCGGCGGCCTTGATCTCGTCGCCCATGCTCGAAGGCGCCGGGTAGCGCGGGCCCAGGATCGTTTCCAGCCACGCCAGGTCGCGGCGGGACAACCGATCTCGGTAAGCCCAGGCGCCGCGCGCAGGCGCCGTGTCTTCGCCGTACCATTCGGCCGCCCGCATCGCGCCGACCCCGGCGAGCGAGAACGTCGAATCCAGCGCCTGAGCGTCACGGAATCTCCGGTTGGCGTCCTTGAACGCGCCCCGCCGAAGCAGCGTCTCGCCGTCCAGGTACGCGCGCAGGGCGGGAAGCGACGTGCTGGTGAGCGCCCCGAGCCGCTGCTCCTCCTCCCCAGCGCCGAGGGCCAGCAGGCTGGCCGCGAGCCGGTCGACCAGCCGCGGCAGGCTGTCCACGGGGCCCTCCACGGTGGCCTGGGCGCTTGTGACGCCGCCGGGCACGTCGATGATCCTGGCACTCACGGTCAGCGAGTGGCCGCTCCCGACGACTTCTCCCTCCAGCAGCCGACCGGCCCCGACTGCGCCGGCAATCCGGATCGCGTCGGCCTCACCGAGCTCGCCGACCCCATGGCCCGTCCTTCCCCACGCGGCGAGGACGGTGCGAGGGTCGGCCGGGCGCAGGCTCGAGGTGCCGCCGAGCTTGGTGGCCAGCAGGTCGACCATCCCCTCGCGCAGGTAGGAGAGCGAGGAGTCGGCGCCGGTGACGCGGAAGGGCGCGATCGCGACGACCTGGCGGTCGGTGCTCAGGTGCCGGCGGCGGGCGCCGAACCAGGCCAGGGAGAGCACGAGCACGGCGGCGACGACGCCGCCGGCGGCCCGCCAGCGGCCGCGGCGGGCGGGGTGGTGTCGCACCGCCACGGTGGCGGTGCCTTCCGGCGGGGTCCTGACGGCCTCGAGCGCCGCGAGCACCTCGTCCGCGCTCTGCGGCCGGTCCGCCGGACGCTTTTGCAGGAGCCGCATGATCAGGTGGACGAGCCCGGCCGGCAGGCCCGCCCGCCGCTGCTCGACCGGCACCGGCGTCTCGGTCGCATGAGCCGCGATCAGGTGCTGCGGCGAGCGGCCGGTGAAGGGCGGCTGCCCGGCAAGTATCTCGTAGCCGACCACGCCGAGCGCGTAGAGATCCGCGCGGTGGTCAGCGGTGAGGTCGGCCATGGCCTGCTCGGGGGCCATGTAGACTGGCGTCCCGAGGGCGAGGCCCGCCGAGGTGAGCGACCCCGACTGCGCTGAGGCTGAGAGCGCCTTGGCGATCCCGAAGTCAGCCACTTGGGCCTCGCCCTCCGCGAGGAGGACGTTCTCCGGCTTGATGTCGCGGTGGACGATGCCCTGTCGATGCGCGTAGGCGAGCGCGCGAGCGATGTCGGCGAGGACGTGCACGGCCGCGGAGACGGGCAGCTCGCCCTCGCGCGCGAGCCGGGCGCGGAGCGATTCGCCCGCGACGAACGGCATGGTGTAGTAGAGGTGGCCGGCCGCCTCGCCGGCGACAAGAAGTGGGACGATGTGTGGGTGGTGCAGCGAGGCG
The DNA here is from genome assembly GCA_963711915.1 of uncultured Gemmatimonadales bacterium. Lineage (GTDB taxonomy): Bacteria > Gemmatimonadota > Gemmatimonadetes > Gemmatimonadales > GWC2-71-9 > CAVVWJ01. The sequence continues at coordinate 48,913 of CAVQGA010000025.1, forward strand.
GCGACCTGGATCTCGAGGCGGAATCGGTCGGCGCTGACGCCGCGGGCCAGCTCGGGTGCCAGGACCTTGATCACGACTTGTCGCCGGAGCGCCCGCTCGGAGGCGAGGAACACGCGCGACATGCCGCCGCCGCCGAGCTCACGCTCGATGGCGTACGCGCCGTTCAGCGCCGTTTCAAGCTCCTTCTGAAGATTGTCGGGCAGCGGGAGCTCCGAGAGAGCCTGTCCTAAGGTAACGGAAGGTCCGGGGACCCGCTCTGGGGCAGGATGTACCGATGCTGGAGCCGCGTCGTGGTGCGGACCTCGCGCACGAGACGCAGGGCCTCGGCGAGCCGGGAGAGCAGCTCGGTCGTGATGGTGGCCCTGCGATTAGCCGCTGGAAGCGCGCGTTGCCGCATCTGCTGGTTAGGGTGCGCGGCAAAAGAATCCTAACGATTTCTCGTCGCTACGATACGCCACCGACACCGGAGAATGCGGGCGAGCTATAGAAGCGCTGATGATCCGGCCTGCCCGTGTAGCCGACATTCGGTCATGAGGCTAATCATTGCCTGAAGGCGGTCGGACGTTGGGGAGGGTGCCGAGCCGCGGGCAGCCCCGCGAGTCAGACTCCAGCCCTCCTCGTCGAGAACAACGCGAAGCCGCAGCAGCGTTTTGCCTCCGGGGCGGGCATCGGCGAAGCCGCGGCCGACCGACCAGTACGCGTGCTGCGCCAGAACCCATGATTCCAGAATGTGCTGGATGAACTCGGCGACGGATCCTTCTTGCCGCGCCGCCGCTTCGTGGCGCGCCGGAAAAGCAGGAGGCGAGTTTCGTCAATAAACGTGGTAACGAGCGCTTCGCTTGTTCGTGCCCGGCCCTCGAGCTGCATGAGAGTCCAGTACAAGAGCGCTTCGAGCGCGAGGCGGAACAGCTGCCGCACCTGCACTCTGCGACACGCATCGCGTATCTCGAGGAGAGACGCGGGTGGAACGAAGGCCGAGGGCGAACCGGCCATCGGCCCGCGCAGCCGTGCCTCATCGGAGGATCTCACAAAGGACGCTGCGGCCAGCAGTAGATCGCCCCGCTGCCGCCGTCCTGGCGGGGCCAGGTCGCCGAGCAGCAGCTTCCGCATGACCGCTGCCTCCTCGTCCCTCCATGGCGCCCTTCAGCCGGTGCTGTCCATCAGCCGGAAACAGGCGCACGTTTCCAGAAAGGTGGAGAGCGCCGCGAGTCTGCCTGCCGCTCACACTCGACACGTACACGCACGTGGTAGAGGGCCTCCAAGAGCGGGCGTCCGAGCGGTTGGAGGCGCTGCTCACCTCCTCGTCCAGAGAGCACGAGGGGGTACCTTGAACTGGGGGTACCCCCGGGCTATGCACGCTCGGCGAGCCCCTTGCGGACCGGGGATCTTCAGAGTCGGCTCGGCACATCTTCTGCGCTAATCGAGGACAACTCCTCGCGAGTGATCTGGGGATCGCTCGCTAAGCGATCGGCTTGTCGAGCTAAGGTGCGTTCCCAAAGATTACGAACCAAACGGGCATTGCTGAAATTCTCCGCCCTGGAATCGTATGCCTGTGTCAGCAAGGCTCGAGCAGCGGACACTGCAGATCGGTCGACTAAGTAATCGCCTTGTGCCGCCATAGATTCGAACACATCAGTGAGTTCGTCCGCAGAGTAATCGGAAAACTCAAAGAATCGGTTGAACCGCGACTTCAGTCCGGGATTCGACTGGAGTAAGTTTTGCATCGGTGCGGTGTACCCCGCCACCACGACGATGAGCCGGTCCCGATGATCCTCCATCATCTTCAATAGGGTATCCACGGCTTCGCGACCGTAATCTGATCCGCTAGCCTGCTCCGGCGCGAGGCTATAGGCCTCATCAATAAAGAGGATCCCGTCCAACGCCTGCTCGACTACCGCCTTCGTCTTGAGTGCGGTTTGCCCGACGTACCCGCCCACCAGGCCAGAGCGATCAGTTTCGACCACATGTCCTTTGGTGAGCAAGCCGATCTCTCGAAAGATCCCAGCCAAAATGCGGGCAACGGTGGTCTTGCCAGTGCCCGGATTCCCCGTAAACACCAGATGTCGGGACATCGGAGGAATCGGCATCCCTTGAGCTTCGCGAAGCTTCCGGATCCGCACAAAGTTGACGAGGCTCGCCACCTCGCGCTTTATCTCGACGAGTCCGATGAGCCCTTCAAGTTCCGACATCAGGCTCGTCAACGAAGGCTGAAGCGTTTCCTTGACCGGGCTTATGGGGGCTTGGACTGCCAGTTGCGACCGAAGAAGGGCGGTATACGCATTGAGAACATTGGTTTCATGCTCGACTACGTGATCGTCGCAAGCGATGATGATAGCGCCCATCTCCATGACGAGCTCCACCATCTTGCCTGCATAGGCCGTTTGTTGTTGAGTGTCGTACTGGACGGCGACACGGATGAAGTCGGGAACCTCATGCAGGAAACGGGGATTTCTCTTGTGTAGAATGGCCATCGTAAGTCGCACGTCGGCGGTTCCACTACCCGCTGTCAGCTTTCGGTACAATTGAACTTCGCCGTCGCTTAACTCCCCGTCTGAAAACATTAGATGTGTCGCTAGATCCATCGCATACTTGGCCACCGTGCTGCCCGCTCCCGGCGTGGGCTTGCACCAACCCGAGGACTGGAACGCGTCGATGTACTGGCCGAGCTCGGCGCATTTCTGAGTGAATGTCTCGGCAAGCGTGGGGATGTCACTCATCCGGCCACCTTTCCATGACGCCCGCACCGCAACGCCACTGATCCGCGCAGATCCTGGATTCTGGAGATATAGATAAGATGATTCTTGAAGATCCCGCCCCGCTAGGGCCAGGCTTCCAAGCTGCTGACCTCGTGGGGTATGAGATGAGTAAGCAGTCGAGGCGAGCTGGCAGCACCACGCGGACGCACGTTCCTGTTCACCGATGGCCGATATAGATTTACGATGCTCCCTAGCAATTTTCTCGCATAGGGCCGGCAATGAGCGATCAAGGGCTGAGCAAGGAATTCGCAGACAATTTGTTCAAGCAGGTTGTCAAGATCTGGTTGACACCCGAAGTGACGCGTCGTCGAGAAGCGGGCAAACTGCAGGGAGAGCTCGCCGTCTGGGCCGTTCAGGTGCTGTTTGACCCTTCAGGCGGGGAAAGCGTCCGCATCAACGATGAGGTCAATGGCGAGTTTCACGTTCGGGCAGGCGCGGAGGAAGACGCCCTTATCACCCATGAGAATCTTCATCACTTTACCGACCAGATTGCCGCGTTCCTTCTGCCGCTCGAAGATGCGCCAAACTCCGGACACATCACTCTGATGACGCATCGCGGTGGGTACTGCATTTGGTTTGAGTTGCTGTACAATGCGCAACTCATCACAGAGCACATCCATGCGGCAAGGGAGTTTATTGACACGGCGGCTCACGCTCTGAGCGCAAAGCGGCTGAGAGCCGTGGTTGCGAATCTTCATCCCGCCGTGGAGGGGATGGCCAAGGCCGTGCTATTGCGCCATCCTGATCGCCGCTTGCTGACCTCAAAGAAGCACAACTTCGTGACTGGCGAATACAACCGATATTCCTGGCGCGGCAACACCGACCGAAGATTCGCAAGGCTGCTCAATGACTTGGCCCGGGCCAGGAATCCAGCGAGATATCCTGCCGGAAAGTTCAAGGTGTCTCCAGAGCAAGCGGCTGCGTGGTTAGAAATCGCAGAGGAGATGTACACCTGGCTCCTGAGCGGTTCGTCCCTTCGCACGCGCCTGCAAGTCCTCGACGGAGCACCTAGTTCGGCTGCCTAGCTTAGTTCACGCCGACTTCAGTAGTCTCCAGGGTACTAGCGACAAGTATGGCCACCCGGGTGGGTGGCCGCTTGCTTAATAACAGCATCTACAAGTAGGAGTTACAACGTATGGCCAGAGAGGGAATCGAACCCCCGACACGCGGATTTTCAGTCCGCTGCTCTACCAACTGAGCTACCTGGCCGTGGGGGTGGGAATATAGAAAGGGGTCAGGGACCCGCCAAGGGACCGGGACAGAACCAGTTGGCCCCGGCCGGCGTTCTTCGGGCACCTGTTCCCGGAGACCTGATGCCCCGCCCTGCCCTGCTCTTCACCCTCGCCCTCGCCGCCGCGACTGCGGGAGGTATCACCCTGGAATCGGCCGGCCGGGCCCAGGCGCAGGCTCGGAATCCGCTGCTCAACGTCCGGGCCGAGGGGCGGCGGCCCGCGCCGGAGTGGGCCAACCAGAGCTGGCTCAACACCGACCACCCGCTCACGCTGTCGGAGCTCCGGGGCCGGGTGGTGCTGCTCAACTTCTGGGTCTTTACCTGCTACAACTGCACCAATACTGTGCCGTCGCTCGTCGACTTCGACCGGAAGTACCGGACCCAGGGTCTCACCATCGTCGGGATCCACACGCCGGAGTTCCCACCCTATGCCGGTGAGCACGACCGCGGTAACGTGGAGCGGGCGCTCAAGCGCTACGGGATCGAGTACCCTAACGCCCAGGACAACGATACCCGGACGTGGGACCTGTACGGCATCCGCTACTGGCCCAGCTTCGTGCTGATCGACAAGCGGGGCACCATCCGCTACGAGGGGTACGGCGAATTTCACCTGAACGACGGATCGTACCGGACGTGGGACGGGCGAATCCGGGAGCTGCTGGCGGAATGAGGAGCGCCGAGCGAGTCTCGCGCGGCCGCGTCAGCCTGCGCCGAGCGGCGGGACACCGAGTGAGGATCGAGCCTCACTCGCGGAGTTTACCCTGAGCGCAGCGAACGGGCTCAGGATGATCGCAATAGCGGTTCTCCTCGCTGCGGCCGCCGCCTGCTCGGCTCCGCCGAAGGCGTCAGCGCCGCTCCACCTCATCATCGCACCGGCCGGCCCCGACACCCGCCTCACCCTGTACGTCACACCGCACCTCCAGGTCAACGCCCGCGTCGCCCCGGCTCTCGAGTTGAGCGACGGTACGGTGCTTCGCTTCCGGACCGGTCGCCGCACCGCCGATTCCGCCTATTTCGCCGAGCCGCCGAGCGCTCTCCTTCGGGGCCGGCACGACCGCGTGCACGGGACGCTTCGTGCCAGCGTGTGCCGGGACGACGAGCAGGTCTGCCGGAGCCTCACCGTCAAACTGTGACAAGCGGGCCAGCGCGACAGGCGTTTCGTCCCGGCGCGAGCGAGACAGGAATGGATCGAGCTCGGCCCAGCAAGATCCCTCGCGGAGCCTGTCCTGAGCCCGTTCGCTGCGCTCAGGGTAAACTCCGCGAAGGGCTCGGGATGACAGGACGCTTGCTTCCGGTCTTCTCCGACCCTCCGTCCTCTCCGTCCTCTCCGTCCCTCCGTCCTCTCCGTCCCTCCGTCCTCTCCGTCCCTCCGTCCTCTCCGCCTTCTCCGTGCTCTCCGCCCTTCCCCCTCACCACCCTCCCCCCAGCCGCCCCCCGCCAGCATATTCTTGCCATGCCGACCTCGCCGTTCCCCAACCTGATCGTCCTCGACCACCCGCTCATCCAGCACAAGCTCACGATCCTTCGCGATCGCGAGACCAGCACGCGCGACTTCAAGCAACTGGTGAGCGAGATCGCCACCCTCATGGCGTATGAGGCCACGAAGGATCTGGCCACCGAGCCGGTGGAGATCGAGACCCCGCTCGAGCGCATGACCGGGCGGCAGGTCTCGGGGAAGAAGCTGACCCTGGTGCCGATCCTTCGGGCCGGACTCGGGATGGTGGAGGGGATCGCGCAGCTGATCCCCTCCGCGCGGGTGGGGCACATCGGACTGTACCGGGATCACGACACGCTCAAGCCGGTGGACTACTATTTCAAGATCCCGGCGGACGAGGTCGAGCGCGACTTCTACGTGCTCGACCCGATGCTCGCCACCGGGGGGTCGGCGGTGGCAGCGGTCGGCGCGCTTCGGCACGCCGGCGCGCGGCGGATCCGGTTCCTCTCGATCGTGGCCGCGCCCGAAGGGGTCCGGGCCATGCTCGAGGCGGAGCCCGACGTCCCCATCTACACCGCCGCGCTCGACCGGCAGCTCAACGAGGTCGGCTACATTCTGCCGGGCCTCGGCGACGCCGGCGACCGGCTGTTCGGCACCCGACACCTCTGAGCGCTCACCTTCCATCCCGGACAGGTACGTGACCGGCATCCGTCTGACGTTCTGGGGAGCCGCCGGACAGGTCACCGGCTCGATGTTTCTGCTCGAGGCCGCCGGCGCCCGCTTTCTGCTCGACGCCGGGCTGTTTCAGGGCCAGCGGGCCGCGACCCACGAGCTGAACGCGCACCTGCCGTTCGATCCACGGCGGGTGGACGGCGTGGTCCTGAGCCATGCCCATATCGACCACGCGGGGCGGCTGCCGCTGCTGGTGCGCCACGGCTTCCACGGGCCGATCTACGCCACCCCCGCGACCCGCGACCTCTGCGCCGTGATGCTGCCCGACGCCGCGCACATCCAGGAGAAAGACCACGAGTTCCTTCGGCGCCGCGGGAAGGCGGGCGCCGAGAGCGAGCCGCTCTACAACCTGGCCGACGCGATCGCGGTGCAGGACCTGATGATGGGCGTGCCGTACCACCGCATCACCCACCTTCGGAAGCATCTGGCGCTCGAGTTCGTCGAGGCCGGCCACATCCTGGGCTCGGCGTCGGTCGACCTCAGGATCAGCGAGGGACGGCAGCATCGCATCGTGTTCTCGGGGGACATCGGCCGGAACGGGCTGCCGATCGTCCGCGATCCCGAGGCGCCGTCGGGACCTATCGACACCCTGATCGTGGAGTCCACCTACGCGGACCGGGACCACGAGTCCGTGGCCGGCGCCGAGGACCGGCTCGGCGAGCTGGTGCGCCGGACCGCCGCGCGCGGGGGCAAGGTGCTGATCCCCGCCTTCGCGCTCGGCCGGGTGCAGGAGATCGTCTACGGCCTGCACCAGCTCCACCGCGCCGGCAGGATTCCCGACCTGCCGATCTACGTCGACAGCCCGCTCGCGGTGGACACGACCACGGTGTTCCGGATGCACCCCGAGGTCTTCGACCAGCGCGAGCACCTGGTGGCCGAGTCGCTTCCGCTGTTCGACTTCTCGCTCGTGCGCTATGTCCGTGACGTCGCCGAGTCGAAGGCGCTGAACCAGCTGCGGGGCCCGGCCATCATCATCGCCGCGAGCGGCATGGCGGAATCGGGCCGCATCCTCCACCACCTGGCCAACGGCATCGGCGACCCCCGGAACCTCGTGCTCTTCGTCGGCTACCAGGCCAGCCACACCCTCGGCCGGCGGATCCAGGCCGGAGAGGCGGTGGCGAAGATCATGGGCGAGGAGTACCCGCGGCGGGCGGAGGTCGAGACCATCGGTGGGTACTCCGCGCACGCCGACCGCACCGAGCTCCGGGCCTGGGTGCGGCGCCTGGGCGGGCCGATCCGCCGGGCGTTCGTCGTCCACGGCGAGACTGCCGCGCTCGCCGCCATGGCCGCGATCCTCCGGGAGGAAGGCGTGCGCGAGGTGATCCAGCCGAAGCACGGCGAAGCCTTCGAGCTCTAGCTCGGTCGCCCGCGCCGTGCGTTCCGTGCTTCGCCCCCTGCGCCAGGCGCTCGTCCTCGGCCTGGTCGCGGCCGTCATCGCGTACACCGTGTCCCTGATCATGGTGCTGGTGGTGAGTCAGCAGGACCAGCGGCGGCCGGTGGACGCCATCGTGGTGCTCGGCGCCGCGCAGTACAACGGCCGGCCGTCGCCGGTCCTCCGCGCCCGGCTGAATCACGCCCTGTCGCTCTACCGGGAACGGCTCGCGCCGCTCATCGTCGTGACCGGGGGCGTCGGCCGCGGCGACACGACCAGCGAGGCCCAGGTGGGCCAGCGCTACCTGGTGGCCCACGGCGTGCCCGGGGACGCGGTGGTCGCCCAGGGCGAGGGCCGGACGACCATGGCTTCGATGAACGCGGTGACCGCCTGGCTCCGGACCCGCGGGCTCCGCCGCGTGCTGCTCGTGAGCGACCCATTCCACATGTTCCGCCTCCGGCTCGAGGCCCGCCGCACCAGCCTCGAGGCCTACACCTCGCCGACCGAAAGCAGCCCCATCTCCGACAACCCCGTACTCGAGCTCCGCTACCTGTTCGCCGAGGGCTACAAGGTCCCGATCGCCTGGGCGCGGAGCTGGGAACCACCATGGCGCTGATCTCCTCCCAGCGGCAGTACAGCGGCCGGATCGTGAACCTGGACGTGGACACGGTGCGCTTCCCCGACGGCTCGACGGGCGAGCTCGAGATGCTGCGCCATCCGGGCGCCTCGGCGGTGGTGCCATTCCTCGACGATCCGGCGGATCCCGATCCCCGCGTCCTGCTCATCCGGCAGTTCCGGCACGCGGCGGAGGGCTACATCTGGGAGGTGCCGGCGGGCCGGCTCGATCCGGGTGAGAGCCCCGAGGCCTGCGCCCGGCGCGAGCTGGCGGAAGAGACCGGGATGCGGGCCCGTGCACTCGAACGGCTCACGACCATCTACACCACGCCCGGCTTTACCGACGAACGCATTCACCTGTTCCTGGCCCACGGGCTGGAGCAGGGGGACGCGCGCCGGGAAGCGGACGAGTTCATGGAGGTCCACACGCTGCCTTGGTCGGCCGTGCTGGACCTGGTGCGATCGGGCCAGATCCAGGACGGGAAGACCTTAACAGCAACGATGTTTGTTCAATGTTTCTACAGAAATCATTGAACATTTAGGCCGCACCCCCTTGGGCATTCCGGTTCACGGGCGGACCGGGTCCACCTCGTCCAAGGTTGCCCGCCGGTCGGGCAGGGAGCATTCGTGGCCGTCGCTATGCAACGGTGGGGCAGTCCCGACAATGCGCAGTTGGTCGCGGCGCACCTGTCAGGCGACGCTCGCGCCTTCCAGGAGCTGGTTGCCCGGTATCACGGGCGGCTGATCACGTTCGTCAATCGGATTATCGGCGACCGCGAGCGGGCGGAGGACCTGGTACAGGAGGCGTTCATCCGGGTGGACCGCCATCTGCACCGCTTCGACCCCACCAGGAAGTTCTCGACCTGGATCTACACCATCGCCTCGAACCTGGCCAAGAACGAGCTCCGGAATCGGGGCCGGAGCCCGCTGGTCTACTACCAGTCGCTCCGGCCCTCGGGCGAGGAGGATCAGCGGCCGCTGCAGTTCGAGGACTCGACCAGCCGGCCGGACGACATGTACGCCACACGCTCCCTGCGCGAGATGGTAGACGCCGCCGTGGCCACGCTCTCGCCCCATCACCGTGAGGTGTTCGTGATGCGCGAGCTCGAGGGCCGGAGTTACGAGGAGATTGCCGTGTTGACCCACTGCCACCTCGGCACGGTGAAGAGCCGGCTCAACCGCGCCCGTCGCGCCTTCGCGGAGCGTATCGCGCCGTACCTCGACTGACGAGCGGCGGGCGTCTACAATTCGGTCATGCCCGCCCATACGCTCGACGCCCTGCTGCGCGCGCTTCCGAAAGGCGAGCTCGCGCCGGTCTACTACCTGCACGGCCCCCAGGACATCCTGAAGGACGAGGCCGTTCAGGCGATCCTCGACCGGGCGCTGGATCCGGGGCTCCGGGATTTCAACTTCGACCAGCGGTCGGCCGGGCAGCTCGACCCCGAGGCCATCTTTTCGCTCTGCACGACGCTCCCGATGATGGCCGAGCGCCGCGTCGTCGTGCTGCGCGACGTCGAGGGCTGGAAGCGGAGGCCGAAGACCCGCGCGGCATTCCTCCAGTACCTCGAGCGCCCGTCGGCCGAGACCATCGTCATCCTGGTGCAGGGGTCGGCGGAGGCGGCGGAGGACAAGGATCTGGTGCGGGGCGCGTTCGCGGTGGCGTGCGAGCCCCTCCCCGCCGAGCGCGCCAGGCGCTGGCTGCTCCGCCGGGCCGGCACGCTCGGCGTCGCGCTCGAGGACGCCGCCACGGACCACCTGCTGGCCGCCACCGGCAACGACCTGGGCGCCGTCTCGGCCGAGCTTCAGAAGCTCGCGGCCCTTCCCGCGGGCGCTCCCCTCACGGCCGATCAGGTCGGCGCGCTGGTCGGCATACGGCACGGTGAGACCATCTACGACTGGCGCGACGCGGTGCTCGACGGTGCCGCCGGCCGCGCGGTAGCGATGGTCGGCCCCCTCCTCGACCAGTCCGGAGTGACCGCGGTCAAGCTCATCACGTTGCTCGGGACCACGCTCAGCGGCGTCGGGCTCGCCCGCGCACACTTCGACCGCCGGGTCCGCAGTGGCAACCTCGAGCGCCTGGTATTCGAAAAGCTGCGTCAACTCCGGCTCTTCGGCCTGCCCGACTGGAAGACCGAAGGCGCCCGATGGGTGCGGTGGGCGGGCGCGTGGTCCGCCGTCCGGCTCCGGGAGGGGCTGCGCGCCGCGCGCGACGCGGACCAGGCCCTCAAGAACACGACGATCTCCGGCGAGCGCGGCATTCTCACCGACCTGGTCCTCAGGCTCTGCGTCCCCCGGGCGGAGGCGGCGTGAGGGCCTCGCTGATCGCGGCGCTCGCCGCGGGCGCCCTCGCGCTCGCCGCGTCCCGGTCCGCCGCGCAGACCGACCCGCGGCTGGTGAACGCCGTGCGCGCCGCCCAGGAGGGCCAGGGCGACTCCGCCCGCGCCGAGGTCCAGCATCTCCTCGACGCCACGCCGCCGACCGACACGCTCTACCCCCAGATCCTCTACACCCAGGCGATGGTCGCCGGCAGCGCGGGGGACATGCGCCGCCAGCTCCAGCGGATCACGGTCGAATACGGCACGTCGAGCTGGGCCGACGACGCGCTCCTCCGGCTGGTCCAGATGGACTACGCCACCCGCAACTTCGAGGGGGCCGCCCGGAACCTGGAGCGTCTCCGGCTCGACTTCCCCGCGTCCCCGCTGCTGCCGCAAGCGGCCTACTGGGCCGGCCGCACGTACTTCGACTCCAACAACCCGACGGCGGCGTGCCGCTGGCTGGCGGATGGCATGGCGCAAGCCCAGAACGACGTCGAGCTGCAGAACCAGCTCAACTTCCTGTTCCAGCGCTGCGACCTGCGGGCCGATTCGAACGCTACGGCCTCCAGGGCCGACAGCACGCGCCCCGACAGCTCGGCCTCAGGGTCGGCGCCGACGCCGGCAACTCCGCGGCCGGACTCCGCGGGGCCGGCGCCCGCGGCGCCGGCCCCCACGGCCGCCCCTGCTCCGACCGCCCCGGCGGCCCGGACCGTCTACCGCGTCCAGATCGCGGCCGTGGCCACCCGGAAGGCCGCGGAGGACGCCGCGAAGAAGGCCCGGCCCCTCGGCCTGACGGTGAAGACGCTGGAGGCCAAGGGTCTCTACAAGGTGCGGGTGGGCGAGTATCCGACGCGCGAGGCCGCGCAGAACGCCGCGGCCAGCCTCAAGGCCAAGCTCGGCGGCAGCCCGTTCGTCGTCTCGGAGCCCTGACCGGCGGCCATGCTCCCGCGCGCGCGGCTCGCGTTGCTGGTGGCGGGCGGCGTGCCGGCGTTCGCCTGCGCGCCCCGGCCGACGGCGCGGCCCGCGCTTCCCGTGCCAATGTCCGCCTCCCCCTGCATGATCGCCTCCGACAGCAGCGGCCCCGCGCGACCCGTGACGGCGGCGTTCGATGACGCCGACGATGCAGAGAGGACGGCGCGCGCGAGCACGCTCCTCGCGCCTGTGCGGCTCGACTGCGAGGGCCGGCCGTCGGCGGGGCTGGCAACCGCCTGGTCGCGGGACAGCTCGGGTCGCTACTGGACGCTGGAGCTTGCCGAGGTGGCGCGCCGGGACTCCGGGACGGCGTGGACCGCGGGCACGCTGGCGGCGACCTGGCGATCCGACCCCACGGCCGCCGCCACGCTCCGATTCGCCGGCGTTCAATCCCTGCTGCCGCTGGACGAACGCCGGCTGGTCGTCGGCTTTTCGGCACCGGAGTCCGAGCTCCCAACCGTGTTCGCCGACCGCTCGCTGGGCGTGGCCCGGCCGGCTCCGCTCCGAAGCCCCGTGACCCCCGAGCCTCCGGCGCCTGACCTCCGCGACGCGATCGACGGCCCCGCCGACCTGGTACACACGAGCGATCCCGATGTCCTCGAGTATGCGGGACATCGGCCGGGGCGGACCACGGTCGCGCTGCCCTGGGATCGGGTGTACCTCCTGCTGCTGCCCCAGGGCAGTCCTGGAGTCGGCGCCGCGATCCCGGCCGACACGGCCGCGCTCGAGACGTCGCTCGCCCGCGATGCCGTTCGCGCGGAGGCGCGGCCCGCGAACCTCCCGGCCTGGTGGGCGCGCGCGGGCTCCTGCGATGCGCAGCCGGGCGTCGGCGGCCGGGAGAAGTTCGCGGGCCCCGGGCGGTGCGATCGCGTACCGGTCGGATGACCGCGTCGCCCGCGATCTGGCGGAACGGCTCGTGGCGCTGGCGGGGGAGCCCGCGCTCGTCGCCCGCGGGCTCGAGGACGGCGCGTTCCGGAGCGCGCTGCCGGCGGGCTCGGAACGCGGCTACATCGTCTCCCTCCCGGCGCGCGCGGACGTTCCCTGCCGCGAGATCGCCAGCTGGCCGGCCGGAGCGACGGCCGTCCCATTGATCGAGACCAGGCCCCATGCGATCCTCCGCCGCGGCACGCCGCCGCTCGCGGTCGAATGGGACGGCGCGGTCGCGAGCCCGTGAGTTTCCGGAGCCGGCTGTTCCTCGCACTTTCGGTGGCGGCTCTGGTGCCGCTGGGACTGCTGGCATTCGGCGTCCGGCAGGAGATGACGCGGCGGCTGAGCGAGGAGAGCGCGCGCCGCTCGGAAGCGGCGGTGGCCGCGCTGCGGGACGACCTGTCCCGCGAGAGTGGCGCGGTGGCGGGTAGGCTCGCCGCGCTGGTCACGGCGCTCGAGGGTGACAATCGTCTCCGCCTGACCCTGCTTCAGGGCGACGCCGGTGCCCGGCGTTCCCTGGTCGACCTCGCCGGCGAGGCGATGCGCGCCGCGGGGCTCGACATGCTCCAGATCCAGGACAGTACCGGCCGCATCCTGAGCTCCGGACACTTCCGGAACGAGTTCGACCGGGTCGATGCGGCGCTGCCCGGAGCGCTGGAGGCCGCAGGAACAGTTCCGGTGCTGGTGCGGACACGCACCGCGGACTCGACGCTCGTGGTCCTGGCGCGGGTGGACTCGCTCCGGGCGGCAGGGCAGCGGCTCACGGTCGCGGGCGGGGCCGAGGTCGAGTCCCGGCTCCGGAGCCAGCTCGCGCGCGACCCGGACCTGTCGCTCCAGGTGGTCTATCCCGGCGCCGCGCCCGCGTCCGCCACCGCCGGCCGGGTCGTCACCACTCTCGGGCTTCCTTTCATGGACGCGGCAGGCGGGCGGGCAGCGCGGGATACGGCGCGGGTGGTGGTGACGCGCTCGATGAGCACGCTGGCTGCGCTCCGCCGGAGCGTCGATCGCTGGTTCCTCGTGGCGCTGGCCGCCACCGTCGCGCTCGCGTTGGCCACCGCGGGCTGGCTGTCGGCGCGTATCAGCCGCCCGCTCAGCACGCTGGCCCGGCAGACGGCGGCCGTGGACTTCGACCGCCTGGACCAGGACTTCGCCACCGACCGCGACGACGAGATCGGTGCGCTCGCCGACACGCTGGGCGCGATGACCGAGCGGCTCCGGACTGGCGCGGCCCGGCTGCGCGAGGCCGAGCGCCGCGTGGCCACGGGCGATCTCGCGCGGCAGGTGAACCACGACATCAAGAACGGTCTGGTGCCGATCAGGAACGTGCTCCGCCACCTGGCGCAGGTAGCCCAGGACGAGCCGGGGTCGCTCGCGGGGGTCTTCGAGGAGCGCCGGGGCACGCTCGAATCGAGCCTTGCGTACCTCGACACCCTCGCGCGCAACTACGCGCGGCTCTCTCCCGCCATGCAGCGGGCGCCATGCGACGTGAATGCAGTGGTCCAGGAGGTGGTGCGCGGGGCCCGGCCCGGCCAGGCGACCCTACGGGCCGCGCCCGCGGCTGGTCTGCCGCCGGTGCCCGCCGACCCCGTGGTGCTGCGCCGGATCCTGGAGAATCTGGTGGGCAACGCCCTCGACAGCCTCGAAGGTGCGGACGGCGGCGGAGCCGTCACCGTTGGGACCGAGCTCGTGGCCGGCGGTGGCTCGGCGCTGGTTCGCCTGACGGTGGCCGACACCGGGCCGGGGATGAGCCGCGCCGAGCTCGACCGCGCGTTCGACGACTTCCACTCCACCAAGGAAGGCGGGACCGGACTCGGCCTCTCGATCGTCCGGCGGCTGGTGCTCGACCTGGGCGGCGCGCTCCGGCTCGAGACCGCGCCGGGGGCGGGTACCCGCGCCATCGTGGAATTGCCCGTGGGCCCGGGGTCCGGCGCTGCCGGCGGGAGGGAACGATGACGCTGGTCCTGGTCGTGGACGACGTGCCCGCCATGGGCGAGCAGTACGCCTACGACCTCCGGCGGCTCGCTGGATACGACGTGCAGGTGGCGGAGGACGGACGTCAGGCGCTGGAGCGCCTCGGCGGCGAGGCGGTGGACTGCGTCATCCTGGACCTCGAGATGCCGGGCATGGACGGCTTCGAGGTGCTTCGAGCGCTCGCGCGGCGCGGCTCCGAAATCCCGGTCATCGTCTACACTGGCACCGGCAACTACGACCGCTGCGTCCAGGCCGTGCGGCTGGGCGCCTACGGCTTCATCGACAAGGCCGAGCCGGTGGAGCGGATCGTCCGCGAGATCGAGCTGGCGCTGGAGCGGCGGCGGCTGCGCACGGAGGTCCAGACGTTGCGCCGCCGGCTCGAGGGCGAGACGTCGCTCCTGGGAGGCAGCGCTGCCATGACTCGGCTGCGGGAACAGGTCGCCCGCGTCGCGCCGGTACCGAGCACGGTGCTGGTGACGGGCGAGAGCGGGACAGGCAAGGAGCTCGTCGCCCGGGAGCTGCATCGGCTGGGTCCCAACCCCAATGCGCCGTTCATCGCGATCAACTGCGCGGCCCTGCCCGAGCAGCTGGTCGAGAGCGAGCTGTTCGGTCACGAGCGCGGGGCCTTCACCGGCGCGGCCGTCATGCGCAAGGGAGCCTTCGAGGCGGCCGAGCGCGGGACGCTGTTTCTCGACGAGATCGGCGAGCTGCCGCCGGCGGCCCAGGCCAAGCTGCTGCGGGTGCTCGAGGAGCGCCGCGTCACCCGGGTGGGGGCCAGCCGGACGCTCCCGGTCGACGCGCGGGTCGTGGCCGCCACCAACCGCGACCTCGAAGCCGAAGTGCGCGCGGGACGCTTTCGCGAGGACCTGTTCTACCGCATCAACGTCCACCCCATCACGGTCCCGCCGCTTCGGGATCGCCGAAGCGACGTGGCCGAAATCGCCGAGCGCTTCGCCTCCGGCATCTGCGCGCGGTTCGGAATCCGGCCCAAGCGCCTCGCGGCCGACACGCTGGATCTGCTGATGGGTTACGACTGGTCGCGGAACAACGTGCGCGAGCTTCGGAACGTGGTCGAGCGGATGATCATCGCCACGGACAGCGACGTCATCGGGCCGGAGCAGGTGCCGCCCGAGATCCGCGGCGAGACGGCGCCCGCCGCGGAGGCCGGCCAGACGTTTCAGGCGCTCAAGCTCGAGGCGGAGCGGCGGATCCTCCTCACTGCACTCGAGCGAAACGAGTGGCACGTCACGCGGACCGCCGAGGACCTGGGGCTGGCGGATCACGCGAGCTTGCTGAAGATCATGCGGCGGCTGGGGATTAAGCGGCCGTAGGCGAGGACCGTGAGCGGCCGATCCTTCGCGCCGCTCAGGATGACCGCATGTCGTGATGGACACACTCTATCAGTGAAACCCGTGTTCCGTTGGACACATTGGCACCGTCCTGCCGTCAGATCTCCCCTGCCAACACGTTCATTTTCAACGCGTTAATCAACTCCCCGCCGACCCCTCCCGGCGTGGCCGCCCGCTTGCCCTTCCCTCCGGCGCAGAAGTCCCCGCGCCCCCGGCGCCACACCACAGGAGGAGCCCATGTCTCGCCAAGCCTCACGCCGCAGTTCCGTCCTCTCCCTGCTCTCCATTCTCTCCGTCGTCGGCTGCTCGACCTCGGGCCGAAGCGACGCCGCCGGTTCCACGACCGGCGCCACCACCACGGCGTCGACCGGCGCGGAGACTCCGGCCGGCGGGACCACGTCCGCCACGTCCACCGACAAGCTCCGGGCGATCGCGGTACCCACCATCATCCCGAGCTACGCGGACGCCGAGCAGGCCTTCCACCGCGGCCGCTACGACGAGGCCGTCGGGATGTTCGGAGCGTACGCCGAAGCCAATCCCGACAACGCCTGGGGCCAGTACATGCTCGGCCTCTCGGCCTGGAAGACCGGGGACCACACCCGCGCCCTCGAGGCGTTCGACGCGGCGCTTCGGATCGAGCCCACCCATCGGAAAAGCCTGCTCAACTCCGCCCGCGTGCTGATCGAGACCGGGCGGCCACAGGACGCACTCGATCGCGTCGAACAGGCCCTGGCCATCGAGCCGCTGTCGGGCGAGGCGCTCCGGCTCAAGGGTCGCGCCCACCACGAGCTGGGCCAGATTCCGCAGGCCATCGACGCCTACGAGCGCGCCATCGCTCTCGACGATCGCGACGTGTGGGCGCTGAACAACCTGGGCTATCTGTACATCCAGCAGGGCCGGAGCGACGCCGCCTTGCCGCCGCTCGCCCGCGCGGTCGAGATCCGGAGCCACGTGCCGGTGTTTCAGAACAACTTCGGCACGGCGCTCGAGCGGTCAGGGTACTTCCTGTCGGCCCGCGATGCGTACCAGGCCGCGCTTCAGGCGGACAGCACCTATGCCAAGGCTGCCGTCGGGCTCGACCGGGTGAACGCGCACGGCACCGAATCGGACAGCTCGACGGTGGACGTCGCGGGGCTTTCGAAGGAATTTCAGAACGAGGTTGAGCAGTGGCGCGCGAGGACGACCGTCACCGCCGATTCGACCAAGCCGGTGGGGGCGGTCGATTCCAGCACGATGGTCAGGGATTCGGTGTCGCAGTAGGTGATGAGCCATGCGGAGGAGTCATCCTGAGCGAAGCGAAGGAGGCATGCGTTGGGGCATGTCTCCCTCGCTTCGCTCAGGATGACGCGTACTGGATGACTCGTGCTTCCTGGATGCTTGGTGTCTTCCGGGCTTGCGGCCTCCCTCTCCGCCCTACAGAACCCCTCCGGCTGGGATCAGCTCCCCGCTCGCGAACCGCCCCGGCTCCAGGCACGCCACGTCGAGCGTCGTCGCCCGGCCGTCGCAGAGGATCTCCGCCAGCAGCTGTCCCAGCGCGGGCGCATGCATCACTCCGTGCCCCGATGATCCGTTGATGAAATAGAGGTTGGGACACTCGGAACTCACGCCCAGTATGGCGTGCTTGTCCGGCGACATCTCGTACAGCCCCGCCCAGCACGCGGCGCGGTCCACGACGGCGTCGCGCAGGACCGGCACCCGGGCGTGGGCCATCGCCACCACGGCATCCACCCAAGCCGGGTCGACCCTGGCATCGAACGGATCGTGCGCGGCGCCGGGCGTGGGCCAGAGCAGCAGCACCCGGCCGTCGCGCACTCGCAGGTGGAACCCGTCGCCCGCCCAGATGGTCATCGGCATGTCGGACGGGAGCAGGTCGCACGGGCTCGTGGCGGCGATCTGCCGCCGGAGCGGCGTCACCGGCAGCGCGGCGCCCGCCATCGCCGCGACGGCGGCGGCCCAGGGGCCCGCGGCGTCAACGACCGCGTCGGCGGCCACCGGTCCCCGGGTGGTGTCCACGCCGACGATGCGCCCGCCGCCGTCGCGGCGGATCGCGATCACCTCGATGTCCCACTCCACCCGGACGCCCAGCCGGCGCGCGGCCGCGAGATATCCGTCCAGGATCCGGAGCGGCCGGATGAACCCGTCGCTCGGGCAGAAGGCGCCGCCCACGATGCCGTCGAGCCGGATGGCGGGGTTGAGGCGGCCGATGTCCTCGGGCGCGACCGCGACGGCCTCCGACAGCCCTTCCGCGTGCTGGATCCGACGACCGGCGCCGAGCTCGTCGAGCTCCGCGGCGCTGGTGGCGAGCCAGAGGTATCCCGCAGGGAGGTAGCCGGGATCGACGCCCGTCTCCTCGGCGAACCGGAGCAGCTTGTCACGCGCGAGCAGCGAGAGCCGCACATTGATGGGCGTGCCGTACTGGGCGCGATATCCGCCCGTGGCGCGACCGGTGCTGCCCGTGCCGGGCCCGGCGCCGCGGTCCAGGACGACCACGTCGCGGCGGCCCCGCGCCGCCAGGTGATAGGCCACGCTCGCGCCCATCACCCCGCCGCCGATGACGGCCACCCCCGCCGGCCTCATGCCGTGAAGACGTGCTCGGGCTGCTTGAAACTCTTGAACTCGAGCGCGTTGCCGCTCGAATCGAGCAGAAACATCGTGGCCTGCTCGCCCGGCTGGCCGGCGTAGCGGACGCGGGGCTCCAGGATGAACGGCAGGCCCGCCGCGCGGATCCGGCCGGCGAGCGCTTCGAACTCGCTCCATTCGAGCAGCGCGCCGAAGTGGGGCATCGGAACCAGCACGCCCTCGACCTGGCCGGTGTTCTGGGTCGGAGTGACGGCCCCGGTGGTGTGGGCCGAGATCTGATTGCCGAAGAAGTCGAAGTCCACCCAGGTTTCCGTGCTCCGGCCTTCACGGCAGCCGAGGACCTGGCCATAGAACCGTCGGGTGGACTCGAGATCGCGGACGAAGAAGGCGAAGTGGAACGGCGGCACGGCACGCTCGCGGCTGAGGACGCAGCAACTTGCGGCCCCGGACCGCTCCGGGGGAAGTCCCCGGACGTTATATTCTCCAGCGTATGGCCCACCCGCCGATCCGCACTCTCCCGTGGCCCCCGTGAGCCGCGAGGCCGCCGATGCGTCCACCCCGCCGATGCTCAAGCACTGGCGCGAGGTGAAGGCGCAGCATCCACAGACGATCCTGTTCTACCGGGTCGGCGACTTCTACGAAATGTTCCACGAGGACGCCGAGCTCGCGGCCCGGGTGCTCGAGATCACGCTCACCTCGCGCGGCGACGGCGTCCCGCTCGCCGGGGTGCCGGTCAAGGCCGCGGCCGACTACCTCCGCCAGCTGGTCGCCGCGGGCCACCGGGTGGCGATCTGCGAGCAGGTCGAGGACCCGAAGCTCGCGCGGGGCCTGGTGCGGCGCGAGGTCGTCGAGACGGTGACCCCCGGCGCCATGCTGCAGGAAGGCTGGCTCGCGGGCGGCCGGAACAACTTTCTCGTGGCGCTCGCGGGTGCGGGCGGCCGGATCGGGCTCGCCGCGCTGGACCTCAGCACCGGCGAGTTTCTGCTCGAGACCCTGGAGGCCGGCGGCGTGCCCGAGGCACTGGGACGCCTGGGCCCGGCGGAGATCGTGGTGCCGGACGGCCTCGAGCTCCCGGCGGACGATGGCGTGCTTCGAACCGTGCGCGAGCGCTGGGAGTTCGACCCCGACCTCGCGCGCGAAGACCTGGCCCGGCGGTTCACGCTGGCCTCGCTCGACGGCCTCGGCGTCGGACCGGACGATGCGGCCGCGCTCGGCGCCGCGGGCGCCCTGCTTCGCTACCTGACCGAGCTCCAGCCCGGGGGCCTTCCCCACCTCGCCCGGCCGCAGGTCCGCCGGAGCGATGCCTTCCTGTGGCTCGACGAGATGACCCGGCGCAACCTGGAGCTGGTCGAGCCCCTCCGCGCCGGCGCCCGCGGCTGCACCCTGCTCGAAACGCTCGATGTGACGGTGACGCCGATGGGCGGACGACTCCTCCGGCAGTGGCTGCTCTCGCCGCTTCGGGATCCGGCAGCGATCGGCTACCGGCTCGACGCCGTGGAGGTGGCCGTCCGCGACGGGCGCGGACGCTCGCGGCTGCGCGAGGCGCTGGACGGCGTCCGCGACGTGGAGCGGCTGGCCGGCCGCGCGGCCGCGGGGCGAGGGACGCCGCGCGAGCTGGGCGCGCTCCGCGACTCGTTCCTCCGGCTGCCGGACGTGGTGGAGGCGCTGAGCTCCCTGGCCGCGTCGACCCTGCCGGCCGGCGGGCATGCCGCCGCCCTCGCCGACGCGGCCGACGAGCTCGACCTGCTCGCCGACCTGGCCACCGAGCTCGCCCGCGGCCTCGAGGACCGCCCGCCCGCGACCCTGGCGGACGGCGGTGTGATCCGGCACGGATACGACGCCGAGCTCGACGAGCTGCGCTCGCTCCGCGACGGGGGGCGGCAGTACATCGCGTCGCTGCAGCAGCGCGAGCGCGAGCGCACCGGCATCTCCTCGCTCAAGGTCGGCTTCAACAAGGTGTTCGGCTACTACCTCGAGATCACCAACGCGCACGCGGCCAAGGTGCCCGCCGACTACGAGCGCCGGCAGACGCTGGCCTCGGCGGAACGCTACGTCACGCCCGAGCTCAAGCAGTACGAGGCCCGGGTGCTCGGGGCCGAAGAGCGGATGGCCGCGCGGGAGGCCGAGCTGTTCGGCGCGCTCCGCGCGGCGGTGGGGCTCGCCGTCGGACGGATCCAGCGCACGGCCCGCGTGGTCGCGCGGCTCGATGTCTGGGCCGCGCTCGCCGAGCGCGCGGTGAGCGCCCGCTACGCGCGCCCCGAGGTCCACGACGGATTCGACCTCGTCCTGCGGGAGAGCCGCCACCCGGTGATCGAGCGGATGATGCCGCGCGAGACGTTCATCCCCAACGACGCCCGGTTCACCGACGCCGAGCGGGTGGCGCTCGTCACCGGACCCAACATGGCCGGCAAGTCCACGATCCTCCGCCAGATCGGCCTGTGCGTGGTGCTGGCGCAGATGGGCGCGTTCGTCCCCGCCGCCGAGGCGTCGATCGGCGCGGTGGACCGGCTGTTCACCCGGGTCGGGGCCAGCGACAATCTGGCGCGCGGCCAGTCCACCTTCATGGTGGAAATGAGCGAGACCAGCGCCATTCTGCACAACGCCAGCGCCCGGAGCCTCGTGCTGCTGGACGAGATCGGGCGCGGGACTTCGACGTACGACGGCGTCGCGATCGCCTGGGCGGTGACGGAGCATCTGCACGACCGGGTCGGCTGCAAGACGATGTTCGCGACCCACTACCACGAGCTGATGCAGCTCCCCGAACGGCTGCAGCACGCCCGGAACTACAACGTGGCGGTGCGGGAGACCGGGGAGACGGTGCTCTTCCTCCACCGGCTCGAGCCGGGCGGCACCGACCGCTCCTACGGCATTCACGTGGCGCAGCTCGCTGGGCTTCCCGACGCCGTGGTCCGGCGCGCGCGCGAGATCCTGGGCACCCTCGAAGGCGAGCACCGGATGGTCCCCGGACCGCCCCCGGGAGCCGACCGCGACCCGGGCCAGCTCGCGCTGTTCGGCGACCCAGCCGCGCCGGACCCGATGGTGGAGGAACTGCGGCTGATGGACGTGAACGCGCTCACGCCGCTCGAGGCCCTCAACCGGCTGGCCGAGTTCAAGCGCCGCGCGGAGGACCGCCGGTGAGGCGGACCGGCCTGGCGCTGGTGGCCCTGGCGGCGGCGCTTGGCTGCGGACGGAAGGACGACGGCAGCTTCCGGCTCTCGACCAGCGCCCCCGCCACGGTCGAGCGGAGCGACGCCGACCAGCCGCCCGTCGCGATCAATTCGGTCTCACCAGTGGGATATCCCGTGCCGCTGCTCGAGCAGGGCATCGAAGGCCGCGTGCTGCTCCGCCTGTTCGCGGACTCGCTCGGCACCCTCATCGGGGACTCCACCCGGGTGGCCGAGTCGAGCGGATACCCCGCGCTCGACTCCGCGGCCGTGAGCGGCGCTCAGGGACTTCGCTTCTCGCCGGCGCTTCGCCGGGGGCGGCCGGTGGGGGGCGCGTTCCTGCAACCGATCCAGTTCCGGAATCCTCGGACCTCGAGCGCTCCATGACACCTCCGCATCTCCGCCCGTACGACTCGGTGCTCGAGACCATCGGCTGGACGCCGCTCATCCGGCTCGGCCGGATCGGCAGCGGGCTCCGGACGCCGGTCTACGGCAAGGCCGAGTACGCCAACCCGGGCGGGTCGGTCAAGGACCGCATCGGACTGGCCATCATCGAGGACGCCGAACGGCGGGGCGAGCTCCGGCCGGGAGGGACCGTCGTGGAGGGCACCAGCGGCAATACCGGCGTCGGGCTGGCCATCGCCGCCTGCATCAAGGGCTATCGCTGCGTCTTCACGATGCCCGACAAGATGAGCATGGAGAAGGTCCGGCTGCTCAAGGCCTATGGCGCGGAGGTTGTCATCACCCCGACCGCCGTCCCACCCGATCACCCGGACAACTACGTGATGAAGGCGAAGCAGATCGTGAAGGACACCCCGGGCGCCATCCTGGCCAACCAGTTCTACAACCAAGTGAACCCCGAGGCCCACTATCGGACCACGGGCCCGGAGATCTGGCAGCAGACCGAGGGGCGGGTGACGCACTTCGTGGCCGGGGCCGGGACCGGTGGCACGGTGAGCGGCGCCGGCAAGTATTTGAAGGAGAAGAACCCGAAGATCCGGGTCGTTGCGGGTGATCCTGTCGGGTCACTGTACACCCACTATCACCGTACCCAGCGGCTCGGCGACGGACATCCCTACAAGGTCGAGGGCATCGGCGGCGACAAGATCCCCACCACGGTCTGGTTCGACTGGATCGACGAGTTCAGGCAAGTCGCTGACAAGACGTCATTTGCGATGGCACGGCGGCTGGCTCGCGAGGAAGGGATTCTGCTCGGCGGCTCGGCTGGACTCAACGTCCAGCTCGCCATCGACCTGGCCCGGGAGCTCGACGACCCCGACGCCTTGATCGTCACGATTCTCTGCGACACCGGCGAGCGCTATCTGTCCAAGCAGTTCAACGACGCCTGGATGCAGGAGAATCAACTGCTCGATACCCCCCGCACCACCGTCCAGGAGCTGCTCGAGCGACGGCCGGCCAACGCGCCCGTGGTGGTGAGCGTGGCCCCGGCCGCGGCCGTACGCCAGGCCCTGACCCTGATGAACACCTGGGGCGTGAGCCAGATCCCGGTCCTCGAGAACGGGCAATCGGTAGGCGGGCTGATCGAGGGCACGCTAATGACGAAAGCCCTGGCCCAGCCCGCCCTGCTGGACCGGCCGGTGAGCGAGGTCATGGACCCGCCGTTCCCCGAGGTCGAGGCCACCACGGCGACCGATCGCGTCGGCGCCATGCTCACCCGGGAAAATCCGGCGGCATTGGTCCGAAAGGACGGCAAGCTGGTCGGCATCGTGAGCCGGTACGACGTGCTGCAGCAGTTGATCGGGACGCGGTGAGAGGGGCCCGCCCCCGCGCCCACGCCTTGTGCGTCGAGTCACCCTGAGCCGAGCGAAGGGGGCATGCCCAAGGTCGAGGTTCCTTCGCTCCGCTCAGGATGACTCACGCCACGTCACACCGAGAGGGACCCATGCGCGTAACCGTCCTCACCGGAGGCACCTCGGCTGAGCGCGACGTGGCCATCGCCTCGGCGGTGCAGGTCGTCGCCGCTCTCCGGTCCCGCGGCCACGAGGTGGCGGTGGTGGATACGGCCCGGGGCTACATCCCCGAGGCGGACGAGCCGTCGCTGCTCTCGGGAGTGGTGGGCACGGCGCCGCCGTCCATCGACCAGCTCCACACCCTGGAGCGGGGACTCCTGATGTCGGGCCTCGGCAACCTGGCTGTGGTGCGAGGAGCGGACGTGCTGTTTTTGGCACTGCACGGCGGCCGGGGTGAGGACGGAACCCTGCAGACGCTCCTCGAAATGGTGGGTGTCCCCTACACCGGAAGCGGCCGGCTGGGGAGCGCTATGGCCATGGACAAGGACGTGTCGAAGCGACTCTTCCGGATGGCCGAGGTACCGACGGCCGACTGGGTGATGGCCCCCGCAGACAAGGACCGGGTCGGGCGCGATTTTGGTTGGCCGGTGGTGGTCAAACCCTCCAAACAGGGCTCCACCGTCGGGTTGACGGTGGTCAAGCACCCGGGGGAGTACGAGGACGCGGTCACGTTGGCCCGGCGGTACGACGACGAAGTCATGATCGAGCGGTTCGTTCCAGGCAGGGAACTGACGGTCGGGGTGCTGGAGAATCGGGCGCTCGCAGTGGGAGAAATCATTCCACGGCACGAGATTTTCGACTATGAGTGCAAGTACACGCCCGGCATGTCCCAGGAGATCTTTCCGGCCGACCTTGCCCCCGCCCAAGCGGGGGAGTGCGGGCGATTGGCGCTGTTGGCCCACCACGCCCTCAAGCTCGGCGGCTACTCCCGGGTCGATTTTCGCTTGACACCGGCCGGAGAACTCTTCTGTTTAGAGGTGAATACCCTGCCGGGCATGACGGCGACCAGCCTGCTCCCCCAGGCGGCGCGCGCGGTGGGGATCGAGTTCCCGGACCTGTGCGAACGGATCTGTCGAACCGCCCGACTTGGCCGCCTGAAGGAACCGTCGTAGGAATCGTGGGGTCACCGTACATAGGGCGTGGTTCGATGAATCTTTCTCCCTCCAACCGACTGACCCCCTGGGTGGGGCGCCTCATCATCGCGAACGCGGTGGTGCTGCTCCTGCTCATGACGGTGTTCACCTCGCCGGCGCTGCAGGAGGCGCTCCGGTTCGCCCCCGGCGACGCGCTCCGCCGGCCCTGGACCTTCGTCACCTACATGTTCGTCCACGCGGGGCTGCTGCACCTGCTGGGCAACATGATCATGCTGTTCGTCTTCGGCTCGGCGGTCGAGCATCGGCTGGGGGGCCGGGCGTTCATCCTGTACTACCTCTACTGCGGCATCGGCGCCGCGGTGCTGTCGCTCCTCCTGTCCGGAATCATGGCCTCCGCCAGCGCGCCGATCGTGGGCGCCTCGGGCGCGGTGCTCGGCGTCGGGGTGGCGTTCGCCATGCTGTGGCCGGATGCGGAGCTGTTGATCTTCCCGCTGCCGTTCCCGGTCAAGGCGCGCACGTTCATCCTGTTCCTGGTCGGCCTCGACATCGTGTTCTCGCAGATCACGCCCCAGGACGGAATCGCCCACCTGGCACACGTGGGCGGCGCCGCGTTCGGCTACCTTTTCTTCCGGCTGCACGCGCTGTCGCGCCGGAGCCCGCATCCGCCGCCGCGTGCCGTCGAGCGCGTCGTGATGGTGCAGTCGGGTTCGGCCGACGCGGAGCCCGAGCGCCGGACGCCGCCCGTGCCGATCCGCCAGCGGCGGCGCGCGGAATCCGATCCGGTGGCCGCCGAGGTCGATCGCGTGCTAGACAAGATCAGCGAGCAGGGCCTCGCCAGTCTCACCGCCGCCGAGCGGCGGTTCCTGGACGAGGTCTCGCGGCAGAAGAAACAGGAGCATTGAGGGACGGAGAGGACGGAGAGGACGGAGAGGTAAACAAGTGAACGAGCCCCCGATGCCAGCTCGGCATCGGGGGCTCGTCGTTCACACCTCTCCGTCCTCTCCGTCCCTCCGTCCTCTCCGTCTTGTCACTCTCTCCGTCCTCTGGTCTCTTGCATCTTCCTTCCCCCTTTCGTATTGTGCGCCGTGCTGATCAATCTCCTCCCCGATTTTCTCGCGGTGCTCGGCGCCGGCGACCGGGAGGCAGCGTATCGGCAATATCACGAGTCCCATCGCCCGATCCTCGACGCCTACTGGCGCAACTACGTGCTCGACCCCGACAGCCCGCACGCCGGCGAGATCGTCACCGCCGCGCTGCGGGCTGATCGCAGCGACCTCCTCGCGCTGGCCGAGTCGGTCGACGTCGTCCAGCTCGCCGAGGACGCGATCGCGCGCGCGGACGAGCTGTTGCAGGTCGACCGGCCGACGGACACGTACCTCATGGTCGGGCTCGGGGGCGCCAACGCGGGTGAGCTGGTGGTGGGCGGCCGGGGCGTCGTGTTCGTGTGTCTGGAGCATTTCACCGGACGCGTCAACCCCGAGACCTACGGGATGGGGCTGCCGTCGGACCTGATCCCACTCTGGATCGGGCACGAGCTCGCGCACACGGTCCGCTACACCTCGCCCGCGAGCGGCAGCGACATGCGGCGGCTGGTGGCGGAGGCCGGGGGATACTACGACTACTGGTCCACCGGCAGCCGCGCGACGCTGCGCGAGCTGCTGGTCAACGAAGGCCTCGCCGTGCACACGGCTCAGGCGGTGGCCCCGGGGTTCGACGCGGCAGACTACTTCGGCTACCCGCGGCGCCAGTATCACCGCCTGCGCGAGATGGAGGCATTTCTCCGGCGCGTCGTGGAGCCCGACCTCGAGCAGAGCGGCCTGGGCCTCCGCCTGCGCTATCTCTCGGGCGGGATGAGTCCGAGCGCGAGACTGGTCAGCTCGCGTGTGCTGCCGGAGCGGTCGGGATATTACCTCGGTTACCGCATGACCGAAGCGCTGGTGGCGGACCGCGGGCTGGCGCAGGCGGTGCGCGCGCCGGCCCTCGAGTTCCAGACGGCGGAGGATGTCGCGCGAGGCATCCAGACGGCCTGATCCGCGTCACTTCCCCACGCAGAACGCCCCGAACACCCGGTCCAGCACCTCCTCCACATCCACGGTTCCGATCAGCTCGTCGAGCGATTCGGTCGCGCGTCGCAGGTGGTGAGCCACCAGCACGGCGTCGCCGACGCGGAGCTGCGCCAGCGCGTCGGCGAGCGACTCGCGGGCTCGTGCGAGGGCGGTCCGGTGCCGCTCCCTGGTGAGCGCGGGCTCGAGGTCGGCGAGCGCGATCCGATCCGCGAACACCCGCGCGGCGATCGCCCGACGCAGCTCGTCGAGCCCCATACCGCTCACCGATGAAACGAACAGGCCGGCTGCGGCATCCTCTCCTTCGGCGCGGGCTCCCGCGAGATCCGCCTTGGTGCGGACGACCACAGCCGGCCGCTCCGCCGCGAGGGCCCGCTCCTCGTCGTCAGGCGCACGACTCGCCTCGACGCAGAGGAGCATGAGGTCGGCACCGGCGAGCCAGCGCCGGCTCACCGCGATCCCGAGGCGGTCGATGACGCCGGGCGCGTCCCACAGCCCGGCCGTGTCGACCAGTCGTACCGGCCAGCCGAGCATGTCGGTCGGCGCTTCGACCGCATCGCGCGTGGTGCCGGCGACCTCGGTCACGAGGGCGCGTTCGGCGCCGAGCAGCGCATTGAACAGCGACGACTTGCCGACATTGGGCCGGCCGGCGAGGACGACCAGGGCGCCCGCGCGGAGTCGCTCGACCGATGGCGCCGTGACGAGCAGTTGCTCGAGGGTCGCCGCGAGGGCCTCGAGCTGCGCCGCGATTCTGGCCGGCGGGATGGGCCCGTCGTCCTCCTCCGGAAAATCGATGTCGTAGCCCAGAAGCGCCTCCGCATCGAGGAGGGCGGCACGGAGGTCATCCAGGCGGCGGGAAAGGCCGCCGTCGAGCTGGCGAAGGGCC
Organism: uncultured Gemmatimonadales bacterium; assembly: GCA_963711915.1. GTDB lineage: Bacteria > Gemmatimonadota > Gemmatimonadetes > Gemmatimonadales > GWC2-71-9 > CAVVWJ01. The sequence goes on from CAVQGA010000025.1 coordinate 76,186, forward strand.
GACCGCGCCTGCGCCGGCGCGACGGCGTCGATAAGATCGCCCACGGCCTCCGCCTGGACGAGGTCGAGTTTGCCGTTGAGCACGGCGCGGCGGGTGAATTCACCCGGAGCCGCGGGCCTCGCACCCGCCTGATGGAGCGCCGCAAGAAGGTGCGCCGGAGCGACCAGCCCGCCATGGCAGGAGAGCTCGACCAGATCGTCGCCGGTATAGCTCGCGGGTCCCGGGAAGACGGTGTAGAGCCCGCGATCGATCGGCTCCCCGCCGGGGGCGCGGAAGCAGGCGAGCCGAGCGGTGCGCGACGGTTCCACCTGGAAGCCGTCGATCACCCGGCCCGCCACCTCGAAGCATCCGCGGCCGCTCAGGCGCACGACCGCCAGGGCGGACCGGCCGGGCGGGGTGGCGAGCGCGGCAATCGGATCGGAAAGCATGCCGGAATCTTACTGTCCCGACCTCACCCTCGGAGGGCCCCCATGGTTCGAGCGATCCTCGCCTTTCCCAGCTTCCTCCTCGCCGCGCTCCCGTCCACCGCCAGCGCGAGCCCCGACTCGGCGTCGGTACCCATGGAGCTGCACAACGGCCGCGGGATCGTGCAGGTGATGCTCCAGGGCCGAGGACCGTACCGGCTGGCGGTGGAAACGGGGTCGCCCAATACACTCCTCTCGCCGGCCGTGGCGCAGGCGCTCGGTCTGAGAGGCGTCGACGCGCCGGCGGTGGACGAGCCGCCGGCCTACCAGCTCGATTCGCTGGCGGTCGGCGCGATCGTCGTCCGCGGGCTCACGGTCGGAACGTTCGGCCTGGCGAACGAGCTGGCCGTGGACGGGGTACTCGGGCTCGACGCGTCCGCCGAGCTCCGGCTCACGATCGACTATCCGGGGAGCCGGCTGACCCTCTCGCGCGACACGCTTCCCGCGCCCGACGGGCGCGAGGTGCTCCGGGCGGTGCGGGTCGGGCCATTCATCGGGGTGCCGGTGGATCTGGGAGGCGTGACGGAAACGGGCGTGATCGACACGCAGGGGGGAATGATGTTCCAGGCGCTACCCGAGGTCGCCGAGCGGCTCCGGTTCGAGCGCCCGCTCGTGGTGGTCGGGCGGGCGCGGATCGGCGGCGGCGCCCCGATCGAAGTGCGCGAGGGCCGGCTGTCGGGCGATGTGCGCATCGGCCGCCATGTGTTCAGCCGGGCGCGTATCGAGGTGCATCCGCTGCCGCCGGACATTCCATCGCGCGTCACGATTGGCATTGCCGCGCTCGACGGGTTCGCGCTCACCATCGATCAGCGGACGATGCGGATCCGGCTCGCGCGCTAGCGTTTCTTCTTGACGGCCGTCCCCTGGGCCGCCGGCCGCGTGCCGACCCCGGGTAGGGCGGCCCGCTTCACCCGCTCCCGCGCCAGCAACCACTGCTGCGGGATGCTCGAGATATTGCTCACCGCGTAATACAGGTTGAGCCCCGAAGCGAAGTTGAGGAACAGGAACGTCATCATGATCGGCATGACGTACAGCATCATCTTCATCTGCGGATTCGGCTCCATCCCGATCTGGCCCACCTTGCTCAGCCCCCACATCGAGAGCCCCATCACCACCGGGATGATGTAGAGCGGGTCCGGCCGCGAGAGGTCCGGCAGCCACATGAACGACGCGCCGCGGAGCTCGATCGTGTTCTGGAACACGAAGAACAGCGCGAACAGCACCGGCATGGGCAGCAGCATCGGCCAGCAGCCGCCGAGCGGGTTGACGTTGTATTCCTTGTACAGCTTGAACATTTCCTGCTGCAGCTTCTGCGGGTCGCTCTTGTAGCGCTCCTGGATGTCCTTCATGAGCGGCTGGACCGCCTGCAGCTGCATGTTGGCGCGCATCGCCTTCTGGTTGAGCGGCCAGAGCAGGATCCGCACCATGACGCCGAAGAAGACGAGCACGAGGCCGTAGGCCAGGTGCAGGTGCTCGTGCATCCACACCAGCAGCCAGCGAACGCCGACGGCCACCGGCCGGATGAGGGTGCGGAAGCCCGGCCAGCCGTACGGATTCACGTCGTCGAACCCGTGTCCCAGCCGGCCCAGGCGATCGACCTCCATCGGTCCGGCATAGCTCGTATAGCTGAAGGCGCCGCCCGGCGTGAGCGGCAGGCTCAGCCGCACGTCCGCCTCGGTAGGGTGCTTGGCGGTCGTCGGCCGGGCGGTGATCGCGGCGCCGCCGATCCGTCCACCGGTGCTGTCGTAGGCCAGCAGCCCGACCACGAAGTACTTCGACTTCATGGCCGCCCATTCGAGCGGGCCGCTGATGGTCCGGGTCTCCCCCGGCTTGAGACCGGCGAGGTCGGTGCGCTCGGCGTCGCCCCGCCGGGTCACCAGGGCCAGGGCGCGGTGGTTCTCCTCCACGTTGGCCTCGGTATTGGCCAGCGTGGGACCCATGTCGACGAGCAGGGTACCGCCATTGGGCCCGACCCCGCTCACGCGGCCGCTCACACCGATCCGGTAATCGTCGGGTGTGAAGGCATAGTTGAGCTCCACGCCCACCTGGCCGCGGGAGCCGCTGAGGCGGAGCGTGGCGGGCCGCGTGACGTCGAGCGCATCGGTGGAGGGTGCGAATGACCAGGTCTCCAGGGGAATCGTGTCGCGTCCCAGGACCAGCGTCAGGCCGAGGAACCGGCTCTCGGGCGGCAGGATCTCGGCCACGGAGCCCTTGGCCTCGGGTGCCATCGACCGGTAGCGCGTGAGCTCGGCCTGGACCAAGCGGCCGCCGGCGGTGGAGACGCCGTACGTGTAGAGCGGGGAGGTGACGCGCACCGTCGGCGCGGTCGCCGCGGCGGGTCGGGTCGTATCACCGGGCGCGCGAACCGAGTCCGCGGGCGACGGAGCGATCACGGCGCTCGGCGGCGCGGGAGCGGTCGCCGTGGTGTCCGCGGGCAGCGGCCCGCCCGCCGGGCGGGCCGGGCGCTTGATGAGCAGCGCGGGCAGGATGGCGATGACCATCATCAGGAGGATCGCCCAAACGGTACGACGGTCCATGAGCTCAGATCACGGGGTCAGGGGACAGGATCGAATCCGCCCGGGTGGAACGGATGACACCGGGCCAGACGACGGGCGGCCAGCCAGCCGCCCTTGAGCACGCCGTGCCGGGTGACCGCCTCGAGCGCGTACTGGGAGCAGGACGGATGAAACCGGCAACTGGGCGGCAGCGCGGGAGAGAGGATCCGTTGATAGCCGCGGATCAGCGTGGCGAGGAGCCGGCGTGGAACCGCGCGGAGACCGCTCACCGCTCACCCGACCCCCAGCACGGAGCGACGCCAGGCGAAGAGGTCGGCGCGGAGGCCATGGAGCGAGGCGCCGTAGGCTTCCCGGCGCGCCTTGATGAGGAGGTCCCAGGCGGGCTGATGCGGCTGGAGCTCGAGCCGCCAGATCTCGCGCAGGCGGCGGCGCAAACGGTTGCGGGCCACCCCGGACGACTGAAATTTCGGAACGATCAGTCCCATCCGCGGGTGGCCCGTCGTGTTGTCCATCCAGATCATGTCCAGATGCTCGAAGCGGCGGCGCCGTCCCTGCGCCAGGCACCGGCGAATGTCGGACGCGCGCGCGAGCCGGTGAGCTCGCGGGAAGCGCGCCGAGGGCGTCAGGAGCCCCCGTGCTTCGACGGCAGCGAGACGGTGAGCAGCTTGCGACCCTTCTTGCGGCGGCGGGAAAGGACCGCTCGTCCCCAGCGCGTGGCCATGCGAGCGCGGAAGCCATGCTTGTTGATCCGGCGCTTGTTGCGCGGCCGATACGATGGTTTCATGCGGGTGTTCCTCCAAAGTGAGCCGGGGAAGCTAGTTAGAGGACGGGTGCAGGTCAAGGAGAGGGCGGAGAGGGCGGAGAGGGCGGAGAGGGCGGAGAGGGCGGAGAGGGCGGAGAGGGCGGAGAGGGCGGAGAGGGCGGAGAGGGCGGAGAGGGCGGAGAGGGCGGAGAGGGCGGAGAGGGCGGAGAGGGCGGACCGCGAACGTGCGGGCGCCGCTCGCGAAGCGCAAGCGCCGATCGCGCGCGCTGCGGATGCCACACGGTGCAGCACCGGGAGGGCCACTGCTCGTGACTTCACCGGTGCTTCGCGGTTCGAATGCGTGCGCGAGGGCCGGCCCTTTCGCCATCACCTCACACTCATCGCGACAGCAACTTCTCAGCCGCAGTGACCCGCGAATTTCATTCTGTCAAGGCCGCCGCGCACGCCGTAGAATGGCCGGTTGACTTTTCCACACCCGCTCCGTAACATCTCTCGCCCTTGATGACTCTCCCACCGTATTCGAGTCCCGATGCAGCTGTCCGCAAAAGACGCATGGAAGCGCATCCTCGACGAGGCGCATCGCGAACTTCCTGATCACACGATCCGGACCTGGCTGGAGCCCACCGAGGCGATTGCCCTCGATGAAGGCCGGCTGATCGTCGGCGCGCCCGATCAATTCGCGGTCGAATGGAACGAAACCAAGCATGCGACGCTGCTGTCCAAGCTGGCCGAACCGGTCATCGGCCATCCGACCTCGGTGGTCTTCCGCGTGCACGAAGATCGCCAGAAGCGCCCGCAGATGGATTTCTTCGTGGCGCCGAACCCCCCGGCGGCCGTCCCGGTCACCCCGGTCAACCCCAGTACCCAGCCGCTCAACGAGCGCTACACCTTCGACACCTTCGTCATCGGCAAGTCCAACGAGCTCGCGGCCGCGGCGGCGCACGCGGCGGCCGAGTCGCCCGGCAAGACCTACAACCCGCTGTTCATTTACGGCGCCACCGGGCTGGGCAAGACCCACCTGATGCAGGCCATCGCCCACACCGTCTGCCAGCGGCAGCCGGACACCCGGGTGCTGTACGTCGGCGCCGAGCAGTTCATCAACGAGGTCATCGAGAGCATCCACAGCCGCACCATGCCCGAGTTCCGGCGCCGCTACCGGACCGATGTGGACCTCTTCCTGGTGGACGACGTGCATTTCCTGGAGGGCAAGGAAATGACGCAGGAGGAGTTCTTCCATACGTTTAACGCACTGTACGAGGGCAATAAACAGATCGTGTTGACGTCGGACCGGCCGCCCAAGGAGATCCCGGGCCTCGAGGCCCGCCTGGTGAGCCGGTTCGAATGGGGCATGGTGGCCGACATCGGGCAGCCGGACCTGGAGCACCGGATCGCCATCCTGCGGAAGAAGCAGGAGCAGGACCACCTGGAGCTCACGATACCGGACGACGTGCTCCGGTTCATCGCCGAGCACGTGCGCTCCAACGTGCGCGAGCTCGAGGGCTGCATCATCAAGCTCCTCCTGTTCGCCTCGCTCAAGCACAAGGAAGTGTCGATCGAGCTGGCCCGCGAGGCGCTGAGCGACAAGATCCGGCCGGGCGAAGAGGGGCTGGCCGCGCCCAAGGCCCTGCCGTCCATCAACAAGGTGCAGGAGGTCGTGGCCCGGCGCTGGGGCGTGACGCCCGAGGGCCTGCGGTCCAAGGCGCGGATCAAGACGCTGACGGTGCCGCGGCAGATCGCGATGTATCTCGCGCGCGAGCTGCTCGAGATGCAGCTCGTCGAGATCGGCCAGGCGTTCGGCGGCCGCGATCACTCCACGGTGATCCACAGCGTGGACAAGGTGAGCCGGCAGATGTCGCGCGACCGCACGTTCCGCGAACGCGTGGAGCACGCGCGCCAGGAGTTGTGCGCAGAGTAATCCCCGCGCGCGCCGGGCGATGTGGGAACTCTGGATCAGCGTGGAGACCGGAGGGTGTTCGTCCCCACGGCCAACAGAGTGTCGACACGGTCACGGGATGGTAACTGCGGCAACACGGTGGCGTTATGGGGGCAGCCCACATTTCCAGAGCCTCTACTACTGCTACTAGGTATTATAAGATGGAAGAGTAGTACTGCTTTTTCCCCCTCGAGGAGCGGCATGAAGCTGACGATCACGCGGGAGCAGCTCCAGGAAGGACTCGTCGCCGTGGCCGCCAGCGTGCCGGCCAAGACGACCCTTCCCATCCTGTCCAACATCCTGCTCGAGGCGACGAAGGACGGGATCCGCCTCTCGGGAACGGACCTCGACATCGCGGTGAGCACCACCGTGTCGGCGTCGGTGGACCAGGAGGGAGCGATCACGTTGCCGGCGCGCAAGCTGGTCGAGATCGTCCGCGAGCTTCCCAGCGCCGCCATCCGGCTGACCGCCTCGGGGGAGCAGCGGGTGACGATCGAGTGCGGCCGGTCCAAGTTCCGCCTGCTGGGTCTGCCGCGCGAGGAGTTTCCCGCGTTCCCCACCGTCAAGTTCGATGGAGCCTGGCGCACCTCGTCCAAGGACCTGCAGAAGCTCATCGCGCACGTGGCGTTCGCGGCCAGCACCGAGGAGAGCCGGCCGATCCTGAACGGCGTGCTCTGGGAGCTCAGGCCGGAGCGCATGCGGATGGTGGCCACCAACGGGCACCGCCTGGCCCGTATGGACGTGCCGACGACGCCATCGGGCAGCACCGCCCAGGCCGATCTGATCGTCCCGCCCAAGGCGCTCGAGCAGATCCGGCGGCTGTTTCGAACCGACGAGGACGTGGAGATCGCCCGGAGCGACAACCACCTGGGGTTCCGCTCGTCCACCACCCAGATCTTCACCCGGCTCATCGAAGGGCCGTACCCCAACTACGAGCAGGTCATCCCCCGGGAGAACGACAAGTCGGCCACCGCGGACAAGGCCGCCTTCTCATCGGCGCTCCGCCGGATGAGCATCGTCGCCAGCGACCAGACCCACCGGATCCGGATGGCCTTCGCCAACGGCTCCTGCAAGCTCTCGGTGCAGACCCCCGATCTCGGCGAGGCGCAGGAGGAGATCACGGTCAGCTACGACGGCGATCCGCTCGAGATCGGGTTCAACGCCTCGTACCTGCTCGAGATCCTCAAGTACATCCCCACCGACGAGGTGCGGCTCACCTTCAAGGCGCCTGAGCGGGCGGCCACCTGCGAGCCGGTGGGGTGGAACGACCCGTCCAGCTACCTCACGCTGGTCATGCCGCTCCGCCTGGTGGACTGACGCCTCCGGCTGCGCCCCGCGGTGACGGTGCTCCCGGCCACGCCGGGGGCACCGTTGTACTTTGCGGGAGGGCCTCGGCCCGCCCGACATGAACCTTGACCGCCTTTTCAGCGTGGAGGACCATATGCGCACCGATTTCGAGCAGTTCGACCTCGACGACGCCCGCGACGAGGGCGGCGGCGGTATCCTGGGGCTGAGCCTTCTCGCCCTTGCGGTGGGGGCCGGCGCGGCCCTGCTGTTCGCTCCGGCGGAAGGCGCCCGGACCCGGGAAGCCGTGAGCGGGAGCCTCCGTGAGATCCGGGGCGGCGCCGAGGGAGCGCTCCGCCGGGTGCAGCGGGAGCTGCATCGCCGCGAGGACGCGCGCCGTCGGCAGCGGCGCGTGTCGGCGTTGATCGGGTTGGCGGTCGGTGCCGGGCTGGCGGCGCTGCTGGTGCCGGAGAGCGGACCCGACACCCGACGCCGGCTGGTCGAGACCCTGAAGCGCCGCGCCGATGCATCCGACGATTTCGCGGAGGGCGAGGCGCGGGTGGTTCGGGAGCCCCAGCCGGATCCTGAGCCCGCGGCGTGAGTACCGGTCATCCTGGGCGGAGTGAAGGGCGACCTCTCTTCGCTCAGGATGGCGCGGGTTGGCTGTCACCCTGTGGCGGGATGGACTCCGCCGGGGTCGGCGGCAGCGTTTCGACCGGCGCGCGGAGCGAGTCGAGCAGCGAGTCCACCCCCGGCGTCCACTGGATCGTGTCCCCCGGCTGAATCAGCGGCTCGTCCTCCACCTGCGGCACTTCGACCGGCTCGCCCCGCATCCGGCGAAGGATCAGGTCCTGGCGTCGGCGCATGCGGTTTGGACGGTAGCCGGGATTGGACCGGAGCGGAAACGGCAGCGACGCGGCCAGGGCGGCAGCCTGGGTCTCGGTGAGACGCCGTGCCCCGACGCGGAAGTACCGCCGGCTCGCCGCCTCCACCCCCCAGATCCCGTCGCCCAGTTCGGCGATGTTGAGATAGAGCTCGAGGATCCGCCGCTTGCCCAGCGTGCGCTCGAGCCGGTACGCCGTCACCGCTTCCTTGAGCTTCCGGAGCGGATTCCGCGATGGCGACAGATAGAGGTTCTTGGCCACCTGCTGCGTGATGGTGCTCGCGCCTCGAAGCCCGTCACGCCGCTGCCAGGTGTGCCCCAGCACCCGCCACAGCTCACTCCGGTCGCGCGGGGAATCCCAGGCGAAGCGGGCGCGCCGGTAGCCGACCGCGCGCCGCAGCTCGAGGTAATCGATGCCGTGGTGATCCCAGAATCTCGCGTCCTCGCCGGTCGTGGCCGCCTCCCACAGCGCGGGGACCATCGAATCGAGCGGGACGGGCCGGTAGCGAAACGACCCGGCGGGTCCATCGCGCATGGTCATGAAGGCGGTGCGGGCGGGCCAATGGGTGCGGTACCACACGGGCGGCGGCCAGACGGCGAGGAGCCAGGCGAGCAGCGCCGCCGGGAGAAGGAGGCAGGCGCGGAGGAGCCGGCCTAGCGTGCCGGGCTCGACGTGACCGAGTAGCTGCCCGCCTGCTTCACCGGCACCGTCTGGCCGACCGTCGGCACCGTGATCGTCATGTCACCTGCATCGTTGCCCTGCGCGGAGATCAGGATGCCGTCCAGGCCCAGCTGGTGCGAACCGCGCCGCTCGCCCGTGGCCGACATCTGGAGCTCCTGGTCGGCCTGCGTGCGCGTGCCGGTGCGCTGGTAGGAGCCCGAGCTCTGGAGCGTGATCCCCTTGCGCCCGCCGGGCGCGTCGCTCGCCGCCGCGTGGTAGGTCGTCACGGCGCGCTCGCTCCCGGGAAACGCGTCGGCCGTGAGGTGGTACTCGGTGGTGTCGCTCCATTCCATGCCTTCGCGCACCCCGCCGGCGGGGAGCGCGGGGAACAGGAGGCGGAGCCGGCCGGCGAGCTCGTCGGGCAGCGTGCCGGTGCGGTCCGGGGTGAGCTCGCCCAGCCCGCCGGTCGAGCCCAGCGTGGTTGTCCACCGGGTGCCGCGCGCGGCGGCCACGGAGTCCGGCGAGACCGGCTGTCCGTTCTCCTCCGCCTGGAGGGAGTCGAGCAGAATGGTCACCTGATAGGCGCCGGCCGTCGGCGATTCGGCGACCGTCACGTGCACGAACGCGACCCGGTCGCGCACCTGCTCCTGGGTGGCCCCGCCCGGATACTGCAGGCTGAGGCTGTCGTGGCGCTCGAGGCGGTAGCCGGCGTTCCGGACCGGGCGGTAGGTGACGGCGGGTCCGCGGCCGGGGGTCGTGGGGGCGGGTGCATCGGACGCGCCCGGCTTGCCCGCGGGCTCGGGCGTGGGTCCCGGCGCACCCGTGCTGGTGGACGACCCGCACCCTGCGAGCAGTGCGGCGGCGAGCAAGGCGCCCGGAGTCGTGGGTGGACGCCTCATGGCAGGGCCGTGACCTTGGTCGATTGGGTGATGGTGACAGGGAGCGGCTCGTTGGCGAACGCGCCCGAGATCGTGAGCGCCGACTGGAGCTGCCACTCGCCGCCGAGATAGAGCCCCTCCGGGCTCACGAAATACGTCCCGCTGCCCTTGCCGCCGCCCTCGATGCGCGCCGACCCGTTCTCGGTCGGCTGCGTGCCGGCCACGGTGGACTGGTACTCGCTCGTCACGCGGAGCGCCTTCCGGGACTCACGGGTCTCGCGGTCCACGACGCGATACGAGATCACCCGCCGCACCACTACGCTGTCGGTGCCGTTGGTGGTGGTCTTGGAGCTGGTGTCGGCCCAGCGCTCGTTCGGCTTGACCCCGACCTTGACCCACGGAAAGAAGTCGCTGAGAAACCCCTGCACCCGGTACGCGGCGGGCGATACACTCACCGCCTCGAGGTCGCTCAGCTTGCCGGCCGCGGTGAGAAAGGCGTGAAACTCGGCGCCCCGCGCGCTATCGAACACCGACGCGGGTACGGGCGACGTGCTGTCACCGCGCATGGAGTCGACCACCACGCGCACCGTCCTGCCGCCAACGCTGTCGGTGAGCGTGAGGCTCAGGAAGCTCGAGGTGGAGAAGGAGACGCTTTGCTTCCCCTTGCCGGCTCCGGTGGCGTCGACGTTCTGGGTCAGGGTCTGATCGACGCGATACCGTGCGGTGACGGGGGCCGTGCGGGTGGGCAGGGCGGCCTGTAGCGCGGCGAGTGCCGCGCAGGCGAAGAGTCGAGCAACCATCGTGTCCCCTCGTGGGTCCGGAAGCCCGGCGGCCCTCGGAACGCGTCCGGAGGGCCGCTGCTGGTCGAGCCGTAAGCCGAGTTCTGTTCCCGGCACTCGCGTGCCTGGGATGGTCATCTGTCTGGGATGGCCGTCGCCGGCCACCTCGAGCAGCCTACCCGCGGCTTGGCCTGCCGGTGTGGGTCACACCTCGCCGCATATTTGGCCTTGCTCCGACTGGGGGTTGCCGTGCCACCGCTGTTGCCAGCGGCGCGGTGGGCTCTTACCCCACCGTTTCACCCTTACCCTGCGGTTGCCCGCAGGGCGGTCTGTTTTCTGTGGCCCTGTCCGTCGCCTTTCGGCGCCCAGGCGTTACCTGGCAGTCTACCCGGTGGAGCTCGGACTTTCCTCGGGACACCTTGCGGCGCCCCGTGACCATCGCGCTCGGCCAGCGAGGGGGAATATAGACAGGGCGGAGGGGGCGGAGAAGGCGGAAGAGTGGGAGCGTCGGCTCCCCCGCTGTCAGCTGTCATCCCGAGCGGAGCGAGGGATCTACTCGCGCCGAGGTCGAGCCAATCCGCGCAAGATCCTACGCTCCGCTCGGGATGACAGCCCGCTAGCTTCCCGTTCCGCCCTTCCCGCCCTCTCCCGCCCTTCCCGCCCTTCCCGCCCTCCGCCCTCTCCGCCCTCTCCGCCCTCTCCGCCCTACCCCGCGTCCCCCACCCGCGCCAGGCCCTGCTGCGCCTGGCGAACGAACGGCTGGAGCGAGGCATCGGCCCAACGCCACTGCGTCAGCACTTCCTGGTACTCCTGCCGCGCTTCCGCCCGCCGCCCGAGCTGCTCGAACGCCGCCGCGCGGAGCAGCCGGACCCGGCCGAGCATTCCCCAGCGCGAGTCGAATCCGCCGGTGCGGAGAGCCTGGGGCTCGAAATCCTGCAGGCTCCGGAGCGTCCCCTGGTAGTCGCCCAGGAGATAGTATGCCTGGGCGGCGAGCGGGCGGCGGTAGGACGTGTACATGAACTTGGACTGGATCGAGTCCGGCTCGGCGAGCGCGCGCCGTGCGGCCGCCGAATCGCCCCGACTCAGTGCCAGGAGCGCTCGGACCTCCTTGGCCAGCGTCTCGCCGGTCAGCGTGCGGTACTCGCTGATCGCGCTGCTGTCCGCGCTCGGGCCGGTGAAGAGGCCGATCGCCGCCGAGGCCCCGGTGTGGGCCACGTGCAACCGCTGGTCGGGCGGGGCCATGCGCACCGCCTCGGCCGCGCTCTGCCAGACCTGCCGAAGCGACGCACCGGGGACGCCGCTCGCCCCGTACAGCTCGCCCAGCGCCGTCCGGCGCCAGCCTTCGCTCGATTTACCCTCGGCGTCCCCGCCGGGGTGGAGGATGACCTCGCGCCGCACTTGGTCCGCCAGGTCGATCGTCTTGGCGGCGCTGGCCAGGTCGCCCTGATAGGCGAACACGTTGGCGGCCGCCGCGATGTCGCTGACGACGGTCGGGGTACCCTCGTAGGTCCGGAAGTCCTGGGGCGCGACCGTGTCGAGCGCGGTTCGGAGCTCCTTGGCGGCGCGATCCACCTCGCCCGACGCGAACCGGATCCGGGCCTCCACAAACGGCAGCTCCGGGTGCACGGCCGCCGTCTGGCGGAACCGATCCACCTCGCCCAGCGCCGCGCTGAAGTTGCCCGCGGCGATGTAGGCGTCCACCATGGCCCCGTGGGCGCGCAGGGTGGTCGGCTGCGAGCTGACCCAGCTTCGCGCGGTGGCGAGCGCCTCGGCCCGCGCGCGACGGACAGCGGCCGCGATCGTGGCGCTGTCCAGCGCACGCCCCCCGTCGGGCGCTTCGGTGAGGGCGAAGGTATCGGGAGCCACCAGCGCATAGTACGGGCGCGGCATCGCCGCGGTGCCCAGCATCGCCTGCACGTGATCGTAGGCGAGCGCGAAGCCGGGGTCGAGCGCGAGCGTGCGCTTGAAGGCGCGGATGGCCTGGGTCCAGTGCGGCGCCTCGTTGGTCCCCGCGGTGTCGTGGAACCATGCCTCGCCCAGTCCGTACCAGGCGTCGGCGTCGGACGGATCGCGGGTGAGAAGCTGCTGGTAGGCGGCGCGGGCATCGACGAATTCGCCGCCCAGGAAGGCGCGGTAGGCGTTGATGACGGTGCGCTCATGCACCGGAAGGTTGCCGGAGTACGCCGTGGCCCGGACGATGGCGGCATTGGCGATCGAATCGACGATGCCGACCAGCCAGCCGCGCGTGAGCGCCAGCTTGTAGTAGGCGAGGCCGAACGTCGTGTCGATCCGGATGGCGCGCTCCAGCTCGCGCTCCGCACCGGCCAGGTCCCATCGGTTGAGCTGCTCGACCCCGCCGAGGTAGGCCCGGTAGGCCTCGAGCGACGCCGTCGTCGAGCGGGCCAGCCCGATCTGCACCTCGTTGGGTGCGCCCGAAAGATCGAGCAGTTTGGCGGCGAGCTGGTCGAACAGCGGCCGGACGTCGGTGACGGTCCGGTCATCCACCCGGGCGATGTCGACCCGGGTCCCGCTGGCCACGTCGTATACCCGCGCGGCGAGATGGAGCGAGTCCCCCGCCTGCGTGAAGTCGCCCAGGACCACGGTCCAGACGCCCGCCTCGCGCGCCAGCCGCCGGGCCATCTCGAGCCCCACATCGTCGCCCGGACGGAGCCCGTGCTTGGCCAGCAGGTCGTGCAGCCGCTCGTGGTCCACGACTGTGAGATCGTTCCACTGCGACAGGTTGAGCCCCAGCATGCTCACGCTGCCGTCGCGGAGCCAGTCCACCGCACGGTCATCGCGGAGGTTGTCGAACGGCAGGACGAGGATCGAGTGCCGTGGGTTGAGCCCGGCTGGCGGGCCCGGCACCCGTCGGGCCGCGCGCCCCCCGACGGCGAGGACGGCGACCAGGGCCGCGGCCGCCCCGGCGAGCAGGAGCCGGCGCCGGGGCCGGGGGCGGGGCACCGCCCGCTCCACCGTGAGCGCCTGGCGGAAGTCCTCGCCCGTCTGCCAGCGGTCGGCCGGGGGCTTCTCGAGCGCCCGCATGATGGCCGCCGCGAGCGCGCCGGGCGTGTCGGGCCGCACGCGCTGGATCGGCACCGGCCGCTCGGCGATGTGCTTGGAGACGATGACGCGGTTTGGTCCCTGGAACGGCGGCGCGCCGGCGAGCATCTCGTAGGCCACGACGCCGAGGGCGTAGATGTCGCTCCGGCCGTCGAGCTCCTCCCCTGCCGCCTGCTCGGGACTCATGTAGGCCGGCGTGCCGACCGCGACTCCCTGGCCGGTGCTGCTGGTGCCGCTCTCCGCGGCCATCGCGCGCGCGATACCGAAGTCGGCCAGCAGGGCGCGCCCGCTGGCCTGGTCGAGGAGCACGTTCTCGGGCTTCACGTCCCGGTGCACCACCCCGGCCCGGCAGGCCGCGTCGAGCGCCGCGGCCAGGTCGGCCACGATGCGGTGGACCGTGGCCGGGTCCAGCCGCCGCTCGCGCACGAGCCGCTGCCGGAGGCTCTCGCCGCCGACCTCGTCCATCACGTAATAGAGCAGGCCGTCGGCGTTTCCGGCGGTATGGACCGCGACGATGTTCGGGTGCCGCAGCCGGGCGATGGTGCGGGCTTCGGCCAGGAACCGGCGGCCGATGGACGGATGCGCGGCCAGCTCGGGGTGCACGGCCTTGATGGCGACGCGCCGGTCGAGCGTGGTGTCGGTGGCGAGGAAGACGACCCCCATGCCCCCGCGGCCCAGCTCGCACTCCAGCCGGTATTGCGGCTCCAACACGGCCTGGAGAGCTGCGAAGAGATCGAGTGTCGGGGTCGTCATGGCCCAATTGGGAAAAGGGACCGGGACCGAAAATATACCCCGGCGGCACATCGGGGCATACGGCTGGGCAGGCCCCTACTTGGATTCGTCACCCGCAGAAAGGGTTGCCCGCCGCGCGTTCCAGGGATGTTTCGGGTTGAATCCGTGTTGACGACGGAGGCCTATGCTCTTGCACCATCTCCCCGGAGCCGCCCGTGTCGTATGCCGCCGATTCCGCCTCGACCACCGTCGCCGCCGTGCTCCTGCCGGGGGAGCGCCCCCGCGTGGACGCCGCCGGGAATGGGCTCTTTGCCGTGCTCCACCGGGATTCGATCCCGGACGCGATGCGGGCCGTGCGGGAGCGGCCGGTCGATGCGGTGCTGGTCTCGGTCCACCGCTGCGGACCCGACCAGATGGAAGTACTGGGTCATCTCGTCCGCGAGTTCCCTTCGATCCCCACCGTCGCCCTGGTCTCGCAGCACGATCCCGGCGCCATCGAGATGCTGCTCCGGCTGGGGGCGTCGGGCGTGCGCCAGGTGGTGGACGTCACCTCCCCCGCGGGCTGGGGCCGGCTGCGGCAGGTCGTGGGACAGCCTGCCACCCGCGCCGCTGCCCGCATCCAGCAGCCGGTGCTCGCCTCCATCGCGGAGGCGCCGGCCGACGCGCGGCTGTTCGTCGAGGCCATGATCCGGCTGGCGCCCGACGTTCCCACGGTCACGGCGCTGGCGCAGCAGCTTTCGGTGCGGCCGAGCACCCTGATGTCGCGGTTCGCGCGGGCCGGACTGCCGTCACCCAAGAACTACCTCGCCGCCATCCGGCTCCTCCACGCGGCATTTCTGTTCGAGACCGCCGGCCTTTCCGTCGCCGACGTGGCCTACCGGCTGGAGTACAGCTCGCCCCAGAGCTTTGGCCGGCATCTCCGGGCCATGCTCGGTCTCACGGCCCTGGAGTTCCGCCGCCGCTTCCCGTTCCCGGCGGCGCTGGAGCGGTTCGTGGCGCTGATGATGGCGCCGTACCGTGAGGTCTGGCGCACGTTTCACCCGCTGGCGGCCGGGAGCTGGGAGACTGGAAGGGTGAGTGGTGGGAGGAACTGAGCGCTGTCAGCTGTCATCTGTCATCCCGAGCGCAGCGAGGGACCTTGCCCGGTCGATCGAGTCCAGAGCAAGATCCCTCGCTGCGCTCGGGATGACATGCGCGCGCGGAGGCGTAATGCTCGGCGCCCCGCGCAAACTCACTTCCGCAGCCGACCGTACCTCGCCAACACGTCCCGCAGCGCCGCGTGCGGCAGCGCGGGAACGCGGTACCAGTTGGCGCCGGTCATCGTCCGCGCGGCGAGCATCGCATTGATGATCGCCTCCTCGGTGGCCTGCACCGCGGCTCCGTACACCGGGTCGATCACGTCGTCGCTCAGCATCGGCACCGAGGCCACGCCGACGGAGTCGGGCGTCCCGGTCGGCGCGGTGGAGAACGCGATGAACAGGTCGCCTGAGCCCGCGCCGGCGATGCCGCCCATGCGACCCACGGCGAGGGCGGCGCGACGCGCGATCCGCCGAAGCTGGTGTGGTAGAAGCGGCGCGTCGGTGGCGAGGACCACGATGATCGAGCCGTGCTCCGTTGTCCTGGCCGGTGCCGCCTCACCCGTGGTGGTCGGGCACCGGTCGCGCGCCAGCGCGCTGTCGAGCGGCTCGCGCGTGTCGTAGCACGGCTCGGGCACCTTGAGCTCCCGCCCCACCGGTACGCCCGCGATCCGGAGCTGCTCGCGGAGACCGAAGTTGCACTGCACCAGCGCGCCCACCGTGAACCCGCCGGTCCTTGCCGGAAGCCGCCGGCTCGCGGTCCCGATCCCGCCCTTGTAGCCCAGGCACTGCATGCCGGTGCCGCCGCCCACGTTGCCTTCGGCCACGGGCCCCGGCGCGGCCGCCGCCAGCGCGGCGAACACGTGCTCCTTCTTTACATGGAAGCCGAAGATGTCGCTCAGGTCGCCGTCCCAGGTCTCCGCCACCACCGGCAGGCAGCAGTGCAGCGCGTCGGGCAGCCGGTCGGCGCCCCACTCGATGAGCGCGTCCCGTACCGTTCCCACGCTGTTGGTGTTGGTGAGGGCCACGGGGTAGAAGAGGAGTCCGTAGTCGTCGATCCACGCCGTGCCGGTCATCTCGCCGTTGCCGTTGAGGCTGAACCAGCCGGCGAACACCGGCGCGAGATCGTCCCGGCCCCGGGGGAAGATCGCAGTGACGCCGGTGCGTACGGGCCCCCTCCCGGTGGCGAGCCGGCCGGCGCCATCGATCAGCGTGGTGTGCCCGACCGTGACACCGTGGACATCCGTGATGGCGTCGAGCGGTCCCGGCGTCCCGTCGAGCGGGATGCCGAGGTCCCGGGCCCGTTCGCGGGCGGGGGCCGGGGCCTGCTGCGCGGCCACCGCGGCGCCCGCCACCAGGAGCACCGCCGCGGCGCCCGCGAGTGAGCGCCGGATCACGGCGTGGCCGGCGTGCGGAACATGAAGTACACGGCGCCCACGATGCAGAGCGCGGCCCAGAGATAGTCCAACTTGAGCGGCTGCCGCATGTAGAACACGGCGAACGGCACGAACACGGATAGGGTGATCGCCTCCTGCATGATCTTGAGCTGTGCCAGCGACATCACGGTGTAGCCGATCCGGTTGGCGGGCACCTGCAGCAGGTACTCGAACAGGGCGACGCCCCAGCTGATGATCGCCGCCACGTACCACGGCCGGTCGGCCAGGTTCCGGAGATGGGCGTACCACGCGAACGTCATGAAGACGTTGGAGCAGGCGAGCAGCAGCGCGGCCCGCCAGACGGCGTCGGTCCTAATCATGGGTCCCCGCGCGAAGCTCGGCGTCCACGGCGCGACCGACACGAGCCACGATGCCGGGGATCGCGGCCACGTCGGCCTCGGTGGTGCGGAAGTTGACGATACACGAGCGCAGCAGAAAACGCCCGTCGAGCACCGCGTTGGTGACGAACACCTCACCGCCCAGCTTGAGCCGGGCAAGTAGGGTCTCGTTCAGCGTGTTGAGATAGTCATCGCTCCCGTCGCGCCCCCGCAGGTCCGGCGGGACGTAGCGAAAGGTCGTGATGCTGAGTCCGAGGGTGACCGCCTCGAGCTCGGGATGCGCGCCGACGTTTCGATGGAGCGCCGCCGCCAGCCGGCAGTCGTCGCCGATCATCCGGACGTACCCCTCGCGTCCGGCCTGGCGCAGGCCGAGCCACACCTTGAGCGCGCGGAAGCCGCGGCTGTTCTGCATGCCAAGCTCGTAGTAGTTGATTGGCGGCTCCTCGCCCTCGGTCTCGAACCGGTAATACGCCGGGGTGTAGCCGAACGCCTCGGCGAGACGGTGCGGCTCGCGCACGAGCACGCATCCCGCCTCGAGCGGGGCGTACAGCCACTTGTGCGGATCGACCGCGAGCGAGTCGGCCAGGGAGAGAGCGTGCAGGTCGCCGGGAGCGTCGGGCAGGACCGCGGCGGGCGCGCCGTAGGCTCCGTCCACATGGAACCAGAGCCGGTGCCTCCGGCAGATCTCGGCCAGGTCGCGCAGCGGATCCACGGCGCCCGTGCTCACGCTGCCGGCCGTCCCGATCACCATGATCGGCCGCTCGCCGGCGGCCAGGTCGGCGCGGATCTGCTCGTCGAGCACGCGGGCGCGCATCCGCTGATCCGCGTCCACGGGAATCCAGCGGATGGCCTCGGTGCCGAGGCCGAACAGGTCGCACGCCTTCTGGATCCAGGTATGGGTGGCCGCCGAGGCGTAGACCCGGAGCCGCGCGCCGCCCCCCGCGAGCCCTTCGAGGCGCGCCGACTCGCCCAGCATCGCGCGGCGGCCCGCGAGAAAGCAGACGAAGTTCGCCATGTTCCCCCCGCTCACCAACAGCCCCCCGCAGTCCGCGGGATAGCCCACCAGCTCGGCCACCCAGCGCACGGTCTGCGCTTCGATCTCCGACGCCACCGGCGCGAGCTCCCAGCCGCCCACGTTGGGGTTCACGCTGGCCGCGAGCAGGTCCGCCAAGACGCCCAGCGGCGCGGGCGAAGAGGTGATGTATCCCATGAAGCGGGGATGACCGTTGAACAGCGAGTGGTCGAACAGGAGCGGCGCGGTCTCGGCGAGGAGGGCGTCCGGCGCCGCACCGGTTCCCGGCAACGAGCGCCGGCCGAGCAGCGCGCGAACCTCGCCCGGTGTTTCGCCCGGGGTGAGCGGCCGGGTGCGCAGAGTTCCGAAGAAATCGGCGATCCGGTCCACCAGGTCATGGCCCAGGCGCCGGAACTCCTCCGGGGCCATCTCCAGCGGGGTCACGCGCTCCGCCATACCGCCTCCGTGAATTGTGCCGAGCCCCGACGCCGGATGCTGTGTGGGGTCGGAGGTCAGGCGAACTGGCAGCTCGCCAGATACTCCACCGATGTCATCCCGAGCGCAGCGAGGGATCTATTCAGGCCGTCTTCGAACCATTCCCGAGCGAGATCCCTCGCTGCGCTCGGGATCACAGGGCGTTACTTTTCGGGCCGCCCGTCCGCCCGTCCGCCCGTCCGCCCGTCCGCCCGTCCGCCCGTCCGCCCGTCCGCCCGTCAGGACCCCAGCGCCCCCTCCTTCGCCAGCCGTCCGATCTCCGCGCCGGCGCGGTAGGCCAGGGCCTGGATGGTGCAGGTCGGCTGGCCGCGGCCGCCGGTCACGAAGCTGCTGCCATCCACCAGGAACAGGTTGGGAACGTCGTGGGCCCGGTGCGAGCGGTCGACGACCGAGCGTGCCGGATCGTTCCCCATCCGGCAAGTGCCCAGGAGGTGGACGGCGGGGTAGTAGGTATCGAGCGGGAACTCCCAGCGCTTCGTGGCGCCGGCTGCGTCGAGCAGCTCGAGATTCCGGTCCATGAACCAGCGATAGAGCCGGACGTCGTTCTCGTGCTCGCGGAAGGTGACGCGGATGGCCGGCAGCCCCCAGGCGTCCTTCACGCCGGGATCCAGCGTGATGCTGTTGCTTTCCACCGGGAGCGACGTGGTGTGCGCGAGCGCGAACATGGTGCGGGTGTAACTCTGCCTCAAGGCCTGCTTGTACCCGCCGCCCCAGCGCGGCGCATCCGGCGGCATGCCGTAGAGCGCGAAGCCGATCGGGGTGAAGTCGAAGCGAGTGTCGATGCCGCCGCCGCCCGCGATGCCGAGGGCCGGGTCGAGCTCATAGAAGTCCTGGATGACGCGCGAGACGTGCACCCCGCGGTATCCGTTGATCTCGTGCTCGAACAGCCCGGCGGCGAAGGCCCCGCCGTTGAACATGAGGTACCGTCCCACCAGCCCGCTCGAATTGGCCAGGCCATCGGGAAAGCGGTTCGACCTCGACATGAGCAGGAGCCGCGGGGTCTCGGCGCCGTTGGCGCAGACCACCACCGCGCGGGCGCGCTGCAGGTGCTCCTTCCCGTCGCGGTCGAAGTAGACCGCGCCCGTGGCCCGCCCGCGCCGGTCCACCGCGATCTTCCGGACGTAGCTCTCGGGGCGGATCTCGCAGCGGCCGGTCCGCACCGCGGCCGGAATGACGGTCACGAGCGAGCTGCTCTTCGCCTGCATCTCGCAGCCGAACCCCTCGCAGAACCCGCAGTGGACGCAGGCCGCACGGCCCTGGTAGGGCTCGGACAGGATCGCCATCGGCGATGGCGCGGCGGTCCAGCCGAGCTTCCGCGCGGCACGCTCGGCGAGGACGCCGACGGGCTTCACGGGCAACGGTGGCAACGGGTACGGCCGGCTCCGCGGTGGTTCCTGCGGGCTCACCCCCGCCTGCCCCGAGACGCCGATCTCCCATTCCGCCCGGGTGTAGTACGGCTCGAGCTCGGCGTAAGTGATGGGCCAGTCGTCGAACCCGGTCCCGGCCACAGCGCCCTTCCGGGTCCGCTCGACGAAATCGATCTCATGGAACCGCCAGTAGTTGGCGGTGAAGTGGACGGTCCCGCCACCCACCATCCGGCCGTAGGTGACGGTCGGACGGAGCGTGGCCAGCTCGGCGTCGGATTCGCGGCGGGTGTTGGGCTGGCGGCGATGGTCGTTGGTGAGCGCGTGGCGCTGATTGGCCCAGATCTCGTCGTGCTGGAAGTCCTTCTCGTGGAGCCATGGCCCCTGCTCCAGCACCACCACTCGGAACCCTGCCGTGGCAAGCTCCTTCGCCACCACCCCGCCGGCCGCACCCGCGCCGACGATCAGGAAGTCCGGCACCGATGCGCTCACGCCGCCAACCTCAAGCCCACCCCATCCGCGCGCGCAGCCCCGTGATGTGGGCGATGTGATGCTCGCCGTGCCAGGCGTACAGCGCCACGAGCTCGTCGATGGTCATCAGCCGGCCGTGCTCGGGGTGCCGAAGCGGCCGAGCGCCGTCGGCGGCGTCGATCCGCTGGAGCAGCGGAACCCAGCGAGCGTGCAGTGCCTCGATCAGCCCGAGCGAGATCTCCACCGGCAGCGACCGGGCGTCCGGCAGCTCCGCCCAGCGGGCCTCTTCGTACGGCTTGATCGTCGGGGTGTCTTCGGTGAGGGCCAGGCGGATGCGGGTGTAGGCGTTGATATGGCTGTCCGGAACGTGGTGCACGACCTGTCGGACCGTCCATCCCTGGGGACGATAGGCGGTGTCGAGCTGGGTGTCGTTCAGGCCGGCGACGGCGGCCCGGAACCCCGCCGGCGCCGCGGCGATGCGGGCCACGCATTCGGCTCGGCGTGCATCGGTCATCCTGCCGTCGTACGCGAACTTGCCGATCGGGTACCGGAGGTCGGTCACGGGGCCTCGGCGGCGAGGGTCAGGAGTCCGCGGCGCGCCGGTCGCGCGACGGGCGGTCGGCCTCCGCCGACCCGCGGAACTCGAAATGAGCCTCATCGAGCCGCTCGGACAGCGGTGCCTCAACCATCTTGTGCAACAGCACGTTGGCCAGCACCGCCTCGGCGATGCGCGCGGCGGGCTCCCACCTGCCGGGCGTCAGTCCGGGGTAGAGCTGGGCGAATTCCGGCCGAAGACGGGCTTCCCGCATGGCCCAAATCTAGCGATGAAGGCGCCCGGTGCCGATGGAGCGCAACCCTTTTCATCCGTCCGGCATCCAAGACCGTGAACGTGTAGTACCCCGCAGTACCCGGTTCCCGGGGTCGCGGCCAGGCAGTACGGCCTCGGGGACCACCCCCTCTTCCCCTGCCTCGCATCCCGGACCGTCGTCGCGTTCACGCCCCGCTGCTTGATCAGGGCGTAGAGCGGCTCCACGTCCGCCGCCACCCCCGCCGTCACGTTCTCCGCGCCGGTGTCGGTGATGACGATGGTGTCCTCGAGCCGGATGTGAATCTTTCGATCGGGGAATTCGAGGATCCTCACGTGATAAGCGGTGGACAACCGGGCGGGTTGCGACCGCTACCGGACGAGCCCGTCGGCTGTCCGGTTTCCGGCGCGGGTCGACCGGGTGCGTTACTTCAGCACAACCGCCGGACCACCCCGTTCCGGGGCGCGATCCGGTAGCGGCCGGCAAAGCTCGACAACGCCTTCGGGGTGGGCGCGGCGGGCCGGTGATCGGGAGCAACCGGATCTAAGCGGGCCCCGGTGTCCAGGCACCCAACCCGCGAAACCTGCTTACACTCGGCGCTCGCTGCAGCGAACGTCGCGAATGCCGCCGGGGACGAGCCGGATCTTGGTGAACACCTGGGTCATGGTGACGGCACGGAAGGCGCACAGGAGAATCGGGCGGCGGACCCGGAACAGCACCAGGCACTCGCGCTGGCTGCACTGGACGGTGGCGGCTTCGCCATGGAGTGTCCCGCTTCTGGCCGCGAGGATGCGGGGCCATGGATCGTCATCCGCACGTTCCCGAACCCATCGAGTCGAGTCCACCGCCGGCAGCTCCGTGTACCCGTTGTCCCGGACGAACACCTCGGCGCAGCGGCGCGCCATGTCCTCCATCCCTTCGCTAAGGTCGCGGGGGATGAGACAGCGCTGAGGGTCGGATCGAAGCCAGGGCGCCACCCCCATTGCCGCGGGCGCAGGAGCCCGGACCGGCGTGCCGCAGGCCAGCCCACTCACGAGCAGAACCACCGGTTGCCACCGCATCGCGCCTCCGGAACGATGATCAAAGGTGGAAAGCGTGCTCGAAACCCGCCAGGGCCGCGCGGCGTGACCCGTCGGCACCAGGCGGTAGCCGCTCGCTCAGGCGAGCGAGACCCGTTCCTTCAGGACCCAGACCTTGGTGGCGAAGAAGAGCCGGATCATGCCGGCGTGGTCGCCCGCGGGCACGAGCACCACGAGGGAATCGCCGTCGGTGCCGCGCGTCGGGCGGACGTTCTGCTTGAGGCGCATCCGGCCCTGGAGCGGTGTGAACCAGGGCGGCAGCTGGCCGCGCTCCTCGCCCTTCACCACGTCCTTGGTCCGGGCGCCGGTCGGATCGGCCAGGGCCACCTGGCAGTACCAGCGTCCGCGGGCCTCGCCCTTGGTGGCGCGCGCGAAGGTCAGCGACCGGTCGGTGAGCTCCGCCCAGACCTTGAGATTGGGCGTCGTGCGCGGCCGCACCTCGAGCCGCCCGCCCCGCGCCTTCGGGATCCGGATCATGAACTCCCAGGCATTCCGGCCCGGGAAGTTGCCGTCGACGACGGCGTAGGTCTGCTCGGTGCCCGAGACCGCCTCGCCCGCGAAGGTCCAGGTGGCGGGCCGTGAGTCACCGGGCTCGACCGTCACGCGATCCAGCTGGTAGCGCTTGCGCGATGCCATGAGCTGCCTCCGGGTGATCGTGAGCTTTCGAACAACGCCGTGCGCCATGGTGTCCTCCAACATCCGCAGGAGCGCCGCCTCGGCGCAATACGGCGCGTGTCCCGCCGCCGGCGCAGAGCGTCCTCAAGGATGCCATGAGCTCACGGCCTCCGACCCGACGGGACCTGCTGCGGATGGCCGGCGGCGCATTGCTGGCCCCGCTGGCCACGGCGTGCGCCGCGCCCGCCGCGGAACGGCTGACGCTCGCGCCGTCCGCTCGACCCGGTCGCAGGGCCGGTGATCCTCCGCCGGGCGAGCTTCGATCGCTCGGCCTGGGCGGGGAGCGCGACGGTGTGCTCCTCGTTCCCGAGGGCCACCAGCCCGCCCCGCTGCTCGTCATGCTCCACGGGGCGTCCGGCACCGGCCGGCGCGCCGCGACGATGATTCTTCCCCAGGCCCGGGAGCGCGGGTGCATGGTCCTCGCCCCCGACTCGCGCGGCACCACCTGGGACGCGATCACCGGCGACTTCGGGCCCGACGTCCGGTTCCTGGAACGGGCGCTCGGCGAGACGCTGGGCCACCGTGCGGTGGACCGGACCCGCGTGGCGGTGGCGGGTTTCAGCGACGGCGCGAGCTACGCGCTCGCGCTCGGCCGGGCCAACGGCGACCTGTTTACCCATCTCATTGCCTTCTCGCCCGGCTTTCTCATCCCCGTGCGCCGCGTGGGCGGACCACGCTGCTTCGTCTCGCACGGGATCCAGGACCGGGTCCTGCCGATCGACAGATGCAGCCGCCGCATGGTCCCCCAGCTCCTCCGCCGCTACGTTGTGCGGTACCGGGAGTTCGAGGGCGGCCACGAGGTCCCGGCGCGGGTGGCAGGGGAGGCGCTCGACTGGTTCGTCGGAGCCGCGGAGTGAGCCCGCCGCTCGTGCCCTAGACGCCGCCTGTCAAATTCGCGCTCCATCTTCGCTGCACCCCCTCCCACGACCCGGCTCTCTCCCTTCCTCGAATGCACCATCCGATCCGCAACGGACGCGCACTCCACTTGGTAGAGTAGTTTTCCTCCCGCATCCCCGTCGGGAGCCATGGCCGCGCTCCCCCCCCCGCGGTGGCCGGCCGAGCCGCCGAAGGCCTCCCCTGCCGGTCGCCCCTAAAGATCGGGGTGACGGTACCAACGACGTGGCCGTTCAGTTTGTATTGAACGTATCGAACGCCGCCGGATCGGCCGGTTGCGCCAGGAGCAGAGACGGGAGCGCCATGGATTCCGCCACCGCACAATTCACCGACCGCATGGGCGTGCTGTTCGAGGCCGAGGGTCAGCCGCGCATCGCCGGTCGGCTGTTCGGCTATCTCCTGGTGAGTGAAGACCCGCGCTCGCTCGACCAGCTTGCCGAGACGCTCCACGTGAGCAAGGCCAGCGTCAGCACCAACGCCCGGATGCTGGCCGACAAGGGCATGCTCGAGCGGCTCTGCCGCCCGGGCGACCGCCATGACTACTACGGGGTGGCGCCCGAGCTTTTCAGTCGCTCGATGGCCGAGCGGCTCAAGCGCTGGCAGCGGTTCGCGCAGGCCGTCGGCGACGCCCGCCGCATGCTGCCAATCCGGAGCGAGCGGGTCCGCGCCCGGCTCCGAGGCTACGAGACGGCCTACGCCTACATGGTGGACGCCATCGGCCAGTCGCTCGACCGGTGGGAGCACGGCGCCGGCGCCCGGCGCCTCGCGACCGGAGGCAAGCGGTGACTCTCAGCCGATTCCACGGCGCGCTCCTGGCCGGAGGCCTGCTCCTGGCCGGATGCGTCGGGACCCCGCGCGTCTCCGGTGTTCCCGGCGCCAGTCCCGCGCCGCAGGTGCCCTGGACTCCCCCACCCGCCGCCCATCGCGCTCCGGCTCCGCGCGATACCTCGGCCATGGCGGCGGTGCCACCCGATCTCGCCGACCGGATCCGCCGGCTGTCGCTCGCGGAGATCGTCGACATCGGGCTCCGGAACAACGCCGCGACCCGGCTGGCGTGGGCCAACGCGCAGGCCGCGGCGGCGGCCTACGGCTCCGCCCGCGGCGAATGGCTGCCCGCCGTGGACGGCGACGTGACCGCGGCCCGGATCAAGACGGTCGCGAGCCAGGGCCGCACCGCGGTCCAGCAATCGGTGATCACGCCGAGCGTCACGCTGAACTACCTGGTGTTCGATTTCGGCGGCCGGAGCGGGCGGGTGGAGGGCGCGCGCCAGCAGTTGCTCGCCGCCGGCTTCACCCACAACGCGGCGATCCAGGATGTCGTGCTCCAGATCCAGGTGGCCTACTTCCAGTACCTGGCCAACCGGTCGCTGCTCGACGCGCAGCGAACCACGCTCGCCGAAGCGCAGGCTAACCTGGAGGCGGCCGAGGAGCGGCGGCGCGTGGGGCTAGCCACCATCGCCGACGTGCTGCAGGCGCGGACCGCGGCGAGCCAGGCGCGGCTCGACCTCCAATCGACCGAGGGCAGCCTCCAGACCGCGCGTGGCGCCCTCGCCCTGGCACTCGGCCTGCCGGCCAACCTGCCCTACGACGTGGACTCGACCGCGGCCGCGGTGCCGGTGCGGGCGCTGGCGGACAGCGTGGATGCGCTGATCGCGTCCGCGCTCGAGGGCCGGCCGGACCTCGCGGCCGCGCGCTCGGAGGCGGAAGCGGCGAGCGCCGGCATCGGGGAGGTGCGCGCGAATCTGCTGCCGTCGCTCAACTTCACGGCCACGGGCGGGCGCACCTACGCCACCACCATCCCCACCGGCGCCAACAGCTACAACCTGTCGCTCGGGCTCACCATTCCGCTGTTCAACGGCTTCTCCCGGCAGTACGACCTCCGGGCCGCGCAGTATCAGGCGGAAGCCGCGCGCGCCCGGAGCGAGACGATTCGGCAGCAGGTCGTCTTCCAGGTGTTCAGCGCGTACTACGCCCTGCAGACCTCCACCCGGCGAGTGGCCACGGCCGAGGATCTGGTCGCGAGCGCGCGGCAGTCGAGCGAAGTGGCGCTGGCGCGGTACAAGGCCGGCGTGGGCAGCGTGCTCGACCTGCTGGCCGCGCAGAGCGCGCTCGCGAGCGCGCGGGCGCAGCACGTGGACGCCCGGCTCGCGTGGAGCGTCTCGCTGGCGCAGCTGGCGCACGATGCCGGCGTGCTCGATCCGAAGGGGGGCACCTCGCTCCACCTGTCCACCGACACCACGACGGTTCCTTCCCGATGATCGCGACGTCCCGCGCGCTTTCCGCCCTGTCGGTCCTCGCCGTCTGCTTCGCCGCATGCACGAAGAAGGCGTCGCCGCCGACGCCTCCGGTCCCCGTGACGGTGGGCGTGGTCGAGCGCCGAGCGGTGCCGTTCGAGCTCACCGCCACCGGCACGGTCGAGCCCACCCAGACGGTAGCGATCCTGCCGCAGGTGAGCGGGCCGATCCTCAGGATCGGGTTCCGCGAGGGCGACGACGTACAGAAGGGCCAGGTGCTGTTCCAGCTCGACCCGCGGCCGTTCCAGGCCGCGCTGGCCCAGGCGCAGGGCCTGTTGCAGCGCGATCGCGCCCAGGCGGTGAACGCCGATCAGGAGGCCAAGCGGTATGCGGCGCTGGCGGCGAAGGAGTACGTGACCGCCCAGCAGAACGACGCCGCGCAGACGACGGCCGCGGCCAACGGCGCCACCGTCGCGGCGAGCCAGGCGGCGGTAGACCAGGCGCGGCTCAACCTGCAGTACGCCACCATCCGCGCGCCGATCGCGGGGCGCACCGGCAGCCTGCGGGTGCGCGAAGGCAATCTCGTCCGCGCCACCGATGTCACCCCGCTGGTGACGATCAACCGGATCAAGCCGATTCTCGTCCGGTTCGCGGTGCCTGCCAGCGGGCTGCCCGCCATCCAGCGCTATCGCGCCCAGAAGATCGCCGTGCTGGCCCAGCCCGCCGCCGCCGGCGGCTCGACCAGTGAGGGCACGCTGGCGTTCGTGGACAACGCGGTGGACACCGCCACCGGCACGATTCTCCTCAAGGGCGCCTTTCCCAACACCGACGGCGCGCTCTGGCCCGGGGAGTTCGTGACGGTCCGGCTGCGGCTGTTCGTGGATCAGGCCGCGCTGGTGGTGCCCGCCTCGGCGGTGGTGAGCGGGCAGCAGGGGAGCTTCGTCTTCGTCATCCAGCCCGACAGCTCGGCGGTGACCCGTCCGGTGAAGGTGGATCGGACCGCCGGCGACATCATCGTCCTGACCGGCGGGGTGAATCCCGGCGACCGGGTGGTCACCGACGGCCAGCTCCGGCTGCGGCAGGGCTCGAAGGTCCAGATCAAGGCGCCGGGCGACAGCGCCCGGGCGGGGGCATCATGAATTTCACCGGCCTGTTCATTCGCCGTCCGGTCATGACCACGCTGGTCATGGCCGGCATTCTCATCTTCGGTCTGGTGGCGTACCGCCAGCTCCCGGTGAGCGATCTCCCCGCCGTGGATTACCCGACCATCTCGGTCAGCGCCAGCCTGCCAGGTGCGAGCCCCGAGACGATGGCCTCGTCGGTGGCGACGCCGCTGGAGAAGCAGTTCTCGACCATTCCCGGCATCGACGCGATGACCTCCACGAGCGGCCAGGGCAGCACGCAGATCACCCTGCAGTTCGCCCTGAGCCGGAACATCGATGCCGCCGCCCAGGACGTGCAGGCTGCGATCTCCCAGGCCCAGCGGCAGCTCCCGCAGGAGATGCTGCCGCCGAGCTTCCGGAAGGTCGACCCGTCATCCTCGCCGATCGTGTACTACGCGCTCCGGACCTCGACCCTCCCGCTGCCCCAGCTCGACGAGTTCGCCGAGACCTTCCTGGCGCAGCGCCTGTCCACGGTGGACGGCGTCGCGCAGGTGCAGGTCTACGGCTCGCTCAAGTACGCCGTGCGGATCCAGCTCGACCCGCAGCAGCTCGCCTCCCGGAGCATCGGCATCGACGAAGTGGCGACGGCGGTGCAGAACGGCAACGTGAACCTGCCGACCGGCACCCTGTGGGGCACGGACAAGGCGTACTCGGTGGAGAGCCAGGGCCAGCTCACCAACGCGGCGGACTTCGGCGCGCTGATCGTGGCGTACCGGGACGGCGCGCCGGTCCGGCTCGGCGATCTCGGCCGGGTGGTGGACAGCGTCCAGGACACCAAGCAGGCGAGCTGGTTCAACGGCCAGCGCGCCATCGTGCTGGCCATCCAGCGCCAGCCGGGCACCAACACCGTGGCCGTGGCGCAGCGGGTCAAGGACGAGGTGGAGCAGCTGCGGTCCCAGCTGCCGGCATCGGTCGAAATGGCCACGCTGTACGACCGCTCGGACACGGTCAAGGCGTCGGTGGCCGACGTGAAGGTGACCCTGTTCCTGGCGCTCTGCCTGGTAGTGATGGTGATCTTTCTCTTTCTCCGGAACGTCCGGGCCACCACGATCCCCGCGCTGGCGCTGCCCATGTCGCTCGTGGGCACCTTCTCGGTCATGTACCTGCTGGGCTACAGCCTGGACAATCTCTCGCTGATGGCGCTCACGCTGGCGGTCGGCTTCGTGGTGGACGACGCGATCGTGGTGCTCGAGAACGTCGTGCGCCACATGGAACAGGGCGAATCCGTGATGGACGCCGCCGTGAATGGGAGCCGCGAGATCAGCTTCACCGTCCTTTCGATGACGCTCTCGCTGGTGGCGGTGTTCATTCCGGTCCTGCTGCTCGGCGGGCTGATCGGGCGGCTGTTCCAGGAGTTCGCGGTCACGATCGCGGTGGCGATCCTGGTCTCGGGGTTCGTGTCACTCACGCTGACGCCGATGCTCTGCAGCCGGTGGCTCCGTCCGGAGGAGAAGGGCGCGGAGCACGGCCGCTGGTACCGCGCGACCGAGCGGGCGTGGGAGCAGTCGCTCTCGTGGTACGAGCGCAGCTTGGCCTGGGTGATGGACCGCCGCGGGCTGGCGATGGTCTTCAGCCTGCTCATCCTGGTGGGTACGATCTTCCTCGGCCGGATCGTGCCGAAGGGCTTCATCCCGAGCGAGGACACGGGCCAGCTCAACGGCACGACCGAGACGGCGGAGGGGACGAGCTACGACGCGATGGTGACGCACCAGCGGGCGGCGGCCGCCATCGTCCAGGAGGACCCCAACGTCGAGGGGTTCATGTCCTCGGTGGGCGCCGGCGGCCGGAGCAACACCGTCAATCAGGGGCGGCTCTTCATTCACCTCAAACCCCGCGCGGACCGTCCGCTCAGCGCGGACGAGGTGGCGCAATCCCTGACCCGGAAGCTGGCCGCGGTCCCGGGCATGCGGGTCTTCATCACCAACCCGCCGGTGATCAACATCGGCGGGCGTCAGGCCAAGAGCCTGTACCAGTTCACGCTCCAGAGCTCGGACATCCAGGGCCTGTACCAGGGCGCCGCCACGCTGGAGCGGCGGCTGCACGACATCCCGGGGCTCACCGACGTCACTACCGACCTGCAGGTCAAGAACCCGCAGGTCCAGGTCACCATCGCCCGGGACCGGGCGGCCGCTCTGGGCATCGACGTCAACCAGATCGAGAACGCGCTCTACAACGCGTACGGCGCGCGCCAGGTCAGCACGATCTACACTCCCAACAACCAGTATTGGGTGGTGATGGAGCTGCTCCCACAGTACCAGCGCGACCTCTCGGCGATGAACCTGCTTCACCTCACCGGGCGCGCGGGCGTGTCGGTGCCGCTCGGGAGCCTCGCGCAGGTGACGGAGTCCACCGGGCCGCTCACCGTCAACCACTCGGGGCAGCTGCCCTCGGTGACGCTCTCGTTCAACCTCCAGCCGGGCACCTCCATCGGGACGGCCGTGGACCGGGTCCAGGCGGCGGCGCGCGAGGTGCTGCCGTCGACGATCAGCACCAGCTTCTCGGGCACGGCGGCGGCATTCCAGCAGGCGCAGCAGGGGCTCATGGTGCTGCTGGTCCTGGCCATCGTGGTGATCTACCTCGTGCTCGGCATCCTGTACGAGAGCTTCGTGCACCCGCTCACGATCCTGTCGGGCCTGCCGTTCGCCGGGTTCGGCGCCCTGCTGGCGCTGGTCATCTTCCAGCAGGACCTGAGCATCTACGCGTTCGTGGGCATCATCATGCTGATCGGCATCGTGAAGAAGAACGCGATCATGATGATCGACTTCGCGGTCGAGGCGGAGCGGAACCACGGGAAGAGTGCGCGGGAGTCGATCCTGGAGGCGGCGAGCGTGCGGTTCCGGCCGATCATGATGACCACCATGGCGGCGCTGGTGGGGACGCTGCCCATCGCACTCGGTCACGGCGCCGGCGCGGAGTCGCGCCGGCCGCTCGGCATCGCGGTCGTGGGCGGGCTCGCGTTCTCGCAGCTCATCACGCTCTACATCACGCCCGTGATCTATACCTACATGGACGGATTGCAGCACCGCTTCGGGCGACGCAAGCGCGCTCCCGAGCGCGAGCGGGTGCGCCAGCCGGAGCTGGCCGGCGAGGCGGCGCGGGTGCGGACGGCGCCGAGCTGATGGGCGAGCGGGCGCCGGCCGAGGCGCGCGCCTCGGCCGCGGGAGGTCCGAGCACGGCCCAGACCGGGTGGTGGTCGCTGGCGCCGCGCACGTGTGCCAGCACACCCGCGCTCGCCGGGCGCGCGGGGGCGAGGCCGCGGACGAAGATGTGGTCCCAGGAGAACAGCGAGATGCTGGGTCCCACCAGCTCCGTCGTCCAGCGGTAGCCCGCCCGCTGCAACACCGGACCGATGCCGTAGCTGTTGAAGTCGCCCGCGATCACCACCGGATCCGTCGCGCCAGCGGCGTCGTCGAGGATGGCCCGGACCTGGTCGGCGCGCTGTCGGTCGGAAATCTTGAGCTGGGTCTCGAGGTGCACGGCGTAGACCCGGAGCGGCCGTCCCCGCACCCGGATGATGGCGGCGGTGACGATGCGCTGCTGGTGGCGGAACCGGCCGAGGTGGGGCAAGGCGAGCTTCCACGTCCGCTCGATCGGCCATGGAGTGAGCAGCGCGGGGCCGAAGTGCCGGTGATCGGTGGGATGCACATTCCCGGGGTAGTAGACGTAGTTGAGCCGGAGCGCGCGTGCGATCCGCGCCACGCCCGCCTCGTCCATCTCCTGCAGCGCCACCACGTCCGCGCCGCGCAGGCTGTCGCTCTCGAGCACCCCGATCGCGCGCTCGATCTCGCGGCCGAGCTTCACGTTGAAGGTGACGACGCGGAGCGGTGCCGGCGCGCCGGCGCCCGGCGCCGCGGGCGCGAAGCTGCCCTCGAACTTCGGGCCCGCGGGGTCGGACAGATTGACGGTCGGCGTGCAGGCGGCCGAAAGGCAGGCCAGGCCGAGGATGGCGGTACGTCTCACGGCTCCTTCTCCGGCGCTCGCGAGGCTCGAGTCTTCGCCCGGCGCCCGGGGTCGCGGTCCGGAGCGAGCGAATCGATCGGCCGCGCGGTGCGGACCGACCCTAAAGCTACCCCGCCCGGGACGCGGCGCGCCGTCCGCAGGACGGCCTGCTGACGAGCATCACGGATGGTCGTCGACGGCATGGTGTCATCCCGAGCGGAGCGAGGGATCTTGCCCGGGAATGGCTCGAACTCGGCCCGAATAGATCCCTCGCATTGCTCGGGATGACCGGCGCGTAGATGACAGGCGTCGAATACTTGACTCTCACTACAGCTCGTACAGCGTCTCGTACTTGGCCTTGAGCGCTCGCACCAGCGGGCGGTGGTCCGGCGGCGAGCCCGTGACCACCTCGATCAGCCGGGCCGAGGGATACTTCCCGCCCTGCCGGTGCACCCGCCGCTCGAGCCACCGCCTCAGCGTCGCGAACTCGCCGTGCGCGAATTGCTCGCCCAGGCTGCCGAGCTCGAGCTCGGCGCAGGCGAAGAGCTGCGCCGCGAACACGTCGCCCAGTGCGTAGGTCGGGAAATAGCCGATCATGCCGTCCGCCCAGTGCCCGTCCTGCAGGCAGCCTTCGGCGTCGGTCCTGGGAGCGATGCCCAGCATCTGCCGGTAGGCGGCGTTCCACGCGTCGGGCAGGTCCGCCACCGCGAGGGCGCCCGAGATCAGGGCGCGCTCCAGATCGAACCGGATCATCACGTGCAGGTTGTACGTCACCTCGTCGGCGTGCACCCGGATGAGCGATGGCGTGACCCGGTTGATGGCGAAGTGGAACTCTTCCACCGGGACGTCGCCGAGACTCTCGGGAAACAGCTCGCGCGCCCGGGGATAACAGTGCTCCCAGAAGCGCCGGTCCCGGCCGACCCGGTTCTCCCAGAACCGCGCCTGGGACTCGTCCATGCCGACCGAGGCGACGTCGCCCATCGGCGTCCCGTAGTGCTCGGGATCGAGGCCCTGCTCGTACAGTCCGTGCCCCACCTCGTGCAGGATGGTGAGGACCCCGCCGACGAAGTCGCGGTCGTCGAACCGGAGCGTGATCCGGCAGTCGCCGGCGCCCATCCCGATGCACGAGGGATGCACGCCGAGGTCCAGTCGTCCGCGCTCGAAGTCGAAGCCCACCGCCGCGGCGACGCTCTCGCCGAAGCGGCGCTGCCGGTCGCGCGGGAAGTGGCGGCGGAGGACCGCCAGATCCGGCTGGCGCCGCGCCCCCGCGATCCGCTCCCCGAGCGGCACCAGCTCGCGGCGGAGGGCCCCGAACAGCCGGGCCGCCACCTCGCTCCGGAGCCCGGGCTCGTAGTCCTCCAGCAGCGCGTCGTACGGCTCGCCGGTATACCCCACGCACTCGGCTTCGGCGCGCTTGAGGGCGACGATCCGCTCGAGCCACGGCCGGAACCGCTCGAAGTCCGACGCGGCGCGCGCCGCCGCCCATGCCTTCTGCGCCAGGGCGGTGGTGCGGGCCACGTCCTGGACCAGCGTGCGTGGCAGGCGCACGAACCGGTCGTACTCCCGCCGGAGCTCGCGGACGTTCACCGCCGGGGCCCCGGTGGAATCGGCCAGCAGGCTGGAGTGCTCGACCGCCGCGAGCAGCTCACCGAGCCGCGGGTCCGTGCCGCGCTCGTGCAGCAGCCCGGCGACGAGAGCGAGCTGCTCGCTCCGGTTCTCGACGCCGCCGGCCGGCATATAGGTCTCCTCGTCCCAGTCGAGCAGGGCTTCCACGGTGGTGAGGAGCGTCTCCTCGCGCACCCGCCGCATCAGCTCGTCATAGGCCTGGTCCGCGCGCACGGGTCTCCCGGAGTGAGCGGTGGCGGCGCAGCCATCGTTGCGCCGGGGTGGTCCGGCAGTAACATACACATGAGATCCTCCGACAGCCCGCCGCCAACGGAGCGCGCAATGCTGACCCCCGCCGAAGAGCTGGGCTTGGCCGGCCTGGCCCTGGCCGGCCGGGTGCAGCACGCGCTCTACCGGCTGGCACCGGCCGAGCTGGCGGGCCTCATCGAGCGGCTGCGCGCGGCTGCGCTGGCCCAGCACGTCGTGTATCTGCACGAGGGTGAGGTCACGCCGATCCGGATTCTGCCCGCGCCGATCACGGTGCTGCCCGACCAGCTGGCGTACATCCACCACGTCACACTCACGGTGCAGAACGCGCTCAAGCGGCTTCCGTCGCTCTATCTCAACGACTTCACCGTGCGCGAGATCCTGCGGCTGCCGGACCCGGAGGAGCAGTGGCTCCGGGAGTGCTGGGGCACGAGCCACGAGGAGCACAACCCGGTGTTCGGCCGGCTCGACGCCCTGGTGGACTTCACCAGCCCGATGTGGAAGCAGACGCTGTGCTTCGTCGAGCCCAACCTGATGGGCATCGGCGGCCTGCACATGGTGCCCACCTGCGAGCGCCTGGTCGCGGATCTCGTCGGGCCGCTGCTCCGGACCGGCGATGCCGGACTCGAGCTCGCCGTGGGCCACGACATGCGCGAGCTCCTGACGCAGGAGCTGCTCGATCACATGGCCGCGATCGGCTGCGGGCGCCAGGTCTGCTTCGTGGAGCCCAAGTACGCCGGGAACGGCCCCGACGAGCAGGAACAACTCGCCCGTTACCTGCGCGAGCGGCACGGGCTCACCGTCATGCACGCGGACCCGTCAGAGCTCGAGCTGTGCCAGGGGGCGGTCTGGTACGCCGGGCAGCGGGTGGACCTGGCCTATCGGGACTACGGGGTGGCGGATCTGCTCGAGCTCCAGGCGGAGGGCGTCGACGTCGAGCCGATGCGGCTGCTGCTGCGGGAGAACCGGGTCGTCTCCTCGATCGCGGCCGACCTCGACCAGAAGGCGTGCTGGGAGGTGCTCACCGATCCGCGGCTCTGCCAGCAGTACTTCACCCCGGCCGAGCGCCAGATCTTCCAACGCCACATCCTGTGGACCCGGGTCCTGTCCGACCGCCGCACGGTGCTGCCAGACGGCCGGCTCGGCAATCTGCTCGACCACGCCCGGATGAACCACGAAGCGCTCGTGCTCAAGCCGAACCGTGCCTACGGCGGCGACGGCATCGTGATCGGCCCCGCGGTCACGCGGGACGAGTGGGACCGCGCCGTGAACGCGGCGTTGGCCGACGCCGCCGACCGCTGGGTGGTCCAGCAGCTCGCCACCATCCCGGTGCGTGAGTTTCCGGTCGTCGGTCCGGACGGCGCCGTCCACATCGAGCCGTTCTACACGGTGATGGGGTTCGCGGCGAGCGAGAATGGGGTGGCCGTTCTCGCCCGGGCCTCACAGAAGCAGGTGGTCAACGTGGCCCAGCACGGCGGCATCTGCGGCGTGCTGGTGAGTCACTCGCGGCCGCCCATCGGGGCGGCGGTCGCCGGCAACGGCGGCGCGTAGCCCCGGCGGACGGGCCGGCGGCCGATCCGGAGCGCCAGGGCCGCGGCCAAGAGGCAGAGTCCGCCCGAGCCCCAGAACGCGAGCTGATAGTCACCGACGTTCGTGCGCACCCAGCCGGCGGCGAACGCGGTGAGCGCCGCGCCGACCTGATGCCCGGCCCCGATCCAGCCGAAGACGACTGGCGCCCGTTCAGCCCCGAAGGCATCGGTGGTGAGGCGCAGGGTCGGCGGCACGGTGGCGATCCAGTCGAGCCCATACCAGGCGGCGAACACCCAGAGCCCGGTCTGGGAGCTGCCCAACGCAAACGGCAGAAAAAAGAGCGACAGGCCGCGGAGCCCGTAGTACCAGGCCAGCAGGTAGCGGCTGCTCCAGCGATCGGAGAGCCACCCGGCGCCGGTCGTTCCCACCATGTCGAACACCCCCATCAGCGCCAGGAGGCTCGCCGCCCGCACCTCGGGAATCCCATGGTCGTGCGCCGCCGGGATGAGGTGCGTGCCGATGAGGCCGTTGGTGGACGCGCCGCAGATGAAAAAGGTGGCGGTGAGCAGCCAGAAGTCCCGCGAGCGCACGCCGTCGCCAAGGGCGGCGAGGGCGACCCGGGCCGGATTGGGGCCGCCGGACACCGCGGGCTCGACGCGGGTGCCGCCGAAGGGCGGCAGGCCGACATCTGCGGGGCGCTCGCGAAGAAACCAGGCCACGATCGGGATCGCCAACAGCGCGGCGGCGGACATGATGAACGCCGCGGCCCGCCATCCATGGCGCTCGATGACCGTGGCGAGGAGCGGCAGGAAGACCAACTGGCCGGTCGCGGTGGACGCCGTGAGCAGACCCATCGCGAGTCCCCGGCGTGCGGCGAACCAGCGGTTCACCACCGTCGCGCCCAGCACCAGCGCCACCATCCCGCTGCCCGACCCGACGAGCACACCCCAGACCACCACCAGCTGCCACGGGGCCGTGATTCGCGTCGCGAGGGCCACGCCTCCCGCCAGCAGCGCGAGTGCTCCGAGGGTCGTCCGCCGAATGCCCAGACGCTGCATCAGTCCGCCGGCGAACGGACCCATCATGCCGTACAGGAGAATATTGACCGAGATGGCCAGTGAGATGGTGGAACGGGACCAGCCGAACTCCTGCTCCAGCGGAACGATGAGAACGCTGGGCGTCGCCCGGATGCCCGCACCGGCGAGGAGGACGAGGAAGGTGGCCGCAAGCACCAGCCAGGCCGGGTGGGGGCGGCGGAAAGCCATGGTGTCAATGTATTGGGCGACCGGAGGCTCGTCATTACCGAGGCAGAATCTTCGACGCCCTGGGCAAGTCGCGGCATCGGGCGCGGCAATCCTTGCCGAGGCACTCTTTAAGTGATTGCTAGTCAACGACTTTTAAATCTGGCACCGGGGTTGCTTTTGACGGTGTCGAAGTCTTATGTCCCGAACCCTTCGACTAGGGCACCCCGGCCGCGAGGCCGGTCCGCAAAGCCAAGGGTCTCCCAGAGACAGCCTGGTTGTCGAAGGGCTGATGCCGGCCGGCAGCCGGCTCACCCTCGTGCAGTCGAAGGAGTCGATCATGTTCCGCCCCGCTGTCGTGGCCGTCCTGGTTGCGACCCTCGCGCTTGGCGCCTGTACCGAAGCCGCCGACAACCTCACTTCACCCGGCGGCCCGATCCCGGGCCTGCCCGGCACCTCGGGCCCCGGTGGCACCAGTACCGGCACTCCGGGCGACACCACCACCACGACGCCGCCGATTGACACCGCTGCCGCCGGCGACCCGGTGGGCAACGGAAGCTGGACTCCGCCCGACAGCACCAATCCCCCGACGATCGTGCCGGTGGATCCGACGGCCTACGATCCGGCCGGGACCGGTAGCGCGGGCTCCTCCGGCTCCAGCACGGCGCTGGTGTTCAAGACGTCGGGGACCGGGCTCTACGGCGTGGGCACCTGCGGCCCCAACGGCTTCTGGACCGACCCCGCCGGCAACGTCTTCGGGCCGAACAATCCCAACTGCCTCGATTACGGCAGCGACGGCAGCCCGGGCAATAACGGCAAGGGCACCTGCGTGGCCTCGCCGAGCGGCCAGCCTGGACTCTGGATCAATCCGGGTGGCCAGAGCACGCATCCGTTCCACTCGAAGTGCATCCGGACCGGCACGACGGTGACGTCGCTCGCGCTCAGCTTCGCGCCCCAGGCGCAGATCTTCGACGCGAACGACGGCTCTGGCAACCGGGTGATGAACTTCTATTCGGCGGGAACGGCGGTGGCCCAGCTGGTCTACGACGGTGCGACCAACACGACCACCGGGGCCGGCATCCTGCTCGGCACCGACAACGGCTCGCCGCCGAGCACCTGGTCGGTCTACTTCGCCCAGCCGGCGCTCAGCTTCACGTCGGGGCTCGCCAACGGCGATTTGATCGGGGACATGACCGGGAGCGGCGTGGAGGTGGTAGCCTGCAGCACCAACATAGGCTGCTCGCTGGTGACCCTCCAACTGAGCCTGGTCCCCTAGGGCGGACCGCTCAGGCTGAGCCACGCAACACGAAGGGGGCACGCTTTCGGGCGTGCCCCCTTCGGCTGTTCAGGTGCCGCCCGCGCGTGCCTGCCCTACCGCCCCGATCCGGACCGTCCACCTCTCGGCCGCCCCCCAGGAGGCCGCCCGCCGCCGGGCCTCCCGCCGCCGCCGGGGCGACCTCCCCGCCCTGGCATTCCGTCCATTGGACGCGTCGCGGCGACGGGCCGCCGCGGCTCCGCCGCCTGATGGGCCTCGCGCCGTGCCGCCTTGGCTTTGGCGCGCTCCCGGTCCTCCGCCTTCTTGGCGCGGATCTGGGCGATCCGCTCCGCCAGGGGCACCTCGAGCTTGGTTTCGGGCCTCGCCTGGTAGTCGAAGTCCGGTACGGTGACCCGCGGGAGCCGCCGGCCGATCGCGCGCTCGATGCCGCGCAGCTCGCCCTCCTCGTCCGGTGCCACGAACGTAAAGGCGTCGCCCGTCGCCTCGGCCCGCGCCGTGCGGCCGACCCGATGGATGTAATCCTCCGGGACCATCGGCACGTCGAAGTTGACCACGTGGCCGAGCGCCTCGACGTCGATTCCGCGCGCGGCGATATCGGTGGCCACCAGCACGCGGTATTTCCCGCTCTTGAATCCGGCCAGCGCCTCGGTCCGCTGCGACTGCGACCGGTTGCCGTGAATCCGCTCGGCCTCGATGCCATGCCTGACCAGGAACGCCTGCAGCCGGTTGGCGCGGTGCTTGGTGCGGGTGAAGACGAGCGCCTCGTCCATCTCGTTCCGCCGGAGCAGGGCGAGAAAGAGGGTGGCCTTGAGCTCCTGCGCCACCGGGTAGACCGCCTGGGTGATACCGACGGCAGGCGCGGCCTTGCGCTCCACGCTGATCGCGACGGGCCGCTGGAGCATCTCGCGCGAGAGCGCGGCGATGGGGGGCGGTATCGTGGCGCTGAAGAAGAGCGTCTGGCGCCGGGCCGGCAGGTGCCGCAACACGCGCCGGATGTCGGGCAGGAAGCCCATGTCCAGCATCCGGTCGGCCTCGTCGAGCACCAGGTACTCGATGCCGGGAAGCTTGGCGTAGGGAGAGCGGAAGTGGTCGAGCAGCCGGCCGGGCGTGGCGACGAGCACGTCGACACCGGTGCGGAACGCGTGCTCCTGGGGTGCCATCCCCACACCGCCGAAGATCGCCGCCCCGGTGACCGGCGTGTGCACGGCCAGGTCGTTGAGGTCCTCCAGGATCTGGGCGGCCAGCTCGCGGGTCGGCGTCAGGATGAGCGCG
This sequence comes from uncultured Gemmatimonadales bacterium, assembly GCA_963711915.1. Classification (GTDB taxonomy): domain Bacteria; phylum Gemmatimonadota; class Gemmatimonadetes; order Gemmatimonadales; family GWC2-71-9; genus CAVVWJ01. The sequence goes on from CAVQGA010000025.1 coordinate 114,312, forward strand.
CGCGTGATGCCGCGGGGCTTGTCGATCAGCCGGTGGAGGATGGGCAGCAGGAACGCCGCCGTCTTGCCGCTCCCGGTCATCGCGCAGGCGAGGATATCCCGCCCCTCGAGCGCTGGGGGGATGGCGTCGGCCTGGATCGGTGTCGGACGGGCGAACCCGAGCTCCTTGATTCCCTTGAGGAGGCTCGGGTGAAGCTGGAGGCTACTGAACGGCACGGCGCTGTGCCCCGCCGTAGATCTCGGTCTCGACCCAGTGGAGAAGTGCGCGGTCGAGGTCCTCGACCGGCGTGCCGGCGACCTGCTCCATTACCGGGCGTCGCTTGCCCTCGTTCATGAGGTACCACATCGGCGGCATGGCCGTCTCGCCGCGACGCTCGTTGGCAGGGTGGGCGTCGTAGGAGACGAAATGGAACTCGCGTCCGCGGTACATGAGGCGGCGCTGCTCGAATTTGTAACTGGTCACGGCGGGCTCTCATTCGAGGGATCTGGGCGCGACAATCGGTCGCGCCCTCCAAATCTAACCCGGTCAGCGGGTTGGCGCCGATCCGGCCCCCGGCGGAGAGGGGTGTCCGGACCCACCGATGGCAGCAGGATCGGGTGCCGGAGGGTTGCCCGAAGTCACTGGGGCCAGACGGGGCGGCAGCTCAGGGCAGTCGGCAGCAGGCCCTCCGGCAGCGCGACGGGATGGGCGGCATGCAGGCAGAACTCGAGCCCCGGCCCGAGCGTCATCTGCCGGACCCAGAGTGCCGCGCGCTCGGCCTGGACGACAGGCTCGAGCGCGGCAGACAGCTCGCCGTAACCCATGCCGCCCGGTTTGGCGAACCAGCTCGCCGCGCGCGGTGGACCGTCCGCCGTGCCGAGCCGGAGGCGGTAGAGCCCGGCCGTCCCGCCGGCCGCCGCGGCCGCCGCGGCATCGTGCGGTTGCCGGCGCGACGCGGTGACCGCGGCGTCGTTGAGCGGATCGAGCGCGGCCGTGCCGTCCACCAGGTACCAGTCTTCATAGGCCTCGCCGCCGCCGGCTGCCCAGGGAGCGCCGGCGATCGACAGCGTGCAGGAGCGCAGGAAACCGGGCGGCGGCGCCGCCGCGAGGGCGGCGTGGAAGCCGCGCTGCAGCGTCTCGTAGCTCGCCGCAGGCACCTGCGGTCGGCGCCAGTGCCAGAAGACGTACGCCAGCATGGGTCTCGCCCCTCCTAGTGGGCGGATTCGGCCGGCGGAGGCGTCGGAACGCCGGACCGCTCGGCGAACTGCACTTCGGTGGTGTAGCCCTCCGCGCGGACAGTGGCCTCGAGCAGCCGCCGGGCGCTCTCCTCGGCGTGTCTCGTGAGCTCGACCTCGCCGGCGGCCTGCACCAGCTGTCGCCGGGCCAGGGCGAAGATGGTGTCCCGGTCCGAGGGATGGAACGGATTCCAGAGGCCACGCTGTTCGTCGTAGGTCTTGAGCTCGGTGATCTCGACGCTCTGGACCGTCGGCGGCGGCAGCGTGATCCGGATGCGGCGCGACGGGTGGTCCACGGTGACCTCGGTACCCCGATCGAGGTCGAATCCGGTCAGGACCTTGCCCGTTACCACGACGAGCGAGCGCTTGGTGGAGCCGAGCCGGCGGTTCTCATAGGTGACGACGTCGCGAAGGACCGTTTCACTCGTCACCAGCCGAGCCACGGCCCGGGTCTGCTCCACCACCACGGATTGGCTCACGCTGGTTTCCCCGCCGACGAGCCGCCGAAGGGGTGCGGTGCCGCGTGACACCCCGCGACCCACGAGCACCGCGAGCGCGAACAGCAGCAGCGAGAGCAGCAGCGGCCAGACCGGCCGGTGGGTCGAGTTAGCGGCCACGGCGTGCCATCGCGGCTTCGACCTCGCCGATCTCGCGGGGGGCACGGCTGAGCCACTCGAGGCCGGTGGCGGTGATCGCGTAGTCGTCCTCGATGCGGATGCCGATGTTATCGTATCGCGCGACGGCGGCCCGCACCTTCGCGATCATCGCCCGGTTCTTCGGCGTATCCGGCAGGATGTCGAGCAGCCGGGTGCTCACGTAGACGCCGGGCTCGATGGTGAAGACGTCGCCGGGCGCGAACGTTCCGGTGTCCTTCCAGGGATGCGGAGTGTCGTGTACCTCGAGCCCGATCCCGTGGCCGAGCCCGTGGGCCATGTAGAGAAACGACTGGGTGCAGCGCACCGGCTCCTGGTGGCACTGGTCGGCCCAGGGCGGGTCGAAGGTGGCCTCCACCCCTTCGGTGAGCCCCAGCCGGGCGACCCCGCGGGCCACGACCGCCCGCGCCGAATCCCGCCACGCCTGGTACGAGGCGCCCGGACCTGCGACGCGCTCCGCCGCGGCCTGCGCGCTCCGGACAATCTCGTACACCGTGCGCTGCTCGGGGGAGAACTTGCCGCTGACCGGGACGGTGCGGGTGACGTCGGCCGCGTACCCGCCCCAGGCGGCGCCGACGTCCATCACCACGACCTCCCCGGCCCGCATCCGGCGAGTGTTGGCCGCGTAGTGATACTGGGTCGAGTTCGGACCCGAGCCGATGATCGAGCCGAACGCCGGACCGTCGCCCCCGCCGCGGCGGAACGCCGAGGTGAAGAGCGCCTCGATCTCATACTCCCACGCGCCGGGCCGGACAGTGCGCATCGCCGCGCGCTGGGCGGCCACGGTGACATCGATGGCGCGCCGGAGCATGGCCAGCTCGGCCGGGCTCTTCCGCGCGCGGAGACTGTCGAGGACCGGGTGCGCGTCACGGACGTCGAGACTCGGATGGCCGTCGGCGAATGCGCGCATGAAGTTCGCGCCGCGGGTGAGCGAGTCAGTCTCGGCGTAGTCCGCGCCACTGTAGTCGCGGAGAGTGTAGAACGGCACTCCGCTGTCCGCGAGCGAGTCCAGCGTGGGCGCGACCGCCGCGATCGGCCGCGGGGTGAGACCCGTCTCCCGTGCGACGGCCGCTGAATCCGGCGGAAAGCCGTCGTAGAGCGCCCGGCGCGGATCGCGGGCCTGGGTATACATCGCGCCGCTCGCGCGACCGCCATGGATGACGAGCACCAGCGCGGCGTCGGGCTCCATGAAACCCGTGAGGTAGCGAAACGCGGGGAGCTGCGCCGGCCGGAAGACGCCTGTCGGAGCCGGGGCGCCGAAGGCGACCACCACGCCGTTCCGGAGCCGAGCCGCGAGCGAGTCGCGGCGGGCGGCATACTCCGCCGCCGGGATGCTCTGCGCGGCGAGGGTGGGTGCGAGGAGCATAGCAAGCAGGCTGCAGAGACCGGCGCGCATGAAATCCTTCGGCTGTTGAGGTGCTGGACGACCGACCGGCGCGACTTCCTACCCCCGAACGCGCCCTCGCTCTTCGCGATCACGACCGTGGCGACGGCGTTGCCGATCAGGTGGGTGATCGACCGCGCCTCGCTCATGAACCGGTCCACGCCGAGCACCAGGGCAGGCCTTCGACCGGCACCACGCGCAGCGCGGACAGCGTGCTGGCGAGCACAATGAAGCCCGAGCCGGTGACACCGGCGGCGCCCTTCGAGGTCACCATCAGCACGCCGAGCACGCCGAGCTGCTGGCCCAGCGACAGGTGGACGCCATACGCCTGCGCGATGAACAGCGTGGCCATCGAAAGGTAGATCGATGTGCGGTCCAGGTTGAACGAGTATCCCGCCGGGATGACCAGCCCGACTACCGGCCGGGCGCAGCCGAACCGCTCCATCCGGTCGAGCATCCTCGGCAGCACCGCCTCGCTCGAGGAGGTACCGAGCACGATCAAAATTTCGTCCTTGATGAACGCCCGCAGGCGGAACAGGCTGAAGCCCGAGAGCCGCGCGACGACGTTGAGCACGCCGAAGATGAACAGGGCCATGGTGGCGTAGACGCAGGCCATGAGCCGGCCAAGCGTGAGCAGCGACGCGAGGCCGAAGTTGCCGACCGTGTACGCCATCGCCCCGAACGCGCCGACCGGCGCGGCGACCATCACGATCGCCACGACGCGGAAGAAGACCTGCATCAGCCGCTCGAGCATCCGGGTCACCGGCCGGCCGGTCCGGCCCAGCGACGCGAGCGCCACCCCGAACAGGAGGGAAAAGAACACCACCTGCAGGATGTCACCCTGGGCGAACGCGCCCACCACGCTCGACGGCACGATGTGGACCAGAAAGTCCACGAACCGGAGGTCCTTTCCCTGGGCCGCGAACTGCGACACGTCCGCCGCCACGATGCGCGAGGCGGCGATACCCTCGCCCGGCCGGACCAGGTTCATCACCGCGAGCCCGATCGCCAGCGCGAACGTGGTGACGACCTCGAAGTAGACAAGCGCCTTGAGCCCCACGCGCCCGACCCGCTTGAGGTCGCTGGTCTGGGCCACGCCGAGGACGATGGTGAGGAAGATGACCGGCGCGATGATCATCCGCACCAGGTCGACGAAGGTATCGCCGAGGGGGCGCATCGCCCGACCCGCGGCCGGCCAGAGCGCGCCCAGAAACGCGCCCAGCAGGATGGCCACGACCACCCGGACAGTCAGATTCTGTCCGAGGCGCGCCAACCGGGAGGGGGTCAGCGGGTGTCCGGTCGGCTGGAGCTCGACCGCATGGTGGAACTCCATACGCCTCGCGGATGGCAGCGGGAACGGCAGCGACCGGTCGAAGCTAACCCGCGGCGGGGGCGCCCACGAGGGGCGGGAGCCGGGCCTCGATCTCGGCGCGGTGCGGCTCCTCCCACGGCGGCAGTTTCAATTCCTGGCCCAGCGCCTCGAGCGGCTCGTCGACGGTGAAGCCCGGCGCCACGGTGGCCACCTCGAACAGCACGCCGCCAGGCTCACGGAAATAGATCGACTGGAAGTAGGTCCGGTCCCGGACCTCGGTCACGTCGCGGCCGGCGCGAATCAGCTCCTCCCTCAACCTGAGCTGTTCCCCGGCGCTCCCGATCGCGAACGCGACGTGATGCACGGTGCCGATCCCGTTGCGGGCGGCGGGAGCGTCGGGCACCTCCACCAGGTCCACGAAATGGCCCGGTGCCTCGCCGCCGCCGGCCAGGCGGGTGCGGCCGTCGCGTTCGTCCACGACCCCGAATCCCAGCAGGGTCGTCATGAGCTCGATGGTGGCCGGGCGCGCGCGAAGCTGCAAGGTGACGGAGTGCAATCCGCGGATCGCCATGGCCTCGTCGGGGCCGCCGCCGCGCCAGGGCGTCCGCCGGTCGCGTCCGTCGGCCACGAGCTCGAGCACGAGTCCGGACGGGTCCCGCAGCGCCAGGGTGGCCGCACCGAACCGTGCCGTGGGCTCCGCCATCGCCAGGCCGGCGGCGCCGAGTCTCGCGCGCCAGTGCTCGAGCGCGCCTGCGGGCACCGAGAACGCCGTGGCGGCGATCTGCCCGGCCCCGTGCACCCCGGCCGCGACACCCCAGCCATGATAGGGGAACGTGGTCCATATCGACCCCGGTGCTCCGGATTCCGTACCGTAGTAGAAGTGGTAGACCCCGTGGTTGTCGAAGTTGACAGTGCGCTTCACCAGCCGAAGCCCCAACAGGCGGCGGCAGAAATCGAGATCGGGCCGGGCTTGGTCCACGGTCGCGGTGACGTGGTGCAGGCCCTGGACGGGATGCTGCATTTGGGCGCTCCCTCCGCTGGCGGTGACGACGGTCACGTCCCTCCCCGGTCCCGTGCCGTAGGTTCGGCCCTCGAATGCAGGTTGCCAGAACCAAGGAGAGGGTACAACCCATGAGATGGATCTCACAAGCGTCGGCCTGCCTGCTGGCGGTCGCGCTGGCCGCCGGATGTAACGGCCAACGCGACAACCGGAATGCCGGGACCGCGGGCAGCCCGAATGAAACGGGCTCGATGAGCGATACCACCCACATGTCGGATACCTCGGCCATGGCACCAGGCGCGGCCGGGACGAACGTGACGCCGTCGGACACGGGTATGGCGGCGGACACCGGGATGAAACGGGACACCAGCCGGAGCGCGGCCGGGGCGCCCTCGGCCAAGAATCAGACCGAGTCGGGCACCACGAACTCGAGCACCGGGAGGTCCACGCTGGGCCCGGGCGTAACGAAGACCCGGCCCGACCAGGGCCAGCCGGTCACTTCCAAGGGTGACACGGTCAACCCAGGCGTCGACAGCGCCCGGTAGCGCTGCAGGTTCCCAGGTATGGGACGGCGGGCGGGTCATCCCAGTGACCCGCCCGCCGTTCGCATGTGGTGATCGTGAGATCCCCAACCCACCCATCCTGCCGGACTGCTGCCCGCCGGGGAAGACGAGCGACGACGCCGCACCGGTCTTCAGGAGCGAGAGCGCCCCCGCTGCCCTGGGGATGACTTCGAACGGATGCGCCCGTTTACGTTCCGGGAGGCCCGCCGGCTCCGCGCGTGACGGGCCGCCCCGGACGGTATACCTCGGGAATCGGGGCCAACCCCACGCCAAGGAGTCGGTCGTGCACCAGGGAAGCGGCGGTCCGCTCCGCGTCACCTATCTCGTCCGCGCCCGGGCCAGCGACATCGCCGCGCGGGCGGAGGCGCTGATGCTCGAGCAGGCGGTCGAGCTGCCGCGCGCCGTGGCGGCACGGGACCCCTGGGTGGCCGCGCACATCCTCGGCTCGGTCGAGGAGATCCGCTCCGCCGGCGAGAATCTGCACCGCGTCACCATCGCGCAGCCGCTTGCCACCACCGCGCTCGACCCGGCGCAGCTCCTCGACGTCCTCTTCGGCAACTCCTCGCTCCAGCCCGATGTCGTCCTCGCGGACGTCGACCTGCCACCCGACGCGTTCGACTGGCTTCCGGGACCACGCGCAGGCGTCGCCGGGCTCCGGGCCCTCGCGGGCGTTGCCGGCCGGCCCATGTTGGCCACCGCGCTCAAGCCGATGGGGCTGAGGCCGGCGCAGCTTGCGGCGCTGTGCGGCACGTTCGCACGGGCCGGCATCGACCTGGTCAAGGACGACCACGGTCTCGCCGACCACGCGTTCTGTCCGTTCGAGGCCCGGGTCGAGGCCTGTCTTCGCGCGGTGGACGATGCGGCCCGGGAGACCGGCCGCCGGGCGCTTTACGTGCCCAACCTCATCGGCACGCCGGACCGGGTAGCGGCCCAGCTCGAGTTCGCGCGCGAGGCCGGCGCCGCGGCGGTCGTCCTGTCGCCGATGCTCGTGGGGCTGCCCCTGCTTCATCAGCTGGCGTCGCTCGCCGAGGGTCTCCCGATCATCGCGCATCCGGCCTTCGGAGGCGTGCTTCGGGCGGCGGAGCCCGTGCTGTTCGGCAAGCTGTTCCGCTGGTATGGCGCCGACGCCGTCATCTTCCCGCACGCGGGCGGCCGGTTCAGCTACAGCGCGGAGACCTGCGCCGCCCTCGCCGCGGCCCTGCGCGCCGAGCATCCGCGAGCGCGCCCCGCATTGCCCGCGCCTGCGGGCGGGCTGAAAGTTGAGCGGGTGGCCGAGCTCCTGGAGTTCTACGGGCAGGACTGTCTGCTGCTGATCGGTGGGAGCCTCTACGAGGCGGGGGACGCCCTCTTCGAGCGGACGCGCGACCTGGTCGAGCGCGTCGCCCGGACGGCGGCACCTGAGGCGGTACGATGAGCGAGCACGTCCGGCAGACCGATCCGTTTCGGTGGGACGGCGTCGAGGTCCGGCCGTACAAGCGGGAGGGCACCCATTTCTCCGGGGTGACTCGCCAGGTCCTGTTCGAGGGCGGCGGCGGTCTCGGTTGCCAGTTGCGCTACTTCGAGGTCGCGGCCGGCGGCTGGTCCTCGCTCGAGCGGCATCACCATGCGCACGCGGTGATGATCGTCCGCGGCGCGGCGCGGGTGCTGGTGGGCGACCGCATCGTCGAGGCCGGGACCCACGATCTCGTCCGGGTGGCGCCGCTCACGTGGCACCAGTTCCAGCCCGCGGGCGATGCGGCGCTCGGGTTTCTCTGCATGGTGGACTGCGACCGGGATGTGCCCGAGCGGCCCGACGCGGTGGCGTTGGCCGCGCTGCGGCGGGATCCGGCGATCGCGGCGTTCGTCCGGGTCTAGGCTGAGTCTGACAAGGGGGGGTCAGGATGACTCCCTTGTCAGGCGCAGCCTAGGCTAGGCGCCGCCGGAGGGCGGCCGCACAGCGTCGAGGAGGGAGGAACGGACCATGGATCTCAACGGCATTCACCACCTGACGGCGGTCTCCGCCGACATCCGCGCCAACTACCGGTTCTACACCGAGACGCTGGGCATGCGGCTGGTCAAGCGTAGCGTCAACCAGGACGACGTCAGCGCCTATCACCTCTTCTATGCGGATGCGGTGGGGTCGCCGGGAACGGACGTGACGTTTTTCGACTGGAAGATGCCGCGCGAGCGCCGCGGCACGCACAGCGTGGCGCGAACCCACCTCCGTGTGAGCGGCCGGCCCACGCTCGAGTGGTGGGCCGAGCGGTTCCGGGAAGGGAACGTCGCGGCCGGTCCGATCGTCGAGCGCGACGGTCGTCTGACGCTCGACTTCGAGGACCCCGAAGGCCAGCGGCTGGCGCTCATCGACGACGGGGGCCTGGGCGATCGGTCCGTGCCCTGGAGCCGCAGTCCGGTTCCCGCCGGCCACCAGATCCGGGGGCTCGGGCCGATCCTGATGAGCGTGCCGAAGCTGGCGGGGACGGACGCCGTGCTGACGCGGGTCATGAACCTGCGGCCCGTGCGGCGGTATCCTGCCGGCGACAGCGCGGCCCACGAGGTGCACGTCTACGAGATGGGCCCGGGCGGCCCGCATGCGGAGCTCCACGTCGCCGTGCAGCCCGATCTGCCGCCCGCCCGGCTCGGCGCGGGCGGGGTCCATCACGTCGCGTTCCGCACGCCGGACGACTCCGAGTACCATGCGTGGCGCGAGCGGCTCGACTCGCACGCGATCCCCAACAGCGGCGAAGTGGACCGGTACTACTTTCGGAGCCTCTACTTCCGCGAGCCGAACGGCATCCTGTTCGAGATCGCCACGGACGGGCCCGGGTTCGCGGTGGACGAGGATCCCGCTATCCTGGGCGAGCACGTGGCGTTGCCGCCGTTCCTGGAGCCGCGCCGGGAGGCGATCCTGGCGGGGCTGGAGCCGATTTCATAGATCCGTTCCAGTCATCCTGAACGGAGCGAAGGATCGGGTTGCGGATCCTCCGGTCCGATCTCCGTGCCCTCCGCCTCACGGCGAAGCAGCTGCTGGCAAGCAAGGCTGTCGCGCCGGCGCGCATGCGAAGCGCCGCCCATGTCATCCCGAGCGCAGCGAGGGATCTTGCCCGGAATCGGTTCGATCTGTTCCCTGGCAGGATCCCTCGCTTCACTCGGGATGACACCGGCTCCGGCCGGTGCCCCGACGCGAAGTCCGGCGCCTCCCTGCCTTATCTCGGCGTCCACCTCGGGTTGGCTCCGAACAGCCCGTCCACCACACCGATCCGGTACGCCAGCGCCAGTCCGACCGCCAGGCTGATCACGCCCGAGGCCACCCGCAGTCCGTGGGGCAGGGCGCCGAGCCGCCGCCCGGTGTAGGCGAACGGCCACGCGATCGCCGCCGTGATGAGCATCATCCCGACGATCGTTCCCACCCCGAACACCAGCAGGTAGAGCACCGCCCATCCGGTGTTGCCGATCGTCGTCAGCACGAGCAGCGCGACGGCGGCCGATCCCGCGAGTCCGTGCACCACGCCCACGATCAGCGGCCGCAGGATCTGATACAGGCCCAGCTTCCCGAACCACCGGTCGAGCCGGCCCAGGGGCGTCTGATCGGCCGCGTGCGGATGCGATTCGGGTTCGTGGCCGTGGATGTGGGTATGCACGTAATCGCCGTGGGGGTGCGGGTGCGCGTGCACCTTGGCCGACGGCGTCAGGCTGTCGGTGACGCGCTGCAGCAGGCCGCTCAGGTTCATCAGCCCCAGCACGATCAGCATCACACCCACCGACAGCTCCAGCGAGAGTCCCACCCGCGCCGGGATGACCCAGCCGAGCAGGATGATGCCCGCACCCACCACCATGATGGTCAGCGTATGGCCCACACCCCAGAGCGCTCCGATGGCCGCGGCCCCGCCGGTGGTCCGGTGCCGCGAGACGATGGTCGTGACCGCGATGACGTGGTCGGGGTCGGTCGCGTGCCGCATGCCCAGGAAGAAGCCGAGCACCGTGACCGCCAGGAGGCTGGTCACCGGCCGCCCCCCGCCACCGCCGCGCCGCGCGCCGCGGCGAGTCCGGCCTCGAGCAGCTCGAGGTACTCGTTCATGCCGGCGCCGCTCCGCGCCGAGACGCCGAGCACCTTCATGCCCGGCCGCACCGCCTGCACGCTGGCCAGCGCCGCCGGCCAGTCGAAGCCGACCGCCTCGGCCAGATCGATCTTGGTGATCAGGGCGATGTCGGCCGTGTTGAAGATCGTCGGATACTTGAGCGGCTTGTCCTCGCCCTCGGTCACCGAGACGGCGACGAAGCGGAGGCTCTCGCCCAGGTCGTAGGAGGCGGGGCAGACCAGGTTGCCCACGTTCTCGATGAACAGAAAATCAAGCTCGTCGAGCGCCCAGCCATCGAGGCCCCGCTCCACCATGGAGGCTTCGAGGTGACAGACCGTGCCGGTCGTGATCTGGCGCACCGGCGCCAGGCTTCGGGCCAGGCGGGCCGCGTCGTTCTCGGTGGCCAGGTCGCCCACCAGCGCGGCGACCCGGTAGCGGGGGTGCAGCAGGGTAAGCGTCTGCTCGAGCAGCGTCGTCTTGCCCGCGCCGGGGCTCGAGACCAGGCTCACGGCGAACACACCCGCGTCGTGGAACCGCTGCCGGAGCTCGCGGGCGTTCAGGTCGTTCTGCTTGAGGATGTTCTTCCGGACTTCGACGAGACGTGGCTCGTGACTCATGCTTCGATCTCCAGGGCGACCAGTTCCAGCTCTCTCCCCTGCTCCACTCGCGGCGTCGGCGTCCCGCACTCGCCGCAGCAGAACGACTGCACGCTGCGAAGCTCGCGCTCGGTGCGGCAGCTCGGGCAGAACACCACGACCGGCACCTGCTCGATCACCAGGCGGGATCCCTCGAGCGGCGTGGCCGCGCAGGCCATCTCGTACGAGGCCTCGAGCGCTTCGGGCACGACACCCGCGAGCGCGCCGATCCGCACGTGCACCGCGCACACGCGGGCCTTGAGCCGGATGGCCTCCTCCTGCGCCACGTCCACCAGGCTCAGCGCGATCGAGAGCTCGTGCACGGTCCCAGCGCTCCCAGCGCGGCCTGTCCGAGACTGATGCCGCCGTCGTTCGGCGGGACGGCGTGATTGATCCAGAGCGGCAGCGATGCCTGCTCCAGCAGGGTGTGCAGCTCGTCCAGCAGCAGCACGTTCTGGAGCACGCCGCCCGATGCCACCACGGTCTCGAGCCCGTGCGCGCGACAGAGCCTCACCCCCGCCTCCGCGAGCCCGTGGGCCACGGCCGAGTGAAATGCCCGGGCGATCTCGTGGGGATCGCGGCCCTTCCGGCGCTCGTCGATTACGGCGCGAAGCATCGGGCGCCAGTCCAGCTCTTCGTCCTCCAGCGGAAAGGCGTACGGCGCGGCCGCCGGCGCGCGCCGGGCGAGCTGCTCCAGCCAGATGGCCGCCTGCCCCTCGTAGGTCACCGGGCGGGAGAAGCCCAGCAGCGCCGCGGCGGTGTCGAACAGGCGCCCCGCCGACGTCGTCGTAAAGACCCGGGTCCCGGTCTCGAGCAGGCGCCGCGCCGAGTCCCAGCGCGTGGGCAGGTCGAAGGGGGCCTGGGTGAGGTCCGGCAGCTCGCCGAGCTGGGCCAGAAATCCCGTGGCGGCCTGCACCGGGTGGCGGGCGGCGGCGTCGCCGCCCGCGAGCGAGGCCGGCCTGAGGTGCGCCACGCGCGTGAGCCCGCCCCGAATGCTGCCCGCGAAGATCTCCCCGCCCCAGATCGTGCCGTCGTCGCCATAGCCCGTCCCGTCCAGACTCAAGCCGAGTACGCGCTCGTCCCAGGCCCCGCGCTCGGCCAGCACCGAAGCTACGTGCGCCCGATGATGCTGCACCGGCCGGAGCTCGGCCGCGTCGAGCGACAGTGCGTGAGCGGACGAGCGGTACTGCGGATGGGCATCGTGCGCCACCAGCAACTGGTCCCCACGCACCGCGTACATGGCGAGCAGGTCGCGGATGGTCTGCTCGAATGCGCGGCCGGCATCGTAGTGGTCGAGGTCGCCGATGTGCTGGCTCACGAACGCCTGGCCGTCGACCACGAGCGTGAGCGCGTTCTTGAGATCGGCGCCGAGGGCCAGCACCGGCCGGCCGGCGGGAATGCTGGCCGCCGCGGCGGGGGCGTAGCCCCGCCCGCGCCGGAGGATGACCGTCCCCAGCGGGCCGGGACGCACCACCGCGTCCTCGACCCGGCGGGCGATCGGCCGCTCGCCCACGACGAAGGCATCGGCGAGGCCGGCCAGCCGCTGCTCCGCGTCCCGGTCCTCGAACGCGATCGGCTCGCTCGAGCGGTTGGCGCTGGTCATGACCAGGACGTCCGGCGCTCCCGCGGCGAACAGCAGGTGATGCAGCGGCGTGTACGGCAGCATGATGCCGAGCTCGGAGGTCTCCGGCGCCACATGCGGCAGTTCGACCGTCGCGGGCACGAGTACGATCGGGGCGGCCGCGCTCGCCAGGAGCGCGGCCGCGTCCGGCGAGAGCTCCACCAGCGTGCGGGCAGTCGCCAGGTCCCGCGCCATCAGCGCGAACGGCTTCTCCTTCCGGAACTTCCGGTCGCGTAGTGCCAGGACCGTGTCGGCGTTCCGGGCGTCGCACGCAAGATGGTAACCGCCGATGCCCTTGACCGCGAGGATGCGCCCGCCCCGAAGCAGCGCGGCGGCGCGGGGGATGACCAGATCGTCACCCCTGAGCGCGCGGCCGTCATGGCGCAGGAGATAGTGCGGGCCGCAGTCTGGGCAGGCCACGGGCTGGGCGTGGAACCGGCGGCTCGCGGGATCGTGATAGTCGCGGGCGCAGCGCCGGTCCATCGGCCACGGGTCCATCGTCGTCGCGGCCCGGTCGTACGGCAGCCGGACCACGATCGAGTACCGGGGACCGCACTCGGTGCAGTTGATGTACGGATAGCGGTACCGCGGGTCAGCCGGATCGAACAGCTCGTGCAGACAGCGGCCACAGACCGCGAGGTCCGGCGAGATGCCGGCCGTGGGCTGTTCGCGCCGCCCGCTGGCGCGGATCACGAACTCGTCGAGGCCGCTGGGCGCGGCCGCGTCCACGTCGATGGCGGTGATGCTCGCGGCCGCGGGCGCCTGCTCGCGGAGGCCGGCGAGGAACGTGTCCACGCGCTCCCGGTCGCCCTCGACGTGGATCTCGACGCCCTCGTTGCCATTGAGCACCCAGCCGGCCAGCGCGTTGGCGCGCGCCAGCCGGTAGACGAACGGCCGGAAGCCGACGCCCTGGACCACGCCGCGGACGCGGATCGAGCAGGCGCTCGTGACCGGAGCGCTACTCACCGACCGTGCATCCCCGGCCCTGCCATCCCACCTGCACCACCGCGCCGTCCTCGACCAGCACCGGTACGGTGCGCTGCGGTCCCGCCACGGCGCGGAGCCGTTCACGCGCCGCGCGGTCCGCTTCGACGTCGTACTCGACGAAGTCTGCGCCGCGCATCTCGAGCCACTCGCGCATGTCGCGCGTGTACGGGCAGGCAGCCGTCCCGTACAGCTCAACGAGCTTCATGTCCGAGCTCCTCCAGGCTCTCGCGCATGAGGTGGTAGATCGAGGCCTGCACTTCCTGGATCCGCGGGATGTAGTCCGAGCCGACCACGATGTTGTGCTCGGCCAGGCCCTGGCGGCGGATCTCGCCGCCGTCGTAGCCCAGCAGCGCCACCGTCAGCAGCCGGCGCTTCCGGGCCTCGACCAGGGCCGCGATCACATTGCGCGAGCCGCCGCTGGTGGAGATCGCCACCGCCACGTCGTCCGGCCGCGCCTGGGCGATGAGCTGGCGGAGGAAGATGACGTCCGGACCCACGTCGTTGGCGATGGCGGACACGGTGGCCGGCTCGAGCGCGAGCGAAATGGCGGGGACCGGCTGCCAGCCCGCGGGTGGCGCCACGCAGTCGATCGCCCAGTCGTTGGCGTCGGTGGCCGACCCGCCGTTGCCGAAGATGATCAGCTTGCCGCCCCGGACAAGCCGCTCCCGGATGGCGAGCGTCGCCGCGCTGATCCGCTCCCCCTCCTCGCGCCCCACCTGGGCCCGGAGCGCCGAGTCGTCCGCCACCTTCATGCGGATCGACGCGGCGGCCTGCTCGACCAGGTCGACCGGCGATTGCTTCTCGCGGCCGAGGAACGGATACAGAAATCCCGCCTGCCCCACCTCGTGTCCCAGCTCCCGGTGCTCGAAGAAGACGTGCACCGTCTCCCAGAGCGTGTGATACAGGATCTCGATCAGCTCCTGGTGGGCGAACGGGTCGTCAGTCGCGGCTTCTACTGCATAGTCGCCCTCCCCGCCGGGCAAGGCGAACGTCATGGCGCCGCGGGCGGCCGCGGCGCGAAGCGTGGCGCGCACCGCGGGGTCGCCGCCGGGCGGGCCGAAGCCCATGACCATGTCCTCCGGGCCCGCCAGGGCCTCGACCCAGGGCCCGAACAGCACGCTCAGGTCGAGCGCGGGCAGCGCGCGCTTGCCCACGATCACCGGATGGACGAACTCGACCGACACGTGCTGCGCGTCGGTCGCGTAGGGGCCCCGGCCGAACGCGAGGAGCCGGCCCCCCCGGAGGAACCGCTCCGACATCTCGCGGCACGCCTCGGCGAGGCGCCGGGCCTCCCGGGCGAAAAACTCCTCGAAGAGCCGGTTGCGGGCGAGGAGGCCTTCCTCGACCCGGGTGGCGAGATCCGTGGCCGTGGGCATCAGCAGATCCTGGGCAGCGGATCCCCGACCAGCATGTCCACGATCCGGCTCCCGCCGTAGCGGGTCGTGACCAGCACGGCCGCCGCCGGCTCCTCCCGCACCTCGCCGACGACCACGGCGCCGCTGCCGCCGGGCGCCGCCCGCAGGGCATCGAGCGCGCGGTTGGCCTGCTCGGCCGCGACCACCGCGAGGAACTGGCCCTCGTTGGCGATGTGGAGCGGGTCGAGGCCGAGCAGCTCGCAGGCGCCTCGCACCTCGTCCCGCACCGGGATGGCTTCCTCGAACAGGTGGACCGCGAGTCCCGAATCGAGCGCCAGCTCGTTGAGCGAGGTCGCGACACCTCCGCGGGTGGGGTCCCGCATCCAGCGCACCGCGGCCGCTCCCGCGCCGATCACCGCCTCGACCATCGGCAGGACCGAGCGGGTATCCGAGCGGAGCTCGGCTTCGAGGTCGAGCTCGCCCCGGGCCAGCAGGATGGTGATGCCGTGGTCCCCGATCGGCCCCGACAGGAGCACCTTGTCGCCGGCCCGCACCGATCTCGCGCCCAGCGTTACGCCGGACATGGGACGCCCGATGCCCGTGGTGGTGATGTAGAGCTGGTCGGTCTTGCCATGCTCCACGACCTTCGTGTCGCCGCCGACGATCGGTACGCCCGCCGCCCGCGCGGCCCGGCCCATCGCGCGGACCTCGGCCGCCAGCGTCTCGGTCGGGAGTCCCGCCTCGAGCACGAAGGTCGTCACCAGCGCCACCGGCCGCGCGCCCGACACCGCGAGATCGTTCACCGTGCCGTTCACCGCCAGCTCGCCGATAGATCCGCCGGGGAACACCAGCGGCGTCACGACGAAGCTGTCGGTCGTGATCGCGACCTCGCCGCCGGCGAGTGCCACGCGGGCGGCGTCGCTCAGCTGGTCGGCGCCGGCGGGGATGGCCCGTTCGTAGAGCAGCGGCACGAACAGCCCGTCCACCAGCCGGCGCGTGGCCTTGCCGCCGGCTCCGTGCGCCATCTCGATCTGGGGGTCACGGAAGCGGATGGTGGGCGACGGCCCGGTCACGGATGCCTCGCGGCTCAGGCCGGCGTCAGAATCTTGAGCGAGGCGACCGCGCTCTTCCGATGCTCGTAGTTGTAGTAGGCGGCGCATGAGCCTTCCGAGGAAACCATCAACGCTCCCACCGGGTGTTCGGGCGTGCACTCCCTGCCGAACAGCTTGCATTGGGCCGGCTTGAGTACGCCCTTGAGGACTTCGCCGCACTGGGCGGCCTTGGGGTCGGTGACCCGCACCCCGGCCACGCTGAACACCCGCTCCGCGTCCCACGCGGCGTAGGCGTCCCGAAGCTTGAGCGCCGATTGCGAGATGAAGCCGAGCCCCCGCCATTCGAAGTAGGGCCGGAGCTCGAACACCTCCGCCATCGCGGCGAGCGCCGCTCGGTTGCCTTCCCAGGGCACCACCCGGGTGTACTGGTTCTCGACCTCCGCTCGGCCCTCCTGCATCTGCCGGAGCAGCATCACGATCGACTGCAGCAGGTCGAGCGGCTCGAACCCCGACACGGCGATCGGCTTCCCCTCATCCCGCGCGATCCACTCGTACGGCCGGCAGCCGATCACGGTCGAGACATGGCCCGGACCGATGAACCCGTCCAGCCGCATGTCCGGCGAATCGAGGATCGCCCGGATGGCGGGAATGATGGTGACGTGGTTGCAGAAGACCGAGAAGTTGCGCACCCCCTCCGCTTTGGCCCGGATGAGCGTGAGCGCGGTGGATGGCGCGGTGGTCTCGAAGCCGATCGCGAAGAACATCACGTGCCGGTCGGGGTTGGCGCGCGCGAGCTTGAGCGCGTCGGTCGGCGAATAGACGATTCGGACGTCGAGTCCCTTGGCCTTGTGCTCCAGCGGGCTGCCGTGGGCGCCGGGCACCCGCATCATGTCGCCGAACGCGGTGAACGTGACCCTCGGCTCCCGGGCCAGCGCCAGCCCGTCGTCGATCCGCCCCATGGGAAGCACGCAGACCGGGCAGCCGGGCCCATGGATGAGCTCGATGTTCGGCGGCAGGATGTCCTTGAGGCCGAACCGGTAGATCGCGTGCGTGTGGCCGCCGCAGACTTCCATCAGGCGGTAGTGCCGGCCCGGATCGGCCAGGCGGCGGATCTCCTCGGACGTCCTGGCGATGACGTCCGGGTCCCGGAACTCGTCCACGAATTTCACGCCGACTCCTTCCCCTCCAGGCCGTACCCGCGCACCTCTTCCATCGCGGCCGCATCCTCGCCGAGGATGGCGAGTGTCCGCATCTGGTCGGCCGCCTCGCGCTCGCTGACCTTGCTCATCGCGAAGCCGACGTGGATCAGGACCCAGTCGCCGACGACGGGGGGATCATCGGACAGGAGCCCGAGGTCCACCCGCCGGCGCACGCCCGTGACCTCCACCAGCGCCAGGTGAGGCAGCTCGGGAACCAGCTCGACGATCTTGCCGGGAATGGCGAGGCACATGGGCTCAATCCTGCTTTCGGGCCACGAGGTCGAATGTCAGTTTGACGTCTTCCTTCACCTTGAGCATGCCGCCCGCCACGCTCACGAGCTTGATTCCGAAATCGCTCTGCCGCAAGGTGGTTTCGGCGGCCGCCCTGAGCATGTCCCCGGTGACGGATACGCGCGCCGAGACCGGATGGCTGCGGGTCACGCCGTGCAGCGTCAGATCCCCGTTGAGGGTGATCTGAAACTGCCCCTCTCCGCTCCGGGTGATGGTCGTCTTGGGCTCGGGACAGGCATAGGTGATCTCGGGGTACCGGGCGGTTTCCAGCACCTGATCGTGCATGGTGCGCTCGATCTCGCGGCGGTCCTTGTCGCTGACCTGATCGTTGAGCGCGAGCGAGGAAGCCTGAATCGTGACCGTGACCGACGCGGCGCCGGCAGACGCCGGGTCGAGCGCTGCCTCGCCGGCGAGGCCGCGGACCGCGAAGCTCGGATTGTGCCCCATCGCGGAGAGCGGCCCGCCGGCAAACGCGCGGGCGGTGAACCGGCTGGCGCGCGGATCGATCCGGTAGCGCACGGGTGTGCTCACATCGCCCGCAACTTGAGGTACTTCTCGACGTCCGGCACCGCCGCCGACAGGAGGTCGGCCGGGCGCACCTGACCCAGATAGCGTCGGAGGCTGGGGTTCGAGAGCACCAGGCCCGCGCCGAAGATCATGCAGGCCACCCCGCCGAACAGCATCATCGTGTCGGCGTCGCTCGCGGTGCCGTTCTTTTCGGTGACGATCGCATCCATGGCGGCTTCTCCCTGTGTCAGCGTTCGGGTGTCAGCAAGCGGGCGACCAGTGATTCGACAAGGCTCACGGCGGCGTCGACCGCCGCCGCCACGGGCTCGCTCAGCCCCATCAGCCCCTCCTCAGGGCCCAGGGTCGCCGGCTCGCAGCCGACCACGATCACCGGCCCGAGCGTGCCGCCCAGCGAGCGGGCGAGGCGAAGCACCGCCAGGGGATTCATGTCATGCGCGTCGAGCAGCCCCGAGGTCTCGAGGCTGCCGTCGAGCTCCTCCGGGCCGGGCTCTACGACGTACAGTGTCCCCGGCGCCTCGCCGCGGGGACAGGCATCGATCAGGATCGTGTGGTCGGGACGCGCCATGAGCGCGTAGGCCAGATCGTAGCCCCGGATCCCGAAGTCCTCCACCCGAACGCCGCGCTGCCGCGGGCGCGGCGCGAGCCGCTGCACCACCTCGACCCCGAACCCATCGTCGCCCAGGAACACGTTCCCGATCCCCGCCACCAGGATGTTCGGCGCCGACGCGGCCGCTTCGTAGCCCTCGGCGGGATCCAGCGGCTCCAGCTCCCCGGGCGTGAAGAAGAACCGATGTCCGGGTTGACGCATCATGCCGAAGTGGCCGCCGGGATCGTCCTCCACCACGACGGACACCAGGAAGTTTCCCTCCAGGTCCTGCTCGACCGATTCGACCGCGGCGGTCTTGCCGTCGAGCGCGACGTCGAAGACGTCGCCCTTGGCGCGGGGGTGCAGGCGGACCCGGTCCCCCGGGCCGAGCGGCCGGCCCGCGATCCGGAGCTTCTCGACGGGCCGCTCGGCGATGAGCTCGCGCCAGAGCTGCTCGTTCACCGCCGGCCCTCCGCCGCCTGCAGCGACCGGAGCGTGCCGTGCAGCCGCATCATCTGCTCGGCGTCGAGCGACTCGGTGCGGTCGAGCAGCAGCCGGGCGCGCTCGTCGGTCTGGCGGATCTCCCGCTTCTCGTCCTCGGTCAGCGTCATGATCCGGAGCGAGAGGATCTCGTCGATCTCCGTCCCGTCGAACAGGTCACCGGCGCTCTCCGGAGCGAGGCGCGGATAGTCGTAGATGATGATCGGCGAGGAGAGCATCGTGTCCCGCGCGCCGTCCTCGCCCGCCAGCACCGGCCAGGTGCCCACGTTCCGGCATTCGGCGGCCTGGGCCGCCCACTCGTCTGGGGGCTCGAGCAGTGAGACAAACCGACCGCCTTCGACCCTCAGGATGGTGTGCGCTGAGACGAGACAGTGCAGCAGGACGTCGTTCCGGACGTCGCTCGCCGCGGGCGTCCAGTCGGTCCGGTTGGCGACGCGGATCGTGAGCGTCGAGCATCCGTCGCCGCTCGGCCGGGCCGCGATCTCGATCTCGCCGTCGAGCCGCTCCCGGCGCCGCCGCACCGTCGGGTCGTCGCTGCCCGCCCCCGGCTCGGTCCGATCCGCGGCGGGGAAGCTGAAGAGCCGGCGGTGAGGGCCGCCGGCCAGCTCGCCCAGCGCGTCCACCCGCACGGTCACCGCGCGCTCCTCCGCCTCCTGCCAGGGCGGAAGGGCGCCTTCGCTGGTCCGCACCACCAAGTGGAGGAACCGGACCGTCACGTCGACCGCGGTCGTGGCGTCGCCCAGGACCAGGCACTCGGTGCGCATTTCGCACGCGTCGGCGCCGGCCTGGTCCCGGCTGTAGGCCGCCGGGTACAGGACGCCCCAGTTGAACCGCTGCCGGTTCTTGACCGATGACGGCCGGTACGGATAGAGCATGTACCCCTCGTACAGCAGCGCGCTCGCCACCCGCTCGACCGGGTCGCCGCTCATACCCGCGCCTCCGCGTCCACCGGCGGAAGGAGCGCCTCGAGCGCCCACTCCCACGAGGGAATGCCGCGCTCCATCCTGTAGCGGTACAGCCGGTCGAACACGTCGCGCCTGAGGTGCAGGGTGGCCTGATTGGGGTAATACGCGTCCATGAGCTGCTGCCAGGTGGCCACCGGGAGGCGGTAGCGCGCTTCCTGGCTCCAGGAGATCGGCCCCACCTGCAGCGCCCCGTCCGCGTCCTCGTAGAAGACGCTGCCGCTGAAGAGGAAGTTGAGCGGCACCTCGCCCTCGGTCACGCCGTAGAAATATTTCGTCGCCGCCACGTTGAAGTCGTAGGTGCAGACGACCGGCAGATCGGTCACCACCTCGCCCTCGAACCGTGGCAGTACGGCGGCGGCGTGGGTCCAGAGCATCGGCCGGAGGGTCCGGCCCCAGCGCTCGGGGCCGCCGAACAGGTCCTGGAGACGCGCTTCCTCCTCGGGCGAGTAGTGCCGGCGGGTGACCTCGAGCATGATCTGGGCGCGGAGGACCGCCGTGTGGACCACCTCGCCGGCCACGGCGTTGGTCGCCCGGAGCCGGAACGTGAGCAGGGGCGACGCCGTGAACGGCGTCATCTCGACGCCCTCGAGCATGAAGCTCAGGTCAGGCATGGGCGGCCTCGCCGGCCGGCCTGCCGCGGCGGGTGAGGTCGGCGAAGAAGCGGTCGATCTCCTCCCACACTACGTTCCCGCCCGTGAACCCACGCCAATGGGCGCGGATCAGACCCACGAGCCGGAAACACTGGTCGATCGGCACGATGAAGTAGACCGGCGTCCTCGCTTCGCCGTCGCGCCCGCGCGCCACCCGGTTCACCAGCAACGCCTCGACGTCCGGGGCCAGCGCGACCAGTGCGGGGTTCTCTCGGCAGAGGTCATCCCATGCCTCGAGATCGAGCAGCGATTCGGTGGCCCCGGCGGGACTCGGGTAGCAGGCCACCGTCTTCCTCTGCGGCGTGCTGTGGAAGAAGAACGCGAGATCGATCGGAAGCCGCAGGTCCTCCCACTGGGCGTCCGTGAGCCGGAATCCGTCGAGCAGCCGCACGCGGCGCGGGACGCGCTTGTACTTCATGTCCGCGTGGCCGCTGAACAGCACGGCACAGGCTCCGCAGGCGCAGACGAGCCGGCGGGCGGCCGGCTCGAGGAGGTGTTCATGCTCCGGGGCGATGGCCAGCCCGCAGAGGTCACATCGTTCGAGCGGCGCCCGGGGCTGGGTGAACCGCCGCAGGACGTCGAACGTCTGCTGCTCGCCTTGGTGCTCGGTGAAGCGCATGATCAACCCGGTGCCGACATCACCGGCAGCGGGCGAAGCCCACCGGTACAGACGTGGCCGGTCTCGGTCACTTCCTCGTAAGTGCCCTCCGCCACGTCCCTGACTCGCCCGTCGGTCTGTCCCTCCACCGAAATCGATGTCACGTCCGGCGCGGCGTCGTGAATGGCCTGCTCGATCGCGAGCTTGAGCGTCATCGCGGACGAGGGACAGCCGTGGCAGCTGCCCTGCAGCCGGAGCCGGACGCCGCCGCTGTCGTCCACGCCCACCAGCTCGACGTTCCCGCCGTGGGAGCGGAGGTAGGGACGAGTCTTGTCCAGCGCCTCCCGGACCCGCGTTTCGATGTCGACCGGATGGAGCCCGTACAGCATGAGGAGGCTGCCAACCAGCTCATCGCGTGCGAACTGGCCGATGAGCCCCCGGGCCGGCTCGCCGGCCCGGCGGATCATGTCGAGCATCCGGTCGAGGCCGGCCCCGTTGAGGTCCAGCAGCGTCCGCACGAGATCCTGCGCCGCGGCACGGGCCGCGGGGTCGGCGGTCGTCTCGAGCGTGTGCACCAGCTCGTCGACGACCGCCATCTGCCGGTCGAACTCGGAGTCCTTCGGCATAGCGCGCTAGCCGTGATTGCCGAAGAGCGGCGAATGGTGCGTCTCCAGCACCTTGCCGTTGCCGAGGTACATGTGGACGCCGCACGGGAGGCACGGATCGAAGCTCCGCACGGCGCGCATGATGTCGATGCCCTTGAAGTTGTCGGGCCCGTTCTCCTCGAAGATCGGGGTGTTCTGCACCGCGTCCTCGTACGGTCCGGGTGTGCCGTAGACGTCGCGCACGCTGCCGTTCCAGGGGGTCGGCGGGTATGGGTGATAGTTCGCGATCTTGCCCTCGCGGATGACCACGTGGTGCGAGAGTACGCCCCGCACCGCCTCGTGGAACCCGCAGGCGATCGCCTCGTCCGGCACCGTGAAGTCGTTCCAGGTCTTGGTATGGCCCGCGTGCAGCTCCCCCAGCGCCTTCTCCACGAAGTGATAGGCGGCCGCCGCGGCGTAGGCCTGGAAGTAGGTCCGCGCCCGGTCCCGCTCGATCGCGTTGCTCCACTTCGGGATCTTCCACTCGAATTCGACCTCGCCCTTGGTCGCGGTCCGCGGCAGGTAGATCTTGACGCTCGTACCGGTCGACTTCACGTAGCCGATGTCCACGATGCCGGCCAGCGCCGTGGCCCAGAACCGCGCCAGCGGCCCGCCGCCGGTGTCGAGCGCCAGATGGTCCTTCCCGTCGAACCAGCGCGGCGACATCGTCCAGCTGTACGGTCCGGCGAAATCGCGCTTCTGCGGCCGCGGGATGGTGGTCTGGTTCCACGGATGCCGCTGATCCACCGGATTGCCGAGCGGATCGGTCTTGACGAATGTCTCGGAGTTCTGCCAGTCGTCGTAGAACGAATGCCCCAGCAGGATCCGGATGCCGAGGTTGATCGTGGTGAGATCGTGGGTCACCAGCTTGCCGTCCACCACCACGCCCGGGGTGACGAACATCGCGTCACCCCAGTTGGACATGTTCTTGTAGGTGTAGTCGCAGACGTCCGGGTTGTTGAACGACCCCCAGCACCCGAGCAGCGTGCGCCGGTACCCCACCTTCTCGTAGCCCGGCAGCGCGTCGTACCAGAAGTCGAACAGGTCGTCGTGCAGCGGCACGCACTTCTTCATGAACTCGGCGTAGCGCGAGAGCCGGACCAGGAAGTCGGTGAACAGCTGGACCGTCGGCACGGTCCCGACGCCGCCCGGATACAGGGTGGAGGGATGGACGTGTCGGCCTTCCATCAGGCAGAACGCCTCCCGGGTGTACCGGCTCACGTGCAGCGTCTCGCGGTAGAACTCGCCGGTGAACGGATTGAGCGCCGTCATGATGTCGGCGATCGTCCGGAAGCCGTGGTCCGCGGAGTGCGGCGCCGGCGTCTTCTGCGCCTTCTCCCAGACCTTGGGGTTGGTGAGCCTTCACCATCTGCTCGCAGAAGTCCACGCCCACCAGGTTGTCCTGGAAGATGTTATGGTCGAACATGTACTCCGCGGCCTCGCCGAGGTTCACGATCCATTCGGCCATCGCCGGCGGGCGCACGCCGAAGGCCATGTTCTGGGCGTAGGTGGCGCAGGTGGCGTGGTTATCCCCGCAGATGCCGCAGATCCGACTGGTGATGAAGTGCGAGTCTCGCGGGTCCTTCCCCTTCATGAAGATGCTGTAGCCCCGGAAGATCGACGACGTGCTGTGACACTCCGCGACTTCCTTGTTGTCGAAGTCGATCTTGGTGAAGATCCCCAGGCTCCCGACGATTCTGGTGATCGGGTCCCAGTTCATCTCCACCAGCTTCCGCTGCTTGGTCGAGGTGTCGGTCCGTGGGACGGTTGCGGTGGTCATCGCGGCGCTCCTTGTGCCTGCTCAGAAAGACCTTGGGTGATAACCCGTCGTCAGCTCGGGCCGGGAATGCCGCCACTTCGGTTCCTTGTTCACGGTCGCGTTGGTGAAGGAGCGGAGCGCGCGGATGGTGCGCCCGTACGGCTGGATGCCGGTGGTGGAGAGCTTCGCGCCGGGCGGCTCATCCATGAACGGCATGAACTTGTCCGGGAACCCGGGCATGGTGCAGCCGATGCAGATGCCGCCCACGTTCGGGCAGCCGCCGATGCCGGCCATCCAGCCGCGCTTCGGCACGTTGCAGTTTACGACCGGGCCCCAGCACCCCAGCTTCACGATGCATTTGGGCGAGCCGTACTCGTTCGCGAAGTCGCCCTGCTCGTAGTACCCCGCGCGGTCGCACCCCTCATGCACGGTGCTGCCGAAGAGCCAGGTGGGACGGAGTTGATCGTCGAGGGGAATCATCGGGGCGAGGCCGGCGACCTGATACAGCAGGTACAGCAGCGTTTCCATGAAGTTGTCGGGCTGCACCGGACAGCCCGGGACGTTCACGATCGGGAGTCCCGCCTTCGACCGCCACTCCCAGCCGAGGTAATCGGCCAGGCCCATGGCGCCGGTCGGGTTCCCCTGCATCGCGTGGATCCCGCCGTAGGTGGCGCAGGTGCCGATGGCCACCACCGCGAGCGCCTGGGGCGCCAGCCAGTCGATCCAGGTGTTGGTCTTGATCGGCTGCTGCGTGTCCCGGTCGGTCCCCATCGCCGCCCAGTACCCCTCCTTCTTGATGCTCTCGTTGGGAATGGAGCCCTCGACCACCAGTACGAATGGGTCGAGCCGTCCCTCCTTCGCGGCGTACCAGTGTTTGAGGAACTCGTCGCCCACCTCGAAGGCGAGCACCGGGTTGTGCAGGTGCACCTTCGGCAGGCCCGGAATGGCCCCCATCACCACATCTTCGATGCTCGGCTGGGTGGCCGCGGTGATCGACACCGAGTCACCGTCGCACCCCAGGCCGGCGGTGAGCCAGAGGATGTGGATGTCCGAGACCGGGGACGGTCGCTGGGTCTTGCGGCCATAGGGCACTGTGGCAGGCATAGTCGCTCCCTTTCCGGTCTGCGATGGTGCGGAGAGACGTCCCGAACTCGGCGCGCGGGCGTGCGGCGCGGGTGCTGCAGACGCCGGAACACGCACGGCGGGCCAGGCGAAACGGGTCGCCGGCCCCGTGCGGACATGCGATCTTATGAGTTAGGAATAGGCGGAACCAGCCGCAAGCGGGCCCGGCCCGTGGCACTGTATCGGGGAGTGTCCCAGGGGGCACCGGGGATTTCCCGGTGCGCGGGACCTGCTGCAGTCGGTCTAGTCGGTCTTCTCGCTCATGCGCCACTCGATGGCGCGCTGAACAAGATCGCGTGAGCTCTGCAGCCCCAGCTTCTCCTTGATGTGGGCCTGATACGACTCGACCGTCTTGACGCTGAGCCCCAGCTCCTCCGCGATCTGTCGGGTCCCCAGCCCCCCGCCGATCAGACGGAACACCTCCAGCTCCCGGTCGCTGAGGCGCGCGATCGGGGTCTCGCCCGGGCCCCGCTGGTGCGACACCAGCTGGCGCAGCATCCGGCTCGCGATCCGATCGCTGAGGTAGACCTCCTGCCTGAGGATCCGCCGGAGCGCCACCAGCACGTTTTCCGTCGCCTCCTGTTTCATGATGTAGCCGTTGGCGCCGGCCCGAAGGGCCCGCTCCGCGTAGATCGTTTCATCGTGCATCGAGAGCACGAGGATGGGGAGCGCCGGGTCGGTGGACCGGATCGTCTTGAGCAGTTCGATCCCGTCCGGGCCGGGGAGTGAGATGTCGAGGACCAGGATGTCCGGCCGGCAGTCCGCGATCATTGCCAGCGCCGCCCCCGCCTCTTCCGCCGCCCCGCACACGACCAGATCGGGCTCCTGATCGATCAGGAGCGCCAATCCCTGGCGCACGATCGGGTGGTCGTCCACCACGAAGACGCGGTGCTTGCGTCCGGCCGGGGCAGCCGGCGCGTGTTGGGCCATCGGTCAGCCTCCGTGCTGAATCGGAAAGCGGCAGGCCACCACGGTGCCGCGTGACGTGCCGCGGCGCACCTCCAGGGTGCCGCCGACCATGTTGGCGCGATAGCTCATGATACGCAGGCCGAGTCCGGCCTGCCGGGCGGACGGCTCCGGCACACCGACGCCGTCATCCTCGATCGTCAGCACGCCACCGCCGTTCTCTCGGCCGAGCGACAAGGTGATCTGCCGGGCGTCGCCGTGCTTGATGGCGTTGTTGACCGCCTCCTGCGCGACGTGGTACAGATGGGTCGCCACTCCCACGTCGCGGATCAGGATCGGATCGCCGCAGTGGAACCGGCAGGAGATGTGGAACAGATCCTCGACTTCGCCCGCCCACTGCTTGAGCGCCGACATCAGCCCGTCCGCCTCGGAAAAGACCGGCAGCAGGCCGCGGGCGAGCTCCCGGGTCTTGTTGATCGCTTCGTTGACCAGCCGGACGATCTTGCGCGCCTGCTCGGCCTCGGCCGCCTCGCCGGGGCCGAGCCGCTGCGCGAGCACCTTGCTCATGAAGGCGATGCCGGTGAGATGCTGCCCCAGGCCGTCGTGGAGGTCCTGGCCGATCTGGCGCTGCTCCCGTGCGCTGACCTCGAGCAGCGCCGACTCCATCCGCTTGCGCTCGGTGATGTCGATCCCGGTCGTGATGATGTGACTCGGCGTTTGCCCCGCCCCGGGCAGCACGGTGTTGGTCCAGGCGATGCGCCGCCGGGTTCCGTCCCGGGCGATCCAGTCGCCCTCGTAGCCATCGTGCCGCTGGCCCGGCCGCAGGTCGTGGAGCAGCGCCTTGCACCGCTCCGACTCCTCTCTCGCCGGAAACAGATCCCAGAAATAGCGCCCGCGGACCTCCTCGAAACGATAGCCGCTCAGCTGCTCGCAGGCGCGGTTGAAGCGGACGATCCGACCCGCCGAGCTCAGGACCAGGACCAGCGCGCCCACGGTATCCAGGATCACCGAGAGCAGGTTGCGCTCCCCCTCCAGGGCCGCTTCCGCCTGCTTGAGGTCGGTGATGTCGAAGCCGACGCCGTGGATGAACCACGGTTGACCGTCCTCACCCCGGACCATCTTGGCTTCGCACTGGAACCAGATGACGCGGCCGTCGCGGGCGAGCACCCGGTAGGCCGACCGGAGCGGCCGGCCGGTCAGAAACATCTCGGCGGCCTCGACGCTCCAGCGCTCCTGATCGTCGGGATGGATGTGGTGGTACCAGCGGACGGGATCCTCCAGCCACTCGGCTTGCGAGAAGCCCATCGTCTCCTCGATGCGGGGACTGACGTACGCCTCGCCGATACGCCGGTCCAGGTAGGCCATGAAGACGACGGCGGGGAGCTGCTCGACCAGCGTTCGGTACTTGGCTTCCGGATTGGGAACCGGCAGCTCTGAGGAAGGATCGACGCCCTGCGTGTCGCGGGCGAAGATGGCGGCGAGGTCCTGGAGCACGGCCTCGGCTTGATTGGTATTCACGGCGACCTCAGTCCACCCGGCGCCGGTCTCGCGCGCCACGCGGGTTCCTTGTTGAGCGATGCCTGGGTGAAGCGGCGCAGCGCCTGGATCGCGCGGCCATAGGTCATGACCGCCGCGGACGATAGCAGTGATCCCGGGGGCTGGTTCATGAACGGCATGAACTTGTCCGGAAAGCCTGGCATGGTGCACCCGATGCAGATCCCCCCGACGTTGGGACAGCCCCCGATCCCTCCCATCCATCCGCGCTTGCCGACGTTGCACTGCACCACCGGCCCCCAGCAGCCCAGCTTCACGATGCAGAGCTGCGAGCCGTACGCGTCGGCGAACTCTCCCTGCTCGTAGTAGCCGCCGCGGTCGCAGCCTTCGTGCACCGTCTGGTCGAACAGCCAGCGGGGTCGGAGCGAGTCGTCCAGCGGAATCGGGGGGGCCCGTTCGACGGCCTGGTAGAGGAGATACAGCAGCGTCTCGGTCATGTTGTCCGGCTGTACCGGGCAGCCGGGCAGGCAAACGAGGGGAATCCCTGCCGGCGAGCGCCATTTCCAGCCGAGATAGTCGGGCAGCCCCATCGCCCCGGTGGGATTTCCGGCCATGGCGTGGATGCCGCCGTACGCCGCGCACGTGCCGGCCGCCACCACCGCCCAGGCCTGGGGCGCGAGCCGGTCGATCCACTCGCAGGTCGTGATCGGCTGGCCGGTGGCGCGATCGGTGCCGAAGGTCGCCCAGTAGCCCTCGGCCTTGTTGGTCTCGTCGGGGATCGAGCCCTCGACCACCAGGATGAACGGGCCCAGCTCACCGCGGGCGCCGCGGTGGAAGAACTCCACGAACTCGTCGCCCACCTCGGCGGCGAGGAACGGATTGTACAACTTGAGCTTCGGCGTCCATGGAATGGCCCCGCTCAACAGGTCCTCGATGCTTGGCTGGGTCGCCGCCGTCATTGCGATGGTGTCGCCGTCGCAGCTGAGGCCGGCCGTGAGCCAGAGGACCGAGATCTCCGTGATCGCCATGATTCTGAAATTACAGCATTTCGCTGGTGCGGTTAGCCCTGGGCGACCCTCCCGTCGCCGTTGCCGGACTGCCGCTCCTGCCGGCCACGGCTCGCTTGACGGACGGATGGCACGCCCGTTACTTGAAGCTTGCTGGACCGTGGCGCTTCCCCAACCATCCGGGGCGTCATGTACGTCGATCCCAGTGCTGCCTAGGTTGTTGTTGCCCGACCTCGGCGGCCGGTCCAGGCCCGCGACGGCACTCCTTACTACCAGCCAATCACGTCCATGGGGAGCGTTTCGATGACTTCCTCTCGTCACGCCCGTCCGACGAGTGCGCCCAGGGTGGGCCCGGTCGACCGGCTTTCGGCGTGCGCCCCAAGGCCGTCATCATGAAGCGGCTGCTGATGCGAGCCTACCCCTTTCTGCTCGCGACGCTGCAGATCCTCCACCTCGCGGCATCCAACCCCGGCGTGGTGAGCCTCGATGATCTCGGGTCGGCAATTGGCGGCATGCTCCTGGGCTGCGCGCTCGTGTACGCCGTGGCCGCGGCGTTCGCGGGTGGGCGCTGGGGCGGCCGGTTCCCACCTCTCGCTACGCTGATGGCGGTCGGCTGGTTCTTCGGATA
This sequence comes from uncultured Gemmatimonadales bacterium, assembly GCA_963711915.1. Classification (GTDB taxonomy): domain Bacteria; phylum Gemmatimonadota; class Gemmatimonadetes; order Gemmatimonadales; family GWC2-71-9; genus CAVVWJ01. The sequence continues at coordinate 143,024 of CAVQGA010000025.1, forward strand.
CGGCAAGGTCGCGAATCGGGTGGCGCTGGCCACGGGCAGCGCGCCTCATTTGCTGATCGTGCTCGGGGGAGTGATCCTCACCTTCGTGCTCGTTCGGTGGCTGCTGCAGAGGCCGGCGCGACTGGATTCGCTCGCGGGCTTCCTCGGCCTCATGGCCGGATTGCTGGCCGCCTGGCTCGCGACCGACGTCACCGTCCAGCAGCTGCGCGCGCGCTGGGAGATCCGGGAGAGTGCGTTGGTTCGGCGGCTGGCCCAGCCGATCGCCGTTCGTCCCGAGGCTGCCTCCGTGGCCCGGAAGCCCGACATCTACCTCATCGTGGTGGACGGGTACGCCAACGCGGGGGTCCTGCGCGAGCGTTACGGGTTCGACAATCGGGCATTCGAGGACAGCCTTCGCCACCTGGGCTTCGTGATCCCGACCGTGGTGCACAGCAACTACGTACACACGCTCCTGTCGCTTCCCTCGCTGCTCAATGCCAGTCACCTGCTGGACCTGCGGAACGATCCGGGGCCGGCGTCGACCGACCCCACCGTGCCGAACTACCTGGTCGCGCACAGCCGCAGTGCCCGCTTCCTGTCCGCCCAGGGCTACGAAACCGTGTTCTTTCCGTCCCACTGGTGGCAGGCCACCAGGCACGCTCCCGGCGCTGATCTCGAGTTCGAGGCCTGGCCGGGGTTCGGCCTCCTGAGAGCGATGACCCGGACCGAGCTCCGCCGGACACTCCAGCGAGCGTCGGTGCTGGGCCAGTTCAAGCACGACTACGAGATCGACGCCGATTACCTCGAGCGGACGTTCGCCGGCCTCGCCCGGGTCCCGGCCCGGCCCCGCCCGACGTTCGCGTTCGCCCACCTGATTCATCCCCACCGGCCCTACATCTTCGACCACGAATGCCGGCCCGCGCCGATGCCGACCCGGGAGTCCAAGGCCGAGCCGAAGCAGGCCTACGTGGATCAGGTCGGCTGTCTCAACGGCCTTCTGCTCTCGCTCGTCACGACCTTGCTGCGGGACTCGCCGGAGCCGCCGGTCATCCTGATTCAAGGCGACCACGGCAGCAACACCCTTCGCTACACCGAGGACCCCGCGGCGGCCACCAAGCCCGAGGCCGCGCGCGAGCGGCTGGGCGCGTTCGGCGCCTACTACCTCCCCGGCGGCGGCGCCCAGGCGTTCGGTGACACGGTCACGGTGGTGAACGTGATGGGAAACGTGCTGCGATTCTACCTGGGGGCCGATCTGCCCCGCGAGCCGGACGACATGTATCGCTCGCTCGAGCGCCTGCCATACCGGCTTCGCCAAGTGACTGCGCTCCGGTGACGGTGCCGGCATGCCCTGAGGACGATGCCGATCCCGGCAATCACGGCCGACCTCCGGGTCCGCGATCCGTGCCCGAGGGCGGATGCGGTGCCCCCGCCACACCCCGTCTTCCGGTTGGGGAGCTGCCGCGACTCGGGGCTCGGTGACGGCGCTCGGCCGGCGTACCAGCGTGTTGGTGCTCAATGAGTTATGATGCTGGCCGAAGCCACGCCGTGTGACAGGCCGGTGGCGCGCTTTCTGCTCGATTACATGTTCAAGCATTCCAGGCACATAGACGTCGGTGCAGCGGCGGGTCCGATAGGGATCGGACCCGGCGGGTAATTTGGCGCGGTCGAGGATTCCGGATGAGCCTGTCGTGGCGCGCGGTGATGCTCCTGGGATCCTCGGCCTTTGCCGTTCTGGCGGGTTGCGGTGATCCGACCTCCCCCGGGGGTACGATCGTCGTGCCAACCGGCCTGGCCGCCACCGAGCTCCCCTCCGGCGACATCGATCTGACCTGGCAGGACAACTCCACCGACGAGTCTGGCTTCGAGCTCCAGCGCTCCACGACCGGCCCGGGCGGCTCCTACGCCACGATCGCGGCGCTGGGGTCGAACGTGACCAGCTTTGTGGATGATCAGGTGGACGGTGTCACCCGGTACTGCTATCGGCTTCGTGCCGTCGGCGCGACCGGCGTCACACCCTCGGCGTACACGACTCCGGCCTGTCATCAGTCCACGGCGCCCGACGCGCCGTCAGCCCTGGCGGCAGTGGCGACTTTCGGGCAGGTGGACCTCACGTGGACCGACAACTCGGATACCGAATCGGGCTTCGAGGTCTGGCTCTCGACCGGCGGCTCTGGCGGGACCTTCACCCTCCAGGCGACCGTCGGGGCGGATGTGGCCGCGTACAGCCAGACGGGGCTCGTGGATGACACGGAGTATTGCTACCGAGTGCGCGCGGTCGGCCCCAAGGGCCAGACTTCACAGTTCACCAGCACCGGCTGCGCCACGACACCGGTGCCGACCTCACCGCCGCCCGCCGCCCCGACCAATCTGACGTCCGCCGTGTCTGCGGCAACCACGATCTCGCTCGGCTGGACCGATCACGCCTCGGACGAGCACGGTTTCGAGATCTGGCGCTCGACCACCGGTCAAGCCGGCGTCTACGCGCCGGTCGACACCGTTGGGGTGAACGTCACCGGCGCGGACGACCCGGGGCTCACGGCCGGCATCCAGTACTGCTACGAAGTGCGGGGGCTGGGCGGCGGGTCGGCGCCGCCGTCCGACTTCTCGAACACGTCGTGCGCCACCCCCCCTGCCCCGCCCGCCGCGCCGTCGGGACTCGTGGCGAGTGAGACGCCCAGTTCCACCGAGCTCGCGCTCAGTTGGACCGACAACGCGACGGATGAGCAGGGCTACGAGATCTGGCGCTCGACGACGGGGGCGGCGGGCAGCTATTCGCTTCGCGCCAGCGTTGGCGCGAACACGACGGCCAGGGACGAAAACGGTCTCACCTCGGGCAACGAATACTGCTACAAGGTGCGGGCCGTGGGCGCCGGCTTCGCGCCGGCGTCCGACTTCTCCACCAGCGCCTGTGCCACACCGCTCACGGCCGCACCCAGCGGGGTGCAGGCCACGGCGACGACCCCGTCGCGAATCAGCGTCACCTGGCAGGATAACTCCTCGGACGAGGCGGGATACGAGGTCTGGCGCTCGCTGACGGGATTCGGCGGCACCTACTCGTTGCGCACCACCCGGGCGGCGAACAGCGAGGCCTTCAACGACACCGGCCTCGACAGCGCGACCGAATACTGCTACGAGGTGCGCGCGACCGGCTCGGGCGGCGTCCCCGACTCACCCTTCGCGGGGCCCGTCTGCACAACGACGCCGCTCCTCGTGCGCGTGGTGCTGTTCGGTGATTCGAACACGGATCTGTGCGCTGATCATCAGGCACCGTCCGATCCGCTCGACTCCACGTCCTACGTGTCGACCAAGCCGGCGCTGCACCCGAACTCCCAGCACCTGAGCTGCTCGGTCGCGTTCAAGGTGGTCACGGCGTGGAACGGCATTCGCTCCGAGTCGTTGCTCGTGGTGAACCATGCCATTGGCGGCACCACGACCGGCGGCCAGGGCGGCAGCGGCGACCCACTGCGATCCGCGAAGGGCGCTCCCAACGCGCGCACGGCGGTGGGCGTCACGACCCGATTCCAGGCGGAGGTGCTCGGCGTGCAAGCGCCCAACTGGGACGGCGGCGAGACCAACCCCACCTGGTTCCCCGACGGTGCGGTCACTCGCGTCAACGCCTACAAGCCGAAGACCAACGACTTCGCCTATGTGTCGATGGGCACCAACGACGATTCCGGCCCCACCCGCAGGCTCACCGACGCCGAGACCGCGGCGAACCTTCAATGGATGATCCAGGGCTGGATCGATGCCGGTCACCAGGCCGATCATTTCATCCTGACGACTCTTGCGCCGCGAACCGACGGTACCCTGAACTCAGCCACCGCCATCCCCGACCGAAACGACCGCATCAGGGACTTGGCGTCCACGTTCGGCATACATCTGATCGACCTCGCGGCCCACGTGTCGGCCGACAACGGCCTCACCTGGCAGGATCCCGCGCTTCATATCGGGGATGGAATTCACTACTCGGAAGCCGTGCGCGCGTGGTTGGGAGGTCAAGTCGCGAGCTGGGTCTCGGGCCAGACCCCGGCCCTGCCCTGAGCCGCGCTACTTCGGCGTGCTGGCGAACGACCCGCTCACGGGGCCGAAGCAGGCGGCGACTGCCTTGGCCGTGAACAGCGGCGCGCCGATGTCGTTGAGATGGTCCATGTCGCGGAAGTAGCGATCGTACGCCGGCTGCGCGAACGCGTCGTAGAAGTTGACGTACCGCGCCCCGGATTCCCGGGCGGCCCGTTCGACGAAGCTCTGCACCTCCGCCAGCCGCGGCTGCCGGCTCGCATACCGGAAGTACTCCGCGCTCACCGGCGAGGTGATGACGCAGACCTCCGCGCCTCGGCTCTTGAGGAACGCCAGCGTGCGCCGGTAGCTTTGGGCGAACTCGGTCTCCCGGAAGTTGTCCGCCGGCAGGTGATGCTGCACTCGCGCCGCCGCCAGCGCGAGGCGGGCGGTGGTGTCGAGCGAGGACCATCGTTCGCCGCCGACGATCCAGCCGTAGCGAAGCTCGTTCTTGGCCCGGAACCCGGCGAGGCCGTGCGCCAGCACCCGATTCCAGTACAGGCCAAGGTACGGCCGGTGATGGCTCAGGAATCGCTGCCAGAACCCGCTGTCCATGTTGTCGAGGTACGCGTGGGTCGCCCGGTCGAGCTTGTAGACCGCGAACTCGTGCGGATCTCCCTCGAGGATGACCCGGCCGGGCTTCTTGTTGCGGTAGTAGTAGCGAACCCGCAGCTCCATGTCCGCGATGGTCTCCCCTTCCGCGGCGATGGTCGGAAACTCGGCCGATCCGACGAACCCCCAGGCGAAGTGCGAATCACCGAAGGCGGCGTCGGTCGCCGTCTCCTGCTGGACCAGGTGGAGGCTGCGCACGACCCGGTCGTTCGGCTCCACGACGTACTTGACGAGCGCGAGGCTCGCGCCAAACGCCAGGGCCAGCGTCGCCAGCTGGACGCCGAGCGCCAGGAAGAGGAAGCGCCTAAAACTGGAAGTAAATGAATTCGGCATTATCACCGATCCACAGATTCATGAGCGCCACCGCAGCGATCAGGCCTACCACAACGCTCCACGTGTAGCTGGGCCGCCATTCGAGCCAGCGATACCGCTTCCCTTGGTCGCCGCGCGCCGGGAACCCCAGGGCCGGGCGATACCGGGCCAGCAGCTCCTGCGTGTTGGGCGCGAACCACGCGACCATCGCGACCACCGCGATCCATGGGAGCGCCGTGTGTCCGTCCACGAGCTCGTTCGGGAAAGCGGAGCCCGTTCGGATCTCGACCAGCCGCGGCAGCGGGTGGAGGGCGCTCAGCCGCCGAGCCACGGAGCCGGGGAGGTCGAGCCCGTTGGCGAGAAACATCGAGCGCAGTACGGTCGAGGCCGCGCCGAAGCTCTGGGCCCGGAAGAATACCCAGGCGACCACGACCGCAAGAAAGGTGAGGCCCTGGCCCGCGGCGCGCCCCACGGGGCTTGGGCGCGTCAGCCCCAACATTCCCCGGGCTCCCTGCCAGAAATGGTTCACGATCAGGTACATGCCGTGGAGCCCGCCCCAGATCACGAAGGTCCAGCCGGCGCCGTGCCAGAGGCCGCCCAGCAGCATCGTGACGAGCAGGTTGACGTGCCGGCGGATTGAGCCCTTCCGGTTGCCGCCGAGCGGAATGTAGAGATAATCGCGCAGGAATCGGGACAGCGTGATGTGCCACCGACGCCAGAAATCGATGATGTTCACCGCCTTGTACGGCGAATTGAAATTCATTGGGAACCGGATGCCCATCATCCGCGCCAGGCCGATCGCCATGTCCGAGTAGCCGGAGAAGTCGAAGTAGAGCTGGAAGGTGTATGCCAGCGCGCCGGTCCATGCCTCGAAGAAGGTCGGCGCCACGCCTGCGTGAGCGGAGTTGAAGACCGCGTTGGCATACGGCGCCATGCCGTCGGCCACCACGACTTTCTTCGCCAGGCCGATGACGAAGATGGTCGCGCCGATGGAGAAATGGCTGAACGCGAACCGGCCTCGTCCCGGGCGGTTGAACTGCGTCAGCATCTCGCGGTACTGGACGATCGGTCCGGCGATCAGGTGGGGAAAGAACGTGACCAGCAGCGCGTAGTGGAGGAAATCGTAGTCGCCGGCCTGGCCGCGGTAGGCCTCCACCAGGAAGACGATCTGCTGGAACGTGAAGAATGAGATCGCGATCGGGAGAATGATGTGCGCCAGGCCGAGGGCCGTCCCGGTCAGCGCGGCGTAGTTGGCGATCAGGAAATTGGCGTACTTGAAGTAGCCGAGCAGCGACAGATTGGCGGCTACCCCAAACCCCAGATACCATTTGCGCGTCGGTTGCGGGGCCGGCTGAATGACCCGCATCGCCATGAGATAGTTGAAACAGATCGAGACGACGATGATCCACAGGTTGGCCGGATTCCACCACCCGTAGAAGAACAGCGAGGCTACCAGCAGCCAGCCCAGGGCCCAGCGCTTGTCCGTGAGCCGGTCGGCCAGGAAATAGACCGCCAGGGTGACCGGCAGGAACGCGAGGATGAAGGGGAACGAATTGAAGAGCATGGGTCCGCGGCTGCCGCTCCTGGGTGTTGCATTCCGGCGACGGGTATGGCACTCCGAGTCGCGCTTCGGGGCCGCTCCACCCTGTCCGGGCGGAGGCGCCGTCGAGCCGAGGGTGTGCCGCTAGGTCGCGCTGACTGCTGGTATCAGGGACGAACGCCGATCGAGCCGGGCCAGGCACCCGCCGGAGGTCCGGCTGGGGGCCCGGGCTAGATGCGGCATCCAAGATATCCGACGCAGGAAACGGGCCGAGGGGAGTGGAGGCTCCTCGCGGCCGTCTGAACTGCTCGCCGAGTACTCGGGAGGGCAAGCCTAGCGTCCCGCCCACGCCGCGACAGGGGCCTTCCTGCCCGCGCTACTCGGTACTCACAAAATCGTTCGCCTCGGCGTAGGGCAACGCTTCCTCGGCGAAGCGGAAGGTGCCGTGTTGCTGAACCTCCCGTGCGGCTCGCACGAAGGCGCCCAACGCCGCGCGGCTCAGCGCCGACCCCAGGCTGATCCGCCGGACCCCCAGACCCGCGAGCTCGCTCACCGAAAGCGCCGCGCTCTTCAGGCCCATGACGACGTTCACCGGCTTGCCCACCGCTGCGCAGACGGTCCGGATATCCTCTGCTCTGGTCAGCCCGGGTGCGTAGAGCGCGTCGGCCCCGACCGACTCGAACGCTTGCAGCCGCCGGATCGTGTCGTCCAGGTCCGGCCGACCGTGCAGGTAGTTCTCGGCTCTGCCCACGAGCACGAATGGGAACGGGAGCGCCCGCGCCGTCTCGGCGGCCGCAGCGACGCGTTCGACCGCGTGCTGGAAATCGTAGATCGGTCGCCGGGGGTCGCCCGAGGCGTCTTCGATCGACCCGCCGACCAGTCCAGCGACTTCACCGGCCAAGCGGATCGTCTCTGCCGCGGCCTCCGGTGCGTGCCCGAAGCCGTTCTCGAGATCCGCCGCGACCGGCAGATCCGTGGCATCGACGATGGCTTTGGCGTTGGCGAGCGTTTCATCGCGGGTCACCGCTCCCGCGCCATCCCGCTTGCCAAGGGTGAATGCCAGTCCAGCGCTCGTCGTGGTCAGTGCCTCGAAGCCGAGATGAGCCAGGATGCGCGCCGTGCCGGCGTCCCACGGGTTTGGAATCACGAAGGTGCCGGGGCCCTCGTGCAGCGCCCGGAACCGGGCGGCTTTATCGCCTTGACTGGCGCTCATCGCGATGCCGTCTCGTTTCTTATAAAGTGCCATATTACTTTGACTTGCCAAGCCCAAGCATGGAAGCAGTAGTGAGAGAAACTACCATGTGCCCGCCGGCCTCGATTGCCTCCCTGCCTCCCTGTCCGCGATCCACCACCGCCAGTACGCCGAGCACTTTCCCCCCTGCCCCGGTCACCGCGTCGATCGCCCGCAGGGCCGACCCTCCTGTGGTGATCACATCCTCGACCACGACCACCTCGTCCCCTGCATGGAAGTTCCCCTCGATCTGCTGGCCTGTCCCGTGGCCCTTCGCCTCTTTCCGCACAGTGAACGCGTCCATGGACGCGTCGGTCCCATGGCTTGCCGCCGCGATCGCGTACGCGACCGGATCGGCGCCCATCGTGAGGCCGCCGATTCCCCGAGGTCTCCAGCCGACCGACCTGATGGCCGCCAGTCCCATCCGTCCGATGAGGAACATGCCCTCGGCGCTCATCGTGGTGAGACGGCAGTCTATGTAATAGGAAGAGCGCTGCCCTGAACTGAGGAGGAAGTCACCTCGACGAACGGACCGCTGGAGCAGGAGCCGGTGGAGGTAATCGTCGTCGCTCACTCCCCACCCTTGCCGAACAGTGACGCGAGGAAGCCCCGCTTTCCCCCGCCCTGTCGGACGGCCGTGCACAACTCCCCGGCGAATTCGTCCACCGTCTTGGAACGTTTGGAGAGATCTCGTTCCAACCCGTGCATCACCGCCGCCTCCAACGAGCCCGGAAACCGCAACCCCTTGACGGCTTGGTTGAGTGGGACCGGGCTTTGCGTAAGTAGTTGCTGGAACAACTCCCGTGGGCTTTTGCCCGTGAACGGCAGCTCCTGGGAGAGCAGGTAATAGGCGATCGTGGCCAGGCTGTAGACGTCGGCCTGCTCGTTCACCAGCTCGCCGCTCAAGGTCTCGGGGGCCACATACTGCAGCGTGCCGACGAAGAATCCCGCCCGGGTGAGCCGCTCCTCGGGGTTGAGCTCTGCGTCGCGCGCGATGCCGAAGTCCAGCAGCTTGGCCGTTTGCGTGGCCGGATCGTACATGATGTTGGCGGGCTTGAGGTCCCGGTGGATGATGCCGGCCTTGTGGGCGGAGCTCAGCGCGGCCCCGAGCTGCTCGATGATGGTGGCTACCACTGGCGGCGCCACCTTGCCCGAGCGGTTGATGAACTCGGCCAGCGGCTCACCCTGCGCCCACTCGAGCGCCAGGTAGTGCAATCCGTCCGTGGCTCCATAGTCGTACGTCTGGACGATGTTGGGATGTTTGACCCGCGCGCCGTACTCGGCCTCGCGCAGGAACCGCTTGACCGCGATCGGGTCCTGCGCCAGCCGAGGCCGCAGGATTTTGACGGCCGCCCGTCCGCGCTCGGGATGCTCCGCCCGATAGACCGTGGCGGTGCCGCCCTCGCCGATGTACTCCGCGAGGTGGTAGCCCGCTACCGTCCGCCCAACCATGTTGTCGGTGTTCATGGATCCGCCAAGCTACCGAGAATCGGATCGGCCAGCAAGCCGCTCCGCCGCGCGATCTTCGCGCCGCTTGACGCGTCTCCTTCCACAGCCTTAACCTTCCGCCGCGTCCGTATCCCAACGGATGCCGCGGCCCTGACCGGGAGTACTCGATGCGTCGGCTCGTGATCTTGGCGGTGCTGGTTTCCGCCACCCTCGGCTGCGGCAGCTGGAGTCGCGTCGGCAGCGGTCGGGAGCCGACGCCCTCGGAGTCACTCACCCGCGTCCTCAACAGCACCCAGTTCTATCAGCGTCTCGGGCGTCTCGCCGCGGGGGACCCGCTGCCGTTCGTCGGGTCGGTGGCCTTCGCGGCCGGGGCGGCGGACAGCGTCATCGGCGTCCTGGGCCTCTCGCTCGAGAATCGGGTGCTCGCCTTCCAGCGCGAGGGCAACGTCTTCGTCGCCCGCTACCGCGTGAGCCTGTCCTTCAAGCGGGAGGGCGCTCCGTCGGTCGACGTGGCCCGCGAGGAGGTCGTGCGCGTCCCGACCTTCCAGGAGACGCTCCGGAGCGACGAGAGCATCCTGTTTCAGCAGGTGCTGCGGCTGCTGCCGGGCACGTACCACGTCAACGTGACCGTTCGTGACGTCGGGTCCACCTCAGAGAGCCGCGCCCAGGCCGACTTCGTGGCGCCCAGGTTCGGGGCCGGCGACGTCAGCGCGCCGATCCTAGCGTACCAGGCGACGGGGCGGGGCGGGCTGGCCGATCCCCTCAACATCGTCCTGAATCCGCGCGGCTCGGTCGGCTATGGCAGCGATACGCTGCTCGCCTACATCGAGGGCTATCGCTTCACCCGGCCCACGACGGTGCCGTTCAAGGTCGTGGACGAGCAGCAGCATGTGATCCACGAGGATGAGCTCCATTTCCGGGGCGGGCGCGAGGTGGAGAGTCAGGTGATCCGGCTGTCGCCGGACAGCGTGGCGCTTGGCGAGCTGAGCCTGATCGTCGGTGAAGGGGATCAGCAGCGCAAGGTGTCGGCCCTCGTCTCGTTCACTCAGGCGTGGGTCGTCACCAACTTCGACGAGATGCTGGATCTGCTCCGGTACTTCGGTCACGATGAGCAGGTGAACGCCATGCGGAAGGCGCCGCCCTCCGAGCGCGCCCGCATGTGGCGCGAATTCTACACGGCCACCGATCCGAATAACGTGACGCCCGAGAACGAGGCGTTGAACGTCTATTTCGGCCGGATCGCCCAGGCCAACCAGCGCTTCACCGACGAGGGCGTTCCCGGCTGGCGCACCGATCGGGGCGAGGTCTACATCAACCTCGGGCCCCCCGACGAGTCCGTCGAGAACAGTCCGGGCACCACGGCCAACCGCATCCTGAAGTGGACCTACAACAACTACCGGTTGGAGCTCTTCTTCCGTGACGAGAGCGGCTTCGGCCGCCTGCGCCTGCTGCCCGGCAGTCGGGCCGACTACGAGCGGACGCTGGTGCGGCTGAGGCGACAGGAGGGGTAGGGGCACTCGGCACGGGGTGAGGAGGGACAGACAGGGCAGGGGACCGTGGCACGACCCTGCGGACCCCATACCGCCCCGGGGACGGCCCCAGCGATGCTCGAGCCAGGTCTCTCGGTCGCTTGCGCCCCCGCGCAGGCTGGCCATACCGCCCTCTCCGCCCTCTCCGCCCTTATCTTTCTCACGATGTCCACCCATACCCCCCCACGGCTCTTCCTGATCGACGGCTACGCGCTGATCTATCGCGCCTTCTTCGCGATGATCTCCCGGCCGCTCAGGACCACCAAGGGGGAAAACACCTCGGCCGCCTGGGGAGTGGTGAACTTTCTCCTCCGCCTGCGCGAGAAATACCGGCCCGACTACGTCTGCTGGGTGAACGACGCCGGCACCTCCTTCCGCGAGGAGCGGTACCCCGACTACAAGTCCACCCGGGAGAAGCTCGACGACTCGCTGCAGGCGGATTTCGACCGCGCGGTCGAGCGCATCGGCTCGCTCCTGGAAGGCTTCCGTATCCCGCTTGTAACCGTGCCGGGGTACGAGGCCGACGACGTCATCGGCACCCTCGCGCGGGCCGGCGCCGAGCGCGGCCTCTGCTCGGTCATCGTCTCGGGTGACAAGGACTTCTATCAGCTCATCGGGCCCGGGATCACCCTCCTCAACCCCGGCCGGGGTGGTCCGGCCGCGGTGGACGAGGTCTGGGTGGACGAGTCCAACGCCGCCGAGCGGCTCGGCGTGCCGCCACGGCAGGTGGTGGACTACCTGGCGCTCGTCGGCGACAGCTCGGACAACATCCCCGGAGTGAAAGGGATCGGCGAGAAGGGCGCGCAGAAGCTCCTCGCGGAGTATGGCGATCTCGCCACCATCCTGGCTCGTGCCGGCGAGGTCACGGCCAAGCGCACGCGTGAGGCGCTCCTGGCCCAGGCCGACAACGCCCGGCTGTCACAGGAGTTGGTCACGATCAAGTGCGACGTGCCCGTGGAGCTGGACGTCGAGGACCTGGTCCTGCGCGAGCCCGACCGCGAAGGGCTGATCCGGATCCTCACCGAGCTCGAGTTCTTCTCGCTGGCTCGGCGGCTGGGCGGGCAGGGAAGCGGCGGAGCGGGAGGCCCCGGGGTGGTGGAGATCGCGGCCGTCGTGCCGGCCGAGCCGGCCGAGCCGTATCCGACCCCGTCTGCCGGAGGCGATGCCGCGAGCGAGCCCATCGAGACGGCCGAGACGGCCGTCGCCACCGCGACCCTCCCTGCCACCGCCGCCGACTGGCTCGCGCTCGATGCGCACCCGGCCGTCGACGCCCTCGTGCTCGATGATCCCGTGGATCTGCCGGCCCTGGTCGCGCGGCTGCGCGCCGCGCCGCTCGTCGCGCTCGACGCCGAGACCAGTTCCATGGAACCGCACGACGCGGAGCTCGTCGGGTTGTCGCTGGCGGCGAGCCCGACCGAGGTCTGGTACTTGCCGTTCGGCCACCGTCCGCTGGGGGGAGAGCTGGCCGCGCCGGCGCCGGTTCGAAATCTCCCGCCGCTCGGCGACCCCGCGCTGGCGCCCCTGGTGGCGCTGCTGCAGGATCCGTTCGTCCCCAAGGCCGGCCACAACGTGAAATACGACTGGCAGGTGTTGCGCCGGGCGGGTATCGAGCTGGCTGGTGTCGCGTTTGACTCGATGCTCGCGAGTTTCGTCCTCGATCCCGGCCGCCGCTCGCACGCCATCGATACGCTCTGTCTGGAGCACTTCGGCCGGGCGCTGCAGACCTACGCCGACGTCGTCGGCAAGGGCAAGGCGCAGATCCCGTTCGCCGAGGTATCGGTCGCGGCGGCCGCGGCCTACTGCGGGGCGGACAGCGCGAGCGTCCTGGCGCTGCACGACTATCTCCTGCCCGCGCTTCGCGACATCCAGATGGAGACGCTGCTGGACGACATCGAGCTGCCGCTCGTCCGGGTGCTGACCGACATGGAGTGGGAGGGCATCGGGATCGACCAGCCGGTCTTTGTGCGACTCAACGCCGAGCTCGGTGGCGATCTGCGCCGGCTCGAGGGCGAGATCGCCGCGGTGGCCGGCGAGGCGCTCAATATCAACTCGCCCCGCCAGCTCGCGACCGTCCTGTTCGAGAAGCAGCAGCTCCCGGCGCTCAAGCGCACCAAGTCGGGGCCGAGCACGGACGCCGACGTGCTCGAGCAGCTTGCCGCCATGGGCCACGAGCTGCCCCGCCTCATCCTCGAGTATCGCGAGCTGCAGAAGCTTAAGAGCACGTACGTGGACACACTGCCGGCCAGGGTCAACCGCCGGACCGGTCGGATTCACACCAGCTTCAATCAGACCGGGGCCGCCACCGGCCGCCTGAGCTCCTCCGAGCCGAATCTCCAGAACATTCCGATCCGCACTCCTCGCGGGGAGGAGATCCGGAAGGGCTTCGTGCCGCGCGCCGGATGGAGCTTCCTGGTGGCCGATTACTCGCAGATCGAGCTTCGGATCATGGCCCATCTGTCGGGCGACCCGGGGTTCATCGAAGCATTTCACCAGGGTGGTGACATTCACCGTCAGACCGCCGCGCTCATTTTCGGCGTCGCCGTGGAGCAGGTGACGTCCGATATGCGGGCCCGGGCCAAGACCATCAACTTCGCCACTATCTACGGGCAGGGGCCGTTCGCGCTGAGCCGGCAACTGGGGATCTCCCAGGAGGATGCGAAGACCTTCATCGCGCGCTATTTCGAGCGCTTCGCCGGCGTGCGCGCCTTTCTCGACCGGCAGGTGCAGCTCGCGCGGGAACAAGGGTACGTCGAGACGCTGTTCAAGCGGCGACGCTACATCCCCGAGATCAAGGACCGCAACTTCAACATGCGGGCGTACGGCGAGCGCAACGCCCAGAACTCGCCCCTCCAGGGCTCGGCCGCCGATCTGATCAAGCTGGCGATGATCCGGATCCACACCGCCATCCGGGAGGGCGACCTCAGAAGCCGCATGCTACTTCAGGTGCACGACGAGCTGGTGTTCGAGGTGCCGCCCGGGGAGATCGAAGCGATGAGTACGCTGGTGAAGGACCACATGGAGCACGTGGTCGAATTGCGCGTGCCGCTGGTGGTGGACATCGGGGTGGGGCCCAACTGGCTGGACGCGAAGCGCTAGGGGTGATGCGATGACCGGTGCGGGGCGGTTCGTCTGCAGCGATCCCGACGCGGGCGACTTCGAGTTCGCCGACGTCGAGGCGGTGCTGGACGGCCTCGAGGCGGCACTGCTCCAGCCAGCCACGCCGATCTTCGACGCTGCGCGCCAGAGCTGGCAGCCCGTCGGGCTTCACCCCGAGATCCGCGCCGCCTGGGAGGCTCGGCTCCGCTACCGTCCGACGTCCGCCACCGGGCCCGGCCTCCCCACGCTGCCGTCGATGACTGCGATCGCACGAGGCCTGCCGGAGCATGACGAGGATGAGAGCGCCGGCCGGCGGGAGGCCTATGCCCGGATGCGGGCCGGGATCCCGGTCGAAGTGCGCTCGGTCCGGGTCGGGCACGAACCGCGTTTCGCCGCGATCGGTGTGCTCTGGGCGCTGCTGCTGCTCGGGTTGGTCGGTTGGATCGTGGTCACGTTCGCCACCAGGCTGAGCGGTGTCGCGGCGTCAGCGGCGGGGTTCAAAGGGCCGCGCTAGCGGCTGGTGAGTTCGGAGCCGATGCGGCGAGGTTTCTCTTTCTGCCGGGCGCGGCCCCCGTCATCCCGAGCGCAGCCAGGGACCTGCTTCGGCCCGAGTTCGAACCACCGCTGAGCAGGTCCCTCGCTCTGCTCGGGATGACGGCAGTACCTTCGCGCCGTCCGTTCGTCCGTTCGTCCGTTCGTCCGTCCGTCCGTCCGTCCGTCCGTCAGTCCGTCCGTTCGTCCGCCCGCTCTATCCCTGCAGCTCCGGCATCTCGGACGACGGCCTGTCCTTGGGCCGGATCCGGCGGACGCCCGGCCACCAGTTCCACCGTCCCATCGCTTGCATGAACGCCGGCACCAACACCATCCGGATCACGGTCGCATCCAGCAGCACCGCCACGGCCAGACCGAAGCCCATGAGCTGCATCGCCAGCACCCGCGCGAACGCGAAGATGCCGAAGACCATGATCATGATCAGCGCGGCGGAGGTGATGACCGAGGCCGTCGCGCTCAGCCCCTCCATCGTGGCCTCGGTGTTCCGCCCGCTTCGGTCGAAGGCTTCCTTGATCCGGCTCAACAGGAACACCTCGTAGTCCATGCTGAGCCCGAACACGACCGCGAAGACCAGGACCGGCACCGCGACGAAGATCGCGGACGTGGGCCCTGTCAGTCCGAACAGCTGTGACCCGATGCCGTACTGGAAGACCAGGACGATGAGCCCGAACGTGGCGCTCACCGAGAGCGTATTCATGATGATGGCCTTGATCGGTACCAGCACCGACTTGAAGGCCATGGCCAGCATCACCGCCGTCGCGCCCAGGATCAGAGCCACCAGCAAGGGGAACCGGGCCAGCAGGTCCTCCTGGAAGTCGAGCGCGGCGGCCGAATATCCGCCGACGCTGATCGACATGCCGCTCGTGCCTCGGAGCCCGGCCTTGGCGAGATGGCGCGCCCGCAGCACGACGTCGGTGGCGGTCGTGAGCGAGGTCGTGTCGGCCAGGATCACGTCCATCAGCGCGAGCCGGTGGTCCGCGCTCAGGTAGGCGTCCAGGAAATCGGGGTATTTGGCCCGCGCCGCCGTCAGGTCGCTGTACAGCACCGAGTACCCGAGCAGGCTGCCCCTCGGCTCGAGGCCGACCAGGCTCCGCACCTCGCGGACGCGCGGGTCCGCCTTGAGCGAGTCGGCCAGTGTCATGAGCCCCCGCAGCGCGGCCGCGTCCACGATGCTCCGTCCCTCGGGCACCTGCACCAGCACCCGCACCGGCTGGACGAACCCCGCGACGCCCATCGTCGAAAGGGCGTCGAGCCCCTCGCCCGCCTCCGTGCCGCTGGGCCACCAGTGGCGGGACGGGAGCCCGATCTTGATGAAGAACACCGGAAACGTGAGCAGCGCGATCACGGCGCCGCCGTACAGCAGTGCCCGGATCGGATGCCGGCTCAAGGTGCGCGCCCACTTTTCCCACACCTGCGGCGCGTGATACCAGGTGAGCCGCCGCGCCAGCCATCGCGGCCGGTCGATCTCCCGGCCCAGGATGGCGAGCAGGGCAGGGAGCAGCGTGATCGAGAGCAACACGGCCACGGCCACCACGATCAGGCCGCCGATCCCGACACTCCGGGTCTCGATGAGCGGCGTGAGCAGGAGCGCGCCGAACCCGACCACCACCGTGAGCCCCGAGGTGATCACCGCGCGCCCGGCGGTCGCCAGGGTGTTGGCCGCGGCGATTTGCCGCCGGACTCCGCGCGCCAGCTCCTCCCGGAACCGGGTGACGATCAACAGCGAATAATCGATTCCCACGCCCAGCCCGATCATGGTCGTCATGTTGAGCACGAACACGGACATCGGCGTGTAGCGCGCGATGACACCGATGATCGCCAGCGAGACCGCGATCGCCAGCACGCCCACGATCAGCGGCAGCGCCGCCGCCACCAGGGCGCCGAAGGCGAGCACCAGAACGATCAGCGTGAGCGGCAGCAGCCGCTGCTCGCCCTTCGCGCTGTCGCGGGTCACCACCGTGCGCACGTCGAGGTCGAGCGGCGCCCGGCCCGTCACCAGCGCACGGTAGCTCGCGCTCTCGGGCACGCGGGCCATCGTCGCCTTGACCAGGCGGCGGACGGGTGTGACCAGTGCGCCGGCGCTGTCGCCTCGGGTGGCCTGCAGGGCGACGATGAGGAACGTCGCGTGTCGGTCCCGGCTGACGAAGGTGGTGTCGTGGGTGGACGGGTAGGAAATGACCCCGCGCACGTACGGCTGGCGCCGCAGGGAGGCGATCAGCGTGTCGAGCACGGCCCGGGGAGCGGCTGAGTCCAGCGAACCCGGCGACTGCAGGGTGATGACGTAGAACTCGCCAACCGGCCGGCTGAACCGGGCCGTCAGCAGGTCCTCCGTCCGGGAAGCCTCGGTCTCGCGCTCGCTGCCACCCCGGATGTTGAGCAGCGAGGGCGTCTCAGGAGCGCGCACCACCGCCACCGCACCCACCACCCCCCACGCCACCAGCACCCCCCAGCGCGAGCTCACCAGCGCCCGGGCGAATCGGTCCATCAGGCTCAGAAGTCCCTCCCCGGTCCGGGCTGCCTCGAAAGTGGCAAAATGTTAGACGGTCAAGGGTTTCGGCGCCAGGCGGCTGGGGCCGCTGGCGGGGGAGCCAGTCGGGACCACATATTGTCACCATGCGCCGTCACCTCCTCCCGCTCGCCACTCTCGGCCTGCTGCTCCTCGTGCTCGCCGACCGGGCCTCGGAGGCCCTGCGGCGGCTTCACGAGCCTCAGGAAGCGGTCGCCAGCGAAACCCGGAGCGCCACGCCGGACATTGGCCGGAATGCCGGTGGCCGGTCGGTGGCGGCCGAGCCCGCAAGGCGGGCGGGCGATGCCCGGCTGGCGCGCCTCGCTGCCCGGGAAGCGCTCAGCCGGGAAGGTGGGTCCACCTACCTCGATTCGCTGATCCTGAGCACCGACTCCGTGGTGCGCCGGTGGCCCGACCGCTGGGGAGCGCCGATCCGAGTGGCCATCCTCGAGGGCGGCGTCCCCGACTGGTCGCCCAGGCTGGCCGGCTACGTGCGGACGTCCCTCGATCGGTGGGAGAGTCTGGGGATCGGCCTCCGGTTCTCGCTGGTCCAGGACACCAGCAAGGCGGACATCCTGGTCCGCTGGATCGACCATTTCGACTTCGACCGGGCCGGCCAGACCGACCTGACCTGGGATCAGTCCGGTCGGGTGCGGCGGGCTCTGGTCTCGCTGGCCCTCCGCACCAACACCGGCGTGATCCTGCCGGACGACGCGCTGCTCTCGGTCGCGGTGCACGAGACCGGACACGCCATCGGCCTCCCCCATTCGGCCGATTCCAACGATGTGATGTTCCCTGCCACGCGAACCGGCATTCTGTCCGACCGCGACCGCCGCACGGCCGCGGTGCTGTATCGGCTGCCGCCCGGCCCCGTCCGCGACGTCCTCGACGACAAGTAGGTGGCCTCGTTCGGTCGGCGAACCACGCTAGCCGCGAAGTCGGCGCAGCGTTCCAGCCCCGCGAACGGGAACCGCTCGTCCTGCCCCGAACATGATGTCGCCCCGGGACACCTGATGCGGATGGTGGTGCCGGCGGGCACGATCGTTGCCAGCTTCAGGGGGACCTCCTGCCCCTATCCCACGTCGGTCAGCGGCAGCAGTCCCAGGCAGCGGCATTCCGCGGCGAGCTAAGGCGGCATCGGAGCGGCCGCCGGCATGCGGGCACCACGCCCCCCGGCAGGGCGTCCGGGGGGCAGGAGCGAGGCCGCCGCAGCCGGGATCAGGGCGTCCACCTGCTCCCCTGAATACCCGGCGGAGGGTGCGCCGCGAGGGCCATCCCGGCGAGCCAGCTCGGCCGGCTGGACGTACGCGAACCCCGCCAACAGGGCAGGGGCGGACAATGAGCGGAAGGTGGAAATCTGCATGGGTGCGACCGCGTGGCGGACCGTGTGTGCGTGGGGGGCGGTAGTCGTGATCCTTGGCACTCCCCTCGCGCGGGCCCAATCGGTCGCCGAGATCGACGCGGCCGTGCGGGACGGGATCCAGAAGGGGATCTATCCCGGTGCCGTCGTGATCATTGGTCGCCGTGACTCGGTCCTCTACGCCCGCGGCTATGGCCACTTCACCTGGAGCCCCGCCTCGCCCGTACCGGATCCCGACTCCACGCTCTGGGACGTCGCGTCGATCACCAAGGTGGTCAGCACGACGAGCGCCGCCATGCGCCTCGTCGAGCAGCGGAAGCTCGACCTCGATGCACCTGTGCATCGCTACCTGCCTCGCTTCGGCGGGGGCCCGAAGGACCAGGTCACGGTGCGCATGCTGCTCGACCATACCAGCGGTCTCAAGAGCTACGTCCCTTTCTACGTCAAGGCGCGCGGCAGCCGCGCGCGGGCCATCGACCTGCTCTACGCGCAGCCCCTGGTTCGCGCCCCCGGCGATAGCGCCGAGTACAGCGATCTCAACGCGCTGTTCCTCGGCCTCGTGCTCGAAAAGGTGTCTGGGCTGTCGCTGGACCGGCTCGCCCAGCGCGAGGTCTTCGGCCCGCTGGGCATGACCCAGACGATGTTCCGTCCGCCGCGGTCGCTCCGCGGTCGCATCGTCCCCAGCGGGATGTGGCGCGGCAAGCCCGTCCCGGGGGACGTGAACGACCAGAATGCGGTGGCCATGGGCGGCGTCGCCGGGCACGCCGGCTTGTTCTCCACCGGGATGGACCTCGCGCGCTATGCCACGGTGTGGCTCCGCTCGGGCATCGGTCCGGACGGACAATGGGTCCGGCCGGAGACGGTGCAGCGATTCCTGACCAAGGGCTCCCGGAGTGGATCCCGGCTGTTGGGGTGGGACACCCCGGAGTTCAAGCCGGACGAGCCGAGCGTGTTCGGAACTCTGATCAGCGATGCGGGATACGGACATACGGGATTTACCGGGACCGAGCTCTGGATCGATCCGGCGCGCGATCTGTATCTGGTCTTCCTGACCAACCGGGCGTTCGATCCCCGGGTCCACGAATCGCTCAAGGAGCTGAAGGTCGTCCGCGCGACCCTGTCGGACGCGGCCGTGCGGCTGGTCCCCCACGGGTGCACCCAGGAGCTCATCGCACGCTGCTAGAAGGCTGTTAGCTTTGAGCCATGACGGATACCATCCCGGGCGCCACGGCCCCCACCCCCGACACGGTCCGAAAAGCGCTCCGCGCGGTGAAGGATCCCGAGCTCAACCTCAACATCATGGACATCGGCCTGGTCTACGATGTCGAGGTGGCTGAGACGGGTCAGGTGCACGTTCGCATGACGCTCACCAGTCCCGGCTGTCCGGCCGGGACCGAAATCATCGACGATGTGAAGAAGGTCCTGTCCGATCTGGACGGGGTGCAGGGGGTCGAGGTCGAGCTGGTGTGGGACCCCTACTGGACCCCCGACAAGATGGACCCGAGGGTGAGGGCGTTCCTGGGGTTCTGAGCGGGGTGGCCTGGACAGCAAAGCGCCAGTAAACAGCCATCTTCAGCTCATCTTGTTGCCACTTGCCATCAATACATTAAATCCTAAAGAGTTAGCTGATCAGGTTCAGCACTCGCCGGCGCCTTCGAGGCTGCCAGCAGTGGCTCCCCGATCGCCCCAAACTGCCAGCGGCGGAGCTCCGGCATCGCCTCGAGCGCGTCAATGGTCCCGGGATTGGCTCGGGCGATCGCCTCGAGAATACCGTTGGGGCAGAGCACTCCCGGGGCCAGGTCCAACTCGGCGGCGAGGCGGTTCCGGGCCGTCTTGAGCCGTTCGAGTCGGGCCTCGAACGCGGGGTCGAACGGCTTCCGGGGCGACCGCTCGATCCGCGGCAGCTCCCCGTCGGGGATCTGCAGCCCGCGCTGCACCGCCGCGAGGATCTCCTTGCCCCGGCGCTCCGCCTGTTCCCCGCCGATTCCGGGAACGGTTCTGAGGGCGGCCATGTCCGCCGGCGGCAACTTCGCCATCGCCAGCATGGGTTCGTTGTTGAGGATCCGGAAGGTGGCGCGGTCCGTCTGCCGCGCCACGCTCTCCCGCCACCCGTGCAGCTCTCGCAGGACCGCCAGCTCGCGCCCCTTGAGCGCCTTCGCCCCCTTGAGCCGGAGATAGCCGGGCTCCCCGTCGGGGGGAGTCCAGCGGGTCTCGTCGAGCAGGGCGAACTCCTCCTCGGCCCAGGCGAGTCGGCCGCGCGCCTCGAGCTGCGTCCGGAGGATGTCGCGGAGCTCGGGAAGATGCCGGGTGTCCGCCGCCGCGTACTCGAGCATCGGCGGCGAGAGCGGCCGGGCCGACCAATCGGCGCGCTGATACCGCTTGTCCAGTCGCACGCCGAGGTACTTCTCCAACAGGGCCGCCAGGCCCACGCCGGGTTCGTTGAGCAACTGGGCCGCGATCCGGGTATCAAACAGCCTGGTGGCCCGGAAGCCGTACTCGCGGTCCAGCAGCCGGAGATCGTAATCCGCGTCGTGAAACACGATCTCCACGTTCGGGTCGGCCAGCACCTGCGCGAAGGGTGCCAGGCTCTCGACGGCCAGGGGGTCGACCACCGCCGTCTCGTCGCGCGAGCTGATTTGCAGCAGGTATACCCGGTCATTGAAGCGGTGGAAGCTCGCCGCCTCGGTGTCCACGGCGAGCAGCGGCGCGCCCCGAAGCCGTGCGAACAACGCCTCGAGGTCCGTCTGCGAGTGGATCAGCCGGACGCCGGTGCTCACTCGGACCGCGAGACCTGCTCCAGGCCGGCCGCGATCTCGTCGAGCGCCTTGGAGAGGACCTTGTAGAACTCGGCG
The DNA here is from genome assembly GCA_963711915.1 of uncultured Gemmatimonadales bacterium. Lineage (GTDB taxonomy): Bacteria > Gemmatimonadota > Gemmatimonadetes > Gemmatimonadales > GWC2-71-9 > CAVVWJ01. The sequence continues at coordinate 164,098 of CAVQGA010000025.1, forward strand.
TCGGGTTTGGGGATGTCGCCCATCGCGGCGTCCATCTGCAGCTTCCGGGCGAGCTTCGCGGCGTGGCGGATGTAGTCGGTGGCTGGCTTCATGAGACGGCGAGGACGGAGAAGACGGTGAGGAGGGAGAGGTGTTCTCCATCCGGATGCCGGAAGTGTAGCGGCGCGCTCCGATTTTCGCTCCCCGCAGCTGTCCCTCTCCGTCTTCTCCGTCCTGTCCGTCGTCTCCGTCTATCTTGTACTCACCATGACCACTCCAGCCGACGTAGACCTCACCGTATATCCCGACGAGTGCGACGCGTTCGGGCATCTCAACCAGGCGTCGTTCCTGAGCCTGTTCGAGCGCGCGCGCTGGGAGATGCTGGCGCGCGGCCCGGGGATGGACGTCTTCACTCGGGCCGCGGCGTGGCCGGCGGTGCGGAAGGCCGTGATCGACTACCACGCGGCCGCCTTCCCCGGTGATGTGCTGCGGTTCCGCCAGACGGTGAGCCACTCTGGGCGGACCAGCTTTACCATGCGCCAGACCGCTCGGCGCGTGAGCGACGACGCGCTTATCGCCACCGCCGAGTTCGTGTTCGTCTGTGTCGACCGCGACGGCCGGCCGACTCCGATCCCCTCCGAGTTCGCCGAGTTCATGGACGCCAAACGTCGGTCGGGCCAGGCCCAGCGGCTCACGGTCAATGGCGTGAGCCTGGCGGTGGAGACGCGAGGTGAGGGTCCCGCCATTCTGTTGGTCCATGGCTATCCGTTCGATCGCACGATCTGGCGCGCCCAGCTCGACGGCCTCGACGGCTATCGGTGCATCGCGCCGGATCTCCGGGGAATGGGCGAGTCCGATGCGCCGGATTTGGGATACGGGATGGGGATCTACGCCGAGGACCTCGCCGCCCTGCTCGACACTCTCGGCGTCGAGGACGCCGTGCTCTGCGGCCTCTCGATGGGCGGCTACGTGCTGTTCGAGTTCGTGCGCCGGTGGCGCCATCGGGCCAGGGCCCTCATCCTGATGGACACCCGTTCCGAAGCCGACGGGACCGAGGCCCGGCGGGCGCGCGACGCTGCGGCGGCCACCGCGCGCGAGAGCGGGGCGACGGCGATCGCCGACGCGATGCTGCCGAAGGTCCTCGCGCCAGCCACCATCGAGGGCGCACCCCAGATCGCGGACCGGATCCGCAGCATCATGGCCTCGACGCCGGTCCCTGGCATCGTCGGCGCGCTCGCCGCGATGCGTGACCGGCTCGACAGCACCCCGCTGCTTCCCACCCTCGCGGGCTTGCCCACGCTCGTCATCGTCGGCGAGGACGATACGCTTACCCCGCCCGACGGAGCCCGCCGCATGGCCGGTGCGATTCCCGGAGCGCGGCTGGTCGCGATTCCGGGCGCCGGTCACGTGCCGCCGGTCGAGCGGCCCTCGGAGACGACGGCTGCCATCCTCGATTTCCTGCGTGTGGTCGGATGAAACCTTTTCGCCCCGGGCCGCGTTGTGCAGTCAACGGTGCGACGCGTTCCCATGCGTCCCCGTCGTAGGTCCTACCACCAGGGCTCCGGGGTCGCGGCCAGGCAGTACGATCCCGGGGCCACTCTCCTCTCGGCTGGGCTCAGGATGAAGGCATAGCAGGGCGGCAGTAGGAAAACCGGATGAAGGTGAAACGACGAGGGGACTCCCGTGGTTCGGAGTCCCCTCGTCGCGTGCTCTGACCTCGGTCGGTTACCGCTTCGGCCGCCCCGGCGGGTTGTCGCCGGTGAACACGTCCCGGTTCTTTTCGATGTAGACCGTCATGTTGGCCGGCACGTCTTCTTCGGGAAAGATGGCGGTCACCGGGCACTCCGGTTCGCACGCGCCGCAGTCGATGCATTCATCGGGGTGGATGTACAGCATGTCCTCGCCTTCGTAGATGCAGTCCACCGGACAGACGTCTACGCAGGCGCGGTCCTTTACCCCGATGCATGGTTCGACGATCACGTACGTCATTGCTGCGGTTCCTCCGGAGGTGGCGGATAGGGCTGGTGCGCGCGGGATCGGCGCGTCTCCGAGGTAGGTATACGCAAGGTGTGTAGGGTGGCGCAAGGGGTCGTGTATCTTGCGTGGGATGCTCTCTCGCCTTGGTCTCGCGCTCGCGCTGGCCACCACCTCGCGCCTTGCAATCGCCCCGACGATCGACGCTCAGCAGTGCCGCCCCCAGCGCACCGCACTCGTGCTCTCCGGCGGTGGCGCCAAGGGGCTGGCCCACATCGGCGTGCTCCGGGTGCTCGACAGCCTGGGCATCCGCCCCGATCTCGTCGTCGGGACCAGCATGGGCGCCGTGGTCGGGGCGCTCTACGCCAGCGGTTATTCCGGCCGTGAGCTGGACTCGCTCGCTCGCGTGGCCCCACTGGCGGCGCTCTTCCGTACCTACCAGCCGCTCGCGCCGCGGTCCCTCGGCACGCTGCAGCCGTTGGTGCTGTGGGAGCAGGGTGACCGGGGATTCGCGCTGCAGAGCGCGTCGGTCGTCGAAGGCGAGGCCAGCGCGCTGGTGAACACCGCCATGTTGCGCGGCAACCTGCTGGCGCGAGGTGATTTCGACAGCCTGCCCATCCCCTTTCGTGCCGTCGCCACCGATCTCGACCGGCACGAGGCGGTCCTGCTCAGGTCGGGTGACCTGGCCCAGGCCGTGCGGGCCAGCGCAGCCGTCCCACTCCTGTTCGCACCCGAGTGGCGCCAAGGCCGATTTCTCGTCGACGGCGGCCTCTCCGCCAACATTCCGGTGGCCGCGGCCCGGCGTGAAGGTGCGACCCGGGTCATCGTGGTCGACGCCACCGAGCATTCGAACGACTCGATCGCGTCCTACTCGCCGCTCACGGTGGCGGACCGGCTGATACAGTTCCTCTTTCAGCAACCAGCCGACCCGCTCCGCTCCGGCGACCTGCTCATCCGTCCCGACGTCAACGGTTTCGGCAGCCTGAATTTCTCCGGCAGGAACGTCGCGCGCCTGCTGGCGAGAGGCGTCGACGCAGCGGAGGTGGAGCTCCCCCGGCTCGAGTGCCGCGCCGGCACCGATCCGCGGCCGCCACGCGCCCTGCCCACTCGGCTCAGCCGGGTGACCATCGCGGGCGCCAACGCCTCCGAACGGCTGGCGCTCACCCGTCTCCTGGGGCTCGGCACGGGAAAGCGCGATACCCTCGATTTCGACCTGCTGCGCCGGCGCATGCGCTCGCTCGCCACCGCGTCCGAAGCCTACGAGTCCGTATGGCTCAATCCCACGGGTGCGGGCGACTCGGTCGAGCTCGATCTCGTGCTCAAACGGGCCGCGCGGCGAGTCGCCGGCCTCGGGCTGGCCTACGACAACGAGCTCGGCGGGCGAATGTGGGCAGGGGGAGTGGACCGGCGATTCCTGAATCGGGCGATCGAAGCCAGCGGAGCCCTCTTCCTGGGCGAATTGCGGCGGGAGCTGTCGCTCGGATTACGGCGCAACTATCAGGTGGGCCGCCAGCTCTTCAATCCGACGCTCACGGCGCGGCTGGCGAGTGAGGATGTCCGTCGATTCGACGCCCGCGGCGACGAGATCGCCGGAGCCAAGACCCACGAGGCGCGCGGATTCGCCGGGATCGAGCGGTCGCTGGCGCCCGGCTGGATTCTCGCGTTGGGCGCGGAGGGCCGGACCTGGGACGAGCCGGACCGGAAGGACCTGTCCACCCTTGGTGGACTCGTGCGCGTTACCGGAAGCTCTCGGCAGATGGGTCGGATTTTCCTGGCCGAGGCGGAGTGGACAGGCGTGTACCGGCGGCTGGCCCTCGAGGGTACGGCCACCAGCAAGCTCGGGGTCGTCCACATCCTCCCCCGCATTCAGCTCGGCTGGGGGGATGGGCTGCCGTTGCAGGCCGGCTTTGCGCTGGGTGGCGATGAGGGTTTTCCTGGCTATCACATCGGCGAGCGGCGCGGGGATCGCGTCGCCGTGGGGGCGTTGCTCTTCGTCGTCCCGATCAAAGGGCCGCTGCTCGGACGGCTGGAGCTGGCCAGTGGATGGACCGATGCCGAGTCGTCCCGATTTCCGGGCGGTGGCTGGACCGCCGGCGTCCGCGCGGGAGTCGGAGCGGAGACGCCGGTCGGGCCCGTGCGATTCGAATACGGGGTGGGACTCCGAGGGCGAAACGCATTCCTGGTGCGCCTCGGACGCTGGTTCTAACCGCTAGATCAGGCCGGTGAGCGGCGTCGCGTAGCTGGTATTGCGGTCTTCGGGTGGGCCGTAGCGGCCGCCGGGCCCATGCAGCCGGTGCCATTCCTCTCTCAGGCAGAACGGATCGAGCCCTTGTGGCCGGTCCACGGCCAATACCCCGTCGAGATGATCGATTTCGTGCTGAACCAGTTCGGCGCGGTCGCCCTCGAGCTCCAGCTCGTGCCACTCGCCCTTGATGTCCTGGTAGCGCAGCTTGATACGATAGGATCTGGAGACCCGAACCAGCAGGTTCGGGAAGGAGAAGCAGTCGTCCCAGACCTCGAAATCCTCGCTGCCGATGTCGATGATCTCGGGATTGATGAGCGCCCAGGGCTGGTCCATTTCGCAGTAGATCATCCGCACCGGCGCGCCGATCTGCGGCGCGGCGATCGCGCGGCCGCTGCCGAACCGGGACTGCCAGTCCCGGAGCGTCTCGCGCATGTCGTCCAGGATGACCCGGACCGCGGTGGAGCGTGGCTTGGTGATGGGCTCGCACCTGGCCCGAAGGATCGGGTCACCCAGAAGCCTGATCCGGTGTACGGTCATCGAAATCGTCCCTCTCCGCGGAGCGCGGCTGCGGGGGCGGCCACCAACTGACGGGGCAATCAATATGGGAATGGCTGGCTCCCCAAGCCAGTATTTCCACTGCGGCGCACAGGGCGTCACTAGAAGTTGCGATTGCTACCTCGGAGTGGGCTTCCGCAGTGATGGGTCGCGGGCGCCGATCCCCCATCTCTGCCGGGCGCCCTACAGCCGTTCCAATCCCTGTCCAAAGCTTGGTGGTAGACGCTAACATCCTGATATAAATGTGATTACAGTGATCGCACCATTAACGTGGTGCAAATTGACAATCCCGACATGTTCACTTAACATTCGCCCAATGGGCGCACTCCTTCCACTCTTCCCGAACCTCCCGGCACCTCTGGGCTACAAAGGCCCGCGGGTTGATAAGCCAGTTGCGGCGGCGTCAGCGGTGGTCTGTCGCCAAGCATAACGTCAAGAAATTTGAGGCGATCGACATGCCGCCCAAGGACGACGAGACAAATTGTTAAGGGCGTGGCCAACACCAGTCCGACCGGCCCCCAAAGCCACGTCCAGAATGACGCTGACAGGATAATTGCAATCGGGGAAAGACCCAAGCTATGCCCAAAAATCAAGGGTTCGATGACTTGTCCTGCGAGCAACTCCAAGACGACGAACAATGCCGCCGTAAGTATCAGCATCTGCCAGCCCGAGCCTACCGCCGCCGCGAGAATGAGAGGGAATACCGCAGATATCAGTGCACCGATATAGGGTACAAATCGCATAATCATCGCGATCAGACCCCATAGCGGAGCCGAGGGGACACCGATGAATTCAAGACCTAAGCCTATTGCAAGACCGAACACGGCATTGAATGCGATCTGGGTAAGAAAGAGCTTGCTCAGACGCTTACCGGCGTCGTCCAGGGCCGCAGTCGTGCGTTGAATATCCGCGGATCCGGCCAGTCGGACAAGCCGATCTCTCAGGTCTTCCCGTTGCAGCAGGACAAAGACAACAAAGATCACGACGATCCCTGTCGTCGTTAAAGGTGAAATCAGGGGCTGGATGATTGCGCCAAACGTCGACAAAGCACCAGGATCAGGTTGCCTTACCTCAACGGGTATGGGTATCGGCTTGTCTGAGGGCTGTCTGGTGAGTTCGCCGTCAGCAGGTCGACCGGCCCCATCTCATTTTGCAACTCTGTCTTCAATTCTTTCAGAACTGTCGACGCCTGCTCCAATGTTCCAGACCGCCGCCCATTAAGCCGCGCAGGCTTTCGATCTTGTCGCTCAATGTTTGTTGATAGCCTGGCAGCTTGGTGGCGAGCCGGGTCGCCTGCGAAACCATAAGACCGCCTAGACTAAATATGATCGAGAATCCGATGAAGACGACTACCAGCACAGAAATCGTGCGCGGAATTCGCCAGGAACGTAAGCGCATCACGAAGGGCGCCATAACGAAACTCAGGAGAACTGCTAACGCGAAGGGAACAAAAATTTCACGACCGAAATAGAGCGCAGCAATTATCAACGCTGCGACGGCCATATTCGTCAGCACAGTCCCCCGCGGCTGTGCCAATCTCATTTGAGGAGATTTCTCTTCCATGGCGCGGCTCATTCATCCCATACGTGGGTGAATTTTCCTTCGCGACACCATCCTACACCGAACTAACTTGTTCCGACAGCCCGAGCATGCCGTTCAATGTCGCTAGCTCGTCTCATAGCGCGCGGGTTGACAGCCCGCCGGGTGTTTTGCCCGTCGGGCAACACAGAGACGCGTAGCCCGGACGGAGCCAACGGGTCGGCGCGAAGCGCCGCAGGATGACACGCTCCGTGCAATCCGGGCTACGGCGAGAACAGGTGCCTAATAAGGCTGATAGTAGCCACGCGGACCGTAATAGGGACCGCCGCCATAATATCCCTGACCGCCATAGTAAGGACCCGGGCCGTAATAATAGCGATTCTCGTAGTACTCCTGGCGCCGGCTCTCTGCGATCGCGCCTCCGATCAGACCTGCCGCCACGCCCATGAAGGCAAGCCCTGCCGCATTTGGACCGCGGCGATAGTAGCGGTGGCGGCGGGCGGCGCTGAAATCGGTCGCTGCTGATCTGCCTGATGTCGCAGAGTTCGCGCTGACGGTCGGCGAACCGGCCGGCGCCGCAGACGAGGGCGAGACGGAAGCTGTCGCCAGAGCCAGACTCGCAAACGCAGCCAGTGCGGTGTTGCGGCCGAACCTTGAATTTACGGGCCTATCGCTCATCTCACCGTCCTTTGCTCTCGCTCAAAGTCAAAATATGAAACGATCCACAACGTGCAAACCATTGAAAAGTTTCGTGATCGCGGCAATCTGCCACGCTTCGAACGATTGTAAACCGAACGACCAGATCCAGCTTGAACCACTCCAACCTGAGCGGATAATGAACAGCCGCGCCGTTTTTCGGTCGCCGTAAGCGTTTCACGTGAACCAACGCATCAACCGACGCCGTCGGGATCGATGCCGATTTTCGCAGGTTCAACGTGACTGACGCGTCCTTTTCCTCAAGAGAAATCAGATGATTGCGGTTCGCAAACTGCCGGCGCGCTATGCGCCGATCGTGATGCCATTTGTGCTGTCCATCCTCATGACGGCCGTGGTGTCGGTCATTTCGACGCTCCGAAGCCTCGGCGCGACGCCGGCGTTCCTCGCGACCTGGCCGGGCGCCTGGGCGCTGTCATGGCTCGTCGCCTTTCCAACGCTGCTGATGGTGCTGCCACTGGTCCGACGGATCGTGGCGTGCGTCGTCGCTTCCCCATCTCAACCAGGCCGATAGCCGGCGCGGACGGCGGCACACGAAGCACGCCGTCCCGCTTCCATGA